>NZ_JAALGD010000003.1 GCF_011059135.1 Brevibacillus sp. SYP-B805 | reverse complement strand
CATTAACCCTCCTAAATCACTATCCGATGCCAGACGCCATGATGAAGCTGGATGAGGAAGCCATTGCCGACTGCCTATTGGGTTTCGCACCGACGAAATCAAAAAAATGGGCCTTGGAGAAGGCCCAAAAGGTGTTGACCGCCGCACAGAATTGCCCCTCTACGCAGACGGTTTTGGAAAGCCATTTGCTTTCCCTTAAGACATACATTACCTTACTCCTTCAGCTTCAAGAGCATCTCAAAACCTTGGAAAAGCAAATCGACACTCTGGCCAAGGAAGTAAAGGAATATGATCTTCTCCTCTCGATTCCAGGAATCGGTCCCAAAATTGCAGCCACAATTTTGTCCGAAATCGGAGAAATCGAGAGGTTTGACCATCCAAAGAAACTTGTGGCATTCGTGGGGATTGATCCAAGCGTTCATCAGTCCGGAAAGTTTACGGCAACGCAAATGAGCATCACGAAGCGAGGATCCAAGCGCCTTCGAAAAGCTTTGTATATGGCGGTGCAGTGCAGCCTGAGAAGGTCAGGAAATCCACGCCTTCGCCAATATTTTGATCAGAAACGTGAGACCAAACCTTACAAAGTAGCAGTCATTGCATGTGCCAATAAACTTCTCCATCTCATCTACGCTATTCTGAAGAAAGGCGTTCCTTATCAAGAACAGACCGTATAACGATAACGGATAGGACTGATAACCAGATCCTTCCAACTGAATTTGGAAGGCTGGTTTGTTATACCCTTTTTAAAGTATACCACAAATAATGATGCTATTTAATTAATTGGCTTGACAAGATATTAGCTGGTTCAGCGATGTGAGACTCACGCCCCCTGTTTCCCCGCGTCTTTCGTTTCTTCGCTGAGTCGGTCGTCAAAGGAGCTCGCTTGGCCCCATCACTCCATGCCTCTTTATTCCACAACTTCGGTTGACGCTACTTACATCTCTTCCGGCGCCTGCAGGCCGAGCAGCCGCAGCCCTTCCTTCAGCACGATGACCACTGCTGCCACAAGATGAAGGCGGGAGGTTTTCACCGCTTCCTCTTCGGCCAGGATGCGCACGTTGGCATAAAACTTGTTGAAGGCCTGCGCCAGGTCGATCACATATTTCCCGATTTGCGACGGGTCGAACTCTTCCCGCGCCCGGTCGATCACTTCCGGGAAGCTGTTTAGCAGGGTAACGACCGCCCATGCTTCCTTGCTCTCCAGCGCGCCCTCCGCCAGCGCAGCGCCGTTCTCCGGCTGCTCGTAGCCGCCTTTGCGCAGCAGCGAGCAGGCGCGCGCGTGGGTGTATTGGACATAGGGGCCGGTCTCCCCTTCGAAGGTAAGCATCTCTTCCCAGGAGAAGTTGATATCGTTCAGCCGGTAGTTTTTCAGGTCGTGGAAAATGACGGCACCCACCCCAACCTGGCGGGCTACTTCCTCCTTGTTTTCCAGCGTCGGGTTCTTCTCGGCGATCACCTTCAGGACGTCGTCAATCGCCTGGGCGAGCACCTCTTCGAGCAGCACCACCTTGCCTTTGCGCGTGGACATCTTCTTGCCGTCCTTCAGCATCATGCCGAAGGGGATGTGATACATCTCTTTCGCCCACTCATAGCCCATTTTCTCCAGGACTTTAAAAAGCTGCTGGAAGTGAAGGCGCTGCTCGTTTCCCACGACGTAGAGCGCTTTGGCGAAGTCGTACGTTTCATGCCGATAGAGCGCGGCCGCCAGATCGCGCGTGGCATACAGCGTGGCCCCATCCGACTTTTTGATCAGGCAGGGGGGCATGCCATACTCGTCGAGCGTGACCACCAGCGCCCCTTCCGACTCGGTCAACAGCCCCTTTTCCTCCAGGAGCGCGACGACGCGATCCATCTTGTCGTTGTAGAACGCTTCTCCGTGGAACGAGTCGAACTTCACGCCCATCAGGTCATAGATTTTCATAAATTCCTTCAGCGATTCATCCCGGAACCACTGCCACAGGCGCGCCGCTTCCGGATCGCCGTCCTCCAGCTTCTTGAACCATTCGCGACCCTGATCCTCCAGGGACGGATCGTGTTCCGCCTCTTCGTGGAAACGGACGTAGAGGGCAAGCAGCTCCTTGATCGGTTCGGCCTTCACTTTGGCTTCATCGCCCCATTTCTTGTAGGCGACGATCAGCTTGCCGAACTGGGTTCCCCAGTCGCCGAGATGGTTGATCCGCACCGGCGCGTAGCCATGCTTCTCCATGATGTTGGCGATGGCGTTGCCGATCACCGTCGAGCGCAGGTGGCCCATGGAGAACGGCTTGGCGATGTTGGGGGAGGAGAGGTCGATCGGCACTTTTTTGCCCTGGCCCACATTGCGGCTGCCATATGCATCCTTCTGCCGCAGGATGGTTCCCACCACCTCCTGGGCGACGATCGCCTGATCCAGAAACACGTTGACGTACGGCCCGACCGCCTGCACCTCCTTGACCGGCGCGCCGTTTACCTGCTGTGCCACCTCCTGGGCGATCAGCGGCGGTGCCTTGCGCAATGCTTTGGCGAGCTGAAAGCAGGGAAACGCGATGTCGCCCATCGCCGGATTGGGGGGTGTTTCCAGCAGATCGACCACCTTTTCCGGCGTGAAATCCGGCGCTCCCAGCGTTTGCAGGGCAGCGGCCAATTTCTCAGCCACTTGTTGCTTGTAACTCATGCTATGTGTCCATCCTTTCCCAGACAAGATTGGTAAAACCCGGCTTGCCGCCCGGTTCTCATGGCGACAGCCGAAGTTTAGTGACATTTCACTTTCTGAAAGCAGAAAAACCTCCCTGTCTCTACCATCCAGATCAAGAGACGAGAGGTTTGACTTCCCGCGGTGCCACTCTTCTTGCTCCGCCATCCCGGGAGGACGGAGCCGCTTGCGTGCTGTAACGGGCGTACCCGGCTCACCCTACGCAGTCCAAAGACCTTCAGGCTGCATCTCAGAGGGGCGTTTCCTCTACCGATCCGCACCGGGCTTCCACCGTCCCCGGCTCGCTTTGGCTTCCTGCGGCGAGTACTTTCCTCATCGGCGATTTGTGTATCATTATACCGGAGGGCACGGGATGTGCGCAACTACTCCTCTTTCTTCAGCAGCCGGTCGATCTCTCCCAGCAGCCTGCGGGTCAACGTTTCCGGATCGTCGCTTTTCTGCCACGCCTCCTTGTAGGCCAGCAGTTTCGCGAACACCTCCTGCTCTGTCCGGGCATCCTCGTCCAGATCGTGATTTTCGCGCGGATCGAAAGGCATCAGCCGGTTGTCGTTGCCGCTGCGCAGGTAAGGCGTGCGCCAATGGTCGGGAAAACGGTAGGGCTGCTCCCCAAACAGGATCCCCAGCACGTCATCGGAGGAAAGCGGCAGGAAATGATCGTACTCGTCCCGTCTGCCTCCTTCGGACAGGTTGATGTGGCGAAACGCATAGTGCAGATAATGCTGGCCGCTGTTCCGGTCCTTTACAACGGCGTAGGTCTCGAAATCGCTGGCCGCAAGCTGCTTCACCATCTCCAGCCTTTCCAGAAACGCATCTTTGCGGACGGGTGTTACAGGTTCCACATGGATCGCTCCTTTCCCGAAAGCACCCCTTATCATAACAAAAGGAACGCTGCTTAGGCAACGTTCCCGTCTGTCCGTTCCACATGTTTTGTCATTCCCGCGATCTTGGCGATTCGCACCATTGGCGCTCCCTGTGCTGACAGAGAAGATTGTTCAGCAGGGCGGGACCTTTGGCGGCCGCTATTGGGGCACGCTTTTCCTGGGTGGGGCGAATGCGGTTTCTTGAACAAGGTGATCTGCGGCGGCGTCACTTTCCAGAAGCATGCCGCTCGCGTTCACGTTCATGCTCCGCATCCTCCCCCAGGAAATAGCGATCCGCCTTCCTCAGCATGTAGTATAGCGGATGCGAAGCGAAAAAAATGTCGATTCTTCCCGACAGTCATACGATTTTTTTCGCCAATTTTCGCCCCGCGCAAACAGAGCCCAGCGGCGGCCAGGCTCCTGCGTTTGCGCATCAGCAGTCCTCCGCTGCACCGACGATGACCAGCAGGATAAACAGAACCAATACAAGCGCGAAGCTTTCTCTAAAGAAGTTCCCGCAAAATGAAGTACTCAAAGTGGTTCCCCCTCCTTTCGGTTATACTGTAGTCTATACGCGTTTGCGTAGTTTGTTGTGGGCGGATGCCTCCCCCTGCCTAAAATAGGCGGCGGGCACGGAAGCATTTTCCGCAATTCCAGGTTGACGCAGCGCATGCGCGATGATAAGATACTTTCAAATTCGAATATTGTTCCAACTCTTATCCAGAGAGGCGGAGGGACTGGCCCAATGAAGCCTCGGCAACCGATTTCAGGTGCCAATTCCAGCAAAGCGACACCCGCTTTGAAAGATAAGAGGATGTGCGAACCGTGCGCGTGATCCTCTTCTGTTTCAAAGAAGAGGATTTTTTATTGCGGGTTAGGGAAAGAAGGGAAAGCAAATGAAGAAAACATTTACCGAACGGTTGGCCGAAAAAATATTGATCATCGACGGGGCAATGGGCACCATGCTGCAGCAGGCCGGATTGACCGCAGCCGATTTCGGGGGAGAAGCGTACGAGGGCTGCAACGAGCTGTTGAACGTGACTCGTCCCGATGTGATCCGCCGCATCCACGAGACCTATCTGGAGGCCGGGGCGGATATCATCGAAACCAACACCTTCGGAGCGACGTCGGTCGTCCTCGCCGAATACGACGTGGCTGACCGGGACATCGAGCTAAACATCGCGGCGGCCAAGCTGGCCCGGGAGGCGGCGGACGCCTGTTCGACGGACGAATGGCCGCGCTTCGTGGCGGGTGCCATGGGACCGACCACCAAGACGCTCTCCCTCACAGGCGGCGTGACGTTCGAGCAGCTGGTCGAAGCGTACTATCGGCAGGCAAAAGGGCTGCTGCTGGGCGGCGTGGATGTTCTCCTGCTGGAGACCGCCCAGGATACGCTCAACGTGAAGGCGGGGGGCATCGGGATCCGCAGGGCGTTTGCCGAACTGGGCTATGAAGTGCCGGTCATGATCTCCGGAACCATCGAGCCGATGGGAACAACGCTTGCCGGTCAGAATATTGAAGCATTTTACGTCTCGATCGCGCATCTGAAACCGGTAACGGTCGGGCTGAACTGCGCGACGGGACCCGAGTTCATGCGCGATCACCTGCGCACGTTGGCCGGGCTGGCTCAGTGCGGGGTGAGCTGCTATCCAAACGCCGGGCTGCCGGATGAAAACGGCCATTACCACGAATCGCCGCAAGCGCTGGCAGCCAAGATGGCGGCCTTTGCCGAACGCGGCTGGCTGAACGTGGCGGGCGGCTGCTGCGGCACGACGCCGGATCACATCCGTGCCCTGGCGGAAGCGCTGAAAGGGTACAAACCCCGCCAGGCTTCCCCGCGTCCGATCAGCGCCGTCTCCGGTATCGACGTCGTTTACGTGGAAGAGGAGAATCGCCCGCTCTTGGTCGGGGAGCGCACCAACGTGATCGGTTCGAAAAAATTCCGCGACCTGATCGCGGCCGGCCGGTATGAGGAAGCGTCTGATATCGCCCGGGCGCAGGTGCGCGGCGGGGCGCAGATCATCGACATCTGTCTGGCCGACCCCGATCGGGACGAATATGCCGACATGGAGCGTTTCCTGCAGTTTGTCACCAAAAAAGTGAAGGCACCGCTGATGATCGACTCCACCGACCCGCGCGTCATGGAGCTGGGGCTTATCCATTCGCAGGGGAAAGCCATCATCAACTCGATCAACCTGGAGGACGGGCTGAAGCGGTTTGACGAAGTGGTGCCGCTCATCCATCGTTACGGGGCGGCGGTGGTCGTCGGCACGATCGATGAGACGGGCATGGCGGTCAGCCGGGAGCGGAAGCTGGAAGTGGCCAAACGTTCCTACGAGCTGCTGGTCAACCAGTACGGGGTCAATCCGCAGGACATCATCTTCGACCCGCTTGTTTTTCCGGTGGGAACGGGGGATGAGCAGTATATTGGCTCCGCGCTTGAAACGGTGGAAGGGATCCGGCTGATCAAGGAAGCCTTTCCCGCCTGCAAAACGATTCTCGGCATCAGCAACGTCTCCTTCGGCCTTCCGCCGGCGGGGCGCGAGGTGCTGAATGCGGTCTTCCTGTACCATACCACGAAGGCCGGGCTCGATTACGCGATCGTCAACACGGAAAGGCTGGAGCGCTACGCATCCATTCCGGAAGAGGAGCGGAAGCTGGCGGAAGCGTTGCTGTTTGACACCAACGACCAGACGCTGGCCGCCTTTACGGAATTCTACCGGCAGAAGAAAAAGGAGACGGCCCAGGCGATCTCCACGCTCACCCTGGAGGAACGTTTGGCCCGCTATGTGATCGAAGGCACCAAAGACGGGCTGATCCCCGATTTGCAGCAGGCCCTCGAAACCTATTCGCCGCTGGAGATCATCAACGGTCCGCTCATGGCCGGCATGGAGGAGGTGGGTCGCCTGTTCAACGGCAACCAGCTGATCGTCGCGGAGGTGCTGCAGAGCGCGGAGGTCATGAAAGCCGCCGTCTCCTTCCTTGAGCCGTTCATGGAGAAAACGGAGAGCGCCACCAAGGGGAAAATCCTGCTGGCGACGGTCAAGGGCGACGTGCACGATATCGGCAAGAATCTGGTGGAAATCATCCTCGCCAACAATGGCTACGAAGTGGTGAACCTGGGGATCAAGGTGCCGCCCGAGCAGTTGATTGCGGCCTGCCGCGAGGAAAAGCCGGATGCCATCGGGCTGTCCGGCCTCCTGGTGAAATCGGCCCAACAGATGGTGATTACCGCGCAGGATCTGCGCGCGGCAGGCATTGACGTTCCCATGCTGGTGGGAGGTGCGGCGCTGACCCGCAAGTTTACCTCCAACCGGATCGCTCCTGAATACAACGGCATCGTCGTGTATGCGAAAGATGCCATGGACGGCCTGGATCTGGCCAACAAGCTGATGGATCCCGAGCAGAGGGAGGCGTTGCGGCAGGAGCAGCAGGCTTACCGGGAGGCGTTGCAAGAAGAAGCCGGCGAACAGGCGAAAACGGAAGCGAAGAAAACGGGCGTAAAGCGTTCGGCCGTCAGCCGGACGGCGCCTGTCATGGTGCCGCCCGATTTGGACCGGCATGTGCTGAAGCATTATCCGATCGCTCATCTGCAGCCCTACCTGAACCTGCGCATGCTGCTGGGCAAGCACCTGGGGGTCCGGGGCAATGTGGAGAAGCTGCTGGAACAGGGGGACGCGAAAGTGCAGGAGCTGTACAGCGTCGTGGAAGAGATCCTGCGGGAAGCGAGAGAGGCGGGCATCATCCAGGCCCACGGCATGTATCAATTTTTCCCGGCCCAGGCGGACGGCGATGATATCCTCGTCTACGACCCGCAGGATCACAGCCGGGTACTGGAACGCTTCTCCTTCCCCCGCCAGCCGGAAGAACCGTATCTCTGCCTCGCCGATTTCCTTCGGCCGGTCGAAAGCAGCGTGATGGATTATGTCGGCTTCCTGGCGGTGACGGCGGGGCAAGGGATTCGGGAACAGGCCGCCCGGTTGAAGGAACAGGGGGATTACCTGCGCTCCCATGTGCTGCAGGCATTGGCGCTGGAGCTGGCGGAGGCGTTTGCCGAGCGGGTGCACCATGTGATGCGGGATGTCTGGGGGTTCCCGGACCCGGCGGTTATGACGATGCAGGAGCGGTTCGGGGCCCGCTACCGGGGAATCCGGGTTTCCTTCGGCTATCCGGCCTGTCCCAATCTGGAGGATCAGGAGAAGCTGTTCCGTCTCTTGAGACCCGGGGATATCGGCGTCCAGCTGACGGAGGGGCATATGATGGACCCGGAAGCGTCTGTGTCGGCGATGGTGTTCGCTCATCCGGAGGCGCGGTATTTCAACGCGGCGCCGGCGGTAATCGAAGCGTAAGCCGATGATGATCGTGGAGAGAAGGGATTGCGTTGACGAAGAAAAGAGATTTGCGCGCCTATCTGCAGGAACATATTCTGGTGGGGGACGGTGCCATGGCTACCCAGCTGTATCAGCTGGGGGTGCCGGTGGGCACCAGCTTCGAGGAACTGTGCATCACCAATCCGCAGCTGGTCTACCATGTACACACCGCCTACTATAACGCGGGAGCCCGGCTGCTTGAGACCAACACGTTCGCTGCCAACCGGGACAGCCTGTCCCGCTATGGCCTGGAAAACAAGGTCACCCGGATCAACCGGGCGGCGGTCACCATCGCCAGGGAAGCGGCGAAAGATGATGCGTTCGTGGTCGGCAGCATCGGCTCGATCATCGCCGGCCGCGTGCGGATCAAGCCGCTGGAAGAGTACAGGGATCAATTCGAGGAGCAGGCCATCGCCCTCCTGCACGCAGGGGTGGACGGCGTCATGCTGGAAACCTTCCTCGATCTGGAAGAACTGCTGCTTGCGGTGGAGGTGATCCGTTCCCTGACCGATGTGCCGGTGATCAGCCAGCTGGCTACGCTGGAGGTGGGCAGAACGCGGGACGGCTATACCCTGACCGAAGCGTTCAGGCAGCTGAAGGAGGCCGGGGCCGACATCGTTGGATTAAACTGTCGTCTCGGGCCGGCGGAGATCCTGCGTTCGTTCGAATCGGCCGTCACGCCGGACCACGTGCTGCTCTCCGCCTTTCCCAACGCCGGACGGCTGGGGCTGTCCGATGGCGAGCTGGCCTACAAGTCATCGCCGGAATATTTCGCGGAGAGCGCGCTGCGGCTGCGGGAGCAGGGCATTCACCTGATCGGTGGATGCTGCGGGACAACCCCCGCCCACATCCGCGCGATCGCGCAGGCGCTCTCCGGCATGGAGCCGCTTGCCAGGGTGAATCCCGACATCGCCGTAGTGGAACGGCAGGGGCATGTGATTCAGAGCGTTTCGCAGCGGCACAAACCCACGATTGTTGAACAAGTCAAAGAGCAGCATACGGTCATCGTCGAGTTTGATCCGCCGAAAGATTTGGACATCGACGACTTTCTTCACGGGTGCTGCGAACTGCATCAAGCGGGGGTGGATGCCATCACGATGGCGGACAACTCGCTCGCCAACGTGCGGATGAGCAACATGGCGCTCGGCGCCATCTTGAAAAGTCGGTACGGGATCGACCCTCTCGTTCACATCGCCTGCCGCGACCGCAATCTGATCGGCCAGCAGTCGCATCTGATGGGGCTGCATGCGCTCGGCATCGACCAGGTGCTCGTGGTAACCGGCGACCCGTCCCGATTCGGGGATCTGCCCGGTGCCAGTTCCGTCTTTGACGTCACGTCGTTTGACCTGATCCGGATGATCAAGCAGTTGAACGAAGGGATTTCGTTCTCCGGCCGCCCGCTGAAACAGAAGGCGCAGTTTACGGTGGGAGCCGCTTTCAACCCGCATGTCCGCAAGATCGAAGCGGCGGTGGACCGCTTGAAACGAAAAGTGGAGGCCGGGGCCGATTTCGTCATGACCCAGCCGGTCTACGATGCGGAGACGATCCGGCTGATCCACGATGCCACCAAAGGAATCGGGATTCCGGTCTTTATCGGGATCATGCCGCTGACCAGCTGGCGCAACGCCGAGTTTCTGCACAATGAGGTGCCGGGCATCAAGCTGTCCCCCTCCGCGCTGGCGCGAATGCGCAACCTGCAGGGGGAAGCGGGGCGTCAGGAAGGGCTCGCGATGGCCAAGGAACTGCTGGATGAAGCGGTGCGGTATTTCAACGGAATCTATCTGATAACGCCGTTTCACTACTATCAGATGAGCGTGGAGCTGACCCGTTACGTCCACGAGATTACGGACAGCCGCACGCAGAGCGCCCTTCGCACCGTTGGTTTGCATTAGAAGAAACAAGGCCCGATTGCATTATTAATACGAGATAGTGGAGAAGGAAAGTTGGGACCCCACCCGGCGCAGCGATAGCTTAGGCCGGGTGGGGTTACTTATAAGTATATCGGAATGTTTAAGTCCTTTAAAGCGACAAAGTGAAGATAGAAAGGCTGGGGCCCCCGCCGACACCAGCGTTAGCTTAAGTCGGCGGGGTTATTTTAGGCCCGGGCCTTCGCTTTTCGCAGCATGTACGCCGTTTTTTGCCGTTCCATCCGCAGAAAGCGGTGGATCTGCTGCCACGTCATTCTCTTGTACAGCCTGCGCCGTACAAAACGCTCCACGAGATGAGGGAAAGCCAGATCCTGATACAGCATGGTCATGGCCTGTTTGTCGAGCGGATGCTGCTTCCGATAGGCGTTGATGAGAAGCGCCCAGCGGTCCGGGCGCCAGCACCGGTCTCTTCTCATCAGGACGTAAAGCAGCCGGCTCAAGTCCTTGGAGGGAAAGTCGTACCGCACATCCTCCCAGTCAATCACCGTCAAGGTGCTGCCGCAGCGGAGCAGGTTTCCCGTGTGAAAATCGCCGTGGCAGAGGGGATGCAGGTATTCCGGCTGCGCCTTCCACATGCGGAAATAGGCCGATTGCTGCAGGCACCGATGCACCTGGCGTCCCGCCCGCAGAAAAAAGGGAAGATGGCGGCGGATCAGTCTGATTTTCGGCAGGTTGACGCCTTCGTGATCCGCCAGCCAGCTTTTGAGGCGGGCCAGGTCGGCGGCGTATTCCTGCTCCCACGTCAGGGCGCCGTTGTACGTTTTTCCCGACGTTGACCGGAAGCCGATGGAGGCGGCGTGGAGCCGGCCGAGCAGGGAGCCGATCTGCCTGATGCTGTAGGGGGTGCGGAGCACAGGGGGCCTGCCGGGGACGCCATGCTGCAGGAGCAGGGGAGAATGGTTCCACATGATGTATGCTTGATTCTCTTTTGTTTTCTCCACCGGCGGGATGGAGATGCGCCGCTGACGCAGGAAATCCTCGGCTTCGAGGATAAACTGCTGCCGCTTTTCGGAAGCATAGAGGGATTTGGCGAAAAAGGTGCCGCGGTTCGTCTGCAGCCGGATCACCAGCGACTTGGGCGTATTGTGCAGCACGCGCCAGGAGTGGATGACAAGGTTGTATTCCCTTGCCAATGTCTTGATCAGTTTGTCGTTCATTCCGTGTACCTCCCGCACACAGCCTTACCCTATCCTACTGGGGAAGGAGGAAGAACGACACCCGCGGTCACCGTTCTGCTGCTCGCGGATGAAGGGGATGCCAGCCTTTGGCGATCAGTAGGTCGCTCAATTCGCGAAACTTCCGGATTTTCTCTTCGCGGCTGTAAGCGGCGTTGGCACCGCTGGTGGAGGGAATGACAAAGACGGAGCAGCCCGGCCACTCGGCACTGCCGAAAAAGAGGCCGGGCACCAATCCCGGGGAAACGGGCTCATGCCGCCGGCCGGTCGCCTGGCGGAAGGCGGTAATCCCGTTGAAACAGATGAGACGCGGGCGGTATGTCTGCACCATCCGGACGAATCCTTCCCTGCCCGCCGCAAAATCGGCGGGCGTCAGATCCCCGGCGGACCGGGTGGGACGGGAAACCAGATCCGTGATGCCGTAGCCGTAGTCAAGCAGCTGCGCCGTTTCTTCCGGTTTCAGCCGGTAGGGGGTTAACCCGCCCTCATGCAGGCCGCGCCAAAAGAGATTGGCCGGGTTGGCGTAATGAAAGCCTTTGGTGGCCGACACCCTGCCCGGGTTGATCCCGCAAAAAAGGACGGTGAGATTGCGCTTGATGTAGGTGGGCAGCCAGCGGTCTTGGAAATCGGACATGGCGCATCACTTACAGCCGATAAATCGCCTTGTATTTGTTCTCCAGATAGTCAACCAGATAGGTGGCGTTGGTCAGCTCGCCGGTGATCTCCTGCAGCAGCTCATTCGGCGTCTTCACCTTGCCGTACTGGTGAATCTTCTCTTTCAGCCAGCCGCGAATCGGCGCAAAATCTCCGGCCGCAATCAGCTCTTCGAAACCGTCGATCTCCTTTTTCATGGTGTGGGCGAACTGAGCCGCGTACACATTGCCGAGCGAATAGGTCGGGAAGTAGCCGAAGCTGCCGCCGGACCAGTGAACGTCTTGCAGGACGCCTTCCTGATCGTTGGGCGGCACAATGCCCAGATACTCCTTCATCTTGCTGTTCCAGACCGTCGGCAGGTCCCCTACCTCCAGCGTCTCTTCAATCAGGCCTTTCTCAATCTCGTAGCGGATCATGATGTGCAGATTGTAGGTCAGTTCATCGGCTTCCACGCGGATGAACGACGGCGTCACCTGGTTGATGCCGCGGTAGAACTGCTCCAAGCTGACTCCCGCAAGCTGGGCGGGGAAGCGCTTGACGGCCTCTCCGTAGAAATGCTGCCAGAACGGCAGGCTGCGGGCGATCATGTTTTCCCAGAAGCGGGACTGCGATTCGTGGATGCCCATCGAGGTGCCGTCGCACAGCGGCGTGCCCAGGAGATCCGGATTGATGTTTTGCTCGTAGATGGCGTGTCCGGCTTCATGGATGCTGCCAAACAGCGCCATCCGGAGATCGTCCGGATAGTAACGGGTCGTGATCCGCACATCGCCCGGCGCAAAGGAGGTGCAGAAGGGGTGAACGCTGCGGTCGAGGCGGCCCGCCTGGAAGTCATAGCCGATCTTCTCCAGGATGTAGCGGCCGAATTGCTCCTGCTCGGCTTCATCGTACGGCTGGGTCAGGAAGCTGATATCCGGCTTGTTCGGCGAGGCGGCGATCGCCTCCACCAGCGCCACCGTTTTCTCGCGCAGGGTGGCGAACATGGTGTCCAGCTGGGCGACGGTCATGCCCGGCTCGTACATGTCCAGCAGGGTATCGTACTTGGCTCCCTTGTACCCCCAGTACTCAATGAATTCGAGCTGGAACTTCACGATCTTTTCCAGATAGGGGCGGAACATGGCGAAATCGCTTTTGGCGCGGGCTTCCTCCCAGACGGTGCCGGCTTGGGCCGTCAGGATGACGAACTCCTTGAAACGGTCGGCGGGGAGCTTCTTGCTGCGTTCAAACTCCTTTTTCACCTCATCGACCGTGCGCCGGGTAACCAGATCGAGGGATGCGTAGGTGTCGGGTTCGCTCAATGCCTGCAGGTGTTCCTCCAGCTCGGCCGACGTCGCCAGTTTAAACTGTTCGCCGGAGAGCACCCCGATCAGTTGGGAACGCGCCTCCATCCCTTTGCGCGGCGCCTTTACCCGCATATCCCAATGCAGGATGGCAAGAGCCTGGTTGAAGCTGACCAATTTCTTCACGTATTCCCGGAAGGTGGTAACACGTTGTTCCAGCGTTGAAATGGACATATTGCCCCTCCTCGTCACAAGTGATCAAAATTTTTTTACAATAGAGTTATTATAGCGAATGACCTGGGAAAATACCAGTTGCCGCTTTTTCCCCGAGCCACTTTCGCCCTCGCGCAAATCTCTGTATAATCGTACTGAATGTAGGAGCATCATTACCCATACACCCATATCGGAGGCAAAGAGATGAGTCAACACAACCCAGCCTGGGATACTGAAATCGCGAAACGGCGAACCTTCGCGATCATTTCCCACCCGGACGCGGGAAAGACGACCATGACGGAGAAACTGCTCTATTACGGAGGGGCCATCCGTGAAGCAGGCATGGTCAAAGCGCGCAAGAACTCCAAATTCGCGACCTCAGACTGGATGGAGATCGAGAAGAAACGCGGGATTTCCGTCACCTCCAGCGCGATGGATTTCGTGTATCGCGGCCACCATATCAATATTCTGGACACACCGGGTCACCAGGATTTCAGCGAAGATACCTACCGCACCCTGACCGCTGCGGACTCGGCGGTGATGATCATCGACGTAGCCAAAGGGGTGGAGGCCCAAACGATCAAGCTCTTTAAAGTATGCCGCATGCGCGGGATTCCCATTTTCACGTTTATCAACAAATTGGACCGGCACGGGAAAGATCCGTTTGACCTGCTGGAAGAGATCGAGCGGGTGCTGGGCATCCGTTCCTACCCGATGAACTGGCCGATCGGGATGGGGAACCGTTTTTGCGGGGTTTATGACCGGGCGAAAAAACGGGTGGAGCTGTACCAGGGGGAGAGCAGCCACGAGGAGATTTCCTTTTTCGAAGTAAGCGGCCCGGATGATCCGCTCATCGGCGAACGCGTCGGGGAAGAGCTGTGGCAGCAGCTACAGGAGGAGATCGCACTGCTGGACGTGGCCGGCGATGCCTTCGATCCCGAGCTGATCAGCAAAGGGGAGCTTTCGCCGGTCTTCTTCGGCAGCGCGATCAACAACTTCGGCGTCCAGACGTTTCTGGACAACTTCCTGGCCATGGCGCCGCCGCCGTCGCCGAAGAAGAGCAGCAAGGGCCTGATTGATCCGTACACCCGGCCGTTCTCCGGCTTCATTTTCAAAATCCAGGCCAACATGAATCCCGCCCACCGCGACCGCGTCGCCTTCCTGCGGATCTGTTCCGGCCGTTTCGAGCGGGGAATGACCGTCAAGCACGTCCGGCTAGGCAGGGAGATCAAGCTGGCGCAGCCGCTGCAGTTCATGGCGCAGGACCGGGAGATTGTGGAGGAATCGTTCGCGGGGGATGTGATCGGGCTGTTCGATCCGGGCATCTTCCAGATCGGCGATACGCTCTGTGTGGGAGAGCCGTTCGAGTTCGAGGAGATGCCGCACTTCTCGCCGGAGTTTTTCTCCAAGGTGACGGTCAAGGATGCCATGAAGCACAAGCAGTTCCAGAAAGGGATCATGCAGCTGACGGAAGAAGGGACAGTGCAGTTGTTCCGCACCTATCCGATGGAGGAGCTGATCCTGGGTGTCGTCGGCCTCCTGCAGTTCGAAGTGCTGGAGTTTCGCCTGAAGGCGGAGTACGGGGTGGAGATCCAGCTGCAGCGGATGCCGTATCAGATCGCCCGCTGGCTGGAAGGGGACAAGGCGACGCTGGATGCCCTCTTGCAGCGCAGCCAGACGGTGCGCGACCGCTACGGCCGCCCCGTCATGCTGTTTGAAAGCGAGTACCAGCTCCGCATGGCGCAGGAAAAGTACCCGCAAGTGAAATTTCATGAGAGTTCCCTGGGGGTGCGCTCGGTCGAAGCGTAATGCCGGGCTGGGACGGAGACATCTCCTGCGGGAAGAGCACCTATTCTCGTTCAACATGCACGCCCTGTCGCCGCTGCTGGCGGCAGGGCTGCTGCTGTTGGGCCTGCTGATGTAGGTTATCGCCATCGGCGTCCCGCTTGATCTGTCCATCGTCCTGTTCCTCTGCGGGGGCTGTTACGGTGTCGCTCGGAGCGATCGTCAGCCCGATTGCGGCAGGTGCACCTAAACAAACGGGACTAACCGTACATACCTTGCGTTACTATGAAAAAATTGGGTTGCTGCAAGGGATTCATCGGGATGCGAATGGCTATCGCCAATATGGCGAGTCTGACATGCCTGGATCCATTTTTTGCTCCGTTTGCGGGAAACGGGGATGAACATCCGCGATATGAAGCGCTTTTCCGAAGTCAGGGTGAATCAACCATAAGGGAAAGGCGGGAACTGTTGGAAGCCCACTGGAGAAAAGTGTTTGATCAAATGAATGAACTGCGGAATCATCTGGTGATGATCGAAGCAAAGATCGATGATTACAAAAGGATGGAGGGGCAAACATAACGCGGGAAACAGATAAAAACGTGGCAGTCCGTAACTTGACTGGCAAGTTCCGGCCGCCACGTTTTTATGCTTGGGACTGTGTCGATGCCTCACGCAGCTCGGACGGACGAGTGGTGAGGCTTGCCTTCAACTGCTTCAACTGGGCCACGATGATAAAGCTGACGATCACCAGGAGAAACCAGGAGCTGATTTTGCTCAGATGAACAAGATGCCAGCTCTCCCGCTGGTTGGGATACTGCCAGGCGCCCAGCAGGGTGGCGATGTTTTCGGCCACCCAGATGAAAAACCCGATCAGTACGTAGGACAGCGTCAGCGGCATCTTCAGACGGAGATCGCCGACGCTGAAGCCGACATGCGAGCGCCAGAAGATGAGGAAGATGGCCGCCGTCAGGAACCACCTGAAGTCCGGGATATAATGATGGGTAAAAAAATTGAAATAGATGGCCGCAGCCAGAGGGACGGTCACGTAAGCGCGGGGCCAGTTGGTCACCGTCACATCGAGCCTGCGCCACGCCTGGCACAGATAGCTGGCGACGCTGGCATACATGAACCCGCTGTACAGCGGCACACCGAATATCTTGCTGTAGGCATCCTCCTGGTATGACCAGGAACCCATATGGACCTTGTAGATCTCCAACAAAAGTCCGATCAGGTGAAAAACGGTGATCACCTTCAGTTCGTCCCGCGTTTCCAGGCCGCTTCTCACCATCCAGACCTGCATCAGCAGGCAGAGGAGGAGCAGCAGGTCATAGCGGGGCAGACCCGGAATGGTGATAACCTTGGAGAGAGCCAATGCCAGAAAAATGACAGCGGGAAAGAGGCAGGACAGCGCTTGCAGCCAGCCAAACCGCAGCAGGTACAGAAACGCGCGCTTCATCGCTGTCCCCCTTTCGTCTCAGGATTTGGTTCCGGTTGCCACCGGCAGGTCATACGAGCACCAGTCGCTCCAGCTGCCGGCGTACAGCTTGGCGTCGGTACGCCCGATTTCATGCAGGGCAAGCAGATTGACACAAGCAGTCACGCCGGACCCGCAGTAGACGATGATCTCTTCTCCTGCGGGGAGGGAGGAAAAGCGCTGCTTCAACTCTCCAGTGGGGCGCATCGTCCCTTCCGCCGTCAGGTTTTCTTTGAAGAAATAGTTGACGGCGCCGGGGATATGGCCAGCCTTGGGATCAATGGTTTCCATCTCTCCCCGGTAACGCTCGCCTGCCCGGGAGTCGATGAGCACCGTTCCCGGCGCGCGTTCCTTGACCTGGTCGATATCCGCCAGCATCTCGGGACGCGGCTTCGCCACGAAGGTTCGCGCTGTCGGGGCGGTTACTTCGTCCGTCACGGGAAGGCCGGCCTTTTGCCAGGCGGGGAAACCGCCGTCCAGCACATACACCTTGTCGTGTCCCAGATAGCGGAGCATCCACCACAGGCGGGCCGCCATGGCCATATCCTGATCGTCGTAGGCGACGACCGTGACCGACGCATCAATGCCCGCCTGCGAGAAGAGCGCGGCCATCGCTTCCGGATCGGGCAGCGGATGACGGCCGCCATGTAGCGATTTCGGGGCGCTGAGGTCTTGCTCCAGATCGAAATACAAGGCACCGGGAATATGGGCATCCGTGTATGCGGCCAGCCCCTGGCCGGGTTTGCCCAGGGTGAAGCGGCAGTCGGCGATCACCAGATCGGGTTCCTGCAGCCGCTCAGCCAGCCATGCGACAGAGACGAGATTTTGCTTCTCCATCCTATCCCTTCTTTCTGATTGGTCCTATCGTTTTCATCATAGCAGATGACCGATGGCTCGGATAGAATGGATTCAAGTGGAATATAAATGAAAGTGAGTGGAAAATTGTGAAACGAATCGCCCGATACTTCCTGGAAGGGTTGCTGTTTGTCATACCGCTTGCGGTTACCCTCTATGTACTTTACAAGGTTTTCGTAACGGTGGACGGGCTCCTGCGTCCCTACCTCCCGGGGCCCGGCATCCCCGGCCTCGGGTTCGTGCTGACGCTTGTCATCATTACGCTCGTCGGCATCCTGGCCTCCAACGTGCTCACCAGAGGGCTGCTCTCGCTGGTGGACAGGCTGTTTGAAAAGATGCCGTTTGTCAAGCTGATCTATTCGTCGCTCAAAGACCTGATCGGCGCCTTCGTCGGCGACAAGAAAAGCTTTGACAAGCCCGTGCTGGTGCGCTTGGCACCGGACAGCGAGGCGAAAGCGATCGGGTTCATCACGCGGGAAAGCTTGGACGCATTCGGCTTGGCGGATCATGTCGCCGTCTATTTTCCGCAATCCTACAATTTTGCCGGCAATCTGCTGATTTTCCCGCGTACCCAGGTGGAGCCGCTGGAGGCGGACAGCGCCGACGTCATGGCGTTTCTCATCTCCGGCGGCGTTTCCGGCAAATAGCCGTCAGATGCGCAGGAAGCCGCCTTCGGAATGAATCACCTGCCCGGTGATCCATTCCGCTTCGTCACTGGCGAGAAAACGGACGAGACGGGCGGCGTCGGTTGGCAGGCCGATGCGGCCAAACGGGAATTTCGGCAGCAATCGCTCCTTCAGTTCCGCTGTCATCCAGCCCGTATCGGTAGGCCCCGGATTGATGCAGTTGACGGTGATGCCTTTGTCGGCCACTTCCGCTGCCAGAGTGGGCGTCAGGGCGGCGATGGCTCCCTTGGTGGCCACATAGGCAAGTTCCCCCGGCATCGGCCCCAGGTTTTGGCCGGAGGTGATGTTGATGATCCTTCCGCCCCTCTGTCCGCGGTACTCTCTGGCAAACAGGACGCTGAGCATCATGCAGGCCCGCACGTTGATGAAGTAGTGGGCGTCAAGCTCTTCCTCCGTCAGGCTGTCGCGTGTGGTGATGGTGGAATAGGCGGCATTGTTGACAAGGATGGCGGGTTGGCCCAGCGAGCGGTTCACTTCCGCCAGCAGCTGCGCTGCAGCCCCGGGTGCAGACAGATCCCCTTCCCATGCAGCGCAGCGCACCCCCATCTGCGCAATCTCCTCCTGCAGGCGCAGCGGTTCATCGTCGATTTCCCCATGCGTGCGGCGGTCATAGGCTGTCCAGTAGGTAAAGAAGATGTCCGCGCCCGCCTCGGCAAGGGCACGGCAGATGGCGGCTCCGATGCCGATCTGCCGTGTCGCCCCCGTGACGACGGCGATTCTTCCCGACAGCGGTTTGTTCTTGTTCATAGTTCGTCCTCCTCACGTAGACTTGTGCGCAGCAAAAACCGCAGGCCATACCGTGCCTGCGGGCTTCTTGGATGCGGTTCTCAGCTGCTGAAAAAGCTGCGGCTCGAATGCCGATGTCGATAGTGCCCGTGTCCGTAGGAATGGTGGCCTCCGTAACCGCCGTGATAGTGCCAATCGCTGCTGCTGTAATGGCGGCGGCGGGAGCCGAACAGGAAGGCGGCTCCTTTTTTCAACAGGACGCCCACAACAGCCACGATCACAATCAGGATCACAAGAGCGACTCCGAGTATGGTAAACAGGATCGTCATCAGGTTCATCGACTCCTTTATACTGACTACCAGTATCTACGGACGACCGGACAAAAAGTTTCCTACGCCTTCAAGTATTTTTCATAAGGAGCGAAATTGATCTCTTTTTGCCGCAAGTGGGCGATCAGCCATTTGTGATCCCGTTTGGGCGTGGCCAGGATATAGCCTTTGATGATCAAATCGGTCGTGATGGAGGTAGCGTTTTCTTCCAGGGCCAGCTGGCCGATTTTGGCGGCGATGGAGCGGCGGGCCACATCGCGGAACAGCTGCGGAACCGGCTCCACCAGCTCGTTCAGGAAGGCCAGCGTCTCATCGTTCCACAGCGCGCGCGTCCGCTCGATATAGTAGTCCTGCCAGTCCAGGTCCGATTTGCCGTCCGCTTTCGGCATGGATTTCAGGAACTTGCGGAACATGAAATATCCGCCGATGGCAAACAGCCCGATCAGCACGAACGACCAGAGCAGGATAAACCAGGAAAACCAGAGTGACATAGTGGATGTACCCGTCATTTCGCTTTTTACACCTCGGAAACGGAATCGTTCTTATCCTATTAGTTTAGCGGATTATGCCGTGGGCAACAAGAAAAGGAGGGGAGCCGGCACAAAAAAAGCACGGTCAGCGTTGGCAGCAGCCGTGCGGATCATTCTTATTCAGCCGATTGGTTCATGCACCGTTCGCATTCATACAGGTACGACTCATGTTGTTCTTCCATGGTGCAGCCGCATGTGACACAGGTTTTTGCCGGGAGATTGCGATAGAACTCCGATACTGGTATCATCGTGCTTCCCCTCCGTTCTTTTTTCTTGTTCCTATTGTATTATAACAATATACAAAAATCAACAAATTGTTATAATACAATTCTCGTATGGCAGCCGTGCCTATTTTATGCAATGACCGCCTTCTCCCGCGCCATTGGGGCCGGGAAAGTGTTTCTTCTCTTTCCATCCGGTGATACAATGAGTATCATAGAGGTAACACGGAAAGGAGTTGACAGGTGATGTTCAGACTTGGACAGCGTGTCATAATCGTAGCCGACTCCTTTGAACAAGGTCTGCCTATCGGTGAACATGCCTACATCATTGGGCGAGACCGGAATCCGGACAGCGCGTTTGAATGGATTGTCCGCATTCCGAAAATCGATAAACATTACCCCATCGTGGAAGCCGATATTGCCTTGGAGGAGAAGCTGTTGGAGATGGAAGCGGAGAAGGTGCAGCGCGAAGCCCTGCTTGATTATGCGCTGGCTACCCGGAATGAAGCGCTGTTCCGGCAGTTGATGGGCATGCAGGACGACGCGGTGGATAAAGAGAATGGCGATCCTGTGAAAGAAACGCCCGAAGAGTTCATTCGGAAAGTGAACATCAAGGCGTGGATCTGACGGCCGGCGCTGCCGAAATGCCTGCCAGCCCCTCAGTCGACTTGCAGATTCGAAACGAAAAGAGAGGTACTCATGTCCGATTATATTGAATTTACGAATGAGTTTGGGCACCGGATCCAGATGTCCCGTGAGGATTATGAGAAGAAAATCATTCCGCACAACCTGGAGCTGTACTGGGACGACAGGGAGAAACTGCGCCAGTTTGCGATGGAGCTGGTTCGCGACCGGTTTCCCAAGCAGGCAGCCATTGCGGCGGACCGCTTGCTCGAACTGTATGGTCCGATCGAATCCGCGCTTAATTTCCGGGCGGTCGTCCATATGCATGCCGGAGAGTTCGATCAGGCGAAAACCCTGCTGCTAACCTGCCTGGATCGGTTCCCCGCATCCGGCCATGCCCATACCAATCTGGCGAAGATCTACGCGATGGAAGGCGATCGGGAGAAAGCGTTTGCGACGCTGGAGGCAGGTCTGTTCAAGGACCCCAACCAGGAGAATGGCTTGGAACTGTACGTGGAAAGCTTTCTCGCCATGAACAGGAGAGAGGAGCTTTTCGAGCGGCTGGAGCAGCTGGGACAGCGGGAAGGGGCATGGCGCCCGCAACTGATCATGGGCCGCCTCTATCTTCAGGATGAAAATCTGCTGAAAGCCATGCAGATGTACAAGGAAGCGATCGAGCGTTCCCGGGGGGAGGAAGCGGTCGTGATCGCGGTAACCGGCGAGCTGGGACAAGCGGGCTATCTCTATCAGCTGATCCAGATCGCCGAACAGTACTGGTCTCCCGAGTTTCGTTTCCCGTACACCGGTTTCAACTATGCCCATGCCCTGATCCAGACCGATCAGCGGGAGAAGGCGGCAGCCGTGCTGCAGGCGATGCGGCAGCATGTTGCCGAAG
Source organism: Brevibacillus sp. SYP-B805 (assembly GCF_011059135.1). Lineage (GTDB taxonomy): Bacteria > Bacillota > Bacilli > Brevibacillales > Brevibacillaceae > Brevibacillus_F. The sequence continues at coordinate 256,586 of NZ_JAALGD010000003.1, read as the reverse complement.
CGTACCAGCCCATGGTGGAGCAGTTCCTCTCCAGACTGTCTGAGGATCTGGCCGCCCAGCATACGGAAGCCGGGCAGGAAGCGCAACCGGCCGGGGAGCCGGTGAAGAAAACATGGTGGAAGTTTTGGAAATAGGAGCCGTCAGCGGTTTCATCATAATTTAAGAGCGGTTTGTCTGCAGTCTGCCCAGCACCTCGTCGTGCTGGTTTTTTGTTTGTGGCAGCACCAAAAAATAACAAAATGCTGGTTGACATGATTGTCATGTTATGGAAAAATAACGTTTGCCTAATTAAACGTTCATTCAGGAAGGAAAGGAGGGAACATCGATTGTCCGAAACCCCGCCGCCCGATCGACGCCAGATGTTGAAGGATGCAGCCATACGATTGGCCTGTGAGGTTGGTTACGAGCGCACCACGATCAAGGAGATCGCCAGGCACAGCGGCGTTACGGTAGGTGTCATTTACCATTATTTTGAAAACAAGGAAAAGCTGTTTCACGAGGCGATCAACGATCATCTGAAGTTTTCCTACTTTCAGGAGTTCATTCCGTCCGTCATGGATTTGCCGCTCGAAGAGGGTTTGATCAAAATCGCTTCCATGATGATCGACGTGCTGCGCAAACGCTCCCAGATCGTCACGGTCATTTCCTCGGAAGCATTTCGCAACGAGAAGATCCGCCATATTTTCGGCGATCTTATGACGCAGTTCAGACAATCTTTGTGCCGCTATTTCGAGGCAAAAATGGCTGCCGGCGAGATGGTGCGGGTAGATCCCAATCTGATCGTCAGCATGTTTTTCGGCCACTTTTTCTTATCATTTATGCATAAAGAGAGATGTCAGATCGCGAATCTGCCTGAAATTGATGAAAATTTCATCCGTATTAGCGTAGAGACAATGTTATCTGGATGGAGACAGGAGGAGAGAAAGTGAAGGGATTGACAAGGAACCAATCGTTTGCAAAAGCTGCCGCTTTGGCCTTGTGCGCAAGCCTGGTGGTGCCGCTTGCCGGCTGCAGCACGGCGGCAAGCACGGCCCCCGGCGTGCAGAAAGTGGTCGTGGAAACCGTCGGCCAGTCGGGCTTGAAAAAGGCGCACATGGCCGTCGGACGCGTGATGGGGGATACGGAATCCGCCGTCATGTCCAAAATCTCCGGCCGCGTCGTCCGCGTGCAGGCGGAAATCGGCCAGGAGGTCAAGGCGGGTCAGCCGCTGATCTTTCTGGATGACAAAGATTACAACGCAGCGCTCGCCCAGGCCATTGCCGGCCTGCAGGGGGCTGAAGCGCGGCTGGCGGACACGCAAAAAGGCACCAGAACCCAGCAGCGCAGGCAGATCGAGGAGAAAATCCAGTCCGCGAAAGCAGCTCTGGACAACGCCAAGCTGAATCTGGATCGGGTCAAGGCGCTGTTTGCTTCCGGTGCGGTCTCCCAGTCGCAGCTGGATGCGGCATCCCTCGCCTATACCCAGGCGGAAACCGCCTACCAATCCGCCCTGCAGGAGCTGAGCCTGTCCAATGAAGGTGCAACCAAAGAGACGCTGGCCAGCCTGCAGGCGACCGTCGCCCAGATGAGGGCGGCCGTGGAGGCGGCGCAGCTCAACAAAAACAACACGGTGATCACCGCGCCCATCAGCGGCAAAATCGCCGCCAAAAACATCCATGAAGGGGAAACCGCCGCACCGGGCGTACCGCTCCTTACCATCGTGAGCCGGGAACCGGTCGTGGAAGCGTATGTGCCGGAAGATCAGATCAACAGCATCAAAGTGGGGCAAACCCTGAAGGTCCGCATTGAACAGGTATCCTCGGAACCGTTCGATGCCAAGGTGCTGGCGATTTCCCCCATGGCCAATGCGGTAAGCAAAGAGTATCCGGTCAAGCTGAGCCTGCCCGGCGACCCGGATCAATGGAAATCGGGCATGTATGCCGAAGTGACGCTGCCGGATGCGAGCAGCAAGACGGTGACCGTGCCGGATGAGGCGATCGTCAAACGCGGGAGCGAACGGATCGTGATGGTGACGGATGGCAAGAAAGCGATGGCCCGTCCCGTCATCACCGGTGCTTCCGACGGAACCAACGTGGAGATTCTCAGCGGCCTGCAGGCCGGGGAAAAGGTGATCGTTGTCGGCCAGGATGTGCTGAAAGACGGAGCCCCCGTCCAAGTCATCAATGAGAAGGTGAACGGCAAATGAAGAAAAAAATCGGCTTGCTTGTCCTGGTGCTCCTTGTGCTTGGCGGTGGAGGATATGGCGCCAAGGCGTACATCGACTCCACCCATTACGTGACGACGGATGATGCCCGCATCGACGGCGAATTGATCAAGGTAAGCCCCGAGATCATGGGACGCGTCACGGAACTGCGCGTGAAGGAAGGCGATGCGGTCGAAGCCGGTGAAACCCTGGCCCGCCTGGAGGAAAAGAACACCACCCTGCAAAACCGCGACGCTGCCCTGGTCAAGGCTCCGGGAGCCGGCGTGATCATCAAGAAATTTGTGTCCGTCGGAGAAAACGTGTCGCCCGGACAGCGCCTCTTTTTGCTTGCCAATTTGCAAGATTTGTATGTTTCCGCCCGGATTGAGGAGACGAAAATCGAGCGGGTGGCCGTCGGCGACCTGGTGACGATCGACGTCGACGCGTTTCCCCATCATCCGCTGCAGGGCGTTGTGGAGCAGATCGGCCTGGCATCGGACAGCACCTATTCGCTTCTGCCGACCACCAACTCGTCCGGCAACTTCATCAAGGTGACCCAGCGCATCCCGATCAAGATCAGGATTTTGGATCAGGAAGGCCTGAAGCTGCTGCCGGGGATGAACGTCGTGGTCAAGATTGCGACCGAGGGCTGATGCGATGAAAGCGAAGCCTTTGCTCACAGCATTGATCGGGTTCTATCTGCTGGGCACTGCGGGTATTTCCGGTTATTTCTGGTATCATCATCAAAACTATGTCGAAACGGATGATGCCCGCACGAAAGTGAACGTTTCCCTGGTGACCGCCCCGGCGACCGGACAGCTCGTGAGCCTGCCGCTCCGCGAAAACCAGGAGGTGCAGGCGGGAGAGGTGCTGGGATGGATCGAGGCGCCGGCCGCCACGTCGGCGATGGATGGCCGCTATGTGCTGAAGGCACCGGTCAGCGGCCGGGTGATGCGGATCGGTGTCCACCAGGGGGAAGTGGTCACCAGCGGACAGAACCTGCTGGCGATTGCTGATCCGGATACCGCCTATGTCGAAGCGCTGCTGACGGAAACGGAAGCGAGCCGCGTACGGGTGGGGCAGACGGCGGATGTCAGCCTGGATACGGCGGGAGGCGCGACCTATACCGGGATCGTGTCCGGCGTGGAAGGCGTGACCGTCAGCGCGGTCTGGCCGCTCATTTCCCTGACCGCGCCGCGCCAACAACCAAGGGAAGAACAGCTCGTGCCGGTCCGCATCAAGGTGATGGGCGCCCGCTTGATCCCGGGAACCAGCGCTTCCGTCAAAATTCGCGTGAGGGGTGAAACGGATGGCCTCTTCTGAAGAAAAGAAAATACCCGGCGTCTTCACGACCACCATGATCATCGTGATCGGTACGTTCATGGCCATCTTGGATACATCCATCCTGAACGTGGCCCTGCCCAAGCTGATGGTGTTGTTCAGCGTGGACACCAAGCAGATCGAATGGGTGCTGACCGCCTACATGCTGGTGTCGGGGGCGATTATTCCCATCACCACGTATCTGGGGGAGCGGTTTGGCTACACCCGGCTCTATGTGATCTCCGTCGCAAGCTTCACCGTCGGTTCTCTCTTGTGCGGACTCGCCTGGGATAATCCCAGCCTGATCGTCTTTCGCGTGATTCAGGGGATTGGCGGCGGCTTGATCATGCCGGTTGGGCAGGCCCTGATGTTCCGCTTCATCCCCCGGGAAAAAATGGGGGTGGCAATGGGGCTTTTCGGCCTCTCGATCGCCGCTGCGCCTTCCATCGGTCCGACGCTTGGCGGCCTGATCGTGGAAGAGTACAGCTGGCGCTGGCTGTTCATGATCAACGTGCCCGTCGGCATCATCGGGGTGCTGCTGGCTCACTTCCTCCTGCCGGATACGCCCCGCAAGAAAATGAACGGGTTTGACTACTGGGGATTCATCCTGTCCTCGGGAAGCGCCTTCCTGTTCCTGCTCGCGCTGGCGGAAGGGCAGGACTGGGGCTGGACGTCCTACGAGATCATCATGCTGCTGTTCACGGCAACCATGATGCTGCTGATTCTGATCGTCATTGAACTGAATCATCCGGAACCGCTCATGGATATCCGGCTTTTCCGGAACAAGGAATTCTCCTTCAGCATCCTGTTTGGCAGCGGGCTCTACATCGCCATGATCACGGGGGTGGTACTCATCCCGATCTATCTGCAGTCCATCCGCGGCTATTCCGCCATACAGACCGGGCTGATCATGATGCCGCAGGCCCTGGCGATGGGCGCCATGATGCCGATCGCCGGAAGACTCTATGACAAGATCGGAGCGCGGCCGCTCGCGATGGTCGGCATCCCCCTGATCATTTACTCCACCTATATGATGCATACCTTGTCGGTGGATACCCCGGCCGATCAGATCAGCTGGTACATGGTGATTCGCGGGATGGGGATGGGACTGACCTTCATGCCGATCAATGCGGCCGGCGTCAGCACCATCTCCCCGCTGAAAATGGGAGCGGCTTCCTCCATGAGTACCTTGATCCGCAGCGTTGCCGGCGCCATCGGCATTGCCCTGACGACGGTCGTGATGAACAACCGCCAGTTCCTGCACCAGCACCGCCTGTCGGAAGATCTCGACCTGTTCTCACCCGGCTGGAGCACCATGCAGCAAATGTCTACCGGCTTGTTTGCGACAGCGGGGGACACCAGCGCGGCTTCCCAGGCGACGCTGACGCTGATGAGCAGCCAGGTGATGGCTCAGGCGGCATCCTGGGGGATCGGCGATGTATTCTTCGCCTTCTCGTTTTTGATCGTGGCGTTGGCCCCGATGGCGCTCGTCTTTAAGAAAAGGGAGCGTCCGCAAGGGGAAGCGCCGATGATGGCCGAATAGCCAAAAGGGACCTCATCGCCTTCTGGTAGCGCGGACGGGGGTCCCTTTTTCAGTGTTAAAATGACGAAGAAAGTTTGGGGGCCCCGCCGACACCAGCGTTAGCTTAAGTCGGCGGGGTTATGTTTGGGGGCCTCCGCCGACACCAGCAAGGGACCCCACTCGGCACAGCGATAGCTCAAGCCGGGGGGGTTTTTTTATTTAAACTGGCTGGTGAGCTTGCGTTCGAGATACGCCACCCCTTGATACATCAGGGTGGCGACCACCGCGATTACGCCCATGCTCATCATGACCAGGGTAAAATTGAAGACCTGGAAGCCGTAGATGATCAGATAGCCGAGCCCTTGCTTGGATACGAGATACTCCCCGACAATCACGCCCACCCAGGAGAGGCCGACATTAACTTTCAGGGTGGAGACGATGGCAGGGATGCTGGCCGGAAGAATCACCAGGGTGAAGACCTGCCGCTTGTTTCCCCCCAGCGTCCGCACGACCTTGATGTAATTCTCGTTCACTTCCTTGAAGCTGGCATAGATGACGATGGTGGTAATGACGACGGAAATGGCGCAGGCCATGGCGATGATCGACCAGAGCCCGGGGCCCAGTCCCACGATGAGCAGCGGCCCCAGCGCCACTTTGGGCATGCTGTTGGCCACCACCAGATAGGGGTCCAGCACGCGGGACAGAAAAGGGGACCACCAGATGACGATGGCGATCAGGGTGCCAAGCAGCGTTCCCAGGAGAAACCCGATGACCGTTTCCGCCACGGTCATGCCGATATGCGGCCACAGGCTCAAATCCGTGATCTGCTGCCAGAACAGGCTCCCGATCTTGGAGGGATAGCTGAACAGCAGGACGTTAATGGCACCGCTGCGCGCCAACCATTCCCACAGAAGAAGAAAGACCACGAAGATGGCGATTTGGGTCAGGATCACATACCCGCGAAGCTTCCGCTGCGTACGGAGGTAGTCGCGGTGGATCCGCTTGATCTCATCAGGCGTCATCGCTAAGTCCCTCCATCTCTCTCCACACTTGATTGAACAGTTCGGTGAACCCCTCCTGATTGCGCGCAGGAAACGGCAGAGGCTCCCGAATGGCGGCCGGAACGACAATCTCCCGGTTGATTCGGCCCGGATTGCGCGCCAAAATATAGAGACGGTCGCCCATCGCGATCGCTTCCGACAGATCGTGGGTGACCAGGATGGCTGTCTTCTTGTGACGGCGCAGGGTGGCGACGATCAAATCCTCCAGCTTCAGCTTGGTCTGATAATCCAGCGCGGAGAACGGTTCATCCAGCAGCAGGATCTCGGGCTGGCAGGCGAGGGTGCGCACCAGTGCGACGCGCTGGCGCATGCCGCCGGAGAGCTGATGGGGATAGGCTTTGCGCACATCCCCCAGCTCCATCTCCTCCAGCAGATGAAGCGCGTATTCCTCCGTCTCCCTGCTGCGGATGCCCTGGATGTCGAGACCGAGGAAGATGTTCTCTTCAATGGTCTGCCAGTTGAAGAGATAATCCTGCTGCAGCATGTATCCGACCTTGCGGGAGGTGCCGGCCACTTCCCGTCCTTCGATCAGCACCTTCCCCGCCGTCGGATGCTCCAATCCCGCGATCAGGGAAAGAATCGTCGTTTTGCCGCAGCCGCTCGGGCCGACCAGACAGATGAATTCACCTTCCTCCACCCGCAAGTCGATCCCTTTGACGGCCATGAACGCGCGAGTGGACGAGACATAGAGATGGGTGACGTGACAAAGTTCGATCTTGGCAGGTTGGCAGGAAAGCTGGGACACGGTCATTACTTCCCTTCTATTGCTTTTTGGGCAAAGGCGGTGTTCACCAGTTTGGCGTAATCGGCCCGCTGTTTCAGTTCACCCGCTTCGTCCATAATGTTCTGCAGGTTGTTCCATTCGGCTTCATCCAGAATGGGATCGGTCGCGTAGGAGCCCTGTTCCAGATAACGCTTCACCGCGCTTTCCAGAATGTCCGGCTGGATGTTGGGGAAGTAGGGAGCGATCGCGTCCGCCGTCTCTTTGGCCGAGTGGCTGGCTACCCATTGCTGCGCCTTGTAGATGGCGTTCGTAAACTTCTGTATCTCCGCTTCGTGCTGGTCCAAGTAGCTTTTCTTGGCCATAAAGACCGTGTACGGCACCTTGCCGCTCTCCGTGCCGAAGGAAGCGATGACATGGCCGATCCCGTCCTTTTCAAACTGCGACGCCTGCGGTTCAAACAGCTGGACGTATTCGCCCGTTCCCGAAGCGAAGGCGGACGCGATATTGGCAAACTCGATGTTTTGGATGAGGTTCAGATCCTTGTGCGGGTCAATGGCATGCTTTTTCAGCACGAATTCCCCCACCATCTGCGGCATGCCGCCTTTTCGCTGCCCCAGAAAGACGCTGCCTTTCAGCTGCTCCCAGGCAAAGTTGTCGATCTGTTTGCGCGAGACAAGGAACGTGCCGTCCGTTTGTGTGAGCTGGGCGAAATTGATCACAGGGTCGGTGGAGCCCTGCTGATCCACGTAGATGCTGGTCTCGGACCCGACCAGGGCGATGTCGATGCCGTCGGACAACAGGGCGGTCATCGTCTTGTCGCCGCCGGATGTGGTGGTCAAATCCACTTCCAGCCCTTCTTCTTTGAAAAATCCCTTTTCAATGGCGACGTACTGGGGCGCATAGAACAGGGAGCGGGTCACTTCACCGATGCGTATTTTCTCGCTGCCCGAACCGCTGCATCCGGCAAGCAGGGCCATCAGCCCCAGCCCTGCGGCGAGAACGAGAGAAAGCGCTCGTTTCATCAGAATCCCTCCTAGGCGATAGTCTATAGCAGGGTATGCGCCCAGGAAAAAAAGGGTGAATGCGGGAAGCGGGAGGCCCGTGGATGGTACCGGTAGGATATACTTGTAACATGAGGTGAAATAACTGCGATGATCATAACCTTTTTGGGAACAGGGTCAGGGGCGCCCACGACCAGGCGCAATGTCAGCGGCGTGGCCCTGCAGTTTGCGCAGGCGGGCAGGTGGTGGCTGTTTGACTGCGGAGAGGGCACGCAGCACCAGATCCTGCGCTCGCCTTTGAAAATCAGCCAGTTGGAGAAGGTGTTCATCACCCATCTGCACGGGGATCACCTGTACGGCTTGATCGGCCTGTTAGCCAGCCGTTCCCTGCGCAACAGCGATCTTTCGGGAATAACGGTATACGGCCCGCCGGGACTGAAGCAGTACATCGACGGCATCATGGCCGTCAGCCCGGTGCATCTGCAGTATCCGCTCACCGTCCAAACGGTTGAGCCGGGCATCGTCTATGCGGACGACGAGCTCACGGTGGCGGCGGCGCCCGTGCGCCATCGGGTGCCGGCATTCGCGTATGCCGTCACGGAACTGCCAAGCCCGGGGAGGTTTCGGGTCGATCTCGCCCAAGCGGCCGGCATTCCGCCGGGACCGCTCTATGGCCGGCTGAAAAAGGGGGAGACGGTGGAGCTGCCGGACGGCCGCATCCTGCACGGCAGCGATTTCATCGGGCCGCCGGTACCGGGGCGCAAGCTGGCGATCAGCGGCGACACGGAGCCCTGCGCGAACATGATCGAGCTGGCGCGGGATGCGGATCTGCTGATCCATGAAGCGACATATGCGCACAGCGAGGTGGAACTGGCGCGACGCAGCGGCCATTCCACGGCCCGGGAAGCGGCGGAGGTGGCAAGCCAGGCGGGGGCAAAGGGGCTGATTCTCACCCATTTCAGCCCCCGCTACGAGAATGACGAGAACCATTCGCTCGCGGATCTGCTGGCCGAGGCGCGGGCGATTTTTCCCCAGACCGAACTGGCGGAGGATTTCCGTTCTTTTGCGCTCAAGCGGAAGCGGGAAATGGTAGGAGGAATGAAAAAATCCTGCTATAATGAATGATCATCAAGGGCTCGGGGTGAAGAGGTGAGACGATGAAACGGATCGCGTTTGGATCGCCGGAGGAGCTGCTGGCGCATTGCCGCGAAGAAGCGGTTGACCTGGTGATCGAGTATGTCGATCAGGAGAAAAAGCAGCGCCAGCTCAGGCTGGCCGCAGAGGCGCTTGATCTGGACACCCTGCGGCACAGCTTTGCGCAGCCGCAAGTGATGGCATATTACCGCAAAGACGGCATTTTTTACGAGATTGTCGCCAAATGGCAGTAGAGAGAATTCCGTGGGGGAGAAGGTGGATCCACCGTGGCTGACGGCAGGAGTGGGAGAGAACTGGTCGTCCGGTATCTGATGTTTCTGTTGGGCCTGGCTGTGATTGCCTACGGCGTTGTGATGACGATAGAAGCAGATTTTGGCGTTTCGCCGTGGGATGTCCTGCATATCGGACTGCAAAAGACGTTTGGATTGACCATCGGCATCTGGTCGCAATTGATCGGAGTCCTCATCATTCTTCTTTCCTACCTGCTGGGGAAGATCAAGCCGGGAATCGGCACCATCCTCAACATGGTGGCATTCGGCCTGTTTATCGATCTGTTCATGTGGATGGGGGCGGTTCCCCATGTCAGCGGGCTGCCGGCACGGATCCTGCTGTTCCTGGGCGGCCTTGTGATCATGGCCGTCGGGATCGGGATGTACATCTCCCCGAGGCTGGGGGCCGGGCCGCGCGACAGCTTCATGCTGGCGCTCCATGAGCGGATGGGCTGGAGCATTCAAGCCGTGCGGATGGCTATCGAAATCACCGTGCTCGGAATGGGCGCGCTTCTGGGCGGTCCCGTATCGATCGGGACCTTGGTGATTGCCGTCTTTACGGGGCCGTTGATTCAGCGGACCATCCCTTTCTGGGAACGCGTCATGGCGAAATCATACGGACAGCGGCCGAAGGAGCAGATCCATGCGTAAATCGACCGTGGATCTCATGCTGGCTGCCGTCGTCGTCATTTGGGGAGCGAATTACACCATCGGAAAGTTCGGCATGCAGGCGCTGTCGCCCGATGTTTTTACCCTGACGCGCTTCTTGCTGGTCATCCCGGTCCTCCTCTTCCTGGTGAAATGGAGAGAGGGCACCCTCGGCATCCGCAAGCGGGACATCCCGGCTTTTCTGCTGGCTGCCCTGGTGGGGATTACCCTGTATCAGACGCTGTTCGTCGCCTCCCTGAAATATACGACGGCGACCAATGCCTCGCTCCTGGTAGCCATGTCCCCGATCTTTACGGTGGCGATCGCGCTGCTGAAACGACAGGAACGCCTCACGCCGATGCTGATCGCCGGCTCGCTGCTGGCGGTTACGGGCGTGATCCTGGTCAAGGGGGCGGGGGAGCACGGCCTCTCCTTTACCCTCGAATCGCTTCGGGGAGACGTGATCGCGGGGGTCGCCAGCTTCCTGTTTGGCTGCTATCCGTTTACGACCGCCCGTTTGACCAAAACGTATTCGGCCATGAAAATCACCCTCTATACCGCCCTGTTCGGGTCGCTGTTTCTGGCGTTGTACTGCGGGGCGGACTTGATGAGTGTGCATTGGGCGGCACTGCCGGCGTCGGCCTGGTGGTCGCTTCTTTATGCAGCGTATCCCGTCACCGCCTATTCGCTCGCGGTCTGGAACTACGGCATGGAAGTGCAGGGCGCCTCGCGGGTGATGCCGTTCATGTATCTGGTGCCCGTCACCGCCATCCTGGTGGCGATGGTCTGGATCGGGGAGAAGATGAACGGGTGGCAGTGGCTGGGAGCCGTCATGATTCTCGGCGGCGTTTTCCTCGTCCGCCAGGGAGCCGCGCTTTGGCAGCGGTTGAAAGCGGCGAGGGCGACGGGGGAGCAAAGCATGAAGATGTAAGCAGAAAACCACCACGAGCGCTGTGGTGGTTTCTCCTCATCCATGCACCTTGGCATCCACATCCTGCTGGACGCGGAACCAGATATTCAAATCGTTGATGATACTGGCAAGCTCGTGGATGTCGCTGACCAGCCGGCAGGCGACGGCAAAATCATCCTCTTCAGAAAGCTGCGCCTGCTTCTGATTGATGATCGCCTCCAACTGTATGATCCGGTCGGGGATGGCGGAACGGATCCCTTCCCATTCCAGCAGGATGCTGCTCTGCTCATCGGAGGTATATTCTTCCCAATCCAACTGCAGGTCAGGCAGCCGGATCCCCAGGCGTTCATCGTAAACGAATCGGTACCGCACGTTGCTGTTCACTCCTCTCTCCTCCATCTTAGCAGAAACCGGGCGAAATGGAGAGGGAGGATGTTGAGATTTTGGACCATGCAGGGAGGTTGCTGTGACGGACAAACGACTGTTAATCGATGCCGATGCTTGTCCCCGGCAGGCGCTGGCCATCGCCCAGGCGTTCTGCCGGCAAAAAGGATGGCGGTGCGTCACGTATGCCAGCACCAACCATCAGCTGACCGGCCCCGATCATGTGACGGTCGATGCCGAACCGCAAGCGGTGGACATGAAGATTGCCAACGATGTGCGGGCGGGGGATGTGGTCGTCACCCAGGATACGGGGTTGGCGGCGATGGTGTTGGGCAAACGGGCCAAAGCCCTGTCTCCGCATGGGGTCATCTTTGACGAAGCACGCATCCTCTTTCAGTTGGAAGTGCGGAACGAGCAGGCGCGCTATCGCCGGTCCGGCGGCCGTACGCGCGGTCCGGCGGCCCGTACGGCGGAGGACGACCGGCGGTTTGAGCGGGCGCTGCGTGCATGCATGGAGGAAGGAGAGACATACACATGACAAACAGAAGCGCTGGTTGGCACAAACACTCATTGACCTGGGCGGCCGTCTGGTTCGTTGTTTTCGCAGGGATAGCTGCGGGCTATTTGTCCGGCGCGCTGGCACCATTGGATCAGGCTGCGTTCCGGCTGGTAGCCTCCCTGCGATCCGATGGGCTGACGGCGGCGCTTGCGGCCATCACCCATTTGGGCGGCCCCGAGGGGCTGATTCCCGTCGCGATTCTCCTGATGATCGGCGCGTATTTTCGGGGGATTCGCATCGAAGCCGTCCTGCTGCTGCTGACGCTGGGCGTGGGCGAGCTGTTGAACGAGACGGCCAAGCTTCTCTTCGACCGCTCCCGCCCCAGCGGCTTCAATCTGATCGACCTGCCCGGCTCCGCCTCTTTTCCCAGCGGACATGCCATGGTAGGCGGCGCCTTTTATCTCTTGCTCAGCCTGCTGATCGCCAAACGCTGCGGCGGGCGTCCTCTTGCAGGCTGGCTTTCCCTTCCGCCGCTTGTGCTGGTGGTCCTGATCAGCATCAGCCGCGTCTATCTGGGCGTCCATTATGCCAGCGACGTGCTCGGCGGGCTGTCCTTCGCCGCGGCCTGCTGCTCGTTGGGTGCTTACGCCTATGAGGCGGCGATCCGAAAATGGAGGACGGGGAGCGGCAAGAGCGTCAACCTGTCCGGTTCCAATCGATAGGCAACAGGCTTGCTGTCCGGTTCCCGTCCGTGGACGAGGATGAGTCCTGTCTTGCCGATCTGACGGAGTGAGAGGGCTGCATGCGGCCACCTGTTTGCAAAGGCCTCATTGATACTCGCCATTTTCAGGTGCCCATCCTTCCAGGCGAGCAGATGGACATCAGGCGGATTCTGATGCAGCCTAGGAAAGCAATTCCGCCTCCTTTAAATCGAATAGCCGAATTCCCGCATCAGGTTCAGCCATTTTTCCACGCTCGGCCTGTTCTTTTTTTCCTTGGGGAGCACGATGTAGGCGGAGCGTTTGGGTGGCTTGTTGCCGATGATTTCGATCTCCCGCAGGGTGCCGGATGCCAGCTCCCCTTTCACGATAGAGCGGGTGACGAGGCTGACCCCCACTTTTTCCCTGACCAGATCGATGGCCAGCTCCGCCTTGTCGATCTGCAGCTTGGGAACGTAGCTGCGGGGCAGCGTGTCCATGATCCATTGATGAAACGGAGGCCCCCAGTTCATGTAGACGAGCGGCAGCCGGGCCAGATCGCGGGCATCGATGCTTTTCTCCCTGACCACCGGATCATCCGGGGAAGCGACCAGCACGATCTCGTCCTCGTAACAGGGGATCACTTCGAAGCTGGGCATGGAAGGCGGGATGTAGACAATCCCGATCTGGATCAGGTTATCCAGGAGGTACTGGATCACGTCGGAGGAATGGCCGGTTTTCGTGCGCACGGCGATGTTCGGGTAACGCGTATGGTATTCTTTCAGGATCGGTTCCAGCACGAAGGTCCAGACGGAATTCAGGCTGCCGATGGAGAGATAATCTTCATAGGGCTGCAGGGCCGAAACTTCGCTCAAGCCTTCTTGGGCAAGCTTGAGAATGCGTTCCGCATAGGGAAGCAGCGTCAAGCCGGCCTGGGTGATTTCCACGCTTCTTTTATCCCGGATGAACAGCGGTTTGCCCACCTTTTCCTCCAGCTGCTTGATCCGCATCGTGACGGTCGACTGCACAAGATGGAGCATTTCCGCCGCTTTGGTAAAGTTTTTCGTTTGGGCTAGCGTGTAAAATGCCCGCAATTGCTCAAAATCCATTGCAACATTCGCCTCTTATGTATTTTTTTCATTACTATTAACAAAAATGATCGTTTCCCAAATTATACCCCTTTTTTTAAGCTGTTGGTATCTGGAAAGTGTAGAATTTTGGAAACGGGGGAATCACCGTGTCGCGCGCATTGTGGCAGACGATGCCGGGCTCCGTCAAACTGCTCCTGCTGACATCGTTTTTGATGAATATGGGGTTTTACGCACTCATTCCGTATCTGACGCTGCATCTTACCGGCAGCATCGGCTGGACGCTGGCGATGGCCGGGCTCGTACTGGCCGTCCGCCAGTTCTCCCAGCAGGGATTTGCATTTCTCGGCGGTGCCGTCGCGGATGCGTTTGGTTATAAAGGATCGATGGTGCTCGGCATGGCGGTGCGGGCGACCGGCTTCGCCATGTTTGCCTTCTGTACGGAGACGTGGCACTTTTTCGGAGCGGCTGTTCTTTCCGGGTTGGGGGGCTCCCTGTTTGAACCTGCCGTCTCGGCCGCGTTTGCCATCCTGACGCCGGACGCGATCCGCAAAGACGTCTTCGCCCTGAAAAACGTCCTCTCCAACATCGGGGTGGTGGGCTCCCAACTGATCGGGACGGCGCTGGCGGCCGTCGATTTCTTCTGGCTGTCGCTCCTTGCAGGCGGGCTGTTTTATGCGAGCGCCGCGCTCATCTTCTTCCGGCTGCCGCCTATCAAGGCGGACAGCATCCGCACGAGCATCGTCGGCAGCATCGTCCATGTGTTGAAAGATCGTCAGTTTGTCCGGTACACCCTTGTGCTGATCGGGTACTATTACCTGTACATGCAGCTGTTTCTCAGCATTCCCAAGCTGGTGGAGGACGAGCTGGGAGACAAGGAGGCGGTGGGGATCGTGCTCGCTTCCGTCTCCGTCTTTATCATTCTGTTTCAGATGAAAGTGGTCCGCCTGCTGGAAGGATACAGCCAGCGCTTTGTCCTGATCGGGATCGGCTCGCTAGTGATGGGGATCGGGCTGTTTCTGCTGACGTTTGCCAACTCGCTCTGGATCTTTCTGGCGGACGCCTTTGTGTTCGCGCTCGGCACGATGATCTCCGCGCCGCAGCTGGTGGATATGGTGCCCCGATTCGCCCCGAAAGAGCTGACGGGCGCCTATTACGGGTTTAACGGATATTCGCTGGCGATCGGCGGTTCGATCGGCCAGGTAGCCGGAGGTTGGATGTACGATCTCGGCCAACATTGGTCCTGTCCCTGGCTGCCCTGGTCCCTCTGCCTGGCGGTGGGTCTTGTCGTCGCGTGGAGCTTGTACCGGATGGAGGAGAGGCTGCGGCTCCGCATTCCCCGACAGACGGTTGTCTGAACAGCAACCAATCGCCCCCTGGTGCGTCAAAAAAAGAGAGAAAGATGGATGCATAAGAGGAGCGGACATATACCAATGAAACAGAAAACACGGAAAATTTGCATCATGCTGTTCTCATGGGCTGCCATTGCGGCCCTGCCGTTCTCCATACAGCTGCCTTCCCATGCCGCCGGTATGGCAGCGATCAAGCTCGCGGACCGTTCATCGCTAACGGTGGAGGTGGATGGCAACCCGGCTTCGGCGGAGCAGCTGGCGTGGTCCAAGCAGGGCGATGCGTACACGATGACGCTTGCCGGGGAGCAGCGTATCTTTTTCGAGCAGACAGCGCCGGTTTTTTACCAGCCGTTGACCGCCCTGCAGGGAGATGCCGACGGTGACGGCCAACAGGATTTGGTGATCGTCTGGCAGGAAGAGGCATCGGGCGGGGCCGTCCGTTACTGGCTGGTAAAAGGGGGACAAGCTCCCCGGCTGACGTATCAATCGGAGGAGTATCTGCAGGGGCAGGTAACGCTTGCGCAAGAGGGGCTTGCCATCAGCTACTCCGTCTTTGACCAGGGCGATGCCGAAGCGTTTCCGTCCCGGCGCGTCACGGAACGTTGGGGCGGAGAACCGTGGCACAAGCTGTCCCAGACGGAGACGGCAGTCGGACGAATCGCCATGGCGGCGGAGGCCAAAAACAGCAAAAACCCGCCGCTGCATGAGGTGGAGCGGATGCTGGAAGAAGCAGCCGCCAAATACAACATCCCCGCCGTCATCTTGAAGGCGATCGCCTGGCAGGAAAGCAACTGGCGCCAGTTCGATGCGAACGGCAAGCCGCTGATCAGCTACGACGGCGGGATCGGCATCATGCAGCTGACCAACCAGACGCGCTTCGACCAGGCGCGCTTGAAGACGGATATCCGCTATAACATTGAAGCGGGAGCGCAGGTTCTCCTGGAGAAACGTGCCCTCACACGCTCAGGGCGCCTGCCGGCCATCGGCTCGATGAAGATGGACGAGATGGAGAGCTGGTATTTCGCGATCTGGGCGTACAACGGCTGGTCGGCGTACAACAATCCGCACAACATTCCCAACAAGTATCGCAAAACGGCTGCTTATCAGGACAGCGTGATCAGCCTCGCGCGCAGCTATTTCGCCCAGCCGATCACGCGCATCCCCAAGGAATGGATTCCGCGGGAGAGCGTGCCATCCGGCAAAACTACATACACGACCCCGCTGCCCATCCACAAGGCCGGAGAAGATCTGGAGCGCCGGCATATCCGCGAGGGAGATACCGTCGAGGTGGCAGGCTTCACCACCGCGCTGAACGTCCGTCAATCCCCGGGGCTGAACGGCCGGATCACCGATACGCTGGCCATGCGGGAGCGGGCGGGCGTTGTGGATGGTCCGATCGAACGCGACGGTTATCTTTGGTATAAAGTGAAAAGCAAGGACGGGACAGGCTGGGTGGCCGGCCACTATCTCAATGCGGTCCGCGACGAACGGATTTCGCTCGCGGAGGTGATGGCGCAGACGCCTGACCGCCTGTCTGACGAGGCGATCAGGGAGGATGGCCGCAATCTGTACCTTCAGGGCGATGGCATGAACCTGGCATGGAAAAACCTGCTGCAAAACGGAGGAGCCTCCGCTGCGCTGCAAGCCTATGCCTGGCAGGATCTCTGGCTGGAATGGACGGCGGCCAAAAAGGGCGACAAGCCGCCGAAGAAACGGGGAATCGGCTACCTGCGCGAGCTAAGTCCCGGCTGGCAAGCATCGAACGTGTCCCCGACCCGTCCGATCACCCTCCGGCTGGATCCGGACAAAGGGCCAAGTGCCGGGACGGATGATTTTCTGGTTCTGGACAGCCGGGGCAGGGAAGCATCCACGGTGGAAAGCTCAACAACCGCAGGAGCCTGGACGATTTCACCCCGGACAAGTTGGAAACCTGCCGAATCCTATACCCTCTACTTCCGCGCCCTGCCGATCGCCGCATTTACGGTTGCAAAACAAGCGGGTGTATCCCTCGAGGGCTTCGAAGTTTATCCGCAGGTTGACAACGAGATTCCCTTGACCAAGTCGATCGAGATCGGCTTTACCCAAAAAATGGACGCCAAAACGGTGTCGGAGCGGAATGTTTGGCTGGAGGACGAGGAAGGGAATGTGGTGAAGACAACGGTATCGCTGTCGAAGGACAAACGCAGCATTACCGTCAAGCCGTCCAAACCGCTGCGCCCGGACTCCTATTATTTCTGCAAAATCACCACCGGCTTGCGGTCGGAAAAGGGCAAGGCATTGAAAACGAATACGGTATACGTGTTTCGGACCGCTCAGCGATAGCATGAAAACCTGTAACCTTTTGGCTGCTGGTTCCGTATGTATAGGTAGTTGGCCAATCGGGAAGGAACAAATGAGGTGGTAATCATGGAAGATAAGCTGAAGCGCTTGCTTTTTGTCACGGGCACGGTAGGTTTTGCGGTTTTTGCCATGGTCGTGATCACGGAGATTGTTCGTTTGTCATCACATGCGTAAAGAAAGTCAGCCTGCTGCCTGGCGCGGCAGGCCATATTTTTTTTGCACGCACTATATTCCATGAAATGTTCGACAAATGTCGACTGTGTGTGGATAAATATGCAAGGAAAATCCACATGGAAGCGGAAGGGTTCCAGGCTGTTGTGCACAGGTTGCCCACATCTTACCCACACGATTTCCACAGCAGCTGTGGATAGCGGAACGGTTGTTCCAGGGCTAGAGACATGTTACAATGTATCCAGATTTTGGCGGAGGTGACGAGCATGCAGCATCTGAGCGATGAGATGTTGATAGAGGTTTATCAGCGCGCAATGGCCATGAAGCTGGATCAGGCGTTTATTGAGCTGCTCCATGTGGAACTGCAGCGGCGAAACCTGATTGCCGCCATAGCCAGTGCATAAAGCTGACCATACCAAGCATAAACATACGGAATCATTACAGCGGGTCTCTGGAAAAAGGGCAGCTGTGTATATCGGAAAGATAAAGCGAGGTTAGAAAGGTTGGGGGCCCCGCCCGGCGCAGCGTGGGCCCCCACTCGGCAAAGCGGCAGCTGCCGCCGAGTGGGTAGAGCGATAGCTCAAGCCGGGTGGGTTTAAAAACGGCAAAGGAGGCTTTTGCGATGCCGAATGCCAACAAACTGGTCAGGCTGGGTGCCAAAGCCATGGCAGCGATGCGCGAGGAATTTGCCCAGCGTGCCCGGGAACAGCGAGAGTATGAAAAGCAAGCCGAGAGAAGCAGCGCGGGTACGCTTTGGGCGAATTGGCAGAGCGATCCCTTCGTGATGCCGACGGGCAGAGGTGCTGCTTCCTTCAGGGAACTGACCAGCCGACTGTTTGGAAAAAAGAAACGACCACCCAAATGAAGGCGGTCGTTGCCATTAGTCCGCTAGCACCTCAAACGCGACGATGTGGTCAATCGGCGCTTTTTTTGCTTTCCAGTCCTCCGGCAGGTAGAAGAGCACCGGCCCGCCTTCCCGGATCGGCTTGCCGTCCTTGGCGAACTGCAGGATGGCCCGCTTGGCCTCGGCAAGCGGCAGCAGTACCGGCTCTCCGTGTTCCCGATGAATCCGGATGGAGGTTGCTTCCGGAAGAGGCTGCGCATTCTCGATAAACGGTGCCAGCTTCATGCCGAAATCTCCTTCCAGCGCTTTTCGCTCTTCGACAAGGCTGCGCTTTTCGGAAGGCAGCGCCGCTCCTTCCCGCAGTTCCTTATCCCATTGGGCGCCCGTCCCTTTCACATAGGCGCTTGGCTCCGCTTGATCCTCAACCTCGTCCCCCGTGTAGGCCGCCAGGTCGATCTTGCGGTTATCGAAGATCCACACGCTCGGATCGATGGTGATGGGGTAGGTGACGGCCCCTTTCAACACGATGACATCAGCCATTGATCATCCCTCCCTTTCCGTTCTTGCCAGTCTCATTGTACTGCTTCCGCAGATGGACGGCAAACGGTTTGTGCGGCGATCGTTTATTCCGGAGCTGTCCAAACCGGTGGGACTCCGCATCTTACCGCGATACGGTGACGCGGTCAGCATATTGGAATCTCTCTTCCTCTTTTCAAATGGACGGGAATAACGTACTATGGAAAGTAAGGATGGTGGCAAACGGAGGGATAGGTTTTGGCAGAGGTTAATATTCCCGACTTGGTAAGCAAAGCGCTAGCGCTGTTGCAAGCAGACGCGGATAAGATATACAAACTGATCGACGTGCAGATGGAAAACCTGACCATGCCGCAGTGCCCACTGTATGAAGAGGTGCTGGATACCCAGATGTTTGGCCTCTCACGCGAAGTGGAATTTGCCGTGCGCTTGGGCCTGATGGAGGAAGAGGTCGGCCGGGAAATCTTGGGTGATCTGGAACGGAAATTGGCCGAACTGTACGAGAAACAGAAAAAAGCAAGCGAGGGATAAGCCATCCCTCGCTTTTTCATACGAAATAAAAAGCAGTACCCAGAATCAGATAGACCGCCAGCAGCAGCACACCCTCAAACCAGTTGGTGGTACCGTCGCGGGAGATGGAGATCGTGATGAAGGTAGCCACGCCGATGGCTGCCAGTTCAAACGGGGAAAACACGATGTTCATCGTGGACCCGAACAGCAAGCTGAGCAGCACGAGCGTAGGCGCGACGAACAGGGCGATCTGCAGGCTGGAACCGATCGCAATCTCGACGGCGGCCCCGATGCGGTTTTTCATCGCCAAGAGCAGGGCGGCGCTGTGCTCCGCGGCGTTTCCGATAATCGCGATGACGAAAGCGCCGACGAACATCTCCGACCATCCCAGGGTATGGGTGACGATTTCGACGCTGTGCACCAGCCACTCGGAGACCACGGCCACAAAGAACGTGGAGAGGATCAGCATGAGAATCGAGACGCCTTTCGACCAGACGGCCTCACTGTCATGCGGCTCGATGTCCGAGAGAAATTCCTTGTGCGTCACCATGGAGAAGATCAGCCAGAGGACATAGGCCACGATCAGAATAACGGCGATGACGATGCTGAGCGTATCGACCCGCTCAACCGGCAGCTCTTTCATAAAGACGGCCGGGATAAACAGGGCAACCAGCGCGAGGGTCATCAGCGAAGCGTTGTGACCGGCCAGCACGCCGTTAAACGTCTGCTCCTTGTATTTCAAGCCCCCCAACAGCACGCTGAGCCCGAGAACCAGCAGCATGTTGCCGATAATGGCCCCGGTGATGGACGCCTTTACCATGTCGAAAAGCCCTTCTTTGACAAGGAAGAAGGCGATGATCAATTCCGCGGCGTTGCCAAATGTGGCGTTCAAAAAACCGCCGATCCGATCACCCGCATAATGGGCCACGCTCTCCGTCGACTTGCCCAGCCAGGCGGCCAGAAAGATGATGGCCAAAGCGGCGGTCGCAAACCGGATAAACTCATTCTGGAGGAAGTAATGGGATATCGCCGCCAGGAGAAAGCTCCCCCCGACGAGAAGAAAAAAGAGTCGCTGATTCAACCAATGTCACCTCATATTTCCTGTCATGCCATTTTTTCAAACCACATCTCCTAGTTTACAAAATGGCGGCCCAAATGTCACGGGAATGGACGAAAGCAGAAACGGGAATAGTCCGGACGGGGGGTGGGAAACTAAGGGATAGCGTACCGAACAGGAGGTGGAATCCCGTTGGCACAACCTTACCTCTGTCCAACCTGCAAGTCGAACCGCATGCGCTTTACCATCATCGAGCAAACCCCCCGCTATGTCCGCATGAATCCGCAGACGGGGGAAGTGGAGGCAGAACTGCCGCCGGAAGAGCTGGACGCCTTCCATCAGCCGTATAAAGGCGACGCGATCCTGGTACAGTGCGGCATCTGCGGCACGACGGAAAGCGAAGAACGCTTCGTCAAAATGGCCCGGCACATGCAGCACCAGCGATAAGCCCGATCAGAAACCGCAGGCTCGCAGCCATCCGCTGCATGGTAAGCGTCAAACCGGCCCACAATGCCCTCATCTGCTGACAAGGTGTGGGCTGTTTGACGTTTGCTGCGAGTTGGGTGTGGCGCCACCGCAAGACTTTTCCATTTTCTGGTATAATACATGCTAACAAATCGTTTCCGGTGGTGAGCGAAATGGAGCAGAGCCATAACCGGCGGGGAGACTACGGCATCGACGCTCCTGTCGTCGTACGCAACCTGGCGCTGATGGGAGCCGGATTTCTTCTTCTTGGCGCCGCCGCTTTTTTCCTTTTCCCGGAGCGGCTACAGTGGCTGGGGAAATCGGTTGGCCTTGTCTGCCTGGCCTCCTCTCTGGTTATTACGGCCGAGGTGCTGTACATGATTTGGAGCAGCAAGGTAGGGAAGTATCGCGAGCGGGAGAGGCTGCTTGATCTAGTCGGGCTGCGCGGCGATGAGAAGGTGCTGGATGTCGGCTGCGGCCGGGGTCTCGTGCTGAATGCAGCGGCCCACAGGCTGACCACGGGAAAGGCGGTCGGCATCGATATTTGGAACAGACAGGACCAGTCGGGGAACGATCCCGACGCGATGCTGGCAAACGCCCGGATGGAAGGGGTGGCCGAACGGGTGGAGATCGTGGACGGCGATGCGCGGAGCATGCCGTTTGCGGACAGCGCTTTCGATGTCGTCGTTTCCAGTCTGGCCCTTCATAACATTCCCGGTTCCGAGGAGCGGTACCGGGCTTTAAGCGAGATACTGCGCGTGCTGAAACCGGGCGGCCGCTTCGCAATCCTCGATTTTCAGCATGTGCGGGAGTATGCGGAAGCGTTCGCACGGCTCGGCGCGGTCGAGGTGCGAATCGTCGGGCCGCACTGGCTGATTTTTCCGCCGGTCCGGATCGCTGTGGGACGAAAAGCGAAGGAGTCGTAATGGCCGAAGCTGCTCGGAACTTGTCCAACTTCATCTAAACACGGGAAGGTCAGGCGATGAACCTGACCTTCCGCATTACCGACAGAAGATATGCTTGCCGATTTTCTTCACCTGCGGGCGGCTCCAGATCCAGGCGGAGGTGGCCGTTGCCGGGTTGAAGTAGTAGATGCATCCGCCCGTCGGATCCCAGCCGTTGATCGCGTCCTGCACCGCTTTTCTTGCGGTGGCGTTTGGCGTCAGCCAGATCTGGCCGTCCGCAACCGCGGTAAACGCGCCCGGTTGAAAAATCACACCGGCCGGCGTATCCGGAAAGCGGGGATGGTGGGTCCGGTTGAGGATCACCGCTGCGACGGCTACCTGCCCCACATACGGTTCTCCCCGCGCTTCGCCGAAAACGGCATTGGCCATCAGGCGTATGTCGTTCGCTGAATAGCCTCTGCTGCGTACGCTCACGGTTCTTGGCGCTTTTGGCGCAACCCCGAGTTCGGCTGCGGTCGGACGATAGTGGCGCGTGGCATTGTACAGCTTCAATTTGGTTTTTGCCCCCAGCACGCCGTCAACCTTCAAGCCAAATTCATACTGGAAATTGCGCAG
Source organism: Brevibacillus sp. SYP-B805 (assembly GCF_011059135.1). Taxonomy (GTDB): domain Bacteria; phylum Bacillota; class Bacilli; order Brevibacillales; family Brevibacillaceae; genus Brevibacillus_F. Next base: position 234,332 of record NZ_JAALGD010000003.1, on the reverse strand, counting down.
AGCCCAGTAGCTCCGCCATCCGAATACCCCGTCCACCTTACCGGTATAGAAGCCCAGAAGCTTCAAGCGTCCCTGCATTTCCCGCACATCTTTGCCGGTGCTGCCAACCTTTACGATTGCCTTGCTGAACGCATCGGTCTGCTGCGGGATGATGACGGAAAAAACCGACGCGATGACAAGCAGGGCGGCAAGCAGCACTGTCCATTTCGCTGCGTGTTTCAAGCTTGTTCCTCCTTTATCTGGTCTCATTGCAAGATATTGTGCCCATTTGCCTGCCATTTGACTTATGAGCGGCCGTGTAAAATGCTGGTGATTTGGTCACAATGAACAGCAGCGGAAACAGAGAGGATGGTTGCGATGGCGGCAAAGAAGGTTTGCGAGCATGTAACCGAACAGCTTCATGCATGGGGCGTCAAGCGCATTTACGGCGTGGCGGGCGATGCCCTGTTTCCCTGGCTCGATGTGCTGGGCAAGCAGCGGGAGATCACGTTTATCCCATGCCGGCATGAATCGGCTGCCGCCATGATGGCGGCTGCGGAGGCCAAACTGACGGGCTTGCCGGCTGTCTGTGCGGCAACGAGTGGTCCCGGTCTGCTCAATTTGTTGAACGGCTTGCAGGATGCCCAGACCGACCGGGTTCCGGTTGTGGCCATCACCGGCCAGGTGGAATCGTACAAGCGAGGGGGCGGGTACAAGCAGTACATCCCGCAGGAAGCCCTGCTTGCCCCCCTCCTGGCATTTACTGCGGAAGTGACCCATCCCAAAGCGATCGGGGAGATGATGCAGAAAGCCTTTGTGATGGCGGTCGAACGGAAAGGAGCGGCCCATCTGGCGGTCTGCAAGGATGTCTGGACGCAACCGGCGGCAAGCCCGATGGTTTCCGCGCTGCCGCCACTGGCCTGCCGTATGCGCCTGGATCGGGCGGCGGCGGAGCAGGGGGCGGAACTCGTAAACGCTGCCAAACGTCCCGTGTTTCTGGCGGGAGTCGGGGCCAGGCCCTTCGCCAGCCTCGTTCAACGCCTGGCGGAGCGGATCGGAGCCGCCATCCTGCTGTCGCTGGGAGCAAAAGGAGCGATTCCCGATGCCCATCCGCAGGTGCTCGGAGGTTTGGGCGATGGCGGAAGCGAAGCCGGTCTGCAGGCGCTGGCAGAGGCGGATTTGCTTGTCATCCTGGGCGCCACCTGGTTTCCCAAGTCGTATATCCCTGCCCGGCTTCCGATCATCCAGGTGGACGAGAACCGGGAAGCCTTCCATCCGGTGGATCACCTCCTTCCCGTGCCAGGCGATCTGGAAGAGACGCTGCTCTTCTGGGAGGATCGGCTGCCGAAACGGGAGCCGGACCGGGAATGGCTTGCCCGCGTCATCTCTCTCCATCGGGAGAGAATGAAGGAGCTGGAGCGCATCAGCCTGCAGTCCGCGCTGGAAAAGGTGAAGCCGGAGCGCTTGATGACCGCCCTTGATCAGATCGCCGCGCCGGACGCCATCATCGCCCTGGACACTGGAGAACATACCGTGTGGTTTAACCGGGCGTTTCGGGCAGCGAAACAGCAGCCGCTATTTTCCGGCAAGTGGCGGACCATGGGATATGGCCTCCCTGCGGCGATCAGCGCCAAACTGGCATTTCCCGACCGGGAGGTGATCGCGATCGTCGGGGACGGCGGGCTGATGATGAACGCGGGAGAACTGGTGACGCTCGCGCAGCTGGGGCTGCCGGTTACCGCGATCGTCGTAAACAACGGTGCGTTCGGACTGGAGGAAGTGAAGATGAAAAGAGCGGGACTCACCCCGTTTGCCACCCGGCTGGTCAATCCCGATTTCACGAGGCTGGCGCAGGCGTGCGGCTTGGCTTCCTACCGGGTGGATGCCGTCCGGGAACTGGAAGAGACGCTGCGCGAGGCCGTAGCCTCCCGTCTCCCGGCCCTGGTGGAGATCAGCGCGACCCCTCCCACCCTGACGCCCCTTCGCAGGGATCTGTTTCAAGCCCAAGCCTAGACTGGTTATAATGAGAAGAACGGGGGATCACGCTGGGGAGGGAAGATGGCAATGGAGGATTGGAAACGAGGAGAAATCCGCGTAGCCGATGGCGTAGTGGCCGTTATCGCCGGGATGGCTGCCCAGGAAGTGGACGGGATTGCGCTGAAATCGGGCGGATTCTACCAACTCGCCCATCGGATTGCCGGCAGCCAGCTGGCCAAGGGCATCGAGGTGAAGATCGAGGAAAAGCAGCTTACCTTGGACATGCGGGTCGGCGTGATGTATGGGGTAAAAATCCACCAGGTCTGCAGGGATTTGCAGGAACGGGTGAAACAGGACGTGGAGGATCTGACCGGTCTCGAGGTGCTTGCCGTCAACGTGCGGGTGGAAAGGATCGAAAAATAGAAACGGGATGCCGCTTCCGGCGTCCCGTTTCTTAATTCTTACCGAGCCACTGTTTGCTGGTATCCTTTTTCCAACATTTTCTGCTTGTTCACTTCCCGGGAAACGCTGAGCAGGATGCCGGTGGAAACCAGGCAGATCAACAGCGACGAACCGCCATAGCTGATAAACGGCAGCGGAACCCCGGTCAGCGGGATCGTGCCGGTCACGCCCCCGATGTTGATCAGCGCTTGCAGACCAATCATGGTGATCACGCCGACTCCGGCCAGACTGGCAAACGTATCCTTTGAACGCAGACAGATCTGCAGGCCGCGCAGCAGGAAGAGCAGGTACACCAACAGGAACACCGTCGTGCCGATGAACCCCAGCTCCTCTGCGATGATGGAAAAAATAAAGTCTGTGTGAGCTTCCGGCAAATACAGGTACTTTTGCACGCTTTGCCCGAAGCCTACCCCCGAAATGCCTCCATGCGCCAAGGCAAAAAACGACTGAATCAATTGAAAGCCCGTGTTTTTCGGATCGCTCCACGGGTCAGTATAAGAGATCAAGCGGGGAAGCGCATGGGGTTTCAAGGTGATATAGCTCAGAAAAAACATCGTAAAGACGGGAAATGTCAGCAAAAACAACTGGGTGATCCGGGCTCCCCCGCAGATCATGACCACGGCTGCCGTCCCGAGAAGAATCGCCGCCGAACCCAAGTCCGGCTGGATGGCGATCAAAACGAAGAAGATGCCTGTCACGACCAGCGGCGGAATCAGCCCGGTTTTGAATTCGCGGAACTTTTCCCCTTTTTTGTCGATGATGGCGGCCAGATAAAGAATCAGCCCCAGCTTGGCGAATTCGGCGGGCTGTATATTGGCGGAACCGATCTTGAACCAGGAGCGGGCGCCGTTTGCTTCCTTGCCGATACCGGCAACCAGGACGAGGACCAGGGCGACAAAGCAGACGATGATGATCAGCAGGACGTTCCGCTTATAGAACGAAAAGGGAATGTTCATCGCTACCAGCATGCCGACGAACCCGACAGCCGCCCAGATGATCTGCCTTTTGACGAAATACAGCTCGTCCCCGTTACATATCCCGCAGCCATGGGAGGTAAAAATACCGGTATAGGCATAGATGGAACTGGCGCTCAAGACCATGGTAACGCCAAAACCGACAAGCAGCGCGGTAAGGATCAGCAGGACAAAATCGGGCACACCCCGCGTCTTCATGGGAAAATATTACCCCCTATGTGAGAAACAGAGAGGTAGGTACGTCCCTCTCTGTCCGGTTTCCTGATCGATGTGGAATTAATGAACGCCGGTCTTGTCAGCGAGCTGCTGCAGCTTGTCGCTCAGAACCTGCAGCTTCCGTCTGGCAGCTTGTACCACCGCGTCCGGAATCGGTGCGTCATAATCCAGGCCGTGCGGGAATACCTGTTTGCCCATGTAAGGCTCTTCCAGCTGCAGGAGCGTGTGCGGGTCTTCCAGTTTGCCTTCTACGGCATTGGCTTGCACGCGCAGATAGTAGGTGCTGTTTTTGTCGTCAAACTTGCAATCGTATGTAGCATGGTTGTAATCCCATGCCCAACGGACGAATCCCAATTCACTCATGATGTGGTCAAGATCGGCAAGAAGCACTTCCTTGCTGCCGATCCCCGTCTCCTTGATTACCATTTGCCTTCCTCCTTGAAACTGGGTCGATCCTTCGCCTCCGCGAAGGGGTATGCACTCTCTTATGATAGTAGGTTTTCCGCAGAAGTGCAATGAATAAGTGGAGGCCGGAAGGGAGTGTCTGGGAGGAGCCGACATAAGCCTGATGCATAAAATAAGCCCCCTTGGAGACACTACAACCGTTACTAGTAAAGGAGGAGAATCCCATGGCAAAAGTGGAAAACCGTACCTTGCGCGAAATCATGACCAAGGATGTCGCGACCGTGACACTGAAGGATAATGTCTTTGAAGCGGCGGTGAAAATGCGCGATTGGAATGTGGGCGTCATTCCCGTCGTCGATGAACAGAATGACGTGATCGGCGTGATTACGGACCGGGATATCGTGATTCGCGGCATTGCAGAAAAGCGGGAAGGCTCGGCGGCGATCGGCGATGTGATGTCCCGCGACATTATCCTGGGCCGCCCGGATATGACCGTCGATGAAGCGGCCAAAATCATGGCCCAGCATCAGATCCGCCGGCTACCTGTCGTCGAGAACGGCAAGCTGGTCGGTATCGTGGCGATCGGCGACATGGCCGTGCGGCAGGCCCATCATGATGAAGCAAGCGAAGCGCTGTACGAAATCTCCGAACAGGCTCCGCGCCACTAATCTCCCCTTAATAACGGACATCGTCAAGCGGCCCGACTCAGCGGGCTGCTTTTTTTCTGTCTGGACATTGACGTAACGGAAACGTTTATGATAGTGCCAACGAGATGTGCGGATGACGAAAGAGGGATGACGGATGCATATTCAGGAGATGGCCAAGCGCCTGCAGATTACGCCGCGGGCAATCCGCTTTTATGAAGAGAAGGGGCTGATCAAACCGGCCAAGGAAGCGTCCTCCGGCTACCGCCAATTTACCGAGGAGGACGCCTGGCGCCTGCAGACGATCATCGCGCTGCGCGAGGTGGGGATGCCGATCGAGGAGATCAGGCAGCTGTTGGACAAGCTGGACAAGGAGGAGGGAACGCTCCTGTCGTATCTGGAGATTCAGCGCTCCTACATGTATGACCGCTGGGTGGAGCTGAAAACCGCCATCCAGACGACGGAGACGATGATCGCCCGTCTGAAGCAGGACAGCCGCCTGGACCCGGCCTCGCTGTACGAGCTGGCGGAGGCCAACAAGCGGCTGCGGCAGACGCGCAAGAATTGGGTAGACCGCTGGAATTTCAACCAGCTGGCGCCGATTTACGACGAACTGGTGGCGCGGGAAGGGCAGGGCTTCCATGCCCACGATGGCTATGAGCGGGTGCTTGACCAGGTGGTGGACTATATCCGGCCCGCCGCCGGAGAAATCGGGCTGGATGCCGGAACCGGAACGGGAAATTTGGTGAAACGCTTTCGGGAACGCGGCATCAAGATGTGCGCCATCGATCAGTCGAGCGAAATGCTGAAGCGGTGCCGGGCCAAAAACCCGGGGGTGGAGACCAAACTGGGCACCTTTTTTGCCATCCCCTACATGGATCATACCTTCGATTTCGTCGTATCGAGCTATGCGCTTCATCATTTGACCGATGAACAAAAATGCCTGGCGCTGGCCGAGTTTCACCGGGTGCTGAAGCCGGGCGGCCGTATGGCGGTTGCGGATCTGATGTTCGTCGACGATGAGCAACGCGCCGCCCATATCCGGGCTCTCCGGAAAGCGGGAGATGTGTCGGCGGTGGAGGCGATCGAAGATGAGTATTACGGGAACCGAACCGTGCTGCTTGACGAGCTGGCACGGCTTGGCTTTCGTGCGGAGGCCAGGCAGTTGAACACGTATGTTCACCTCTTGGGCTGCATTCTGCCGTAAACGCGGCGCACATGCGGATTTCCTAGAGGCTCCAGCCGACACCGGCAAGGGACTTTACTTGGTACAGCGGGGACCCCACCTGGCACAGAGAGGGCCCCACTCGGGACGGAGTGGACCCCACTCGGCACAGCGATAGCTATTGCCGAGTGGGTAGAGCGATAGCTACCGCCGAGTGGGTGAAGCGACAGCTACCGCCGAGTCGGCTTCGGTCAGCAGGGTTTTTTGGGCTCGTTCGGCCATGACATTAGCGGAGGAGTCTGCATAGGCTGTAGCGAGACGGAAAGGAGGATCCGCATGGGTTTGTTCGATTCTTTTGGCCGCGATAACGAAGAGATCATCTGGATCATAATCGTCGTGGTGGTTCTTCTCTTCTTGCTGGGTGACCGTGACTGATGGTAGGATAAGGGTAAGCGAAAACGACCTCGATCATCGGGTCGTTTTACTTTTTTGCGGAAGGATGTTTGCCATTGTGAAACGCATCTGGAACCGAATCGCCCTTCTTCCCGTCCTGTTCGCCTTCCTCCTGGCCGGTTGCGGACAGGCGCCGGCGCAGCCAAACGGGGAGAGGGAGACGACCGTCAAGCGGGTGATCGATGGCGATACGTTCGAAACCATCGAAGGGGAACGCGTCAGAATGATCGGGATCGATACTCCGGAGAGCGTCAAGCCGAACAGCCCGGTGGAACCGTATGGCAAGGAAGCCAGCCGGTATACCAAAGCCTTGATTGAAGGCAAGACGGTTCGACTGGAGTTTGACGTGGAGCCGAAGGACAAATACGGCCGTCTGCTTGCCTATGTCTATCTGCCGGACGGCACCTTTGTGAATGAAAAGATCATGCGCGATGGCTATGCCCAAGTGATGACCATCCCTCCCAACGTCAAATATGCCGACCGTCTCCTGCAGGCGGAAAGAGCGGCGCGCAAGGAAGGGAAAGGGTTGTGGGGAGACAAGCCTGCCGATCCCGCGCCGGGAGAGAAACCGCCCGAGGGGAAGCTGATCAAAGGCAACATCAACGCCAAGGGGGAGAAAATCTACCATCTGCCGGGATCAAGGGATTATGACAAGACCAAGCCGGAGAGATGGTTCGCCACGGAAGAGGAGGCCCGTGCTGCCGGTTTTCGTCCTGCCAAGCGGTAGGAATGAAGCCTGCCAAAAAGGGAAACCCTACGCATTGGATATTCCAATTGGGAAGGAGGTTCCCTGATGATTCGCCCCAAAAACCTGCTTGTTCTTCTGCCGCTGCTGGCCATTCCGATTTTAGCCCAGCTCGATTGGGTTGCCGGGCAGGCGGCTGCTTCGCCCCATGAGCATCACAATTCGCCGACGCTGGCGGTTGCCCATCGCTTGCAGGGCGATGATCTGCATCTGCAGCTGACGGTTACCGGGTTTACGTTCTCCCTGGAAAACATGGGCAAGGAAAACCGCTACGGCGAGGGGCATGTGCACCTGTATCTGGATGGCAAGAAAGTGGCGAAAATTTTTAGCCCGCAGTATGTGTATCGCGACGTTCCCACCGGACACCACGATGTGATGGTCGAACTGGCCCATAACAACCATGACTCGTACGGCATCAAACAAACCTTTCAAATTGACATCAAGTAAAAAAGCAGAGGGCGGTTCCTCTGCTTTTCCTCGTTCTTGTTTCGATCGTTTATGGAACGACGGTCACCTGTGCATGAGCTTCGGGCAGGGCGATGACGACGGTCGGATACGTAATCACTTGGGTCACCAGTTGCCCGTCGGTGGGAGCCGTTTCCGCCACTTCGATCCTCCAGGTGCCGTCGGCTTGTTTGACCGCGGCTTTGACAACCGCTTTATATCCGCCTGTGGAGCGCTGCCCCAGGCTGATCGCCACATAGGTTTTGCCGTCAACCGTCACCACCTTGTGGCCGCCTTTCGTCCGGATGTCGCGCAGCCCGTTTGCGACGGCGGCCGGATAGGGAGCCGCGATGACTTCATAGCCCGCCTGGGCGGCAGCGGCGGGTGCAGCGGGTGCCGTGGCTGACGGCGCGCCCAACAGGGAGATGCTGATGGAAAACAACAGCGTAAATATCGCATTCATGGATCATTTCCTCCGATTCCATGTGACTTGTCGAGGTGAGAGCGGATGCAGGTACGCATGGGGTTGTCCATGCTGTCGGAAGCAACCATCGAAAAAATCATTGCCGAGCAAAACCGGCGGCTCGGCTCATCGTCGGATCTGGATCTATCCTCCCGGCTGACAAGCCCCGCCTATGTAGCCGGACTTTGGGAGAAGACCACTGAACCTGAACGGGAGGTGGCGCGATTGTTTCTCTTGCAGGCCCCGCAGGGATTTGTCAGCAGGCGCGAATGGGAGCGTCTCGTCCAGCATGCCCCGCTTCGCTTTTCCCTGGGGCTGACCAATCTGCGCCGTCTGGGGCTGATCCTGACCGTCCGCAAGCTGTGGAGCGAAGTCGGCTATCTGATGCCTTTCGAAGTGAGAGAGATGCTGGCGACCATGCTCCAGCGGACAGCGCCCCGAGAAAAAACGCCTGTCTCCGATCCGGTTCAAGCGCCCACTTATTATATACCAAGCGGGCGCGGGATTCATCTGGATCTTATTGCCTTGCTCCTGTTTATCCGGGAGCACGAGGTGCCGCTGACCCAAAAAAAGACGATTCATCGCCGGGCACTCGTCAAGCTGGAAGACCTTTTTTCCCTGACGGATGCACATGTCGCCGGATGGTTTTCCTCCCTGTTCCCGCCGGCAGCGAAAGAAAGCTGCTCCGCAAAAACATCGGTCATCCTGGATCTGGCCCTGCGCCTGTCGCTGATCAGGATGGAGCAGGGCCGATTGCGCCTGGTGGCAGAGCGGGTGGCCGAATGGCTGGATGCGCCGGCAGCCGTGCGCTGGAGCCGGATCATGCACGTGGCGATGAGCCATTATCTCCCGGCCCATCCGTGGCTGGAAGGAGCGGCTTTTGCCATGAATGACCACGGCCATGATCGCTGGTCAGCCGTTGACCGGCTGCTGGACAACCTGAAGCGCTTGGGATACCAGCTGCCCGACGATGCCCTGCACATGATCGTGGAGCAGTGGCTTCATCCCCTGCTTGGGTTTGGCTGGATTCAGCTGGGACATGCTGGGAATAACAGCCTCCGTTGGCGGTGGAATCCCCTGATCCGCCGGGAGAGCGAAGACGGCTGGTATGTGCAGCCGACGGGGGAGGTACTTGTGCCGCCGCTTGTCTCCCTGAAGCGCATTTGGGAATTGAGCCGTCTGGGGGAGGTGTCGTTTGCGGGAGAAATGATCCGCTGTACGCTGGAAGCCAGGCGTATCCAGGCATATGTCGCGCAGGGGGGAACACCCGAGCAGGCCCTCTCTTTCCTGCAGGACGGCTGCATCCATCCGCTGCCCGACAGCGTCGTGGAGATGCTGCACAGGTGGGGGAAGGAAGCGAAACAAATCCGGCTGGAACGGGTCGTCCGGGTGCGGGTGGCCGATCCCCGGCTGCTGCAGGAGATGCGCCAGATTCCGACGCTGCAGCCTTATCTGACCGAGATCATCTCGGCGACCGACTTTTTGGTCAGGCCGGAGCAGGAGAGCGAGCTGTCCGCAGTCTTGCGGCGATGCGGGTACCAACCGCTGGCGGGAGAAGCTGCCGGATATGTGGGGATTGCGCGGGAAGAGACGGCTGCGCCCGCCCCTCCGGAGGAAAGCGCCGGATTGTTCGCCGATCAACGCCCGTGGACAGGGTATCAGGTGGAGAATACGTTCCCCGAGCAGGATGACCAGACTTCCCGGCTTGACGGACTGCCCAGGATGTGGACCCGCCATTTCCAAAGCTATCATCCCCAGACACTGCGGGATTTGTGCAGGCGGGCAGCCGAACTGCGGATCGACATTCGCATGGAGCTGGCCAGCGGCGAGGAACGGCAGGGGACGCCGCTCGAGGTGGGGGTGGATATGGGGTACTGGGTGCTCACGTTGGAGGCGGGCCGGAAGCGGTACAAGTACCGCCTTGACGAGATCAGGCGCGTCCAGATCATTTTGCCGGAATATTGCTGAGGGAAAGTGCAGCATATCCGTTGAATTCGTGGTACAATGATCGATAGGCGATGGAAGCAGCGATCGCTGGAAAGGGGGTCAAGCAGATGACCGAAGCAGTCGTCACCGTTGATATGGCCGAGCTGGTAACGGAAGCCCACGAGCTGTCCCGGATGATCAACCAGTCGCGGGAAGTGGAAGCCTATCTGGCCGCGAAAGAGCAGATGGCCCAGGATCCGGAAGCCCAGCGTCTACTGGCCATGTTTCAAAAGAAAAAAGCGGAGTACGAAGATGTGCAGCGCTTTGGAAAATATCATCCCGATTACGATCGGGTATCTACGGAAGTGCGGCAGCTGAAACGCTCGCTGGAAATGCTTGACACCGTTCAGGCATTCAAGAGGGCGGAAGATGCGCTGGATACGCTGCTGTATCAGGTAAGCCGCATGATTGCGGATGCCGTCTCCCCGAGCATAAAGGTACCCAGCAACAATCCCTTCCTTGAAGCGAAGGCGGGGGGCTGCGGAACGGGCGGCAGCTGCGGATGCAGTATCAAGAAGGTGAAGAAAACGTCATAGCCGGGGTCGCCTGTTTCCGGGATCAGCCGGTGATCCGGCTCAGGGGAAGCAGGCGGTTTACATAAGAGATCCGTTGTCCAACGTCACACACCTTTTTGCCATTCCTGCCGGAAGCACAAGGATATGTAGGTGACGGAAGATCGTTCGGGAAGGAGAATGTCAGGTAGCATGAGGGAAAGACGACTGGGATTGGCTGTCTGGGTCAAGCATGTCCGCATGGCCAAAAATTTGCGCAAATTCGGCTCGATCCATTATATATCCAAGCGGCTCAATTATGTGTCCATGTACGTGGATGCGGCCGAAATCGACGAGATTATCCGGATCATGGAGCGGCTGCCGTTTGTCACAAAGGTGGAACGTTCCCATCGGCATGAAATTCCTGTGGAATACAACAATGCCAAACCGGATAAGGCGAAGGAATACGATTACAAACAGGAGAAAAGCCAACTGATTGCATTGGCGGATTCTTTGACCGAATCAGCGGCAAGGGTTGGCGCCGAAGAGGTGCAGCCGGTTCGCTAGTTTCGGTACGCTGGCAGGAAGGCTGCCTCCCGGAAGGCAGCTTTTTCTTTTGCTGTCCCGTCCGGCATGATATGCTAAAGAAAGGAAACTGCATCTGGTTGTTTGTATGCGCTTTCAAAACGGCGTTAAAGATGAAGGCGAGGGAATAGCATGATCAGATTGGATATCAATTGCGATCTTGGGGAAGGATCCGGCCGCTACCGGATGAGCGATGATCTGGGGATTTTGAAGTGGATTACGTCGGTTAACGTGGCGTGCGGCATGCATGCGGGCGATCCGCACATGATCTGCCGGATCGTGGAAAGCGCACTGGAGAGCGGCGTCATGATCGGCGCGCATCCGGGGTATCCGGACTGGCAGGGGTTTGGCCGTCGTTCCATGAACTTGTCGGCGAAAGAGGTGTATGAGCTGGTCTTGTATCAGGTCGCAGCGCTCCATGGTATGACTCGGGCCATGGGCGGCAGGCTCCATCATGTGAAGCTGCACGGCGCCCTGTATAACGAGGCGGCAGAAAAGCCGGAAATCGCGGAGGCGGTCGTGCGGGCAATCATCGATATCGACGAGGACTTGACCGTTTACGCGCTCTCCGGCAGCGCCCTTGTCCATGTGGGGATGGAACACGGGCTGACCGTGGCGGAGGAGGTGTTTGCGGACCGCGCTTATCTCCCCAATGGGCGATTGGCCCCCCGCGAACTGGAGGGCAGCGTGCTGATCAGCAAGGAGGAGCGGATGGAGCAGGCGAGTCAGCTTGTCTTGACGCAGACGGTGCGCACGGTGGATGGAAGCTGCATCGAACTGGCGGCCGACACCCTCTGCGTCCACAGCGAAGGGCCTGACGTCATTTCTTTCCTGAAGGAACTGCACCGTTGGGCGAAGCAGGCCAATGTCCAGATTGCACCTGTCCAGTTTGCCTGAGATACGTGTAACCCACCGGGCGAGACCCAAGCGGCTCGTCCGGTGTATTTTTTTACTTACAGAAAGCAGCTAACTTTCGCCATTAGGATTGGGCGACAAGCCGAGTTTTTGTTACAATGTGGGAAAAGCATAAGGATTGGATGATGGGAGTAGGCATGAAAACGATACAGAAAACAAGCTTGCTGGTCTGCCTGACGATTCTGGTAATGTTTGGCGCTGTCGGCATCGTGGCCAAATGGCCGCTGATCGCCAAATGGCTGACGCCCCGGCCGGCCGTTCCGGCACAATCCGCTGCGGCTGGAGCGGATCCGTTCGCCTATGATCCGCCGCTTCCGTCCTATGTGAAAGATCTGCATCCCGCCTATACCATACAAGCGTCTCTCCTCACCAATGAGGCGAAGATCAAGGGAAAGATGCAGCTTTCGTTCGACAATCCGAAAACGTCCGATTTGCGTTTTTTTCTTTACGACTATCCCTGGAGCCCGATAACGATTACGTCGATTCGGCATGCGGACAAGCCGGTCGCCTATGAGCGGCGCAATGCGGTCATCGTGTTTCCCAATGCGTTCAAACAGGAGAAGCGGACCACGCTGACGGTCGAGTTTGAGACCAACATCCCGAGGGCCGGGACCCGGTTCGGCGTAAAGGACGATATCTGGACGCTGACCAACTGGTATCCGATGCTGGGGGCGTTGAATCAACACGGGGTCTGGTATGAGCCGCCTGCGCGGGGGGGCTTTGGAGACCCGTTCGTCTATCATTACGCCGACTATGATGTCACGTTCTCTTCCCCGGAAGGGTACCAATGGGTAACCTCCTGGGGCACGGGCGAAGCGCGCAAAACCGGACAAGGCAGGCAGGAGATTCGCTACCAGGCCAAAAAAATCCTCAACTTCTCCCTGGTAGGCAGCCCGCTTTACCATGTGGAAACGATGCGGTTGGGACCGGATCTTACCGTGGACATCGCCTCCACGAACCGGGAGGAGATCAACCGGATCAAGGCGATTGCCGAACAGGTATTTCCCGTTTATATCCAGCAGTTCGGTCCCCTGCCATATCCCCATGTGGCAATTGCCGAGACCAATACGTTTACCCACGCGATGGAATACGCCAACCTGGCCATTTTCCGCCGCAATCTGTTTGACGATCATTCCGTGGACCACTGGCTGCCGCATGAGATCGGCCATCTCTGGTGGTACAACAGCGTGGCCACGCTGGAAGCGTCGCATGGCTGGCTGGACGAAGGGCTTGTGCAGTTGAGCGTCTATTATTACCGGAAGCAGCGCTACGGGCAAGCGGCGGCGGACTCGCTGCTTCAGCAGTACCGGGCGGATCGGGAAAGGCTGGTGAAATGGTATCCGCACGGCCGGATGGAGAAGCAGCTGACCCAGTTTGCCACCAACGATGAGTTCGAATGGACCTGGTATGCCGAAGGACCGCTGCTGTTTGACAATCTGCGCAGGCAGATCGGCGACAAGCCATTCAGCGACTTTTTGAAAAGGGTGCAGCTCAGCTACCATGGCGCCGTGATCGGAGCGGAACATCTCGACCAGGCGCTGGGACAGACCCTGCAGGGGGAAGCCCGTTATTTCGTCCCCAATGTGAAACGGCCCAACGCCGAGGACTTCATCCCCTTGCAGATCGATTATTATGTCAATATGGTGCTGAACGGGGTGAGCTTTTATCCAAGCGTCCCCGCGCGCATACGCGGCAATACCGTCTACATACCGGTGCGCGATGTGATGGAGAAACTGGGCTACCGCGTGGAATGGACGAAGGAGAAGCAAGCGTTCCGCCTGCGCGGGGGAGACAACGTGATTACCGTAAAGAGCGGGAGCAGACAGGTAATCCTCAACGGGAAGCCGATCCAGCTGCCGGTGCCGGTGGCCGAGATCAAGGATCGGACCATGGTGCCGCTCGACTTCTTCAGGCAGGTGCTGCATTACCGGACGGAGTATCAGGCGGATGCGCACATTCTCAAAATCACCGTGGCTGACGGCCGTGAATCGTGACGAAAGGGAGTTTGAGCCGAGCATGGAGAACATTGTGCTGGTCGGTTTTATGGGAACCGGAAAATCCACCGTCGGCAGGGCGCTGGCGGCCAAACTGAATTGGACCTACGTCGATCTGGACAGACGGATCGCGGAAAGGGAAGGGCGATCCATCCCCGAATTGTTCCGGACGAAGGGGGAAGCTTATTTCCGGGATGTGGAGAGCGCGCTGCTGGCCGAACTCCTGGGACAGCAGCGGCAGGTGATTGCGACCGGGGGCGGGGCGGTGCTGCGTCCGGCCAATGTGACCGCCATGCTACAGGGGGGGCTCGTGGTGGCCTTGTTTGCGGACGAAGCGGAGATTGTCCGGCGGGTTTCTTCGGATGCAGGACGGCCGCTGCTGGCAGGCGACCCGGCCGCCCGGGTGAAAGCGCTGCTGCAGGAGCGGGCGGGCGCCTATGACTTTGCCCCGCTGAAAATTGATACAACCGCCAAGCAGGTGGAGACCATCGTGGCGGAAATTGCTGCAAAGATGGTTGAACACGTGCCCTTCCGGACAGACTAAGGTTGTACAGGGATGTCGGCAGGAAGGAGAGCGTGGCATGTCGTTTCAAGAGTATTTGAAGTATCTGACGAAGTCATTTGTCGCGTATATGGAGACCCCTGTCGAAGAACGAAAAAAGAGGAAAGCGCCGAGGGAGGCATGGACATCCCGCTGGTTTGGCGCGATCCCCATGTCAATCAAGCTGTTTTTGCGCAAATAACCAACGCAACAGGGGGAGGTAGCGTATGCCGAGAGTTGCCGTGGAAGGTTCATTGACGCACATCCGAAAGATGCTGCGCGACAATGGGTACGAGGTGGTGGACCTGGGGAACTGGCAGCAGATGGTGGACGCCGTCGTCATCACCGGCCAGAATGTCAACGTGCTGAACGATCAGAGCAAGTCGATCACCGGCGCGCCGGTCATCAATGCGGAGGGAATGACGGCCGACGAAGTTTTCCATGCCGTTCACGTCCGCCTCTCTCCGACCAAGCATCGATGAGTGGACCCAGCCGACTGAGCGGACGCTTCGAACCAAGTGCCGACCAGAATCGGCACTTTTTTCATGTCATTTAATCAATGTTCCGACTTGCCTGACATAGGAAATGGGAAGAAAGCGCAGCCCCTCATCCCATACCCCGACATAGGCGGCCTCATCGCTCCACAGATGCACCGACCCGATGGTGAAGGGGGCGGTCACCTGATCGTGAAAAAGGGAGACGGTCAGGATGGCGGGTTGGTGGGCAGATGGCTGCGTCAGCGTTTGCCAGGCATCGTCCCGGGAGGAGTCCCGCGTCTTATCGGCTGCCTTCATCACCCAGTCGATCCGGTCAAACGGATTGGTTTCCTGAGCGGTCAGCACCCGCGCGGCCGTCAGTTTCTTCTCCGCTGTAACGAGCCCGTCCGGTTCCACGGAACCCATGGTCGGGGGATCAGGCAGGAACCCTTCCGGATAACGTTCCCCTGTCTTGGCGTCCACATACCGCGTCTGTTCCTTGTCCGTCACCTGCCAGAAGGAAGCGAATCCGTCGTACACGGGGACAGCGGTCCCGTCATCGGGCGCAATCGCCTCGTCAAACAGGATATAGGCGCCCGCTCCGTATTCCAGCAGCGCAAAGACCGGACCGCTGCCCGACGCGGCGGTATCCACCTCCCCGACTACCAGATATCCCACCTGACGGCCATCTTCCCGGACGGTGACCAGCCATTGGTGCTGGTTCACGCCGAGGGCTCTGATCTCCGTATCCGCTCGTTTCCAGGCGGCAAACTGCGGGTCCTGCCGGCTGATCGTCTGGATCCACTGTTGAATGTTTTTGGTCAACGTCCCCTGCCAGGTTCCCTCGGCGCCTGCCGTTTGGGCATGCAGCAGCAGAAGAAGGACGACAAGGAGCAAAGGTGCCCGCCGGATCATCCGCACCACCATCCTTTTCTCATGCTTATCTCCCATTGTAGCCAGCTGCAGGAAAAAGATTTGTTGCAAGCTGTCAGCGGGGGATATTTTTTTCTCGCTGCTGTTTTACATTTTTCCCCGCCTTTTGCCATCCCTAGCTGGAAAACGGCGGTATGTTGTGCAGGAAAAAGAGACCGCCGTTGATCACCTGAACCTCGATTCGCGGTTCATACTGCCAACGCAGTTCGGCGATGCGCCGCTCTTTTTCCTCCTTCGGCGTGCTTTTGCGCCAGGCTGTCTGATCGATCGCTTCCCTGGGTGTTTCCGGAATGGCATGCATGCGCAGAAAATCGAGAATGCGGCCCCCTCCTGCGCGGAAATCCCCCAGATCGACGGGGGCCGGCGTGTCCGGCGGCGATGGGCTTGCGTCATCCACCGGTGCGGAAACGGGCTCCGGTTCGGGAACATGCTGCGGTCCATCCTCGGCAGAGGCCGCTTCCTCCCCCTCCGGTGCCTCCCGCATGGCAAGCTCCGCATAATAGGCTTCCAGGATCTCCAGTTCTTCCTCCAGACGTTCCCGGGCCTCATCCGCCCAGCTTTGATCCACCTCCCCGATGCGCTGTTCCACCTCCCGCTCGATCATTTGCCAGGCTTGCGCGATCGTGATTCGATGCTCCTGGGTGTAGTGATAGGGGGGAATGGCAGGGGAAAGGGAGAGGCGCCGCAGGAACGGATAAAAATCATGCACGATCCGCGGCTGATAGAGATTCACCCCGAGATAAAGCAGCATATCCCGTTTTTTGTCGCAGAGAAACGAGACTTTGACATTAACGCCCAGCCAGGGTGTAAGGGGGGAGGAACGGCGGCCGGCCGCCATGCCTTTGGATGGCAGGGACTGGCTCTGTTCATACATGCAGACGAACCGGCCGTGCCGTTTGGCCGACTGGAACATCTGCTGCAGCCGGTTTGCCCCGAAGTGAACGAATTCGCCCCGCATACCCTGCGGAATGTTCTCCGGATCGAAAAAAAAGGTAAGGATCATCGGCTGTGGCGGTATGTTCATCTTCTCCACCCAGCTCCAGTAAAACGGACGGTTGCCGATATCCTTGTCCACCTCCACCGGCAGCTTGACGGTGAGGTAGGCGGGGTGCGTTTCCATGACATGGGTGGAGAAGGCGGACAAATACCGTTCCACATACTGGCGAACCTGCTGCTGATTCATGGCCGGAATGCCTCCTTTACGAGAATGAGCCGGGAACGCCCGATGATCAGCCCGAAAGCGGAAGGATGGGCGATGCTGCCGGCGTCGTGCGGAGAGGACGCTACTGGACGGCCTGCGGCAGCCAGCCCGTCTGGGATTTGTTCTCTGGAGCGCTAAATCGAAGTAAGAAAGGTTGGGGGCTCCCGCCGACACCAGCAAGGGCCCCCACTCGGCGCAGCGATAGCTATCGCCGAGTGGGTGGAGCGTTCGCTTAAGTCGGCGGGGTTCTCTTGACGGCCCGGATCGCCTGCCCCATGTTGTCCAGCTTCAGGGCCATCTCCTTCTCCGAACGGGATTCCAGGATGATGCTGATCAGGTTCTCTTCCAGGCTGTTCGACAGGTTGAGCCGCTCCACGATCTCATCCAGCTCGCCTATCACCATCTCGAACAAATCGATTTTTTCGTAGAGCAGATGCAGGATATGCTCCTCAATCGTGCCGGTGGTCGACAGGTTGTAGATGAAGACGTCCCGCTGCTGGCCCAGCCGGTGGACCCGGCCGATCCGCTGTTCCACCCGCATCGGATTCCAGGGCATGTCATAATTGATCACCTGGTTGCAAAACTGCAGATTAATCCCTTCGCCGCCCGCTTCGGTGGCGATCAGCACCTGCACCCGGTTCTGGAACAGGTCGGTCATCCAGTCTTTCTTGCTGCGCTTGAATCCGCCGCGAAACGGGACGGAGGTGATGCCGTGCTCATGCAGATATTTTTGCAGGTAGTTTTGGGTCGCCCGGTATTCGGTGAAAATGATCACCTTGTCGTTGATCTGCTTGATCAGCTCCACCGTTTTGGCGGCCTTGGAATGGGTCTCAATCCGCTTGATCATCTCCACCAACTCCATGATGGAGGGGCGGATCGGTGAATCTTCGGCGGTTCGCCGGTACAGGTTGTACAAGGTCATGAACGCCGCTTCCCGGCTGGAGCACACCTCCCGCTGCAGCGTGATCAGCGCCAGGGCGTTCAGGGCGCCCGCCTCCGACCGGTAATGCTCCCGGACGAAGCGGGTGACGCCTTGATACAGCGCCATTTCCTCCGGCGAGAGCTCAATCGGGACGGACTGCACCCGCCGCGTCGTGAAATGGATGCCGCCATCGCTGCGCTTGTTGCGAATCATCACTTTGTCGATCTCTTCCTTCAGCTTCTCGTTGTTTTTCGCCTGCCGCTTTCCTTCCACGTAATTGGCGGCAAAGGCGCTGCTGTGGCCGAGATGGCCGGGGCGCAGCAGGTTGATCAGATTGTACAGTTCATCCATGTCGTTCTGCAGAGGGGTTGCCGTCAAAAGCAGGCAGTACTTCTTCCTGATCTCCTTGACGAACTGGTAGTTGCGCGTCCGCTTGTTTTTCAGCTTATGGGCCTCATCGATGATCAGCATGTCGTAGTCGATGTCCAGGACGTGGCGGCGGTGCGGGTCCCGTTTGGCCGTGTCGATGGAGGCCACGACCACATCGTACTGGCGCCACATGTACTCCTTTTTCTGGGCTACCGCAGGGATGCCGAACTTCTGGTTCAATTCCTTCGTCCACTGGATCACCAGGGAAGCCGGGACGAGGATCAGGATCTTTTTCGCCAGCCCCCGCACCATGTACTCCTTCATGATCAGCCCCGCTTCGATGGTTTTGCCCAGCCCCACCTCATCCGCCAGAACCGCCCGGCCGCGCATCTCGTTCAGGACGCGCTCCGCCGTTTGCAATTGATGCGGATAGGGCTGGAGGTGGGGAAGGTATTTCAGGCATTGCAGCTGGTCGAATGCGGTGACGGCCTGCGCCTCTTCCGCTTCGATCGCCAGTTGGAACAGCTCCCATTTGTGCCAGGGCCCGTCGTTCTGCATCAAGTGGGCGAACGGCTCGATCCACGACCGGTCGAAGGCAATATTCGGCAATCCTATCCCTTCTTTCCTGATTCATACAATTATTGCGGATTTCTTGTCGAAAATGCTAACATTAATTGCTGTAAAAAGAATTTTGTTAAGTTTTTTCGGTTTTGTTGCGAATTTTGTATTTTCAACGGATAGCGGTCGTGGTAGGATAAAGGAGAAAAATCTTTCCGTTTTTCCCCTAGTATGCGACAGCAGAGTAAAGTTATGTAGGATTGCACCCGCTTTCATATCGGGCGAATGATGGCAGCAGGGAGAGACCACTTCATTGTGGCGCCGAAGGAGCAAGCCAGCGACGGTGAATCTCTCAGGCAAAAGTACCTCTGCCGGACGCATCTCTGGAGAGAGCTCAATGGAGCCACCAAAGGGGAAACTTGCTTCTTGGCAAGGTAACTCTCAGGTACCAAGGACAGAGAAGAAGAAAGGAACCGCTCGCCGGCGGTTTGCGTTCTTCTTTTTTCTGTCTTTTTTTGTTGTGAAACTCCATTCCGACGGGGAAGGTAAGGATGGAAAAATTTCAGGAGGTGGCGCTGCAGATGGCAGACTTGAAAAGAACCCCGCTGTATCCGGTGTATGCCAGATACGGCGGCAAAACGATCGATTTCGGCGGCTGGGAGCTGCCGGTCCAGTTTTCCAGTATTACCGAGGAACATGAGGCGGTGCGCACAAGAGCAGGGTTGTTCGATGTGTCCCACATGGGGGAAGTGGAGGTGAAAGGAGCGGATGCGCTGGCGTACCTGCAGCGCCTGACGACGAACGACGTCTCCAGGCTGGAGGCCGGTCAGGCGCAGTACAGCGCGATGTGCTATCCGGACGGCGGCACCGTGGACGATCTGTTGGTGTACAAACTGGCGGACGATCATTATCTGCTGGTCATCAACGCCTCCAATATCGACAAAGACTTCGCCTGGATGCAGCAGCATCTGGCAGGCGATGTCCGGATCGAGAATGTCTCCCCGCAAACGGCCCAGCTCGCCATCCAGGGACCGCTGGCCGAAACGATCCTGCAGAAACTTACCGATACCAACCTGTCCGAGATCGGTTCGTTCCGTTTCAAGACGGACGTCAAGCTGGACGGCATCCCGGCCCTGGTCTCCCGCACCGGCTATACCGGGGAAGACGGCTTCGAAATCTATCTCGACGCGGACAAAGCGGTGGCCCTCTGGGAGAAGCTGCTGGAAGCGGGGAAAGAAGAGGGGCTGCTGCCGTGCGGCCTGGGGGCGCGGGATACCCTCCGTTTTGAAGCCCGCCTGCCTTTGTACGGCCAGGAGCTGTCCAAAGAGATTACCCCGATCGAAGCGGGGATCGGCTTTGCGGTCAAGACGGACAAAGCGGTGCCGTTTATCGGGCAGGAGGTGCTGAAGGCCCAGAAGGAAAACGGCGCGCCGCGCAAGCTGGTCGGCATCGAAATGATCGACCGCGGCATCCCGCGCTCCCACTATCCGGTGTTTGCCGGCGACGAACCGATCGGGGAAGTTACCACCGGCACCCAGTCGCCTACCCTGAAGAAAAACGTCGGGCTTGCCCTGATCAAGACAGCGTATGCGGCGCTGGGCACGGAGCTGTTCGTGGAGATTCGCGGCAAACGCCTGAAGGCCCGCGTGGTGGCGACACCGTTTTACAAACGTCCGAAACCATAATCCACCCGCCCGCAAGCAGCTTGGAACCGCCCGGCGGAACCAGAAGAAAAGGAGGAATCCTCTCGTGAAGTATCGTTACCTGCCCATGACGGAACAGGACAAACGCGAGATGATGGATGCGATCGGCATCAGCAGCATCGACGACCTGTTCTCCGACATTCCGGAAGAAGTGCGCTTCAAAGGAAAACTGCAGATCTCCGAAGCGCTGTCCGAGCCGGAATTGGTCTCCTATTTCCAGTCCCTTGCCCAAAAGAATGTCAACTTCACCACGCACGTCAATTTCCTCGGTGCCGGCGTGTACCAGCATTACATCCCGAGCGTGGTGAACCACATGCTGCTGCGCGGCGAATTTTTCACCGCGTACACGCCCTACCAGCCGGAGATCAGCCAGGGAGAGCTGCAGGCCATTTTTGAATACCAGACGATGGTGTGCGAACTGACCGGCATGGAAGTGGCCAACTCCTCCATGTACGATGGCGCGACATCGCTCGCGGAAGCGGCCATGATGGCGGCGGGCCACACCGGCCGCAAAAAAGTGATCGTCTCCCGCGCCGTCCATCCGGAAGCCCGCAGCGTGCTGGGCACGTATGCGTACGGCCAAGGCGTGGAGCTGACGGAGGTGGGCTACGACAGCCAGGGCCTCACGGATACCGCTGCGCTGGAGGCCGCCTTGGATGAAGGGACCGCCGCCGTCATCGTGCAGTATCCCAACTTCCTCGGCAACGTGGAAGACCTGGCGGCCATCGAACAAATCGTGCATGCCAAAGGGGCGCTCCTGATCGTCTCCGCCAACCCGCTGGCGCTCGGCATCCTGGAAGCGCCGGGCAAGCTGGGCGCCGATATCGTGGTCGGCGACATGCAGCCGTTCGGCATTCCGGCTTCGTTCGGCGGCCCGCACTGCGGATACTTTGCCACGTCGGCGAAGCTGATGCGCAAGATGCCGGGACGCATCGTCGGACAAACCAAGGATGAAGAAGGGAAACGCGGGTTCGTCCTGACGCTGCAAGCCCGCGAGCAGCATATCCGCCGCGAAAAGGCGACGTCCAACATCTGTTCCAACCAGGCGCTGCTGGCCCTGGCTTCGGCCATCACCTTAAGCGCCCTCGGCAAGCAGGGCGTCCAGGAGATGGCGATGATGAACCTGCAGAAAGCGCACTATGCCAAACAGGCCCTGCAGGCAAAAGGCATCAGCGCCACATTTGCCGCGCCATTCTTCAACGAGTTTGCCATCAACATCGGCAAACCGGTTGCGGACGTGAACAACAAGCTGCTCGCCAAAGGGTTTATCGGCGGCTACGATCTCGGCCTCGCTTATCCGGAACTGGCCGGTCACATGCTGATTGCGGTCACCGAATTGCGGACAAAACAGGAGATCGATGCCTTGGCTACGGAATTGGAGGCGATCACGCGTGGCTAACCATACCAACAAGAAGGAAAAGGCGCTTATTTTTGAACTGAGCAAACCGGGCCGTGTGGGTTACAATCTGCCGGAGCTGGATGTGCCGGAAACGGATGTGGCAAGCCTGCTGCCGAAGCATTTGATCCGTGAAACGCCGGCCGAACTGCCGGAAGTATCCGAACTGCAGGTCGTGCGCCATTACACCGAGCTGTCCCGCCGCAACCACGGGGTGGACAATGGCTTTTATCCGCTCGGCTCCTGCACGATGAAATACAATCCGAAAATCAACGAAGATGTCGCCCGTTACCCGGGCTTTGCCCAGACCCATCCGTACCAGCCGGCCGAGACGGTGCAGGGCGTGCTGGAAGTGATGTACAACCTGCAGCGGGACCTGGCCGAGATCACCGGCATGGATGCGGTAACCCTGCAGCCGGCAGCCGGCGCGGCGGGCGAGTGGACCGGTCTGATGATGATCCGCGCCTATCACGAAAGCCGCGGCGAGAAAAACCGGACCAAGGTGATCGTGCCCAACTCCGCGCACGGCACCAACCCGGCTTCCGCCACGATTGCCGGTCTGGAAACGGTAACCATCCCGTCCGACGAGCGCGGCCTGGTCAACATCGAGGCGCTGCGCGAAGCGGTCGGTCCGGATACGGCGGCCCTGATGCTGACCAACCCCAACACGCTGGGGCTGTTTGAAGAAGATATCGTCGAAATGGCCAAAATCGTCCACGAAGCGGGCGGACTCCTGTATTACGACGGTGCCAACGCCAACGCCATTCTGGGCATCGCCCGTCCGGGAGACATGGGCTTCGACGTGGTTCACCTCAATCTGCACAAAACCTTCACCGGTCCCCACGGCGGCGGCGGCCCCGGCGCCGGTCCGGTCGGCGTGAAAAAGATTCTGGAGCCGTTCCTGCCCGCCCCGATCGTCGCGAAGAAGGAAGACGGCACCTATTACTGGGACACCGACCGTCCGCATTCGATCGGCCGGGTGAAAGGCTACCACGGCAACTTCGGCATTCTGCTGCGCGCCTACAGCTATATCCGCACGATGGGGGCGGAGGGACTCCTGCAGGTTTCGCAATATGCGGTGCTGAACGCCAACTACATGATGCGCCGTCTGGCCGGGGCCTACCACCTGCCGTACGACCGCGTCTGCAAGCACGAATTCGTCCTCTCCGGCGTCAAGCAGAAGAAGCTGGGCGTCCGCACGCTGGATATCGCCAAGCGCCTGCTCGACTTCGGCTATCATCCGCCGACCATCTACTTCCCGCTGATCGTCGACGAGTGTCTGATGATCGAGCCGACGGAGACGGAAACGAAAGAAACGCTGGATGAATTTATCGACGCGATGCTGCAGATCGCCCGCGAATGTGAGGAAACGCCGGAGATCGTGCAGGAAGCGCCGCACACGACCGTAGTGAAGCGCCTCGACGAGGCCACCGCGGCACGCAAACCGATTCTGCGCTATCAACCGGAATAAGGCTAAAAAGCGGGAGGACTGTCACACTGACAGTCCTCCTTTTCACGAGTCCACAAGGGTCGGCACAAACAATTTCTCATGCTGATACTCGCCGGCCACTTTCCGAACCGCGACGACCGCGCCATTTTCAACCGGTTCAAAAAATTCCAGCCGTTCCATCGGCCAATTCAGCAAAAATGCCAGCAACATGTGGATGAAGCCGCCATGCGTCACCACCACGATGTTCTCATAACGCTGCTCCTGCTGGATGGGCTGGACAACGGCGTGCATGAACAGCGCGGCCCGCTGATAGACGTCCGCCAGCGATTCGCCATTGGGGTAGCGAAAATAGAAAGGACCCGCAGCTTTAAACTCTCTTTTGGCCTCCGGGCTCCGGTTGGCGAAATCATACAGATTCCCCAGCTCCCATTCCCGCAGCAGCGGATTTTCGTAGAACGGGCAATCCGGGGGAAGGAGACGGTGAATGGCCTGGGCGGTCTCGATGGTGCGGCGGTAGGGGGAGGAGTAGAGAACGCATTTGCCGGTGAGGGTTTCTCTGAGAAAGCGGGCAGCCGCTTCGGCCTGTTGTCGCCCGTTTTCGGTCAAGGCGTGCTTGGAATCGTGCGTATGCGCCATCCGCATGCGATCCACGTTATGCTCGGCTTCTCCGTGTCGAACCAGAAAGAGAGACAATGCCCTTCCTCCCATCATATTGACCAGTCGGTATGTGTTGTATATTGTATACTATATAACTGGAAAATTCAAACAATACGGAAAGGAGTGGTCCCGTGAAGCGCAAAATCGTGGAAGAAAGCGTGAAACTGTTTGAGACAAAAGGATACAGCGAGGCATCGATCCAGGATATCGTGGATGCGCTGGGCGTAACCAAAGGAACGTTTTACTATTACTTTGATTCCAAAGAGCAGTTGCTGATGGAGATTCAGATGGTGTACATCGATGACCTGCTGGCCAAACAGCGGCAGATCATGGACGATACAGGCAAGGACAGCAAGACCAAAATCTTTGAGATCATCCAGCTGCTGATCAAGCAGATCAGAACCCATGGCCGGACAGCCAAAATTTTTTTCCGGGAATTGATCAACCTGAGCGAAGAAAATTACATGGTGATCCGCAAAAAACGGGAGCAGTTCCGGCTGAATCTGCAGCAGGTGATCCAAGACGGAATCGAGCAGGGGGAACTGCGCCGCGATTTACGGGCAGACCTGATCGCATTCGCCATCCTGGGCATGTGCAACTGGAGCTATCAGTGGTTCAACCCGAACGGCCCGGTGACGGATGACGAACTGGTTCGAACCTATCTCGAGATTTTGTTGAACGGCATTCAGCCGCATGCGTAAGCCCACAGGAATGAGCCTTTTTTCAGGAGGTCATTCCTGTTTTTTACAAAAATTCTGCTGTATTTTCAGACTAGTCGATCATATAATGAAGCTAAGACAGCATACATACCGACTGGTTAGTACACTTACTTTATGCCGAGGGGGAGTACGATGAGTCAAGATTTGTTGGTGGAACGGTACGATGGGGTGATCTGCGCAACCTTGAACCGTCCGGACGCACTGAACGCGCTTAGCCGGGATATGATCGAAGGGCTGATGGATACGATCCGAACCGTCAAGGAGGATGGTACCATCAGAGCCATGCTGCTTTCGGGAGCGGGACGTTCCTTCTGCTCCGGCGGTGATGTCAAAACCATGGGGCAATCGTCACCACCGGCGGTGTACGATCACATCGGCAGATTGAATGACCTGATCCTCGCTATGGCCGAGCTGGATATCCCAATCGTGGCGGCCGTACACGGCTTTGCAGCAGGCGCGGGGGTATGCCTGGCGCTGGCCTGCGATCAAGTGGTGGCGGCGGAGGATGCCAAATTTGTCATGAGCTTCTCCAAAGTGGGGCTGATTTCGGACGGGGGCGGGCTGTTTTTCCTGCCGCGCACGCTGGGGGTGTACCGGGCCAAGGAACTGCTGTTCAACGCAGAGCCGATCAGCGCCGTGACGGCAAAAGAGTGGGGCATGGTCAACAGGGTGTACCCGGCCGCCAACCTGCAGGAAGAAGCCATGGCGTACGCCCGGAAATTGGCGGCAGGACCGAGTCGGGCGTACAGTCTGATCAAAAAAATTGCCAACCGCGCGCTCGTTTCCGATCTGGCGGCCGTGCTGGAAATGGAGCGCAGCGCCCAGAGCATGGTCGCGTCCACGCACGACCACCAGGAAGGCGTCCATGCCTTTGTGGAGAAGCGCCCGCCCCGTTTTGAAGGAAGGTAAGCGCCGCGATGGGGTGCGCTTGGCCATGAACGGCGCATTGGTTCGCGGAGCCTCTCCGGTCATCCCCTTCTGAAGTGCCCCGTCCTCTTGCTCGCCGTCTGAAGAAGACGTACAATGGACACGTGCAAGAGGAGGGACCGTCATGGAACAATGGAGATATATCTGTACGGAAGCCATGTCCCCGGAGATGAACATGGCGATCGACGAAGCGATTCTGGTCGCCCACAGCGAAGGCAAGGTGCCGCCAACCGTCCGTTTCTATACGTGGAACCCGGCGACCCTGTCTATCGGCTATTTTCAAAAAGCGGAAAAAGAGATCGATCTGGAGCAGGTCAAAGCGCACGGCCTGGGCTTCGTGCGACGTCCGACGGGCGGGCGCGCCGTCCTGCACGACCGGGAGCTGACCTACAGCGTCATCGTGTCGGAGAGCCATCCGAAAATGCCGTCCAGCGTCACGGAAGCGTACAAAGTGATCAGCATGGGGCTTTTGCACGGTTTCCAGGCGTTGGGACTGGAGGCGGAGATGGTGTCGCTCGCAACCGAAGAGGAGAAAGAGAAATACAGCTCGCCCGGCTCGTCAGCCTGTTTCGATTCCCCCTCCTGGTATGAACTCGTGGTCGAAGGCAAAAAAGTGGCGGGCAGCGCCCAGACGCGGCAAAAAGGCGTGATCCTGCAGCACGGCTCCATCCTGCTGGACATGGATGTGGACCTGCTCTTTTCGCTCCTCAAATTTCCGTCCGAGCGGGTGAAGCAGCGGATGATCGACAGCTTCCGCCAAAAGGCCGTCACGATCAATGAGGTGAGCGCCAAGCCCGTCAGCCTGGCGGATGCGATCGCCGCGTTTCGCCAAGGCTTCGCCTCCGGGCTTGGCATCGAGCTGATCGAGCAGGACCTGACTGCGGAAGAGCGGGCGCTGGCGGAAGAGTTGGCTCGTACCCGCTATGCGGCCGATGAGTGGAATTTTCGCCGGTAACTGCGGCGAAACAGCAAAAAGCTCTCGGGAGAAAAAATCTCCCGAGAGCTTTTTCATACTTGTACGGATTGGTTGATGTTCGCTTCAAAAAGCTCCTGCAGCTTGCGGACCATGGGGCCGACTTGACCGCTGCCGACAGGCTGACCGTCCACCGAGATGATCGGCATGACTTCCGAGGTGGTCCCGGTCAGGAAGAGTTCATCCGCCTGCCGGACGAACGTCGTGTCAAACGCCTGCTCGTGTACCGGAATCCCTGCCTGTTGGGCCAGATCAATGACGGTTTGCCGGGTGATGCCGTGCAGGATCAGGTGATTGGCCGGATGGGTGTACAACTCACCGTTTTTGACAGCGAACAGGTTGGCGGCGCTGCATTCGGTGACGATGCCGTCCCGATGCAGGATGCAGTCGGCAGCGCCGGCATCTTTTGCCTCCTGTTTGACCAGAACGGCGCCCAGCAGATTCAGCGTCTTGATATCGCAGCGGAGCCAGCGGATGTCCGCCACCAGCTTGGCGCTGATGCCGGTTTGCAACTCCTTGAGCGGTCTTTCCTTGCGGCGGACGAAGGCCATGATCACCGGCCTGATGCCGTCGGCAGGAATGTCATGCTGGCGGGGTGCCGCACCGCGCGTAATTTGCAGATACAGGATCGCATCATCGGCGGGGGTGATGTTGTTCTTGACGAGCAGCTGGCGGGCGATTGCCGTCAGCTCCGCTTCGCTCCAGGGCAGCGTCAGGCGGATCTCCCTTGCGCTGCGATACAGGCGAACCATGTGGGCGTCCCATTGATAGAGACGTCCCTGATAAATCCGGACGACCTCATAAATGCCATCGCCAAAATTGTAGCCTCGGTCTTCCGGTTGGACGGCGGCTTCTCCCTGTTCCACCCATTTCCCATCCACGTACAGCATAGCGTTTCCTCCTCATGTCCAATCCGTTGCGCGCATACGCTTGTCTCGGATATCCTGTTTTCTCCAAGATAGCAGATGCACCGCACCGGGTCAATCGGTGAGAATCATCAGCGCAGGGCGCCACGGCTCGTGATTTTCACACAGCATGCACCTGCTGACCATACCGCGATCATGGGAGGCGAGTCTGTCACAATATGTCGAAGGTTTATTGCTGAATGAGCGGAAGGGTCGGTATATAATTTTGCGTGTGTGATACCGTACCCGACTGGAAATGGCATGAATGCCCTTGACGCACAAAGGTCACGGGTATTTTTTGGATTGGCCGGTATTGTCTTCGAATCCGCAGGAGGTCATAATGCGTTCATTCATGCATATTGGCAAAAGGGGAGACAAGTGGCATCTGTATGCGATCCCCGTCGTGTATATTGGCAGCGGTCTCATCTGGCTGCTGCTCGTTGGCGAATGCCTGCCCAGGGTCTTCGGTACACAGCAGTCGTTTCTCATGAAAATGACGATCGATGTGCCCTTTCTTTTGGGGACGGGCTGGCTTCTCCACCGCGTTCTGCAGAAGGATCGTGCGAAGCGGGTACAGCTTTGGGAGAATGAAGTGTGGCTGCACAAACTGATCCACGCCGTCCCCGATCTTATTTTCGTCAATGACAGGGAAGGAAGAATCGTGGAAGCGAACGAGGTGGCCCTGCAGATCTTCCTGCAGCGGGAGGATGTGAAAAGGGAAGAAGCCGATCTCTCCCTTATCAGCCAGTCGGAGATTTTCCAGAAGAGCTTCGGCGCCTGCGCGATCACGGATGAACAGCTGTGGAGATCCGGCAACCCCGTGCATTTCGAAGTATCCCTGCCCCACCCCAAGGACGGCATCCGTCACTTTCACGTGTTGAAAATCCCTCTTTACCATCAAGGGGGGCAGCGAAAGGGAATCTGTATCATCGGGCGCGACCTGACCGATCGGAAACGGGCGGAAGATGCGCTGCTTGCCGCGAAGGTCCAACTGGAATCCTTTATGACTCACCTGCCCGACGCCATCTCCCTGAGCGATCGGGAAGAGAAAGTCATCTACAGCAACCCGGCCTCTGGCCGCATTTTTGGCTGGACCGAAGAAGAAGTGAAGGGGAAGCGGATCCCATCCATCCCCGATCATCTCCAGGAGGAAGCGCATGAGCTCCATCAGCGGGTCCTCGCCGGCAGCCAGGTCGTTGGTTACGAGACGATCCGGAAAAGGAAGGACGGCACGGATATCGTCATCTCCCTGACGGTCTTTCCGCTGCGGGATGAGACGGGAGAAGTGGCGTACATCGCCGGCATCGCCCGGGATATCACCGAGCAGAAACAAGTGGAAAAGCTCCTGCGGGAAAGCGAAGCCAAATATCGCCTGATCGCCGAAAACATGTCCGATCTGATCCAGATCATGGATTTGGAAGGCAATACCTTGTATGCATCGCCTTCCCACAAAATGGTGCTGGGGTATGAACCGGAGATGTTCCTCGGCCGGTTTGGCCTGGAGTTTTGCCATCCGGACGAGATCGACGAGGTGATCCATAACTATCGCCGGTTGATTGAGACAAAAGAGCCCGGTACCATGGAGTTTCGGTTCAAACATCGCAACGGTCATTGGGTGATTCTGGAGGCACGAGGAATGCCGGTCCTGGATCAGGATGGCCAGGTGGAACAGGTGGTACTTGTGCTGCGCGATGTGACCGAGAGGAAGCAGACGGAAGAGCTGCTGCGGCAATCGGACAAGCTCTCCGCCTTGGGACAGCTGGCGGCCGGCATCGCCCATGAAATCCGCAATCCGCTCACGACGCTGCGCGGATTTATCCAATTGCTCAAAAAGGCCGGGGGCGATCGGGACAGATATTGTGAAATCATGTTGGATGAGCTGGATCGGATCAATTTTATCGTCAGCGAACTGCTGCTGCTGGCCAAACCGCAGGTCGTGAGCTATCGTTTCAAAGAGCTGCCCGATATCCTGCATGATGTCATCTCCCTGTTGGGGACCCAGGCGATCCTGCACAACATCCGGATCGTGTCACGGCTCGAAGAAAATCTCCCGCCGCTTTATTGCGAGGAAAATCAGATCAAACAGGTATTTATCAATATTCTTCGCAACGCCATCGAGGCCATGCCGAAGGGGGGCGAAATCCATATCGAAGCGGAGGCATCCGCAGACGGCTGGCTGATCATCCGCTTCCACGATCAAGGGTGCGGCATCGAACCGGAAAGAATCGCCAAACTGGGCGTACCTTTTTATACGACCAAAGAACGGGGAACGGGCCTCGGTTTGATGGTGGGCTTTAAGATCATTGAGGATCATGGGGGAAAGATACGGATTGAAAGCACGCCGTTCGTCGGAACCACCGTGGAAGTCCGTCTCCCGACAAGGAATCCGGAGCAGCCATAAAGGCGCCTCATACTCTGCAGGGTACGGGCGCCGTTATTGTTTCATGAAACATAAAAGCTAACCAATCCGATAAATATTTCTGCATAAAAGGAAATAATTCGACATCTCCTTCTCCGCGCAACCAGAGCTATGGAGATCGAAAAGAAAAAGGGCCAGGATGAGCCCCAGCCCTCTGGAAAAACAGTGTCGTTATGAGATTACCAGCCAGTACCTAACCAGTTGGGGTCGATCTGGCTCTGTGCTTTGGCGGCTGCAATCCCTGCAAATGAGGCAACCAGACCGATCACAACCAGCATGCTCATGAACCACTTTTTCATGACCCATCACTCCTTCTTAGTAAGGAATAGAATTTTGCTTTCTGGTCAGGAGATGTATGTTCATGGTATTGCCAGAAAAGCCGCAGGGAATCTTTGAAGCGCTCCATGTTGCCAAGTTTGTCCGCCAGACGGATCGCTTCCAGGATTTCGTCGACAGCATGGGCGATTTGTCCGGTCGCAAACAGCAAAGAAGCGTGATGATAGCTGAAGTCAAGCAGCAGCTTGGCAAAATGAGGGTTCGTTTCGTTTTTCAACTGCTCGGCAGCATGGCGGAAACGGTCCAGAAAGTGACGGGCCTCCGACAATTGGCCCGCTTTCAGATAAGCCACCAAGATGATGGGCAGCCCCAGGTACATCATGTCGTTGGCTTCCAGATGGGCGATCAGATCATCGATATATTGGGTTTTCCCCGCCTTGATATGGATAAAGAGCCGGTTGCCGACGGCGAGATCCGCAAAATAATCGCTGACCCCCGCATATCGGTCGGTGAGCTGGAGCGCTTCCTCGAATCGGCCGGTCTCACTCAAGGCGATGCTTTGGTACAGGAGCGCTTCGCCATAGTACGTGCCTTCTTGCGCGACCTCTTCCAAGCGTTTCGCATATTCCAGCACCAGTTTCCAATCTTCCTGCGCGAAATAAAAGGTGATGATTCTCAGGTATGCTTCCAGCTGGATGTCAAGAGGCATATAAACCAGATATTCCAGCATCTGCACCAGGGCATGGTACCCCTGCTCCATCCCTTTGTTCCGCACGATGAAGAAGCGGTAGAAATAGCAGGAGGAGAGGCGTTGGGAGAAGCGGTTGGCTTCATGTTCGATCACCGTCTCAATCAACGGCAGCGCCTCTTCGGTTTTCCTTTCATCAAACAAGCGCTTGGCGACCGTATAGACCGTCTGCAGATGGCTCTTGCTCTCCGCTAGCAGAGCGGCGATGATTCTCTCGACGAATGGGGTGAATTGAAGGAGAGCGCATCTGTACAGAAATTCTTCACAACGGTGCCGGACCAATTTTCCCTTGCTGTAGCATTCGCCGAAATAGAGGGGATAGAAATGGCCGGGCGGCAACCCGAAGGCCTCCGTGATGGCATCCAAGGCATCCAGCGGAAATGTGCGTGTCCCGCTGCCGTTCATGAAGTTGCTCAGGTCGCTGGGATAAAGATTGGCTGCCTGCGCCAGATCGGTTTTCTTCCAGCCGCGCTGCCACATCTGGCGCTGAATCGCTTGTCGCAGCTCATGCTTGATCGCGTGTAATTCCTCTTCGCATTGCACCAAAATACCCGATCCCCCCGTTTGAC
Organism: Brevibacillus sp. SYP-B805; assembly: GCF_011059135.1. Taxonomy (GTDB): domain Bacteria; phylum Bacillota; class Bacilli; order Brevibacillales; family Brevibacillaceae; genus Brevibacillus_F. Next base: position 202,692 of record NZ_JAALGD010000003.1, on the reverse strand, counting down.
AGAAAGAGAGATAGCTGGTTCGAAACCATGATGTTATCCTATGGTATCCTATATGTAGCATAACCCAAAAAATGCCATCTGTCCACTAACTATTCCAAAAATTTGTAAAAATTAACAAATTATCAGCCGCGTTGATTTGCATTAAGACCGGATTACCGCTTGTGGAAGTGCTGCCAGAGAAAGAGGGCGATGAGCACCAGGCCCGCAGCCGTGAGCAGGGCGCAGAGGAGAGGGGATATCCGCGCGCTTGCGACGGACAGGAGCGCAAATGGCAGAGCACCTGCCATAAACAGCAGATACAGCGGTGTCCGCCGCAGGTCGTGCTTTTCCGCCAGCGGCACAGCCAGACCGTGGAACCAGTAAGCTGTCAGGATCAACAGCTGAACAAGCGTGAACAGAAGATATCCCAGCCTGCTTCCCGCAAATTGCGAGACGACAAGCTGAAGGAGCGGCTGCGCGTAACCGTTCACCTCATGCCAGTACACGAGGATGGTGAGGTGCCCCGACATCGCGACGCCAAACAGGCTGATTCCGCCCAGCACCATGCCTGTTCGGATCGTCTCCAGGCTGGTTTCCTTCCTGATGTGTACCAACAGGACCAGCAGCACAAAGAGGTAGTGAAACGGCATGTAGAAAAGGGCGTACAGCAGCCACTTCAGGTTTAGCTGATAGGCAAGGCTCGGCATGGGCACATGGTGGCGCAGGGAAAACAGGCTGACGAAGAGAACCAATGCGATCAAGGCAAGCGCCATTCCCCAAACCGCCAGCCGCTGTACACCCGACCACAACAGCACGAGCAGGCCGACAAAAATGACCGGTACGGTGATCAACGCCAGCGACGTGCTGCCCCACCATTGCGCCGCATGCTGGCCAACCGCGCTGCCTGTATAGGCGATCATCAGGAGGTAGATCAGAAACGTGACCGTCGGCGCCGCTTTTTCTCCGGCCAGATGGGCGAGAAACGCGGGAAGGGAAGCAATCCCGCGCTGAACCGCCGCCTTGAGCGCTTGATAGCACAGCCATGTCAATGCGATGGTTGCGACCGTGAGGTCAATGGTTCCCCAGGTACCGAAACCGGAAAAGAATTGCATCCACTCCCCGCCGCCCAGATAATCCACTCCAAGTGCGGCGGCAGTGTAGATGGCAGCAATCTGCCACACTCTTCTTTTCATGAGCCATCATCCTTTATCCAACATGGTACAAGTTTATGTTGGGGCATGGCTCCTTCAGAACCGATTCCGGGTTCCTTCCTGGGGATCTATCCCTTGCAACATGTCCTGTTTTCACGTTATTATGATTTTATATGCTTTCTCGGCAATCATGGTTTGAAACGAGGGATGAACGTGCCAACTCCTAGTATGGAAGACTATTTAGAACGAATTTATAACCTGATTGAAGAAAAAGGATATGCCCGGGTATCTGATATCGCAGAAGCGTTGGAAGTTCACCCCTCCTCCGTTACCAAGATGGTGCAAAAGCTGGACAAGGATAAATATTTGGTCTATGAAAAATACCGGGGGCTGGTGCTTACCGCCAAGGGGAAAAAGATCGGAAAACGACTCGTGGATCGACACAGCCTGCTGGAAGACTTCCTCCGCCTGATCGGTGTGGATGAAGAGCATATCTATCAGGACGTGGAAGGAATCGAGCATCACCTCAGCTGGGAATCGATCACCTGCGTCGGGTACCTGATGCAGTATTTTCAGGCGGATCCCGCACGGATCGAGGAATTGCACCGCATCAGACGCGACGAGGAACAGAAGGAAGAAGAGTAAGCCGCAGGCCGCCGTGGACTGCGGCTTTCTGTTCTACGGAGAGGTTTTCCCCTCATATGATGCAGGAGAGGGGAGGGCGGGGAATGAAAGCGGATGCGGTATTTGAAGGCGGCGGGGTGAAAGGGATCGCCTTTATCGGCGCGCTGGCGGAGATGGAGGCGGCTGGCTACGAGTGGGAGAAGCTGGCCGGCTCATCGGCCGGATCGATCGTGGCCGCACTGCTGGCGGCCGGCTACTCCAGCGGTGAAATGAAGGAGATTTTCACCCGCATGAACTATCTCCGGCTGCTCAAAACCAAAGGATGGGAACGTCTGCCGCTCGTGGGACCCGCAGCCGGTCTGCTGCTGCGCAAAGGGTTGTATCCGGGCAGCGAGCTGGAAGCGATGGTGGCTGATCTGCTTCGCAGGAAAAAGGTGCGGACATTCGGCGATCTGCCGCCTGAGAAGCTGCGTGTCATCGCTTCGGACATCACCGCGGGCAAAATGCTGATCCTGCCCGATGACCTTGCTTCCTTTGGCATCGATCCGCATGCTTTCCCCATCGCCCGGGCTGTCCGCATGAGCTGTACCATTCCGTATTTTTTCCAGCCCTTCTTGCTGAAGCACAGCAACATGGTCCATTACATCGTGGACGGGGGACTGCTGAGCAATTTTCCCGTCTGGCTGTTCGACGTGCCCGGCATCCCCCGCTGGCCGACGATCGGATTCCGCCTGCATGACCAGGCGCAGGAGAATGAATTTACCCGCATCACCGGGCTGCTCAGCTTTAGCAAAGCATTGATCACCACCATGCTGGAAGCGCATGACCGTCTGTACGTCAAGAAAGCGCACGCTGTACGGACGATTTTCATCCAGACCCTGGGGGTGAAAGCGACCCATTTCTCGCTGCCGGAGAAGGTGAGGACGGACTTGTACCAATCCGGCCAGCGCGCCGCCCGGAAGTTCCTGGAAAGATGGGATTTCGAACGGTATATCGAGGTGTACCGCAAGCCATCAACAAAGGCTACCTTCCTCAGGTAGCCTTTGTCTCTTTTTTCTCCTTTGTTTTGCCCTTGCTTCCTTCGATCACACGAAACGGCATTTCTTTGCGAGGTGTGTGGCCGGTTTTCTTCGCTGCGGTCTTGAACAGCTTCGCCTGCTGCGTCCGTTTTTGCGCCTGATGGCGGAGGAGAAATCGGCCGGTTTTTCCATAACGATTGACCAGAAAAAACAGCAGCAGCAGAAGGCCTGCCGTCAACAGGATGCTGACGGGATGAGCAATCAGGTCTGTGAGGAAACCGATGACCGCGAAAAGCAGCAGGACGGCAATGATCGGATGAACACGGCTCAACATAGGGTTTCACCTCAACGGTTTACAGAATGCAAGGTTAACCGGTGGAAGCCAGCTCTCCATTCGTCTGGATCTGGTCGCGTTCACGCATTTTTTGGAAGGCGGCGATCGCCACTTCCACCTGGGCGTCATCCGGTTCTTTGGTGGTCAGCTTCTGCAGCCACAACCCCGGGTAGCCGAGATAGCGGAGAACGGGCGTTTCCCGGAACCTGTTGGTCCACTGCAGGACTTCATAGGAGAGGCCGATGACCACAGGAAGCAGGACAATGCGCTGGACGACCCGCTCCCAAAGCGTTTCATACGTCACCAACGAGTAGACGACGACCCCGACGAGAATGGTGAAGATGATAAAACTGCTGCCGCAGCGGTAGTGCAGGGTGGAAAATTTTTGCACGTTCGGTACAGTTAATTCTACCCCGGATTCAAAGGCGTTAATCACCTTATGCTCGGCACCGTGATACTGAAACAGTCGCTTGATCAGCGGCGCCTGGGAAATCGCGTAGATGTAGCCAAGCAGAAGCAGCAGCTTGAATCCGCCCTCCACCAGGTTTTGCGGGATGCCATCGGGAACCCATCTGCCCAGCAGGAGTTTGGCGAGAAAAACCGGGACCAGGGTGAAGACGAACTTGCCGAACAGAAAGGAGAGAACCCCGACGACGGCGACGCCAAAAATCATGGTGAGCCGGGACGGACCCTTGGTGTCCATCTCTTCGCCGGACTCCATGCTGTACCGTTCGGTGGCGAAGTTCAGGTGCTTTGCTCCGTTCGCGCTCGCTTCAATCAAGCCGACGATTCCCCGCAGGAAGGGAATTTTTTTCAAGGGCTTCATCCATCTGTATTCTTCTCTGGGTGCCTCGTAGTATTCAATCTCCTGGTTTTTTCTGCGGATGGCCGTGACGGTAACGGACCTGCCGCCAAACATAACCCCTTCAATCACGGCTTGACCGCCGTATGCAGGTGTGGTTTGCTGCGCCAAAAGTGATCACCTTCCTTCCTTCCTATTCTAGCGTAAAGTGGGCAGTCCCGCCACAAGCAGATGCTTCGATGCCATGCCCATCTTCCGCGACGATCGGCGCTGCCGTTTCCTGGGAGGGATGGCAAAACCGTGTACAGGTGCATACTACAAGGTGAGGTGAAGATCGATGCAGTCGGTGAAATCAAAGGTTCACAAGAAAGCAGCGCGGCATGCCGCCCGGAGAATTACGTGGCGCAAAATCCTGGAAGTGGCATTCTGGGGCACGGTGATCTGGGGGACGATCCGTATGACGGCCAACTATCTGGGATTTACGCCATACGGGGTACGTTCGTTTTCCCGGCCGCTGCTTGGCATGGGGGGAGAAGGATCGGCGTGGGGGGCGGTATCCGGATTGGCCTTCCTGTTTCTGCTGGCCTGGGGAGCGACGGCGCTCTACGCGGTATGGCTCTCGCGGATCAGGCTGTGGTGGGGCGGACTGATTTATGGATTGGTTTGGTTGCTGGTGTTCGGTTTTTTCTTTCGCATGGCCAACTGGGAGGAGAGTACGCTCAGTACGGAACTGGGGTGGTTTCTCTCCTTCGGGCTGTTTATCGGGATGACGTTTGTGGCCGAGCGGGCCGAATCGGAATAATCGGTGCAATCTTTTCCTCCCTATGGTAAAATGGCTGGGAAAAAGAATTTTACCGGAGGAATCGGACATGCTGTCCCTATTGGTGTTAAACGGGCCCAACCTCAATATGCTGGGGAAGCGGGAGCCTGACGTTTATGGCAGCGAGACGCTTGAAGACGTGATGGCCAGATTGCGCCGCGTCGCGGAAGAGCTGGGCTGCCGCCTGGAACACATCCAGTCCAATCACGAAGGCGTGCTGATTGATGCCATCCATCAGGCCAAGGGGGTTCATCACGGCATCGTGTTTAATCCGGGAGCCTTCACCCACTACAGCTACGCGCTGCGGGATGCGATCGCAGCCGTATCGCTGCCGGTGATTGAGGTACATATTTCCAATGTACACGCGCGTGAACCGTTTCGCCACACGTCCGTCATTGCGCCGGTGGCGATCGGACAGATCGTAGGTCTGGGCACGGACGGGTACGAGTGGGCCGTGCGGGCGCTGGTCCGTCGACTGGAACGAGCAAGCAGATAAACGCGGAAAGGGAGAGGAAAAGATGTCCAAAAAATTGGAGCAGTTGCGGACCGCGCTGGCTGAACAGGGGGTGGATGCCCTGATCACGGAGAACCGGGAGAACCGTCGATACATCAGCGGCTTCACCGGTTCGACAGGCTGGGTTATCGTCACGGCGGATGCGGCGGTGTTGGTCACGGATTTTCGGTATCTCGACCAGGCCGCGGTGGAAGCGCCGCTGTTTACCATCGTCAACAATGAGCGCAAACCGGTGGAGGCCATTGCCGGGCAGCTGAAGAGCCTGGGTGTGAAACGGCTGGCTTTTGAAAAGAACCACATCAGCGTCGGGGTATACGAAGCATGGAAAGAAGCGTTTGCGGGCGTGGAACTGGTCCCGACGGCCGGCCTGATTGAAGAGCTGCGCATGTACAAGGATGAAGCGGAGATGACAATCATCCGCGAGGCCGTTCGCATTGCCGACGCCGCATTCACCCATATCCTCTCCTACATCCGTCCGGGTGTGCGCGAGCTGGATGTGGCGATGGAGCTGGAGTTCTTCATGCGCCGGGAGGGAGCGGCCGCATCGGCCTTCGATATCATCGTGGCCTCGGGGGTCCGCGGCGCGCTTCCCCATGGCCGCGCCAGCGAAAAGGTGATTCAGGCGGGCGAAATGGTGACGCTTGATTTCGGCGCGCTTTACCAGGGATACAATTCCGATATTACCCGAACGGTCAGTGTCGGCGAACCGGATCCGAAGATGAAGGAGATTTATGACATCGTGCTGCAGGCACAACTGAACGGCGTCAAGCATATCCGACCGGGCATGACCGGCAGGGAAGCCGACGCGCTGACCCGGGATATCATTGCAGCAGCGGGCTATGGTCCGGCTTATGGTCACAGCACGGGCCACGGTCTGGGGCTGGAGGTGCACGAGCTGCCCAATCTGTCGGCGGCCAGCAGCGTGGTGCTGAAGCCGGGCATGCTGGTAACGGTTGAACCGGGCATCTATCTCAGCGAGCTGGGCGGCGTCCGCATTGAAGACGATGTATGGATCACCGAAACCGGTTGTGAGATTTTGACACAATCAACGAAAGAGTTGCTCATTTTGCCCGTCTAATTTATACTATGGATGGTTATTGATCTTTTTGGGAGGACTATCATGATCTCTGTAAACGATTTTCGTACTGGTTTAACCATCGAAGTGGATGGCAACATCTACCAAGTGATTGAATTTCAACATGTAAAGCCGGGTAAAGGCGCAGCCTTCGTCCGTTCCAAACTGCGCAACCTGCGCAACGGCAACGTGACGGAAATGACGTTCCGCGGCGGTGAAAAAGTGAATCCGGCACGCATCGAGACCAGCACGATGCAGTACCTGTACAACAGCGGCGACGAATACACGTTCATGAATACGGAAACCTACGAGCAGGTCAACTTCAACCGCAGCCAGATCGAGCGTGAACTGAAGTTTCTGAAGGAAAACATGAACGTGCAGGTGATGCAGTACAACGGCGAAACCATCGGGATTCAGCTGCCGAACACGGTGGAGCTGACCGTCGTGGAAACCGAACCGGGCATCAAGGGCGACACCGCCTCCAACGTCACGAAGAAGGCGAAGCTGGAGACCGGGTTCGTGGTAAACGTTCCCCTCTTCGTCAACGAAGGCGACAAGCTGATCATCGATACGCGCTCGGAAAGCTACGTGTCCCGCGCGTAAGTGTAAGAAAACCTTGGCAATGCTATATGCGTGCCAAGGTTTTTGTTTTGGGGGCCCCTGCCGGCAACAGCAAGGGACCCCACTCGGCAAAGCGTTAGCTATTGCCGAGTGGGTGGAGCGTTCGCTCAAGTCGGCGGGGTTATCGCTGGGGGGCCCCCGCCGACAACAGCGATAGCTCAAGTCGGCGGGGTTATTTTACCACCGTCCGCCCAACCACTCGCAGATTTTCATGAGAAAGGCCGTGATCCCGGCGGCCATCAGCGGACCGACCGGGATGCCCCGCAAGAAGACGATGCCGATGATGGAGCCGATCACGAGGCCGACGATGATGTGCGGCTCGGCCCGCAGGACTTCAAGCCCCTTGCCGTTCATGTAGGTGGCCAGGGCGCCGCCGGCCAGCGCCAGCACCCCGATCAGCGTCGTAAACAGCGGGGTGATCTCCTTGAGCGTCACCTTTTCATTGGCAAACGGCACCAATACGGAGACGGTCAAAAACAACAGCCCCAGCTCCAGGCCGCGGCGCTCCACCGTGGGGAAAAAACGCTCCAGCGACGTGAGCTTCATCACCAGCAGCATGCTGGCGGCCGTGGCGATAATCGGCGAGCGGCCAACCAGCCCGATGACGATCAGGACGACCAGCGTCACTTCTCCTGACATGAACGACATGCGCATCGAACCCCTGTCCCTAGTCTCCTACACTTTATGAGACAAGGGCCGGGAGTATGCGTCCTTCCTTGGCGACAGGCACCAGCTGATAACGGTCGCGCTGGCTGCAGAAGCGGATGTCTTCCTCGAAGCGATGCTCCAGCAGCCGTTTGCCCGTTGCTGTCTGCGCCAGCATCTCTTCCAGGTGGTCGGCCAGGTAGAGGTAGCTGGCGTGCAGGGCGTTCCCCAGATCGCACACCTGCGCCTGCGGAGCCAGCCGTTTCACGACATCCACCATCATGCCGGCGGCGATCCCGTCTTCCAGGGCAAATTTCTCCCGGGAGCCTGCGCAGTACAGCGTGACATCCGATTGATAGGAGAGGGCATGGGTGATGCATGCCGTCGCGTTCAGCAGCGACCCGATCAAAAGGGCCTGGGCATGCTCCGCCTTTTGAATCGCCCGGGTGCCGTTGGTGGTGCAGAGGATCAGCCGTTTGCCGTGGAAGCGGTCGGTGCACAGCGCTGTCGGCGAATTGTTGAAATCAAAGGACGGGTGTTTGCGGCAGTAGCGTTCGCCCGCCAGCAGTGAGCGCTCGTCACGCAGCGCCAGCGCCTGCCCGGCGGTTTCCGCCGGAATGATCTCCGCAAAGCCGTGCTGCAGGGCCGTGACGATCGTGCTGGAGGCGCGCAGCACATCGATCACCACCACCACCCGGCTGCGGATCTGCTCATGCCGGATTTCCCCCACGGAGGGCACCACCTCTATTCGCACGGAGCGGCTCTCCTCTCGCGCAGCACCTTCGCCGACGTATCCCCCCTGAGCCCCCGGCGCAGCGTTTCGACCGACAGCACATCCGCCGGCGCGATGTTGCCGAGATTGACATGCAGGCCGAGCGTGCGCAGCAGGGCCACCTGCTGGTCCTTTTGCGGCGCCTCCCAGATCAGCTTGGCCGCCAGATCCCCGCATTGGTTCGTCACGTCATGCAGGAATGGTTCATCCAATTCTCCCTGCTGATTAAACACCCCCACATTGCCGCTTTCCCGCGCTTCCACGATCACATAGGCGGCGCCGGCCTCCAGATCGGCCCGCAAGGTTTCGGTCAGGGCTTCCGCCTCCGCCTTGAAGCCCGCCGCTTTCTGGCCGAATTCCGTGTAGACCGTCAGCCCGGCATCTGCCGCGCGGGAGATGGCTTTCAGCCGCATCTCCCTGGAAAGCGGCAGAGTGCCGTCGGAAATCTCGATGGCGGTGAAGCCGAGCGCCTTGAGCCGGGCAAGGTAGCTCTCCAGCGGCGCCTGCGCGAAGGCCAGCTCGAAAAAGGTTCCGCCAGGCATGATATCCACGCCGTAACGTTTGGCCAGCTCCACCTTCTCCCGCAGGATGTCGATGGGATAAAGCGCAGACGTCCCGAAACCCAGCTTGCAAATATCGATATAGGGAGCGGCGAGCTGCAGCAGGTCATGGAAGGCGTGCAGCCCGAGTCCTTTGTCGATCACCATGGTTAAACCCCGCGTGCGCGGTTTGTCCGCACGCGCCAATGACGGATCGATCCAGCTGGCAGGCCAAAAGGGTGATTCGTTTCCTCGCATGTCGACTCCTCTTTTCTTGGGCATTTGCTACAGCTTATGCCCGACAGGGGGAGGAAAGTGAGTCGGCAGCGGCTGGGCGTTGGCCCAAAAGAGACCGGGACATAGACTAAAAGAGTCTGGCCGGGCATAAGCTGGTGGAAAGGAGGGACGGGCATGTGGGAGAAAGCGATCATCGGCATGGCAGCGCTGCGGATCATGTCGGGAACCATCGAGATTCTGGCCGCCTTGCTGATTTTGAAACTGAACCAGGTGGAAAAGGCGCTGGTGGTCAACTCCGGGCTTGCGCTTGTCGGGCCGATTGTTCTATTGACGACAACCACCATCGGGCTGTTGGGCATGGCGGAGCGGATCAGCCTCTGGAAAATCGCCTGGATCTTTACCGGCGTGATGTTTATTTTTATCGGGGTGCGCCAGCAGTAAAAAAGAATTGCCGAAGAAGGGCGTCAATGCCCTTTTTTATTTGCGATTTACAACGTAACAATGTTATGTTACTTTAATGGTGAGGTGATACGAAGTGGATCAGGACATAATCTCGAAGAAGGACCTCCTGGAACTGACAGGAATCTCTTACGGCCAGCTCTACCGGTGGAAGCGGAAAAACCTGATCCCGGAAGAATGGTTTATCCGGAAATCGACGTTTACCGGTCAGGAAACCTTTTTCCCCAGGGAACAGATACTGGCCAGAATCGACAAGATCAAAAACATGAAAGAGGACTTGTCCCTCGACGAGATCGCCGACATGTTCTCACCCGAAGCGGCCGCCGTATCGCTGGGCAGGGAAGATTTGCTGAAGCGAAACATTGTTTCGAAGGTTTCCCTTGACCTGCTGACAGACCAGCTGGGCATCGGTGAGGTCGTTCCATTCGACAGCATCCTGTTTGGCTATATCGTGGAGAAGCTGCTGCAGGACGGTTCGATCAGCCTGGAGGAAGGGAGATTGCTGCTGCAGACCCTGGCCGATCACTATCCCAAGGTGCAGGGAAAAGGCGGCGAGCTGATCTTCGTGCGCAAGCTTGGCATTGCTACCTGCCTGCTGCATGCCGGCACCGGAGAGGTTTATGTGGAAAACGGGGCCCGCATTGCCGCGCGGGTCAATCTTGCCAGCTGTATCGAAGAACTGAAACCGAAACTGATGTAGGCGGGAGGATACCATGATGAAGGAAAAAACGAATGATTTGCGCATAAACGGGATGGGCACCGCCTCCGGAGGCAGGTATGACCGGGTGGATATCAACGGCGTGTCCGGAGTCAACGGCGATCTGGAGTGCCAGGACTTCAACGCTAACGGGAAAGTCAAGATCAACGGGGCGATCAGGTCCGGCACCGTCTATGTGGAAGGCCTTTCCACCGTCAAAGGGAATGTGCAGGCCCAGCGGATCAACATCCACGGCAAAATGGAAATCGAAGGCGACGTTACCTTCCAGGAGATTCGAGTGGACGGCAAGACCCGGGTCTCGGGCAGGGCATCCGGGGAAGAAGCGGATATCCGGGGAAATTTTCACGTGGAAGGGGACTGCGATGCCGAAGTCTTCTCGCTGCAAGGAGGCTTCACCGTCGGCGGACTGCTCAATGCCGGCAAAATCGAGATCCACATCCATGACGGATGCCAGGCCAAGGAAATCGGCGGGGAGCATATCCGTGTCCGGAAGATTGCGCATGGGCCCAAATTCTGGGGAGCGCTCCTGCCGTTTGGCCATTATCTGACCACGGACAGCGTGGAAGGCGACGATATCCACCTCGAATATACCAAAGCCCGTGTGGTGCGGGGGAACAATGTCACCATCGGGCCGGGCTGTGAAATCGATCTGGTGGAGTACCGCGGGCAGTATCGGCTGGACCAGGGCGCGAAGGTGGGGGAGAGCAGACAGCTGTAGCCCGAGCAACCGGTCAAGATTTCCACTCGTAACCGCCAGGATGCAGGGAATTCTAATCCTGAGCCTGTGGAAAAGGAGGAGCACGAGTGGAGTCACTGGCGAAACGCATCAGCTATTTGCGCGGATGGACGGACGGGCTGGAGCTTGAAGAAAGCAGCCGGGAAGGCAGAATCTTGTCGGAGATCATACAGATTCTGGACGAGATGTCCGGTGAGCTGCGTGCTCTGAACGCCCGTGTGGAAGAGACGGAGTCCTATGTGGAAGCCGTCGACGAAGATCTGGCTGACTTGGAATGGTTCTTGTACGATGAGGAAGACGACCTGTATGAAACCGTGGATGACGATGAAGCGGCAGCGGTGTATGATCTGGACGACAGCGAGGACGCCTGGGTGTACGACAGGTGGCGGGATCGCGGCGAAGCGTACGAGACCGCTTACGAATTCCCCTGCCCGTCCTGCCAGGAGATCATCTTCCTGCACGAAAGTACAGACGACGAAGGATATCATCACTATGTGATCGAGCCCTGCCGGGATCAGCGGGAACCGATCAATCCAACCTGACGAATACCGTTTGGGGCATGAAACGTTTGCGTGCACGCCATGTGCGACAGCAAACGTTTTTTTGTGGGCAGAAAGCATAAATCTCGTCCGACGCTGCATAGGATGAGGTAAGTCAGAGTGGACAAAGCACCGTTTGTACGGCTTCCCGAGAAAATTCAGATCCATGCGGTGGGAGGAGATAGCCCGTGAAAGAAATCATCGCCATGCTGCCCGCGCCGATCCGGCAGATCCTGACAGCCCTGCCTGCAGAGGTGCGCGATTCTCTGGAAGAGATACGCCTGCGGCAAAACCAGCCGCTGGAAGTGCGATACAGCCAGCAGGCCAGCTATGTAACAACGAGCGGCCAACTGACGGCCAATGTGCGGCAGGGGTGGACTCTGACGGAAGAGCATGTGACCAAGCTGATCAATCAGATCAGCCAGCATTCGCTCTATGCGCTGGAGGAAGAGCTGAAGCGGGGATATATCACGGTGGCGGGCGGGCACCGGATTGGCATAGCAGGCAAGGTTGTCATGGAAGGCGGCGAAGTGAAAGGCATACGCGACATCACCAGTTTCAACATACGCATCGCCCGGGAAAAGAAAGGGGCCGCCCAACAGGTGCTGCCATTTCTCTTTCAGGGCGGCAAGGTTCTCAACACGCTGATCGTCTCGCCGCCCTCGTGCGGCAAAACGACGCTGCTGCGCGACATCGCCCGTTCCCTCAGTTACGGCAGCGAATGGTCCTCCAGCCGGAAAGTGGGGATTGTGGACGAGCGTTCCGAACTGGCGGGAAGCGTGAACGGGGTTCCGCAGCGTGATGTCGGGCCGCGTACGGATGTGCTGGACGCTTGTCCCAAGGCCGTCGGCATGATGATGCTGATCCGTTCGATGTCGCCCGATGTCCTGATTGCGGATGAGATCGGGCGCACGGAAGACGGGGAGGCGATCTGGGAAGCGATTCACGCGGGGGTGGCCGTCATCTGTTCCGCTCACGGATCCGACCTGCAGGAAGTGGCGCTGCGGCCGACGCTGGGGAAGCTGATGCAGCACCGGGCGTTTTCCCGTTACATCGTGTTAAGCCGCCAGCATGGCGCCGGTACGATCCAGGGGATTTACGACGCTTCCCTGGCGCCTTTGGAAAGGGAGAATCTTCCATGGTCAAGCTGATCGGTTCCGCTATTATCTTGTTTTCCGCCACCATGGTGGGCTGGCAGGTTGGCAAGTTGTACGCCATGCGCCCCGTGCAGCTGCGTACCCTGCTGATCGCGCTGCAGATGCTGGAGACGGAAATCGTCTACGGATCGACCCCGCTGCACCGGGCGTTCGTCAAGATCGGCCGCCGGATGGCGAAGGAGATCGGCGGTATCTTTCTGACCGCTGCGGAGCTGATGGGGACGGCCGAAGCCCTTTCGACCCAAGTCTGCTGGCAGACGGCGGTGGAACAGCATTGGTCACAGACGGTTCTGCGCAAGGAGGAGAAGGACGTGCTGCTGAACCTGGGATACGTGCTCGGCAGTTCGGACCGGCACGATCAGCAGAAGCATTTGCGCCTCACGATGACGCATCTGCGCGGTCTGGAAGAAGAAGCGAGGCTGGAGCAGGGCAAATATGAAAACATGTACAAAAGTCTGGGGTTCCTGGGTGGACTGTTAGTCGTCATCCTGATGCTGTGAAACGAGGTGTTCAGCGTGGATTTTGACTTGACTCCTGTCTTTCAGATCGCCGGAGTCGGATTCATCACGGCCATCATCCAAACCGTCCTGAAGCAGTCCGGAAAGGAAGATATCGCGCATTGGGCCACCTTGGTGGGCTTCATCATCGTCCTGTACATGGTCGCTCACTATCTGGGGGATTTGTTCTCCGAGGTGAAACGCGTCTTCCTGTTCAACTAAAGGGGGGCGTTGGCGATGGAAATCGTGCAGATTGTCGGACTGGGATTGGTCGCCACCATCCTCGCCCTGGTGATTAAGGAACAGAAGCCGATATTTGCCTTCCTGCTTGCGATCGCCAGCGGGGCCATCATCTTCTATTTTCTCATCGACAAGATCGCGGTGGTCATCCGGGTGCTGGAACGGCTGGCGGTGCAGGCCGACTTGAATATGGTTTTCCTGGAAACGATCCTGAAAATCATCGGAATTGCCTATATCGCCGAATTTGGCGCCCAGATGACCCGCGATGCCGGACAAGGGGCGATCGCCTCCAAGATCGAGTTGGCGGGGAAAGTGCTCATTCTGGTGATGGCCGTCCCGATCATCCAGATCATCATCGAAACGGTGATCGGACTATTGCCGGCCTGATCTGCAGCACCCGGGGAAAGGAGGGAGATCGATGCCGCAGGCAATCAAGCTTCTTCTCATCACCTTTTTCGGTTTCTTCCTGCTCTCGCCGCCCATGGCCGATGCAGAGGGGGCCAGGGACGGGCCCATCGATCAGCTCGTCAGGCAGCAGGTGGAGCATCTCAACATGGACCGCGTGGAACAGTTCTGGCAGAAGACGCTGCAGGAATACAAGGGGTATCTTCCGGACATCAAATCCCCCGGCTTCGTGCAGCTTCTCATGCAGAATGGCGAAATCAGCATCGCGGGGGTTCTGAAGGGGATGCTGAAGTACGTCCTGCACGAAATCTGGACAAACGGCAAGCTGCTCAGCTCCATCATCATCATCACCGTCATTGCCATGATTCTGGAAACGATGCAGAATGCGTTTGAGCGCAACACGGTGACAACCGTCGCCTATTCGATCACCTACCTGGTCCTGATGGTGCTCGCCATCAACAGCTTTCACGTGGCGATCACCTACGCCAGGGATGCGATCACCAACATGTCCGATTTCATGCTGGCGATGATCCCGCTGGTAATCGCGCTGCTGGCGTCGGTGGGCAATCTGGCTTCGGCCGCGATGTTTCACCCGCTGATCATCTTCATGGTCAACACCAGCGGCATCCTGATCTCCACCATCATCTTTCCCCTGCTGTTCCTGTCGACCATGCTCGCGATCGCCAGCCTCTTTTCCGAGCGCTACAAGGTGACGCAGCTGGCCTCGCTCCTGCGCAACATCGCGATGGGGGCGCTCGGCTCGTTTCTAACCATCTTCCTGGCGGTCATCAGCCTGCAGGGGGCGACCTCCGCCGTGACCGACGGGGTGACACTGCGCACGGCCAAGTATGTGACCGGCAACTTTGTGCCGATCGTGGGCCGGATGTTTTCCGACGCGGCGGATACCGTCCTGAGCGCCTCGCTGCTGGTCAAGAACGCGATCGGTCTGGCCGGGGTGTTCATCCTGCTGATCCTCTGCGCCTTTCCTGCATTGAAAATTCTGGTGATCGCCATGATCTACAACATCTCTTCCGCCGTGCTGCAGCCGCTCGGCAGCAGCCCGATCATCGCCGCGCTGGGGGCGATCGGCAAAAGCCTTCTCTTTGTCTTTGCCGCACTGGCAACGGTGGGACTGATGTTTTTCCTGGCCATCACGATCATGATAGCGGCAGGGAACATTTCCATGATGGTGGGATAGGTGGTGCCCGATGGAATGGTTAAACGCCTGGCTGAAAAAAATCATTCTGCTCGTGCTGTTGGCAGCCTTCCTCGATCTGATCCTGCCGAATACCAACCTGCAGCGGTACGTCAAGATGGTGATGGGTCTGATCCTGCTCCTGACCATCCTCTCGCCCGTTTTCGCCGTGTTCAACCTGTCGCAGGACGATCTCGCCCTGAAGCTGAGCCGCTACCAGGATAACTTTCAGAACGCCTCCCGGACGGACTGGGAGCCTCTCGCCAAAAAGCTGCTGGGGCAGCAGGAAGAGCAGGTAACTTCCTACGTGAAGGAACAGCTGGAGAGCACCATCCGCCAGCAGGTGAAACGCGCCTGGAGAACGGAACCGTCAGCGGTGGAGGTGACGCTGAACACCACGGATCCCCAGCATCCGGCGATCCAACACATTGCGGTCACATTCGCCGGGGAAGAGGAAGCATCGGCAGCCGTGCAGGCAGTGAAGCCCATCGAACCGGTCGTCATCCGGGTGGGCAAGGAACAGCCCGTCAGCGGTGCGCCGGACAGCGTCTCCGGGACGAGCGTTGACCCGCGCGATCAGGAGATCGTTCGCTGGCTGGCAAAAGAATGGGATGTGCGGGAAGAACAGATCGATGTGATTCGGACCGGTGGCAGGAATGACCGGCAAACGGGGGGCGAGGAGAGGTGAACCCATGTTTCAAATGTTGAAAAAGCTGCTGCAGACCGATGCGGCGGAAAAGAAACTGAAGCCCATCCACTATATCATCGTGCTCTTGGGGGTAGGCATCGCGCTGATGATTCTCACCGACTTTCTGAAGGTGGAGACGGACCAGCCGCTCGGCCTGGCCGCCGGTTCCGTCAATACGTCCGGGAGCGGGGAAGATCCTCCTGCCGCACCGGCATTCGGTTCCTCCGGCGGCAATGACATCATCGCCGAATACGAGAACATGTACAAGACCCAGCTGGAGGAAATCCTGGAGAAGGTTGTCGGGGTGGGCGAGGTGGAGGTGATGGTTAATCTGGATTCCACACCGGAACTGGTCGTGGAGAAGAACCGCGAAACCCGCTCATCCACCACCCAGGAGACAGACAAGGAGAAGGCCACGCGCAACCAGAGCGACCAATCCCGCAATGAGCAGGCGATCATCATTTCCGGCAAACAGGAACAGCCGGTCGTGTTGAAAACATTGAAACCCAAGGTGAGAGGAGTGCTGGTAGTCGCAAAAGGGGCGGAAAACATGCAGGTGAAGGCGTGGATTGCGGAAGCTGTGCAAAAAGCGTTGGATGTGCCGCTGTACAAGATTTCCATTTTGCCAAAAAAAGGGTAGGGGGTAATGAGGATGGTATTGCGGAAACAAACGGTTTGGCTGTTGACGATGCTGGCGGTGATGGTGGTGCTCTCGGGCTACTATCTGGTGAAAGGGCCGAATGAGCAGGTGCCTGCCGTTTCGGAAGAACAGCAGGACAGTGCGCTGGGAGACGTGCAGGTGGATACGAAACAGACGGATCAGCCTGCGCCCGAAGCGGCACCCGCGGAAGCGGATACCGCAACGCTGGAGACACCGGCGCCGAAATCGTCGGAGCAGAAGGAGGCAGCCACCCTGGCGGATACGCCGAGCGACGTGTTCCAGGGCTACAAGCTGAAGCGGGATGCCCTGCTGCAAAAAGACAAGGATGAACAGATGGCGATCATGATGAATCCGGAAGCGACCCCGCAAGCGGTAGCGGAAGCCAAGGCAAAATACGAGGAGCTGTCCACCGTGGAGCAGGCGACCATGACCATCGAAGAAATGCTGAAGGCAAGCGGGTACAAGGATGCGGTGGTCTCCGTCCAGGATCAGAAGGTAACCGTCATCGTGCAGAAGGAGAATCTGACCGCCGGCGAGGTCGTGGACATCATTGCCCAGGTGAAGCAGCATCTCAACGTCTCGGGAAGCAATGTGTCCGTACAATATAAGGCATTATGAAATAGGCACTTTCAGGGAAGGATGGTAAAGGATTTTCTCCCTTGGGCAGGCAGGCGGGGGAGGAAATCCTTTCTTGACGTTGGATGGTCAAAAAGCTACCATGATTATATTGTGACCTGCTCTTATCTGCACATATAACAGCCCCGTACAGGCGGGCGATCATGGTGTCGCCGATTCCCTTCGCGAAGGAGTGCTTAGTGTGTTCAAGATCCATGAAATCCGTGAAATCATCAAGTTGATTGATCAATCCTCCATCCAGGAATTTGAAGTGGAGATGGATGGGGCCAAAGTAAGCATCAAGAAAGCAGCCGCCGTCGTGGAGCAGGCGCCTGCCGCAAGCGTCCAGCCGGTCGTTCATCCGGTCGCAGCGGCTCCCGTGCAGGCACCGGCAGCGGTGGCAGAAGCGCCGGCCGCTCCTGCGCCCGTACAAGCTGCGCCGGCAGTACAGGCCGCACCGGCGGCACCGGCGGTGGACGAGTCGAATCTGCACAAGATCGTGTCGCCGATGGTCGGTACCTTCTATCGTTCTCCTGAACCGGGCAAGCCTGCCTATGTTCAGCCTGGGGACAAAGTGACGCCGAACAAAGTGGTGTGCATCGTGGAGGCCATGAAGCTCTTTAACGAGATCGAAGCGGAGGTCACGGGCGAGATCGTCAAAGTCTTGGTGGAGGACGGCCAGCTTGTGGAGTACGGCCAACCGCTCTTTTTGGTGAAGACAGAATAGACGGGGGAGTCGAGTATGTTTCAGAAAGTATTGATTGCCAACCGCGGCGAAATCGCTGTGCGCATCATCCGTGCGTGCCGTGAGCTTGGCATCCGCTCTGTGGCCGTCTATTCCGAGGCGGATCGCGACGCCCTGCACGTGAAGATGGCGGACGAAGCGTACTGCATCGGGCCGACGGCGTCCAAGGAAAGCTATCTGAACATGGCGAACATCATGGCCGTTGCCACCAAGGTAGGCGTGGACGCCATTCACCCCGGCTACGGGTTTCTGGCCGAAAACGCCGATTTTGCCGAGATTTGCGCCGCTTGCGGCATCACCTTTATCGGTCCCGATCCGGAAGCCATCACCAAGATGGGGGACAAGTCCACCGCCAAGGATACCATGAAGAAGGCGGGCGTCCCGACGGTTCCCGGGACCGACGGCTTGATTGAGGACATCGCCGATGCCATCCGGACCGCCAATGAGATCGGCTATCCGGTCATGGTCAAGGCGACGGCGGGCGGCGGCGGCCGCGGGATGCGGGTGGCCGTCAATGACGAGGATCTGGAGAAGGCGATTCGCCAGGCGCAGAATGAAGCCAAAACGGCGTTTGGCAATCCCGGGGTTTACCTGGAAAAGTTCGTCGAAGGCCCGCGCCACGTGGAAATCCAGGTGATGGCCGACAAGTTTGGCAACGTGGTGTATCTGGGAGAACGGGATTGTTCCATTCAGCGCCGCCATCAGAAGCTGATTGAAGAGGCGCCATCTCCGGCCCTCAGCGAAGAGCTGCGCCGCCAGATGGGGGAAGCGGCGGTGGCGGCGGCCAAGGCCGTCAACTACCACGGCGCCGGGACCGTCGAATTTTTGCTGGACAAATATGGCCGGTTCTATTTTATGGAAATGAATACGCGCATCCAGGTGGAACACCCGGTCACCGAACTGGTCACCGGCTTCGATCTCATCAAGGAGCAGATCTTGGTGGCGGCCGGCCATCCGCTCTCTTTCACGCAGGATGACGTGAAGCTGAACGGTTGGGCGATCGAGTGTCGCATCAATGCGGAGAATCCGGCCCGGAATTTCATGCCTTCTCCCGGGCGCATCACCAACTATCTGGCGCCGGGCGGGTTTGGCGTGCGCGTGGACAGCGCCGCTTTCAGCGGGTATACGATCCCGCCCTACTATGATTCGATGATCGCCAAGCTGATTGTGTGGGGCAAGACCCGGCAGGAAGCCATCGACCGGATGAAGCGGGCGTTGGGGGAATTTGTCATTGAAGGGATCACGACGACGATCCCGTTCCATCTCAAGATGATGGAACACGAGGTCTTCATCAGCGGTCATTTTGATACGAAATTCCTGGAGACCCATGAAGTGAATCTGGATGAGTAGGGACAACGCCATTTGTAAAAAGGAGCCGCTGTTGCTATAATGGAAAGGAAACCCAGTGGGAGGTGCGAAGCATGGAAGAGTTTACACCGGATGTAGAGAGAACAGAGCTTGGTAAGGTCCAGATCGCTCCCGAAGTGTTGGAAGTCATCGCCGGTATGGCGGCCTCTGAAGTGGAAGGGGTTGCCCACATGAGCGGAGGCTTCGTTGGTGATATAGCAGAACGGCTCGGCCGCAAAAACGTCGCGCGCGGCGTTCGCGTGGAAGTGGGTTCGCGTGAAGCTGCGGTCGATGTCTCCATCATTGTGAAATACGGCCACCGGATTCCGGAGGTGGCGCGCAAGATTCAGGACAGCGTTCGCAATGCGATTGAAAGTATGACCGGACTGACGGTGGTGGAAGTAAACGTACATATCGTCGATGTGGAGCTGAAGGCGGAAGAGAAGAATCAGCCGGCTCCACCGGCGGAGGAGTACCAGCGGGTCCGCTAATCCCACGAAACATCCATGCCCCCACTTTTCGGGGGCATTTTCCTCATCTGGGAGGAATTGGCGAAGGAGAGATGCGAATGAACCTGTTTGACCGCTTTATCTTGACCCTTTACAGTTTTGCCCTGATCGTGCTGTCCGTGGTATGGATCGGGGTGGCCGCCAACATGGTTCCGCTGGAATATGGCCAAATGATCCTGCAAAACCTTTATGCGGATGGCCGGCCGAACATCCCTTATCTGCTTGTCGGCCTCATCTTCCTGATTATCAGCCTGCGGTTCTTTTTCAGCGCGTTTTCGTTCAAAAAGAAGAAGGCGGAGAAAGGCATCCGGCAGCGAAGCGAAATTGGCGAGATCCTGATTACCCTGAACACCATCCAGACGATCGCCGAACGGGCCGCGCGCAGGGTAAAAGGGGTGCGCGAGCTAAAAACGGCCGTCAAGGCGCTGGAGAGCGGGAATCTGATCCAGCTGCGCGTCTCCGTGGATGGGGAGACCCCGTTGCCGGAAATGACGCAGAAGCTGCAGCATGAAGTGAAAGCGCAGGTAGAAGCGATTGCCGGCGTCGACATCGCGGAAGTGACGGTGGTTGTGACGGAAGTGGCCCAGCATGAAAACGCCTCGCTCCGTACGAGACGGGTCGAATAGAAGGTGAAACCGATGATGTGGGAGATTTTATGGGAACACAAGGGGAAACTATTGGGTGTGGCGGCGGGCCTGTTTTTTGGCATCTTGTACCTGTTGGTGGGCTTTTGGGATACGCTCGTGTTTCTCGTCTTTGTTTCCACCGGCTATTACATCGGACGGAAGCTGGATCAGAAGGAAGATTTGCGGGAAATCCTTGATCGCATCCTCCCGGGCAAGTTTCGGTAGTTTCGTTCGGCAGGCGGGTCCTCCGCCCTTATGAGAACAGTACATATACAGTAGGTGAAACGGCATATGAAACGTAGAACAGCAAGAGAAAAGGCAGTCCAGTGTCTCTTTCAGATCGACATGGCGGATGTCCAGTTGGATGACGCCATCGCGATGGTCCTGGAAGAGAACGATGAGACGGACACCGAATACATGCGCTACCTGGTGAAAAACACGCTGCAGCACTTGCCGGAGATTGACGCCGAGATCAAGAAGTATCTGCGGGGCTGGCAGCTGGAGCGCATCGCCAACGTGGATCGCGCCATCCTGCGCCTGGCGTTCTTTGAACTGATGCATGTGGCGGAGATTCCGGAGAAAGTGGTGCTGAACGAAGCGATCGAGCTGGCCAAGCTGTTCAGCGACGAACAATCGTACCGCTTTGTCAACGGGGTCCTGTCCAGCTACCTGCAGAACCGGCAGACGACGCAGGCGTAACGGGTGGCGGCGATGGCGAAGGTAGTGCTGGGGATTGACACGAGTAACTATCGGACATCGTTGTGTCTGGCGGGGGAAGACGGACGGATTGTGGCGGAAGCCAAACGCCTCCTGCGCGTCAAGGAGGGGAAGCGCGGCCTGCAGCAGTCGGAGGCCGTCTTTCAGCATGTGATGAATCTGCCGGAATTAAGCGAAGCGATGCGGCTTGCCGAGTGGGAGATCGTGGCCGTCTGCGCGAGCGAGAAGCCGCGCCCGGTGGAAGGCTCCTACATGCCGGTCTTCAAGGTGGGGGAAGGATTGGCCAAATCGTTTGCCGTCTTTCACAAGGTGCCTTATTATCTGACCACCCATCAGGAAGGCCATATTGCGGCCGGAGAGCTGACGGCGGCGGCACGCCCCCGCCAGGATCGGTTCCTGGCCGTGCATTTGTCCGGAGGCACCAGCGAACTCCTGCTCTGCACCCGCAGGGAGAGCGGGTATGCCATCGAAAAGATCGGGGGAACGGCGGATCTGCATGCCGGACAGCTGGTGGACCGCGTGGGGGTGGCGCTCGGGCTGCCCTTTCCGGCGGGACCGGCGCTGGAGAAGCTGGCGCGGCAGGCGGCCGGAACGTTCCGCGTCCCCTCTGCGGTGAACGGCTTGACGTTCAGCTTTTCGGGGCCGGAAGCGTCGCTCCTGCGGGCCATCGAACAGGGAAACGTGCCGCCTTCGGAGATTGCCCGCGCGACGGAACAGTGCATCGCCAACACGCTGGAAAAGGTGCTGCGGACAGCCCGGGAACAGGGATATCCCGAGGAGATCCTGATCGTTGGCGGGGTGGCGGCCAACCAGTACGTGCGGGAGCGGCTGATCAAGCGGCTGGAACATCCGGCCGTGCGGGCACGATTATTCTTTTGCGATCCGGCCTATTCCGGCGATAATGCTTACGGCGTCGCCATGTTGGGGTGGGCGCAGCACAAAAACCGAACATTTTAAAATAGAAAATGGCTAAAAATTCGCCTTTACACGAACCCCCTCGACCGATACACTAAGGGTATGGATTCGCACGAAGGAGGGTTCGTTCCAATGGCTGCTATTGTGATCGACGGAAAAGAGGTTGCCAAATCGATTCGCGCGGAATTGGCCGCCGAAGTGAAGGAGCTGGCGCAGCAAGGCATCGTACCGGCATTAACCGTAATTTTGGTGGGGGAGGACCCGGCTTCCCATTCCTATGTGAGAGGAAAGGTAAAAGGGTGTGAGGAGGTCGGCATCCGTTCGGAAGTGATCCGCATGCCCGACACCACCAGCCAGCAGGAACTGCTGGAGACGATCGCGCATTTAAACGAAAATCCGAACGTTCATGGCATTTTGGTGCAGCTGCCGCTGCCTGCCCATATTTCCGAAAAAGCGGTGATCGATGCCATCCTCCCGGAAAAAGACGTGGACGGCTTTCACCCGATCAACGTCGGCAACATGATGATCGGCGAGGATGCGTTTCTGCCCTGCACCCCCTACGGCATTGTGGAAATGATCAAGCGGACGGGTGTGGAGCTGACCGGCAAACGGGTTGTGGTGGTCGGTCGCAGCAATATCGTCGGAAAACCGGTGGCGCAGCTGCTGCTGCAGGAAAACGCCACGGTGACGATGTGCCACTCCCGCACGACCAACCTGGAAGAGGTGACCCGGCAGGCGGACATTCTGATCGTGGCCGTCGGGAAGCCGGGCATCATCGGCAGGGAACACGTCACGCCGGGTACGTTCGTCATCGATGTGGGCGTGAATCGGCTGGAGACCGGCAAACTGACCGGGGATGTGAGGTTTGACGAAGTGGCGCCGATCGCGAGCTATATCACGCCGGTGCCGGGCGGTGTGGGGCCGATGACCATCACGATGCTGCTGAAAAATACCATCAAGGCGGCCAGGCTGCTGGCGAAGGAAGAGAAACGGAAGGGATAGTTGATGAAACCCAACCAGGTATGGTCCGTCACGGAACTGAACCGCTGGATCAAGTGGGTGCTGGAGAGAGAGGAGCGTCTCGCCGACGTCTGGGTGAGGGGCGAAATCTCCAACTTCGTCCACCATACCAGCGGACATATGTACTTTACCTTGAAAGACCGGGATGCCCGGATCAAGGTCGTCATGTTTGCCAGCTACAATCGTTTTCTCAAGTTTCTCCCCAAGGATGGAACCAAGGTGCTTGTGCGTGGTTCCATTTCTGCCTTTGAGCGGGACGGCACCTACCAGCTCTACGCGCGCGACATGCAGCCGGACGGCCTGGGCTCTCTCTATCTGGCGTTTGAACAGCTGAAGGCCAAGCTGGAAGCGGAAGGATTGTTCGCCCCGGAACGGAAGCGCCCCCTTCCCCAGTTCCCCAAACGGGTCGGCGTGGTTACTTCTCCCACCGGCGCGGCGATCCGGGACATCTGCACGACCATCAGGCGCCGGTTCCCCCAGGCGGAGATCGTCATCGCGCCGGCGCTCGTGCAGGGCGCGGAAGCCCCGGCTTCCATCGTAGCGGCCATCGGCATGATCAACCGCTGTACGGACATTGATGTTCTGATCGTGGGGCGCGGAGGCGGTTCGATTGAAGAGCTTTGGGCGTTCAATGAAGAGGTGGTGGCCCGCGCGATCGCGGCTTCCCGCATTCCGGTGATCTCCGCCGTCGGACACGAAACCGATTTTACCATCGCGGATTTTGTCGCCGATGTGCGGGCCGCCACGCCCACCGCCGCCGCCGAACTGGCGGTCCCTCACTATCTGGAATGGCTGGAGAGGGTGAAGCAGCTGGATCTGCGCATGCACCGGGCCATGCGGGGGCAGGTCGAGGAAGAGCGGGAACGGTTGACCAGACTGATGCATTCCTATGCGATGCGGCAGCCGCAGCGGCGACTGGAAGAGGCGCAGCAGCGGCTCGACGATTGGCAGATGCGCCTGCGCCAGGCCATGGGGAAGCTGCGCGATCGCCGGAAGGAGCAGTATTGGCATGCAGCCGAACGCATGCGCCGCTTCCGGTTGAGCGACCGTGTGGCAGCGAAGCGGGAACAGGCGCTGCGCATGGAAGAGCGGCTGCACCAGCGCATGGAAGAGCGTCTCGCCACCGCCCGAAGCGCCTGGTTGGCCCGGCTGGCCCAGCTGGATGCCCTGAGCCCGCTGCGCGTCATGGAGCGCGGCTACTCCCTGGTGTACAAAGGGGAGCGGCTCGTGAAGTCGGTGGAACCGTTTGCGATCGGTGACGAACTCATGGTACGATTAAAAGATGGCAGCATAACGGCACACGTGACGGAGATTGTACGAGAGGAGAAAGCGGATGGCTCGGAAAAAGACAGAACCGCAAACACCGATGCAGTTTGAAGAAGCGATGAAGCGTCTCGAGGAAGTGGTGCGCCGGCTGGAAGAAGGGGACATCCCGCTGGAAGAGGCGCTGGAGCTTTATCAGGAAGGGGTGCAGCTGTCGCGCGTCTGTGCGCAGAAGCTGGAGGCCATCGAAACCAGAATCACGCAGATCCTGGAAGAAGACGGTCAGGTGAAGCAGAAAGATTTTCGCCTGGAAGGAGAAGCATAATGGCCGTCTCTCTCAGCAGCTATCTGGCAGAAAAAGTAACCCTGATCGAAAAAAATCTTCTCCCGGCATTGGAAAAGGAAGGGGTCCCGCCGACCCTGTACGACTCCATGGCCTACTCGCTGATGGCCGGCGGCAAGCGGCTGCGTCCCGTTCTGGTGCTGGCCGTGCTGGAAGCGCTGGACAAGCCGGTTGAGCGGGGAATCCCTTACGCCGTCGCACTGGAAATGATTCATACCTACTCGCTGATCCATGACGATCTGCCGGCGATGGACAACGATGATCTGCGCCGCGGCAAGCCGACCAATCACAAGGTATTTGGTGAAGCGACGGCGATTCTGGCCGGCGACGCCTTGCTGACGCGGGCGTTCGGCTACATCGCGGACGCCTATCTCCATCATCCCGAGGTAAGCCCGCAGACCGTGGTGAAGCTGATCGCCGAATTGGGCAAACGGGCCGGGGCCCGCGGCATGGTGGGCGGTCAGATGGCGGACATCGAAGGGGAAGGCCGCTCGCTGACCATGAACGAACTGGAATATATCCACCAGCACAAGACGGGAGATCTGCTGATCGCGTCGCTTTTGGGCGGCGGCCTTCTCGCGGAAGCCAGCGAAGAGCAGCTGGAGGCATTGTCGCATTACGGCCGCTGCATCGGGCTGGCGTTTCAGATTCAGGATGATATCCTGAACGTGGAAGGCAGCGCGGAGCTCCTGGGAAAAGCGGTGGGAAGCGACGCCGACAGACGAAAAGCCACCTATCCCGCCCTGCTGGGACTGCAAGCGTCCAAGGAGCGTCTGGCGGCGCTGATCGCCGAGGCGAAAGCGACCCTGGAAGCGGCGGGCCTCGGCCATTCGGCCCTGATGCCGCTGGCGGATTATGTGATGGAGCGCAAGAAATAACAAAAGCTGGCGCCGGTTGAAAAGCGCCAGCTTTTTGCATGTTGAAGGGTCCCGATTCTTCCTCATTTTCTTGAACGGTGGAGTTTTGTACCAGAGTCGTTTATAATGAATCAAGCAATAAACCTCATGCATGTAGCTGAAAGTGGGGGTTTGTCATGTTGTTGGAACGCATCAACGACCCGAAAGAACTGAAGAAACTAACGATCCCGCAACTCTATCAGCTCGCGGATGAAATACGTACATTTTTGGTGGAAACGCTCTCCAAGACAGGCGGCCATCTGGCGCCCAATCTGGGCGTGGTGGAATTGACGCTCGCCCTGCATTATGTGTTTAACAGCCCGACAGACAAGTTGATCTGGGACGTCGGACACCAGGCCTATGTGCACAAAATGCTGACGGGCCGCCGGGAGCTGTTCCCTACCTTGCGCCAGTACAAAGGATTGTGCGGCTTTCCGAAGATGAGCGAAAGCCCGCACGATGTCTGGGAGACAGGACACAGCAGCACTTCGCTGTCGGCCGCCATGGGAATGGCCTGTGCGCGCGACCTGAAGAAGGAGAAGAACCATGTGGTAGCCATCATCGGGGATGGCGCCCTGACCGGCGGGATGGCGTTTGAGGCGCTCAACCACATCGGTCACGAGAAAAAGAGCGTCATCGTCGTGTTGAACGACAACGAAATGTCGATTGCTCCCAATGTGGGGGCCCTGCACAATTACCTGGGCAGACTGCGCACAACCAACAATTACCGCCGCACCAAAGACGAACTGGAGCACCTGCTGAAGTCGATACCGGCCGTGGGAGGCAAGCTGGCCCAATTTGCGGAACGGCTCAAAGACAGCTTGAAGTATCTCCTGGTCTCCGGCATCTTGTTCGAAGAGCTGGGCTTTACCTACATCGGCCCGATCGACGGCCACAATGTGGAGCTGCTGCTCGATTCCCTGCGGACGGCTGCGAACACAAAAGGGCCGGTGCTGATCCATGCCATCACGAAAAAAGGGAAGGGCTATGCCCCGGCCGAAGCCGATTCGGTCAAGTGGCACGGGGTTGGCACCTACAAGATCGAGTCGGGGGAATCGGCCAAATCGGCGGCCACCTACACCACTGTCTTTGCCGACACCATGATCGAACTGGCCAAGGAGGATGAACGGATCATCGCCGTCACGCCCGCGATGCCGGCCGGGTCGGGGCTTCTCAAGTTTGCCGAGCACTTCCCGGACCGCATGTTTGATGTGGGCATCGCCGAACAGCATGCGTGTACCTTCTGTGCCGGCCTGGCGACACAGGGCCTCAAACCCGTCTATGCGGTCTATTCCACCTTCCTGCAGCGGGCTTACGATCAGCTGATCCACGATGTGGCCCGCCAGAAGCTGAACGTCGTCTTTGCGGTGGACCGTGCCGGACTGGTGGGAGCGGATGGCGAGACCCACCAGGGCGTGTATGACATCGCCTTCATGCGTGCCATTCCCAATATGGTGATCATGGCGCCCAAGGACGAAAATGAACTGCGCCATATGATGAAAACGGCGATTGCCTACAACGACGGGCCGATCTCATTCCGCTATCCGCGCCTCAATATTCGCGGGGTGAAAATGGATCAGGAGCTGAAGGTGCTGCCGATCGGCAAGGCGGAGATCGTGCGCGACGGCAGCGAAGTGGCGATCCTCTCCTTCGGTCATATCTTCGAGGTGGCGGAGCAGGCATACGATCTCCTGCGGGCGGAAGGAAGCAGTCCGATGCTGGTGAATGCCCGTTTCTGCAAACCGCTCGATGAAGAGCTGCTGCTTCGCCTCGCCAAGGAAGGCTACGACATCGTCACCGTGGAAGAAGGCTCGACGATGGGCGGCTTCGGCAGCGCGGTGCTGGAGTTTCTTGTCCAGGCGGGCTACGGCAGCGTCAATGTGCGGATGATCGGCGTTCCGGACTATTTCGTGGAACATGGCAGTGTAAAAGAACAGCGGCAGGAAGTGGGGCTGACGGCGGAACGGATCGCCGCCAGCGTCCGGGCACTCATGCCGCGCAGCAGACAAAGGGCTTGATACG
Organism: Brevibacillus sp. SYP-B805; assembly: GCF_011059135.1. Classification (GTDB taxonomy): domain Bacteria; phylum Bacillota; class Bacilli; order Brevibacillales; family Brevibacillaceae; genus Brevibacillus_F. The sequence continues at coordinate 175,247 of NZ_JAALGD010000003.1, read as the reverse complement.
ATGAAAAAAGAGCGTTTGGATGTATTGCTGGTCGAGCGCGGCCTGTTTGAGACGCGGGAAAAGGCGAAAGCGGCGGTCATGGCCGGCCTGGTGACGGTAGCCGGCGAGCGTTGCGACAAGCCGGGGACGAAGCTGCCCGAAGACGTGGCGATCGCGGTAAAAGGGGAACTACACCCATACGTGAGCCGCGGAGGCCTGAAGCTGGAAAAAGCGCTGCGGGAATTCGGCATCGACCTTACAGGAAAAGTGATGATGGATATCGGCGCCTCCACGGGAGGTTTTACCGATTGCGCCCTGCAGCACGGCGCCCGTCTGGTGTATGCCATCGACGTCGGCTACGGACAGCTTGCCTGGTCGCTGCGGCAGGACGAGCGCGTCGTCGTCATGGAGCGAACCAATTTCCGTCATTTGGAGCCGGAAGCATTTCCGTACGAAAAGCCGGATGCCGCCTCCATCGACGTTTCCTTTATTTCCTTGCGGCTGATTCTGCCTGTCCTTCACCGTTTCTTGAAGGACGGCGGAGACGCGGTGGCCCTGGTGAAGCCCCAGTTCGAAGCGGGAAAGGAGAACGTCGGGAAAAACGGCATCGTGCGCGACCCGGCTGTTCATCTGGAGGTGCTTACGGGAATCGCCGGATTTGCGTCGTCGATCGGCATGCAGGTGAAAGGGGTCAGCTATTCGCCCATTACCGGCGGGGAGGGGAATATCGAATTTCTGCTCCACCTGCGCAAAGAGCCGCCGGGTACGGAAGAGGAAACAACCGCATGGCTGAAGCGGATGGAGGAAGTTGTCGCCGCCGCTCACCGGGAATTGAAATAACGAATAGGGGCCCCGCCGACATCAGCAAGGGACCCTGCTCGGCACAGAGAGCTCCCCGCTCGGTGCAGCGATAGCTGTCGCCGGGTGGGCAGAGCGTTAGCTATGACCGAGTGGGTGGTTCGCTTGAGTCGGCGGGGTAATTTTGTACGATTTGTGCGGGCGACTTACGGAATGGCGCTTTTTTTATATGCATACATAGTTGTATAATTGTATACAGCAAACGGAGATAACCGAGCTTTGGGGTGGCGCTGTGAAAACGATCGGAATCGTTGCAAATAAAGGAAAACCGGAAACCCGCATTGTGGCCCGGGAACTCTTGTACCTGCTGGAAGCGAAAGGGGCACGAGCGGTATTGGATGAAAGCATCGCAGGCGACATCGGGAGACCCGATCTGGGGCTGCCGCTTCATCGCTTTGACGGGGTGGTGCAGCTTGTCTGCGTGTTGGGCGGAGACGGCACGCTTCTGGGCATCGCACGCCGTTTGGCCGGCTGCTCGCTGCCCATCCTCGGCATCAATCTGGGAACGCTCGGCTTCCTGTCGGAGGCGGAGCCGGACAATTTGACCGATGCCGTGGACAAGCTGCTGTCCGGCCAGTATTTCATCGAAGAGCGCAGCATGCTGGAGGCGAAGCTGGTTCGCCGCGGAGAGGTGCTGGGCACGTACACGGCCATGAATGATATCGGAATCGCCAAGGGATCCTTTTGCCGGATCATCCAATGCGCCGTCTATCTGGATGAACAGTACGTGGCGACGTTCAGCGGAGACGGGGTGATCGTCTCCAGCCCCACCGGTTCCACGGCCTATTCGCTGTCCGCAGGCGGCCCCATCGTCGCCCCCAACGTGGATATGCTGCTGTTGACACCGGTAGCCCCCCATTCGTTGACGGCACGCCCCATGGTTTTCTCGGCGAGCCAGATGATCCGCATTCAGGTGGATGCGGTTCACCGGGAGATGGGGCTCTCCATTGACGGGCAGTTTGGCTACCATTTGGAGGGCGGGGATGACATCTATGTGTGCAAATCCCCCCATGTGACGCCACTGATCAAATGGCAGAAAGACAGCTTTTTTGAAGCGATACGCACGAAACTTCAAGGGGAATGGGAGTAGATGGAATGAACAAGGGACAGCGTCATATCCGGATCAGAGACATCATTGCCAATCATGAGGTGGAGACCCAGGACGAGCTGGTGGAACGCCTGCGCGAGGCAGGCTTTAACGTGACGCAGGCGACGGTTTCCCGGGATATCAAAGAGCTTCATCTGGTCAAAGTGCCTCTGCCGGACGGACGGTATAAATATTCAATGCCTGCCGAGCAGAAGTTCAATCCGCTGCAGAAGCTGAAGCGCGCCCTGCTCGACAGCTTTGTCGGCATCGATCATGCCGACAACCTGATCGTCATGAAAACGCTGCCGGGGAATGCCAACACGGTAGCCGCCCTGATTGACGGCCTGAGCTGGCCGGAGATCATGGGCACCATTGCGGGTGACGATACCATTCTGATCATCTGCCGATCGAAAGAAAATTCCAAAGAGGTAACCGATCGCATTATGGACATGCTGTAAAGGTGGGGGGACGCCATGCTCCTGGAGTTGACAATCCGCAATTTTGCCATTATCAAGTCCGTGACCATCTCGTTTCAGCGCGGCCTGAATATCCTGACCGGAGAGACCGGCGCCGGCAAGTCGATCATCATCGATGCCCTCGGCCTCCTGCTGGGGGAACGCGGCTCCGTCGATTTCGTCCGCTACGGCGAAAAGCGCGCGGAAGTGGAAGGCTTGTTCGAGCTGCCCCCGGGCCATCCCGCGCTGAAAATCTGCGAAGGATTTGGCGTGCAGGTGGACCAGGATGGCATGCTGGTGGTCAAACGGGACATCTCCCTGCAGGGCAAAAGCATTATCCGGCTCAACGGCCAGCTGGTGACGCTGGCCATGCTGCGCGAGCTTGGCCCCTGGCTGGTGACCGTTCACGGACAGCACGATGCCCACGATCTGCTGCATGCGGACAAGCATATCGCCTGGCTGGACGCGTTTGGCGAACAGCAGCTGGCGGCGGCCAAAAAGGAATATGCCGCCCTGTACGCCTCCTATCGGAAAACCCGGCAGGATCTGGAGCGCATGGCCAAAAACGAGCGGGAACTGATGCACCGTATCGATCTGCTGAGCTATCAGCTGCGGGAGATCGAGGAAGCCGCCCTGCAGCCGGGGGAAGACGAGCGCCTGAACAGCATGCGGAAGAAATCGGCCCATATGGAAAAGATATTCGGCGGGATTCAGGCTGCCTACCGCGCCCTGCACGGAGATCAGCGCGGCCTGGATTGGCTCGGCCATGCCATGAGCGAGCTGGAGCGCATTCAGCAGTATGACGACGGGCTGGCCCCGATGGTTGAAGCGATCCAGTCGGCCTACTATCAGGTGGAAGACCTGGCGCGCCAGCTCCGCCAGTACGCGGACAGGGTGGAATACGATCCGGAAGAACTGGCCGAGGTGGAACGGCGGCTGGATGTGATTCAAGGCCTGAAGCGCAAGTACGGCAAAAGCGTCGACGAAATCCTGGAGTATGCCGCGTCGATCCAGGACGAGCTGGAAGAGATGGAGCATTATGACGACCGTTTGCAGCAGCTGCAGGCGAAGCTGCGCGAACTGGCCGCCGATTTGGCGGTCGAGGCGCTGGAACTGAGCATGATCCGGCGGGAGTGCGCAGGGAAGCTGGCCGCCGCCATCGAGCAGCAGTTAAAGGAACTTCACATGGAGCGCGCCCGCTTTGCCGTTGAAGTGCGCCAGCGGCCTGATGAAAACGGCATCGAGGTGGAAGGGGTCAAACGCTATGTGGATGAAAGCGGAATGGATCAGGTGGAATTCCTGATCTCGCCCAACCCGGGCGAACCGCTGCGCCCATTGGCCAAGATCGCCTCGGGCGGGGAATTGTCCCGCATCATGCTGGCGATCAAGACGATCCTGGCCGATGCCGAACAGGTGGAGACCCTGATTTTCGATGAAGTGGATACCGGTGTAAGCGGCCGGGCGGCGCAGGCCATCGCGGAGAAGCTTGCCCGGGTGGCCCAAAACAGGCAGGTGCTCTGCATCACCCATCTGCCGCAGGTGGCTTCCCTGGCAGACGCCCATTTTTATATCCGCAAAGAGATGGATGAGCGGGAAACCGTCACGACCGTCACCCTGCTGTCGGAGGAAGAGCGGGTTAACGAACTGGCCCGCATGCTCGGCGGCGCAGCGGTGACCCAAACAACGGCGGAACATGCCCGGGAAATGATTCTGTTGGGAAAAGAACGCAAGGCTGTCAAGACAGCTTTTTGGGCAGATCAGAAAGTGTAAGTTCATGAAAGTGATAAAGTCACAAAAAAGTTTTGGGGCCCCCGCCGACACCAGCAAGGGACCCCACTCGGCACAGCGTTAGCTATCGCCGAGTGGGTGGAGCGTTCGCTTAAGTCGGCGGGGTTATGTTTGGGGCCCCCGCCGACACCAGCAAGGGACCCCACTCGGCGCAGCGTTAGCTATCGCCGAGTGGGTGGAGCGTTCGCTTAAGTCGGCGGGGTTATTTTACTGTCATAATCCCGCAGGCTGTCGGCAACATTAAAGATACCCAATGGAGGTGCATCAACAGGTGTAGGTAGGCAACGTAGGAGTGATTGCTGGTGATCCGCCAATACAGAAGACTATGGACGGGATGTCTCTTCCTCATCATCACCGCGCTGATCGTGACATCAGCACCGTTTCAGAACCTCACTTCCGTACCAAATGAATTGCGACTGTTTGAAGGAAGCCAAAAACAGGTACAGGTTTCGATGCCGGTCATGGGTACATTGGTGAACAGCAATCCGGAGATCGTCGCGGTCAACGGGAAAAAAGCACGGGAGGTACCGGTCGATCTCAGTCAACCCTTATCCGTAGAGCCGAAGAAGGCGGGCGAGGCCCGGCTGCAGCTGAAATGGCGCCATATCCCGCTGAAGGCGTTGAAAGTAAACGTCCTGCCTGACTTGCGTGTCATACCGGGCGGCCAATCGATCGGGGTGAAGCTGCAAACCGCAGGCGTTCTGGTCGTCGGCCATCACCTGGTAAACAACGGAAAAGAAAAGTATTCGCCGGGAGAGCGATCCGGTGTTCATGTGGGCGACATGATCATCAAGATGAACGATCTGTTTATCAATGATATGAACGATGTGAAGAAGATGGTAAATGAAGCCGGGAACAAAAACGAACCGCTGCAGCTGCTGGTGGTTCGCGGGAAGGAGAAGCTTTCCCTCTCCCTGATGCCAGCCAGGGATATCAAGGACAACGAATGGCGGATGGGGCTCTACATCCGGGATTCGGCAGCCGGTGTAGGCACCTTGACCTTTTATGAGCCGAAAAGCGGTATCTACGGCGCCCTGGGCCACATGATTTCCGACGTGGATACAGGTCAGGCCATCGAAGTGGGAGACGGCCAAATCATTCAGGCGCGCGTCACGTCCATCGAAAAAGGGAAAAGCGGCAATCCGGGGGAAAAGCTGGCCCGCTTTTACAATGAAAGCGAAGTGCTGGGCAATATCACCAAAAACACGCCCTTTGGCATCTTCGGCCGGATGAAAGCCCAGCCGAAGCGCGGCGTCTATCGGGAACCGATCCCCATCGCTCTGGCGGAACAGGTGCAGGAGGGGCCGGCCAAAATCCTGACGGTCGTGGACGGGCAGGAAGTGGAAGCGTTTGATATCGAGATCGTCAACGTGGTCAAGCAGCATTTCCCGGCTACAAAAGGGATGATCATCAAGGTATCCGACAAGCGGTTGCTGGAGAAGACAGGCGGCATCGTGCAGGGAATGAGCGGCAGCCCCATCATTCAAAACGGCAAGATGGTCGGAGCGGTTACCCATGTGTTTGTCAATGATCCCACATCCGGATACGGCTGTTTTATCGAGTGGATGCTGCAGGATGCAGGCATACCGATACGCTCCACATCCCCCTCTGCGCAGATGGATGGTGGGAAGGCAGCTTGACAGGCGGACCGCCTCTTTTCGGGGGCGGTCTATCGCATATCGGATTACGCAAAATATTGTCGAATAATCGGAAAAATCATTCAATCTTTCGTCATTGGCAGGAACTGCATATCCCTTGTCGAATAGTTTGACTTGGAAACGCTGAAACTTTTGGGAAGCCACGATTTTTGATATACATCTTAGTTCCAGCAGCCACTCATTTTTTACAAAATGGCGATTACCAGGATCGTAAGGAGGAACAGATTTTGAGCAGGATCAATATCGTGTTGGCAGATGACAATCGGGAATTTGTAAATCTTCTTGAAGAGTACCTCAGCAGCCAGAGCGACATGGAAGTGGTGGGTGTGGCCTTCAATGGCAATGACGTCCTGAAGATTTTGCAGGAGCGGATTCCTGATATCCTGATTCTGGACATTATTATGCCCCATTTAGATGGGTTGGCCGTCCTGGAGCAGATTCAGGCGATGCGCCTTTCTCCGCAGCCGAAAATCATTATGCTGACGGCTTTCGGGCAGGAGGAAATCACGAAGAAGGCGGTGGAGCTGGGGGCGGCGTACTATATTCTGAAACCGTTTGACATGGAAGTGCTGGCCCAGCGCATCCGCCAGATCATGAACAACAAGGCCGCTGCACCGCTGGTCTCTACGGTGAAGCCGGTCACTGGGCTGGCTGTCAAAGGACGCAATCTGGACGCCAGCATCACCAATATCATTCACGAAATCGGTGTCCCGGCCCATATCAAAGGCTATCTCTATCTGCGGGAAGCCATCACCATGGTGTATAACGATGTCGAGCTTCTCGGTTCCATCACGAAGGTGCTGTACCCGGATATCGCCAAGAAATTCAACACCACCGCAAGCCGGGTAGAGCGGGCGATCCGCCATGCGATCGAAGTGGCCTGGTCGCGGGGCAACCTCGATTCCATCTCCAACCTGTTCGGCTACACCATCTCCAATACCAAGGCGAAACCCACCAACAGCGAATTCATCGCGATGGTGGCGGACAAGCTGCGCATCGAGGCGAAGATCAGTTAGCGATACATATGCTGCATAAATCCATTTCCCCCTTTATCGGTTTCCAAAAAAACCGATAAAGGGGATGTTTTATTTTGGCAGGCCAAACCGTTAAACCGTAAACGGACTTAATAGCCCGGCTTTTTCTGCCTGGAACACCCAACGAAAGAAGCGCACGGTTTGTTTTGTCACCACCCGATGGCGTACACCACATGCTCAGCTGTATCCAATTCCGGTCGGCGAACGAGCCCTGCCCGTTCCGCCACCCGCATGGACGAAATGTTGGTCGGGCGTGTTCGGGCAACTACGGGCAGCGCTGGCAAATGGCGATTCGCCGCTTTAACGGCTTCTTTTGCCGCTTCGGTCGCATAGCCCTTGCCCCATGCATCGGGTACATATCGATAGTATAGGTTCAACACTTGACGACCAGACCATTCCATTACCCGAACGCCGCTCACCCCGATAACCTGCGGATCGTTCCGTGTAGAGATGCACCAGTATCCAATGCCGTGCACCGACCAATCCTCCATCCACCGGGAAAGGCGCTGCTGCGCTTCCGACAGGTCTTTCATCGGCCCGGCAGGGTTGTGTTGATTGGTTTCTGGATGGGCGTGGATGGCGAAGATGGCATGTTCGTCGCCAGGGCGTGGTGTGCGCAGGATAAGTCTCTCCGTTTGTATCTGTGCAAAAGGGGATAATGGTTTCATATGGGCCTCCCCAGCATGTGTCATTGCAGGATCACCTCCCATTTTCCACTTTACTGTCCGTTCGCGCCCCTTCCTGCGTGCTATGTCTCGCGCAGGAGAATGCCCTATGATAAAATGCTTGCAGGGCTACTTCACCTCTGCGGGCTTTACCGCCAGAATCCGAATGCGGCTGTAATCCGCTGTCCAGCCGTTGTCCGAATACAGGCGGGGACGCAGGATGTCAGCGATCTCCTGATAGGCGTGCGCTTTCTCTGCAGGAGAAAAATCGTGGAAAAAGTCTTTGGCAAATGTATCCAGCCAGTGCGTTAGACCATGCTCATCATCCCCTAAAGGGGTCGGACGGTCGAAATGGGCGGCATATGTCACCCGAAAGCCCTGCTGCTCCAAAAGAACGCTGTATTCGCCAACCGATGGGAAATACCACGGATTGCGCTCTTCGGCATCAATGCCTCTTTGCGTAAGCACCTGTGCGATCGCATCCAGGATGCTGCCGATATTGCTTTTGCCCCCGAATTCCGCCACGAATCGTCCGCCGGGCCGCAGGGCGAGCCAGACCGATTGGATAACGGATGCCGGCTGTTTCATCCAGTGCAGCGCCGCATTGGAGAACACGGCATCGTATCGCTCATCCGTCCGATACGTTTGGGCATCGGCCACCTCGAAGCGAAGGGCCGGATATTTCTGACGGGCTCTGTCGATCATGTCGGCAGAAAGATCGATGCCCGTGGGAATGGCACCGCTGAGCGCGATCTGCGCCGCCAGATCCCCGGTCCCGCAGCCGATGTCAAGAATCCGCTCGCCCTTTTGGGGGTCAAGCAGGCTGATCATGCTTTTTCCCAGTTCGGAAACAAAGGACAATTTGGTATCATAGAGTGTTGCATCCCATCTGTTTTTGGACATTTCCAGCCACCTCATTATTCTGACATTTACCTTGTTTTTACCAGGAAATATGCGAGAAATCCAATCTATAAAGATTATCAAACCGATAGGCTTGTCCTATAGGCGAGCCTGATCATATAGGAGGCGGTGGCACGTGACCATTCTGCAGGACATTTTGTCGTTCAACCAGGAATTCATCAAAAACAAAGCATACGAAGCGTACAAAACGGACAAATTCCCCGACAAGCGGATCGTTGTGCTGTCATGCATGGACACGCGCCTGGTGGAACTTCTTCCAAAATCGATGAATTTGCGAAACGGCGATTTCAAGCACGTGAAAAGTGCGGGGGCGATCGTCTCCCATCCATTTGGCAGCATCATGCGCAGCATTCTGGTGGCGATCTATGAGCTGAATGCTGCGGAAGTTCTCGTCGTCGGCCATTATGACTGCGGGATGAGCGCTATCCATTCGGAAAGGTTTTTGGAAAAAGTGGTTGCGCGCGGTGTGCCGAAAGAGACCATCGAGGTCCTGCAAAATGCCGGCATTAATCTCGACAGGTGGCTCCGGGGGTTTGACGATGTGGCGGAGAGTGTCAGAAACAGCGTGCGCATGATTAAACGCCATCCCTTGCTGACCGATGACATTCCCGTTCACGGGCTGATCATCGATCCGGAAACGGGCAAACTGGATCTCGTGGTAAACGGTTATGAATCCTGACGCATGCTCGGGGCGGCCCGGGAACATCCCTGCACGGGAAAGGGGAAAAGACGCCATCCGGAGACTCGTGCGCTGGCTTGACCGCTTCGGTCTTTTTGAGCGGTTTGCAGAACGGCGCTGTCTGGCGGTAAGGGAACTGGCCATCGGGCTGACGGACCTTCCCGCTTCCTTTCACGGCCTGCGTATCGGACATTTCAGCGATCTTCACCTGGGCCATTATCATGATCTGGAGGACTTGCGGCGCCTGGTCAACCGGCTGCGCTCCCTGCAGCCGGACATGATCTGTTTTACAGGCGATCTGGTCGATACGGACGTGGCGTGTCTGGAGGAGGCGATCCCGCTGCTGGCGGCATTGAGGCCGCCCCTTGGCAAGTATGCCGTTCTGGGCAATCATGACTATCGGGCGGGGGTGGACGGGGTCACCCGGGCGTTGGTGCAGAGCGGGTTTCGACTCTTGCGCAACAGCCATGTCCGGGTGCGGAGAGGAGCGGACGAACTGGTTGTCGCCGGTCTGGATGATGCGCTGTACGGCCGTCCCGATGTGGCGGCGGCGCTGCATTGGGTGCCTGAGGGCAGCTGTGTCGTGCTGCTGGTTCATGAGCCGGATGTTGCCGACCAGGCATCCGCCCATCCCGTTTCCTTGCAGCTCTCCGGACATACCCACGGCGGGCAGGTTCGCCTGCCGCTTGTGGGCCATCTGCTCACCCCGCAGCTGGGAAAAAAATATCCAGATGGCTGGCAGCGGGTAAAGAACGCCTCCCTGCAGGTGTATACCAGCCGGGGAGTGGGCACCACCCTGCTGCCGGTCAGATTGTGGTGCCCGCCGGAAATCGCGCTGCTTACCCTGCAGCTCGCCTCTGAAGAGAGAAACGGGATCTCGGCGGGTTGAAAGGCAGCCAGCTTATCCATAATGCTTCACCATCCAGTCGACAAAGCGCAGAAAGCGCGAGTCGGCTTTTTTGCTAAAGCGGATAAGCGATCACTTTTTTAACGCCGCTGAAGCTGTCCAGCTTCCTATGGACATGCTCCCTCTTGCAGGCGAATTTCTTGACAGACAGTTCGCAATATTCTATAACAATCGCCCAACGTTTTGATCTATAGTGAAAGCAAGAGGTGATCCGGAATGGAAAACGAGCAAAGGGTGAAGCAGGAGGTTCAAAAGCAGTTTGGCGCCAATGCCGGCAAGTATGTTACCAGCGAAAGCCACGCGAAGGGAGAGGATTTGCAGCTCCTGGTGGAATGGCTCAACCCGCAGCCGCATTGGCATTGCCTGGATATCGCCACAGGCGGCGGACATGTCGTCAAGGCGCTGGCTCCATACGTGCGCCATCTGCTGGCGACGGATTTAACCAGGGAGATGCTGCAGGCAGCGGCCCAACATCTTCGCCAAAGCGGGTGCGACAACGTCGGGTACGTCGTGGCGGACGCCGAATCCCTGCCTTTTCTGGATGATGCGTTTGATGTTGTCACTTGCCGGATCGCGCCGCATCATTTTCCCCGGCCCGACCGGTTTATCAGGGAGGCAAGCCGGGTGCTGCGGGCGGGCGGCATGTTTCTCCTGATCGACAATGTCTCCCCGGAGGATGGGGAGCTTGCCGCCTTTCTAAACACCATGGAAAAGCTTCGGGATGGCAGCCACGTCCGTTGTCCGGCAGTTTCCGAATGGCGGGCGTGGCTAGATGAGGCCGGACTGCAGGAGAAACGCTCGCGGCTGCGCAAGAAAACCTATGCTTTTCCGGAGTGGGTGGCGCGGACGGCCCGTTCCCCGGAACAGCGAAAGCAGGTAGAGGAATGGATCCTGAACGCGCCGCCGCAGACCCGTGCGTATTTCGCCGTTCGTACGGAAGCGGGGAAGGTGGTTTCCCTGCAAGTTGACGAATGGATGATTCTCCTGGAAAGAAGGTGAAGCGAATGGGCATCGATTTTCATGCGCAAACGAACAAAGCGAGCTATGTCGGCAGGGAAGCGCATGCCGATTGGACATCATTGATCGTGGAGTTGGCCGACCCCAGAGGGAAAACGGTGGTAGACCTGGGGTGCGGCGGCGGGATTTACGCCAAAGCCTGGGCTGACCTTGGAGCCGGGCGTGTCATCGGCATCGATTTCTCGCCCGTGATGCTGGAGGCTGCCGAAGAGAACTGCAGGGGATACCGGCAGATCGCCTTTCAGCAGGGAGATGCGGCGGCAACCGGTCTGGAAGATCAGACAGCCGATATCCTTTTTGCCCGGGCGCTGATTCACCACCTGCCCGATCTGCCTGCTTGTCTGGCCGAAGCGTTCCGGCTGCTGAAGCCGGGGGGAACCATTCTCCTGCAGGACCGGACGCCGGAAGATGTGCGCTTGCCGGGATCGGCCGAGCATCTGCGGGGCTATTTCTTTGCCTGTTTTCCCCGTCTCCTGCAGGTGGAGGAAGCACGCAGGCCGGGAGCGGAAAAGGTGGTCCGGGAACTGGCGGCGGCGGGGTTCACGGCGATTGCCCACCTGCATGCATGGGAAACGCGCAAGGTATATGCCGGCGCGGATGAACTGGCGGCTGATCTTCTGTCGCGCAAGGGCCGGTCGATTCTGCACGAGCTTACGCAGGATGAGCTGCAGCAGCTGGTTTCCTATATGCTGGAGCGGGTACCGGATCAGGGGCCGATTGTGGAAAAGGATCGCTGGACCATCTGGGTGGGGCGACGTCCTTGAAAAAAAGGGTGATGAGCTGCCGGAAAAAGGGGAAGCGTAATAGATATCAGCCAGGCGAAGCCAATTGTGAATGGTTTGTCACAATTGGGGAAACGACTTGTTTCAAGGGAAGGTACCCACTATAATGAAAAGTGGCATTCTATTCCGGTTCGCTTATCATGCTTAAAGGAGTTGTCATCCCATGAATCTGTTTGATATCCTGATGTTCATTTTTACCATTCTGATTTTCGCGGGAATCATCCGATCCTGGAAGGCAAGAAATAAATTTGCAGTCGGATTCGGCCTGGTATCCCTCGCCGTCTTTCTGCTTTGCGATGCGCTGATCATCTACTATGCGACCCTTCCGAAAGCGTAAGCCTCGCCTTCGGTAAAGCACTGAAGCGGCATAGATTGGTCCCTGCCTGTGTCGGCCGGGTAATTTTAACAGGAATTCGAGAGATTGTGCAGCTGCGCAATCTCTTTTCTTTTGGGCGAATGAGAGACGGCAATATTTGTCATACTAAGGCTGGAGGTGGGCATCTTGTTGAAGCGCAAACGAACCTACTCCGATCTGTTTGTTTCCACAGTCGTCGCCGACCGCAAAACAAAGCAGTTGTGCAAACGGATTCAGCCCAACCAGATCGCCCTGCTGGCCCATGCCGATGTGGACGAAGTGGCCGCCGAATCGCTGCTGGAGGCGCGCGTGGGAGCCGTGGTCAACACGTTTCCCTTTTTAACGGGGACGTATCCGGCCGAGGGAGCCAAAAGGCTGCTGGAAGCCGGCATTCCGCTCTATGAAACCGTTGGAAGCGGGAAGGAGCAGCTGATGGATCTGCCGGACGGGACGACGCTGGCGGTAGCCGGCGAGCAACTGCTGCGCAAAACGTCTGACGGCTGGGAAACGGTTGCCCATCTGCGCCGGGTCTTGGCGACGGACGTCCGGGCCAAATGGCAGGAAGCCAACCGGCAGCTGGATCGTACCCTGTCGGCGTTTATCGATAACACGCTGTTGTACGCAAGCTGGGAAAAAGATTTGTTTTTGAAGCCGCTGCGCAAACTGCCGCTGGCCACATCAATGGCCAACCGGCATGTCGTGGTGGTGGTGCGCGGCAAACACTACCGGGAAGATCTGCGCATGCTTTCCTCCTACATAAGGGATTGCCGCCCTGTGTTGATCGCCGTTGACGGGGGGGCGGATGCGCTGTTGGAGAACGGCTATCGGCCGGACATGATCGTCGGGGACCTGGACAGCGTATCGGATCGGGCATTATGCTGTGGAGCGGAGATTGTGGTGCATGCGTATCCGGATGGACGGGCTCCGGGGGAGGCGCGTGTAGCCAGGCTCGGCGTTTCCTATCATCTGCTGCCGGCTCCAGGAACCAGCGAAGATGTCGCGATGCTGCTGGCGTATGAAGAGCAGGCGCAGCTGATCGTGACGATTGGCACCCATACCAACATGATCGACTTTCTGGAAAAAGGACGGAAAGGAATGGCCAGCACCTTGCTTGTCCGCACCAAAATCGGCCCGAAGCTGATCGATGCCAAAGGGGTAAGCCAGCTATATCAGCCCCGGCTGACATGGAATACCTGGGCGTGGTTCGTCGCCTGTTCGCTCGTGCCGATCCTGGCGATCTTGGCCATCAACCCGGTAACCCGGCATGTCGGGCAGATGCTGTGGGTGCAGTGGCGCACCTTCTCTTTCTAGGGACAGACGATGATACATGTGCGCTACCATCTGATCACCATCGCCGCCATTTTTCTGGCGCTTGGCATCGGGATACTGCTCGGCGGCACGGCTGGCCAATCCTGGTTTTCACTGACGGAAAAAGAGTTTTTGCGCAGCATGGAAGCCAAGTACGACAAAGCGTTGAAAAGCAACAACGAGTTGAAGCAGCAGGTGAACCGGCTGATCATTCAGGTCGAGCGGAGCAATGAAGAAGTGATCCATCTGATGGCCGCTCGGTACGCAGAAGATCTGCAGGGGCAGAAAGTATACGTCTGGCATCCGCCGGAGCTGAGCATCGATGAGCTGCAGCGGGTCCTGCAATCGGTGGGCGTGGAGGTGCAGACCTATCAACCCGACCGGCAGATGGTTGAAGACCCGCTCCTGATCATTGGGAGGGAACTGCCATCCTGGGCCCGGCTGCTGCCGTCCGGGAGCAAATGGCTTCATGTCGAGAGCATGCCGGATTCCCCTGCCAAACAGTGGAAGCTGCTGGAGAGCGTGCAGATGTTGATGAAGGAAAAGAGGGTGGAGCTTGAAAAGCGTTAGCGTGATTATTCCGGCCTACAACGAAGCGCCCCACATCGCCGCGACCCTGCGGGCGGTCCGCAGCCATGTCCCGTGTGACGAACTGATCGTGGTGGACGACGGCAGCAGGGATGGGACGGCGGAGCATGCGGCGGTATGGGCCGACCGCCTGATCCGTTTGGACGCAAACCGTGGGAAGGGGTTTGCGCTGCAGACCGGATGGAGGCAGGCGAACGGCGCAATCATTCTGCTGCTGGACGGCGATTTGCGCGAGAGTGCCGCCCATGCCGCCCGGCTCCTCGCGCCGGTAGCGGCGGATGAATGTGACATGGCGATTGCCATCCTGCCAGGCCCTGCGCGCAGGGCGGGATTCGGCCTGGCAAAAGGACTGGCACGGCGCGGCATTCAATGGATGACCGGCTTCATGCCGAGCGCCCCCCTCTCCGGGCAGCGGGCGGTCAAACGGGAAGTCTTGGCGGCGGCAGGACAGCTGGATCATGGGTTTGGCATCGAGGTGGGGTTAACGATCGACGCCCTGCGCGCAGGCTTCCGGGTCATGGAAGTAGCCGTCCCCTTTTCGCATCGGGAAACGGGAAACGATTGGTACGGCTGCTTGCACAGGGGGCGCGAGTTTTTCGCAATCGGACGCGCGCTGGGCCAAAAATGGAAGGAACGGGAGACCAGCCGATGGGGTTGATGCTGACGCTGGCTGTCCTGCTGCCGGCGGTGCTGCATCTCGTCTTGTTTCGCACCGGGCTGCGGCTGCTGCAGCGCAGGGGGATGGTGCGCGTGAATTATCTGGGCAGAGCCATTCCGACGGCGGGCGGCCTTTTCCTACTCTGCTACCATGCCTTGACCGTCGCGGTGCTGGTCATGGCGGCGCATTGGACCCGGGCGTTCCCCATCCACGTGCGGGAATTGGTGATGCTAATGTGCGGCTCGGTCGCCATGGCGTTGTGGGGCTGGCAGGATGATTGTTCCGCGGAGAAGGACGTGAAGGGATTTCGCGGCCATGTGACCACGCTGCTGCGGGAAGGCAGGATGACCAGCGGGATGTGGAAGGCGTGGGGAGGCGGGGCCACCGCTTTTCTGGTATCGTTGGCCTTGTCGGACGGCGTCGCGGAACTGCTGGTGCATACGGCCTTGCTTTCGTTGGCGGCCAATCTGCTCAATCTCTTCGATGTGCGGCCGACGCGGGCGATCAAGGCATTCTGGCTGCTGGCCTCGCTCGCGCTGCTGCTGTCCCAAGCCAGCCTCGCCGCCCATGTCTGGATAATCCCGGCACTGGCGGGCTCCTGCCTGCTCTTCTTTCCGGACGCCCGGCACCGGTTGATGCTTGGGGATACCGGGGCCAATTATCTCGGCTTCATCGCCGGTTTTTGGCTGATGACAACCCTGCCCCTTTCGCTCGAATGTTTGTTCGTCATGGTGTTTGGGCTGCTGCATGTGCTGGCGGAATTTTGGTCGTTCTCCCGGGTGATCGAAGCGGTCGGCTGGCTGCGGCGCCTGGATCAGTGGGGAAGACAGACGTGAAAAGCAGCAGCGTACCTCCCGAAGGGGCTGGTACGCTGATTTTTAGTGCCTCTTACTCCTCTTCATCCTCCCGCTTCATGAAGCGGGGCTGCACGCGGTTCCGCTTGCGGTCATGGTGCAGGATAAAGCCGCCGATAAACGTGACCGGAACGGCAAACAGGACGAATCCCAGCAGGAATTTGCCCCACAGAAAGCCGATCGCCGGATTAAACATGAGAAAGAACGCGTCGCGCATCAGCTTGATGCCGTATACGGCGATGGCGGCGGGGATCAGCATGATCAGCAGGGCCACGATTTTTTGCCCGAGCATGCAAGACACACTTCCTTTAGGTTTTTCTCCAAACATGATAATGGATGGAGGCGCACTTGTCCAACGAAGAAAATGAGATAAAATAAAGGACAGGACTTGGGGTTCCATCAATAAGGAGGATGGGTCATGCACAAGCTTCTCATCATCGGCGCGGGCAGGGTAGGAACGGCGCTGTTGCAGGTGTTTGCCAAAATGGAGCAGATCCGCGTGGTAGCCGTGACGGATGCCCGGGAGGATGCGCCCGGTATCGCGCTGGCCAAATCGCTTGGCATTGAAGTGGGCACGGACTACCATCCTTATCTGCAGCACGATATCGACATCATCCTGGAGCTGACCGGGGACAGGGAGACCTATGCGGAGATTCTCCGGTTGAAACAGCCGAAAACCGTTCTGGTCCCGGGGTCGTTTACCGGTATGGTGATCAGCCTGATCCAGGAGCGGGATGAGCTGATCACCCGCCTCTCGCAGAGCAAGCGGGAGTATGAGACCATGCTGAACTCCACCCACGACGCCATTATCGCCGTCAACAGCCAGGGGATCATTACCCTGTTCAACAAGGCGGCGGAGCGGCTGATGGGCATCGGGGCCAAGGAGGTGCTCGGCACCCTGGCGGAGCACAGCATCCCCAACACGAGGCTGCATATCGTCCTGCAGACGGGACAGCCCGAATTGAATCAGGAGCAGGTCCTGCCGAACCGGACACGCATCATCACCAATCGCGTTCCCGTCCGCAGCGAACAGGGAGAAGTGATCGGGGCGGTGGCCATCTTCCGCGATATCACGGAGATCATGACCCTTGCGGAAGAGGTAACGGATCTGAAGGAATTGAAAAGCATGCTGCAGGCAATCATTCATTCCTCCGACGAAGCGATCTCCGTCGTGGATGCGAATGGGATCGGCCTGCTGATCAATCCGGCCTACACCCGCTTGACGGGCCTGACGGAAGAAGATGTGATTGGCAAGCCGGCCACCGTCGACATTTCCGAAGGCGAAAGCATGCACATGCAGGTGCTGAAGACGAAAAAACCGGTGCGCGGCGTTCCGATGAAGCTGGGCCCGAAGCGGAAGGACGTCGTGGTCAACGTGGCGCCGGTGATGGTGGACGGCGTGTTAAAAGGCAGTGTCGGCGTCATCCACGATATTTCCGAATTCAAGACGTTGAGCGAAGAGTTGGAAAAAGCGCGGCGCATCATTCGCACCCTGGAAGCCAAATATACGTTTGAACATATCATCGGGGAGAGCGAACCGATGAAATCAGCGATCGAACAGGCCCGGAAAGCGGCCCTGACACCGGCGACCGTCCTGCTGCGCGGGGAGTCGGGAACCGGCAAGGAGATGTTCGCCCACGCGATCCATAATGGAAGCGAGCGCAAATACAACCAGTTTATCCGCGTCAACTGCGCGGCCATTGCGGAATCCCTGCTGGAGAGCGAATTGTTCGGCTATGAGGAGGGAGCCTTTACGGGAGCGCGCCGGGGCGGGAAGCGGGGGTTGTTCGAAGAGGCGAGCGGCGGGACCATCTTCCTTGATGAGATCGGGGAACTGTCGATGAGCATGCAGGCCAAGCTGCTGCGGGTGCTGCAGGAGCGGGAGATCGTGCGCGTCGGCGGCAGCAAGGCCATCCCCGTCGATGTCCGCGTGATAGCCGCCACCCACGTCAATCTGGAATCGGCGATCCAGGCGGGGAAATTCCGTGAAGATTTGTATTACCGGTTGCATGTAATCCCCATCCATATTCCGCCGCTCCGCCAGCGGCTGGAAGACATCGAACCGCTGTCCCAGCATCTTTTGCGCAAATTTAATCTGGAATACGGCCGCAATGTGGAGCGGATCGCGCCAGAGACGCTGCGGATTCTGCGCGCCTACCACTGGCCGGGCAATGTGCGGGAGCTGGAGAATGTTCTCGGGCGGGCCATGATCCACATGAAATTTCATGAAACGGTCATCCTTCCCAATCATTTGCCTCCCCTGGAACGCAAGATGGGGAATGAAGGCGGGGGGCCGCAGGCAGTTCCGTCGACAGGCCTGACCCTGAAACAGGCGCTGGAGGAAGCGGAGCGCGTTCACATCCTGCGGGAACTGGCGGCGGCCAAAGGAAACCGGACGGAAGCAGCCAAAAGGCTGGGGATCTCCATCCGCAGCCTGTATTACAAGCTGGAACGGCTGGGAATCGGCGATCAGGTTTCCCAGGGAGAACATTAAGAAAGATTTTGCATGCAAATTTTTGCATGGATGCGCAAAAATTTGCATGTTTTTATTTGGGGGGAGGAGGCAAAGATGAAGAAATAAAGCGCTTTCATAACTGCCTCTCTTTGGCACATCTTTTGCATGGTTACATAGCGGCTGTTTTTCCAGCAAACCCTAGTAAGGCTGATGCATGGTAGCGTATTGCCATAACGTATCGCCACAATATACAGGAGGTTTTTATCCATGAAGATTTTCGATTACCTGCAGAAATATGATTATGAACAGCTGGTGTTTTGCCAGGATGAAAACTCCGGCCTCAAAGCGATCATTGCGATTCATGACACCACGCTCGGCCCGGCGCTGGGCGGTACGCGGATGTGGACATATCAATCGGAAGAAGACGCCATTATCGACGCGCTGCGGCTGGCCAGGGGCATGACCTACAAAAACGCCGCAGCCGGCCTGAATATCGGCGGCGGCAAAGCGGTGATCATCGGCGATCCGAAAAAAGACAAGAGCGAGGCCCTGTTCCGGGCGTTTGGCCGCTTCATCCAGGGTCTGAACGGCCGCTACATCACCGCCGAAGACGTGGGGACCACCGTGGCGGACATGGATTTGATCCATCTGGAAACCAACTATGTGACCGGGGTTTCCCCCGCATTCGGCTCAAGCGGCAATCCCTCCCCTGTCACTGCGTACGGAGTATACCGCGGGATGAAGGCGGCCGCCAAGGTGGCGTTTGGCAGCGATAACCTGTCGGGCAAGGTGGTCGCCGTCCAAGGCGTGGGCAACGTGGCCTACAACCTGTGCAAGCATCTGCATGAGGAAGGCGCACATCTGATCGTGACGGACATCAATGAAGAGAACATGAACCGGGCCGTGCAGGATTTCGGTGCGAAGGCGGTCGGTGTCCATGAGATTTTCAGCGTGGACTGCGATATTTTCGCTCCCTGTGCCCTTGGCGCCGTCATTAACGATGACACGATTCCGCTGCTGAAGGCGAAAGTGATCGCCGGTGCGGCCAACAACCAGTTGAAAGAAGACCGGCACGGCGACATCATCCATGAGATGGGGCTGATCTACGCCCCCGACTATGTGATCAATGCGGGCGGCGTGATCAATGTGGCCGACGAGCTGCAGGGCTACAACCGCGAACGTGCGCTGAAAAAGGTGGAA
This sequence comes from Brevibacillus sp. SYP-B805, assembly GCF_011059135.1. GTDB lineage: Bacteria > Bacillota > Bacilli > Brevibacillales > Brevibacillaceae > Brevibacillus_F. Next base: position 155,999 of record NZ_JAALGD010000003.1, on the reverse strand, counting down.
ACCATCTATGATAACATCCTGCGGGTGTTCGAAATCGCCGAGCGGGACGGCATCCCGTCGTACAAAGCGGCCGACCGCATGGCGGAAGAGCGGATTGCGCGGGTCGCCAAATCGCGAAGCATGTTCCTGAAAGACGGAAAGTCCGTGTTAAGCAAGTGAAACATGGTATGATAGGCTAGTGGGGCAGTGCGCGGGTGCCTGGGCGACAATTCGCCCGGGCCTCCCCCTGTGCTCTGCATTTCTTGCGTGTTTGCAGTTCCCAGCTTGCTAGAAAAGGAGAATGGAACCATGTCCCAAGAGTTCGATCTCGTTGTCCTCGGAGGGGGGACAGGCGGATACGTGGCGGCGATTCGCGCGGCGCAACTCGGCATGAAGGTGGCCGTCGTCGAAAAGGATAAACTGGGGGGCACCTGCCTGCATCGCGGCTGCATCCCATCCAAAGCGCTGCTGAGGAGCGCCGAGGTGTACGCGACCCTGAAAGAAGGAGACAAATACGGCGTTCTTGCCGACAACATCGGCTACGATTTTGGCAAGGTACAGGCCCGCAAACAGGCGATCGTCGATCAACTGCACAAGGGTGTCCAATACCTGATGGGCAAAGGGAAAATCCAGGTGTTTCACGGGTTTGGCCGCGTGATGGGGCCTTCCATCTTCTCGCCGCAGGCGGGAGCGGTCCGGATCGAGAAGGAGAACGGCGATCAGGAGATTATCGTGCCCCGCTTTCTGCTGCTGGCAACTGGTTCGCGCCCGCGGACGCTGCCGGGTCTTGCGATCGACGGCGAATATGTGATCACCAGCGATGAAGCGCTGGAGCTGGCTTCCCTGCCTTCATCCATCATCATCGTGGGCGGCGGCGTCATCGGGATCGAATGGGCGTCTCTCCTGAATGACTTTGGGGTGCAGGTGACGGTGCTGGAATATGCGGACCGCATCCTGCCATTTGAGGATGAAGAGGTAAGCAAAGAGTTGGCCCGTCTGTTAAAGAGACGAAAAGTAAATATCGTGACGGGGGCCAAGGTGCTGCCCGACAGCGTTGCGAAGTCAGACGGTCAGGTAACGGTCCAAGCGGAAGTGAACGGGGAGGTGCAAAGCTTCTCGGCTGAGAAAATGCTGGTGTCCGTCGGCCGCCAAGCCAACGTGGAGAACCTGGGGCTAGAAGCGACGGAAGTAAAAGTGGAGCGCGGCGTCATCGTGGTCAACGAGCACTTCCAGACAGCTGAGCCGCACATCTACGCCATCGGCGATGTGATCGGCGGCCTGCAGCTCGCCCATGTTGCCTCCCATGAAGGGATACTCGCGGTCGAGCACATGGCGGGACTGCATCCCCATCCCATGGATTATACCAAGGTGCCGAAATGCACCTACAGCCGTCCGGAAGTGGCCAGCGTTGGCCTGACCGAGGCGGAGGCCAAAGAGCAAGGCTATGAAGTGAAAACGGGCAAATTCAGCTTCAAGCCATTGGGGAAAGCACTCGTACACGGGGAAAACGACGGGTTTGTCAAGCTGGTGGTGGATGGGAAGACAAACGATCTGCTGGGCGTGCACATGATCGGGCCGCATGTGACCGACATGATCTCCGAAGCCGGTTTGGCCCGTGTGCTGGACGCCACTCCCTGGGAGATTGCCCACACCATTCATCCGCATCCGACACTCGCGGAAGCGATCGCGGAAGCGGCGCTGGCGGTAGATGGCTTGGCGATTCATTCATAAAGTCCGAACGGGAGGAATGGCGATGACGACAACAAAACGTCACGAAGAAGCAGGTTTGACGGATCAGCAAGTGCTGGACATGTACTATTACATGCTGCTCGCCCGCAAGATCGATGAACGGCAATGGCTGCTGAACCGCGCGGGCAAGGTGCCCTTTGTCATCTCCTGCCAGGGTCAGGAGGCGGCCCAGGTGGGTGCCGCTTTCGCCCTGCAAAAAGGGCATGATTATCTCTGCCCGTATTATCGGGACCTCGGTCTCGTACTGGTTTTCGGGCAAACGGCCCGCGACTGCATGCTGTCCGCGTTTGCCAAGCCGGAGGATCCCAACAGCGGCGGCCGGCAGATGCCGGGGCATTTCGGCGGCAGGAAATGGAACATTCTCACAGGCTCGAGCCCGGTGACGACGCAGGTTCCGCACGCGGTGGGCATTGCGCTTGCCGGCAAGATGCAGAAGAAGGATTTTGTCGTGTACACCTCGTTTGGCGAAGGTTCCAGCAACCAGGGGGACTTCCACGAAGGGGCCAACTTCGCTGGAGTGCACAAGCTGCCGGTCATCTTCTTCTGTGAAAACAACAAGTACGCGATTTCCGTGCCCCTGAAGAAACAGCTGGCGTGCGAAAGCGTGGCGGATCGCGCCATCGGCTACGGTTTCAAAGGGGTGCGCGTGGACGGCAACGATCCGATTGAAGTCTACCGGGTGGTGAAAGAAGCGCGCGAACGCGGGCTGCGCGGCGAAGGGCCGACCTTGATCGAAGCGGTCATGTACCGTCTCGTGCCGCACTCCAGCGATGATGACGACCGCACCTACCGGACGCGTGAAGAAGTGGAAGAGGCCAAGAAGAAAGATCCGATCCTCCTCTTTGCCCAGTACTTGAAGGAGTGCGGGGTTATGGATGAAGCGCAGGAACAAGCCATAGCGGAACGCGTGCAGCAGGAAGTGGACGAAGCGACGGAATATGCGGAAAACGCGCCGTATGCGGCTCCGGAATCGGCGCTGCTGCATGTGTACGGCGAATAAGGGGGAACGATCATGGCAGTCATTTCATTTATCGATGCGGTTACCATGGCGATGCGGGAAGAGATGCGCCGCGATCCCAACGTGTTTGTGCTCGGCGAGGACGTCGGCGTGCGCGGCGGCGTATTCCGCGCGACCGCCGGTTTGATCGAGGAATTTGGAGAGGAGCGGGTGATCGATACGCCGCTCGCCGAATCGGCGATCGTCGGTGTGGCTATCGGTGCGGCAGCATACGGGATGCGTCCCATCGCGGAGATCCAGTTTGCCGACTTCATCATGCCCGCGGTGAATCAGATCGTCAGCGAAGCGGCCAAGATGCGCTACCGTTCCAACAACGACTGGCACTGCCCGTTAACCATCCGCGCACCGTTTGGCGGCGGGGTGCACGGTGCGCTCTATCACTCGCAATCCGTGGAGGCGATGTTCAACAGCACCCCGGGCCTGAAAATCGTGGCCCCCTCCACGCCTTACGATGCCAAGGGCTTGTTGAAAGCGGCCATCCGCGATAACGACCCGGTGCTCTTTTTCGAGCATAAGCGCTGCTATCGCCTGATCAAAGGGGAAGTGCCGGAGGACGATTATGTGCTGCCGATCGGCAAGGCGGACGTGAAGCGGGAAGGAACGGATATCACGGTCATCTCCTACGGCCTGACGCTTCATTTCGCGCTGCAGGCGGCGGAAAAACTGGCCCAGGAAGGCATCAGCGCGCATATCCTCGATCTGCGCACCCTCTACCCGCTGGACAAGGAAGCAATCGTGGAGGCGGCTTCCAAGACAGGCAAGGTGTTGATCATCCACGAGGATAACAAGGAAGGCGGCATCGGCGGAGAAGTGGCGGCGATTATTGCCGAACACTGCCTCTTTGACTTGGATGCGCCGATCAAGCGCCTGGCGGGTCCGGACATTCCGGCGATGCCGTACAGTCCGCCACTGGAGAAATTTTTCATGCTCAATCCTGACAAAGTGTATGAAGCCATGCGCGAGTTGGCGTACTTCTAATCGCAAGGAGGATACTCATGGCAACCAAAGTGCTGATGCCCCAGCTCGGGGAAAGCGTCACGGAAGGCACGATCACCAGGTGGCTGGTGAAAGTGGGCGATACCGTCAACAAATACGATCCGCTTGCGGAAGTATCCACGGACAAGGTGAATGCGGAAGTGCCGTCCACCGTGTCGGGGCGGGTCACGGAGATTGTCGTGGCCGAGGGGGAGACGGTGGCCGTCGGAACCCATATTCTTTCCATTGAGGAAAGCGGTTCGGCAGCGGCGGACGTACCGGCGGAAGCAAAAGAAGCGGCAGCGGCACCTGCTCCCGCCCCGGCGGCAGCCCAGGCTCCCGCCGCTCCCGCGCCTGCCGCAGCCGCTGGCGCCGCGAAACAACGCTATTCACCGGCCGTGATGCGTCTCGCCCAGGAACACGGGATTGATCTGGCCCGCGTGCAAGGAACAGGCGCAGAAGGGCGCGTCACGCGCAAAGATGTCTTGAAGTTCATTGAACAGGGAGGCGCGCAGGCCGAGCCGGTACAGCCGCAGGCCGCTTCCGTCCCACAGGCTGCTTCCGTCGCGCAGGCGGCTCCGGCTGCACCGTCGGCTCCCGCCCCAGCCTCCTTCGATATTCCGGTTGCGGCAGGCGATCAGGTCATTCCGGTGACCCCGGTGCGCAAAACGATCGCCGCCCGCATGGTGCAGAGCAAGCACGAAGCACCGCATGCCTGGACGATGGTGGAAGTGGATGTTACCAATCTGGTCAATTTCCGCAACCAGATCAAAGACGAGTTCAAGCGCAAAGAAGGCGTCAACCTCACCTTCCTGCCGTTTTTTATCAAGGCGGTCGTGGAAGCGCTCAAGGAATATCCGATGCTCAATTCCACCTGGGCGGGCGACAAGATTATCGTGAAGAAAAACGTGAACATCTCCATCGCGGTCGCCACCGAAGATGCGTTGTACGTTCCGGTGATCAAGGATGCCGACCAGAAATCGATCTACGGCCTGGCCAAGGCGATCGAGGATCTGGCCGCCCGCACCCGCGCAGGCAAGCTGACGGTGGATGACATGAGCGGCGGAACGTTTACCGTCAACAACACCGGTTCGTTCGGCTCCGTCCTGTCCATGCCGATCATCAATGCGCCGCAAGCGGCCATTCTCAGCGTGGAGGCAATCGTCAAGCGCCCGGTGGTGGTAAACGACATGATCGCCATCCGCTCCATGGTCAACCTCTGCCTCTCCCTGGATCACCGCGTGCTGGACGGCCTGATCTGCGGCCGTTTCCTCCAGAGCGTCAAACAGAAGCTCGAGAACATCGGTCCGGAAACCAAAATCTATTAAGTTAGCAGGAAAACCAAGGTCATTCTTCCCAGGACCTTGGTTTTTTGTCATTTTTTCGTCATACAATGATAATGGATACACGTTTCTCATCCGCTCGAAATTACAGGAAAGGGATGGTCGGGTCCTGCGGTTGCGATGGCGGTGGAAAGCGTTTTTGCGCAGAAAGGGAAGCCGGGTGGTCTGGTTGGTGGAAGATCAGCGCGGAAGGGAGGCGTATTTTCGGTTCACCCGTAAGAAAAGGCCAAAGCAGTACCGGCTGGCGGTTGCCTGCGAATACATCGCCCGCGCATTGGCCAACCGCTTGGGACTGCCTGCGGCAAAAGTACGCACAGCGGTATTGAAAGGGAAGCGCGGAAAAAATGTGTACGGCATCGTGTCATGGAAGATGCCGGCCCGGGAAGTCGTAACCTGGCGGATGGCGGGGGAGAACGTGCATGCCAATCCGGAGAAATATGTGAATCAGTTCGAACTGCTTCGGCAGGTGGTTGTGTTTGACACCTGGATCGCCAATGCCGATCGGGCGGCGGGCAACCTGATCCTCTACCGCAATGCGCCCACCGACAAATACAGCTGGTATTTGATCGATCATGAAAAGGCGTTTTATGGCGCGTTGGGGCTGCGCACACACGGACGGAACCGCCACCTGCCGAAGCAGACGCATTTTCGCTGTAAAGTGCCAAAGGGGTTGGCAGTCCATCTGAAGGCCGAACATTTTGCTCCCATGATCCAAAAAATCCGGAATCTGCCTGTTTCCGCCATTGACATGGCCATGCGAAGCGTTCCGCGCGGCTGCCTGAAACAAAGGGAAAAACGCATTCTTCGGCGCTTTCTCCTGCATCGGCGAAACATCTTGGTCGATCTGATGAGCACGAAAAATTTTTGCGGAATTGTGTGACAAAATATGGATTCAAACGTCTTATCTTTTAACCGGTATCAGACTTTCAGCCGGAAAAGCCTGTAGGAAATCCCTTCGTTGCACGTAGCATCATCGTCTGATAGCGGTTGCATCAGAAACATTTTACTCGTGAGGAGGTCATTATGAAAAAAAGGAATCCATGGCTGCCGGTTTTGTTTGCGCTCGCGCTGGTTATCGCGCAGTTCAGCCACCTCCCCGCCGCGCAGGCGATTTCGAAGATGAAGGCATCTGCTGACGATGATACCGCGGGGAAGGAAACGTCGTATACCATCGAATTCAGGCTGGACGAAGATTTCGACGATGGAGACCATATCTACATCGAATTTGACGACGATTTTGAGATTGACGAAGATTTGGACACGGACGATGTGGAGGTCGACGGGGATGAACCGGATGATGTCTATGTGGATGACAATGTGATCGAGATCGAAGTGGGCGAGGATTACGACGAGGATGACACCATCGAAGTGACGATCGACGGGATCACCAACCCGGATGACGAAGGTTCTTATAGGATCTGGGTTGAAACGGACAACGACGACGATAGGGATTACGATACCGTCAAGATCAGGGAAGATGATGATGACGCGGAAGAAAATGTGTTCACGGTGACGCCGACCAGTCCGGTTGAGGGCGATCAAGCCGGTTATATCTTTTCCTCCTTTGACCTGAAGAGCCGCAGCGATGATTTGGAAAGCGGGGAGGACGTGGAGATCACCTTCCCCTCTTCCTCGATGCTGCCCGATGAGAGAGATGTCGATACCGAGGATGTGACCATCAATGGCTACGATGTATCCAGAATCGATATCGCCAAAAACAGGGTAATTCTCGGCGTTCCGAGGCGTGCTGACGGCGACGACTTTTTGAAGATCGAGTTTTTCCGGGGATTCGGCATCACAAACCCGAAAAACGGCTCGAATTACACCATCACCGTGGAATACGACGGTTACGAGTATGAATCAAAGGCGTTTGCAATTCAGCCAGCCGTCGTCAGCAAGGACTTCCCGGTATCCCTCTCCAGCCACAAGGCGGGGGCGCACGCCAGCTATGCGTTCGAGGCAAGCTTTGGAAAGGATCAAATCAAGGCGGGCAGGCAGCTGAAGGTGGAGTTCCCCAGCGCCGACATGATCCCGGATTCGCTCAGCAGATTCAATATCACGATAAACGGCTTCCAGGCTAGGAACGTGAGTGTATCCGGCAGTACCGTTACCTTGACAGCGTCCAGCCGAGTGCCAAGCTCGCGCGTCGTCAAGGTGGTCTTCACCAGTGCCGCCAACCTGAAGAATCCGACAAATCCGGGAACCTATCAACTGAAGATGACGATGAGCGGCATCAAGATCACCTCCCGACCGTTCACCATCACACCATAACGGCAAAAAACCAGGACGACCGCCCCCTTATGCTCCCATGCGGCAGGCTGACAATGGCGCCTGCCAAAGAAAGGGGGCTTTTTTGTTTTTCCATCAGAGAGGAAATTTTTGGGCGGAAGGTGTAACGATTTTCCCATGATTTTCGTCTTAGTTATTGGAGAGCTATGAGATTTCCAGCTGAGAATTTCGTCAATTCTTGATAAAAAAAGAGAAATTCTTGCGAAAACATTCCCTCTATTCTCGTTTTATGGTAGTCTAATAGCTGGAAAAAAAGTCTAGTAAATTAGAAAAAAGTGGAGGTATTTTATGAAAAAAAAGAGCACATTGTTACCTGTACTATTTGCAACTGCTCTCAGTGCCACTCATTTCTCGTATGTGCCGGCCGCCCATGCCATCTCCGACGTAAGGGTGACGGCGGATGATTACAATCCGGGAGAGGAGACCGAGTATACCATTAAGTTTACCCTGGACGAGGATTTTGACGCCGGAGATACCATTTATGTGGAATTCGACAGCGACTTCGAGATTGATGATCTCGACACCAATGACGTGGAGGTTGACGGCGAGGAACCGGACGACGTCTATGTGGATGACAATGTCGTCGAGATCACGGTGGATGAAGATTACAGTGAGGGCGACACCATCAAGGTGACCATCGACGGCATCACCAACCCGGATGACGAGGACGATTACGATGTCTATGTCTACACGGATAATGACGACGATGATGATTACGATACCGTCACCATCGAAGAGGACGATGATGACGATGACGACGATGATGGGGATACCATCGATGATGCCTTTGACGTGTCGGTCATCAGTCCGTATGAAGGCGATATTTCCGGCTATCTGCTCAAAGAGTTTGATCTGGATCGCAAAAGCGATGAACTGAACGCGGGCGACCAAGTGGTCGTAACCTTCCCGAGCGCCGACATGCTGCCCGATGATGCGGATGTCGATAAAGAGGATGTGGCGATCAACGGCCATGATGTGAAAAATATCTCGATCTCGGGCAAAGAAGTCATCCTTGGCATTCCGAACAGCGCGGATGGCGACGATTTCCTGGAAATCGAATTCTTCAAGAGCTTCGGTATCGAAAATCCGGATCACGACACCGATTACACCGTCAAGGTCGAATACGATAACTACGAATATGTGTCCAAACCGTTTGAAATCAAAAAGCCGGTACAGAGCACGGATTTCCCGGTTTCGCTCTCCAGCTCCAAAGCGGGTGCCCGTTCCAGCTACACCTTTGAAGCAAACTTCGGCAGCAGCCAGATCAAAGCGGGCAAACAATTGAAAATTGAATTCCCGAGCGCCGATATGCTGCCGTCCTCGCTCTCCCGCTACAATATCACCATCAATGGCAAGCAGGTAAGAAGCGCCAAGGTATCCGGCAAAACCGTCACCTTGACTGCATCCACCACGCAGCAGGCATCGAGAAACGTGAAAGTGGTATTCTCCTACAATGCGAATCTCAAAAATCCGAAAACAGCCGGCAATTATACATTGAAAATGAGCTTGGACAGCAAGACGATCACTTCCAAGCCGTTTACCATTACCCAATAGGGATGGTACAAGCACGAAAACCAAGGTCCGCGATCGGCCTTGGTTTTCGTTGCACTTTCAGAAAGTTAATTTCGCTAACGCGTTAGAGGATGAAAGTATAAGAAAAACTTCGGCTTTCGCCATAAGGACCGGGCGACAAGCCGAGTTTTTCTAATCCACCGAAACGCTGCACCGCCTTGTCGAAAAATTTTGGGGTTTCGCCTGTAACCTTTTTCCTGGGCTCTGCGTCATAGTAAATGGGTACCTGTAATCTGCGGGTGATGGAAATGTTTCGCCAAAAACCGATCAATCTGGTGAAACACATGCGAAAACATTTCCTCGTTTCTCTATTTATGGTAGACTGAAATCATTCAAAAGATTTCTGCCAGTTAGACTGATAAGATGGGAGGATCATATGGAAAAGAAAAAGTTACTTCCGGTTGTACTCGCAGCCACCGTGATTTCCACACAGTTCGCCCTTGTTCCCCAAGCGTTTGCGATCAGTGATGTGAAGGTAACGGCCGATGATTACGATACGGAACAAGATGATGTAGAATACAAGGTGAAATTCACCCTAGATGAACCACTCGACTCCGGGCAGAAGTTTTACATCAATTTTGACAGCGACTTTGATTTGAGCGAAGTAGATGAAGATGATGTAGATGTCGATGTGGAATACAGAAGCATTACGGTTGACGACGATGCGAATGAAATCATCGTCAAGGTGGATGAGGATCTGGACGAAGGAGACACCATCAAGGTTACCATTCCGGGTGTAATCAATCCGGAAGATGACGACGATTATGATGTTACCGTCTATACCGACAATGATGACGATGATGAGGAGTACGATACGGTTACCATCGGCGACGGCAGTGACAGCAGTAGCGACGGCGATTACTCCGTTGACCTAAGCGATGAGACGGAAGGGGCCAATTCCAGCTACGACCTGGATCAGTTCGACCTTGACAGCGACAGCGACGATTTGCAAGAAGGAGAATGGGTAACGGTCACCTTCCCGGATGCCGACATGCTGCCGGACGAAGATGATGTGGACACGGAAGACGTGGAGATCAACGGCTACGAAGTGGATGACATCCGTATTGACGACGACGAAGTGGAATTGAAAATTCCGGAGGATGTGGATGGCGACGATTACCTGGAAATCTCCTTCTCCGAGGACTTCGGCATTACCAACCCGGACGCCGGCGATTACACCATCACCGTCACCTATGACGGAGTGGACTACGAGTCCGACGAGTTCACCATCGACGAAGATTCCAGCTCGAGTGCAAGCTCCGACTTCTCTGTCTCCCTGTCTGACACGGCGGCAGGTGCCCGCTCCAGCTACAGCTTCGAGGCGGACTTCGGGAGCAAGAAGCTTCATGGCGGCGATGATGTGATCGTGGAATTCCCGTCTTCCGACATGATCCCGGGCATTCTTACCGCCTCGGATGTGACCGTAAACGGCAAACCGGCGAAGAGAATCTACAAATCGGGCAACAAGGTATGGGTGACGGCTTCGGACAGCATGGCTTCCAGCAGCAATGTCGAAGTGGAGTTTTCCTACTCGGCGTGGATCACCAACCCGAAAACGCCGGGCAGCTATGACCTGAAGATGACGGTGGATGGCAAGACCATCACTTCCAGGAAGTTCACCATCACCAATGTGGTCGCACCGGCACCGACGCCGACACCGGCGCCAGTTCCGGCTACGCCTGTCGACAACAGCACGTCAACCGTCTCCTTGACCAGACCGTATTTGTGGGCGGCAACCGGCATTAACATCGGCATTAACGGCGTGAACGTGCCGCTCGTCAAAGGGCAGGATTTCCTGACTGTCGTGGTTCCGGCCGGCTTCAAGGTACCGCCGTACATCGCGCCTGCCAATGTAACCGTGAACGGCATTCCGGCCAGCTACGTATCGGTGCTCGGCAATAACATTGCGATTTATCCCGCGCAGGATATTCCGGCCGGCACTAGGGTGAATGTGGTCATCAATCAGGCTGCCAACATCGTGACGGCAGGTCAAAAAACCATCTACACGTTCGGCGTATACAGCTCGAAAGAAAAAGGCATCCTGTTTGCCCGTCCGGTGGGAATCGGCGGCGCGGTCGTGCCGTCCACGCCAACGCCTTCTACCGGTACGACACTGCCGGCGAATGCGGCGAGCATCAAACTCAATGTTGCCAATTTCACCAAGGGAGGCAAGACCTTCCCGCTGACAGCCGCTCCTTATCTGGCAAACGGCAGCACCACCATGGTACCGGCCCAGTTCTTTAAAGATGGATTGGCATTGACGACCCAGTGGAACAACAGCACCGTGGCCATTATCAGCGGCACCAATGTGATTCGTCTCACGGTGGGTTCCAACAAGGCCCGTGTGGGAGTAACGGAGGCAACCTTGCCAGCCGCTGTCGTATTGAAAAACGGCATGCCGATGGTTCCGCTCAGATTCATCACCGATCGGTTGGGTTACAAAGTGGTTTGGGACGCGAAAACAGCCAGCATCGGCGTATATAAATAAGGAAACAGCAAAATCCCCCTCCGGCGCGAGGGGGATTTTGCTGCTGTTCGTCAATCAAGCGTTAAGGATGAAACGTAAATACCGTCGGAAGAATCAAGGCCAGGACCAACAGCAAAATCAGAATTTTTGCCACGGTCGATTGTTTCATCATGCAACCTCCTTGAAAACGTGCAAAAGAAAGAGAAATGGCGCGTGTGAAAATGGGCGCTGCTGTGCTAGAATGGTATCCAGAGTGTATGCGTTGAACCGCTACAAGAAGGAGTGTGTTCGTTTGGCTAAAGAAGATTTTACCCAACTCTATCAGCAGTGGCAACAACAGTTGGCCGAACGGTTGGCCAAAGCCCCCGAGCGCAAGTCTCGCTTTGCCACCTCATCCGATATAGAGGTAGCCCCCCTTTATCTGCCAAAAGAAATTGATGACGCTTACATGGAAAAGGTTGGACTGCCGGGCGAATATCCCTATACTCGCGGCGTGCAGCCCAATATGTACCGGGGACGTTTGTGGACGATGCGGCAGTACGCCGGATTCGGCTCGGCCGAGGAGACCAACCGACGTTTCCGTTATCTGCTGGAGCAGGGACAGACCGGGTTAAGCGTTGCGTTTGACCTGCCTACCCAGATCGGCTACGATTCCGACGATCCGATGGCGGCGGGCGAAGTAGGCAAAGTCGGGGTAGCGATCGATTCCCTCGAGGATATGGAGATCCTGCTGGAAGGCATTCCGCTGGATCGGGTCAGCACTTCGATGACGATCAACGCTCCTGCTGCCGTGCTCCTGGCCATGTACATCGCCGTGGGAGAAAAGCAGGGGGTGCCTTCGGAGAAGCTGTCCGGCACGATCCAAAATGATATTTTGAAAGAGTATATTGCGAGAGGGACCTATATATTCCCACCGAAACCTTCCATGCGGTTGATCACCGATATTTTTGCCTACTGCGCCGAGCATGTGCCGAAATGGAACACCATCAGCATCAGCGGGTATCACATCCGGGAAGCGGGGTCCACTGCCGTGCAGGAAGTGGCGTTTACGCTGGCGGACGGTATCGCCTATGTGGAAGCAGCGCTGCAGGCCGGCTTGGATATCGACCGCTTTGCCCCGCAATTGTCGTTCTTCTTTAACGGCCACAACAACTTCTTTGAAGAGATCGCCAAATTCCGGGCAGCCCGCCGCATGTGGGCGCGGCTGATGCGGGAGCGGTACGGCGCGAAGAATCCGAAGTCGTGGCAGTTCCGCGTGCATACGCAGACCGGCGGCTCCACCCTGACCGCCCAGCAGCCGGACAACAACATCGTCCGCGTCACCATCCAGGCGCTGGCGGCCGTCCTGGGCGGCACGCAGAGCTTGCACACCAACTCGCGCGACGAAGCCCTGGCACTGCCGACGGAGGAGTCGGCGCGCATCGCCCTGCGGACCCAGCAGATCATTGCGTACGAAAGCGGCGTGACCGATACCGTTGACCCGCTCGCCGGTTCCTACTATGTGGAGTACCTGACCGATCAGATTGAGTACAAAGCGCTTGCATACCTGGAGAAGATCGAAAAAATGGGCGGAGCGGTGGCTGCCGTGGAAGCCGGCTACATGCAGCGGGAGATTCACAAGCAGGCATACGAAACGCAGCGGCGGATCGAAAGCGGGGAGGAACTGGTCGTCGGCATGAACTGCTTCAAGCTGGAAAACGAACCCCAGCCGGAACTGCTGCGCGTCGATCCCACCCTTGGCCGCAAGCAGAAAGAGAGGCTGGATGCGCTGCGGGCTCGGCGTGACCGGGAGCGTGTCGAGCAAACGCTCAATCGCCTGAAGCAAGGGGCGGAAGGCAGCGAAAACCTGATGCCGCTCATCCTGGACTGCGTGCGCAGCTATGCGACGATCGGAGAGATTTGCGGCGTGCTCCGGCAGGTGTTCGGAGAGTATCGGCCCGTGTAGAGCATGGCATGTTCGATGAAAGGGAGGAGCAACTATGAATCAAAAGATACGCGTTCTCGTCGCAAAACCGGGACTGGACGGGCACGACCGGGGAGCGCTGGTCGTGGCCCAGGCTTTGCGGGATGAAGGGATGGAGGTCGTCTATACCGGTTTGCGGCAGACGCCGGCACAGATCGTGAACGCGGCCATTCAGGAGGATGTGGACTGTATCGGGCTTTCCTGCCTGTCCGGCGCTCATAACGAACTGTTTCCGGAGGTAGTGAGACTGCTGCGTGAACACGGAGCAGACGATATTCTGGTGGTGGGGGGAGGGGTGATTCCGCAGGAGGACATCCCCTTTCTGAAGTCCCAGGGCATCTCGGAAATCTTCACGCCGGGAACCCCCACAGCCGTGACGGCGGATTTTATCCGCAACAACGTAAAGCGCAAGCGGATGAGCCTGGTGCAGCCGCCGAAAAAAATCGCCCACATCGGGATCGCGGTCAGCCGCATCGAATCGGCGCTGCCTTTTTACACCGAACAACTGGGACTGCCGCTCCTGGGAACCGAAGTGGTGGAGAGCGAGCAGGTGCGCATCGCGTTTCTCGGCATCGGGGAGAGCCGTCTCGAACTGCTGGAGCCGCTTGGCCCGGACAGCCCGATCGCCAGGTTTCTGGAGAAGCGCGGGGAAGGCATTCATCATATCGCCCTCGATGTGGATGACATCGAAGAACGGCTGACCAGACTGAAGGAGAACGGCGTCCCGCTGATCCACGAGACCCCCAAAACCGGGGCCCATGGAGCGCAGATCACCTTCCTGCACCCGAAGGCGGCCGGCGGGGTCCTGTTTGAATTGTGCCAATATCCGGCAGCGAAGGGAGAGCACCAGAGCGAATGAGCGACCAGATGTACGAAAAAATCGACGAATTGTACGAACGCAAGCGGAAGGTGGAGTTGGGCGGCGGCGACGAGCGGATCGCCGCGCAGCACAATCGCGGCAAGCTGACCGCACGCGAGCGGCTTGACATTTTGCTTGATCCCGACAGTTTTGTGGAGCTGCAGCCCTTCGTCAAGCATCGCGCCGCCCACTTCGGCATGGATAAGCTGGAAGCGCCCGGGGAAGGGGTCGTCACGGGTTACGGGAAAATAAACGGCCGCCTTGTTTATGTGTTTGCCCAGGATTTCACCGTGTTTGGGGGCGCGCTCGGGGAGATGCATGCCAAAAAGATTGCCAACATCATGGATCTTGCGGCGAAAAACGGGGCACCCGTCATCGGATTGAACGACTCCGGGGGCGCCCGCATCCAAGAGGGCGTGGTCTCGCTGGACGGCTACGGCCATATTTTTTACCGCAACTCCATCTATTCCGGCGTGATTCCGCAGATCTCGGTCATTCTGGGGCCGTGTGCCGGTGGGGCGGTCTACTCGCCCGCCATCACGGACTTCGTGTTCATGGTGGAGAAAACTTCCCAGATGTTTATCACCGGACCGAAAGTGATCGAGACCGTAACGGGCGAGAAGATCAGCAGCGAAGATCTGGGCGGCGCCGCGGTTCATTCCTCCATCAGCGGAAACGCCCATTTCACCGCGGCGACGGAAGAAGAGGTGCTGGCGCAGGTGCGCAGGTTGCTGTCATTCCTGCCGCAGAACTACCGCGAAGAACCGGCGCGCCTCCACTATGACGGGGACCCCGGGGACTGGATCGAGGCGATCATCGATGCGGTTCCGGTGGCTGGGACAAAAGTGTACGATGTGAAGAAAGTGCTGGAATTGATCGTCGATCATGGCGATTTTCTGGAGATCCACCCCAATTTTGCCAGGAATATCGTGGTGGGATTCGGCCGGATCGACGGCCAGGTGGTCGGCCTGGTCGCCAATCAGCCAAAGGTGATGGCCGGTGGGTTGGATATCGACTCGTCGGACAAGCTGGCCCGTTTCATCCGCACCTGCGATTGCTACAACATTCCGCTGATCACGTTTGTGGACGTAACGGGCTTTTTCCCGGGCATCAATCAGGAACACGGGGGCATCATCCGCCACGGCGCCAAGATTTTGTACGCGTACTCGGAAGCGACCGTGCCGAAGATTTCCGTAATCACCCGCAAAGCGTACGGCGGCGCCTATGTCGCGCTGAATTCGAAGGCAATCGGCGCCGACGTGGTGTACGCCTGGCCCAATGCGGAGATCGCCGTGATGGGGCCGGAGGGGGCAGCCAACATCATTTTCGCGAAAGAGATCGAACAAAGCGATGATCCGGCCGCTACCCGCCAGGCGAAAATCGCGGAGTACCGGGAGAAATTCGCCAACCCGTATGTAGCCGCCGAACATGGCATGGTGGACGATGTGATCGACCCGCGCGAAACCAGAAAGCATCTGAAACGCTCCCTGGAGATGCTGCGCGGCAAACGGGAAAAGCGGCCGGACAAAAAGCACGGCAACATTCCGTTATAATCACGCCCAACGTATGGAGAAACTTGCCGGTTTGGTTTATACTGATAGAGCCGAATCAAGTTAGCCGTCCAATCCATACATAGGGGGAATTGCCTTGATCAACTACCAACGATTGTTAAACGAGTTTCTGGAATTGGTCCAGATCGACAGCGAAACGAAACATGAAGCCGCGATCCAGAAAGTTTTGAAAGAAAAACTGCTTGCGTTGGGCTTCACCGTCGAAGAGGACGATGTGGCCGCCAAGATCGGCCATGAAGCGAACAACCTGGTGGCCACCCTTCCCGGCACAGCCAAGGGACCGACGATTCTGTTCAGCAGCCATATGGATACAGTGGTCCCGGGCAATGGGGTGAAACCTTCCGTCAAGGACGGCTATGTGGTGTCCGACGGCACGACGATTCTCGGTGCCGATGACAAGGCGGGCATCGCCGCCATCCTGGAAGGCATCCGCACCGCAAAGGAAAACAACCTGCCGTATCCGACGATTCAGGTGGTGTTTACCGTCGGGGAAGAATCCGGGCTCCTGGGTTCCGGCAACATGGACGCCAGCCTGCTCAAGGCGGACATGGGCTTTATTTTTGACTCGGAAGGACCGGTGGGCAAAATCACCGTGGCAGGTGCCGGGCAGTACCGCATCATTACCAAAATCCACGGCAAAGCCGCTCACGCCGGCGTCAATCCGGAGGACGGCATCAGCGCCATCACGGTCGCAAGCAAGGCGATCTCCCGCATGCCGCTGGGGCGGATCGATGAGGATACCACGGCCAACATCGGCCGTTTTGAGGGCGGCAAAGCGTTCAACATCGTCACCGACTTCGTGGAAGTGTGGGCGGAAGCGCGCAGCCTCGTGATGGAGAAGCTGGAGGAGCAGGTGAAGAAAATGACCACCGCCTATGAAGAAGCGGCGGCGGAGATGGGCGCTCGCTGCGAAAACCAGGTCATCTTCATGTACCATGGCTATAAGTTCGACCAGGATACCCCGGTCGTGCAAAAAGCGATGAACGCCGTGAAACGGGTGGGCCGCGAACCGGAACTGGTCAAGAGCGGCGGCGGCAGTGACGGCAACCACTTCAACGGCTACGGGATTCCAAGCGTCAACCTGGCGATCGGCTATGAGGAGATCCATACGAAAAACGAGCGGATGCCGATCGAGGAATTGAATAAAGCGGCCGAGCTGGTGCTGGCCATTATTCAGGAAGTGCTTGAATAGACAACGGCAGAGATGTGAAAGAGGACGGGGGAAGACCCATCCTCTTTTTCCTTTCCCATTCCGTTGTATGGCGGCCTCCTCTGCCGCATACGATGGAAGGGGGATGGAAAGGAGGGCCTCTATGCTGCGTGTAGCCACAGCGGAAGTGTTGGGTGTGTCAGGCGAAGAGAACGGATGGCAGACGCTGTCGATCCGCCATCTGGGCAGCGGTGCCATCGGGCAGGCGTTCTGCTACTGGCGGGAGACAGGGCGCTGCCGCGCGGGGGAACGTGTGCTGATCAATACCACCGCAGGCGTGTTGGGATTGGGAACAGGAGGGTATCATTTCGTGATCGGCAGACTGGAGCAAGCGGGAGAAACCGATCTCTACCCGACCGCGTGGGGGCATATCGTCAAAATGCGCTACTCCCCCCTGCAGCTGGCCGTCGATGCCGTCGAAGAGCAGAACAGTCCGCATCATGCGCTGTTTGTTAATGACGCGCTTACGCTGGAAGGCACCCCCGTGCTGATTGGGGAACTGCACAGCCTGCTGCCCCTGCTCGTGCTTGCGCTCAAACAGCGGGAGCCGGACCGCAGCCTGGTGTATATCATGCCGGACGGCGCAGCGCTACCGATACTCGTCAGCCGCCACGTCCGGACGCTGCGGCGGCTGGGTTTGCTTAAGGCCACGGTGACGACCGGCCAAGCCTGGGGCGGCGATCTGGAGGCCGTCAATCTCCATACTGGTCTGCTGGCCGCCAAATGGGTGGCCAAAGGGGATCTGCTGCTGTGTCTGCTGGGTCCAGGGGTGGCCGGGACGGGGACACCGCTGGGGTTTTCCGGGATGCAGCTTGCCGAGGTGATCCATGCGGTCTCGCTGCTCGGGGGAATCCCGATCGTCGTCCCGCGCATCAGCTTCTCCGACCCGCGGCCGCGCCATCAGGGGATGAGCCATCATACCCGTACGGTGTTGAAGCGCTTCACGCTCCGTCCGGTGATGCTGCCCGTCCCGCGCTTTGGAGATGACCGCGATGCCTTGCTGGAGGCGCAGGAGAGCGAAGACCGGATGGAAGCCAGGCACCTCCGTGTCGTCCTGGACGCGCCTTCCCTCGCGGAGATGGAGTCGCTTCAGGCCAGCTATCCGCTGCCGCTTGCCACCATGGGGCGGACGCTGGCGGACGATCCGTCGCCGTTTCAGGCAGCGTTTCTTGCGGCAGAAGTCGCCTTGCAAGCGGTCAGCAGGGGAGCGCCGCCTAGCGTCTGGTCGCCCTGTCTCGGCGCAGAAGCCATTCTTGCAGCGTTTCGTTCTTTTTGGACATGTGGCGAAGCGTAGCGCGGATCTCCCACACTTTGCCCACCATGCGCAGCTGGCCGCGTGCCGTGTACGTTTTCATAAAGATCGCCTCCGTTGGGTTGCGTCTGGGACAAGCCTTTCTCGTTGTAAGCTTATGGATCAAACCGTCTGTTTAGACCAAAAATGACCGTTGAGGTGGATGAAATGGCTGACAAAGATGCCTTGTATGAACGCACCATTGCAAGCGAAACGATCTATGACGGACGCATCATTCAGGTAAAAGTGGATCAGGTCGTGCTGCCCAATGGCAAAACAGCGAAGCGGGAGATCGTCCATCATCCGGGAGCCGTGGCCGTCCTGCCTCTGACGGATGACGGAAAGATGATTGCGGTGCGTCAATTCCGCAAGCCCCTGGAGCTGACCATCGTGGAAATCCCGGCAGGCAAGCTGGAGAAGGGGGAAGATCCGCTTGCGTGTGCCAAGCGGGAGCTGGAGGAGGAGACGGGGTATCACGCGGAGCATTTTGAGCATCTCAGCTCCTTCTACACGTCGCCCGGTTTCGCGGATGAACTGCTTCATCTCTACGTGGCAACCGGGCTGAAGGCGGGGACAACCCGTCTGGACGAAGATGAATTTGTGGAGGTGCTTGCGCTTACCTTGGAAGAGGCGCATGAACTGCATCGCACGGGCAAGATACGCGACGCGAAGACGGTGCTTGCTTTGTACGCCTGGGAGAATCGGGTGCTGAAAGGCCGTGGCTGACCGTTTGCGTTCCTTCTTTTGCGACCTGCATATCCATGTGGGCGGCACACAGAGCGGCAGACCGGTCAAGATAACCGCATCCCGGCAGATGACGCTGACGCGCATTCTGGAAGAGGCGTCGGAGCGCAAGGGCATGGAGATGATCGGCATCATCGACGCCCATGCCCCGGAGGTGCAGGAGGAGCTGGCCGAGCTGATGGAGCGCAGGCAGGCAGTTCCCCATCCTCTCGGAGGCATCGCCTACAAGCAGACCATGCTGCTGTTGGGGTGTGAAGTGGAGATCAAGGAACCGGGGCGCGGGGAGGCCCATTTTCTCTGCTATCTGCCCACGCTGGACAAGATGTCCCGGTTCACGCGCTGGCTCTCCGCCCGCTGCAAGAACGTCAACCTCAGCTCGCAGCGGATCGCGGCCGGCCTGCATGAACTGCAGGAGTATCTGGCGTCACAGGAAGGGATCCTGATCCCCGCCCATATTTTCACGCCTCACAAGGGGCTGTACGGCAGTTGTGCGGATCGGCTGGCCGATGTCCTCGACCCGGCGCTGGTGAATGCCGTCGAATTGGGCCTTTCCGCCAACACGGAGATGGCGGATCGGCTCAGCGAACTGCACGACAAGACATTCGTCACCAACTCCGATGCCCATTCGCTGTCCAAAATCGGGCGGGAATACCAGGCGATCCGCATGGCCGAACCGTGCTTTGAAGAGTGGCGCAAAGCCTTGCAGCGTGCGGACGGGAGAGGCGTGGCAGCCAACTACGGTCTGCATCCCCGCCTGGGCAAATACCATCAGACCACCTGCCAGTCGTGCCATGCCCCGCTGCCGGTGGAAGGGGACGGGCGCTGTCCGCACTGCGGGTACAAGGCGGTGGTCAGAGGAGTAGCGGAACGCGTGGAGCAGCTGGCTGACCTGCCGGCCGGCGTTCATCCACCCCATCGCCCGCCGTATGTGGAACAGATCCCGCTCGAATTCATTCCCGGGGTGGGACGAAAGACGCGGGAAAAACTGTACCAGGCGTTTGGCACGGAGATGAATATCCTGCACCGCACGGACGAGGAACAGCTGGCGTCTATCGTGGGGGAAGCGGCGGCCAGGACGATCATCCTGGCCAGAGCCGGCAAGCTGGCCATCTCCGCCGGCGGTGCAGGGACTTATGGCAGGGTGCAGACATGTGAAAAGAGAGGATGACAAAGCGCGGTCATGCTCTCTATAATGGACTGAGCGATGTTGGCTTAAAAAGGGGAGTCGCATGACGATGAACAGTGCGGATCAGCAGTATCTTGCCCTGGTCAGGGATGTACTTGAAAACGGGTATTATGACAACAACCGGACGGGCATTCCCACCAAGAAATTGTTCGGCCGTTCCTTCACGTTCGATCTGCAGAAGGAATTTCCCATCCTGACCACCAAGCAGGTGTTTTTCAAAACGGCGGTCAAGGAGCTGTTATGGATTTATGTGCTGCAAAGCAATGACGTGAAGACGCTGCAGGAGATGGGCGTGACGGTCTGGGATGAGTGGGCCCGGGAGGACGGGACGATCGGGAAGGCGTACGGCTACCAGGTGCGCAAACACAAGCAGATCGACAAGCTGATCGATGGTCTGAAGCGGGACCCGCAGGGCCGGCGCCACATCATCAGCCTGTGGGATTTGAACGATCTGGATGATATGGCGCTGCAGCCATGCGCGTTTATGACCATGTGGGACGTCAGCGCCGGACGTCTCAACTGTACGCTGGTCCAGCGCAGCGCCGATCTTGGGTTGGGCGTGCCGTTCAATTTCACGCAGTACGCGGTGCTGATCCATATGGTCGCCCAAGTGACGGGCCTGGTTCCGGGCACATTCGTCCACTACATGAACAACGTCCACATTTACGAGAATCACTTCTCCGCCTTGGAAGAGCAGCTTCGGCGCGAGCCGTATCCGGCGCCCAAGCTCTGGCTGAATCCGGAGATTACCAACTTTTATGATTTTACGGCGGATGATATCAAACTGATCGATTATCGGCATCATCCCAGATTGGAGATGGACGTAGCGGTATGATCTCCCTGATCGTTGCCATGGACCAAAACCGGCTGATCGGCCGCAACAACGGCCTGCCCTGGCGCCTGCCGGCGGATCTGCAGTATTTCAAGCGGGTCACGAGCGGAAAAACCGTCATCATGGGGCGCAAAACCTATGAATCGATCGGCAGGCCGCTGCCCAACCGGAGAAACATCATCCTGACGACGCGGAAGGATTTCCGTCCGGCAGGCTGTACCACCTATGATTCCGTGGATGAGCTTATGGCCCGTCTGCCGCAGGAAGAAGAAGCGTTCGTGATCGGGGGAGCCGAGATTTACCGTCTCTTTCTGCCGTTTGCCGACCGCATGTACATTACCTTGATCGACCATGCCTTTACGGGCGATGCCTATTTTCCCTCTTACGACGAGTCCGAATGGCGGCTGATCTCCAGCGAGCCCGGTACTCAGAATGAAGAGAACCCGTACCCATACCGCTTTACCGTCTGGGAGAGGGTGAAGCAAGCCGGTCAGTCATAGCGGGTGGCCTGTCCGCATACGCTGGTAGAAACCAGGGTTCGGGTAGGAGGAAGCGGGATGAAGAGACGCGTACGCCATACGCTGCAGGCCTATATGCAGGAGCATCAGTCCCTTTATCTGTTTGCCGTCGTCTTGTTTGCTATGGGCGTGATCTTCGGGGCAGTGATCGTCAACGCGCTGGATCTTTCGCAAAAGCAGGAGCTGATCGGCTTTCTCCATTATTTTTTCGCCAACATGGATGAAAACGGGATTGCCGATCCGGGCCTCCATTTTCAGCAAACGTTCGGCTATCATCTGAAAACGATCGGCGTGATGTGGATCCTCGGGCTCTCGATCATCGGTCTGCCGCTCATCCTGCTGCTCCTGTTCCTGAAAGGGGTGATCGTCGGCTTTACCGTAGGCTTTCTCGTTGACCAGCTGCAGTGGCAGGGCGTCACCTTCTCGCTGGTGGGCGTGCTGCCGCAAAACATGCTGATCGTCCCGGCCCTGCTGATCGTCGGGGTGGGGGGGATCTCTTTTTCGCTGCGCCTGATCAGAACGCGCCTGCTGTCCAAACGGGATGTCATCCTGCCCTACTTCATCAGCTACACCGGCCTCGTGTTCGCCATGCTGGCTGTCTTGACGATCGCCGCCCTGTTTGAAACCTATGTCTCGCCCGCCTTGATGCAATACGTGATTAATTAAGAATAATTATCATGTAAGAACAGATGTATTTGACTTCAAGGAATGCCCTCCTCTATAATAGGAACAGGTTTTCATGCTTTTGTGTCCTGCCATGGGGCATATGCTGGCCAAGCACAGAGGCGAGCGGGGAGGGGCAATCATGGAAGAAAAATTAGAAAAGATTAAACAGCAGCTGCATTCCCAAAACTATAAATTGACGCCGCAGCGTGAAGCCACTGTTCGTGTCTTGCTGGAAAACGAGGAAGATCATCTGAGTGCGGAAGATGTCTACCTTCTGGTGAAGGAAAAAGCCCCCGAAATCGGTCTTGCCACGGTGTATCGCACGCTTGATCTCCTTAGCGAACTGAAAATCATCCACAAAATGAACTTCGGGGATGGCGTGGCCCGCTACGATCTGCGCGATGACAATGCGGAATACCACCACCATCATCTGGTGTGCCTCAACTGCGGTACGGTCGACGAGATTTTTGAGGATCTGCTGGTGTCAGCTGAAGAGAAAGTCAAAACGGTCTACAATTTCTCCATTCTTGATCACCGGTTGACATTCTATGGCATCTGCCACCGCTGTATCGACAAGGTGAATATCGAAGACTTCAAATAAGAAAACTTCTCTCGCGGCAGAGAAGTTTTTCGTTTGACGCCCGCCCATCTGGACATCCTATACCTGTGATACTTTGACAGCAGGAGGGCGTACCAGATGATCATCGGCGTACCAAAAGAGATCAAGAACAACGAGAATCGCGTCGGCCTCACTCCCGCCGGGGCAGCCGCCTACATTCAGGCCGGCCATGAGGTGTACGTGGAGACGCAGGCGGGCACGGGCAGCGGATTTCCGGACGAAGATTACAAGGCGGCAGGGGCCCGGATCCTGTCCACGGCCAAAGAGGTGTGGGAGAAGGCGGAGATGATCTGCAAGGTGAAGGAGCCTCTGCCGGACGAATATCCGTTTTTTCGGGAGAACCTGATTCTGTTTACATACCTCCACCTGGCACCGGAGCGCGAATTGACCGAACAGCTGCGGCAGAAGAAAGTGATCGCCATCGCCTACGAAACGATTCAGACCGAGGACGGTCACCTGCCGCTCCTGATGCCGATGAGCGAGGTGGCGGGACGCATGTCGGTGCAGATCGGCGCGCAGTTCCTGGAAAAACCGCACGGCGGCAAGGGGATTCTCCTCGGCGGTGTTCCGGGCGTCCCCCCTGGCAGGGTCGTGATTATTGGGGGAGGCGTTGTCGGCACCAATGCGGCCAAAATGGCGATCGGGCTTGGAGCCGATGTCACCTTGATCGATGTCAACGCCAACCGGCTGCGGGAATTGGACGACCAGTTCCACGGCCGCCTGCATACGTTGATGTCCAATTCCTACAACATCGCGCAGGCGGTGAAAGAGGCGGACCTGTTGGTGGGGGCCGTCTTGATCCCCGGGGCGCGGGCGCCGAAGCTGGTTACCGAAGAGATGGTCAAGACGATGGCTCCTGGTTCCGTCATCGTGGACGTGGCTATCGATCAAGGCGGATCGATTGAAACGGTGGACCGGATCACCACGCACAGCGATCCCACCTATGTGAAGCATGGCGTGGTCCATTACGCGGTCGCCAACATGCCCGGCGCAGTTCCCCGCACGTCAACGCTTGCTCTGTCCAATGTGACCATTCCGTACGGTCTGCAGATCGCCAGCAAAGGGTACCGAAAAGCCATCGCGGAAAACAAAGCGCTTGCCCGGGGCGTCAATGTGATCGAGGGACAAATCACTTACGAAGCGGTGGCCACATCCCTGAATCTCCCGTACACGCCTCTCGGAGAGATTGTGCAGGAAGCATCGGTATAGGCGCATGGCGCGATGGCAGGCCGCATATAATGGAGGCAACGACAACAAGGGAGGGAGCGACAACATGGCGGTTCCCATGCGCAGGCTCATGGAGGCGTTGCGTTTCATGCTGCTGTTCGTCACCTGTGCGCTTCTCTCTTACGGAATTATACTGCTGTTGACCGACCATGTGCTGCCGGGCAATCCGTACCGGGAACCCAACGGGAATGCCGTGAAGGTGGTCAAGCTGATCAATGGCCCATCCCCGCAGGATGGAAGCTGGTATGCAGGCCGCCTGCAGCTCTTTTATCTGGTCGGGGAGTAACCTCTTTTTTCCCCATGAAAAAAGAGGAATTTTCTCGTTCGGTGTGGAAAGGTTTAGAAGAAACTTTCACTTTCACTGAAGGAGAAACGCTTCATGGAGATGCTGATCGATCACTTCATCCATTTTCTTGCCGTGGAAAAAGGATTGGCGGCCAATACGCTGGAATCCTATCAGCGCGATTTGATGGCGTACACGGCGTATCTGCGCGACCATGGCGTTACGGACATCCGCGATTCCACCCGTTCACATATCATCGGCTATCTCTTCACCCTGCAGGAAAAGGGAAGGGCGACGGCGACGCTGTCACGCAATATGGCATCGATCCGCGCCTTTTATCAATTCCTGGTGCGTGACAAGCATCTGGAGAAAGATCCGTCGATCCATCTGGAAACGCCGAAGATCGAGAAGCGGCTGCCCAAGGTGCTCACCATCGAAGAGGTGGAGCGGCTGCTGGATGGCCCCGAGGTGCATCATCCGGCAGGCTTGCGGGACAAGGCGATGCTGGAGTTGCTGTATGCGACCGGCATCCGGGTTTCGGAGCTGGTCTCCCTCTCGATCGGGGATGTGAATCTGGAGATGGGGTTTGTCAAATGCCTGGGCAAGGGGTCAAAGGAGCGCATCATCCCGCTTGGCTCGATGGCGATCGAGATCGTTCGGCAGTACATCGAGGTGGGGCGGCCGAAGCTGCTGAAAGAAAAGCAGGAAACCGCCTTGTTTCTCAATCATCTCGGCAAGCAGATTACCCGGCAGGGCTTCTGGAAAATCATGAAACGCTACGCCCGACAAGTAAATATTCGCACGGAGATTACGCCGCATACGCTGCGGCATTCCTTTGCCACCCATCTGCTGGAGAATGGAGCCGATTTGCGCTCGGTCCAGGAGATGCTTGGCCATGCCGATATTTCCACGACCCAGATCTATACGCACGTTACTCGTACCCGCATAAAAGACGTTTATGCCAAGACACATCCGAGAGCGTAGGCTCTCTTTTTTTCATCAAATCCATACCGACAGGGAGGAGTCGCCATGCCGCGTTTTTCGCGTATCTTTTTGATCGTGCTTGATAGCGTAGGAATTGGAGAACTGCCGGATGCCGCCCAGTTCGACGACACAGGGGCGCATACCTTGGGCCATATTGCCGAGCGGGTGCCCGGCTTTGCGCTGCCGAACCTGGCATCGTTCGGTCTCGGCAATATCGCGCCGCTCCACCATGTGTCGCCGGCAGAGACGCCGCGCGCCCATTGGGGGAAAATGAAGGAAATCTCCGTCGGGAAAGATACCACGACCGGCCACTGGGAGATCATGGGGCTGCATGTTTCCACCCCGTTTCGCACCTATCCCAACGGCTTTCCTGCAGAGCTGATCGACGAGTTCGAGAAGCGCATCGGCCGCAAGGTGCTCGGCAACAAACCGGCGTCGGGTACCGCCATTTTGGACGAACTGGGCGAAGAACATATGCGCACGGGCGCCGTCATCGTCTATACGTCGGCGGACAGCGTCTTCCAGGTTGCGGCCCACGAAGAGATCGTTCCCCTGGAGGAACTGTACAGGATCTGCGAGGTGGCAAGAGAACTGACGCTGCGCGACGAGTATGCCGTCACGCGGGTGATCGCCCGGCCGTTTGTGGGCAAGCCCGGCGCGTTCGTCCGGACGGCCAATCGCCATGACTACTCGGTGAAGCCGCCCGCGCCAACCGTCATGAACCGCCTGCAGGAGCACGGCTTCGCATCGATCGCCATCGGAAAAATCTCCGACATTTACGCGGACGAAGGGGTGACGCGGGCCATCCGGACGAAGGACAACATGGACGGGGTCGATCAGTTGATCGGCACGATGAAGGAAGCGTTTACGGGCCTCAGCTTCGTCAATCTGGTTGATTTCGATGCCAAGTACGGCCATCGCCGCGATCCGGAAGGGTATGGCCGCGCCCTGATGGAGTTCGATGCGCGTCTGCCGGAGATTGTGGGGCACCTGCAGGAGAACGATCTTTTGATCATCACCGCCGACCACGGCAACGACCCGACCCATCACGGAACGGATCATACCCGGGAGTATGTGCCGCTGTTGGTTTTCTACAAAGGCCTGCCGAGTGGCGGATCGCTCGGCGTGCGCGAAACGTTTGCCGATGTCGGGGCCACCATCGCGGACAATTTTGGCGTCCCCATGCCTGCCATCGGCAAGAGCTTCCTGACCAGTTTGTAACAAGAGGTGGAATACCATGGATCTGTATCAACAAGCAAAAGAAACGATCGAAGCGAAATTGACGGAGAAGCCGACCATCGGCCTCGTCCTGGGTTCCGGACTGGGCGTATTGGCGGAAGAGATTGAAAATCCGGTCATCATCCCGTATCAAGAGATTCCGGGGTTCAGCCGGTCCACGGTCGTCGGGCACAAAGGGCAGCTTGTGATCGGCAGGCTGGAGGGCAAACAGGTGGTGGCCATGCAGGGGCGTTTCCATTATTATGAAGGCCACGACCTGGATGCGGTCACATTCCCCATCCGGGTGATGAAGCTGATCGGGGTGGAGACGGTGATCATCACCAATGCGGCGGGCGGCATCAACGAAAGCTACCGCCCCG
The DNA here is from genome assembly GCF_011059135.1 of Brevibacillus sp. SYP-B805. Taxonomy (GTDB): domain Bacteria; phylum Bacillota; class Bacilli; order Brevibacillales; family Brevibacillaceae; genus Brevibacillus_F. The sequence goes on along the minus strand of NZ_JAALGD010000003.1, from coordinate 129,056 downwards.
GAGATCTGATGCTGATCGCCGACCATCTCAACATGACCTTCCGCAACCCCCTGATCGGACCCAATGACGAGCGCTTCGGCCCGCGCTTTCCCGATATGTCGGAAGCGTACTCCCGGAAGCTGCGCGCCCTGGCGAAAAGCGTGGCGGAGGAGCTGGGCATTGCTCTGCGGGAAGGGGTGTATGTCGGACTGCTTGGCCCCAGCTACGAAACGCCCGCTGAAATCCGCATGTTCCGTTACCTGGGCGGCGATGCGGTCGGCATGTCCACCGTTCCGGAAGTGATCGTTGCCCGCCACATGGGGTTGAACGTGCTGGGCATTTCCTGCATCAGCAACATGGCTGCCGGTATCCTCGATCAGCCGCTCTCCCATGAGGAAGTGATGGAAACCACCGAGAAGGTGAAAACCACCTTCCTGTCCCTCATTCACGGCATCATTGCCAGAATGTAAGGGACGCGAAAATGTATCGGAGCCGAGGTGTAACGACATGAGAATGGTTGATTTGATTGCCGACAAAAGGGATGGCAAGGAGCATTCGCCGGAAGAGATCCGGTTTATCGTCAAAGGCTATACGGAAGGAAGCATTCCGGATTATCAGATGTCCGCATGGGCGATGGCGGTCGTGCTGCGCGGGCTCACTCCGCGGGAAACCGCCGAGCTGACCATGGCCATGGCCGCGTCGGGAGAGCAGTTGGATTTATCCGGGATTCCCGGTGTGAAGGTGGATAAGCACAGCACGGGCGGGGTAGGAGACAAGACCACGCTGGTGGTGGGACCGCTCGTGGCGGCTGCCGGCATCCCGGTAGCCAAAATGTCCGGCCGCGGTCTGGGCCATACCGGCGGAACCATCGACAAGCTGGAGTCGATCGCCGGCTTTCAGGTGGAGCGAACCCGTGAGCAGTTTTTGGCGCAGGTTCGCGACATCGGCATTGCGGTGATCGGTCAGTCCGGCAACCTGACTCCTGCCGACAAGAAATTGTACGCGCTGCGCGATGTGACAGCCACCGTCGAATCGGTGCATCTGATCGCCAGCTCCATCATGTCCAAGAAGATTTCCGCAGGAGCGGATGCGATCCTGCTGGATGTGAAGGTGGGAAGCGGCGCGTTTATGAAAACGGTGGAGGCAGCGGAAGAATTGGCCCGGACCATGGTGGAGATCGGGCGGCAGGTGGGAAGAAAAACCGTAGCCGTGCTGAGTGACATGAACCAGCCGCTTGGCTATGCGGTGGGGAATGCCCTGGAAGTGCGGGAGGCGATCGCCTGCCTGTCGGGGAAGGGGCCGGACGATTTGACGGAGCTGGCTCTGACCATCGGGGCGCATATGTTGATGCTGGCAGGTCGGCACGAGACGTTTGCCCAAGCGCGTGAGCACCTGCAGGAGCTGCTTGAGAGCGGTGCGGCAAAGGAGAAGTTCCGGCAGCTCATTGCTGCTCAAGGCGGGGACACCCGTGTGGTAGACGATCCGTCACTCCTCCCCGAAGCGGCGTACAAACTGGACGTGTTGGCTGAACAAAGCGGCTTTATTGCGAAAATAGACGCGGAGAAAATCGGGCGGGCCTCCGTGGTGCTGGGGGCAGGCCGGCTGACCAAAGAGATGGAGATTGACCTGGGGGTCGGCATTTTGTTGAATGGTAAAGTTGCTGATCCGGTCACTGCGGGTTCGCGCTTGGCGACCGTCTATGCCAACAGTCCGGAAAGCGCGGAAACAGCCCGCCGTGAGATAATGGCGGCGATTGAGATTTCGGCAGAACCGGTTGAACGGCCAAACTTGCTTTACACAACCGTCGCAGCTACCTAATCTGGACAGATGATTCACCCAGTATATATAATAGGGAGAAATGGGGGGAAAAGGAAAGAACCGCCCCTTTTCTCCCGATCCTCTCCTGCTGTCTTGGCGGATTCGCATACTTCCTCTCATGCTCGTTTTGCCAATTTTCTGAAACGGCCGCCCTGAGTTAACCTTGGAATATTTGAATATTCTCATTCGCTGCCGTTTTTCGGTTATCCGGCTGAAAAATAAGCGGGTCCCGTCCATTAATTTCAGGGGTTATATTTACAACGGTTGATTTGTGTTTTATATTATGTATTGTGTTGTTAAATAAAATACTTTTTTTCGAAAAATGATAATTTTGTTTGTTGCGAGAGCAGTGCGGTTTGCAGGAAAAAACAAAGATGCGCATTTATTCGCTACTTATGCGCTGCTTCTGAATCGCGGCTTCCGGAGTTCCTCATAATTTTTCGGAAAATTTCCGGAAAACGGGGAGAGCATTGGATGAGCCTGGCTGCAGAACAGCCGCGCAGTCCATCTCTATACAAAATATATCATTAAGGAGGGTAATTCAGTGAAAAAAAGCATCTCTGTATTGCTGAGTCTGTCCCTTGCCGGGCTGTTAGCGCTTACGGGCTGCAGCGGGGATACAGGTTCAAACACTGCCCAGAACAATAACGGCGGACAGACTGCTACCAATGGCGGATCGACCGACAGCAGCAGCTCCGGGCCGAAGATCCTGCGCGTCAACAACTCCAGTGAGCCGGGTTCGCTCCATCCCGCGAAGGCACAGGGGACGCATGAATCCTGGCCGCTGCGCCATCTGTTCGTTGGTCTGACCGAGGTTGTAGAGGGCAACAAAATTGAACCGGCGATGGCGGAAAAATGGGACATCAGCCCGGATGGAAAAACGTATACCTTCCATCTGCGCGACGGCATCAAATGGTCGAACGGCGACCCGGTAACCGCTGCCGACTTTGAGTTTGCCTGGAAATACGCGCTCAATCCCAACACCGCTTCCGACTACGCTTACCAGCTCTACTACATTGAAGGAGCCGAAGCGTACAACACCAGCAAAGAAAAAGACCCTGCCAAACTGAAGGCGCTGGAAGACAAAGTAGGGGTAAAGGCGCTCGACGACAAAACCCTGCAGGTGAAACTGACCAACCCGACCGCTTACTTCCTGGAACTGGCCGGTTTCTATACCTACTTCCCGGTGAACAAAAAAGTTCAGGAGCAAAATCCGAACTGGGCCAACGACGCCTCCACCTTCGTTTCCAACGGACCGTTCAAGCTGACGGAGTGGAAGCATAAAGAAGGCCTGAAAATGGTGAAAAACGAAAACTATTTCGACAAGGACAAGATCAAGATCGACGAGATCGACTGGGCCATGATCGAAGACGAAAACACGGCATGGCAAATGTACCGCAGCGGCGATCTGGATCTTGCTTATCCGCTGCCGACCGACGTAATCGGCCAGCTGAAATCGTCCAACAGCCCGGAACTGCATATCGATCCGGAGTATGCAACTTACTTCTATCGCTTCAATACGACCAAAAAACCGTTTAACAACGTGAAAGTACGTAAAGCGTTGGCGATGGCGATCGATCGTCAGGCGATCGTCGACAACGTTACGCAGGCAGGACAAAAACCGGCTTACGGGCTCGTAGCTCTCGGCTCGGTTGACGAAAACGGCAACGAATTCCATCAAACCGACTACTTCAAGGAAGATGTTGCACAGGCCAAACAACTGCTGGCAGAAGGCTTGAAAGAAGAAGGCCTGACCAGCATGCCGAAGTTCAAGATCCTGTACAACACGCTGGACGCCCACAAGAAGATTGCCGAAGCGATCCAAAGCATGTGGCGCGACAACCTCGGCATCGAATGCGAACTGGAAAATGCCGAGTTCCAGGTCAAAATCGACAGAGAGCACAAGCTTGACTACGATATTTCGCGTGCCGGCTGGATTGGCGACTTCATGGATCCGATGACGTTCATGGACATGTTTACCAGCCTCAGTACGCAGAACGATACCGGCTGGAAGAACAAGGAATACGACGCGCTGGTTGAGAAGGCAAAACAGTCCAACGACCAGAAGGTGCGCATGCAGGCAATGCGTGACGCCGAGAAACTGTTCATGGACGAGATGCCGGTCATGCCGATTTACTTCTACACCAAGCCGTATGCGGTTAAACCGTACGTCAAAGGCGTTTACGCACTGGCGACAGAATATCCGACACTTAAATACGCTGACATCCAGAAGTAATCACCAAGGGATCAATCAGGGGGAATGCTTGGCGCGTTCCCCCTTCATTAAGCAAACACGAATGGAGGGTATTCGGTGTTACGGTTTACTTTAAAGCGCCTCGGCTGGGCCCTCTTGACACTGTGGATGGTGATCACACTCACCTTTGTGCTGATGCACAGTATCCCAGGAAATCCATTTGCAAAAGAAGGAAAAATGCCGCCGGGCGTCTTCGAGAATCTGATGAGGTATTATCATCTGGACGAGCCTTTGTACGTACAGTACGGCCTTTATTTGAAATCGCTTCTGCAGTTTGATTTTGGACCGTCGATCAAGTCAAGCACGCTGACTGTCAACGATTACATCAGGGAAGGTTTCCCGGTTTCCCTGCATCTCGGTCTGCAGGCGCTGATCATCGGGGTGACGCTTGGCATCATCTTCGGTGTATTTGCCGCGCTCTACCACAATCGCTATCCGGACTACCTCTCGATGGTGTTGGCAATCATTGGTCTTTCCGTGCCCAACTTCATCCTTGCTACTGTCTTCATCAACTACGTTGCCGTGGAGTGGGGGCTGCTGCCGCCTGCGCAGTGGGGAACCTGGAAGCATACGATCCTGCCGTCGCTTGCGCTGGCCGCGATGCCGATGGCCTTTACGGCGCGCTTGATGCGCTCCAGCATGCTGGAAGTGCTGTCGCAGGATTACGTGAAAACCGCTAAGGCAAAAGGGATCGCCAAAAGCATGGTTATTCTGAAACATACGATCCGCAACGCGATTCTGCCCATTGTCACCGTACTGGGTGTGATTGCGACCAACCTGGTAACGGGAAGTTTTGTGATCGAACACATTTTTGGCATACCCGGTATGGGCGAAATGTTTGTAAAAGGAATCTTCAACCGTGACTATCCGGTTATTCTCGGCTCTACGGTTTTCTACAGTGCGGTTTTGATCTTTCTTACTTTTGTTATCGACGTATTGTATACGTGGATTGATCCGCGCATCAAAGTTACAGGAGGGGAGTAAAAATGCAGCATGAACCGCAGTTGACTGCCGAACTGTTCCAGCCTGTAGCTGACAATTCAATGGAGACGGAAAAGATCGTGCGTCCGAGCATCTCCTACTGGGCAGATGTGTGGCGCCGTTTAAAAATGAATAAATTGGCAATGGTTGGACTGTTCCTGATCGTCGGGCTGGTGGTTATGGCGATTATCGGCCCGATGATTAGCGGCTACACGTACCACGGAATCGATTTTAAGGCGAAAAATCTGCGCTGGAGCGCTGAGCACTGGTTCGGTACGGATACCTCGGGACGTGACCTGTTTACACGCGCCTGGTACGGTGCGCGCATCTCCCTGTTTATCGGGGTGATGGCGGCATTGATCGACTTTGTCATCGGTGTCATCTACGGCGGCATCTCCGGGTTTAAAGGCGGCCGCGTCGACAATATCATGATGCGTATCGCCGAAGTGCTCTACGGGGTGCCGTACCTGCTGATGGTGATTTTGCTGATGGTCGTGATGGGACAGGGCCTGTGGACGATTATCATCGCGATGACGCTCACCGGCTGGATCCCGATGGCCCGGCTTGTGCGCGGCCAGGTGCTGCAGTTGAAAGAGCAGGAGTATGTACAGGCTGCGCTTGCACTTGGTGCCAGCACCGGCTGGATTTTGCGCAAGCACATCATTCCCAACACGATGGGACCGATCCTCGTTAACATCACATTGACCGTGCCTACTGCCATCTTCGCCGAGGCGACGCTCAGCTTCCTCGGCCTGGGCGTACCGGCGCCGCAAGCAAGCTGGGGGACGATGGCCAACGATGCACTGGTTAGTCTGCTTGTCGGCAATACCTATCAGCTGTTCATTCCCGGATTTTTGATTTCGCTGGCGATGTTTGCCTTTAACGTCTTCGGCGATGGTCTGCGGGATGCCCTTGACCCAAGGATGCGTAAATAACTTGTGAAGCAAAGGGTGGAAAAAATGGAAAAAATACTGGAAGTGCGCGACCTGCACGTTACATTTCATACGTATGCCGGGGAAGTACAGGCAGTGCGCGGCGTCAACTTTGAGGTGGGCAAAGGAGAAGCGATCGGCATCGTCGGCGAGTCCGGGTGCGGCAAGAGCGTCACGGCCCAGTCCATCCTCAAGCTTCTGCCGCAGCCGCCGGTTCAGTACAAACAGGGCAGCATCCTGTTCAATGGACAGGATCTGTTGAAGAAAAGCGAAAAAGAAATGGAGAAGGTGCGCGGGAAAGAGATTTCGATGATCTTTCAGGACCCGATGACCTCGCTTAACCCGACGATGACGGTGGGCAAGCAGATTGCCGAGGGATTGACCAAACACCACAAAATGAGCGCAGCTGCTGCCCACAAACGCGCTGTGGAACTGCTGGAAATGGTCGGCATTCCCCAGCCGGAGCGGCGTGTCAACCAGTACCCGCACGAGTTTTCCGGCGGCATGCGGCAGCGGGCGATGATCGCGATTGCGCTGGCCTGTCAGCCTCAGCTGCTGATCGCGGACGAGCCGACGACCGCGCTCGATGTGACGATTCAGGCGCAAATCCTCGAGCTGATGAAAGAATTGCAGAAAAAGTTGGGCACGTCGATCATCCTGATCACGCACGATCTGGGCGTCGTCGCTGACATGTGCGAGCGGGTGATCGTCATGTACGCCGGAAAAGTTGTGGAATCGGGAACGGTTGACGAAATCTTCTACAACCCGCAGCACCCCTATACAAAAGGCCTGCTGCGTTCCGTACCGCGGCTGGATCAGAACCGGAACGAACCGCTGACGCCGATTTACGGCACGCCGCCTGATTTGCTGAAACCGCCGGCGGGCTGCGGATATGCAGCGCGGTGCGAATCGGCGATGCGCGTATGCCAACTGTATGACCCCAAACTGGACATGGTTCGCAGCAATCATCAATCGGCTTGCTGGCTGCATCATCCGCTTGCGCAGGGCAAGACTGGTTCATAGGAGGGAGCGCACGATGGGAACACAAACACAGGAAACATTGATTGAAGTGCGCAATCTGAAAAAGTTTTTCAAGGTTGGAGGCCAGACGCTGAAGGCCGTCAACGATATTTCGTTTACCATTAATCGCGGCGAAACCTTGGGCGTGGTCGGCGAGTCGGGCTGCGGGAAGTCCACGGCCGGACGAACCATTCTGCGCCTGTACGAACCGACCGCCGGCGAAGTGATCTTTGAAGGGAAAAACATCAGCAAACTGCAGGGCAGCGAACTGAAGGCGATGCGCCGCAACATGCAGATGATCTTCCAGGACCCGTATGCCTCCCTCAACCCGCGGATGACGGTAGGAGATATTATCGGGGAGGCTTTGGACATCCACGGGCTGGCGACGGGACAGGAGCGGAAGGAGCGCATCCAGGAGCTTCTTTCCCTGGTTAGCTTGAACCCTGGGCATATAGACCGCTTCCCGCACGAGTTTTCCGGCGGCCAGCGGCAGCGGATCGGCATTGCCCGCGCCCTGGCCGTGGAGCCGAAATTCATCGTGTGTGACGAGCCGATCTCCGCGCTGGACGTCTCGGTGCAGGCACAGGTCGTCAACCTGCTGGAGCAGCTGCAGGAGAAAATGGGACTCACCTACATGTTCATCGCCCACGATCTGTCCATGGTGAAATACATTTCCGATCGCGTGGCCGTCATGTATCTGGGCAAAATGGTGGAGCTGGCGGAGAGCGAGAAGCTGTATGAGAAGCCGCTGCATCCGTATACCCAGGCGCTGTTGTCGGCCATCCCGATTCCGGATCCGGAAGTGGAGCGCAAGCGGGAGCGCATCGTGCTGCAGGGGGATGTCCCGAGCCCGATGAATCCGCCGAGCGGCTGCCATTTTCGCACGCGCTGCCCGAAAGCGATGCCGGAATGCGCTGCGATGGAACCGGTATGGAAAGAGGTTGAGCCGGGTCATTTTACCGCTTGCCATTTGTATAATTGATGGAGCGGATCAAGGGAGAACAGTTACCACCCGACACAAGGCTTTGCTTGGTTGGGTGGTTTTCTTTACCAATCTTTCATATTTCGGGTAATTGTTATATGATGAAGTTGAAAAGTGTCAGATATTGCCTCAAGAAAACATCGTGCTTTCTTCCTGCTTGAAGTTTCGCTGGAGGCTTGTTTCTGGGACATTTGTCTGCCGGGATAGGGTCCATTTGGCAAAAGGGGGATACATGTGGGGAAACGTATGTTTGCTTTTTCTGTGGACAAGTTGATTCAATCAGCACTCAGAAAATGGAGAAAGCAGCCGCTGGCTCAAAACAGGAAGGAAGGCTCGTTTTTCGTCAACTGGTTTTCCGGGTCAATCGCTCAAAAAATGATCGCTTTTGGCATTATCCTGGTAATTGTCGTCGTCGTTTCGCTTCAGTTCATCGCGCTTTCCTACTCAAAGAAAACCCTGATCGACATTACCTCCAAGCAGGCCAAGATGCTTGCGGAACAGCACAGCGCCAGCGTGGAGGACTGGCTTGGCAAAATCATGACTTCGGTCAAGTCCACAGCCTCCAAGCGGGTCATGACGACCGATATGGAGACGCTGATTCTTGAGCAGTTCCGCCTGCTGAATCAGGCCCATCAGGAAATTTTGAAAATCTACCTGGTGGACGGAACAACCGGCAGCGAGCTTTACTCCATGACCGGGCACAGCGACGTTGATTTCAAACAAAAGGCATATTTCAAAAAGGCGATGGAGACGAAAGCGCCGCAGTTTTCGGATGAAGAGATCGTTCGCGGTGCCGAAAGAAGCCTGCTGTACATAGCTTCCCCCATCGGGGACAAAAATGACGACACCAGCCGTCTGCTTGTGGTGGCGTTCACGATGGAGCCGTGGTTGGCCAAGATCCCAACCATTCCGTTTATGAGCGAAGGCAAGGCGTTTATCGTGAAACCCGACGGCCTGGTTGTGGCTCACAAGGACCCCAAAAGCAACAATCAGATGCTGCTGACCGAACTGCCTGATTACAAGGAAATGATGGAAAAGATGGGGCAAAAGAAGAGCGACAGCCTCCTGTACAGCGAGCAGGGAAAGGAATCGTTTGCCGCTTTCGCCCCGATTCCATCATTGGGCTGGTTTTTCGTGCTGACGACCGGCGTGGATGAGGTGTATGGGGAGATCAACAGCATGGCCGGCGTTATTCTGCTGATGAGCATTCCCATCGCCGCCATCGCCGCCCTGTTGATCTGGTGGTTTGCCAAACGGATCCGCACCTCGCTTCTGGCGATCGCCCGGGATATGGAGCGAGTGGGCAGCGGAGACTTCAATGTGCATGCGGAGGTTAACGGCAATGACGAGGTGGCCCTAGTAGGCCGGACCCTGAACAGCATGGTTGGCGAGCTGCGCAATCTGATTGCCCTGGTGCAAAGCCAGGCAACGCATCTGCATACCGCCGCCGAAGAGTTGAATGAGCTGTCGAACAGCAACAAAAAGGCGATCGATGTGGTCACGGAGAGCATTTTCACCATCTCGGAGAAAGTGGCGATTCAGGCGACCGAGGTGCAGTCGACGGCCGCCACGATCGCGGAAATTTCCCAGGGCGTTGAGCAGGTGGCCATTGCGGCTGAGTCGACATCCCTGGCGACATCCCGCACGTTTGACAGAGCGCAGGACGGCATGACGCTCGTGCACGAAGTGATTTCCCATGTGCGCAGCGCCTCCGATGAGGTGGAAACTACGGCGAAGCGGATGCACAGCCTGCGCGACCGTGCCAAGGAGATTACCAGTATCGTCGAGATGATCAGCACCATCGCCTCCCAGACCAACCTGCTGGCGCTGAATGCGGCGATTGAAGCGGCGAGGGCGGGAGAAGCGGGAAGGGGCTTCTCCGTTGTCGCCAGCGAGGTACGCAAGCTGGCGGAAGAAAGCAGCGCCTTCTCCGACAAAATCGCCGGCATCGCCCGTTCCATCAATGATGAGGCCATGGAGATGAGCGATTATATGGACGGCATCGTTTCCAAGGTGAATGCCGGTTTGCGTTCTGTCGAATCGGTGGGGGAAGCGTTCCGGCACATCGTGTCGGATATCCAGTCGGCGGCGGAACAAAGCGAAGCGATGACGGCCACCTCCGAAGAGATGGCGGCCGGCAATCAAGTGGTTTCCTCGGCGATGGGACGGCTTTCCGCCATGTCGGATGAAATCAATGTCACCATCGGGGGTGTGGTGGAAACGGTTGATGTCCAGCTTGCCTCCATCGCCAGGATGACGGAGAACGTGGAACAGTTGAAGCGGCTCGCGGAAAAATTGACGGACAATGTGAAACGGTTTGTCATCTGACGGGGCAAGAAACGACCATCGGCAAAAAACTTGCGGGTGGTCGTTTTTTTGTGAATATTTTCCTCCGGCAACGGGGAGAATAGGAGCATGAAACGGAGGGAAGAGAACGCTATGATGCGAATCTTGCGAGCAGGTATCAGTCTGACGGTCTGTTTTGCCTTCTTTTCCTCGTCGCCTGCCGCTGCTTCCGAGCAGCAGGTGAACTTCGCGCCGCATGCGAAATCGGCACTCTTGATGGAAATGGATTCAGGAACGGTGTTGTATGAAAAAAATGCGCACGAAAAACTGCCGCCCGCCAGCATCACCAAAGTGATGACGCTGCTGTTGATCATGGAGGCGATCGAGCGCGGCGAGCTGAAGCTGACCGACAAGATCCGCACCAGCGACCGGGCGGCTTCCATGGGCGGTTCCCAAATCTTCCTGCAGCCGGGTGAAGAGATGACTGTGGAAGACATGATCAAGGGAATCGCCATTGCATCGGGCAACGATGCCTCCGTGGCCATGGCGGAGCATATCGGCGGAACGGAGGAAGCGTTTGTCGCCAAGATGAATGAGCGAGCCAAACAGCTGGGCATGAAGAATACGCATTTTGTCAATTCCAACGGGCTGCCATCTCCCGACCATTATTCGACTGCGATGGACATCGCGATCATGTCGCGGGAACTGCTGAAACATGAACTGATCACCAAATATACCGGCATTTATCAGGACTATCTGCGCAAGGACAGCGCCAACCCTTTCTGGCTGGTCAATACCAACCGGCTGGTCCGCTTTTACGCAGGGGTGGACGGGCTGAAGACCGGGTACACCTCCGAAGCGAAATATTGCTTGACGGCTACGGCCAAACGCGACAACATGCGGGTGATCGCCGTCGTGCTCGGGGAACCGGATACCAAAACGCGCAACAGCGAAGTGACGGCGATGTTCAATTATGCGTTTAATCACTACCAGGTCTTCCCGTTGTACAAAAAAGGGGAGACAGTGAAAGCGATCACGGTGGACAAGGGCAAGGATCCAACCGTGAATGCCGTCACGCCCCACCAGGTAAGCCTGCTTACGAGAAAAGGCGAGACGCCGGAGATGTATGACAGGGAGATTGTGCTTGCCCCGCGTATCAAGGCGCCTGTGAAGAAAGAGGATGTGATCGGGCATATCTTTATTCGCACAAAAGACGGCAAAGAGGTCGCACGCATCAACCTCTTTCCTGAAAAAACGATCCAGCAAGCAGGCCTGTGGGAGATTCTCAAGCGAACCTCGAAGAACATTCTGCTCAGTTATCAGTAGACAACCCTGACATCGCGAAAAGAATCGAGTTGCCTCGAATCGAACAAGGCTTCTCGATTTTTTTGTTCTTTTGTCGACTGGCAGGAATTGGTTTTTGAAGGAGAGAAAAGAGAGAGTATCACGGGAAGAAGGAGTGTGTCAGCCATGAGTCTTCAGATTGAGTTGGAAACCAAACGCGATGTGTTGGTCGTCCGCCTGCAGGGGGAACTGGACCATCACACCGCGGAAGAATTGCGCACCAAGGTGGATGGCGTGCTCACGAACCATCCGGACATCCGTCATCTTGTGCTCAGCCTTGCCGACCTGGCGTTTATGGATAGCTCGGGAATCGGGGTGATCCTCGGCCGATACAAGCAGATTTCGGCCCGTGCCGGTGAGATGGTGGTTTGCTCCATTAACCCGATGATCTACCGGATCTTCGAAATGTCGGGCCTGTTCAAGGTGATCAAGTTCCGCGAGAATGAAGCGGAAGCGCTGCTTGTATTGGGGGTGGCGTAAGATGGCGACACGCAATGTCATGCAGGTGGAGTTTGCCGCCCTCAGCCAGAACGAATCCTTTGCGCGGGTGGCTGTTGCTTCTTTCGTCTCCCAGCTGGATCTGACGATGGAAGAGCTGGAAGAGATCAAGACGGTGGTGTCGGAAGCGGTAACCAATGCGATCATCCATGGCTATGAGGAAGATCCGGCAGGCATGGTGCGCATCCGGGTGAAGCTGGAGGAGGACACCATCGAACTGGTCATCGAGGATGAAGGCAAAGGCATTGAGGATGTGGATCAGGCCATGCAGCCATTGTTTACCACCAAACCGGAATTGGAGCGCTCCGGCATGGGGTTTACGATCATGGAGAATTTCATGGATACCATCGAGGTCGTCACCTGCGTCGGCAAAGGGACGCAGATTCGCTTGACGAAACGCCTTTCACGCTCAGCAGCGATGCAGAATTAGGGGTAGTGCCAATGGGAGCCGATATCAAAAACGCAAGTCAGCCATTCCTGACAAACGATCAAGTGAAGGAACTGATCGCGAGAAGCCAGAACGGGGATGCGGAGGCCCGCGAACTTCTCGTGAACAGCAATATTCGTCTGGTCTGGTCCGTTGTCCAGCGTTTTATCAATCGCGGCTATGAAGCGGACGACCTGTTCCAGATCGGCTGCATCGGCCTGCTGAAAGCGGTCGATAAGTTTGACTTGGAGTACGATGTCAAATTCTCCACCTATGCGGTTCCCATGATCATCGGGGAAATCCAGCGATTCCTGCGGGATGACGGAACCGTGAAGGTGAGCCGCTCGCTGAAGGAAACCGCCAACAAGGTGCGCAGAACCAAAGACGAGCTGTACAAGACGTTTGGCCGTTCCCCGACCATCGGGGAAGTAGCCGAGGCGCTGGGTATTTCCCCCGAAGAGGTGGTCTTTGCCCAAGAGGCGAACCGTGCCCCTTCCTCCATCCATGAAACCGTCTTTGAAAACGACGGCGATCCCATCGCCCTGATCGATCAGATTGCCGATGACAGCATGAGCAAATGGTTTGACCAGATCGCGCTGAAAGATGCGATCAGCCGGCTGACGGAACGCGAACGGCTTATTGTTTTTCTTCGCTACTACAAGGACCAGACCCAGTCCGAGGTGGCGGAGAGGCTGGGGATCTCCCAGGTGCAGGTATCCCGGCTGGAAAAACGAATCCTGCAGACCATACGCGACCAGATCGAGCAGTAGCTCGACCGGTCGCTTTTCTTTTGGGGGGAAATCCGTATCCTCCGTCTGGATGACGCGCATACTAGCCTTACCAAGAACAGAGAGGGGGAGACGCTGTGGAGATGCCGCTCTTTCTGCGTTTGCGCAAGCGATTGTCGATCAAGCCCCGGGATGTCATCACCCTGGGGGATATCTGTCAGTTGTATTGGGACGGAAAGCGGGAAGAAACCTTGCGCCAGCTGCCGGTCTATCATGTCAAGCCGGAAGACGGCGAGCTGATCATCATCGATATCATGCAGGTGATCAGCACGCTGCGGACTGCTTACCCCGATGTTCCGCTGGAGGTGCAGGGGGCCTCCCAGATCATCGTGGAAGTAAGGAGTCCGCGCAAAACTCCCAAACCGCTCCTGGTCGCCCTGGTCTGGCTCGTCCTGTTTATCGGCTCCGGCATGGCTATCATGAATTTCCATACGGATGTGAGCATGTTGCAGGTGCACCAGCGGCTCCACCTGCTGCTGACAGGCCGGGAGGATCAACATCCGCTGTGGCTGCAGATTCCGTATTCGGTCGGGATCGGCTTGGGCATGATCCTCTTCTTTAACCAGATTTTTCGCAAGCGGATCCATGAAGAGCCCAGTCCGTTGGAGGTCGAACTCTTTCTCTACCAGCAGAGCTTGGATCAATATTATATCCAGCACGAGAACAAGGAGAATGAAAAAAGAAAGTGATGACCGTCTGGCAGGACGCTGGGCTCGTCTTGATCGGCTTGGGCGGAGGACTGGCCGTCGGCAGCGGCTTTGTCGCGTTCATCATCGTGCTGGATATTATCCCGCGCCTCACCCAGCTCACCCATTCGCAGCGGTATATCCACTGCTACGAGTGGGCGCTGGTCTGCGGGGCGCTCTGGTTTACCGTTGCCGATTTTTTTTCTCTGTCGATTGATCTGCCTGTGGCCATGACAGCCGTTGTCGGCCTGCTGGCGGGCATCTTTGTGGGAACGCTCGCGGCCGGGCTGACCGAGGTGCTGAACGTCTTTCCCATCCTGGCGAAGCGGCTGCAGGTGGATCAGTCCATACTGGCTTTCCTGATGGCCATGGTGTTCGGCAAGACGCTGGGTTCCCTGCTGCAGTGGATTCTGCACCTCTGATTGCCAAATATCGCCATTCATAGACGGTTTTGCTTGTTGAAAACAATATGGATGTACTGGATAAAAGGGAGTGAACGAGATGGCAACCAACACGAAAAAAGGGCCGTCCATGCCGATGTCAAAGGCGCTGTATCAGCAGCAGGCGGCGAAGTATCAACCCAAACGAAACGTGCTGCTCAATTCCTTTCGCGCCTTTTGGGTAGGCGGCGCAATCTGCCTGCTCGGCCAGGTGATTCAAAACTTCTATATCTACATGTTCAACTTTACGGAGAAGACGGCAGGGAACCCGACGGTGGCGACGTTGATTTTTCTTTCCGTGCTGCTGACCGGGCTGGGCATCTACGATAACATCGGCCAGTATGCCGGGGCGGGCTCGGCCGTGCCGGTAACCGGGTTTGCCAACTCGATCGCCTCCGCTGCCATCGAACACCGCAGCGAAGGGTTTGTCCTGGGTGTCGGCGGCAACATGTTCAAATTGGCTGGTTCGGTGATTGTATTCGGCGTCGTCGCCGCATTTGTGGCAGCGCTGATCAAGAGCTTGTTGGGCTGGATTTGATGGCGGGGAGGGATCACGTGTGAACACGACGGCAGTTGCTGCGAAGAGCCGGATCAGCAGACAGACATGGCAGTTTTTGGAGGATGTACGGATTCAAGCATCAGCTGCGGTAGTGGGACCGAAGGAAGGGGAAGGACCGCTGGGTTCGTCATTTGACAAAGTGTACCCTGATTTGTATGCGGGGGGAAACTGCTGGGAGGAAGCGGAGCGCCGACTGATGGAGGATGCGATCCGCATTGCCTTGCAAAAAGCGAATCTCACCGAGCAGGAAATCGATGTGATTCTGGCAGGGGATCTGCTGAACCAAAACATCACCGCCACCTTTACTGCCGAAATGCTGACGATCCCCACCATGGGCATGTACGGCGCATGCTCGACATCGATGCTGACGCTGGCCAATGCGGCCGCGCTCGTTAACGCCGGGTACGCGAAATACGCTGTCGCGGCCTGCAGCAGCCACAATGCGACCGCAGAGCGTCAATACCGTTATCCGACCGAATACGGCGGACAAAAGCCGCCCACCGCCCAGTGGACGGTAACGGGAGCGGGTGCGGCAGTCGTCGGGATGGGGGGCAAGGGGGCAAGGGTGACCCACGCGACGATCGGTAAGGTGGTGGATATGGGCATCAAGGATCCGTTTGACCTCGGTTCAGCCATGGCGCCGGCCGCTGTGGACACGTTGACTGCCCATTTTCAGGATCTGGGGCGCACGCCGCAGGATTATGATCTGATCGTCACGGGAGACCTGGCTGCGGTCGGCTATGCGATCGCCAAGGAAATGATGGCAGCGCGCGGATATGACATGGGCAAGGTGTACGACGATTGCGGACTGATGATCTATTCCCCCGATCAGGAGGTGTTTGCCGGAGGGAGCGGGTGTGCGAGCAGCGCCGCGGTAACGTATGGCTATCTGATGGAGCAGCTGAATAGCGGCAAGCTGAAGCGGGTCCTGGTTTGCGCAACGGGTGCGCTGCACAGCCCGGTCAGCTACCAGCAGGGCAATTCCATTCCCTGTGTGGCACATGCCGTAGTGTTGGAAGGAGGTCGTTAGCCGTGGAATATGTGATTGCGTTTATCGCGGGGGGGCTGATTTGTGTAGCGGGGCAGCTGCTGATGGATGTAGCCAAGCTGACCCCGGCGCACGTGATGAGCCTGCTTGTCGTTGCGGGGGTTGCGCTGGACTTTTTTGGACTCTATGACCGCTTTATCGAATTTGCCGGAGCCGGGGCGACCGTACCGATCACCAGCTTCGGCCATGCCTTGTATCACGGGGCGATTGCGGAAGCGGAGAAACATGGCGTGATCGGCGTGGCAACCGGCATTTTTGAAGTGCCCAGCGCAGGCATTTCGGCGGCGATCGCCTTTGGCTTCCTGGCGTCGCTGGTATTCAGACCGAAGGGGTAATGCCTGGATGGGGAAGGCAGGGGGGCTGTGACCGATGGTGCCAAAACGCCGGAAAGTCATTCTGATCACGGATGGCGATCCGATTGCCCAGCGAGCAGTGGAGCTTGTCGCGCAGCAGGTCGGCGGCCGCTGCATCTCTCTATCCGCCGGCAACCCCACCCCGCTCACCGGCAGCCAGATGGTCGAATTGATCAAGATGGCGGACCATGATCCTGTCCTGGTGATGTTTGACGACAACGGGGACTGCGGCAGGGGAAGCGGGGAACAGGCCCTCGAGTATGTGGTGCATCATCCCGAGATTCAGGTGCTCGGTGCGATCGCCGTAGCTTCGAACACCAAATGGGTTGGCGGCGCACGGGTGCCCTACTCGGTCGACAACCGGGGCAGGGTCGTCGCGGAGGCGGTTGACAAGGAGGGCTATGCCGACAAGGAATTGGATGGCCGCATTTACGGGGATACGGTGGATGTCCTGAACAGGTGCAGGATTCCCAACATCATCGGTATTGGGGATATCGGGAAGATGGAGGGGAAAGATAACGAGCGTTACGGCTGCCCTATCACGCTGACGGCGGTGAAGTGGATTCTGGAAAGGAGTGGATGGCATGGCACAAGCGCAGGAGAGCCTGAAGAGTCCCATCACGGAAAGCGCGGAAGAGAACAAGTCCCATCTCAATGAAGCGCTGGGGGTCGGAGTCACTTATGATGTCGGCGTACACGAGATCACCATCGGCGGGAAAGAGATCCTGCTTTATTACATAAACGGTTTTGCCGACAATCATCTCGTCACGATGATCTTGCGCGATCTGAACGATCTGAAGGAAAGGGAGATGCAGGGCGATGTTTTTGAGCTCCTGTATCATCGGTACATTCCTTACTATCAGATGGCGACGGTAAAAACGAGGAACGAATTTATCGACAAGCTGCTGGTGGGTCAGATCGGGCTGATCATCGAGGGCGAAACACAGGGAATCATTCTGGATGCCAAGATTTTCCCCGGTCGCACGCCCGAAGAGCCTGACACGGAGAGGGTCGTCAGGGGGGCGCACGACGGGTTTACGGAAACGCTGGTGATCAATACGGTGCTGACCCGGCGCCGCATCCGGGATGAGCGGCTTCGTTTCGAGATCGTGCAGATCGGCCAGCGCTCCAAAACGGATGTGGCGATCGCCTATCTGCAGGATGTGGCCAACCCCCGGCTGGTAAAAGAGCTGAAAAAACGGCTGCAGGAGATCCATGTGGACGGCATTCCGATGGCGGAAAAAACGGTGGAAGAGTTCATCATCGGCAAGTCGTGGAATCCGTTCCCGCTCGTCCGCTATACGGAACGGCCCGACGTGGCGGCGGTCCATCTGCTGGAAGGCCATGTGCTGGTCTATGTGGATACGTCCCCGAGCGTGATGATCACGCCGACCACCTATTTTCACCACGTCCAGCATGCGGAGGAGTTCCGGCAGAGGCCGGTTGTGGGCGCTTATCTGCGCTGGGTTCGGTTTTTCGGCATCCTTGCTTCCATTTTTTTGCTGCCTCTCTGGATCCTGCTGGATCTGCATCCCTCCTATGTCCCGGACGAACTTGATTTTATCGGACTCAAACAGAAAGGGAGCATTCCGCTGCTGGCCCAGTTTCTCCTCGCCGAAGTAGGGATGGATCTCATGCGGATGGCTGCCATTCATACGCCAACGCCGCTTGCCACCGCGATGGGGTTGATCGCAGCGGTGCTGGTCGGGGAGGTGGCGATCAAGGTGGGGCTGTTCTCCCCGGAGGTGATCCTGTATATCGCGGTTGCCGCCGTTGGCACCTTTGCCACGCCCAGCTATGAATTGGGACTGGCCAACAGGCTGGTTCGCATCTTTCTCGTCTTGATGACGGGGATCTTCTCCGTGACGGGATTGGTGGCAAGTCTGGTCGCGATTTTGATCGTTCTCGCCATGACCCGCTCGTTGGATACCCCGTACCTGTGGCCGTTTATTCCGTTTGATTTCCAGGGGATGAAAGATACGATCTTCCGTCTGCCCATCCCCCTGAAGGGAAGCCGGCCGGGTGTCATCAAGGCGCAGAATACTTCCCGGCAGTAGCGATCGGAGTCTTCCCCATTGTAAGCTTATGACCATTGTGTTATAGTAAGTGATAATTTATGTACTGATTGAACAACATGCCCGACAGGAGCGTACGCTTTTTGTCGGGTTGGTTTTATCCTTTTTGAAAGTTTAAGTTCGCGAAGGTGGAGGAGCCAGAGATGTATTTGCACGGAACGAGTCGGATTAACGAACGGGGACACTTGGAAATCGGCGGATGCGACACGGTCGAGCTGGCGCAGCGCTTCGGCACGCCGCTGTACGTATACGACGAAGCGCTGATCCGGGAGAAATGCCGCAGCTATGTGCAGGCATTCCGCGAGTCCGGATTCGCCTTTCAGGTCGCTTATGCCAGCAAGGCGTTTTGTACCATGGCCATGTGCAAACTGGTGGAGGAAGAAGGCCTGTCCCTGGACGTCGTTTCCGGCGGTGAGCTGTATACCGCGCTGCAGGCGGGGTTTCCGGCGGAGCGCATACACTTTCACGGCAACAATAAATCACCGGAAGAGATGCGGATGGGGCTTGACGCCAACATCGGCTGCTTCGTGGTGGATAACTTCTACGAGCTGGCTCTTCTGGAGGAGATGGCGCAGGAGCGCGGCGTGGTGGTCAACATCCTCCTGCGCGTCACGCCGGGTGTGGAGGCACATACCCATGAGTATATCTCGACCGGGCAGCAGGATTCCAAGTTTGGCTTTGACGTGCTGAGCGGCCAGGCGTTGGAGGCCATGCATCTGGCGCAGCGGAGCACGGCGTTCAAGCTGCTTGGGGTGCACAGCCACATCGGTTCGCAAATCTTTGACACGGACGGTTTTGTCATCGCGATTGCACGGCTGGCCGAGCTGCTGCGCGAGGCGAAGGAGAAAGACGGCTTCATCAGCGAAGTGCTGAACGTCGGGGGCGGGTTTGGCATCCGGTATACGGCGGAGGACACGCCGCTGACCCCCAGGGAGTATGTCCAGGCGATTACGCAGGCCGTGCGCGCCGAGTTTGCCAAGCATGACCTGCCGCTTCCCGAGCTGTGGATCGAGCCGGGGCGCAGCATCGTGGGCGATGCCGGGACGACGCTCTACCGCATCGGCTCTGTCAAGGAAATTCCGAATCTGCGGAAATATGTGGCGGTGGATGGGGGCATGACGGACAACCTGCGTCCGGCCCTGTACGAGGCCCGCTATGAAGCGGCGGTTGCCAACCGGATGACGGAGCCGGTGAACGACCTTGTCTCCGTTGCGGGAAAATGCTGTGAGACGGGGGATATGCTGATTTGGGACCTGCCGCTTCAGCACGCCCAGCCCGGCGATATCCTGGCGGTATCCTGCACGGGCGCTTACGGCTATGCCATGTCCAACAACTATAACCGCATCGGGCGCCCGGCCGTGGTGTTCGTCAAGGATGGGGAAGCGGAATGCGTGGTGGAACGGGAAAGTCTGGCTGATCTGATCAGGCATGATCGTCTCCCCAACCGGCACCATGTTCACCGCTAACGGCTGCAGTCCTTCGCATGGCGAAGGGCTGTTTTTTTGTGTGAGTGGAGAAAAGTTGTCATCTTTTACCGAACCTTCACCATGGCTTCATCAAGCCTTTACGGTTGCTTGCGAAAATGGGGATGACTGAGAAGGAGGACCGTTTGCATGCTCTCATCCCTGTTTGCCCTGTTCCGCCGACGGATCATCCATACGGCGGAAACGAAATATGGTTTGAAAGCGGCGATCTCCCGGGAGATTGGCAAGGGGGCAACCGTTGCCCTGTTTTATCTCGCCTGCGTGAAACTGCCGGAGATTGAGAATTGCTACGGCGACCCCGCCGCAGAAAGGGTGCTGCGCCTTTTTGAACATGCCATGCTGCATGCCTCCCGCATGATTCTCGAAATCAAAGGAAAAGTCTTGGGAATTCAACGGCTCTGGGGAGACGATTGGGCGATCTATGCCTCCTTTCCGAAGGGCGTGAACGCGGAAGAATGCCGCCTCCTGTCCATCACGCTGCAGGAACGCATGGAAACCATGCTGAACCGGCAGGCCCCTTTTGTCAATCGGGAAGAACTGCGGGTTCATATCGGCTATGCGGAGGTTCCCGGCAAGGACATCGTGAACGAAATGTACACTTCGGTCAAACATGCCGTCCATATGGCGAAATGCGGGCTTGCCTCGGAGAAATACGAGCAGATCACGCAGTTTTATCGCCTGCTTCAACATGAAGAGGTGCAGATGCGCTTCATGCCGATCATATCCCTGAGAGATGGCGTTCCTTTAGGCTGGGAAGCGCTTGCGCGGGGGCCGGAAAACAGCCCGTTTCATTCACCGTCCGCCCTGTTTGCGATTGCGGAAGAGACGGACAATCTGTTTCGGCTCGAGCAAATCTGCCGCAGGCGGGCATTGGAACAGGTGCGCTATCTGAAACCGTCCCAAAAAATGTTCCTCAACCTGGATCCCCGCGCGATTGATGATCCGCTGCTGCTGCGGGGAAACGTGTTTGGCATCCGGAACGACCTGCAGTTCCACCCGCAGAACATTGTCCTGGAGATTACGGAACGGCACGCGATTGCCAACTATGCCGTTTTTCGCCAAAACATCGAATCATATAGGAAGAAGGGGTATCTCATCGCCGTGGATGACGCCGGGGCGGGGTATTCCAGTCTGGAGTCGATCGCGGAGATCTGTCCGGATTTTATCAAACTGGATATGTCGTTAATCCGCCACATTGATACCGATTCCATCAAGCAGGCGCTGCTGGAGACGTTCGTGCAGTTTGCGGACAAGGTGAAATGCAGCATCATTGCGGAAGGCATCGAAACGGAGAGGGAACTGCAAACCCTGATCGAATTGGGGGTTGAATACGGCCAGGGATATTATGTGGGGAAACCGGCCAAAGGCATGACGCAAGCCTCCGGTGCCGCCATGAACGTGATCCGGCAGCTGCAGGAAAAGCGGAAAGGGAGCAGCCCCGGCCGGCACGCCGGCTTGATCCAAGTGGCGGAGATGGTGACCAAGTCCCTGCATGCCGAACCGAACACCAAAGTGCGCCAGATCCATCAGATGTTCGAGCAGCACCGCCGGGGTGAAAGTGTCGTCATTTTGGAGGACAACAAGCCGGTCGGGTTGGTGATGCGTTTTCAACTGTATCAGATTTTGGGGGGACAATACGGCATTTCCCTCTATTACGAACGGCCCGTCGCCCCCATCATGAACAGCAGCCCGCTCATCGTGCGCAGCGACGAGACAATCGACGTCGTGGCGAAGCGGGCCATGGCCAGGGAAGCCAACCATCTCTACGATGTCGTGATCGTGGTGGATGAACACGGCGACTATCTGGGTGTGGTATCCGTGCAGCACCTGCTGGACTGGTTGGCGACGCACAGGCTCGCCCAGGCCGCTGTCTCCACCCCGACACCCGGCCTTCCGGACGAGCTGCCCATCGAGCGGGAGATGCAGCATGCCGGACCCTTGCGAGTGGTTCCGTGAGCATGACGGCACCGACGGTTTTCATTTCGTGGGGAAGTAGCGTATAATCGAGGGGTGCCGTCCATGACGACGGGATTTTTTGGAAAGGGGTTCAGACAGATGAGCAAATATGCGCAGATCGAGATGGAAAAAGGCGGAACGGTAAAAATTCTGCTTCACGAAAAAGACGCGCCTGGAACGGTCGCCAATTTCGAAAAGCTGGCGAACGAGGGATTTTATAACGGCTTAACCTTCCATCGCGTCATTCCCGGCTTTGTCGCGCAGGGCGGCTGCCCGTTTGGAAACGGCACGGGCGGACCCGGGTACACCATCAAATGCGAAACGGAAGGAAATCCGCACAAGCATGAACGAGGCGTGCTGGCGATGGCGCATGCCGGCAGGGATACGGGCGGCTCCCAGTTCTATATCACGTACGACGCGTTCCCCCATTTGGACGGCGTGCATACCGTCTTCGGCAAAGTGGTGGAAGGCATGGACGTGGTGGATCAGATCAGGCAGGGTGACAAAATGAAAGAAGTGAAGGTTTTTGAAGAATAACATCCCGCCTTGCCGGATGGTGCCCCTCGCTGGTATCGGCGGGGATCCCATCTTTCACCGATACTTGCTTGTAAGTGTGTAAAGGTAAACGCCGTTCCGCGATAGAACGTACGCATGCCATTCTCTTTCTGTAAAGGGAATGGCTTTCTTGCTTGGCAGCTTGGTGTGTGCCGGAGCGCTGTTTCGGCGGTGTTCCCGCAGCCGAATCCCTTCTTGTGTCGCCCGTGCTCTCTTGGTATCCTAGTGTATAGCGATTGACGCATAACAGGAGGCTGTGAATGAATCTCTTTCACTTTGAATGGGAGACGGTTCCCTTTCGGTTGATCGCCTTTGTGATCGCCTTTACCCTGCATGAATGGGCGCACGCCTTTGTGGCCTGGCGGTTGGGCGATCCGACGGCACAGCGCGAGGGCCGCTTGACGTTGAATCCGATTCCGCACATCGATCCGTTCGGGCTGATCCTGATCCTGTTCGGCCCCTTCGGCTGGGCGAGGCCTGTCCCGGTCAACCCGTTTAACTTCCGGGGGAACAAGCGGCTGGGGATGGTGTATGTGGCAGCTGCGGGACCGTTTGTCAATCTCATACTCGCCGTGGTGTTCGGCACAGCGATTGCCCTGATGGAACGTTACCAGGTATGGGGGCAATTGTCGGACAAGATGCAAGATGCGGTCGAGATGACGCTGTGGTTTTCCCTCGTGATCAACTGCGGATTGTTTGTCTTTAACCTGCTGCCGATTCATCCGCTGGACGGCTCCAACATTTTGCGCTTTCTGGCATCGCGCCGGTGGGATCCGTTTTTTCACAAGCTGGATGTCTACGGTCCATGGCTTCTTTTGCTCCTCATTTTTCTTCCGGGTTTCAGCAATCTCATTCTGGGAATTCCGCTACAGTGGTTACTGGAGAATGTCATGTCCCTGGCCAATCTGCTCGCCGCCATGATCTAGCAACAGGATGGAACGAAACCCCATTGTCAGGAGAAGTAGCGTACCAGAAGGCGGGATGGCATTGGCTTACAGCATTAAACTGGATTCGTTTGAAGGGCCCCTCGATCTGCTGTTGCACCTGATCGACCGGGCGGAAGTGGACATCTATAATATTCCGATCGCGGAGATTACGGAACAGTACATGGCGGTGCTGGAGGAGGCCCAGGAGCTTCAGCTCGACGTGGCCAGCGAGTTCGTGGTGATGGCGGCTACCCTTTTGGCGATCAAGAGCAAGATGCTCCTGCCGAAGAAGGAGGAACAAGTTTTCCAGCCGCTTTTTGACATGGAAGTGGAAGAGGCCGACCCGCGCGAAGAACTGGTGCAGCGGCTGCTGGAATACAAGCGGTACAAGCTGCTGGCGGAAGAGCTGCGGGAGCGGGAGATCGGCCGCAGCCAGGTGTTTACCCGTCCAGCCGAAGATCTCACTCCCTACGTGCGCGAGGAGGAGAATCCCATCAAGGATGTCACTCTGTATGATCTGTTGGCGGCGCTGGAAAGACTGGTGAAGCGGACGCTGGAGAAAGAGCCGGTGGCCAAGGTGGCGCGGGATGAGATCTCCATCAAGGACCGGATGGACGAGATTCGCCAGCTGCTGCAGGTAGGGGGCGGCACCGTTCGCTTCTTCCAGCTGTTTACGGGAAAAGTGACGCGCACGCAGATCGTCACCACGTTTCTTGCCCTGCTTGAACTGATGAAAGCCAAGCAGGTGACCTGCATCCAAACCCAGTTGTTTCAGGACATTCTGATCTGTGACAATTCGTCCAAGGAGAGGTAACCGATGGATTTCGATAAAATCAAGGGGATCATCGAAGGCCTGCTGTTCATCTCGGGGGACGAAGGGCTCGATGCCAAGCAGATCGCCGGCATTGTGGATCTGCCTGAGGAGACCGTCGTCGATCTGCTGGAGGATATGAAGGCTGATTTTCGCCGACAGGGGCGGGGGATCCAGATCGTGGAGGTTGCCCGGGCCTACCAGCTGACCACGCTGCCCGAGCACGCGCCTTATTTCGAGAAGCTGGCCACTTCGCCCGGCCAATCCACGCTGTCGCAGGCCGCGCTGGAAACCCTGGCCATCATCGCCTACAAACAGCCGATCACACGCTCCGACATTGAGGAGATCCGCGGGGTTAAGTGCGAAAAGGCGCTGCAAACCCTGTTGTCGAAGCAACTGATCCGGGAGGCGGGAAGAGCGGAAGGCGTCGGCCGGCCGATTCTGTACGCCACGACGAAGGAATTTTTGGAGTACTTCGGGTTGAGGGAATTGGCAGATCTTCCCGAACCTCCTGTCAACCTGAATATCGAAGAAGCGCGGATGGAAGCGACGGCGCTCTTTGCCCGCGTGTCCGGCGAGGATGGCGACTAGTACCCCGGCAACGTAGCGGTACTAACCGACGTCTTGTCTCCATATACTTGTACCAATCGGTTCATTTTGCCAAACGATGGGGAGGACGTTATGAAGTACCTGAGACGTTTATCCGGCGTACTCGTCGTTTTTCTTTTGTTTTTCACCCTGCCAGTTTCTGCCGTAGTGGCGGAGGGGGCAGACGAACCGCCGGTCATTTCGGCGGAAGCGGCGGCATTGATCGATGTTGCTTCCGGCCGCATCCTGTATGAAAAGAACGGGGACAAAAAGATGCGCATCGCCAGCTTGACCAAGACCATGACCGCCATCGTCGCCATTGAGGAAGGCCATCTGCAGGATGTGGTGGAGATTCCTCAGGAAGCCGTCGGGGTGGAGGGTTCTTCCATCTATCTGCGCAAAGGGGAACACCTGACGCTGGAGGAACTGCTGTACGGCTTGATGCTCCGTTCCGGCAACGATGCGGCGACGGCGATTGCGATCCACGTCGGCGGCTCCGTGCCGGGCTTTGTTCACATGATGAACGAGAAGGCGGCCCTCATCGGGATGACCCATACGCAATTCATGAATCCGCACGGGCTGGACGACAGCAATATGCACTACTCGACGGCTGTCGATATGGTGAAGCTCTCCGCCTATGCGCTGAAAAATCCGGTCTTCCGGCAGATCGTCGCCACGAAAGTGAAAAACATCGCCTGGGAAGGACAGAGCTGGGAGAGGCGGCTGCAGAACAAAAACAAGCTGCTGCAGCTCTTCAAGGGGGCGGATGGCGTCAAGACCGGCTACACCAAGCTGGCCAAACGTTGCCTGGCCTCCTCCGCCACGAGGGACGGCCGGCAGCTGGCCGCCATTACCCTGAACGCGCCCGATGACTGGGATGATTCCATGAAGCTGCTCGACTGGGGATTTCACACGTTCCAGCCGGTGAAAGTGGTGAGCAAAGGAGAAACCATCGATCCGGATGTGCCGATCGCCTCTGAAGACGAGAATCTGCAACTGGTGACGCTGAACGAGTTTTTTTATCCGCTGCGGAATACGGAGACGTCCCAGATCACTTCGCGCGTCCAGCTTTTCCAACCCCGGCTGGAAGAGGCCATGGCAGGGACGCACGTCGGCTTCCTGCAGATCTTCCTGGGCAAGCAGCTGATCGGCAGGATCCCGTTGTCCGTGCGGGAAGCTGCTCCGACGCTGAAATCCGAGGCCATGCGGGAGGGAGAAGATTCGTTCTGGAGCCTATTATGGCGGATCGCGGCAGGAGGTGTCCTGCATGCTTAATGTCATCTGGCTTGGCCTGATCGTGGTCAGCATGGTGGTGGCCGCCATCAACGGCAAGATTGAGGTGATCAACCAGGCCGCCTTTGAAGGAGCGAAGACGGGGGTAACCGTCAGCTTCGGGCTGTTAAGCGTGCTCGCCTTCTGGATGGGGATCATGCGCATTGCGGAGAAGGCAGGCCTGATGGAGCTTATGGCCAAAGCGCTTTCCCCCGTCGTGCGGCGTCTGTTTCCCGATGTGCCGAAGGGGCATCCGGCGCTGGGCTACATCCTTTCCAACATGAGCGCCAATCTGCTCGGGCTGGGCAATGCGGCCACGCCCATGGGGCTGAAGGCCATGCAGGAGCTGCAAAAGCTGAACCCGAACAAAGAGCAGGCATCGCCCGCCATGTGTACGCTGTTGGCCATCAACACCGCCAGCATCACCCTGATCCCGACCACCATGATCGCCATCCGCATGCAGTACGGCTCCGCAAATCCGGTGGAGATCGTCGGCTCCACCCTGATGGCTTCGTTCGCCGCCACAGGGATCGCGCTGCTGCTGGACCGCTGGTACCGGCGTGCTGCCAACAGACGGGCACCGTAGGAGGGGAGACGGATGTATCAGTGGATTTCGTTCGTCTCGATGTGGGCGATCCCGTTGTTGATCTCGTTTATTCTCGTCTATGGCTGGCACAGAAGGGTTCCCGTGTACGAGAGCTTTGTCGACGGAGCCAAGGGCGGCTTCGTCACAACCGTCAGAATCATGCCGCATCTGATCGCCATGATGGTGGCCATCACGATGTTCCGCGCGTCGGGGGCGCTTGATCTCCTGCTGAAAGCGCTGGCGCCCTTGTGCAACTGGCTGCATATTCCGGGGGAGATCGTGCCGATCGCGCTGCTCCGGCCTCTGTCAGGCACAGGGTCGCTTGCCATCGCCACGGACATCATCGCCCGCTACGGCCCCGATTCCCTGCTGGGCCGTTTGGCCGCCACGATGCAGGGCAGCACCGATACGACGCTCTATGTCCTGACCGTCTATTTCGGAGCGGTCGGCATCCGCAACGGCGCCTACGCGCTGAAAGTAGGGCTCTGGTCGGATCTGGCGGGCGTCGTCGCCTCGATCATCGTCGTCTATCTCGTCTTCCTCTGAAGAACTTCTCCGGCATGGGGGAGTTTTTTCCTTTTTCTTGTCCACACTGATAGAAATGGGTATGATGATGAAGAGGTGTTACAGGCATGGAGCGTTTGCAAAAGATATTGGCCCAGGCGGGGGTGGCTTCGCGCAGGAAATGCGAAGAGCTGATTACCCAGGGCAGAGTGAAAGTGAACGGCGCGGTGGTCAGGGAGCTGGGGACCAAGGTTGATCCCGCGAAGGACGACATCGTGGTGGACGGACAACCCATTAAGCGGGAGGCTCCGGTCTATCTTCTTCTCAACAAGCCCACCGGCGTCATCACCAGTCTGCACGATCCGGAAGGCCGCCGCGTCGTGACCGATTTGCTGGACGGCATCCGGGAGAGGGTCTATCCGGTCGGACGGCTGGATTATGATACGGCGGGACTGCTGCTGTTGACCAATGACGGGGAATTGGCCAATCGGATCGCCCACCCGTCCTTTGAGATCGACAAGGTGTATCACGCCTGGGTGATCGGCATTCCTTCGGCCGAAAAAGTGCGTCGGCTGGCGGCAGGCATCATGCTGGAAGACGGGATGACGGCTCCCGGTGAGGCCAGATTGCTGGAGACGGATCGGGCACGGAACCGCGCCCTCCTGGAGATTGTGATCCATGAAGGCCGGAACCGGCAGGTGCGCCGCATGTGCGAGGCAATCGGCCACCCGGTGGCAAGTCTGGAGAGGGTACGTCTGGGCTTTCTCACGTTGGAGGGCGTCAAGCGCGGCGCCTATCGCCATCTGACAGCGGCCGAGGTGCAGCGGCTCAAGGATGAGATTGCCGCGAGGGCGCGCTAGACGGTGCCCATCGTTCAAAATCTGTTCATAATTCTTAGAGAGCCGCGATTGGCGGAACGTTATAATAGAAAAATAGAAAGATGCAGACTGGGTGACAGAAACCATGAACACGACAAAACGGACATCGATTCGCGTAGCGATCCTCGGGGTTCTGCTGATCGCTTTCGTTTTTGCCTTGTATACGAGCTTTGTGAAGGATCCGCATCAGGTGAAGGCAGGCAATGCTGCGCCCAATTTCAGCCTGCCGCAGCTGAACGGTACGCCCATGAAGCTGTCCGATCTAAAAGGAAAGGCCGTCGTCCTGAACTTCTGGGGCAGCTGGTGTGAGCCTTGCAAGGCGGAGATGCCCGCCCTGCAAAAACAGTATGAAACCAACAAGGACAAGGGACTGGTTGTGGTAGGCGTGAACATCGGTGAAACGCCTGTAGCGGTCCAGTCGTTTATCGAACAGTATGGCGCGAAATTCCCGATCCTGCTTGACCGTGACCTGCAGATCACCAAGCTGTATCGGATCGGCCCGATTCCGACCACGTTCTTCATCGATCGGGAGGGAGAGATCGAGGAGATCTACATCGGTCAAATGACGGATGCGATCATCGCGCAGAAAGTGGCGCAAATCTTGGAGTGAGTGAGGAAAAACATGGACGTGCGTAAATGCGAATGCGGACATACCAATCCGGTGGGGACGATGCTGTGCGAATCCTGTGGGAAACCGGTAGACTTCCAGGAGAGCGGCCAGCCGGAGCAGGCAGCCTTTCCGGACATGCGCTACGAGGGGATGGCCCGGCGTTCCCAGACCTACTCCCGTACCATCATCGACCGGATCTGGAACTTCTTTTCGTCGGTCAAGATCGCGATTGCCCTGATCCTCATCACCCTGATTGCCTCCGCTGTCGGGACGATCTTCCCGCAGCAGGATTACATACCGGTGCCGGTGTCGACCGAAGCGGATATCGCCCGCTTCTATGGAGAAACCTATGGGAAAATCGGTGAAATCTATTATGCCCTGGGATTTCACAACCTGTATTCCTCCTGGTGGTTTAAAACCCTGCTGGTTTTCATCGGCACCTCGCTGGTGATCTGCAGCCTGGACCGCGTGATCCCGCTGTACAAGGCGCTGAGCAGGCCGCGACTGAACCAGCACCTGTCGTTTCTCAAAGGGCAGAAGCTTTATGGCAATTCGCCGGAGGAGGCGTCCATTGATCCGGCCGCCGCGCTTCCGGCTGCCGCCGATTTTCTTGCCCGGAAAGGGTACCGCCTTTTCCGGGAAGAAAACGCGCTGTTGGCGGAGAAAGCCCGCTTCAGCCGATGGGGCCCGTACATTAACCATATCGGTTTGATCATTTTCCTCTTCGGTGTCCTGCTGCGCAGCATCCCCGGCTTTTATCTGGATCAGTTCGTCTGGGTGCGGGAAGGGCAAACCGTCTCGATTCCGGAAACCCCTTACTATGTGAAAAATGTGGCGTACAAGACGGAATACTGGGACGAAAGCGAAATGCCGGAGAAGCTGAATCTGAACGGCGGGGCGATTCCGAAAACCTATCAGACCGACGCCGTTCTCTATGTGAACAAGAATGCGGACCTTCCGGGAGCCAAGCCGGAGCTGGCAGAGGTGGCGAAAGGGCCGATCCTCGTGAATCACCCGATGATCTATGAAGACCTGGCCATCTACCAATCGGGCGTGAAAGAGATGGAACTGGGGGCCCTTAACTTCGCGGTGCTGGACCGCAAGGCGGGAAACAAGCAGGTGGGCTCCCTGAAGCTGGACCTGTATGCCCCGCAGACGGAGCAGCAGGTGGCGGAAGGGATCACCGTCCGCGTACTCGATTATTTCCCCGATTTTGTCATGGGAAATGACGGAAAACCCGCCACCAAGACCAACCAGCCCAACAATCCGATGTTTGCGCTGGAAATCGCTTCGGCGGAGGGGGTCAAAGAGAAGCTGGTTTATGTGTCCGGAACGGTCATCAGCGACAGCAAGGACCCCCGGTATGCGCTGGAGGTAAAGATGCCTGACTTCATCGACATCTCCGGCCTGATGGTGCGCAAGGATAAGGCGGTGCCGGTAATCTACTTTGGCGCGCTGATATTCATGGTCGGCGTCGTCATGGGAACGTACTGGCAGCATCGCCGCATCTGGGTGCAGTGGGAAAACGGCAGGCTCCATCTGGCCGGTCATACCAACAAGAACTGGTTCGGCCTGCGCAAGGAGATGGAGCTGCTCATCGCGAAGATGAATTGGCCCGTCACGCTTGTGCAAAAAGGGAAGTCCTAGGGAGGGAAACTGTTGATCACCATTAGCAACTGGCTGCTCAATGCGGCTTTTATCCTCTATGTATGCTCATCCATCCTGTTTGTGGTGGCGGTGACGGGAAAACAATGGTCCGGGCGCGACCCCAGGGAGCATGAACGGCGTTTTGGAGGCCTGGCGTACATTCTGGCTGTCATCGGCTTTCTATCCCATGCCGGCTACATCGTGACCCGCTGGATCGCCAGCGGACACAGCCCGACCAGCAACATGTTCGAATTCATGGCCTTCCTTGATTTCTGTATCATTTTTGCCTACCTGATCCTGTATCGGATCTACCGCCTTACCGTGCTGGGGGCGTTCGTGATTCCGCTCGGCATTCTGATGCTTGGCTATGCCTATGTCTTTCCCAAGGAAGCGACCCCGCTCATCCCGGCCCTGCAGAGCTACTGGCTGCAGATTCACGTGACGACAGCCGCGCTGGGGGAAGGGATTTTGTCCGTGGGGTTTGCCGCCGGTCTGATGTACCTGGTGCGGACGGTTCCGCAACAAGGGAAAAGCCGCGCCAACCTGTGGCTGGAGATCGTGCTCAGCGTCGTGCTGATGCTGGTCGGCTTCATCGTGCTGGATTCCACGTTTTCCCGCCTGGACCAGAACACGGTCTTCCAGTTGCCGACACAGCAGATGACCAATACCGGACAGGTGGTCAATCAGCAGGTGACCTATACCTTGCCCGCGATCGTCGCACCGGCCGGCGCCACCATCGTCAAGCAGGGGCCGATGAACCCGCTCATGGAAGCGCCAACGTGGATGGAAGGAAAAGACGCGGCCCGCAAGCTGAACACGATGATCTGGTCCATCCTCTCCGGACTCGTCTTGTACGGGGGACTCCGGCTGCTGGTGCGCAAGCGGCTGGGGGCCGCCCTGCAGCGGACCGTCGAGGGGATCGAGCCGGAACTGCTGGATGAGATCAGCTACCGCGCCATCGCCATCGGCTACCCCGTCTTTACGCTCGGCGCCCTGATCTTTGCCATGATCTGGGCAGAGGAGGCGTGGGGCCGTTTCTGGGGATGGGACCCGAAAGAGACGTGGGCGTTCATCGTCTGGCTGTTTTACAGCGCCTATCTCCATCTGCGCCTGTCGCGCGGTTGGGTGGGGGAGAAGTCGGCATGGATGTCCGTCATCGGGTTTGTTATCATCCTGATTACGCTCGTTGTCGTCAATCTGGTTATCGCCGGCCTTCATTCCTATGCGGGCGTATAACCGGCTGCCGTTGCGGAAGCAAAAGCTGGTCGACCACCAGCTTTTTGGTCTATCTATCTTCCCATACCATGTCGAGAGAGGTGTGTCTGCCATGGAGCAAAAAGTGCGCATTCTGGTCGTCGATGACGAGGAGAGAATCCGAAGACTCTTGCGCATGTATCTGGAAAGGGAAAATTTCGAGATCGAAGAGGCGGAGGATGGTGAACAGGCGGTTGCGATCGCGCTGGAAGAGGATTTCGACATCATCCTGCTTGACATCATGCTGCCGGGCATGGACGGCATGGAAGTGTGCCAGCGCATCCGGGAACACAAGGCGACGCCCATTATCATGCTGACGGCAAAAGGGGAAGAGACCAACCGGGTGCACGGCTTCGAGGCAGGGGCCGATGATTACGTGGTCAAGCCGTTCAGTCCGCGGGAAGTGGTGTATCGCGTCAAGGCGATTTTGCGCCGCGCGTCCGCCACGGCTTATCTGAAAACGGATTCGATCAGCAGCCATTCGGTGCTGGTTTTCCCCCATCTGACGATTGACCATGATGCCCACAAGGTCACGGCAAGCGGGCAGGAGGTAAACCTCACCCCCAAGGAGTATGAGCTGCTGCATTACCTCGCGCTCTCCCCGGACAAGGTATTCACCCGGGAAGAACTGCTGAAAGATGTGTGGCATTACGACTTTTTCGGCGACCTGCGCACGGTCGATACCCATATCAAGCGGCTCCGGGAAAAGCTGAACAGGGTGTCCCCGGATGCGGCCCAGATGATCGCGACCGTCTGGGGCGTCGGCTACAAGCTCGAGGTGCCGAAGTAACGTGGATATTTTTCGCAGTGTCGTCGGCAAGCTCTGGATGACCATCATCGCCCTGTTTGCGCTTGTGCTCACCTTGTTCAGCCTGCTGTTGGTCCAATCGTTTGACACCTACTTCTTCCGGCAGCAGGCAGAAGATTTGCAAGTGACGGCGGAAGGGCTGTCCAGCCATTTGAAAACGACGGAACATCTCGACGAGGCGCTGCAGCTGGCGGCTACGCTGGGCGTCGCCCGCCGGACCGGGCTTGTTGCCATTAACGAAAAGTTGGAGCCGGTCGGTCAATTTGAGCTGCCGGCCACGGTTCCCCGCATTCCGGTTGATGAATTGCTGCAGAAGCCGGAGCTGGGCTTGAACCGGGCGATTCGCGGGGAGCATCCGAAGCCGGAGCGCCTGATGTTCCCGGGTGCCTTCAACGACCCGGACGGCCGGCAGCAGATTTTGGCCGTGGCGGTCCCGCTGGCAGCCGGGGATGGCGAGCGCGGCGCCCTGATCTTGTACCAGCCGATCGAAGATTATGACAGCACGGTTGCGGAAGTGCGCAAGCTGATTTTTGTCGTCGGTGTCATCGGCTTTATCCTGACCACGGTGTTTGCCTTCTTCCTGTCGTCGCGGATCACCTATCCGCTGCGTGTCATGAAGCAGACGGCCCAACGGATTGCAGAAGGGGAATTTCATGCGGAGATTCCCATCCGCACCACGGACGAAATCGGGGATCTGGCTGCCACCTTCAACACGATGGCAAGCCGGTTGAACGAGCTGGTGCATGCCTTATCCAAGGAGAAGGAACAGCTGGCCACCGTCCTCAGCAGCATGGTGGACGGCGTCATCATGATCGATGCGGAGGGCAGCATCGTAGTAACCAATCCGCCGGCCGAGCATTTCCTCCGGGACTGGTCGTATGAGCACCCGGGGGAAGCCGCGCCGATCTTCTCGCTGTACAAGCGGTTGACCGAGAGCGAGCAGGATGTGTATGAAGATATTCCGCTGCAGGGGCGGATCTGGTCAACGCTGATGGTTCCGCTGTATGACGGGGAACAGGTTCGCGGCGCGGTTGCCGTTCTGCGGGACATGACCAGGGAACGAAAACTGGACAAGCTGCGCACAGACTTCGTGGCCAACGTGTCGCATGAGCTCCGCACGCCGCTGTCCATGCTGCAGGGATACAGCGAAGCCATCATGGATAACATCGCGGCATCGCCGGAAGAGCACAAGGAATTGGCCAAGATTATCTACGATGAATCCGTGCGCATGTCCAAGCTGGTTAACGAACTGCTGAATCTGGCACGGATGGAGGCAGGGCATCTGGAACTGCATCGGGAAACCATCTCGCTGCAGCCCTATCTGGAGAAAATCCAGCGCAAATTCACCAATCTGGCACGGGAGCGGGGGATCGGTCTGCAGCTGGCG
Organism: Brevibacillus sp. SYP-B805; assembly: GCF_011059135.1. Taxonomy (GTDB): domain Bacteria; phylum Bacillota; class Bacilli; order Brevibacillales; family Brevibacillaceae; genus Brevibacillus_F. The sequence continues at coordinate 95,320 of NZ_JAALGD010000003.1, read as the reverse complement.
ATGGAGACGGCGCGGGAGAGCGCCTATCTCGACCCTGACCGGATGGAGCAGGTGTTGACCAACCTGATCGACAATGCCCTTCGCCATACGCCCAATGGCGGACTTGTCACCCTCAGAGCCCTGCAGGAAGAGCCGCTGCTGATTGAAGTAAGCGATACGGGAAGCGGCATCCCGCAGGAGGATCTGCCGTTTGTATTTGAGCGGTTCTACAAGGCGGACAAAGCGCGGACAAGAGGCCGGGCGGGCACGGGATTGGGGCTGGCGATCGCCAGAAATATCGTGGAAGCGCACGGCGGTACGATTACGGTGCAAAGCAAGCTGGGGGAAGGAACCACGTTCACCATCAGCCTGCCGCATCATAGAGAAAGCAAGGACAGGAGTGGGGGCCATGATTCGAACGATTCTTTTTGACGTAGACGGGGTATTTTTAAGCGAGGAGCGGTATTTTGACGCATCCGCCCTGACGGTATGGGAGCTGCTGCACAGCGGGCAGTATCTCGGGCTTTCCGGCGATACATTTACGCCTGCGCCTGAGGAGGAGGTCATCCGGCGGGTGCGCCGGACGGTGTTCGCGGCCGATGACGTGCTCAACTTCATCAAGTCACGCGGGATTAATTCCAACTGGGACATGGTCTACTTGACCTTCTCCTATCAGTTGATCCGTTTGTGCCAGGCGCTTCAGCCCCATGCCGCAGAAGAGGTGCGCGACCTGCTGACCCAGCAGATCGACCGGACCGCGCTGCAGCGGGTGCGCAGGCTGGCGGAAACCCATGCCAGCGGTTTTGCCATCGACTATGCAGCGTTTACGCCTGACTTTGCCAAGTCGTCTTTGCAGAAATCGGAGCTGCTGCTCTATCTGAACGAAATCGCCCGTGAGCGCTGCGGGATCGAAACGTCGATTTTCTCGCGCAACAGCGAACTGTGGACACTCTGCCAGGAAACGTTTCAGGAATGGTATCTCGGTGACGAGCGGATTGAAGCCTCCATCGGCAGGGAGAGCATGCAGAAAGGGAAAAAGGGCTTTCTCAAAGACGAAATCCCGATTGTGGAACCGGCGAAGATGCGCAGCATCCTGACCGCGTTAAAGGAAAAAGGATATATCCTGGGCATCGGCACCGGCAGACCGACCATCGAGACCCATGTGCCCCTGGCCGAACTGGGCCTGCTGGATCTGTTCGACCCCAACCGCGTGGTAACGGCTTCCCACGTGCTGCAGGCGGAAACCGCCTTTCCCGACAAGGCGCCGCTGGCCAAGCCTCACCCATATTGTTATGTGAAAGGGCTGCTCGGATTGGACAGGGACGATCAGGAAGTATTGTCCTACCCGCTGCCGATCGCAAACGGGGAGGAAGTCCTGATCGTCGGCGACTCGCTCGCTGACCTGCTGGCCGCCCGGGCGATCGGCTGTCAATTCGCCGCTACCCTGACCGGATTGTCCGGCCAGGAGGCCCGTGCCAAGTTCGAAGCAGAACAAGCGGACTACATTTTAAACGATGTGAGCGAAATTCTTTCGATCCTCGGCTAAAAAAACCCCCGCCGACTTAAGCAAACGCTGGTGTCGGCGGGGGCCCCCAACCTTTCCAACTTCACTTTAGTACTTTAAAGATCTTAAACTTTCCTAAATGCTAAAAGGAAGACCCTCGGAAGCCATCGGCTTGATGGCTGCGAGGGTCTTTTGATTGCTTATTAACGGACCGCCTTCTCGGCGACTTCTTCGATTCCCAGCTTCCGTGCCACATACGGCGTGGTGCTGGCCTGCAGCAGAATGGTGACCAGAATCGCCAGGAAGGTGACAGAGGCGATTGCGTCGGCGTGCGGAACCCCCATGCCGACGACCATCCCGGAGAGCGCGGCCGGAATGACGCCTGTTTCCCGGACCCAGCACATGAAAAGCATCTCCTGCTTGGTCCAGCGCGCCCGGCGGTCCGGCAGCGCACAGGCGAAAACCGTGATCGGGCGGGCAATGAACATGAACACGAGAATAACCAGCAGTCCGCTCCAGAAGTACTGGAAGATCGCTTGGAAGTCTACCTGGCTGCCAAGCAGGATAAAAATCAGCATGCGCTTGATCACGGTCAGATTCTCCGCTACATGATCCATCTCTTCAGCTTTCTCGTCCATCCGGATGCCGAAAATGGCAGCATTCCCCCAGATCAAGCCCGCGACGAACGTTGCCATGAAGCCGCTGAACCGGAGAGAGTCGGCAAGATAATAGGAACCGATTGCAGCCACGATCATCGCGATCGTCGTATAGTCGCGCAGAAAACCTACTTTCCGGTGGCCCACCAGATAGACCAGCGCGGTGGAGACCAGCGCTCCCGTTGCGATGCCCCCAACCGAAGACTTCAGGAACTGAATGATGCTTGCCCCGATGGAGACGCTTTCCGTTCCCATCACCACGGCCAGCAGGGAGAAGGTTAAGATGGATCCTGTCGCATCATTGAAGGCCGACTCGCTTTCAACCGTCTCTTTTACTTTGGCCCGGATTTTGACCTGTTTAAACACCGGGATCAGCGTTGCGGGATCTGTCGAAGCGATGATGCTGGCCAGCAGCAGGGCATACATCAACGGAATGCCAAGGAAATAGGCGGCGGCCAGCCCCACGATCAAGGCGGTAATAAACACGCCCGGCACACTTAACAACACGACCGTCAGCCATACCTTGCGCAGCGTTTCCAACCGGATTAACCGCCCGCCGTCAAACAGGATCAAGGTGGCACCAAGCACCAGAATCAGCTGATTCATCGGGGTGTCGCTTGGAACGTTCAGCAGGTGCAGCACCGGCCCGACCAGCATGCCGATCAGCAGGAAGAAGACGACGTCCGGCAATCTAAATTTTTGGGCAATTTTACCCGACAGCATGCCGGAGATGAGCACGAGCATAAGGACGTAAAGCGTTTGTGGGACAATTTCTGCAGCTTGTTCCATGGAAAAGGCAACCTCCTGTACCAGACGACAAAAAATAGACAAACATCCATTTCATTATACGAATAAGAGGAAAAAAATGAAAGCTCGGCCAACATGCCGAGCTCTCAGGGTGATTCCCGTTCTTACAATTCCACCTGGGTGACGCTTTTGATTTCAGGCAGTTCCCCCAGCGAATCAAGCAGTTCGGCGCTGACCGGCTTGTCGACCGTCAGCATCATGATGGCATCGCCGCCGATATCGCGCCGGCCCACCTGCATGGTGGCGATATTGACGTCATTGGAGCCAAGGATGGTACCGACGCGGCCGATCACACCCGGACGGTCGTTGTGATGAATGTAGAGCAGGTAACCTTCCGGCGCCACGTCGATCCCGTAGTCGTCGATCTTGACGATCCGCGCGCCGTAGCCGTTCAAGAGCGTGCCGGAGACCGACTTGGTTTCCAGATTGGTTCTGATCGTCAGGGTCAGCAGATTCATAAACCCGCGATTCAGGGACGATTTTTGTTCCAGCACGGCGATGTCGCGCGTTTTGGCCAAGAGGGGGGCGTTCACGTAATTGACTCCTTCGCCCAGGCGGAAGGAGAGAACCCCTTTCAGTACGGTACGGGTTAACGGCGCCGTATCCACTTCACTCAAGTCTCCGCTGTAGGTGATGGTGATCTCCTGAATCGATCCCACGGTAATCTGGGCGAGGAATTGGCCCAGGCGCTCGCCCAGGGAGAAGTACGGTTCAATTTTTTCCAGGACATGAGCCGGGATGGATGGCAGATTGACCGCATTTTTGAACGGTTCGCCGCGCAGGACTTTCAAAATTTCTTCCGACACATCGATCGCCACGTTCTCCTGGGCTTCGACCGTGGAGGCACCCAGATGGGGGGTGACCACCACCTGCGGCAGCCCGATCAGCGGGTTGTCCACCGGCGGCTCAACCTCAAAGACGTCGAGGGCGGCACCGGCCACTTTTCCTGTCAGAATCGCTTCATAGAGCGCTTTTTCATCGATGATGCCGCCCCGGGCACAGTTGATGATCCGCACGCCGTTTTTCATTTTGGCAAACTCTTTGGAACTGATAAGATGGCGGGTCTCTTTGGTCAACGGCGTATGGACGGTAATGTAATCGGCCTTGGCGATGATCTCATCGAGGGTGGCATGCGTGACGCCCATCTTGGCCGCCCGTTCTTCGGTCAGGAACGGGTCGTAGGCGAGAACCTGCATGTTGAAGGCTTTGGCGCGCTTGGCCACCTCGGTTCCGATCCGGCCGAAGCCGACGACCCCCAGAATCTTGCCGTTCAGCTCCACCCCTTGGAAGCTCTTCCGGTCCCAGATGCCCTCGGTCAGTTTCTTGTGGGCCTGGGGAATGTTGCGGGAAACCGCCATCAGCATGGCAAAGGAATGTTCCGCCGTGGAGATCGTGTTGCCGTCGGGCGCATTGATCACCACGACGCCGGCTTCGGTCGCGGCATTGACGTCAATATTGTCGACGCCAACCCCCGCGCGCCCGACCGCTTTCAGGCGCTTGCCAGCTGCCAGCACTTCGGCGGTCACCTGCGTCTGGCTGCGTACCAGCAGGGCATCGTATTCCCCGATGACGGCCAGCAGGTCGCTGGGAGAGAGACCGGGCATCTGGGTAACTTCCACATCGGGCGCTTCCAGCAGCTTTTGAATCCCCAACTCGCTCAATGGATCGGTAATCAGTACTTTAAACATGGTTGACAAGCACCTCCTGAGCAGCTTTTACTCCTTCGCCAAACGGCACGTCCACGCCGATCTGGCGCAGGGAGATTTCAATGGCGGAAATGACCTGGATCACGTCGAGCGGCTCACAGTATCCCATATGGCCGATGCGGAAGATTTTGCCGGTCAGATGCGCCTGTCCGCCGGCGATGACGACATTATGCTTGGTCCGCAGCGTCTTGCGCAGCGCCTCCGGATCAAACGCTTCGCCCGGATTTACCGAAGTGACCGTCGGGGACGCGTATGCGTCGGCGGTCATGAGCGGCAGCTGCAGGGCTTTCATCGCGGCGCGCGTCATATCCCGCATCAGTTCATGGCGGCGGATAATGTTCGCCAGACCTTCCTCCTCGATCATGGCGCAAACCTCTTCCAGGCCGAAGACCAGCGAGACGGCAGGCGTGTACGGCGTTGTACGATCGGCGAAGCTTTTGCGGTATGCTTTCAGGTCAAGATAAAAGGCGAGAGGGGTACGGCTGTCGATCACCTTCCATGCCCGTTCGCTGACGGCCACGAAAGCGAGACCGGTCGGCAGCATGAACGCTTTCTGGGAGCCGGTGACCAGAATGTCGATGCCCCATTCGTCCATTTCGCAGGGAACAGCGCCCACGCAGCTGACGCCATCCACGATAAACAAGGCGTCCGACTTCTCGCGCACCACCTGCGCCAGCTCCCGGATCGGATTCAGGACGCCGGTGGAAGTTTCACAGTAGGTGGCGAAGACGGCTTTAACCTGCGGCCGCTCTGCCAGATAAGGCGCCAGGAGTTCGGGGGTAACCGGTTCGCCCCAGGTGACCTGCAGGCGATGCACGATGATGCCGTAACGTTCGCAGATTTTGGCGAAACGTTCGCCAAACGCGCCGCTGACAAGAACAACGGCCTCATCTCCGCTCGCAAGCACATTGACGACGCTCAATTCCAACGCGCTGGTGCCGCTGCCCGCCAGAATGTAGACATCCTGCTTGGTGCCGAAGATGGGCTTCAGGCGCTCCGCCGTGCGGGCGAACAGTTCGGAAAACTGGCCGCTGCGGTGGCCGATCATTGGCCGGGCCATCGCCTGCTGCACGCGGGGCGGGATAGGCGTCGGGCCGGGAATGCGAAGAATCAGCTTGTCTGCAAACATGGTTTCTCTACCTCCTGATTGGATAAAATAGTAAAGCCTCCCATCCGCTCACTACGGGTGTAGTGAGGGACGAGAGGCATTCTTTCGTGGTACCACCCTCATTCGTTCTCTTTTTCGCAAAAGAGAACCTTGCCAGGTACGTGACCTGAAGAGGTAACGGCTCAACCGGACATGTCTACTGGCAGGGCGTTCGACATGCCAACTCCGAAGTGCTTATCTGCAGGGGAACCGCCGATTCGCAGCAACCATCGGCTCTCTGAGGGTTTCCTTCCGTGCAGCGTGTCTTCATCACTGTTGTTCGACTATTTCGCTGAATCAGATTTGCTTATCACTTTATCACGGCCCCGGAAAGGCGTCAAGAGATCACAAGATAAAACATGAACATTTTTTGATAAAAAGGTTTTTAATGTTCGTGTGTTAAAACGCTTACATCGGCACCGTCATTCTTTTCTTGCCGCGTGAATCTTTCTCATGATAGCATGCAATCAGTGAACCGGGAATTAAAGGGGAGAAGGAAAGATGGAGAGATGCGGGTGGACAACCCAGGACGATCTGTATCTTGCTTATCATGATCATGAGTGGGGAGTGCCCGTCTACGATGATCGGCGCTTGTTGGAATACCTGATTCTGGAGGGAGCGCAAGCCGGTCTCAGCTGGTACACCATCCTGAAAAAGCGGGAGGCGTACCGGCGCGCTTTTGATCACTTCGATGCCAGGGCGATCGCCGGCTACGACCAGCAAAAGGTAGACGAGCTCATGGCTGATGCGGGCATCGTGCGCAACCGTAAGAAGATCCAGGCGGCGATCACCAATGCGCAGGCCTTTTTGCGCGTGCAGGAGGAGTTCGGATCGTTTCGCGACTACATCTGGTCGTTCGTGGGTGGCACCCCTATCATCAACCACTGGACGAGCCTGGCGGAGGTTCCCGTCCGCACGGCGGAGTCGGATGCGATGAGCAGGGATTTGAAGAAGCGCGGCTTTGCCTTCGTCGGTTCCACCATCTGCTATGCCTTCATGCAGGCGACCGGCATGGTGATGGATCATACCACGAACTGCTTCCGTTACCGCGAGTTGGTCCGCTAACAGCGCCACCCTCTGCCTGCGGCGGCAGAGGGTGGGCAGCATGCTCCTTATTTGCTTTCCTTGTAGCGGGCGATGCACTCGTCAATGAGGGCAGCCGCTTTCTCCGGACCTTCCCAGCCTTCAATCTTGGTGGTCTTGTTTTCCAGGTCCTTGTAACGCTCGAAGAAGTGAGCGATCTCTTTCAGAACGTGCGGCGCCACGTCATCCAGGGAGTTGACGCCGTCGAAGCGCGGATCGTCCATAGGCACGCCCAGGAGTTTTTCATCCTGTCCCTTGTCATCGGACATGATCAGCACGCCGATCACGCGGGTTTTGATCACGCAGCCCGGGAACGTTGGGAAGGTGGTCAGGACAAGGATATCGAGGGGGTCGCCGTCAAGCGCCAGCGTTTGGTCCAGATAGCCGTACTCCGTCGGGTAATGCATGGGAGAATACAGCACGCGATCCAGGCGGAAGACCCCGGCTTCTTTATCGAATTCATACTTGTTTTGGCTGCCGGTGGGGATTTCAATAAACGCATCGACCACTTTGTTGGTAAATGCCATCGTATGTACCTCCTCAAACAGTAGTTATGTCAGTACAAGCAAATCCTTTCCCATTATAGCAAGAAGCGGCAGGAAAGAAAAGGCAATGAAAAAACCCCCCATGCTGAAACATGAGTGGTTTTTACGATAAAGATGATTACTCTTCTACTTTGATGGAATCAGTCGGGCAACCTTCCGCAGCATCACGAACATCATCATAGAGAATTTCCGGGATTTCTGCAGTGTTGGTGTTGTCATCCAACTTGTTGTATGCCAAACCTTCATCATCGTAATCGAAAACGTCGGGAGCGGTTGCACCGCAAGCTCCGCACGCGATACAGGTTTCTTTGTCTACCCAAGTTGTCATGCTCGTTTCACCTCCCACACGATGGTACGTCCAGTTTCAACCTCATTTTATTCGTTGTGCCAGCAGATTTCAAGAATGAATCGCTTCTAAAAATGAACTATTCGTCAAAGAGCGGCATTTCCGGAGTTTTTATCTCTCCATACAGCTTCGCGCGCAGCTGTCCAAAGTCGCCCTGGCGGACCGCATCGGTGGCATCCAGCATCTTCACCGCCATCTCCACGTCTTTCAACCCCAGCAGCTGTGCCTGTTTGGCGTCCACCAGCGCATCGATGCGTGCGGTTAAATCCAGAGGGTCGTATGCGTCAAACAGCTTCAGCTGGGCGAGATAGGCGGCAGACAGGTAGCTGCGGTACAGGAACGGATAGGAGCTCCATTTATCCAGCGTCACATCGCCGGGAAATTCCTTGGGAATGGGACGCTTGGTGATGTAGGCCGATTCCCACAATGCCAATGCCTGGTACATCTCGCTTTGCGCCTGCAGCCATCCCGTGATGAACGAATGAAGCTGCGGCATCGAGTGGAGTTGGTCGGCAGGCAGCGCATTACTATTCTGGGCGGAGCGCAGTTGATCAATACCATCCAAATAAGCCCGCAAACTCTCTTCATACGCGCGCTTGGCCTGAACCAGCAGCGGGGAGGACGGCGACACGCTGCCTTTTTCCAGTTCTTTCAGGTGGTTTTCGGCAGACGCTGCCATTTTTTTCAGCAGCTCGTCCCGCTCCCCGGAAGAGGCTGTCTGAAGGGCCGCGAAGGTTTGGAAATGCTCTTCCTTGAAGGATTGGGCCGGCACGAGCACATTGTAATAGAATCGGATGAAATCCTGTTCCTTGTAAAGCTTTTGTTCCTTCAGCAGCTGCTCTTTCTTCGCCTGTTCCTTTTCCGCTTCAGCGGCAGCTGCCATTTCCGCCTGTATCCTGTTTTTCATGTAGCCCGCGCCCAAAAAAAATCCACCAACAAAGCAGGCAAGTGTTATGATGATCATGTACGTAAGGATGTATTCCGATTTTTTCAAACGTCCTGCCATGTCATCCTCCCAGATAACAAATAGATTGGTGCCATATTCCAGTATAGCCCAAACCCCTTTTTTCGTGAACCAAAAGGAGTCATGTATGAAAGAAATTGCCCGACAGGAAGAAGAATTCCTACAACTCATCGCTTTAAGCGGCATGAAGCCGCTGGCGGGCGAACGCACCCTGCAGGCGTTGTACCATATCCTGCGCGGGCGCAAAGCCAATCAGACCTCGCAGGATGTGCATCTCTTCCGCCTTTACCCTTATTATCGGCTGTTCCCCCAATTATCGAAAGAGGATTGGGAGGAAATTGTTGCAGCCCTTCTGGACAAAAATTTGATTCAGCCGAAGCAGATGGATGTGCCCAAAACGTCCTTTGTTGTGACGCAGAAGGGAGAAGAGGTGCTGCGGGAAGGAATGGCGCGCTGCAGGCTGGCGGTGTGGTTCGAACCGTTTCACCGTCTGCCGGAGGCGGGGGGATGGATCCCGCCCTTTTGGCTGCGGCTTCACTTGATGGTGCAAACCGTCTCGCAGCTGCTGGCCCAAGCTCCCTCCTTCTATCCGCTGGTACAGGACAGGCAGGTACAAAGCTGGGTGAAACAGCAGCTGGCGGAGAAGAACGAGAGACAGCGCTGGATGAGTGAACTGCATGGGGAGCTGTATTCCCTGCTGGCACCGCTGCCTGCGGAAGTGCAGCCGCTGATCGTCCGCCAATTTGCCGGAGCCGGACAAACCGGTTTGACGATTCGGCAGCTTGCTGTGATCCGGCGGCAGCCTCCATCCCTGATCCTGATCCAATGGCGGTACGGGCTGGCCTTGATGATCGAACGGCTGCTGGGCGAAGAGAAGAGCCGTTTCCCGCTGCTATCCCGGCTTATCGCTGTCGAAAAGGGCAGCTCGCTGTCGGTAAGCCGCAGCGCCCTGGAGACATACAAGCTGCTCAAGCGCAGGCTGGGACTGGACGAGATCGCCCGGATACGCGGGATTACCCGCAATACGGTGGAAGACCATCTGGTAGAGATCGCGCTGCACTGCCCGGAGTGGGATGCCTCTCCGTTTCTGCAGCCGGCCGATCGCATGCGGATTCTGGCCGTCAGCGACGAACTGCAGACACACCGGCTGCGGAAAATCAAGGACCGGCTGGGGGAAGAGTATTCGTATTTGCAGATCCGCCTGGCGTTGGCCCAGAGAGAGAGGAGTGAAACCCAATGAAGGAACATCTTAGGAAGGCGTTGTCTGCCTATTTCGGATATGCTTCCTTTCGCCACGGGCAGGAGGAGATCATCAGCCGGGTCATGGCCGGACGCAATGTGCTTGGGGTCCTGGCCACCGGGGGCGGAAAGTCGGTCACCTACCAGCTGCCTTCCCTGCTGCTGCCGGGCCTGACGGTGGTGGTTTCCCCACTCATCTCCCTCATGATCGATCAGGTGCAGCGCCTGCGCAAGGAACGGCGAATCCCTGCGGCCTATCTCAACAGCACGCTGGACCCGACCGAACTGAAGCGGCTGCTGGCCGAAATCGGGCGGGGAGATTACAAACTGCTCTACATCTCGCCGGAAAAGCTGCAGCAGCGTCCGGTCCAGGAAAGGCTGGCGGCACGCGGGGTCTCGCTGGTGGCGGTCGATGAGGCGCACTGCATCTCCCAGTGGGGGCATGATTTCCGGACCGATTATCTGCGGCTGCCGGACGCGATACGCCGCCTGGGAAACCCGACCGTGCTTGCCGTAACGGCAACCGCGACCCGATCCGTGCGGGAAGAGATCTGCCGGCTGCTGGCCATCGAGGAGGCGGATGTGATCGTACAGCCGGTGAACCGGCCGAACATCGCGTATGACATCAAGACGATGGCTGCCGAGTCCGAGAAGCGTGAGGCCGTCCTGCAGGCGGTGCGGGAACTGCAGGGGCCCGGCATCGTCTACTGCCGCACCAGGCAAGCGGTGGAACAGCTGGCGGCCTTGTGCATGGAGACAGGGGGAATCAGGGCACACGGCTATCATGCCGGCATGTCCGCCCTGGATCGCGCGCTGGTGCAGGAGCAGTTCCTTGCCGGTGAACTGGATGTGATTGTTGCCACCAATGCGTTTGGAATGGGGATCGACAAGGCGGATATCCGGTATGTGCTGCACTATCATTTTCCGGCAACGCTGGAAGAGTATGCCCAGGAAGTGGGCAGGATCGGCCGCGACGGGCTGCCGGGGTACGCCTGCCTGTATGTCATCCCGGAGGATGCCTCCATCCATCAGCACATGCTGGTTCGCGAGTTTCCCACGGCGGAAGAGATCGAACGGTTTGTCGCCGTTCTCGCTTCGGGCGGCGGCAGCGTAGCCGCGCAGGAGATCGCTGCGTTTGCCGGCGTCGAGGAAGAACTGCTGGACATGCTGTTTTTCTATGCGGAGGATGCGGGGCTGATTACGCGTGTCGTCAAAGAGAAGGGGCTGTACCGGTATCTTTTGCACGATGCGCCGGCCGGGAACATCGCGGCGCGGATGACGGAACGCATCGAGCGGATCCGCCGGAACAAATGGTACAAGCTGCAGCAGATGCAAGCGTGGCTGGATCAACCGGCATGTTTGCGCAGGGGATTGCATGCATACTTTGCGGAAAACGGCTCGTATGCGTACGATCGCCACTGCTGTGCGCATTGCGGCTTGGAGCGGGCCGATTACCTGCGAAAGGAACCGCTGCCCGCTGCTTCCCAACCGGATGCGTGGAATCTGGAACAGGCGCTGTCGTCGCTGCTTCCCTGCCGGAAGATGCAGGAGGCGAAGTGAGATGGACGACCGCCTGCGCCGTCTGGATGAGCGTATCTTGCGGTTCAATCTGCTTCTGTCGCAGGGGATCCTCCTTGTCAGCGCGATGGCGGGGAGTTTGTGGCTGCATGGTCTGTCGGGCACGGTCCGGCTGTTGGGCCTTCCGCATGGGGCGCAGTTCCTCTACGTGATCGGCGTGATCGTGCTCGTTGTGGGGAGCAGCATCGGGATGGAACATTTTCTTCCCGCACGCTGGCAGGATGATGGCGAGATTAGCCGAAAAATCTTTCAAGGGCTTTCTATTTGGTCCACTTTTTGGCTATGTCTGTTTGTGGGGCTGAGCGAGGAATGGTTGTTCCGCGGTGTGCTGCAGCCGTTGTTGGGCAACGGATGGACCAGCGTGCTGTTTGCCATTGTCCATTACCGTTACCTGCGCAAGCCGCTCTTGATGCTGAGCGTTCTGTTGACCAGCCTGCTGCTGGGATGGCTGTTCTCCTTCACCGGCGGACTGCTCGCCCCGGTTGCCGCCCATGCCATGATCGACTTTTTGCTGGCGCTTTATCTGCGATTGGTAAACCCAAACGAAAGGAGTGGATAAGGTGAATCCAACCCCGAATGCATCAAAGAGGGGGGATGCTTCCTCCCATGATCTGCCCGGACAGGAGCAGCTGCTCTCGCGCAAGTTGCGCCATTCCCGGCGACCCACGATTTCCTACGCCGCACTGGTGAAATGGGGGTTTGTGCTGTTCGGGACCCTGTTTGTGGGATTGGTTGCCCTGGAACTGCTGCAGGCCAATCGGGTCCAGCCTCCGGCGAACGTGGTGAGCAAGGAGGCTCCCCCGACGGTGAGACCGGCAGAGGTTCAACTACCGCCGGCGCCTGCGCCATCCCCCGGCGGACAGGTGACCACCTCGGCGGCACCGGCAGCCAAAACCGGGGAGCAGGGGAAAGTGGCACAGTCGGCAGAACTGCCCGCCAGCAAGGAAGCCTCGTCCCCTCAGGTAGCGGGAGCGCCCGGCAGTGCCGCGGCAAAGGCTCCCACCCCCAAGACGGCCGCCACGACAAAACCGAAAGCGATCCGTTACGTGGTCAAACAGGGTGACACCCTCTACAAGCTTTCGCGGCAGTACTACGGAAACAACAAGGGGGCAGCCGCGATCGCCCGTTACAACGGGATGGACAGCAACGCGCAGCTGGCTGTGGGAACGGTGATTTACATCCCTTTGCCATCCCGTTAATGGAAGCTCTTTCTCCAGGGCATTCTATCTGGTGAGAACAACACAAGGTGGGATGCCCATGCACTTTGATACGGTAGTGGTCGGAGGCGGTATCGCCGGTCTGCAGGCAGCCATTCAGTTGGGCAGAAGTTTGCGCACCGTCCTGGTTGTGGATGACGGGGAGGGACGCTCGCTTATCGCCAGAAGATACCGCAACCTCCTGGGATATCCCGAAGGTACAAGCGGCCGGCAGCTGCGGGCGGCCGGGGAAGAACAGGCCAAACGGCTGGGGGTGCGCTTTCTTGCGGCGAAGGCGACCGATCTTCGGCAGAATGAGCAGGGGATGTTTCTCGTCGACGTCACCGCAACGGAAACGCCGATCGAAGCGAAGACCATCGTGTTGGCCACAGGAATCTCCGATCTGTTTCCCGGGATTCCCGGGCTGCATGACTGCCTGGGGGAAACGCTGTTTATCTGCCCGGATTGCGACGGCTATGAGACGGTAAACCGGCGGACGGTTGTGATCGGCGCCGGTCCGCAGGCAGCCGGCCTGGCGCTCGTACTGAGATACTTTACGGATCGGCTTGCGGTGATCAATCATACCGATGAGCCGGTTTCACCCAAGGTGGCCGCGCGGCTCGAAGAGAGCGGTATCGACATGGTGGCGGCTGCGGTCAAGCGGATTGAACATCGTGATGGGCATCTCCGTGCGGTTCATCTGGAAAACGGCGAGATGCTGGCGGCAGAAAGGGGATTTGTGGCCTTTCCGGGCGCCGTGGTGAACACACGGCTGCTGCATCGTTTCCCGGTAGAAATGCTCCCGAACGGCCACGTCCTGGTAAATCCGAGGACGAAGGAGACCAGCTACCGGAACATCTGGGCGGTGGGAGATATCGTCGCCCATTCCCAAATGGTCGCCATCGCCATGGGGGATGGCGTGCAGGCCGCTGTCTGGATTCATAAAAGGCTGTTGGAGGAAGCTTCTTCCCCCGTGCGCATACCTGCCATGCCCCGTGCATAAGCATGATAACAGCGTCGTTCCAAGGCGAAATAAGGAGTGACGTTATTTTTTTGGTTTATCGGAAGGTCTAAGTCCTTTAAAGGGATAAAGCGAGGGTGGAAAGGCTGGGGGCCCACGCCGACACCAGCAAGGGCCCCCACTCGGCACAGAGAGGGCACCCACTCGGCACAGCGCTAGCTATCGCCGAGTGGGTAGAGCGTTCGTTTAAGTCGGCGGGGTTACGATCCATGGCAGCATTCCGCAGGGGGCGAAGAGGGTGTTTCTCTTTTGGCGTGATTTGGTAATGGGTGTCATGGCTTGGCTGTGCGCGGAGATCGCGCTCGATTTTTTCCCGCAGGACTTGTTTGGCGGTAACCGGGCAACCGACTTGCTGGCGATGCTGATGTTCAAGCCGGTTCATCTCTCCGTTTCCCTGCTGGCTTTTCTGTCGGCCTGCTATCTGCTGCATGGGCTGCTGAAGGAGCACGGACGCCAGTTTCTGCGTCCAAGCCTGCCTGCCGCCGAGCGGCTGATTCATGCGGTGCTGTTTGGCTTCGCCTTGTTTCTTCTGATTATTCAAACGGTGAAGCTGGCCGTGCCGACCGCGCTGGCGGCCGTGATTCTGCTGCTTGCGAAAATAAAGGACTTTCTGCGCAACCGGGCCCTCCTGCAGGAGATGGAATCTTACCGGCGGCGCAAAAAATGACCAAAGCTAGGGGGCTTCGGTAGGCAGTACATAATGATAGCCTTCATTGGAAAGCTGCGTCAGCAAGGCATCCAGCTCGCGCGCTGTCCAGACGCGGTCGTGAAACAGGATGTTACCGCCCTGATGCACCGTGTGCAGCACCTGCCTGGTGATGCCGTTTGGTTGTTTGTACACGCTTGCTTCCCAGTCGAGGGAACCAACGGACCAATTCACGGACTGCATGCCTTGTTCGCGGCATACCGCCAGGGACGTCTCCGTGTAGGCGCCGTAGGGCGGGCGGAAATATGCCGGTTTTTCCCCGAGGATCTCTTCGATGATGCGGCTGGTGCTGAGAATCTCCTCCTGCTGCTTTTCCGGGGGGAGCTGGCGCAGATTTTCGTGCCACCAGGTATGGTTGCCGACGAGATGGCCGCGCTGCCGAATCTCTTTGAGCAGGGCGGCTTTATCCGGATGAATCGCATAAGAACCATCTTTGTTCTTCGTCCCCAGCTGATAACCGTTCACGAACCAGATGGATTTGGCGTGATGCCGATCCAGGATATCCAACAGCTGCCGGGTGGCTTCCCCTGTGGGTCCATCGTCGAAGGTAAGCAGCAGCACTTTGTCGTTCGGTTGAGCCGGATTGACAATCCGGTAGTTGGTGGGGTTGATCGTGTAGCGGGAGGGTGGGATGCGGTTGGCGGCCGGGGCGGACGTCCGGGGAGGCAGCGCCGGTTGTGCGCGGCCGCCTGCAGTCACCGATGGGGCATGGCCATCGACCTTCGGCTGCACGGCCGGTGCTGCGGCCTGTGGTTCCTGATGGGCGGTCGGACCGCCGGCCGAACATCCGGCAAGGAGCAGGCAGGCCGATACAGAGAGCAGCGCTTTTCGCATGATGATCACCTCGCTATCCAGTATATCGGTATTTGGAAGGGCGCGTATGCATGCGCGATTTTTCCACCCACCGAATTTTCCCGGGAAAGCGCAGGAAACGACAACCTCCTGCAGGATGCGCGGGACCGGCAAATATTGTCGAATGTTCAGGGCGCATTTACAACAGGCGGCTATTTTGCTATGATCTTGTCCACAGATATGATATGATAACGCTAATAAAGAGACATCGAGCAGCATACGGCGACGAACCCTTGATAATGTGCGTCTTTGGCGGGTACAATCGCCGGAAATTGCGGAGAACCCTTACAGGCTGTGAATCATAACCTGTAATACGACGGATGGCGAGGAGGGACAGTCATGCGTGTTGAGCGCCTTGGTCAAGACAAGATAAGGATCTTCTTAACGTTTGACGATCTTTCGGAGCGTGGGATCGAAAAGGAAGATATGTGGCGTGACATTCCGAAGGTCCATGAACTGTTCAACGACATGATGGAGCAGGCGTATCACGAGCTTGGCTTTGAAGTTTCCGGGCCTGTCGCCGTTGAAGTATTCGCCTTGCCGGCACAAGGGATGGTTGTGATTGTGACGCGCGGTAAAACCGGTTCGTCTCCGGATCGGGAAGAAGAGTACGACGAAGAAGTGTACGAGTTGGAAGTCACGCTGGAAGAAAGCGACATGGCAATCTATGCTTTCCGTGACTTTGAGCATATGATAGAAGCCGCGCACCGGATCAACTCCTATTTAACCTATGGGGGAGCCGCCTATTTTTATCAGGGAAAATATTTTCTGGTGCTCGAAGAAGTGGATCTGGAACCCGAAAGGTATCAGAAGATGATTGCGATCCTTTCGGAGTATGGCGAAGCGACGCCGACAACCGTTTATGTCCTGGAGGAGTACGGGAAGGTGATCTTCGCCGACGATGCCGTGAAAGAAATCTGCAAGCATTTTGCATAAAGAAAGCGCCTGTGCCATATTGCGTGCCGGGCGCTTTTTTGCCATTTCCCTTTCCGGTTTTTCAGGGTAAAGTGGAAGTATCCAGCCCGGCGAAGAGATCGGACTCTTTGCCGGCGATGCGGTAACCGGGAATGGCGCACCATGCCAGGATAAAGGTATTGGTGTCCCGGACATTGGCGTAATCGCCCTGGGTAACCCCCGGAAACACCCGCTCGACGGAGAGATGCTGCGTGCGGTGGGCAAGGAGTGCCTCGGCTGCGATCGGCACATACCCGGGTGCGGTGATGATGGTGGTGATGCTTTCTTCAGGATCCGTGTGCACATGCCGGTTTGCGAACGGTGCTGTGGACGGCAGTGTCACATGATACAGCTTGCGAACGGGCGACTCATCCGGCGCCAATTGCGTGACGGCCAGGCCGGTCGCTGCGGAGATGGTCCGATGGTCCGGATGTCCGGAGATGCCGTGCGGAGGGAAGGTGATCACGATCTGGGGCCGATAGCGGCGGATGGCGGCTTGGATCTGTCCGACCAGTTCCCCGGTTGGTACCTCCTGCAAGCGTTTGTCTTCATAGTCGAGCAGTTCGACGTTCTTGATCCCCAGTATCCCGCAGGCCGCATACAGCTCGCGTTCGCGGAACTGCGGCAGTTCGGCCGGCGAGCAGAGAGGGGGGTCTCCCGCTTTGCCCGCTTGTCCGCGGGTGGCGCACAGCAGCGAGATTTCGGTCTCTCCTTCCCGCGCGTATTTGGCGATGGTGACGCCCGAGGTAAAGCTTTCATCATCAGGATGGGCGAATACAAACAGGATTCTTTTCAGACTCATGGGAACCTCCTCATCGGGAAAGGTCTGAAATCATCAGCGATCATAACGCTTTCCAACCATTACGTCAAGCCCGCTTCCATTGTCTGGGCAGCCGGCTTGCAGAAAGGATGTGCCGCGATGGGAGAACATCATTTCGATGAACACCAAGGGGTGGCGAAACGCTTTTCCTGGGAGGATCTCGATGAATTGGTGGGTCACTATGAGAAGCAGATGACCCCCGAGGCGCTTGAATATCTGCTGTCACGAGGGATTGATGCAGACACGGTGGAGCAGTTCCGGCTCGGTTTTGAGCGTCCCCAGATCGGCTTTCATGCCGGCAAGGGAATGCTCGGCGGCTTTTTTCAAAACTGCATCATCTTTCCGATCGTGGACGAGCACGGCAAGGTGATGGATCTGGTCGGCCGGACCATTGACAACCGGCAGCCCAAGTACCGGAGCCTGCTCGGCCGCACGGATCTCTTCTTCAATCAACCTGTCATCGGCATCGCGCAGGATATCATTCTGGTGCGCAATGTGTTTGACGTGCTCTCGCTTGCCCAGGCGAAACTGCCGGCGGTGGCGTTGCCGGAATTCTCCCCGTTTCGGGAGCAGCATGCCCAGGCCCTTGCCGGCAAACGGGTGTTCATCAGCTACCCGAATGATGACGCCGGCCGACGGGAAAGCGTCAGGGTCGCCTCCCTCCTGGAAAATGTGGCGACAGAAGCATACATCGTCCATCTGCCGGAAGGGCTGCGCGATGTGAACGATCTGTTTGTGCGGGCGCAGGACCCGCTCGACCTGTATATGAACTTATTAAACGAAGCGGTTTCGGAAAACCTAAAAATGCCTGTGTTTCCGGACGCTCGCAGTGTAACCGTCTTTACGGAGGAATACGCGAAACGGCAAAAAGGGCTGGTCGGCGGGATTTCCAGCGGATTTCCCGACCTGGACAACAAGCTGGTCGGCGGGTTGACGACCGGGCTGTACCTGCTGATGGGAAGCGTCTCCAGCGGCAAGTCGATGTTTCTGCGCCAGATGGCCGACCAGATCGCCGGACAGGGAGTGCCGGTTGTCTATGTCTCGTGGGAGATGACCGCCTACAAGCTGTGGTGCCGAAGCATGGCCCGCATGCTGCAGGTGCCGCCGCGCGATGTGCTGGCGGGCAGGATCGAGCCGGAGAAGATCAACGCCGCCGCCCAGCAGTATGCGGAAACGGCCAAACACATGTGGACCATCGAAGGAACGCTGGATGTCACCCTGCAGGAGGTGGGGGCGACGATCAGCCGGATCATCCAGTCCATCGGGAAAATACCGGTGATCTTCGTGGATGACCTGTTCCGCATCGCGCTGCGGGACGGCAGCGGCAGCCTGATCCACGGCAATCCGGCCTTGGCCGCCTATCATCTGCACCAATGGTCAAGACAATGGGACACGCCTGTGATCACGGCGGCATCCGTGCAGCAGCCCGGTTCGGTTGAGATGCTGCCTTTGGTGGAAGCGGCGGTGGATACCATCATCCGCTACGAAGCCGTACCCTGCCAGGCGTATCCGGGAGAACAGATGGATGAAATTACGCTCAGTCTGGTGAAAAACAGGAATGGGACGCTGGGTGCCGTACAACTTCTGTTTGACAAGGAAAAAGCGCAATTTTTATCTTCTCATCCCTAAAACAAGCGTGTATACTAAACGATGGATTTACCGACAACTATTTTGAGGTGGTAAATAATGGGAAAACACGAAGTGGTAACCGGCAGCGCCCAAGGGTCGGACAAACCAGAGAGCATGAACCTGCTTGTCTCCACCCAGACGGTCATTAAGGAAGCTTTGGAAAAGCTTGGTTACCCGGAGTCGATGTATGAGCTGCTGAAGGAGCCGCTGCGCGTCCTCACAGTTCGCATCCCAGTCCGCATGGATAACGGAGAAGTGAAGGTGTTTACGGGTTACCGCGCCCAGCACAATGACGCGGTCGGCCCGACGAAGGGCGGCATCCGTTTCCATCCGGATGTAACAGAAGATGAAGTGAAAGCCCTTTCTATCTGGATGAGTCTGAAAGCAGGCATCGTCGATCTCCCTTATGGCGGCGGAAAAGGCGGCATCATTTGCGATCCCCGCGAAATGTCTTTCCGCGAGCTGGAACGCCTGAGCCGCGGCTATGTGCGCGCCATCAGCCAAATCGTGGGACCGACCAAAGATATTCCGGCACCCGACGTCTTTACGAACTCGCAAATCATGGCTTGGATGATGGATGAGTACAGCCGCATCCGCGAGTTTGATTCGCCGGGCTTTATTACAGGCAAACCGATCGCTCTTGGCGGTTCGCACGGCCGGGAGACGGCTACGGCCAAAGGGGTTACCATCTGCATTCGCGAGGCGCTGAAACGCCGCGGCATCCAGCTGGAGGGCGCGCGCGTGGTGGTGCAGGGCTTCGGCAATGCCGGCAGCTATCTGTCCAAGTTCATGCACGATGCCGGCGCCAAAGTGGTGGGCATCTCGGACGCCTACGGGGCCCTCTATGACCCGAACGGGCTGGACATCGATTACCTGCTGGACCGCCGTGATTCCTTTGGCACCGTTACCAAACTGTTTACCAATACCATTTCCAATAAAGAGCTGCTCGAGCTGGAGTGCGACATCCTGGTTCCGGCAGCCATCGAAAACCAGATCACCGTGGCGAATGCCCACAACATCAAAGCCTCCATCGTCGTGGAAGCCGCCAACGGCCCGACCACGCTGGAAGCAACCAAAATCCTTACCGAACGCGGCATTCTGCTGGTCCCGGACGTGCTGGCCAGCGCGGGCGGCGTGACCGTTTCCTACTTCGAGTGGGTGCAGAACAACCAGGGTTACTACTGGACCGAGGAAGAAGTGGAAGCGAAGCTGGAGCAGGTGATGGTGAAGGCATTCGAGAATGTGTACACCCTGTCCCAGACCCGGCGCGTCGACATGCGCCTGGCCGCCTACATGGTCGGCGTGCGGAAAATGGCGGAAGCGTCCCGTTTCCGCGGTTGGGTATAATCCATTGCCTCCCATACAATAAACGCATGCAAAAAGTCCCCTTGCGCAAGGGGACTTTATCCGTTTATAGGCCCCCGCCGACACCAGTATGTTCAGGGGTCCCAAAAAGTACCCGGATGAAGCTTCGAAGGTTAACGTCACTTTTTGGGGTTAAGCATAGCTCAAGTGGGCGGGGTTATTTACCGTTCGAAGTATCCGCGCAATACCGCCAGATCACGCGTTTGCTCCAAGGCAACCATCAGCTTCAGGCGGGCTTTTTGGCCGTTCAAGCCGTTGGAAAAAATCATGCCCATTGCTTTGAGCTGTCGACCGCCCCCCTCATAATCATACACGTCCTGCACCTCACCATTGAAACAGCGGGAAACCAGCACGATCGGAATCCCTTTGTCCAACACCTGCCGAAGGGTCGGCACGATCGCGGGAGGAAGGTTCCCCAGCCCCAGCGCTTCAATCACCACGCCATCGACGGGCTGTTCCAGCAGAAATTGAATCCAGGCGGCTTCCATGCCTGCCACGGCTTTCAATACCGGCACATTGGCAGCGGCTTCCTTCACCGGGAAAAATTCGCGCTCAAGCGGTGCGTGGTGATAGCTGACGCTTTTCTTGCTGATGGTGCCGATCGGCCCGTACTGCGGCGATTGAAACGTCGCGACATTGCTCGTGTGGGTTTTGGTCACATGGCGGGCGGCGTGGATCTCGTCGTTGAAGACGACCAGCACCCCTTTGTCGCGGCTGGCGGGATCGATGGCCGTACGCACGGAAGAGATCAGGTTGACGGGACCGTCCGCGCCCAGTTCGTTGCTGCTGCGCATCGCGCCGGTGATCACCACGGGAACGGACAGGGACAAAGTAAGGTCAAGGAAGAACGCCGTCTCTTCCAGGGTATCGGTGCCGTGGGTTACCACGATGCCGTCGTAGGGGGTGGTCGCCAGCTGCTGTTCAATGTGCTGCCGCAGCCGGTTCATGATCTGCGGCGTGATATGCGGACTGGGCAGATTGAGAAAATTGTCCATCGTGACATCCGCGTACTGCTGTAGATAAGGAAGGATCTTGCCGACCGCCTGATCATCCATCGGCTTGACGCTCTCCGTCGCGTCCACCGACATGGCGATCGTGCCTCCCGTATTGATCACCAGAACCTTTTTCATGAAGTACCTACCCTCTCCTGATGCGGGTTTTCAACAAACTCCCTTTCATGGTACGATGATTGATAGTCCATGTAAAGGAGCAATACGCGCGATGATTGCCTTGGTGGGTGCGGCGATCGCACCAGGTATTGCTTTGATGAGCTATTTTTATCTGCGCGACAACCTGCAGCCGGAACCGATCTCGATGGTGGTGCGATCCTTTCTTTTCGGCATCCTGCTTGTTTTTCCGATCATGATCCTGCAGTATATCATGCAGACGGAATGGAACCTGACCAACGCATGGTTTCAAGCGATCGCTTCATCCGCGCTGGTGGAGGAATATTTCAAATGGCTGGTGGTTTACCATACGGCCTACAAGCACGTGGAATTTGACGAACCGTATGACGGGATCGTGTATGCCGTCGCCGTATCGTTGGGCTTCGCCACCCTGGAAAACTTCCTGTATCTGATCATCAACGGCCTGGACATCGCCTTCTGGCGTGCGCTGCTGCCCGTATCCAGCCATGCGCTGTTTGGGATCTGGATGGGCTACTATCTGGGAAAAGGAAAGTTCACCGAACGCCCGGCCCTGAAACACCGCTTTCTGGCACTTTCCCTGTTCATCCCGATCCTGCTGCACGCCCTGTACAACATCATCTTCCTGACCGTGGAACAATGGGGATGGGTGATCCTGCCGTTCATGCTTCTGCTGTGGTGGTTCGGACTCAAAAAAGTGGAGTCGGCTCACCGGTTCGGTTCTAAAACGGCGAAAAGTCGGCCACACTAGCTCGTAAGGAGGAGACGAGCTGTGGCAAAAACCGGACGAACCAAAGTGACCATCCGCTGCAATGTATGTGGTGAACAATTTACGCTGCGCGGTCGGCGGGGGCCGGCCGGCGAAGTGGAAACCGGCTTCAAGCAGTGCTTGTGCGACAATAACCGCCACTTCCATATCATGGAGGATGGTTCATAAGACAGGAAGGAACTGGCTCTTGCCGGTTCTTCTTTTTTTTGCATAAAGCCCCATTTCTCCATCCACACTATGCTCAACCGAAATTCTTGAGGGAGGATCGCGAATGAACAAAGCGGGTCGCAGGCTCATCAGCGGCAGGGTTCTGACGGGGATGATTGCCGCGGCATGCGCCGCCAGCCTGATGGCGGCAACATGGCCGACGGGAGAAAGCGCGTATACGATGCAGCCGCAGGAGTATGCCGCGCCTGCCAAGGCGAAAAAACCGATGAAAACCTTCCATCCCTCCCGCCTGTCTGCCAATGACCTGAAGCTGATGGCCAATGCCGTTTATGGCGAAGCGCGGGGAGAACCGTACATAGGACAAGTGGCGATTGCCGCCGTCATCCTCAACCGGACCAAAAGCCCCAACTTCCCGGATACGCCGGCGGGGGTTATCTTTGAGCCGCGTGCCTTCACCGCTGTGGCCGACGGGCAGATCTGGCTCAACCCGAATGAGTCGGCCAAGAAAGCAGTGAATGATGCGCTGAGGGGTTGGGACCCGACGGGCGGCTGCGTCTATTACTTCAATCCCGCGACAGCCACCTCCCAGTGGATCTGGAGCAGGCCGCAGGTGAAGAAAATCGGCAAGCACATCTTTTGTCGGTGATTATTGAAAGGAGGCGGTAGGGTGATTTACGGAGTTGTCGCGCGTGTTCTACTTCCGGTTGCCGCCGTAGCGTTGGTGGGTGCCGGTATGTGGGGCTATCAGGAGCATAACGAGAAGAACTCGATTCTCATCAAGGCGGAAAACCAGTACCAACGGGCTTTTCATGATTTGAACTATCATATTGACAAGCTGCACGACGAATTGGGCAAGTCGATCGTGGTCAATTCCCGCAGGCAGATTACCCCTTGCCTGACGAACGTCTGGAGGCTGGCCTATGCGGCGCAGTCCGATGTCGGACAGCTGCCGCTTACCCTGATGCCGTTCAACAACACGGAAGAATTTCTGGCCAAGGTAGCGGACTTCTCCTACCGGGTTGCCGTGCGGGATTTGGCAAAGGAACCGCTCTCGCAGCGGGAATACAAGACGCTGCAAAGCCTGTACAGCAATGCGGCAGCGATTCAGAAGCAGCTGGATCATGTGCAGACGAAGATCATCGACAAGAAGCTGCGCTGGATGGATGTGGAAACAGCGCTCGCCTCCGATGACAAAAAAGAGGATAACACGATTATCGACGGTTTCAAGACCATGGAGAAGCGCGTGCAGGAATTCCCCGAGGTGGATTGGGGGCCCGGCATTCAAAACCTAGATGGCAAGAGAAAGCTGCGGATCAAGGGGATAAGCGGCACGAAAGTAAGCCCGGAGGAAGCGAAGCGCGCCGCGTTTGCCTTCATCGGTCTGAAGCCGGGCGAGGTAAACGTGGAGATCGACTCGAACGGCAAGGGAGAAGAGTACTCGGCATACAGCCTGCGGTTCACCGGCAGCAGGCTGAAAAACCCGCTCAATCTGGAAGTGACGAAACGCGGTGGCAAGGTGATCTGGTTGTTGAGCGAGCGGGACATCCGGGAACAAAAGCTGACGATGCAGCAGGCGGAAGCAAGCGGCAGCCGGTTCCTGCGGGCCCACGGCTATGCCAATATGGTCGCGGCGGAAAGCGATGTGTATGACGGGCTCGCGGTGTTTACGTTCGTGCCGGAAATCAACGGCGTACGCATCTATCCGGATGCCGTCACGGTGAAAGTGGCGCTGGACAATGGGGACGTGACCGGTTTCCATGCAGCCGAATACTTGTTCAACCACAAGCCGCGGTCCATTCCCAAACCGAAAGTAAGCATGCAGCGCGCCCGACAGATGGTAAATCCCAACGTGAACGTGAGCAAGCAGCGGCTGGCCCTCATTGAAAGCAAGAATGACGGCAAGGAAGTGCTGTGCTACGAGTTCACGGGAAACTTTCAAAACGACCAGTATCTGATTTACATCAACGCGCTGACGGGCGATGAAGAAGAAGTGGTGAAAATGGATACGGGCGTGAAGTAAGACCGGGGAGGAAGTTCTTTGAAAAAGAGCTTCCTCCATTTGCCGTTTCCATGGATAACCGTGTATAATGATGGTTAGGCGCAGGCAAACAAAAGGGGGTAAGACCCGTGATCGTGCTACCGCGAGTCGGACAGATGCTTCGGATACATATCACCAGCCAGAACGCTGCAGCAAGCAAGCATACATACAAATCGCGCGTGGCTGATGTTCAGGGGGACGTGGCGGCGATCGAGTTTCCGATCCATGAGGAAACCGGCAAAACCGCGCTGCTGCCGGAAGGGACCGCCATTGAAGTATCGTACATCGGGGAAGACGGGGCCCAATTTCATTTTCACTCCGAAGTGCTCGGGGAACGCAGGGAGAATATCCGTTTGCTGCTGATCAGGCTGGCGTCAATCGACCAGATTACGCGCACCCAGCGGCGCAACTATCTGCGGGTGGATACCCATGTGGATATTGCCGTCAAAATGCAGGATCATGTCCGGAACTATCACCTGCTCGCCCGCACCACCGATCTAAGCGGCGGCGGTCTGGCCTTTACCTGTCCGGCCGAGTTCCGGTTCAAACCGGGGGACAAGCTGCTGATCTGGCTCTCGCTGCCCAGCAAAGCGGGAAGCGTCGCCCATGCATTTGCGGAAGGGGAGATTACCCGCTGCAAAGCGCCGGAGGAAGCCGGTACGCATCAGTGGATTTCGGTCAAATTCGTCCAGATTTCGCAGGGGGACCAGGCCAAGATCATCCGCGCGTGCTATGAGCGGCAACTGGAACTGCACAAAAAAGGCGTCGGGGAATGACGGATGGATCGATACAACGAGCGTTACAAGCGGTTTTCCGGACGGATTGAAAAAGGGATCATCGCCTTGATTGCAATCAGTGGGCTTCTGCTTCTGGCCAGTGAATTCCTGTACGGCTTTGATCCGGTTCGGAGCGCGCTGGTGGAGACAGAGCGGTTGGAAGGCATCTCGCAGCAGCCTTGAAGTTTGCTCCTTTGTTCGATTTATGGTATGATAAACCAAGAATTGTACAACAAAGGGACGCGCTGGCTTCATGGAGAAGGCTTCGATCGAAGCTTTCTTTGTTTTTGCAATGTACCATAATATTGGCAACAGGTGGTCACAAGATGAATATTGCAATAGACGGTCCTGCAGGAGCGGGCAAAAGCACAGTGGCAAAAGCGGTGGCTTCCCGTTTACGCTACGTGTATATTGATACAGGCGCGATGTACCGGGCATTGGCTTGGGCGGTGCTGCAGGCGGGAATATCCGTCGAGGATGAAGAAGCGGTGGCTGCTCTCCTGCAGCACAACCGGATCCGGCTGGAACGCAGCGGCAACGAACAGCGCGTCTTCTGGAACGACACGGACGTGACCGGCGAAATCCGCACGCCCGAGGTGAGCCGGTACGCGTCCATCGTGGCCAGTTACGGCGCGGTGCGCAGCCTGATGCTGATCCTGCAGCGCAGGATGGCGGAGCAGGGAAATGTCGTCATGGATGGGCGTGACATCGGGACCCATGTGCTGCCCGATGCCGAAGTGAAGATATTTCTCACCGCATCGATCCGGGAGCGGGCCAAGCGCCGATTCGCCGAACTGATGGCCCAGGGACATGCGACCACGGTGGAGGAACTGGAAGCGGAGATTGCGGAGCGCGACCGGCGCGACAGCGAGCGTGAAGTGGCTCCCCTGCGCCAGGCGGCAGACGCCGTGCTGGTCGATACCACAGGACGCTCTGTGGAAGACGTGGTGGATCATATCCTCCAAATCTGCAAGCGGACGGGTGAAGAGGCCAAGTGACCTTGTATCGGATTTTTTACAGGCTGTTCCGTTTTCTGTTCGCGGTATTTTTTCGTTGGCAGGTGATCGGTGTCGAACATATACCTAAGGAAGGCGCCGTAATCCTCTGTGCCAACCACATCAGTCTTCTTGATCCGCCGCTCGTCGGCTCCGGCTGCAATCGGGTCGTCCATTTCATGGCCAAGGAAGAACTGTTCCGGATTCCGGTGTTCTCTGCGCTCATCACGCAGTTCGGGGCGTTTCCGGTAAAACGCGGTGCGGGCGATCGTTCCGCGATCCGCACAACCCTGAAACTTCTCGAAGAAGGGAAAATATTGGGAATATTTCCGGAAGGGACGAGAAGCCGGACAGGGGAATTGGGCAAGGGGATGCCTGGTGCAGCGATGTTTGCCCTGAAATCGGATGCAGCTGTCATTCCGGTGGCCATCATCGGACCGTACCGGTTGTTCCGGCCGGTGAAGCTGGTGTTCGGCCGCCCGATCGACTTGAGCGCACAGCGGGCAGGCAGGACCGATTCCGAAACCCTCAAGGAAACGACGGAACTGATCATGCAGCGCATCAAAGAACTGATGGATCAATATACATCTTAGATAGAGGTTTGGAAAAGCAAGGGGCAAAAGTATGGAATTACCGATCTGGAAGAATACTAATTTTGCCTGAATTACGGGCTGCGTCAGCTAATCATTGCTTCCGGGCAGTGATTACCATATATATTATCGCCGCTTCATATCCCGTCAGCATAGGAATTGGGTGGTACTTAAGGAGGTTTTGTTCATGGTGGAAGAAACGAGCAACACGACAAGCCTTACAGACATTAAAACAATCTCTGTAGGGGATGTTGTCAAGGCAAAGGTAACCAAAGTGGAGGAAAAGCAGGCTTTGGTCGATGTGGGCTATAAGTATGACGGCCTGATTCCCATCAGCGAGCTGTCAGGTCTTCATGTTGACAAGGTGTCTGACGTCGTTTCCGTGGGAGACGAGTTTGACGTGAAGGTATTGAAAATAAATGACGACAAAGAAGAGCTGGTTGTCTCCAAAAAAGCGCTCGTCGTAGAGAAGGCCTGGGAAGAACTGGCACAGAAAATGGAATCGGGCGAGATCATCGAGGCGCCGGTCAAAGAGGTGGTCAAGGGCGGTCTCGTGGTCGATGTAGGCCTGCGCGGTTTCGTGCCTGCTTCCATGGTGGAACGCCATTTCGTGGAGGACTTCTCGGGTTACGTCGGCAAGACGCTGACGCTGAAGGTCGTGGAGATGGACAAAGAGAAAAACAAGGTGATCCTCTCCCATAAAGCGGTGCTGGAGAGCGAGGCGCAGAAGCAGAAGCAGCAGGTGCTGGAAAATCTGCAGCCGGGCCAGGTCATCGAGGGAACCGTTCAGCGCCTGACCGATTTCGGCGTCTTCGTGGATATCGGGGGCGTTGACGGCCTGGTGCACGTTTCGGAATTGGCGTGGAACCGCGTGGAGAAACCTTCCGATGTCGTGAAGGAAGGCGACAAAGTGAAGGTAAAAATCCTCAAGGTTGACAAGGAAAACGAACGCATCAGCCTGAGCATCAAGGAAACCCAGCCAGGACCGTGGGAATTGGCGGGCCAGCAGTTCAAGAAAGGCGACGTGGTGACCGGGACCGTCAAGCGTCTGGTAAGCTTCGGGGCATTCGTGGAGCTGGCACCCGGCATCGAAGGGCTGGTGCACATCTCCCAACTGGCCAACCGGCATGTCCATACGCCTGCTGAGGTAGTGAAAGAAGGGCAGGAAGTACAGGTAAAAATTCTGGACGTCCTGCCGTCCGAGCAGCGGATCAGCTTAAGCATCCGGGCGCTGGAGGAAGACCGCACCGCCGCAGTGGAACGCGCCAACCGCCGCGAGCAGCAGGCGTTCCAGCAGGAGAATAACCAGCCGCTTGGCGTCACGCTCGGCGACCTGTTTGGCGACCTGAAAGACAGATTGAAATAACCATAGGATGAGAGGGGATACGCATGAAGCGTATCCCCAGACTGATGACAAACGTCTGTTTGGGGCATGGAGGAATGGGGCCAGGCGAGCTCCTTTGACGACCGGCTCAGCAGAGAAACAAAGACGCGGGGTCACAGGGGGCGTGAGTCTCACATCCCTGAGACGCCCAGATGTTGAGCCCCCTGCCCGCGTCGCGTTTCGGAGCGGACACGGCCGCTTCCTCGCGGGGCGTCAAGAGAGCGAGCAGGAACCATTACCCATGATCGACCGACTTTGTCTGCACACTGGGGATACGCATGGAGCGTATCCTTTTTTTCATGGATGGTGAAAGGAGAAGAAACAGTTGAGCCGATCCGAGCGCAAATGGGAGCATGTCCAGCAGGCGTTGGCGACAGGGCAATCGGGAAAACAGGGATTCCAGGACGTTCAGTTTTTGCCGAATAGTTTACCGAATATATCTTATGGTAACATATCGCTGGAAACCAGGCTGCATCATCTGACCCTGTCGTCACCGGTGCTGATCAATGCCATGACCGGAGGCTCCCCGAAGACGGCCGAGGTGAACCGAAAGCTGGCGACGCTGGCGCGCGAAACAGGGCTGGCGATGGCAGTCGGTTCCCAGATGGCCGCATTGAAAGACCCGACGCTTGCCGACAGCTATCGGGTGGTTCGCCAGGTCAATCCTCGCGGCGTCGTGTTTGCCAATCTGGGGGGGAGGCAACGGTGGAACAGGCGATCAAGGCGGTGGAGATGCTGGAAGCCGATGCGCTGCAGATCCACCTGAACGTCATGCAGGAATTGCTGATGCCGGAAGGGGACCGCGACTTTACCGGTTACCTGGAGCATATCCGGCAGATCGCCGAAGCGGTTCCGGTCCCGGTGATCGTGAAGGAAGTGGGGTTCGGCATGGCCCGCGAAAGCATCCGGCAGCTGATCGACGCCGGGATCCGCATGATTGACCTGGGCGGTTCCGGCGGGACCAACTTTGCCGTCATCGAGAACAGGCGCAGCCCGCAGCCGCTGGCCATGTTTGAGCAGTGGGGGCTCACCACCGTGCAGAGCCTGTTGGAAGCAGGAACGTGCGCGCGGCCTGATGTCTATTTTATCGCGAGCGGCGGCATTCGGCACGGACTGGATGCGTGCAAGGCTATCGCGCTGGGGGCATCGGCCGTGGGAGTGGCGGGTTACTTTCTGCAGATGGTTCAGACGCAGCCGCTGGATGCCTGCATGGAGGCGGTCGAGCTGTTTCACCATCAGATGAAGGTAGCCATGACGGCATTGGGAACGAGACGGCTGGAAGAGCTGCGGCTGCGCCCCTTGACCATTACGGGCGAGACAGCGCTCTGGGCCTGGATGCGCGGCATCGACTGCAGACCATACGCCCGGCGGGGGGACGAATTCTTCGGGGCGTTATGAATCCGGCCGGTTGGGGCATACTTTGGAAGAGATTCTGGCTTCAGAGGAGATCGAGATGAACGACGGAATACGGACGCTGATCCTCGAATGGTCTCTCTTATGGCTGCTCTGGATGGGAATCCTGGATCGGCAGCTGCGCGGCATCCATCTGACAAGAACCCAGGCGCTGGCGGTGGTTTCGCTCTATCTGCTCGGTTCCTTCACCGACTGGAAGCTCTCTTTTCCGCCGGTGGCCATTACCGTCAGCGGCACGATCCTCCCGCTGCTGACAGCGGCCTGGATCTGGACGGGACTGTCCGGATACAAGCGCGGCTGCAGCTTGGCAGCCGCCGTGTTCACGGTCTTTGCGCTCTTTGCCGCCCGGAAGCTGCTGTTTTGGGATCCGGTGCTGCTGCTGATTGACGAAACGCTTCTCCTGCCGCTGTATCTCCTGGCTCTCCTTTTTCTGTTGACGAGAGACTGGCGCGAGCAGCTGTTTATCGTCCTGATCGGGCTTCCGCTCGCCGACGCGCTGTACATGCTCAGCTGTCTGCCCCAACTGAAGGAGTGCGTCATCGGAGGCGGATATGCCCAGGACCTGCTGTGGACCGCGCTTCCGCTTTGGATGGCGGCAGCGGCGGTTTGGGCAGTTCTGTACAGGGGAATCGTCTCCCTGCGCGCGGTAATTTTGCCCTGGGGGAGATGGCGTACCAAAACCAATGCTCACCGGTGAACGTTCCTGCCTGAATCGAACGCTCATCGTTGTTCGCCATCAAGAGTGTATGGTATGATAGCTACGAAATACGAAAGATGAGAGAGAGTGTTGACAACCATGGGATTGCCTGTTGTAGCGATCGTGGGACGACCCAATGTGGGGAAATCCACGATTTTTAATCGGCTTGTGGGTGAACGCATTGCGATTGTGGAAGACAAGCCGGGAGTCACGCGCGACCGCCTGTACGGGAAAGGCGAATGGCTCAATCGCTATTTTCACGTGATCGACACGGGAGGGATTGAATTCGGAGAGACCGATGAGATCCTGACCCAAATGAGATACCAGGCCGAACTGGCCATCGATGAGGCGGACGTCATCCTGATGATCGCCGATGGCCGGACGGGAGTGACCGATGCGGACCAGGAGCTGGCACGCATGCTGAACCGGACCGGCAAACCGGTGGTGCTGGCCGTCAACAAGCTGGACAACCCGGACATGCGCCTGGAAGCGTTTGACTTTTACCAGCTGGGTCTGGGAGAGCCGTTTCCCATCTCCGGCGCCCATGGCCTGGGCCTGGGAGATATGCTGGAGGAGATCACGAAGCATTTTCCGCCGGTGGAAACTGACGACGATGCCGACGATGTCATCCGCGTCTCCATCATCGGCCGCCCCAACGTGGGCAAGTCCTCCCTGACCAATGCCATCTTGGGCGAGGAGCGCGTGATCGTGAGCGAGATCGCCGGAACCACCCGCGACGCGATCGATACGCCGTTTACCCGGGACGGCCAGGAATATGTAATCGTGGATACGGCGGGCATGAGAAAACGGGGAAAAGTGTACGAGTCGACCGAAAAATACAGCGTCATGCGCGCCATGAAGGCGATCGAGGATTCCGACGTGGTGCTGGTCGTCCTCAACGGGGAAGAAGGCATCATCGAGCAGGACAAGAAGATCGCCGGCTACGCCCATGAGGCAGGCCGGGCTGTCATCATCGTCGTCAACAAGTGGGATGCGGTCGAAAAAGACGACAAGACGATGAATCGGTTCACGGAAGAGATCCGGGAGGAATTCAAGTTCCTCGATTATGCGCCGATTCTGTTCGTGTCGGCGAAGACGAAGCAGCGCATCCACACCATTCTGCCCAAGGTGAATCAGGTGGCGGAATCCCATGCGATGCGCGTGCCGACGTCGACGCTGAACGAACTGATCAACGAAGCGCAGATCATGGCGCCGCCGCCGACGGACAAGGGGAAACGCCTGCGCATCAATTATGCGACCCAGGCTGCCGTCAAGCCGCCTACCTTCATCCTGTTCGTCAACGATCCGGAATTGATGCACTTTTCCTACGAGCGATACATCGAGAACAAGATTCGCCAGGCTTTTGTCTTTGAAGGAACGCCCATCCGTATCCTGACACGCAAAAAAACATAGGGAGAGGAAAAGCGATGGAGTTCGTCTTATCCGCGGCGATCAGCTATTTGATCGGCTCGATCAGCTTCAGCTACCTGATCGCGAAAAAACTGGCCGGAATTGATATCCGCGCCCATGGCAGCGGCAATGCCGGAGCCACCAACACCCTGCGCGTCCTGGGGAAAGGCCCGGCCATTGTCGTGCTGGTGCTGGATATGCTCAAAGGGATGGCCGCCATGCAGATCGCCTGGTACCTCTCCGGGGGCAGTACCGTTGCTGTTGCTTTTGCGGGAATCTTCGCGATCATCGGGCACAATTGGCCGGTCTTTTTTCAGTTCCGCGGCGGCAAGGGGATTGCCACCACGCTTGGGGTGGCGCTGATGCTGTCGTGGAAGGCGTTTGTGGTGAGCGGCATCCTTTGCCTGCTTGTCATTCTCGTCACCCGCTATGTGTCGCTGGGATCGCTGGTGTTCGTCACGGCGCTCCCCGTCACCTTGTGGATCTTTACCGGCGATGCTGCGTTGTTCGGGGTCAGCCTGTTCGTCACCCTGCTGGGCTATGTCCGCCATTATTCCAACATTCGCAACCTGTTGGCGGGAAAGGAGCGCAAGCTGGGAGACCCGTCATCCAGACCGTTGAAATAAGCAAGTTGTGGAGGAGAAGCGATTGAGCATGCAAGTGGCAGTGATCGGGGCAGGGACGTGGGGGACGGCACTCGCTTCCGTCTGCGCCGACAACGCGCATCAGGTAACGCTGTGGGTCCGGGATCCCCGGGCTGCCGAAGAGATTCAAACCACACGCGCCAATGAGAAATACCTGCCGGGGGTGACACTTTCCCCCGCCATTGCGGCAACCAGCGATCTGACAGAGGCCGTATCCGGCCGAAAAGCGGTCATCCTGGCTCTGCCTTCCCATGCCATGCGGGAGGTGGTTCGCCGTCTGGCTGACCTGCTGGAGCCGGACGTGCTTTTGATCCACGCCACCAAGGGGTTTGAGCTGGAGAGTTTAAAGCGCATGTCCGAGGTGATCAGGGAAGAGGTGCCGGCCGCCATCGGAGAGCGCCTTGCCGTTCTGACCGGGCCAAGCCATGCGGAAGAAGTGATTCTGCGCTCGCCGACGACCGTCGTGGTGGCATCCGACTGCGAGAAGAGCATGCTGGCCGCCCAGGATCTGCTCATGACCCCCTATTTCCGGGTATACACCAATGCCGACATGATCGGTGCCGAGATTGCCGGCGCCTTGAAGAACATCATCGCGCTCGGGGCAGGCTTGTCGGACGGGCTTGGCTTCGGGGACAATGCCAAGGCGGCCCTGCTGACCCGGGGACTGGCCGAAATCACGCGTCTCGGCATCAAGCTGGGAGCCAGTCCCATGACTTTTTTGGGTTTGGCCGGGGTGGGCGACCTGATCGTCACCTGCACCAGCAAGCACAGCCGCAACTGGCGGGCAGGCTACATGCTGGGCCAAGGCATGCCGCTTGATGACGTTCTGCGGCAGATGGGCATGGTGGTGGAAGGGGTGCGCACGACCCATGCCGCGGAGAAGCTGGCGCGGCGCGAAGGGGTTGACATGCCGATTACCCGGACGATTTACGGGATCCTTTTCGAAGGCAAGTCGCCGCGCCAAGGCGTGGAAGAGCTGATGGGGCGCGACCGCCGGTTCGAGATGGGCGACCTGGGGTTCAACCGCTGAGAAACAACTCACCATTTCCCGCGCTCCTTCATACGATAGGGAGAAACCTATCGGGCTGAGGAGGAGTTTTCATGAGCAAAAGCGTGTCCCGCCTGTTTCTCGACAAGCTGCGGGCAAAAGGAAATCCGAACGTGGACGAGGGTCAATTGCGGGCGCTGGCCGGGCAGATGAAAAAAAGCGACTTTGAGGATGAGGAGAAAGTGCGGCAGCTGCTGAGAACGTTGGCGGCCATGAGCGGCACGACCCTGTCGGAAGCAAAGGAAGAACAGATTCTGAAGATGTTCCGTGAAAAGCAGATCGACATCCACAACATGCAGTCGCTCAAGAAACTCTTGTAAGGCCGGGGAAGAAATGGGCGATTATGACCGTTACAAGGCACTGAATTCTTCATAAAGTAAGACTAGGAACAATCATGGCTCTACAGGGACATGGCTGGCCTACAGGAACAAGAAAAAAAGAGGGAGGTCATCCCTCTTTTTTTCGTTTGGCGGCAGCGCCCGTGTGCTGGCTCAGCAGGCTTTGCACGAGCGGCGACTGAAGCAGGTTCAACAGCTGGTTCATATCGATATTGGCGAGCGGATTGCTGTTGGTTGCGGGTTCCTGCTGATTGTCCGCCTCTTCGGACGCGGCCTGGCCGCGATCGCTGCCGTCTCTGGGCTGCTGACCGACTCCGGTTTTGGCGGAAGATCTCCCCAACGATTCCACCATCTGCATGGCTCCGTAGAGCGTATCCATGGTTTCTTCCATCTGCCTGATCGTGCTGCTGATCCCCTTGATATTGTTGCGCATCCGGGAGACGGATGAGCGCAAATCAAGGACAGACAAGGATTTTGGGGCAGGCACGGACAGGGAAGCGGTTGTGGCGGGTACGGCAGCCGCAGGTACGGCAGCAGCCTTACCGGCTTTTTTTGCGAGCGGGCTGTAGGGGTTGCGCCATTTTCGACTGTTCATCATTCTCCCTCCATAGGCGAATCATCACGATAGTCTATGCGTCTGCCCGAAACTAGGTTCGTATCCCGAAAAGTATGCTATAATGACGGAGATATAGAGAAATCAGGTAAAGGGTGCTCTGGAAAGATGACGATCGATCCCATGACGAAGATGAATATCTCGTTGTTAGCAATTTTTTTTATGTTTGTGTGCAACTTTCTGGTACTGTACGCGCGGAAGCTGCAAAACGGGCTGCTCCGTTTTCTGCTGAAAACCGTCGCATTCCTGCTGCTGCTGTTCATATTCGGCATGATTGTGGTCGTGTTGTTTGCATAGGAGGAGCAATGGCGATGTTGACGCTTACTTCAAGGAAAGGGACCTTTCAAATAGAAGCGGTACGGGATACCACCATCGTGACGCTTGCCAAAACGCACAACATTCCATGGGGATACGCTTGTGAACGGGGCATCTGTGCCCAGTGCAGGACCCGCGTGGTGGAAGGGGCGGAATGTTTAAACGAGGTCACCGAGGCGGAGAAGCTGCGCCTCCGCAAGGCAGAACGGGCGGAAGGATATCGTCTGGGCTGCCAGATCCAGGTGACTGCCCCCGGAAACATCACGCTCGTCCATTCCCCATACTAACCGGAGGGAGCACCATGGCGAAGATTCGATTTCTGCCCGCCGGCAAAACGATCAAGGTGCGCGCCGGCCAGACGGTGATCCATGCAGCCAAGGCCAATCGCGTCGTGATCCCGCAGCGCTGCGGCGGCCATGCCTCCTGCCTGATGTGCAAGGTCATCGTGGAGGAAGGCAGGCTGGGCCCGCCTACTGCATTGGAGCAGCGGATCATGAGTGAGGACGATTTGAACCGCGGGGTGCGCCTGGCGTGTCAGGCGAAGACTACGGACCAGGATTGCACCCTGCGCATCCCTGAAAACAAGCTGAAATCGGTGGTTCAGGCGGCGCTGGAGCGCCAGCGCGCCGAGGAGGATGATCTATGGTAGCTGACAAGAAGCGTACGGGACGGGAGATACGCCGCCATGCCCTGCCAGGGCTTCTCCTGGTTCTGCTGGCCGCCCTCCTGACGGGGTGTTTGTACCCGAATGAGCGCAGGCTGGAAAACCAGGTGCCCAGCACGTTTTATCTGGAGGCGACGCAGAAAGCGGTGGAGCAATACAGGAAGGATACCGGCGTGCTGCCGATTGCGACGAAGCCGCTGGATACTCCCATTTTCGAAAAATATGAAATAGATTTCTCCCGGTTGATGCCCCGGTACCTGCCGGATGCGCCCGCCAACTCCTTCGAAAAGGGCGGCCTCTATAAATATGTCCTGATCGATGTGGACTGGAAGCCGACCGTGAAGCTGATTCACCTCGGCATGGTGAGCAAAGTGGCGGATGTGCAGCATGCCGTCAACCGGTATCGGGACAATTTTGGCAAACTGCCGCTGGGAAAGGACCTGGGCAACGGCTATTATCTGATTGACTTTCAGGCTCTCGGCACCAAAGAGGTGCAGATCGACAGCATG
This sequence comes from Brevibacillus sp. SYP-B805, assembly GCF_011059135.1. Lineage (GTDB taxonomy): Bacteria > Bacillota > Bacilli > Brevibacillales > Brevibacillaceae > Brevibacillus_F. Next base: position 59,707 of record NZ_JAALGD010000003.1, on the reverse strand, counting down.
GTAACCAATCAATTGCTGCCGCTGATCATGAACGCGCAGGGAGAAGTGGGAATCGACTATGCCGCCGACATCGCCACGATTCTGCGGAACAATCCCAGCGCGAATGTGCCCAAAGACACGGACCCGCGGTATGTGATGGCCCGCGAATCCATGTTCGTCCCTGTCAAATCGTTTCCGTATGCCCTGGAAAACGGCGAGCCCCGCCTGCTGCCCCAATAAGATGACAAGCGACTCTTTCAGAGGCGCTTCAGTTGCAGACAAAGTCTTTTTTCGCATGGATAATGGTTCCTGCTCGCTCTCTTGACGACCAGCAATGAAGTTGGCTTTTGTCCGCTCCGAAACGCGACGCGGGCGGGGGCTCAACATCTGGGCGTCTCAGGGATGTGAGACTCACGCCCCTTTTGCTCCCGCGTCTTCGTTTCTCCGCTGAGTCGGTCGTCAAAGGAGCTCGCTTGGCCCCATTACTCCATGCGTCAAACAGAAGTTTGCCATCAATCTGTGGCGTCTCTTGCAGAGGCGCTTTTCTTTTTTGTTCTATGATCCGCCTCCCGACATATACATGTACTGTCCACGACTCTAGTACGAGACCCTCGTGTAAAGAACGGAACCGAGGGATAAATCGGAAAAACAGTCATAGTGTATCAATAGACAAATAGAAGGAGGTCATCGATGGTGGAACGTATCGACATCTTCAAAGACATTGCGGAACGAACGGGCGGCGATATTTATCTCGGCGTGGTCGGGCCTGTTCGTACGGGAAAATCCACGTTTATCAAACGCTTTATGGAGCAGGTCGTGATCCCCAACATCGCGTCCGAAGCGGAACGGATCCGCGCGACCGATGAGCTGCCGCAAAGCGCTTCCGGCCGGACCATCATGACGACGGAGCCGAAGTTCGTTCCCAACCAGGCGGTGCAGATCAATGTGGCAGAAGGCTTGAGCATCAATGTCCGCCTCGTTGACTGCGTCGGATACACAGTGCATGGGGCGAAAGGCTTCGAAGACGACCATGGACCGCGGATGGTAAACACCCCCTGGTATGAAGAACCGGTGCCATTCGAGGAAGCCGCGGAGGTCGGAACGCGCAAGGTCATCCAGGAGCACTCCACCATCGGGATTGTGGTGACCACGGATGGCTCTATCGCGGAGATTCCGAGAAGCGCCTATGTGGAAGCGGAAGAACGTGTCATCAACGAATTGAAAGAAGTAGGCAAACCGTTCGTGATCGTCGTCAACTCGGTCAGGCCGCGCACCGAAGAAGTGCAGCTTCTGCGGGCGGAACTGCAGGAGAAATACGACGTTCCGGTGCTGGCCGTATCTGCGGACAACATGAACGAAAACGAGATTCTCCTCCTGCTGCGGGAAGTGCTCTTTGAATTCCCGGTTCACGAGGTGAACGTAAACCTGCCAAGCTGGGTCATGGTGCTGGAAAACGGCCACTGGCTGCGCCAAAACTATGAAGAAGCCGTCCGGGATACGGTCAAGGATATCCGCCGTCTGCGCGACGTGGACCGCGTGGTAGGCATGTTTGGGGAATACGACTTTGTGGAACGGGCGGCGCTGGCAGGCATGCATATGGGGCAGGGCATCGCCGAAATCGACCTGTATGCCCCGGATGAACTGTACGATCAGATCCTGATGGAGATTGTCGGGGTGGAGATCACCGGCAAAGACCACCTGCTTAAAATCATGCAGGAATTTGCCCACGCCAAACGGGAATACGACCAGGTGGCGGAAGCGCTGCATATGGTACGGACGACCGGCTACGGCATCGCTGCGCCGTCGCTGCATGAGATGACGCTGGACGAACCCGAGATGATCCGCCAGGGCCCGCGCTTCGGCGTCCGGTTGAAGGCAACCGCTCCGTCGATCCACATGATCCGCGTCGATGTGGAATCGGAGTTTGCCCCCATCATCGGGACGGAGAAGCAGAGCGAAGAGCTGGTTCGTTACCTGATGCAGGACTTCGACAAGGACCCCCTTTCCATCTGGAATTCCGACATCTTCGGCCGTTCCCTCCATTCGATCGTGCGGGAAGGCATCCAGGCCAAAATCACGATGATGCCGGACAACGCACGCTACAAGCTGCAGGAAACGTTGGGGCGGATTATCAACGAAGGATCGGGCGGCTTAATCGCGATCATCCTGTAAAACGATGCAAGGGCAAAATAAGACCAAAGGCTCCCTGGGATGGGAGTCTTTTTGTGATTTTCGGTAGAATTCGACAGGAAGGGGCTTGAATTTACAGAAGTGGTGTATTACTATAAGCTTGTCAGAGCGGTAAAAACAGCCAAAAGCGTATAAAATCAAGCATTTCGGTTAAGAGTTGTAATAACGACACCATACCTTTGAGGGGAGGTGAAAGATATGAACAAAACAGAACTCGTGGCAAAAGTAGCAGAGGCTACCGAACTCACGAAAAAAGATGCTGCGAAAGCAGTTGACGCCGTTCTCGACGCCATCGCCGGCGCTCTGAAACAAGGCGAAAAAGTACAGCTGATCGGTTTTGGTAACTTCGAAGTTCGCGAGCGCGCCGCTCGTAAAGGCCGCAACCCACAAACCGGTAAGGAGATCCAAATCTCAGCAAGCAAAGTTCCAGCTTTCAAACCTGGAAAGCAACTGAAGGACTCCATCAAGTAATCTACTACGAGACTACATAAAAAATCCACATTGCAAAATGTGGATTTTTTGCTTTTTTTTCGAGCATTGTGGTAAGATGGGTGTGATCTATCGCCCGATGGATACATCTCGCAGACACAGACCGGGCTCCGGCATTTGGGAGAATTGAAGCTCGCAGATTCTCCCCGGATCGTTAAGGAGGAAACACAGAAATGAGAGTCGACCACGAAAAAATCAAGCAGGCCGTACGCATGATTCTGGAGGCTGTAGGGGAAGACCCGGATCGCGAAGGCTTGTTGGATACACCGAAACGTGTAGCCAAGATGTATGAAGAAGCGTTTGAAGGCATGGGAGTCAACGAAGAGGAATACTTTGAGACGGTCTTCAGCGAAGAGCATGAAGAGATGGTGCTCGTGAAAGATATTCCCTTCTACTCCATGTGCGAACACCATCTGGTTCCCTTTTTTGGCAAGGCGCACGTCGCTTATATTCCCAGAGGCGGGCGCGTTGTCGGTTTAAGCAAGCTGGCCCGGGCCGTTGAAACCGTGGCGCGCCGCCCGCAGCTGCAGGAGCGCATCACCTCGACGGTCGCCGATGCCATCATGAAAAAGCTGGATCCGCACGGCGTGGTGGTCGTCGTGGAAGCGGAGCATATGTGCATGACAATGCGCGGAGTGAAAAAACCGGGTTCCAAAACCGTTACGTCCGCCGTCAGGGGCATTTTTGTCAATGACAGCGCGGCCCGCGCCGAAGTATTCAGTCTCATCAAGTCGTAGCAACAGGCGAACAACCCGCGGCAAACATCAACGGCTGGGTTGTTCTTTTTTGACAAAAACATTTTTTTATAGCGGCGGCAAAAAAATTGAAAGTTACCCTTGACATTCGTTTGATTTATATTGTATATTACAAGAGTGCAGTCGGGATGTGGCGCAGCCCGGTAGCGCGCACCCTTGGGGTGGGTGAGGTCCAGGGTTCAAATCCCTGCATTCCGACCATCTTTCCAAAACCGAAAGTCCTCTCCGATGCGGGAGGGCTTTTTTTGATAAAGCGAAGATAGAAAGGCTGGGGGCCCTTGCTGGTGTCGGCGGGGTTTTCTTACAAGAATCGGCTTGGCTAGCGCGGGCTTGTCTACTATAATGGGGGTAAGACCGCAAAGGAGAGAGTGGATTTCATGAGCATTTCTCCCCAGTACCACGCGTTGATCGGCGCGCTGCAGCGCATGCAGCCGTACCCTTCGCTCCCGGACGAGCAGAACGGCCTGGCAGCGCTTCCCCAGGCTGACCTGTTTCAGGATCTGTTGGCACAAGAGATGTCCAAAAACCAGCGGGTGATCTCCGCTGAAGAGATATTGGCCGACCTCGACGGATCGCCCACCTATGTCTACTCGGGCCTTTCCGGCGATGAGGAGGAGTTGCAGGAGCCGGCAGCATCCGGCAGCACCCCGGGAGGGACGATCAGCCGCGACGCGATCATGGCCAAAATCAATCGCATCGCCACCGCGTACGGGGTTGATCCCAAGCTGGTCAGGGAAGTGGTGCGGGCTGAATCCAACTTCAATCCCAACGCCGTCTCCCGGGCTGGCGCAAAAGGCTTGATGCAGTTGATGGACAGCACGGCGCGAAGCCTGCATGTCCAGAATCCGTTTAATCCGGACGAAAATATCAGGGGCGGTACCCTGTTCCTCAGGAAGCTGCTCCAGAAATACGACGGCAATGTGAAAGTGGCGCTGGCGGCCTACAATGCAGGCCCGGGCCGTGTCGACCGCCTGGGTATCGATACCGACGAAGAGTTTGAAGCCAAAGCGCAGCAGCTGCCGGAGGAAACGCAGCGCTATGTGGACAAGATTACCAGCCGTCTGTACGGTTAGGTGAGGAGGATGCAGTTTGTCTGATAACGTGAACCTGTACCAGCATCAAGATTTTTTTGTGATCAAAGCGAAGGAGAACGGCGTCCATGTCATCGGCTTGACGCGCGGAACGGACACGCGGTTTCATCACACCGAAAAGCTGGACAAGGGGGAAGTGATGCTCGCCCAGTTTACCGAGCATACGTCCGCCATCAAAGTCCGCGGCAAAGCCGTGATCCTGACCCGCCACGGGGTAGTGGACACCTCGGAATAAGTCCAAAGCAAAAAGCAGGCAGCGTCCTGCTTTTTTCTGTGTCCAGCGGCGCGATCGCGGGAATGGGGGAGCGGTGACAGTCAATCCCCCTGTTGCTGGAAATAGCAGACATGTATCGGCGCTATCGTTTGTACAATGGTGGGGAGGAGGGATTACCGATGCCCCGAAGCTTGCTGGCGGCGATTGCATGCTCGGCATTACTTGCCTTGTTGTTGAGCCTCGTCCCCACCGTTGGGCTGCAGACCGGAGGGGAACATATTCCTGTTTTTCAGGCGACCAAACCGGTCGTGCTGGGAGAGCATAATCTTGTCGATTTGTTTACTTTCGCCCAGACACATTATAATATTAAGCGTGTGAAATGGGAGAGCCCGTCCCTTTATGTGGATCTGGTGGTGGATCAAGGACAGTCCGCGGACCTTTCGGGCATTTACCGGGACTTCTACACGCTTGCCTACGATGCGTTTCTGTATACGGCCAATGTGGATCGCCTTTATTTTCGCATGCTGGAGGGGAAGGATGAGCGGTCCGCCCGGCTCCTGGTCTCCATACGGGCAGATCGTCCCCGAAGTGAGCTGACACCGCCGGACTCGGTCTCCGATATCGCCTCGTTCGTGGAACACACCTTTTCGGTACGGATCGAACCATATTTTCGCAAGAGTGTTAGTCCATAAGAAGGAAGTATGTTATACTGGAGAAGATTCTTTGTCCGTCTGTTGAAATCGTGAACAGCACGGCGGCAACGCCCTGCCTGGACGCCTCCGCTGCCTGCCGCGATGCCCGCTCTCGAAGTTTTTGCACCTGGAGGATGACGCATGACCAAAGATAGATCCCGTGGGATAGATGAAATCAGGGAGATTTTTGAACTCCTGAACAAACGAACGTCGGTTCCTTATGTCGAAAAATATGTTGACCTGCCGCCCTTTGCCGAAAACCGGCTCGCGATGCTCTATGTTTTTCTGCGCGACGAGGGGCTTGATAAGGAACGGGCGAAAACGCTTTGCGTGACGACCGGCCTGGTGCAGTTGGGGCTGGACACACATGAGAGCGTAAGGGTTCGGTATGAGAATACCCACGCGGCAGAGCGGAACCGTCAGCTTACCGTCCTGGCCGGAGATTACTTCAGTAGCCATTATTACCACATGCTGGCGGAAGCGGGAGAAATCACGGCGATTCGCGTGCTGGCCGGAGCCATCCAGGAAATCAACGAAGCGAAGATGAAGCTGTACTTTGGTGAAAAAGAGGACAAGTTGTCATCGGAAAGCTACATGGCGCTTCGGCAGATCATCGATACCGCCCTGTATACGGCGATGGTCCGCCACTATGCCTCCACCGAGGAAAGCCGCCGTTTTTGGATTGCGCTGTTTCAGGAGACGGCGGCGGTTGAATGCATGATCGGGGCATGGGAGCAGCTCCAGTGGCAGGAGCAGGTGCCGCTTGGATTTACCCGGCTGCTGCTGCAGGTGCCCGGTTCCACCCTCGCCCATGTGCTGTCCGTGGTTGAGGAAAAAGCAATGGAGTTGATGGGGGTGTGCGAGCAGCTGATCCGCAGCTTTCAGTCGGCGGAAAAACAAACGCTGCTCGATTGGATCACATCCCGCTATGTACACCGAGTCAATCGGTTGAAACGCGTCGTCGAGGAGCTGTAGGGAAGCGTGAACCAACAAGAGATGAAGGAAAAAGCCCGGTATGTCCATTCCGTCTTTGAAAACATTGCCGACGAGTACGACCGGATGAATCATGTGATCAGCTTCGGAAGCCATATCGCCTGGCGCAACTATACGATGAAGCAGATGAACATCCAGCCTGGGCAAACCGCCATCGATGTGGCATGCGGCACGTGCGACTGGACGATCAGCCTGGCCCGGGCGGTAGGTCCGGAAGGCAAGGTGGTCGGCCTGGATTTCAGCCAGAACATGCTCAATGTGGGGGCGTACAAGGTTGACCGCGCCGGGGTGGGTCAGCAGGTCGAACTGGTCCATGGCGACGCGATGAAGCTGCCCTATCCGGACGATACGTTTGATTACGCCACCATCGGGTTTGCCCTGCGCAATGTGCCGGATGTGCAGACGGTGCTCAACGAAATGACGCGCGTCGTCAAACCGGGCGGCAAGGTTGTGTCGCTGGAAGTCTCGAAGCCGCCGTTTCTGCCGTACCGGAAGCTGTTTTACCTGTATTTTTACCACATCCTTCCCTGGATTGCGAAGTTGGTTGTCAACAAGTACGAGGAATACGCCTGGCTGCCCAAATCGCTGACCCATTTCCCGGACAGCAGGGAATTGGCGGCCATGTTCCGCAAGGCCGGATTGGATCCGGTTCGGGTGAAGCTGTTTATGGGCGGGGTGGCGGCGCTTCATATCGGGATCAAAGGGGAAGCAAGCGGCAAGACAACGGAAAGTAAGATGGGAAGTGCGATCACATGATTTCCAAAGTAAAGATACTATTAGAAATGATCAAATTTGAGCATACGGTGTTTGCCCTGCCGTTTGCCTTTTTGGGAGCGGTATTGGGCAATATAATCGTGGAGCATGCCTGGCCCACCTGGAGGGAAATCTTTTTTGTGACGCTGGCCATGGTGGGGGCGCGCAGCGCGGCCATGTCGCTGAACCGTCTGATCGACCGCTACATTGATGCGAAGAACCCGCGTACCGCCAACCGCGCGCTGCCGGCAGGACTGATCAGCGTGCCGGAAGTCGTCGTTTTTATCGTCATTTCGTTTATCGCCCTTTTTTATGCCGCTTTCCAATTGAACGATCTCGCGGTGAAGCTGCTGCCGCTTGCCGTGTTTGTCCTCATCCTGTATTCGTACACCAAACGTTTCACATGGGCGTGCCACTTCATCCTGGGTATCGCGATCGGCTTCGGCCCGCTGGGGGGATGGGTGGCAACCACCGGACAGATCGATGCCACCGCACTGCTGCTCTTTGGCACCGTTCTCTTCTGGACGGCCGGATTTGACATCATCTATGCCTGCCAGGACGCGGAGTTTGACGTGCAGGAGGGGCTCTTTTCGCTGCCTTCCCGCTTCGGCATCGCCAGGGCGCTGCTGATTGCCCGCTGCTGCCATCTAGTCACGGTGGCAGGATTGGTGCTACTGTATGTCCAGGCCGATTTGTCCGTCTGGTTCCTGATCGGGGTGATCATCTCCACGATCATCCTGATCTATGAGCACAGTCTCGTCAAACCGACCGACCTGTCCAAGCTGAATGTGGCCTTCTTCACCATGAACGGCATCTTGAGCTGCGTCATGTTCGTCTTTACCATGATCGATCTGGTGATGGTATGAGCCGGAAAGAACTGGCGGTGGGAATCACCGGAGCGAGCGGAGCCATCTATGGCGTCCGGCTGGTGCAAGAGCTGTTGAAAGGCGGCCACACCGTTCACCTGATGATTACGGAGGCCGGCTGGCAGGTCTTTCAGGATGAGCTGGAGTGGGAAACGAAAGACCGCGAACGGCTGCTGGACGAAAAGCTGCAGCGCGGCCTGCCGGGGCGCCTCCGGTATTGGACGCTGCGGGACTTCTCCTGTCCGGCTGCCAGCGGATCGCACCGAGGGGACGGCATGATCGTGATTCCCTGCTCCATGGGGACCTTGTCCGGTATCGCCAATGGGGCATCGGGCAACCTGCTGGAGCGGGCAGCCGATGTGATGATCAAGGAGGGGCGCAAGCTGGTGCTTGTGCCGCGGGAGACGCCGCTCAATGCCATACACTTGGAAAATATGCTGAAGCTTAGCCGCCTGGGGGTTAAAATCCTGCCGGCCATGCCGGGTTTCTACCACAAACCGGTTACCCTGGACGAGCTGGTCAATTTTGTTGTCGGAAAAGCGCTCGATGCGCTGGATGTTCCGCATGCGCTCTTCCGACGTTGGGGGGAAACGCCATGAGTCCGAAACAGCTGCGCATCGGCCAGATCAAGTACACCAACACGCTGCCGGTCTATTTTTTCTTTGACGAGGCGCGTTTTGACGACAAGATCGATTTCATCTTGCAGGTGCCGGCCCAGTTAAATGCCGCGATGGCCAGAGGAGAGATCGACGTGGGGCCGATCTCCTCGTTCAGCTACGCGGAGCACCACGAGCAGTATCTGGTTCTGCCGGGATTGTCCATCAGCGCGAAACGCCGGGTTAGATCCATCTATCTCTTCAGCAAGCGCCCGATCGAGGAACTGGACGGCGCCCACATCGCGCTGACCAATACCTCCGCGACGTCGGTCAACCTGTTGAAAATCATCCTGGAGAAATTCCTGCGGTATACCGTTACCTATCAGACGCAGGCGCCCGTCCTGGAAGAGATGCTGGCCCACGCCGATGGCGCCCTGCTGATCGGCGACGACGCGCTGCTTGCTTATCGGAACAACAACGGGTACCATGTGTATGATCTGGCGGAATTGTGGTATCGCTACACGGGGTACTCCATGACGTTTGCGGTCTGGGCCGTGCGCAAGGAGGCCATCGAGAAACACCCCGGGCTGCTGCGGGACGTTCACGCCGCTTTTCTGGAGAGCAAGGAGCGCAGCCTCCAGCATCTGGAGCAGGTCGTGGAAGCGGTTACCGCCCAATTCGGAGAGGAACCCTCCTCGTGGTTTGAATATTTCCGGGGCCTTTGCTACGATTTCACGGAGGAAGAGCGCCGCGGACTTGAACATTATTACGCATGCGCGGCAGAGCTCGGCCTCCTGCGTTCGCCTGTCAAGGTTCGCATCTGGGAGGAAGCCGTCCAGCCGGGAAGTACACGTTGATGAGATAGGTGGAACGGATGAAGCTAGTCGACATTTATTATCAGATGAAAAGCGATGTAGATTATGTGGAACAAGAGCTGGAGAAGGCGATTGATACGAAGTCGTATGAGCTGTATCAAACGTCCACCCATTTGCTGAAGGCAGGGGGAAAGCGGATTCGGCCAGTCTTTGTCCTGCTGGGAGGAAAATGGGGCAACTATGACCTCTCCAAGCTGAAGCTGGTGGCCGTTCCGCTGGAGCTGATCCACATGGCCTCCCTGGTGCACGATGATGTCATCGATGATGCGGACAAGCGGCGCGGCAGCGAGACCGTCCGGGCGAAATGGGATAACCGGGTGGCCATGTACACCGGTGACTATATTTTTGCACGGGCCCTGTCCATCGCGACCGAACTGCCCAATCCCGAAATCCACCGCATCCTTTCCAAGGCGATCGTGGAGATGTCCAAAGGGGAGATCGAACAGGTACGCGACCTGCACAACTGGCAGCAGGGGCTGCGGACGTATCTGCGCCGCATCAAGCGGAAAACCGCCCTGCTGATCGCCATCAGCTGCCAGTTGGGGGCCGTTGCCAGCGATGCATCGCCCGAGCTGGTACGCCGCATGTACCGGTACGGATACAATGCGGGCATGGCGTTTCAAATCACGGATGACATTCTTGACTTTACGGCGACCGAGAAACAGCTCGGCAAACCGGCTGGCAGTGATCTGCGCCAAGGAAACATCACCCTGCCGGCTCTTTACAGCGCGATGATCGGGCCGGAGCGCCACCGTTTCCAGACGTGGATCAGCCGGGGAACCCTGCAGGAACACGTGGAGGAAGCCATTGAGCTGATCCGGCACAGCGAAGGCATCCGGTTTGCCCAGTCGCTCGCCCAGCGGTATCTGGCCCGGGCATGTGAAGCGCTCGCCGATCTGCCGGACAATGACACCAAGAAATCGCTGCTGGACATCGCCCATTTCATCGGCAACCGCAAATTTTAACCATTTTTGACGGCGCGAGGTTGCCTGCCCGTTTTTCTTTTGATAAAATTCTGGTTGGTATTCAACCGAAAATACGTACTTTCTTGGAGGCAGCAATGGAAAAAACATTTATTATGGTCAAGCCTGACGGCGTACAGCGCAATCTGATCGGAGAAATCGTTTCCCGATTTGAGAAAAAAGGCTTCACCCTCGTCGGTGCCAAGCTGATGAACGTAAGCCGTGAATTGGCGGAGAAGCATTACGCTGAACACAAGGAGCGCCCGTTCTTCGGCGAACTGGTGGACTTCATCACGTCCGGTCCGGTATTTGCCATGGTATGGCAGGGCAACAACGTGATTGCGACCGCCCGCAGCATGATGGGCAAAACCAACCCGGCGGATGCCGCTCCCGGCACCATCCGCGGCGATTATGCCGTATCCGTGGGCATGAACATCATCCATGGCTCCGATTCGCCGGAGAGCGCCGAGCGCGAAATCAACCTCTGGTTCTCTCCCTCTGAGGTCGTTTCGTACGACAAAACCATTCAACGTTGGATCTAGCAGCAGGAAAAAAGGGAAAGACCTCTTCCGGGAGGTCTTTTTCTTTTCGACAGCGCAGGCCGGCTGCGTTTGGCAGCAGGCTTTTTCCGAACGGACGGCGAAAGGCGGAGGCAAGACAGCGAAGGAGGACACAGAAACGGATGGAAGACAAGGATTTTCTCGGGTTTATTGCAAACGTCAAACGGATGACCGGCATCGATCTGGCGCTCTACAAGGAAGCGCAGATGAAACGCCGCCTCACATCCCTTCGCCAGAAACGGGGTTACGATACATTCGCTTCCTATTTCGAGGCGCTGGCCAAAGATCAGGCGTTGTTTTATGAATTCCTGGATCGCATGACGATCAACGTTTCGGAATTTTTCCGCAACCCCGGGCGCTGGGAGGTGCTCGCCAGCAAGATCCTTCCCCGGCTGATGCAGGAGTCCCGCAGGCTGAAATGCTGGAGCGCCGCATGTTCCACCGGGGAAGAGCCGTATACGCTCACCATGATCCTGCTGGAAAAAGACTACATGAAAGAGAGCAGCATGCTGGCTACGGACATTGACGAAGGGGCGATCGCGAAGGCGAAGCAAGGGGTTTACACGGAGCGTTCCCTGCAGGATGTTCCGAAGCAGCTGGTGACGAAATACTTCATCAAGGATGCGATGTCGTACCGCATTGCCGATGAAGTGAAAAGGCATGTGAATTTCCGCAGACACAACCTGCTGGCAGATCCGTTTGAGACGGGGTTTGACCTGATCATCTGCCGCAACGTGATGATTTACTTCACGGAAGAAGCGAAGCATGAGCTATATCAGAAGTTCAGCCGCGCGCTGCGCCCGGGCGGCGTCCTGTTTGTCGGCAGCACCGAACAGATTTTCCAACCGCAGCAGTACAGCTTTGAGCCGGAAGACACGTTCTTCTATCGAAAAAAAGTGTAGCTCGTCCCCATTGTGCGCGTATATCGCTGCATGAATTTCCCAAAAATATGAGTATCACCTGTGATTGGGAGGAAGCACATGGACAAGCACAAGGTCATTGAAGCTTATCGTCGCGGTCTGATCACGCTGCAGGAGTGCGGCCAGATCCTGGGGGCCGACAAGAAGCAATTGGACGATCTCGTGTCCGTGGAAAGTCTCCGTCGTTCGGTCAAGGGCAAGTCGTACATGGTTGCCGACCATTTGTAACCTCCTCTTCCCCTTTGCTTCTCTTGTTCAAAAGAGAAGCATTTTTTTTGGTTTTCATTCCCGAAAGCGTGTGATATTATAACGCTTAAAAGTGATAAAGAGTCAGCATGGACAGCGCTGGAGGAGGAGAGAGAGATGCGTTATCTAACAGCCGGGGAATCTCACGGCCCTCAATTGACGGCGATTCTGGAAGGCGTACCCAGCAATCTGCCGTTCTCCGTGGAAAAAATCAACGAACAGCTGGCGCGCCGCCAAAAGGGATACGGACGCGGCAGGCGGATGCAGATCGAGAAAGACCAGGTGCAGGTTCTCTCCGGAGTCCGGCATGGCTATACAACGGGGGCACCCATTACGCTGGTGGTGGAAAATAAAGACTGGGCGCACTGGCAGGGCATCATGAGCGCCGAACCGGTGGAAGACGGCGAGGTGAAGCGCAGGGTTGCCCGTCCGCGGCCGGGTCATGCGGATCTGAACGGTGCGATCAAATATCATCAGCGCGACATGCGCAATATCCTGGAACGGTCCAGCGCCCGGGAAACCACGATGCGTGTGGCGGTCGGCGCGGTGGCCCGTCAGCTGCTGGAAGCGTGCGGCATCCGGGTAGCCGGTCAGGTGCTGCAGATCGGAGATGTGGTGGCGAAGCGGATCGACCTTCCGATTGAAGAGCAGATCAGGCTTACGGAAGAGTCGCCGGTGCGCTGTCTGGATAAGGAAGCGGAAAGCAGGATGATGGCCGCGATCGACAAGGCGAAGGAAGAGGGAGACTCTCTCGGCGGCATCGTCGAAGTGCGCGTGGAAGGCGTGCCGATCGGACTCGGCAGCCACGTCCAGTGGGACCGCAAGCTGGATGGCCGCCTCGCCCAGGCGGTCATGAGCATCCAGGCGTTCAAAGGCGTGGAGATTGGCATCGGGTTCGAAGCCGCTGGACGGCCGGGCTCGCAGGTCCACGACGAGATCATCTGGGAAGAAGGCAAAGGATTCACCCGCAAAACGAACCGCGCCGGCGGGTTGGAGGGCGGCATGACCAACGGCATGCCGATTATCGTGCGCGGCGTCATGAAACCGATCCCTACCCTGTACAAGCCGCTGATGAGCGTGGATATCGATACGAAGGAACCGTTTACCGCCAGCATCGAGCGTTCCGACAGCTGCGCCGTGCCGGCAGCCAGCGTCGTGGCGGAAGCCGTCGTCGCCTGGGAGATCGCCCGTGCCATCTGTGAGAAGTTCCCCGCCGACGCGATGGAAGAGCTGGTTGACGGCATCCGGCAATATCGTGCCTATATGGAGCGATTCTGATGGAAGCGATGAGACTGCAGGTAGACTTGGGGGAACGCAGCTATCCCATCGTCATTGGCGAGGGCGTGCTGGATCGGATCGGGGAATATTTGCAAGAAGCGGGGATCGATACGGCGAAACAGCTGTTTGTGATCACGGACGAAAACATTGCACCGCTTTATCTGGAACGGATCGAACGGGTGCTTGGCGCCGCCGGCTATCGTACGGCCGCAGAAATCGTTCCGGCGGGGGAAAAAGCGAAAAGCATGACTGTCTATGAAAAGGTGATCACCGCCGCGATCGAAGCGGGACTGGACCGCACATCCGTTATTCTGGCGCTGGGAGGCGGCGTGGTCGGAGATTTGGCGGGGTTTGTCGCAGCCACGTACATGCGCGGCATCCCGTTTGTCCAGATACCCACCACGCTGCTGGCCCATGACAGTTCGGTCGGGGGCAAGGTGGCCATCAATCATCCGCTGGGGAAAAACCTGATCGGGGCTTTCCACCAGCCGCTTGCGGTGCTTTATGATACGGGGACGCTCCGTACGCTGCCCAAGCGCGAAGTAGCCGCAGGCTTCGCCGAGGTGATCAAGCATGCCCTGATCTCGGACGAAAGCTTTGTCTCCTGGCTGGAGAAGCAGGCGGACGCGCTGCTCCGGCTGGAGGCCGAACCGACGGCGGAGGCGATCCTGCGCGGCTGTGCCGTCAAAGCAAAGGTCGTGTCCGCCGATGAGACGGAGCAGGGGCTGCGGGCCATCCTCAATCTGGGCCATACCTTTGGGCATGCCTTTGAAGCGCTGTGCGCCTACACCCAGCTGAATCACGGGGAAGCCATCGCCATCGGGATGGGGCTTGCGGCCGAGACGGCGGTTCGGCTCGGCCTCTGCGATACGGCGGTGCCTCTGCGAACCAAGCAGCTGTTGACACGCTTCGGGCTGCCGACGGCATGGCCGGCGGGTCTTGCGCCGGAAGACGTGCTGGAGGCGATGAGGCGGGACAAGAAGGGGCGGTCCGGGAAGCTGGTCCTGGTGCTGCCGCGCGAAATCGGCCGGGTGGAGATCGTGAAGCAGGTGGACGAACGCCTCGTGCTGGAAGTGATGAGAGCATCGCAGGGGGGAGACGAATAGATGGGCGTCAGGGGTATCAGAGGAGCCATCACCGTCGAAGAAAATACCAAAGAAGCGATCGTGCAGGCCGCCCGTTTGCTGCTGGAAGAGATCGTCAAGCGGAATGACGTGCATCCGGATGACATCGCCAGCGTGCTGATCACCGCAACCGACGATCTGGATGCGGCGTTTCCCGCCCAAGCGGCGCGTTCGCTGGCAGGCTGGGACTACGTGCCGCTGATGTGCGCGCGGGAGATTCCGGTGCCGGGCAGCCTGCCGTTCTGCATCCGGGTGATGATGCATGTCAATACGGAGAAAAAGCCAAGCGAAATCCGCCATGTCTTTATGCGCGAAGCCGTCAAGCTGCGCCCCGATCTGGCTAATCGTTAACGGGCAATTGACAGAAAGGCGGAACTTTACTAAGATTAAGAACAATAACGGAACCGAGAGCTGCGGGATATTTCCGTTTTGCATGAGGTTTCAATCCAGCTTTTCAGAAGAGGAAGCACAGTCAAGTTGAGTAGAGTTGAGTTGAGGAGAGAAGAGCGAAAGCTAGGATTATTGTGTCGGCACATAATCCAGGACTCTTCCTGGATTTTTTCTTTTGCCTCGCTTTCATTCCTCCTCTTCTCCCACAAAGAAGAGGTGATTCCATCGATGTTTATCCCCTCCTTGCGCGAGGTGCAAGACCTCGCCGCCCGGTATTCCTTCATTCCCGTCAAGCTGACGCTGTTGGCGGACAAAGAGACGCCGATCCGGCTGTATCAGAAGTTCCGCAGCGTCCATTCCTTTCTGCTCGAAAGCGTGGAAGGCGGCGCACGCTGGGCCCGCTACTCGTTTATCGGCCTGCGTCCGTTTCTGATCCTGGAAGCAAAAGGGACGCAGATCCGCCTGACCCACCGCAACGGCACGGTGGAACAGCGGGCAGGCAATCCGCTGCAGGTGCTGAAAGAAGTGACGGCTCGCTACCGCAGCCCGAAGCTGCCGCAAATGCCGCGCCTGTGCGGCGGGGCGGTCGGGTATTTCGGCTACAATACGCTGCAGTACTGCGAGAAGATTCCTTCCCACGCCCGCGAACCGCTCGATATGGCGGATCTGCGCTTCCTGCTGGTGGACGAAGTGATCGCCTTCGATCATTGGAAGCAGGAGATTCAGCTGGTTGTCAACATGGAAATCCAGGCGGAAGACGACGAAGGGACGATCGCCGAAAAGTATGCCAAGGCGTGTGACCGGCTGCTGCAAATTGCGGATCAGGCGCTGGCGGAACCGCCCGAGTCGGAGCATCCGCGGCAGATCCCGATCGCCCGGGAGCCGCACAGAGAGCTTTACGTCAAAGCCAACATGGAGCCAGACGAGTATGAACGGATGGTGGAACGCGCCAAGGCGTACATCGCAGCGGGCGATATTTTCCAGGTGGTGCTCTCCCAGCGCTTCGAAGTGGAGACCGCTGTCGATCCGTTTTCCGTCTACCGGGTGCTCCGCACGCTTAACCCGTCCCCCTACATGTATTACCTGCAGTTTGAAAAGGAGACGATCGTAGGCGCCTCGCCGGAGCTGCAGGTGCGGGTGGAGGACGGCAGGGTGGAGATGAGGCCGATCGCCGGAACGCGCAGACGAGGCGGCGATGCGGCGGAAGACGAGGCCCTGGCAAGGGACCTGCTCGCTGACCCGAAAGAGCGGGCCGAACACACGATGCTGCTTGATCTGGGGCGCAACGACATCGGCAGGGTGGCCGCATACGGTAGCGTGAAAGTGGAAGAGCAGATGATCATCGAGCGGTACTCCCACGTCATGCACATGGTCTCCCATGTCAGCGGGACGCTGCGGGACGGTCTCCATCCGCTCGACGCCCTGTTGTCGACGTTCCCGGCCGGCACCGTCTCCGGCGCTCCGAAGCTGAGGGCCATGGAGATCATCGCCGAATTGGAGCGCGACGCCCGGCACACGTACGCAGGGGCGATCGGGTACCTGAGCTTCACCGGCGATCTCGACACCTGCATCACGATCCGCACCCTGCTCTTTGCGGACGGCAAGGCGCACATCCAGGCGGGTGCAGGGATCGTCGCCGATTCCGTTCCCCGCCATGAACACCAGGAATGCATCAACAAAGCGGCGGCGATGATCAAGGCGCTGGCCAAAGCGGAGCAACTTTTTCCACGTGAGGAGGAGAAACCATGCTGTCTCAAGCCATAGAACGAATCATCAGAGGCGAGCATCTGGACCGCATCACCGCCCGCCAGGCCATGGGGGAAATCATGGACGGGGCGGCAACGCCGGCGCAGATCGGGGCGTTTCTGGCGTCGCTTCGGCTGAAAGGGGAGCAGACGGAAGAAATCATCGGTTTTGCACAGGCGATGCGGGAGCGATCCGTCACGTTTCCCCTGCGGATGGAAGGGCTGGTGGATACCTGCGGTACCGGCGGGGACGGCAGCCATACCTTCAACATCTCCACGGCGGCGGCCATCGTGGCGGCGACAGCGGGCGTGAGGGTGGCGAAGCACGGCAACCGGGCCGTCTCCAGCCGGAGCGGCAGCGCAGACGTGCTGGAGGCGCTTGGCGTGCCGATCACCATGTCCCCGGCGGCAGCGGCCGCCTGCCTGCAGGCGAGCAATCTCTGCTTCCTGTTTGCCCCGCTCTATCATCAGGCCATGAAGCATGCCGCCGGTCCCCGCAAGGAATTGGCGATCCGGACGGTCTTCAACCTGCTGGGCCCCCTGACGAATCCGGCCGGTGCGAAGCGACAG
This sequence comes from Brevibacillus sp. SYP-B805, assembly GCF_011059135.1. Lineage (GTDB taxonomy): Bacteria > Bacillota > Bacilli > Brevibacillales > Brevibacillaceae > Brevibacillus_F. The sequence continues at coordinate 42,419 of NZ_JAALGD010000003.1, read as the reverse complement.
CTTCTCGGCGTGTATGACGCTTCCCTGCTGCCGCGCATTGCGGAAGTGCTCGCCGAACTGGGGGTGGAACGGGCGCTTGTGGTCGCCGGGGAAGACGGCCTGGACGAAATCACCGTGACCGGGACCACCTACGTGGCCGAGCTTAATCAGGGCACGGTTACCACCTACACCGTCGTGCCGGAGCAATTCGGCCTGAGGAGACATCCGCTCGAATCCCTGCGCGGCGGGGATGCGTACCAGAATGCCGCCATCATCCGCGACGTGTTTGCGGGCAGACGGGGAGCGGCGCGCGACATCGTGCTGGCCAATGCGGGCGCCATCCTCTATCTGGCGAACCATGTCCACTCCATCGAAGCGGGCGTGATCCGCGCGGCCGAGCTGATCGACGCCGGAGAGGTGCAGCGCAAACTGGAACAAATCCGGGAAGTGGCGGGAGGCGTGACCAATGCTTCGTAAGATCGTGGAGACGAAAAAAGAGGAAGTGGCACGGCTGCATCAACGAACCAGCCTGCAGGAGCTGATGGCGCAGGCGGCAGCGATGTCCGCCCCCCGGGGCTTTCACCGGGCGCTGCAGGAGAGCCCGAGACCGGTCAGCCTGATCGCGGAAGTGAAGAAGGCCTCCCCTTCCAAAGGCCTCATCCGCCCCGATTTCGATCCGGTCGCCATCGCCCGGCAGTATGCGGCGGCGAAGGCGGATGCCATTTCGGTGCTGACTGACCAGCGCTACTTTCAGGGAGATTTGGCCTATCTGCGGCAGATCAGGGAGGCTGTCGACGCCCCTTTGCTGCGGAAAGATTTTCTCCTCGATGAATGGCAGGTGGTGGAAGCCCGGGCCTTCGGGGCGGACTGCGTCCTCCTGATCGCCGCCATCCTGGAAGGAGAACATCTTCGCCATCTGGCGCAGACCGCTGCGTCTCTCGGCATGGATGTCCTGATCGAGGTTCATGACCGGGCGGAGCTGGAAACCGTTCTGCGCCACACCACACCCCAATTGATCGGCATCAACAACCGGAATCTGCGCACGTTTCAGGTCGATCTGCAGACGACCGCCCACCTGATCCGGGAGATTCCCCCCGGCATCACGGTGGTAAGCGAGAGCGGGATTGCGTCGCCCCGGGATGTGGAGCTTGTGCGGCAAGGCGGCGCCCGCTCGATCCTGGTCGGCGAGCATTTCATGCGGCAGGCGGATATCGCCCAAGCCGTACTCGACCTGGTGGGAGAAAGCGTGTCGGCCATATGAACACTAAAGTAAAAATCTGCGGAATCAAAAGCATTGAGACATTGGAACTGCTGACCGAGCTGCAGGTGGATTACGTCGGCTTCGTATTTGCCGACAGCCGGCGGCGGATCGGCAGTGAAGAGGCAGCCGATCTGCTGAATGCCGTACCGGTTCATCCGCCTGCCGTCGGCGTTTTCGTCAATCCGACCCTGGAAGAGCTTGAGCGGATCGTGGCGGCGGTGCCGCTGGACGTGATCCAGCTGCACGGTCAGGAGACGCCGGCGTTTTGTCGGGAAGCGGCCGGGCGGTTTGCCAAACGCATCTGGAAAGCGATCCCGATCGGCGAAGACGGCCCTCTTGCCATGCAGGTGGAGAGCTATTGGCCGCATGTGGAGGCGTTTCTGTTCGATACCCACGATCCCAGGCAGGCGGGAGGGACGGGCAAACGCTTCCGGTGGGAGCAGATCCCCGGCCTGCTGCAGCGTGCGGGGGAGGCGACGCCCGTCATCGCGGGAGGCATCACGCCCGAGAACGTGGAAGAGCTCGTGACCCGGTATCGTCCGCCGATGATCGATGTCTCAAGCGGCGTGGAAACCAATGGCCAAAAGGATGCGGAGAAAATCAAAGAACTGATGAAAAGGGTGAGGAGACATGACCAGTACGACATTCACACGGGCAACCGTTCCTGATCGACACGGGCGTTTCGGTCCGTTCGGCGGCAAGTTTGTGCCGGAAACCCTGATGAACGCGCTGGAAGAGCTGGAGAAGGCGTTTGCCGAGGCGCAGCAGGATCCGGCTTTTCTTGCCGAGCTGTCGTCGCTTCTGGATAAGTATGCGGGCCGTCCGACGCCGCTCTATTATGCGGCGCGCATGACGGAAGCGCTGGGCGGGGCCCGGATCTATCTGAAAAGGGAAGACCTGAACCATACGGGTGCCCACAAGCTGAACAACGCGCTGGGTCAGGGTCTGCTCGCCAGACGGATGGGCAAAAAGGCGATCATCGCGGAGACCGGAGCAGGGCAGCACGGCGTGGCCAGCGCCACGGTAGCGGCCAAACTGGGCCTTTCCTGCAAGGTGTTTATGGGGGAAGAGGATATCAAGCGGCAGGAACTGAACGTGTTCCGCATGAAACTGCTCGGCGCGGAAGTGATTCCCGTCACGTCCGGTACCCGCACGCTGAAGGATGCGACCAATGAGGCCATCCGTTACTGGGTGTCGCATGTGGACGATACCTTTTATGTGATCGGCTCCGTCGTCGGCCCTCATCCCTATCCGTATATGGTCCGGGAATTCCAGAAAGTGATCGGGGAGGAGACGCGCTCCCAGATCCTCAGGCAAATCGGCCGGCTGCCGGATGAGGTGGTGGCGTGCGTCGGGGGAGGCAGCAATGCGATCGGGATGTTTTACCCGTTCCTGCACGATGAGGTGAAGCTGCGCGGCGTGGAAGCGGCGGGGCACGGCCTTGATACCGGCAAGCATGCGGCCACCCTCACCCTCGGCAGGCCCGGCGTCATTCACGGGTCGCTCACCTATCTGCTGCAGGACGAGTTCGGCCAAGTCCAGGAGGCCCATTCGATTTCAGCCGGCCTGGACTATCCGGGCGTCGGTCCGGAACACGCCTATTTGAAAGAGAGCAAGCGGGTAACCTACACCTCGGTGACGGATGAGGAAGCGCTGGCTGCCGTACAGTTCCTCTGCCGGACCGAGGGGATCATCCCCGCGCTGGAAAGCGCCCACGCGGTGGCAGAGGTGATGAAGCTGGCGCCCCGGCGGCCGAAAGACGTTGTGATCGTCATCTGCCTGTCCGGCCGCGGCGACAAGGATGTGGCGGCGATCCAGGCCGCGCTTGGCAAGGCTGCCCAAGGAGGTCTTGATGCATGATCACTGTGGATAACCGTATCGACCGATTGTTTGCCGACCGCACGAAAAAACGATTCATTCCCTACCTGACCGCCGGCGATCCGTCGCTGGAGGTGACGGCCCGGCTGATCCCGGCCCTGGTGGAAGCCGGTGCGGATCTCCTCGAGCTGGGCGTGCCCTATTCCGATCCGCTGGCCGACGGCCCGACCATCCAGCGGGCATCGCAGCGCTCGCTGGCAGCCGGCACGACCATCGTGGACGTGCTTCACCTGGTGGGCCGGATGAGAGAGCGCGGCATTGCCATACCACTCGTGCTGTTTTCCTATTACAATCCCGTGCTGCAATACGGGCTGGACCGTTTCTTCGCCGATCTCGCCGCTTGCGGGGCGGACGGCATCGTGATTCCCGATCTGCCGGTTGAAGAGAACAGGGAAGCCATGCGGGCGGCAAAACAGCACGGCATGCATCTCATCTCGCTGGTGGCCCCCACCTCCGAAGCCCGCATCGCCATGATCGGGGAGCAGGCGGGCGGCTTTCTGTACTGCGTCTCCAGCCTGGGAGTAACCGGGGTACGGGAATCCCTGCCTGACGATCTCGGCCAATTCCTGCAAAAGGTAAAGGCGAGCACCCAAACGCCCATCGCGGTCGGGTTCGGCATCTCCACGCCGGAGCAGGTGAGCCTGGTGGCCGAACATGCGGATGGCGTGGTGGTCGGCAGCGCCATCGTGCAGGAAGTGGAGCGGAATCTGCCGCTGCTGACCGACCCGGACAAAGTGGAGGAAGGAATCGAACAAATAAAAAGGTTTGTACAACGCTTGTACGGTGCGCTACAATAACGGAAAAGCCATTCTGGAGTGATCGACCCATGCAACCGAAGCAGCGAATCTTAGAGGCACCTGTCTACCAGCCGGGCAAACCGATCGAGGATGTGAAGCGGGAGCTCGGATTGACCGAAGTGATCAAACTGGCGTCCAATGAAAATCCCTTTGGATGTTCCCCGAAAGCGGTGGAAGCGATCCAGAAGCAACTGGGATCGCTCGCCATCTATCCGGACGGCGGAACCCTGGAATTGCGCTGGGAATTGGCCAAGTTTCTCAACGTGGAGCCGGACCAACTGATCTTTGGGAACGGCTCTGATGAAATTATTCTGATGATTGCGCGGGCATACCTGGAGAAAGGGACCAATACGGTGATGGCGACGCCCACCTTCTCGCAGTATCGCTCCAACGCCATTGTGGAAGGCGCCGAACTGCGCGAGATCCCGTTGAAGGACGGGGTCCATGATCTGGAAGCGATGGCAGCGGCGATCGATGCCAATACCCGCGTCGTCTGGATATGCAACCCGAACAACCCGTCCGGCACGATCGTGTCCGAAGCGGACTTCCTGGCCTTCCTTGCAAAAGTGCCGGGCCATGTGCTTGTGGTGCTTGATGAGGCTTATTACGAGTATGTTGTGGCGCCGGAATACCCGCAAACGATTCCGCTGCTGGACAAATATCCCAATCTGATCATCCTGCGCACCTTCTCCAAGATCTATGGGTTGGCTGCGCTCCGCATCGGCTACGGCATCGCCTCCAAAGAGATTGTCGGCCACCTGAACCATGTGCGGGAACCGTTTAATACCAGCACGCTTGCCCAGGCCGCTGCGCGGGCAGCCCTGGCGGATCAGGCGTTTGTGGAGAAGTGCCGCGATTTGAATCGGGCCGGGTATCAACAGCTGACCGCCCAGTTCGAGGCGTGGGGATTGGACTTTTATCCGTCTCAAACCAATTTCATTCTGGTGAACATCAACCGCGATTCGGATGACGTGTTCCGCCAGCTGCTGCAGCAGGGCATCATCGTGCGTTCCGGCAAAGCGCTCGGCTTCCCGGGCTATCAACGGATCACGATCGGCAGCGCGGAGCAAAACGAACGGCTGCTGAAAGCGCTGGGCAGCGTGCTGTCGGGCGTATTGAAATAACGGACCAGGATGCCGGTGAAGGTGCCGGCATCTTTGCTGGCGTCTCAATTTAGCGCTTTTATGTGCAAAAGACAGATAGAGGGAGTCTGGAGATGAAAACGACGATTGCAGTGATTGGGGTAGGATTGATTGGCGGATCGATTGCGCTCGCATTGCGGCAGGATCCCGACTTCCGTGTCGTCGGATTTGACGTGCGCGAAGATTATCTCGACAAAGCCTTGACCAACGGCGTCATTCACGCCGGCACGACCGATCTGCAGACGGCGGTGCGCGAGGCGGATGCTGTGTTTATCGCGGTTCCTGTGGAGCAGATCTACAAGCTGCTGGATCAACTGGCGCAGCTGACCTTGAAACCCGGAGCCATCCTGACCGATGTGGGTAGCACGAAGAAAGGCATCGTGGCCTATGCGGCCGAGCGGGTGCCGCGCGAGGTGACGTTTATCGGAGGCCACCCGATGGCCGGTTCCCACAAGTCCGGAGTAGAAGCGGCCAACCCGCGCCTGTTTGAAAACGCGTACTACGTGCTGACGCCGTCACCGGAGACTCCGGCCGGGCAGGTGGAACGGTTGAAGCATCTCCTTGCATGGACGAGAGCCAAGGTCGTGGTGATGGATCCGCAGGAGCACGACCGGGTCGTCGGGGCGGTCAGCCATTTTCCCCATGTGATTGCGGCTGTTCTCGTCAACCAGGTCTCCCGGTATAATGAGGAGAACGAGTGGCACCGTCGTCTTGCGGCCGGGGGCTTCCGGGACATCACCCGCATTGCCTCCAGCAATCCGCGGATGTGGCGGGACATTCTCCTGAACAATCGGGAAGAACTGCTGCGCATCGCGGCCGATTGGCGGGATACGCTGGACAGCATCATGGCGCTGGTGGAATCGGCCGACCGCGACCGGATCGAGCAGTTTTTCCGCGATGCCCGCGATTTTCGGGAGAGTTTGCCCGAGCGGCAGCGGGGGGCGCTGCCGCCGCTGTACGATCTCTATATCGACATACCGGACCACCCGGGCGAGATCGGGCGGATCACCACCTTGATCGGCGCGAAGGAGATCAATATCACCAACATTCAGATCCTGGAAGCGCGGGAAGACATGCTGGGGGTGCTGCGCATCACGTTCCGCAGCGAGGCGGAAATGGAGAAAGGCGAAGAACTGCTGCGCTTCTTCAATTACAGCGTGTATCGCCGGGATTGAAGCACCCAACCCTTCTTGCTCGCGTCAGCGCTTCAATCGCTTCAATCAACATAAAACATCCCTATCCCGTAGAAAAGGAGTGGAGAGCGCGTGCTGAAAATCAGACAAACCAATCTTGTCTCCGGAGAAGTGCAGGTGCCGGGAGACAAGTCCATCTCGCACAGGGCCGTCATGTTCGGGGCGCTGGCGGAAGGCACCACCACCATACACGGCTTTTTGCCGGGAGCGGACTGTTTGAGCACCATCAGCTGTTTCCGGCGCATGGGTATTGAGATCGAGCAGAACGGCGACCAGGTTACCGTTCACGGCAAAGGCTGGTTTGGACTGACTGAACCGGCCCAGCATCTGGACGTGGGCAACTCGGGCACAACCATTCGCCTGATGGCCGGCATCCTGGCGACACAGCCGTTTCACGCCGTCATGGAGGGGGATGAGTCGATCGCCCGCCGGCCGATGCGTCGGGTGGTAGCCCCGCTGCGCGAGATGGGGGCCAAAATCGACGGGCGCCAGAATGGCGAATATACCCCGCTTGCCATCCGCGGCGGCGAGCTGACCGGCATCGACTATCGATCGCCTGTCGCCAGTGCCCAGGTGAAATCGGCCATCCTGCTGGCAGGGCTGCAGGCCAAGGGGAGAACCAGCGTCACCGAGCCTCATCTCTCCCGGGATCATACGGAACGGATGCTCAAAGCATTTGGCGTCGAGGTGGTGTGCGACGGGCTCACGGTAACGGTAACGGGCGGCCAGACGCTGACAGGCAGAACGATTCACGTGCCTGGCGACATCTCCTCGGCGGCATTTCTGATCGGGGCGGTGATGGTCGTACCTGGCAGTAGCCTGGTTATCCGGAACGTCGGCGTCAACCCGACGCGCACCGGAATCATCGATGCCGTCCGGGCGATGGGCGGCCGGATCGAGCTGACAAACGAGCGCGTGGTGAATGAGGAGCCGGTTGCCGATCTCGTCGTGACCCATGCGCCGCTCACCGGCACCGTGATCGAAGGGGAGCTGATCCCGCGCCTGATTGATGAAATTCCGGTGCTGGCGGTGATCGCGACGCAGGCCCAGGGCCGGACGATCATCCGCGACGCCCAGGAACTGCGGGTGAAGGAGACCGACCGGATCGCGACGGTGGTGAGCGAGCTCTCCAAGTTCGGCGCCAAGGTAACTCCCACGGAGGATGGCATGATCATCGAAGGGCCCACCAAACTGACGGGGGCCGCCATCGACAGCCAGGGGGATCACCGCATCGGCATGGCGATGGCCATCGCCGGCCTGGCTGCGCAAGGAGAGACGACGATTGCCAACGCGGAAGCGATCAATGTCTCGTTCCCCGGCTTTGCCGCCTTGCTGGAAAAGATCGCCCGCTAGACTGAAAACAAGGGAGCGCCTTTGCTACACCAGCGATGGCGCTCTTTTTGGCAAAATGTAAGATAATTAGAAAAAAACATTTGACAAGCGCTTACATTTCACTATAATAAAAAGTACAGTATGGTTTCTCTCCACTCCTATCCAATATAGTCTCTGCACATTATGTGCTACCGCCGATTGAATGCGCTTACAAGCGCGTCGGCGGTTCTTTTTTTGTCCGATCGTATCCGGCGGGTCATCTTTTCCCCAATTCTTCATATGCTCGTACTACAGAGCGCCGTCCCGGGTGAAGGGGGTACAAGCTGTGAACGAAGGACAGATGCTGATTCAAGGCGGAACCTTGGTTACGTCCCATGGAGCAAAGAAGGCCGATCTCTGGATCAAAGCGGGAAAGATCTGCCGTTTGCGAGAAGAGAAGCTGTTAATGCATCGAAACGCTCAGCCGCATGAAACGTCTGAGCGCATCGACGCGTCAGATTATTATATCCTGCCCGGATTCATCGGCATGGTCCATATGCAGGTAAACCGCATGCGTTCGGTTTCCGCCTACATACAGGAGACGCGCAGTTACGTGGCAAAAGGGTTTACTTCCATCGTCGACACGATCCGGCTGGACGATTGGATGGAGGGGGAACAGCTCCTCTACCAGCTGACGCCTCATTATAACTGCAGCATCGATTATGCGGTGCAGCTGGCCATCGACGCCCGCCAGTTTACGCCGCAGATCGTACGGGAAATGGGGCGGTACGGCTTTCAGCTGATCCAAGTGACCGTTCGCGAGGAAAAAGAGATGGACATGATTGCATGGGATGCGCTGTATCCCCTGATTCATCAATACAGGATGTCCTTGCAGCTGCAAATCCCGCCCGAATGCAGGCGGGACAGGGAGCGGGCGGCGATCACGGAAAAGTGGCTGGCTGACTGCCGCTACGGCAAGGTGCGGACGCGCGTTGCCGATGTCGACCCGTTTGCCGTCATGGAGCGGGAACCCTTTTACCACCTTGCCCTGGTCGGACAGGAGCAATGCGGCAGGCTCTTTTCCCACCTCATGGAGCATTGGTATGACAATATCCCGGCGTTTGCATCCCTGGATCACCTCTCCCTGGCCGGACCGGTCCGGCAGGGTCCTCCGGAAGCGTGGCTCAGCCTGGTGGTGCGCTTGGCCTCCACCAATGCGGCCAAGGCGATGGGATGTTACCCGCTGAAAGGAAGTTTGCTGCCCGGGGCGCACGCGGATCTTTTGTTCCTGAAAAAGTCGGATTGGTTGACAAAATTTGATCTTTCCACTATTCTCAATGGTAGCGAATTCTGCCAATTTGCATGGATTATGTCGAATGGAAGATGGATTTACCGCGACGGGGTGCATGCGACGCATGTGGGATCGGGCAGGCATCTGCGGGATTTAAAGCCATATAACTATGTGATCTGACCCCGCTTCCGGGGGTTTTTTCATAAAGTTCTGTTGAAAAAAAGAGAAAAAAAGTGAGGAAATGACCGCGCAACTTTTCAATGCCCCGATAGTCTATATAATCAAAGGCTGTTGGGGACCGGAATCGCAAGGGGGTATTCCTGGCAATGACCGATTCCCAGCTTATCCGAGAGATAAAAGAAGGCAACGTGGAATGCTACGCGGAATTGATTCGCCGTTATGAAAAGAAAATCTTCGCCTTCGTGAGCCATATGCTGCGTCATACTCATCTGGAACACATGGCGGAGGATATTTGCCAAGAGACGTTTTATAAAGCGTATAAAAATATCCAGTCGTTTCGTGACGTGGAAGCCACCTTCTCCACATGGCTGTACACGATTGCGCGAAATACCGTGTTGAGCGAACTCCGCAAAAGCCGCAATTCCGATGTTTATCTGGAGGATACGCCCCAAACCCCGATGGTGTCTGCCGAGCGTCTGCCCGAGCAGCAGCTGCTCCGCAACGAGCGGGAAGTTCTGGTTCGCCAGGCGATCAACAGCCTGCCGGAAAAACAGCGTTCCGCCCTGATTCTGCGTGAATATGAACAGCTGGATTACAACGAGATCGCGTCCATTCTGGATTTGACGGTCAGTTCCGTGAAATCCCTGCTGTTCCGCGCGCGGCAAAGCATCAAGGCGGAACTGGAAGGATACATGCTTGAGCCTCGGTTGGAAGAAGTTGAAGGGATGAATAAGCGATGAAGTGCGAAGACGTACAAGACCTCCTAAGTGAATACGCGGAAGAGCAGCTGCCGGAAATCACGAAGCGCCGGATCGAGAACCACCTTGACGGCTGTGAATCCTGTCGTTCCGATTACCGATTCTGGAAGGAGAGCGGCACCTGGATTCAGGCGGAGCGCGAACAATATTCCGCCGTGGCGACCGCGAAGTCCATTGTGGACGCCGTCATGGCGCGGATCCTTTCCGAAGAAAAGTGGGCCATTCCGCTTGGCAGAAAGGTATTCACCCTGACCGCCCGGATGCGCAGAATCGGCGCGAGCGCCGCTGCCATCCTGCTGTTGATCTGTGCGTTCTCGCTGTATACCAATACGAGTGCCGACGACCAGGCGCTGTTGTCGGATAACGCCATTATCGCGATGGTTCCCGGTGACAAGGCGGAGGTAACCAAGGCGGGAGATGACGGGAATGGCGTCGTGATTGAAAGCATCTCTCCCGTCTCGCAGGAGGAGAGCGAACTTCCTCCCCAGCAGCTGATCCCTCCACTGGGGCAGCCCGAGGGGGAAAAGCCCAATTACGGTTTAATCCTTGGCGTTTTCGGTATACTGATTACCGTGCTGGCCATGAGCTGGATGACAAGAGTGAAAGATCGCGCATAAGACCGTCTGCGGACGGTCGTTTTTTGCTGTGGAGACGCGATGGGGCGAACCATGAGTACATAATGAGGTGACCGGAATGCCGAAAAAGTGGATGTACGTGATTGATCAGGCCGTGCAAAAAATAGAGAGCAACGAGATTGAACTGGGGCTGCAGGCCCTCAGGAAAGTGCAGGAACACGGCAAGGATCTGCCGGAAGTGATGGCATACTTGGCGGATGTCTGGTTCCGGCTGGGCCATCTGGCGGAGGCGTCCGCCATTCTGACCGATTTGCTGCAGCGGCCGGCGATCGAGCGCTCCCTGCGGCAGGAATGCCAGCTGCTGCAGGCAGAGATCGCCCTGACGGAAAACGATTCCGAGAAGGCGCAGGAGCTGCTGTATCAGTTGAAAGAGGAAGGCTGCGACGAGCCGGAATTGTATCTCCTGCTGGCCGATTTGTACGCGATGCAGGATCTGGATGAAGTGGCCGTCAAGTATCTGGAGATGGCGCATGTGCGGGAGCCGGATAACGATGAGCTCTCTTCGGCGCTGGCGGATTACTATCTGCGCGTCGGTCGGCAGCGGGATGCCCTGCAGCTGTTGGAGAAGGTGAGCGAGCCGACGGTGGACGCGCTTCTCTTCAAGGGGAGGATGCTGGCGCAGAATGGCGAATTCGAGCAGGCGTATGCGGCCTACAAGGCGGCGCTGGCGCTGGACACGACGCCGGAGATTTTGTACGGCTGCGGGTTGATGGCTTTTCACCTGGGGGCGTTGGAGGAAGCAAGGGAACACATCGAAAAAATGCTGGCACTGGATGAGGAATATATGGCGGGCTACCCGCTGTTGAGCGATATTTATCTCTCGCTGGGCAAAACGGAGAAGGCGATTCAGACGCTGAAAGAGTATGTGGATTTGTCCGGGTTTGACCTGGAGTTGATTCGCCGCCTGATTGCGCTCCTGCAGCAGGCGGGACGGTATGAGGAAGCCAAAGTGTACCAGAAGCTGCACGATGACTGGAATACGGAAGACGAATAAACGGATCGGCTAGCGACAGGAAGCTGCGTCATGCGGCTTCCTGTTTTACATTTGGCGGTTCTTGGCAAGAATGAGGAATACATTCGATACGGATTGAAGGGATACATGGTGAATTTGGCTGAGATTCTGGTCTATACCGACATCAGACAGCTCCATCAAATCGCAAACCACTATGGCTGCGAATGCAATCCGCATTCCAAGAACGATTTGATCACCACGCTGCTTGCCAATCTCCGGCACAGGAACACGATCCAGGCGCAAGTGGAAATGCTGACGTCCGTGGAGATGCACTTCCTTCTGCAGATGCTGCTGGACAAGCGCACCCTCTTTACCATGGAAGATCTGCTGGCAAAAGCGAACGTCGCCCTGGGGGCAGAAGGGGAAAAAACAGCGGAAGAGGCCCGTTTGCTGATTGCGAATTCCTTAAAGAGGGGATGGCTGTTTCCGGCCAAGGGAAAGACGGGCGGACAATACCAATGTCCGCAGGATCTGCGTGAACCGTACCTGCAAGCCTGGCTGAAGCTGTGCAAGGGAGATGGGGCAGCAGCCGCAGAGCCGGCCGTCTATCGCGACGAGGGAACGGCGATGTGCGACGATCTGTACCAATTCCTGCGCTTTCTGGGGCAGGAGCCGATTCCGCTAACGGCTGACGGCGGGATGTACAAGCGGTACCAGTCGCAGCTGTTCCGTTTCTTCAGCGTGGCGGAAGAGCCGCTGCCGCCGCAGAAATGGCGGTTTGGCTATGGCTTGCATTTTGATCTCTATCCGGACCGCTTCTCTCTGCTCTACGACTACTGCTATTTCCAGCGCTGGATCGAAGAGGCCCCGGGAAGGCTGCAGATCAGTGAAAAAGGCAGGGAGCAGCTGGAGGAACCGTTCACCGATCAGGTGCATCACGAATTGGTGCGCTTTTGGCTGCGGCTGTACAAGCGCGCCATCCCCAATTTGCCGATGATCGTCCAGCTGATCCCGGTGATGACGGGGGGCGGCTGGATACCGCAGCGCTGGATCGCCGACATCCTTTTGCCATGGCTGAAACCTTTCTATTACGATGAACCGGTAAACATCCTTCACAACAGAATTCTCAAAATGATGGTGCACCTTGGACTGTTGAAGGTCGGACAGAGGGAAGACGGGGAATGGCTGTATGCCCACACACCGCTGTGCCATACATGGCTGAAAGCATACAACGGCTTTGCGGATTCTACAATTCTGCTGAAGTGAGGGATTGGAAATGGAATGGCCCAATCTGTACGGAAACAATACGGTTGCCGGATTGCTGTCGGAGATCGTGATTGACGAACAAGTCCGGCAGTATCGCAAACGCACGCTGTATCAGGAGATCGATGAAGCGCTGGCGATGAAAAACAAGGAACGTTTTCTTCTTCTGACGAACGAGCTCAGGGAAATCATCGCCTACGAGCAGTCGGAAACCGGATAAGCCTCATTGCGCGTCCTTCTTCTTCATGGTAAGCTAAACAGCAGATTTCAGCGAGAGGAAGAGCGTGTATGCAGTGGACAATCGAGCAGTTGCACAATTGGGAGGAGTTGCGTCCGTACGTTGATACCGCACTGCTCCCTCTTTATTTGTACCAACCGTCGCTCGGCATTCCCGCCCACGCCGAACGGATGACCTACCTGCTTAACGTGGCGGCGGCGGTGGAACAGCGGTTGAAAGGGCGCATCCTGCTGTTTCCCCTCTTGTATCAGATCGGGGATGCCGGCCGTGAACTAATGCTGCCGGAAGGGTTTCGGCATTACATTCTTTTGCAGTTTAGTGGGCATCTTGTGAAAGGAATCCTGCCGGAAGGGGAGGGGCGCATCCATTCCTTCCCGATCGGCGACGAGGATCTCGCATCCCCGCTGCGGTTCGACGTGACGGTGGACGTCCTGTACAAAGAGGTGCTGAAGGTATGGGAGAATCAATAGAAGAGGGGCGGATTGGTCATACTACAAAAATCAAAGGTTCCATATTTGACAAAATCCCAACAATCTGTGAATGATGGGGGCAGCCGCCTGTCGAACCCCCCTGCAGATTCTTGACATCTAAAATGGCGTTAGCTATGATTGGGATTGACCTAGTGAAAGTATGTATCGTAGTACCTTCGTCACGCTATTCTGCAGATAAGGAGGGAAAAAGAGATGAGCGAAAAACGGGAAATATCCAGACGTACATTTCTAAACTACGCACTCATGGGGACTGGTGGTTTCCTAGCTGCAGGTATGATTACGCCAATGATCCGATTTGCAGTTGACCCGCTGCTGAAAGCTTCGAGTGGATCAGATAAAGTAGCGGTAGGAAGCATAGATGAATTCGGGCCAGAGCCCAAGCGCGTCGATTTCAAGGTGCATACCAAGGACGGTTGGTATGAATCCGATTCCACGCTCGCTGCTTGGGTAACCAAGAACGAGAACGGCGAGATCACGGCGCTGTCGCCCATCTGTAAGCATTTGGGCTGTACGGTAGACTGGAACACCAACCCGAGTTTTCCGAACGAGTATTTCTGTCCGTGCCATGGCGGACGGTATACGATTACCGGGCAGCATATCATTGGTACACCACCGACCAAATCTCTGGACTTGTACGAAACTGAAGTGAAAGACGGCAAACTCTATTTAGGCAAGATCAAACCGAATCCTCTCCCGGGGGTGACTGGCTAAGATGCTGCAAAAAATGTATGACTGGGTGGATGAGCGCCTGAATATCACCCCGATGTGGCGTGATTTGGCCGACCACGAAGTTCCAGAGCACGTGAACCCGGCTCACCATTTCTCCGCTTTCGTTTATTGCTTTGGTGGACTTACCTTCTTTATTACCGTTATCCAGATCCTGTCCGGGATGTTTCTGACCATGTATTATGTACCGGACATCATCAACGCTTACGAATCGGTAAGCTATCTGCAAAACGAAGTGGCTTTCGGGGTCATCGTGCGTGGCATGCATCACTGGGGCGCAAGCCTGGTCATCGTGATGATGTTCTTACATACCCTGCGCGTGTTTTTCACCGGTGCCTACAAAAAACCGCGCGAGCTGAACTGGGTCGTAGGGATGCTGATCTTCTTCGTGATGCTCGGCCTGGGCTTCACCGGCTACCTGCTGCCTTGGGACAACACCGCGTACTTCGCAACGAAGGTAGGGCTGGAGATCGCCAACTCCGTGCCGCTCATCGGTCCATACGCCAAGGCGCTGTTGACCGGCGGCGATATCGTCGGTGCGGAAACGCTGTCCCGCTTCTTTGCGATTCACGTGTTCTTCCTGCCCGGCGCACTGCTTGGCTTGTTGGGAGCGCACTTCGTCATGATTCGTGCCCAAGGTATCTCCGGTCCACTATGATGTCTTCGACCATATAAGGAGGCTTTAGCATGGCTAAACACGATAAAGATGCTACCTTCGTCGGAGACTCTCGCATTTCGGCGAAGCGCATCCCCAATATTGCCCCGTCGTACTCCGATTATCCCGGCAAATCGGAGCCGTTTTACCCGAACTTCCTGCTGAAGGAATGGATGGTGGCGGCGGTTTGCCTGGTCGGATTCCTGGTCTTGACGGTCTCTCATCCGTCCCCGTTGACGGACAAGGCGAACCCGAACGATACCTCGTTCGTGCCGCTGCCTGACTGGTATTTCCTGTTCCTGTACCAACTGCTGAAGGCACCGTGGGCTTCCGGTGACTGGGTTGTGCTGGGAACCGTGGTCCTGCCGGGTGTGGCGTTCACCGCCCTGCTGCTGGCTCCCTGGCTCGATGCCAGCAAGGAGCGCCGTCCGCATAAACGGCCGATTGCGACCAGCATCATGATGCTGTCGCTGGTGTCGATCTTCTACCTCACGTGGGCGGCCATGGATGAGCACAACAAGCAGCATCCGAGCAACCACGGCGGCGGTTCCGCTGGTGGCGCGCCTGCTGCCGCACCGTCCGAAAAGGCGAATCCGGACTTCAAAGCGGGTGAGCTGTGGACGGCCCAGCAGAGCTGTAAAGGCTGTCATGGGGTGAACATGGAAGGTGTGGCTGCGCCGAACCTGCAGAAAGTCGGGAGCAGACTGAGTGTCGACGAGATTGCCAAGGTGATCAAGGACGGCAGAGGCGCCATGCCTCCTGGCATGTTCCAGGGTAGCGACGAGGATCTGAAAAAACTGGCCGAGTATCTGGCAAGTTTAAAATAGGCAGATCACCAAAAAGCTGGCTGACAACTCGGTCAGCTTTTTGCTTAGGCGACTGTAGGGCCGGTTCCGGGAGCAACCGACACGGCGCATCATCAGCCGAATGGCGGATGTCGCGGCAGTTGCGCAGCACGTGATATGGGAGACGATGGGGATGAACGGTTTATGGAAGTGGTTGTGGGCATCGCTTGAGAGACGATGGTTTCTCTGGATGCTTTTCATAATCAACTTTTGCGGTACAATTTACGGCTTCATCTGGTACGGCAACCAGCTGGCAAGAACCGAGCCGTGGCTGCGGATTTTTGTCCCGGACAGTCCAACAGGGAGCGGATTGTTTACCCTCGTCCTGCTTACGTACCTGCTCGGGAAACATGTTCCGCTGCTGGAAGCGTTGGCAGGAATCACTAATTTCAAATACGGGGTGTGGGCGGTAGGCGTGATTCTGGCCAGATGGATGCTGGGTGACGAGGTATACTGGACCGACATCATGCTGTTGGTTTCCCATACCGGTATGGCGGTGGAATCCGTCCTCTACACGAAATGCTACAAGCTGAGCTGGCTGCCGGTAGGGCTTGCCGCCTTATGGACGCTGAACAACGACTTTCTCGATTATGTGATGGAGATTCATCCCTATTTACCGTATGTCCTGGAGCCGTATAAAGGCATTATCGGACTGTGCACGGTGCTCCTGAGCCTGATCTCCATCGCGCTGATCTGGTACATGAATCTCCATGCGCAGCGAATCAAGGTCTAATCTTGTCCTCCTTCTCATAGGCTGGTACTACGGGAAGGAGGTTTTTCCATTGCGCAAAAATCGGCTGCTTCTCTTGGGCTTGATCCTGATCGGCCTCTCCCTGGCATGGCCGGTGCATTATTTCTTTTCCCAAATGAACAAGCCGGAAAGCGAACAGCATCTGGCTGAATTGGATAAGCTGGCGGGGGATATGCTTGCCCTGACCAAACGAGGAGATGTGGAGGGAGCGCGGGGAAAGCTGGATCGATTGGCAGAACTGTTTCCCAACCAGACGCTGCCGACCCGCATCCGGCTGGATAGTCTGAATGCGGTCACCCAGTCCATTCTTGCCGCACGTCAAATATATACATCCGCACAGGTACCGGAGGAGCAGCTGCTGTGGCACGCCACGCAGGTCAGGGTGGCCATCGATGCGCTCAGCCATGTCCATCAGCCGATGTGGAAAGGATATTATGCGTCGTTTGCCAATCAGATGGAGAACCTGCTGCATGCGGCGCTGGAACGGGACAGCGGCGAGTTTCGGGCGCAGTTTGAGGAGAATTACCGGCTGTATCTGGCGATCAGGCCGGCCATGAGCGTCCAGCTGCATGAGGGGCAGATGGAAAGGATCAGCGCAGTTTATCAGCTGCTGCAAAAAGAGATGCGCAAGGAACAGACGGATTGGCAGGCGATCCGGGAATTGCTGCGGGACCTGTACGGCCTGATGCAGCTCGCGTTTTTGGGAGAGGACAGGAACACAGCGGCGATCCTGATGCAGCCCCGCTCCCCGCTGCTGCTGATTATCAGCATTACCGCGATGGTCTCCCTTGCGCTGGCCTATGTGGCGTGGAAGAAGTATGCGGCGGACCGGACGCAGGCGGTATAGGGTTGCCATTCCATGCAAAACCCCCAGGCGGATGAGGCTTGGGGGTTTTGCAGTGCGAACGCTTTATTGTTCCCTCAGCGGCTGTTTGTTTTCATCGAAGGTGAAGCCTTCGCCCAGCACTTCATGCACATCGTTGACAACGACAAAGGCGTGGGGATCCACTTCCTGGACGATGGACTTGAAGCGCATGATCTCGTTGCGGCTCACCACCACATAGACCACTTCCTTCGCCGAACCGGAATAGGCTCCCCTGCCGGACAGGATCGTCACGCCGCGCCCCACCTCCAGG
The DNA here is from genome assembly GCF_011059135.1 of Brevibacillus sp. SYP-B805. Lineage (GTDB taxonomy): Bacteria > Bacillota > Bacilli > Brevibacillales > Brevibacillaceae > Brevibacillus_F. Next base: position 24,937 of record NZ_JAALGD010000003.1, on the reverse strand, counting down.
ATCTTGCGGGCGATTTCCTGGGCGTGGTCGGAGATGATGGTCAGCGCTTTGCCGGCGTAGGCCCCATCCTGGAAGAAATCGATGACACGGGCCGCGATGAAGACGGCGACCAGGGTGTACATGGCGCTTTCAATGCTGAGATAGATCAGGGACGCACCGATCACGAGCATATCTCCGAAGAAGAGCGTTTTTCCCATGCTGATGCCCATGTACTTCTGCAACAGGCGGGCAATGATATCGACGCCGCCGGTTGTGCCGCCGTATCGGAAGATGATGCCGAGCCCCGCCCCGACGGTGACACCCGCATACAGGGAAGCCAGCAGCTTGTCCGACAGGGGGAGCGGGAACACATTGGCAAACAGGGACAGGAACAGGGACAGGCTGCTCGTGCCGATAATGGTATAGATGAATGCCGTGCGCCCCAGCACTTTCCAGCCGAGGATGAACAACGGCACGTTCAAGATGAAATAAACCATTCCCTGGTCGAAAACGGGCATCAGCAGCTTGATGATGATGCTGATACCGGTGATGCCGCCTTCCGCCAGATGATTGGGAATGTTGAATGCATTGATGCCAAAGCCCATGATCGCCGTGCCGACAATGATGGCGAAGATGGATTTCAAACGCAGATTCATGCCAGTTTCTCTCCCTCGCTCCTACATCAGAGCCATTATATAGGAAGGGGCAGGCGATGTCCAGGCGCGGCGCAAGTGCCCGGATGATTTGGCAAACCGGCAACTTTCGGGTAGGATAGTCGATAGAGAGAATTGGTCAATGCAGGAAGGAGACGCTTTATGGAACAGCGAAAAACATTGCAGGAGATCCAGCAGGAAGTGGATCAATACATCTCCCAGTTTAAAGAGGGTTACTTTTCTCCGCTGGCCATGATGGCCCGCATGACGGAAGAAGTGGGGGAACTGGCGAGGGAGATCAACCACTATTACGGCGAGAAACCGAAGAAGCGCGATGAAGAGGAGAAGACGGTGGCGGAGGAGTTGGGCGATGTCTTCTTTATCGTTTTGTGCTTCGCCAACTCGCTGGGCATTGATTTGCAGGAGGCGTTTGACCGGATCATGCACAAGTTCAACACACGCGACAAGGACCGCTGGACGCGGATTGAGAAATAGAAGGAGACGAGGCAGCACATGCAGACAATCAAGGTAGCCGTGGCGGGCGCCAACGGCAGAATGGGACAAGAAGTTGTAAAAATGCTGGGAACTGATGAACAATTGATTTATGTGGGAGCAGTCGACACCCGCGGCAGCGACGAGGAAGTGAACGCACAGCTTGCCGGGCTCAAGCCAGACGTCCTGGTAGACTTCACGACCCCGCACCATGTATACCGGAACATGGAACTTGCGCTGGCGCACGGGATTCGGCCCGTGGTGGGAACCACCGGATTGTCGCCGGAGCAGTTGAAGGAGTTGGCAACCCGCTTCCAGGAAGCGCAGCTGGGCGCCATCATCGCGCCCAACTTCGCGATCGGCGCGATCCTGTGCATGAAATTTGCCGCAATGGCGGCCAAATACATGCCGCACGTGGAGATTATCGAGCTGCACCATGACAGAAAACTGGATGCGCCGAGCGGAACCGCGCTGAAAACGGCGGAATTGATTGCCCAGGCGCGCCAATCCTTCCGGCAGGGACATCCGGAGGAAGAAGAACTGATTCCGGGTGCCAGAGGGGCGGGGTATGACGGCTTCCGCATCCACAGCGTCCGGCTGCCTGGCTTGATCGCCCACCAGGAGGTATTGTTCGGAGCGACCGGTCAGACGCTCTCCATCCGGCATGACTCCATCAGCCGGGAGTCGTTCATGCCCGGGGTGAACCTGGCGATCAAAGCGGTGATGAATCTGGACCGCCTGGTGTATGGATTGGAGCATCTGCTTGATTAAATAAGAAGAAAAAAGGGAGAGGGCAGAGATGAAGATTGCACTGATCGCACATGACCGCAAGAAAGAGGAGATCGTTCAGCTGGCGATGGCGTACGAAAACATTTTGGCCAAGCATGAGCTGTACGCAACCGGCACCACCGGCCAAAAGATCATGGATGCGACGTCGCTGACGGTAACGAGATTTCTTTCCGGCCCGCTCGGCGGCGATCAGCAGATCGGTGCGATGGTGGCCCGCAATGAACTGGATGTCATCATTTTCCTGCGCGATCCGTTGACCGCCCAACCCCACGAACCGGATATCATTGCGCTGCTGCGGCTGTGCGATGTGCATCGCATCCCTTTTGCCACCAATCTGGGCACCGCAGAAATCCTGCTGAAAGCGCTGGCGAGAGACGAAATCGCCTGGCGCCAAATCGTTCATGAGGAGCAGAAATCATAATGGAAAGATTGGATATATTGGCCATCGGCGCCCATCCGGATGACGTCGAGATCGGCGCGGCAGGCAGCCTGCTGAAAGCTGCCCGCGCCGGGAAACGCGTGGGCATCCTGGATCTGACCCTTGCCGAACTCTCGTCCAACGGGACGGTGGAACGGCGCCAGAAGGAAGCCGAAGCGGCATCGCAGCTGCTGGGTTTGGCGGCGCGGTACAACTTCGGGCTGCCGGACCGGGGGCTGGAAGCGGTCAGAGAGGAAGCGATCCGGCAGATTGTGGATCTGATCAGGGTGACGAAGCCCGTGCTGGTCTTGGCGCCGTATTGGCAGGACCGCCATCCGGATCATGAGAGCGCCAGCCGCATCGTGCGGGAAGCCGTCTTTAACGCAGGCATCCATAAATATGCGGCTCACCGGTCGCTGCCCGCCTACCGGCCCGACAGACTGTGCTATTACTTCATCAATACGCCTGCCACCCCCGGGTTTCTGGTCGACATCAGCACGCTCTACGAGGAGAAAATGAATGTGCTGCGCTGCTACCGAAGCCAGTTCGAGCGGGAAGAGAGCAGCGTGATGACACCGCTGAACAATGGCTATCTGGAGATGGTGGCGTATCGTGAACGTTTGTTCGGACAGCAGGCGGGCGTTCTCTATGCCGAAGGATTTGTCAGCGCGTCGCCGCTCCTGTGTGACAGCTTGTAGAGCAGGGCGCTTCACCGCAAGGCGATTGAGCGTGTCTACCAAGCGTTTCGTAAAGGAGAGGCATTTTGATGAATATCGGAATCACTTGTTATCCCTCCCTGGGCGGTTCGGGCGTTGTCGCCACGGAATTGGGCATGCTTCTGGCGGATCGCGGACACAACGTCCATTTCATCGCATCCAGCATGCCTTTTCGCCTGGGGAAGTTTCATCCGAACATTTTTTATCATGAAGTGGAAGTCAACCATTATGATGTGTTTAAATATCCGCCCTACGACCTGACACTGGCCAACCGGATGGCCCAGGTAGCCAAAAACGAGCGGCTGGATCTTCTGCATGTCCATTATGCCGTCCCCCATGCGCTGTGCGCCTATCTGGCCAAGCAGATGGTGGGCGACCACCTGAAAATCGTCACCACGCTGCATGGGACGGACATCACGGTGCTGGGCTATGATTCCAGCCTGAGTGAAATGATCCGCTTCGGAATCGAGCAGAGCGATCTGGTCACGGCCGTGTCGCACGATCTGATCCGCCAGACCGTGGAGCTGCTGCAGGTAAACAAGCGGATCGAGCCGGTTTACAACTTCGTGGATAAGCGCCGCTACTATCCCCGGGACGCAAGCAGGTTAAAAAAGGTATTTGCACCCAACGGGGAAAAGGTGCTGATGCATATCTCCAACTTCCGTCCGGTCAAACGGGTGGGGGATGTGGTGGAAGTGTTCCGCTTGGTGCATCAGCAGCTGCCGGTCAAGCTGCTGTTTATCGGGGAAGGGCCGGATTTGAACAAGGCGCGCCAGCAGCTGTTCGACCTGGGGCTGATCCATGACGTCCATTTTCTGGGCAGGCAGGAAGACGTGGCAGAGGTGATCTCCATGGCGGATGTGATGCTGCTGCCGTCCGAGAAGGAAAGCTTCGGCCTGGTGGCGCTGGAAGCGATGGCCTGCGGGGTCCCGGTCGTGGCGACCGTCGCGGGAGGCCTGCCGGAAGTGGTAGCCGACGGGGAGTGCGGCTTTTTGTGCGAGATCGGCGATGTGGAAAAAATGGCGGAAAAAACGCTGCTGCTATTGCAGGATGAGAAGCTGTACCAGCGCTTTTCCCGGAACGGGATCGAACGCTCCTGTCAGACGTTCTGTCACGACAAGATCACCTCGCAGTACGAAGCCCTGTACTACCGGCTGCTGGGCAAGCCGTACGAATGTCTCACATGATGCGGACAGACTCACGATCTCAGCCTGACCGATTGAACCAGTTTCGAGACGAACAGGAACAATCCGATGAGGATTCTCATTCATCTTCAACCTCCTCCATATCCATACTGTTCCCGTTGAAAGGAGACGCATGCAGATGCTGAAAGAATACGGCCGCCTGGTGCTCCAGCAGCTGGAGGAAAACGGCTATGAAGCTTATTTTGTCGGCGGCTGCGTGCGGGATTGGCTCCTGAAACGAACCGTCCAGGATATTGATATATGCACGAATGCCCATCCGGGCGACGTGATGCGCCTGTTTCCCGAGCATGTGCCGACCGGCTTGAAGCATGGGACGGTATCGGTGAAAGCGGGGCCTTATCGGTTTGAGGTAACCACCTACCGGACGGAAGGGCAGTATGCGGATTTTCGCCGCCCGTCGGAAGTGACGTTCGTGACCGATCTGCAGGTGGATCTGGCCCGGCGGGATTTCACCATCAATGCGATGGCCATGGACCGCCGGGACAAGCTGGTTGATCCGTTTGGCGGCCAGGCGGATGCGGCCCAGCGGTTGATTCGGGCCGTGGGCGTGCCTGACACCCGTTTCCGCGAAGATGCGCTGCGCCTGCTGCGGGCAGCCCGCTTTGCGGCCCAATTGGGGTTTGCGGTGGAAGAGAAAACGCTGGCCGCGATGGCGGATACGGCTGACTTGCTTATCCACATCGCCGTGGAGCGGATTCGCGAGGAACTGGCCAAGCTGTTGGACAGCCCCCATCCGGAAGCGGGCATCGATCTGATCAACCGGGTCGCGCTTTTGCGGGCGCTGCCCCTGCTCTCCCCCCTCTTCCAGATCGAGGCGTCCATGGCCGCACGCCTGACGCTGCTTGATTCCCTGCCGCAAAAATGGGCATGGCTGCTGTACGCGCGCGGAGCGAATCCGGAGCAGGCCCATGATCTCTGCCTGTTTCTGCGCATGGCGAAGCGGGAGACGGAGGCGATCGTCCGTTCCCTGGCGATCCTGCACGATCTGGCGCCTGCCTGGGATGAACCCCGGGACGTTCCTTGGGAAAAGCTCCTTCTCCTGCACGGCCTGCACGTCTGCAGGGAAGTGGAGCGCTTGTTGACCGCCTGCTGGTGGGACCGGCGTTCGGCGATGCCGGCAAACGCCCTGGCGGAAGCATACGAACGCCTCCCCGTCAAATCCGGCCGGGAACTGGCCATCAGCGGCCGGGATCTGCAGGAAGCGCTGGGGAAACAGCCGGGGGAATGGATCCGGCATACACTGTCGTATCTGTTGGAGCAGACGGCGCTGCACGGCCTACCCAATACGCCGGAGAGGCTGCTTGACGCCGCACGAAAAGAGGTAGCACGCTATGAGAAACATCAAGCATGAAATCTTAAAAGCGTTTCACGAGCACCCGGATCAGTTCATTTCCGGAGAAGCGCTCAGCCGCATCTGCAACTGTTCCCGCACGGCCGTCTGGAAACACATCGAGGAGCTGCGGCAGGAAGGGTACCGGTTCGAAGCGGTGCGCAGAGCCGGGTACCGCCTGCTGGCCGCTCCCGACGTCATCAAGGCCGAAGAGATCCAGGCCGGGCTTGCAACCCGGTTGATCGGGCGCGTCATTCACGCCTACGATGATGTCACCTCCACACAGCTGTTGGCCCATGAAGCGGCAGGGAAAGGGGCGCCGGAAGGGACCATCGTCATCGCGGAAAGACAGACGGCCGGAAAAGGGCGCCTGGGACGCGCCTGGCATTCGCCGAAGGGGACGGGAATCTGGATGAGCCTGATCATCCGGCCGTCGATGCCGCTCGCGAAGGCCCCCCAGCTCACCTTGCTGACCGCCGTCTCGCTGGCTAAAGCCATTCAAGCCACGTACGATCTTACTGTCCAGATCAAATGGCCGAATGATCTCTTGTACGAGGGGAAGAAGTTTTGCGGCATCCTGACGGAGTTGAACGCGGAATCGGACCGCATCAATTACCTGGTGATCGGGATCGGCATCAATGTGAATACGGTTGAATCGGACTTTCCGGAGGAGCTGAAGGCGGTAGCCACTTCGCTGCGGATCGCCAGCGGCAAAACCGTCAAACGCGCCGAACTGATTCAATCCTTCTGCCGGCAGTTTGAAACGGAATACGAACATTATCTGGCGCATGGTTTCGAGCGGACGCGGGCGGAGTGGGAATCTCTTTCCATGTCGCTCGGGCGCATGGTGACGGTCCGGACGATTCACACTACCCTTGAAGGAAAAGCGGTCGGGCTTGACCCGGAAGGCGTGCTGATCGTCCAGGATGCAGCCGGCCGGCAGCACAAAGTATACTCCGCCGATATCGATTATCGTGCAAATTCGTAACAAATTTGCTATACTTTTGTTTGAAGAGGCCGTATCCTTGGTGAACGGCACTTTTCGGAAAAAGTTGTGCGATTGTTTCTTTTCTTCCAAAATGAATCTGCTCTGAGCCTGTGTGGGACCGAGACAGAAGGATATCCTTGATGGATCTTGTTTGGCATGGACAACCTTCTCCCTTTCGGCGAGAAGGTTTTTTCATGGCCGGCATGGATCCGGGGATGCCACGGGTGAGGAAGCAAAAGAGGTGAAAGGTGTATGGGAAACAGCAGTCCGGTAACGACAACTGACCTGCGCAAAAGCAAGCAGGCCAAACAGCCCATCGCGATGGTGACGGCGTACGATTACCCGTCGGCCAAGCTGGTGGATGAAGCAGGGGTGGATGTCATCCTGGTGGGGGATTCGCTGGGGATGGTGGTGCTGGGGTATGACTCTACCATTCCGGTTACCCTGGATGATATGATCCATCATACGAAAGCGGTTACACGCGGGGCGAAACGCGCTTTCGTGGTGACAGACATGCCGTTTTTAAGCTATCACGGCACGGTCGAAGAAAGCGTGAAGAATGCGGGCCGCATCATGCAGGAAGGGCTGGCCAAAGCCGTCAAGATCGAAGGCGGACGGGAGGTTGTGCCGGTGGTCAGCCGATGTACGCGGGCGGGCATTCCGGTGATGGGGCATATCGGGCTGACCCCGCAATCGGTGCACCAATTGGGCGGCTTCCGCGTGCAGGGCAAGGATGCCGCGTCGGCGCTGCGTCTGCTCGACGAGGCGAAGGCCCTGGAAGAGGCGGGCGCCTTTGCCATCGTCCTGGAGTGCGTGCCGGAGGAAGTGGCGGCCAAAATTACGGAAAGCGTCGGCATCCCGACGATCGGCATCGGCGCCGGGGTGAACTGCGACGGACAAGTGCTGGTGTTCCATGACCTGCTTTCCTACGCATCCCAGTTGAAACCCAAATTTGTGAAAAGTTATGCCCGGGTCGGCGACATGATCCAGCAAGCCGTCTCCGAGTATGTCCTGGATGTCAAAACCAGACGTTTCCCCGGACCGGAGCATACGTTCGCGGCATCCGAGGAGACGATCAAACAGTTGTATGGAGAAGGGGTAAACGCATGATTCAAACATTGACGCAAGTGTCCACCATCCAAGAACTGCGCAGCCTGATCCGCGAGGCCCGCCAGGCGGGCAAGCGCATCGGCTTCGTCCCGACGATGGGATATCTGCATGAGGGGCACGCCAGTCTCGTGAAGCAGGCGCGTCTCACCTGCGATCTGGTGGTGATGAGTATTTTCGTCAATCCGCTGCAGTTCGGTCCCAATGAAGATTTCAGCCGTTATCCGCGCGACATTGTGCGTGACCGTGAAATCGCCCGTTCTGCGGGGGTTGATCTGCTCTTTACTCCCTCCGTGGAGGAAATGTATCCCACCGAGGTCTTGACCAAGGTATCCGTCGCCAAGGTGTCCGAACCGCTGTGCGGCAAGTCGCGGCCCGGCCATTTCGACGGCGTGGCAACCGTGGTGATGAAGCTGTTCCAGATCGTACAGCCCGACGACGCGTTCTTTGGGCAAAAGGATGCCCAGCAGGTGGCGGTCATCCAGCAGATGGTGCGGGATCTGTCGGTACCCGTCAATATCGTGGTGTGTCCCATCGTCCGGGAAGCGGACGGCCTGGCGATGAGTTCCCGGAATGTTTACCTGCGGGAGGAGGAGCGGGAACAGGCGACGATCTTGTACCGGACGCTGCAGCATGTGCAGGAACGCCTGAAAAGCTGTCCGGCCGTGGAAACGCTTAAGGACGAGATGGTCCGGATGATCCAGTCTCAACCGCTCGCCGAGATCGATTATGCCGAAATTTTGCATTATCCCGAACTTACCCCGGTGACCGAGCTGAAACCGGGCGACCGGATCATCGCGGCCTTGGCTGTCCGTTTCGGGAAGACGAGATTGATCGATAACCTGATTGCGGAGATATAGACGAGAAAATGTAGGGAGGAGGAGATAAGCGGCATGTTTCGGACCATGATGAAAGCGAAAATCCATCGCGCCACCGTTACCGAAGCCAACCTGAACTACGTCGGCAGCATCACCATCGACAAGACCATCCTGGATGCGCTGGATATCCTTCCTAACGAAAAGGTGCAGGTTGTCAACAACAACAATGGCGCCCGCCTGGAAACCTATGTGATCGAAGGGGAACCGGGCAGCGGGGTGATCTGCCTCAACGGGGCGGCCGCCCGGCTGGTGCAGCCGGGCGATGTCGTGATCATCATCGCCTATGCCCTGATGACCGATGAGGAAGCCCGCACCCATAAGCCGCGCGTCGCCATTATGGGGGAAAACAACCGGATTGAAACCATCCTGGCGGAAGAGGTGCACGCGACCGTCCTGTAGGTGTTCTTCTGCGATGCGTCCGCTTCGGCCGGGTGGGTTTGCTTCGAATAGAGCCGCTTCCCTTGTGGGACAATGATAGTACTCACTGCCTCAGAAGGGGGTGGCTTTTTCCTTGTCCATGGAAGCCTTCTTTTCTGCCTTGACCGCCAAGCTGCAGGAAATCGCCCAGGCGTGGCCGAACGCTGACGACAAGAAGCGGCTGCTGCTGGCGAATGAACTGTTGGAACTGCGGCAACTGAGCGATCAGGTGGTTGATCGGTGGCTGCTGTTTGAAGAGGCGCTGTCCCAGGTTATCAACACGCTGAAAGAAGAGATGCATGGGGTGAAACAGCCGCAGCCTGCGGTTCATCCCCTTTGCCAGGAAGAAGATCCCGCCGCCGGCAGCGCCGATCACCCGGCGGGCGGCCAGGTGGTGCTGCACCCTCACCTCCATATGTACCGGAAAGGAGAGGGATTTTACCATCTCCGCCTCTATCAGGATGCGCGCAGGTGTTTTGCCGACCTCCTGCAGCAATCCCCCGATTGGGAGATCGGCCGGCTGTATTATGCCTACAGCCTGCTGTTTTGCGAGGAGCGGGGAGAGGCGATGAAGGAATTCCGCCTGCTGAGCCGCTCCGCCAGCTCTCCCAAAGTGGCCGCCATCAGTTACAACGCCATCGGCTGTCTGCTGGCGGAAGAAGCGCAGTGGCTGGAAGCAGGCCAGGCGTTTCAAGCGGCGCTTCACGCCTTTCCTGGGTATGCCGAGGCGAAATTTAACCTGGCGCTCTGCTGCTTGCAGGATGGGGAAGCGAAGGAGGCGCTGGAAGCCGTAGAAAGCTATTTGCAGCAGGTGCACGACGATTGGGAGGCAGAAATGATCTGGCTGCGGGCCGCGATGCAGCTGGTAGCGAACGGGAATGGGACGGAGATGGTTCCGCCAGCCCGGCTGCAAACGCCCGCCAAACATCTGGACAGCCGCACGCTGCAGGAAATGGCATCCATGTATGAAGCGAAGGGACAGCTTCACCGCGCCCAGCTTTGCTACGTCTATCTGCGCGAACAGCTGCCCCGCGAAGGGTGGGTTTATCAGGGACTGGCCTGGACGACCTGGCTGATCGCCGGTACCCGCAAGGCCCTGCCTCTCATCAAGAAAGCGGTCAGTTTATCGCCCGACAATCTGGACTTTCATTTCACCTACGGGTGGATGCTGCTGTTTGACGGGCTGGTGGAGCAGGCGGTTGCAGTCTTTCACTTCATCCTGCGCAAACAGGCGGATCACCGCCTGGCCCAGTCGGGTCTTGTGGCAGCTTATGAACGGTTGGGCGAGACGGACAGCGCCAAGGAGATCGCCGAACGTTTCGTGGCGGAAGCGGATCCTTATTTGAGATCGCTGGGATACTACCATCTCGGACGCTTGGCCGTGATCCAGGAAGACTGGAAGCTGGCGGATCAATATTTTCAACAGGTGGCCGGGGAGGAGCGGCTGTTCCGGGAGGTTCCTCTTTACCGCAGTCTCTGCGCCGCCAAACTGGGGAAACCTGCCGGAGAGGGCATGCTCTTTCTGGATCCGATCCCGACGTAAGGCAGCAGGATTTTTGTCAGGGATTGCCGAATCCTAGGAGATGATTGTGAACCGCCTTCGGTGGTTGTTTAGGTATTGAGGTGACGCACGATTGGATCGGTTTATCGTTGTAGATTTGGAAACCACGGGAAGTTCGCCGAGGCAAGGGGATCGAATTATCCAGATCGGTGCCGTCGCCATTGAGGATGGCCGGATCACACATGTCTACTCGACATATGTCAACCCGGGCCAGCCCATTCCGGCTTACATTACCCACATGACGGGGATTACCGACGAGATGGTGGCCGATGCGCCCACGCTGGAAGAGGTGCTCCCCGATCTGCTGCGGCTGCTGGACGGCCGCACCTTTGTCGCGCACAACGCTTCGTTTGATCTGCAATTTCTGCAAGAAGCCCTGGTGGAACAGGGCTATTATATGTTTGACGGCCATGTGCTGGATACGGTGGAATTGGCCCGCTTTCTGCTGCCGATGCAGGGGAGCTACCGGCTGGTCGAGCTGGCCGATGATCTGGAGATCGTCCATGAACGGCCCCATCAGGCGGACAGCGACGCGCTGGCCACTGCCCATCTCTTCCTGCACCTGCTGGATCTGCTGAAACGTCTGCCGCTGGTAACCATTCAGCGGCTGCAGCTGTTGGTCTCGTCGTTTCGCTCGGATGTGGGCCGGCTGCTGCGGCAGATCGAAATGGAGAAACTGACGGAGGCGGCGCTGGAACAGCCCGCCGGGGACGCCGAGGCCGAATGGGATATTTATCGCCAGTTTGCCCTGCGCCACCGCGGGATACCAGGCGACATGCCTTTACGGGAAGCGACGGCCGCGGCCGATACCACCCTGGAAGAGGTGATTGAGCGGCTGATGGGGGAGGGTGCGGCGCTGGAACACGGCCTGCCCGGATTTCAGCGGCGGGAAGCCCAGGAAGCCATGATGCGGGCCATCCATGCTGCGATCGAGGAAGGGACCCATCTGCTGGTGGAAGCGGGGACCGGGACGGGAAAATCCCTGGCCTACCTGGTGCCTGCCGTGCTGTGGGCCAAACAGCATCACGAGCAGATCGTGGTCAGCACCAACACCATTCCTCTGCAGGAGCAGCTGTTCCAGAAAGAGATTCCCACCCTGCTGCGCGTCATGCCTTTCCCGTTCACCGTGGCCAAACTGAAGGGCAGGGGCAATTACCTGTGTTTGCGCAAATTCGAACAAAACCTGGAAGAGGGGGCAGAAAGCGGCAGCCTGGAACTTCGGCTGGTGAAGGCGCAAATGGTCACCTGGTTGACCCAGACGCTCAGCGGGGATGTGGAAGAGCTGAACTTGCCGCCATCCGGCACCCTGTTTTGGCAGCAGGTAAGAAGCGACGCCAACTCCTGCCTGCACCGCCAATGCCCATGGTTCAGCCGCTGCTATTATTTTCGGGCGCGGGAGGAGTCGAAGGAGGCGGATCTCGTCGTCGCCAACCACTCGCTGCTGATGACGGATCTGGAGAATGACAACCGGATCTTGCCTTCCTATCAGGTGGCGATCATCGACGAAGCCCATCACTTGGAAGAGGCAGCCACCCGGCATATGGGCGCCCAGCATTCCACGGCGCAGCTGCAGTTTTTGGTGGAACGGATGGGGACGGACTGCACGGCCCTCTTGGCAGGCTATGTGTCAGAATTGTCCCATTGGCGCGAGGACGCGGACGAAAAAGCGAAAGCGCTGTTGAAAGCGTTGGCCGCCTTTCAGCAGCAGGCCCGGGACGATCTGCTGGCATGGACCAAGCAGCTGTTTCAATGGGTGTCCAAAGCGGGGGAAGAGAGCGCCGAAACCGGGCGCATTGCCGCCCGCTACAGCAAGGCGTCATTTGCCGGGCGGAGCGAACGCCTCGTGAAAGCGGGCGACCGCTTCATCCAGCGGCTGCTCTTCTTCGCGGAAAGCCTGGAGCAGCTGATGGCTTTGGCCAAAGGGGGAGACGAGAATCCGCCCTTCCTTTTGCGCAGCGCCCTGACGGATATGCGGGGCCTTCTCGACGATGTGCAGGAGGCGTGCCATACGCTCCACTTCCTGCTCCACTGCGACGACCCGCATTTTGTGTACTGGATGGAGGGAGAGTCCCGGACACCGCGCAAGCATGTATACCTGTTCGCCGCTCCCCTGGAGGTGTCGCAGGAGCTTTCCCCGCTGTTTGCCAACACGCGCAGCGTCATTCTGACCTCGGCCACGTTAACCGTCAAAAACAGCTTTTCCTATCTCAAAGCGAGCATCGGGCTGGATCAGCTGCCGGAAGCGCGGGTGCGCACGCTGGCGCTGCCCTCTCCCTTTGATTACGAGAAACAGGGCCTGCTGCTGATCCCCTCCGATTTTCCCGCATTGGGAAGCGAAGACGAGGAGGCGTATCTGCACGCGGTGATCCAGGGATGCCTGGATGTGATCCGGGCCGCTCATGGCCGCACGCTGATCCTGTTTACGTCAGCCGCCATGCTGCGTCTGGTGTATGATGCCATCAAGGAACAAGCGGGCGAGGAAGGGTTTACGCTGCTTGGGCAGGGCATCGACAGCAACAACCGCAGCAAGCTGGTGCGTAAGTTTCAGCGGGAGCCCAAGGCGGTCCTGTTCGGGACGGGCAGCTTCTGGGAGGGAGTCGACATTCCGGGAGAAGCGCTGAGCGCCCTCGTGATCGTCCGGCTGCCGTTCGCTCCTCCCAACCATCCGGTAACGGTCGGGCGGGCGGAAAAGCTGAAGGAAGCTGGCAAAAACCCGTTCATGTCGCGCGCTCTTCCCCAGGCGGTCATCCAATTCAAGCAGGGAGTGGGCCGCCTGATCCGCCATCAGCATGACCGTGGCGTCGTGGTGGTGTTTGACGCGCGGATCGTGGAATCGCGATACGGCCGCGTCTTTTTGCAATCGCTGCCGCCTTTCCAGGTGCAGTCGGGCCCGTGGCCGAAGCTGCGTGAACTGATCGCACCGTTTCTTAACGGTATGCCTGCCCCGCCTGACACATAAAATGAAGCAATAGTCTCGCGAGGATTTAGGTGATACAATAAATGAGGCGGATCATAAACCTGTTGCTGCGCTTGTCGGTGGTCTCTCTTTTCTTGCTGGCCGGATGCGGCATTGACAGCCATCTGCAGCATGCCGTCAAGGTGGAAGACCCTTTTTCGGCCGAGGATGACCAAAGCTTCACGGGGATGGTGCTCTATTACTTCAGTCTGCCGAACGGGGAGAGCACGCTTGTCCGTTTTCCCAGCGGCAAAACCCTGCTGATCGATACGGGAGCCGCGGAGGATGGGAAGACGCTGCTGGCGCTGCTGGCCGAACGCCGGGTGACCAAGCTGGATTATGTCCTGCTCTCCAACGATCAGCCGGAACAGGCGGGGGGATATCCGTATCTGGCATCATCCCTGCAGATCGACACCATCCTGATGCCCAAATTGATCGAGCCCAGCATCCGCCGAGTTGTGCCGGTCAAAAGCGACAAGAAGCTGGTGCTGCTCTCGGAAGGGGATGTGCTCCAGCTGGAAAACAAGATTGCGCTCCACGTCCTGCACCCCAGCGAGTATCTGTTCCTGTCCCCGCAGGATAATTCGCTCGTCTTTCAGTTGAAGCAGGAAAACATGCGCTTTCTCTTTACGAGCGCCATCGGGGAAAAGGCGGAGGAACGCCTGATTCAAAAGCACGGGAAGGAACTGCGAGCAGAGGTTCTGAAGGTGGCGGCGCAGGGGAGCAATCAGGCGTCCTCCCAGCCGTTCCTCAGCCTTGTGGATCCGCAGGTCGCCATTGTGCAAACGGGAATACCGCGTACGGAAATGAAGGCCGGCCAGGATGAAATCATCGAACGGCTGGGGGAATCCTGGGCGGAAACATACATAACCAGTCAGGACGGCACCATCATGATCCTCTCCAACGGAAAGGACTATCGTGTAATCAAACAGAAGGTGAGGAGGTAGGGGAGGCAGTGGCCAAAGCGGAAAAAATATCGGAGGCTGTAGTTCGACGCTTGCCGATCTATCTTCGGTATCTTACCCATCTGCAGCAGTTGAATGTGACGACCGTCTCCTCCCAACAGATGGGGAAAACGCTGGATATCAATCCCGCTCAAATCCGAAAAGACCTTGCCGCCTTCGGGGATTTTGGCAAAAAGGGGATCGGCTACGATGTCAACTACCTGATCGAAAAAATCCGGCAAATATTAAAATTGGACCAGGTGATCCATGTCGCCCTTGTCGGCGCCGGCCATCTCGGCCACGCGATCAGCAACTACAACGCGTATTTGAAGGACAACATGCGCATCGTGGCGATTTTCGATGCGGACAAGCGCAAAATCGGCAAAAAGATCGCCGGCATCCCCATCCAGCCGCTGTCGGAGTTGAAAAGCACGGTGGCCGAGAAGCAGATTCGCCTGGCGATCATCACCGTTCCGGCCCATGCGGCCCAAGAGGTGGCAGATCAGCTGATTCATGCCGGCATCGAAGGCATCCTCAACTTCGCCCCGGTGACGCTGAGAACGGACAAGAATGTAAGAATCGATTATGCCGACGTGACGTCCAGCCTGCAAAGCCTGGCGTATTACCTAAACTAACGAAACGGAGAGCAACCCATGAAAACCATCATAACCCACGCTACCGTCATTACCGTCAACCAGCACGATGAAGTGATCAACGATGGCGCCGTTGCCTTCGAAAACGGCAAGCTTACCTATGTCGGTCCGACACCGGCCGATCTGTCCGGCTACGACGAGGTGATCGACGGGACGGGCAAATATGTGCTGCCCGGATTGATCAATACCCATGGCCATGTGGGCATGTCGCTTTTGCGCGGCTATGCCGACGACCTGCCGCTGCAGCAATGGCTGGAGGAGAAAATGTGGCCGCTCGAAGCCCAATTTACGGGCGAGCATGTGAAATGGGGCACGTACCTGTCCATCATCGAAATGATCAGGACGGGCACCACCACCTTTGTGGATATGTACGACCATATGGATGAAGTGGCCAAGGCCGTTGAGGAGACGGGCATGCGCGCCCGCTTGTGCCGGGGGATGATCGGCCTCTGCTCGGAGGAAGAACGGCAGGCCAAGCTGCGGGAAGCGGTGGCGTTTGCCAAGAACTGGCACAACCAGGCGGACGGCCGCATTACCGCTATGATGTCGCCGCACGCGCCGTATACATGCTCGCCGGCATTCATCAGCCAGATCGTGGAAAAAGCGGCGGAACTTGATCTGCCGATCCATATCCACATGTCGGAAACCCGCTTTGAAGTGGAGCAAAATGTAAAAGAGTACGGTGTGCGGCCCGTCGCCCATCTCGAAAACATCGGGGTGTTCACCAGACCGACGCTGGTGGCCCATGCCGTTCATCTGACGGATGAAGAGATCGACATCTTGGCAAAATACAAGGTGAAAGTATCCCACAATATCGTCAGCAACCTGAAGCTGGCGAGCGGCGTGGCCCCGGTGCCGAAGATGCTGGCCAAAGGGGTGAGCGTCTCGCTGGGTACCGACAGCTCCGCCTCCAACAACAACCTGAACCTGTTTGAGGAAATGAAGCTGGCGGCGATCCTGCACAAAGGCGTCCTGCACGACCCGGTGGCGGTCCCGGCTGAAGTGGCGCTGCGCCTGGCTACCCGCTACGGGGCCGACTGCGTGTTCCAGGCCGACGCGCTGGGGTCGCTGGAGGTGGGCAAGCAGGCGGATCTGATCATGCTGGATGCCCGGCAAGCCCATTATCATCCCGCGCATCATCCGATTTCCCATGTCGTCTATGCGGGCAATGGGCGCGATGTGACGGACACCGTGGTGGCCGGCCGTTTCCTGATGCGCAACCGCGAACTGTTGACGGTGGACGAGGAGCGTGTGATTTACGAAGCGAACCGAATGTTTGCGGCGCTGAAAAGGTAAAAGGTCTCCTGTCGGCGTGACAGGAGAGAGGTGCAGTGCAGGTATAGGTAGAAGATTTTTGGGTCTTACTCACAGACAGGGTTTTCCCGCCATACCTCCGTCAGCGAGGTGTGGCGAAAGGATAAAGCGGTTGTGTGGGGCGATGTTCGCAGCGGTGAAGATAGCGCTGCCCAGGATGCGCGGTATTCCTGCAGCAGCAACCCAATCGCGTCAGGAGATGTCGTCACCGGTGAGAATTTCACGCGCTCACCTCCTTGGGGTGTATCTGTAGTATGACCGACACGCCCTTCGCTATGTTTAGTAAGTTTTCCGCCTTGTTCTAAAACCTTCCCCCCACGAATACCCTGTAGAAGAAATGGGACGGGGAGGGGCTGAACATGTATATCCGCCCGCGACAGCTGTGGCTGCTTCTGCCGATCTTCCTCCTGCTGTTTTTGCTGGGGGCTGGGCTTGCGCTGCTGCATGAGAAGCAGGAAGAGGACGGCCGGGATGTGCCGGTGATCGATTTGGAGCAGCGCGCCGCCGAGGATCGGGATGCGCTTGCGGCACTGCTCGAACCCCTGGAGAAAAAAGAACAGATTCCGTTTACGGTAAAATGGCAGAAAGATTGGCTTTCCGGCCATTTTCACGGCGAACGGTTTGATTTATCCGGTACGGTCGCCGGCCACAAAGTGGAGATCCGGCGGGATGACAGCCGCGCAAGCGTCACGATTGACGGAGAGAAACAAGAGCCGGCGCTGCTGCCTTTTGCATTGTATACGCCGTATGAACATGCGATGCTGGTGAAAGGACAGCTGCAAGCGGTGCAGCCGCTGCCGCTGATTGACGAGCAGCAGCAGGGGCTGCTGGGTTACCAGATTGCCCTGCCGGCCAAAGAGGTGAAGGAGATGCTGGCTCAATGGCTGGGCCCCTCCTTTCCGGTCGAAGAAACGATGGCCAGCATGGACAGGCAGGTAGCCATTACGTACCAATTCTGGTATGATGCCAATGGGAAAAGGCTCAGGCAGATCGTCGTCCATTTGGCGCTACAGACTGCCCAGGGCCCGAAACAGGATCAATTGACATTCTACCTGTAAGCGGGGAAAAAGGAGTTACGCGGTTGTGTGGTTACGCTTGGGAATCGTGGTGATCGGTTTGCTCGCCCTCGCCTTCGCCTTTCTGTATGATCTGACCTCCAGCGTGGTCGGCAGTCAGCGAGCGTTTGAAGAGCAGGCGAGAAAATGGGCGGCGGAGCGGACAACCATCGCCCAGATCGACGAAATCGACGAATACCGTGGCAAACAGGCCTACGCGGTCGTCATGGGGAAAAATCAGGTGGGAACCCCGGTGATCGTCTGGATGAACGAGAAGGAGATCTATTTCGATACCCTGGCGCGTGCGGTGCCCAAACAGAGCGTGCTGGACGCCGTCAGGAGAGGCTATCCCGGCGGCAAAATCCTGCACGTCGTCCCTGGGCTGGAGGAGAACCGCCCCTTTTGGGAAGCGGCCGTGCGTGACCAGGAAGGCCGGTATCTTTACATTCAGTACGATTTCTATACCGGAAAGGTGATCAAAACCTATACAGTTCAAGGAAACACATAAGGTCCCCCACTCTCCACAGGACCCGCCGCCCCCGGCCCAGAGTTGGGCACGGCGGGTTTTTCGCTGGTAACAACTACATTCAGATTTTGACACCCCCCTGTGCTATACTGGATCTTGATCGGGATTGATAGACGAACGGTATAGCAGGAAAGGGGGATGATCATGCAAACCCGCAGGAAGCCGTTGACTGTCATGCTGTCGCTGATCGCCACGCTGGCGGTTCTCTTTGGCGGCTGGTTTCTCTATCAGAAGATGGAAGTGGAAGAACCGATCCGTCAACTGGTCGGACAGATGAAATCGGCACAGCTGGCGCAGCTGCAGGTAGACAGGGATCAGGTATCGATCATGCTGCAGGTAACGAATCCGGATGCATTTCCGGAAGAATATAAACATTTGTCCCAATCTGTCGGAGAAATCGTGCAGGGCAAACAAGTGGACATCTCCATCCGCAACAAGGACAGCCAGGTGAAACAGGTGTGGACGGACGGGGTGTTCGCGATTACCGAAGCGGTTGATCTGCATCAATACAGCAGGATTCCGGTACTGCTGGCCGCGTGGAAGCAGCAGTACCACCTGGATGACGCCATCACCCGGATGGATGACACCAACGTTTATGTGTATCTCAGGCGGGGGACGGACGATTTCTATGCGGTGGTGCCCCGTTTTGCATCTTCCGGGGAGGTGACCGCCAATGGGTAAAGAGGTGCTGTACGGGGTCGTGCCGGGCATCTTGATATTCCTGCTGTTTCTGGGCGTGAACATCACGCCGTTTCTTCTCTTCGGTGCCGTGCTGGGCGGCATTTTCTTCCTGATGGCGCGGCAGGGCAACATGGCCGCGCTCTCTGCCAGAGGGAAGTCCAGCCGTCATGCCGTGCCGAAATCAACCATTACGTTCGCAGACATCGGCGGACAGGAAAGAGCCAAGAAAGAATTGAAAGAAGCGCTCGACTTCTTGATTCACAAAGAGAAGATCGAGCAGTACGGGATCCGTCCGATCAAGGGCGTGCTGCTGACGGGTCCGCCGGGGACGGGGAAGACGTTGATGGCCAAAGCGGCGGCCAACTATACAGACTCCGCCTTCGTTGCCGCGTCCGGTTCCCAGTTTATCGAGATGTATGTCGGGGTGGGGGCGCAGCGGATTCGCGACCTGTTCAAGGAAGTGCGCACCCTGGCGGAAAAGAACGGGCAGGACAGCGGCATTATCTTTATCGATGAGATCGATGTGATCGGCGGAAAGCGCGAAGGTCAGCAGCAGCGGGAGTACGACCAGACCCTGAACCAGCTGCTGACGGAGATGGACGGGATCACGACGAGCGACAAGCCGCGCATTCTCGTGATTGCCGCCACCAACCGCAAGGACATGCTTGACTCCGCCCTGCTGCGGCCGGGACGTTTTGACCGCCATATCACGGTGGATCTGCCGGACAAGACGGCCCGCGAGCAGATTTTGACCATCCACACCGCCAAGAAACCGTTGGCGGCGGATGTCTCCCTGGAGCAGATCGCCCAAGAGACATTCGGCTTTTCCGGCGCACAGCTGGAAAGCGTCGCCAATGAGGCGGCCATCTACGCGATGCGCGAAAACGCCCCGGCCATTGCGCGCCGCCACTTCTCCCAAGCGGTCGACAAGGTGATGATGGGAGAAAAAGTGGACCGGGAAGCGTCCGCTGACGAGAAAAGACGCGTCGCCATGCATGAACTGGGGCATGCGATCGCAAGCGAATGGGTGCGCCCGGGGTCCGTCTCCCAGGTCACCCTCAGCCCCCGCGGCCAGGCGCTCGGCTATGTGCGGCAAAATCCGATGGAAGACCGTTATCTCTACACGCGGGAAGCGCTGGAGAAACAGATCATGGTATGTCTGGCAGGCGCCGTGGCGGAAGAGATCTATTACGGCGGCCGCAGCACAGGCTCCAAGAACGACTTCGAACAGGCGCTCGGCATGGCGCAGGAGATCGTGCAGAGCGGGATGTCCCGCCTCGGGATCGTCAACATGAAGCTGGTCGACAGACACCAGGTCCACGAAGAAGTGAACCGTCTGCTGGAGGAACTGCTGGAGAAAACCAGAGAGGTGCTGAAGCGGCACGACGCCGTCTTTCAAGCGGGCGTGGGGATCCTCCTGGAACAGGAAGTCTTGCATGGTCATACGTTCCGGGAGTTGCTGACAACAAACAAACATGCGAACGAGCTGGCGGTATAAGACCGCCGGCTTATTTTTTTCATCCGCACTTGTGCCGCTTCCGCCGCTTGGCGAATATGCTACAAAATGATAGGGCTGAGTGGCAAAGAAGGAGAGGAGACTAGTATGGCGAAAGAAGGCCGGAAAAAAGCGGCAAAGCAAAAAAAGAACATGGATTCCCCGCTGCCTTTGCTGGATAATGAACTGGAAATGGCTTGGCTCGACGGGATCGAAGAGGAGGAAGTGGAGCGTGAGGTGTACAAGGGTCCCTCCGTTGTCTACCCTCCGCTGCAGATGGTTCCGAAATCGGGTGCATCCTCCAACCAGAAAAAGTTTTCCAAAGTCGTAAAGGAACGCACGGAAGAGCGAAATGTCTCGTTTATTTACACGGACGATATCACCGACCAGGCCATTACCACGGAAAAACTGGCGAGTCGTGCGGTGGATGCCAGCAAGATCAAACCGGGCAGCATCGATGCCTCGCTGTTGAAAGATTACGCGGTGGAAAACTCCAAACTGGCGAACTATGCGGTAACCGCCAGCAAGATCGCCCCCTATTCCATTACCGGAGAACATATCATTAATGGCAGCATTTCGAGCAGCAAGCTGCAGGATCGATCCATTTCCGGGGAGAAGCTGATGGATAACAGCGTCACCTCCGAAAAACTGGCAGACAAGACGATCGACTCCATGAAATTTGCCGATGGCGCCATCCAGACCAAACATATCCAGGCGCAGGCCATCACGGGCGATTTGATTCAGGATCAGACGATTACGGCGGAAAAAATCAAGCCCGGCTCCATTCAAACGACGAATCTGGCCAATCATGTCATCAATACGGCGAAACTGGAGGATGGCGCCGTCACCACGGATAAGCTGCGGGACGGGGCGGTCACGTCAGCCAAGCTGGATGAGGAAAGCGTCGATTGCCATCACATCAAGCCGAAGACCATCATCAGCCAACATTTGGCCGAACATTCCGTCAAGAGCGAACACCTGTCCATGCATAGCGTGCAGGAGCATCATCTGGCCAACGAGACCATCGATACCCAACATTTAAAGGCCGAAGCCGTCACAACGGAGAAGGTGGCCAAAGCGACCGTCACCGAGCCCCTGATCGCCGACGATGCGGTTACCGCCGCCAAAATCGCGCGCGAAGCCGTCAAAGCCCGGCATATTCATCCCATGTCCATTCAAACCGGACACCTGCAGGATTTCATCATTACCCAGAAAAAGATCGGCGATCAACAGGTGACCAGCGCCAAAATCGCCGACGAAGCGATCACGGCGGAGAAACTGGCGGCGCGCAGTGTCAACCACCAGCATATCGCGGAAGAGGCCATTCATGGGAAGCACCTGCGGGACGAAGCGGTAACCAAAGATAAGATCGCCAAGCGCGCCATTCAAACCGCGCATCTGAACGAGCGGATTATCGGCCATACCCACATGCTGGAGAATGCCATTCATACCATGAATCTGGCCGACCATGTGATCACGACCGCCAAGCTGGCATCCGAATCCGTCTCGACCGACAAGCTGACGGACCAGTGCATCACGACCGGCAAACTGGCGGATGCGGCCGTCATCTCGGCCAAAATCGCGCAAGAAGCCGTGAAAAACCGTCACCTGGCGCGCGGTGTCGTCACATCGGACAAAATCGCGGATAAAGCGGTGCAGTCCCAACATCTCGGCAGCCATGCCGTGCAGGCGGAACATCTTGCCGAACAGGCTGTCAGCACGCCGAAGCTGCAGAAACAGTCCGTCACCAGGGAGAAACTGGCGGACAGAAGCGTGGACGGACAAAAATTGGAACTGGCGGCCGTCTCCACCGAGCATTTGAAAGATGGCGCGGTAACGAAAGCAAAAATTGCCGCCGGAACGATTCATGCCGATCATTTGGCAAAAAACGCCGTCCATACGGAGCATGTGGCGGAAAACTCCATCACCGCGGAGAAACTGAAGCAGGGAGCGGTAACGGCGGCAAAATTGGCGGAGGAAGCCGTCAACGAGCAGCACCTGGCGGACCACACCATCACCCCGGGGAAACTGGCCTTCGTTCCTGTGCAGGCCGCGGGAAGCCGGAACGATGTCTGCCAGCAGTTCGGTCTCGTGCCGTTCCATCTGGGGCAGGGGGAGGAAAGCATCACCCTGGTGATCCCGCTGGAGAGTTCCTACGAGAATACCGGTTACGTGTTTGTCGCGATGACCAACCACCCCGACTGCTTCGCCGTCCTGAAGGAGACAGCGCCGGATACGGCGACGATTACGGTCTCCCGGCACAAGGGTGGCGAAAAAGCGGCAGGAATCATCCATTGGATCGCGATTGGAGAACGCGGGGCGGACAAGGAGACCACGCTGGAACCGGAGGAGGCGGCAGGCGAAGAGGAGGCTGCCGATGCCGAGCGGGAGGATGAACGGCCGTCGATTCCCCCGGAGGAAGACGACCAACCGGATGAAGACTTGTCTTTGCAAGAGGAGGAAGAGTTTTCCATCATGCAGGAAGTCGAAAACAGGGAACAATTGGTGTAGTCCCAACAAAGAGGCCCCTCTATGCTGCCACAGAGGGGTATTTCATCTGACATCCCCTATACAAGCCCAGGCGGGTATGGTAGGCTATCCTTAGCAATAATTGAGAATGCGTCCCACAACATATAGGTTACGTAAACATACCAGAGGAGGTTTATTTTCCATGAAATTGTCCAAACGGGTTTCCATCCTCGCTCCCTCTCCAACGCTGGCGATCACGGCGAAGGCGAATGAATTGAAGCGTCAGGGCGTTGACGTTGTCGGTTTGGGGGCGGGAGAACCCGATTTCAATACGCCTGCGCATATCATCGAGGCTGCCGAGAAAGCCATGCGCGAAGGCAAGACGAAGTATACCGCCACCGCCGGGATTCCCGAGCTTCTTAAGGCGATCAGCGAAAAATTCGAGCGGGACAACGGCCTGACGTACAGCACGAAGCAGATCATCGTGACCAACGGCGGCAAGCATGCGCTCTACAACCTGTTTATGAGCATACTGGATCCGGGCGATGAAGTGATTATCCCGATTCCGTACTGGGTCAGCTATCCGGAGATGGTGAAGGTGGCCGACGGGGTGCCGGTGTTCATCGAAGGGGCCGAATCCAATGCGTTTAAAGTGACTGCCCAGCAGGTGAAGGAAGCGATTACCCCGCGTACACGGGCGCTGATCATCAACTCGCCCAGCAATCCGACGGGCAGCATCTATACCCGCAAGGAGCTGGAGGAGATCGTTGATGTCTGCCTGACGCACAAGGTGCTGATGGTATCCGACGAAATCTACGAGAAGCTGATCTACGACGGCCATGAGCACGTCAGCGTCGCCACCTTCAGCAAGGAAGCCTATGAAAACACCGTGATCATTAACGGCATGTCCAAACCATACTCCATGACAGGCTGGCGCATGGGCTATGCGGCCGGTAACGAAGCCGTGATCCAGGCGATGGTGGATCTCTCCAGCCACAGCACCTCCAACCCGACTTCGTTTGCCCAGTATGGCGCGCTGGCGGCGTTGACCGGGCCGCAGGAGCCGCTTGAGATGATGAAACGGGAGTTCGTCAAGCGGCGCGACAGGGTCGTGGAGCTGTTGAACCAGATCGACGGCATCACCTGCCTGAAGCCGGAAGGAGCCTTCTATGTTTTCCCGAACGTCTCGAAAGCCATGGCAAAAATGGGATACGACGATGTGGACAAATGGAGCGAAGCCCTGCTGGAGAAGGAAAAGGTGGCCCTGGTTCCCGGGAGCGGTTTCGGCTCCAAAGAGAACGTCCGCATCTCTTACGCCGCCTCCATGGAGCAGCTGGAAAAAGGCATCGAACGGATCAAGCGCTTTGTCGAAGGGGCATAATAAGCACAAGATCTGCCGCATGTACGGCAGATCTCAGTGTGCATACAAAGTCCTTTTTATCATGGGTAATGGTTCCTGCTCGCTCTCTTGACGACCCGCGAAGAAGCTGGCTTTTGTCCGCTCCGAAACGCGACGCGGGCAGGGGGGCTCAACATCTGGGCGTTTCGTATTATGAGGTCAATCAGAGTAACATCTGATTGACCTTTTTTCATGAGTAAAGGTGTAGAATGGCGGTAGCCGGGGGAAACGAATCTGGGTTTGAGACGTTGATCTCGCTGTCTGAAGTGTTTCCCCACCTATTGCAGAAATCATGTTTGAGCTGGTTGGGACGATGGATCCCGTATCACATGCGGATTTGTGGACTGTAATCAGGGGTGGGTACCGGTATTTTCGTGAAGGAAGGAGATAGCTAGATGAACCCTGTTATTGGATTGGATATTTCCAAGGGAAGAAGTGATGGACAAGCCTTTCTGGACAAGAATCAGCCATTTGGAAAAGGGTTTCAGTTCGACCATACGCAGGAAGGGTTTGTGACGTTCCTGCATAAGATTCAGGAAGTGGAAAGGGAATCCGGTCGAACCCCTGTCATCATTTTAGAGGCTACGGGGCACTATCATCTGCCTGTTACAGACTTTCTTGAACAGCACGAACTTACCTTTATTGTCCTAAATCCACTGATCTCGTATCAAGCTCGGAAAGTCACCCTGCGTAAAGTGAAAACAGACCAATCTGATGCCTACAAACTTGCTGCGTTGTATTACAAAGAGGAATTTGAACCGTTTAAAAAACGCAACGTACAGCTGTTAAACATTCGCGCTCTCGCGCGTGAACATGATGCCATCACGAAGATGTACGTTCAAACGCAATTACGCTTCCAAGCCATCCTTGATCAAGTGTTTCCTGGTTATGAGCAGGTATTTACTGATCTGT
>NZ_JAALGD010000026.1 GCF_011059135.1 Brevibacillus sp. SYP-B805 | reverse complement strand
CCATTTTCCCTACAGACGAAGCCCTGCTCAAAATGCTCTACCTGGCAACCATGGATGTGTTACGAAAGTGGACGGGGAGAGTTCAGAACTGGGGCCAAATTCTGTTACAACTGTCCGTTCAGTTTCCAGAGCGAGTTCAACCATATCTCCGCTGAGCCTAACGGCTATTGGAGTTTACACAAAATCATTGACAGACCCCCAGAAGTTAGTCCTTTTTTAAACTGTTAATTTGTTATGAGTTGTGGATTGAACAATTTAATTTAAGATCATTATTTGTTCAATCATGAATAACTAGTCTAGAACTTTATTATTCTGGACTATGGTCTGCGTTATTGTTTTACTAAGGAACAGTCTAATACTTATTTTTCCAAGGAGGCCGTTTTTCAACACTATATTTCCTGTCAAATCAACAATTTGAGTCAAAAACAGACATGTTGTGCTGTTGTAAAAAAACTCGGAAAAAGCTAAAAAACTTGGAAAGCAACCTCTAAGTTGTCCCGATGAACCATCTTCATTCATCGGGACAATTCTTTTAATCGGAGACAGAAATGACTTCCTTAGTGATCGAATCAGATTGATTCCAATCGTTTAAACCAAACAGAATTTTCGGGTATGCTTGATACCTACCAAGGCCTCTTTTTTGCGAACTTGAACAGGACAAATCCCATCGCTTTGATATCGGTGGTTGTTGCCGTGACTATTTCAAGCTTGATCTATAAACGCGTAAAAGCACCGTTTCTTGAACATTCCCAGGCGGCTAAAATACGGCCGCTCTTTATACTTTTTTTAGAATTGATTTAGAGGCGTTTTAGACCTGGTGGTTATGATGAAATACAGAAAGCTTTGGCAGCGTTTGCGTGGAGGTGGAAGTAACAAAGGAAATAAAGCAGCCCGAAGCTTTCGAATATTTCACGTTGGAGGAAAATCATGAGAAAAAAATGGTGGACGGTGGGAGTCGGTTTCGGAATCGGCGCGGTGATGCTTTTTGTTAGCGGTTTTTCCGCGATGGCGAACACAGCCGGATATGATACTTACAAAGCGGCGCTGAAAAATACCAAAGCGGTAACGAGCCTGACAGCGAATGCAGACTTGACAGTCACCGATAACGGGACGAAGGTGCTGGCAGGCACTGCGAACATCAAATTGGATAAAGAGCGGAATGCCGGGAGCATGGCTGCAACTTTCGGTGACGGTTCTCAGACGCATTCCCTGCATGTGTTTCGACAAGACGGGAAAGTCATTTTCAAAAGAGGCGATGACGATGTTTATCGCGTGATGGAGCAAGAGGCTCCGAAATGGCAGCATGAAGGCGTTGGGCCGAACCCGCCAAAAGCGGTGGAGCAAGCATTCGATGCGTTGATGGGCAATATGCGGGAACTTGCGACGGTGGAAAGTGAATCGGACGGAGGCAAGCAGGCAGCGCTACATCTTTCCAGAAGCCAGATTCCCGCGGTTGTGAATGCGCTGGCAACGTTGGCCGTTTCCAAGGCTGCCGATTGCGATGGGTGGGAACATGCGGATATGAACGTGAACCTTCCGAAACTGACGGACAATATTCAAGTTGAGAACATCAATTTGGACGCCAACATCAACCCGGATAACCTGCTTGAAGAGCAAACGGCGGTCATCAACATTACCGGTACGGATGACGCCGGTAAAAATCATGTTCTCGCCATCCGGCTTCACGTCGATTTCTCCGGATTTAACAAAACGATCCCGGATCGGATCGACTTAACGGGAAAACAAACCCTGGCCATTCAGCATGATGGGCCGAAGCGCGGCTGGCATCATTAAGTGGCAAGGCGGCGGGACAGCCATGCTGTCCCCCCATAAACGAACCCATCAGGAAAGGAGGGATTGGACGATGAGCATATTGGAAGTGAAAGAAGTTACCAAGCTGTATAAAAACGGCCGCGGAGTCCGGAATGTCAGTTTTGACATATCAAAGGGAGATATTTTCGGGTTGATCGGTCCCAATGGCGCAGGCAAAACCACGCTGTTAAAACTCATCATGGGATTAATTCGGCCGGATCAGGGAAGCATCCGCATATTCGGACATTGTGTATCGGAGCGTTTCGAACAGGCCATGGAGATCGTGGGTTGTATCATTGAAACGGCGGATGCCTATGATTATATGAGTGCGTACGATAACCTGAAGCTGTCCGCCCGTTTTTATCCCGATCTTCCGAAGACCAGAATCGACCAGTCACTCGAACAGGTCGGTCTTGCCCCATACAAGCGGGAACGGGTGGGAGGCTTTTCGCTCGGGATGAAGCAGCGGCTGGCGCTGGCCTCTGCCTTGCTGTCCAATCCGCAGCTGGTCATTCTGGATGAACCGACCAATGGTCTCGATATGGAAGGCATGGTTGATGTCCGAAACACAATTCAACAGCTGGCTCTTGAACAGGGAATAACCTTCCTGATTTCCAGCCATTTGATCCACGACTTGAGTATGATCGCAAACCGCATCGGGATCATGCATAACGGCAGCCTCATCCGTCTTGGGAAAGTGAATGAATGGTTAACGGAAGAGATGACGCTCGAGCAGTATGTGATTTCGCAAATTCAAGCTCTGAAGGAAGAGGAGGATTATGGATCGTTTATACGCCAATACGCTGAATGAAATGGAAAAACTGTGGAAACGCCGAAGAACGAAAGGATTTTTGCTGCTCACCCTCCTCGTTCCGATCATTTCCGCCATATTGCTCGCCTTCTTGCAAAATCATACAGGTGTTTTCGGAGGGCTCGGAAGCAACCTGCCCATGCTGATGCTCAGCTTGTTCACGTTCGCCTTGCTTCCGCTGTTTCTGTTTATGACCGCCGTGGATTCTTTTTCCGGCGAAGTGGCGGCTCGCACGCTGAAGCTCGTTCTCGTTCGCCCCATCTCGCGAACAAAAGTGTTCGCCTCGAAAGTGTTGGCCATCGCCGTCTATCTTGCCGTTCATCTCGGTGTGCTCTGGATTGCTTCTGCTGTTTCGGGATGGATGGTGCCGGGAGGAGAAATGGCCGGGGGTGTGCTGGATAGCGTAAAGGCCTATGCAGCTTCTTTTGTGCCGATGATGGCGATCGGATTGATTGTGGTGTTCATCGCACAGTGCTTCAGCAGCACCACGGGTGCGATGGCGACGGCCATCTTCATCTATGCTGCAGCCAAGCTATTCCCGTTCGTTTTCCCGCAGTTTGCCGTGTGGTCCGTCTTTTCTTATACGAACTGGTATGTGCTTTGGGTTGGAAACGGGATGTCGATGAATACCCTGCTCAATACGTCCGTTCTGCTTCTTTCATATTGTATAATCGTTTATACGGCAGGGTGGCTGTTATTCGACAGAAAACAATTGTGACGAACCGATGATCCGTTCGTGTTAAGGAGAATTGCCCATGTCCATCAAGATGAGGCTGCTGCTTTCCTATATCGCCATGACCTTCATTCCCGTCGTCCTGTTCGCCCTGATCGCCGCAGCGCTGGCTTCCGTATTTTTTCAAGATGCGGCGGGAACCGGGAAAGGAATGCCGGTGCCATGGGAAACGGCCAACCAGCGAAATGAACTGATTGCCGGCGTCAAGTTTATGGCACGAACAGATCCCGATCGGTTCACCGACAGCGGGTTTTTGAAAAACACGGACGAACAGTTGAACCATGTGCAGGCGGGGCTCGTTGTCATTCGGAATGATCGGGTGACCTTCGCTTCGCCTGTTGTGGACAGCCCCGATCTTTATCACCGGCTCAAGGAATTGCGGACAGAGCCTGACCAACCTCACTGGGGCAACAGATTGGACGGCCGTTTTGCGGTGGAAAAGGTGGATATCACGTTCAGCGATCACCGTCCCGGCACGGTGTATGTGCTCTCCGATTTGAACCTGTTCTTCCAAAACGCCAGAATGGTTTTCCCGTTGATGGTGCTGACCCTGCTTGTTGTGATCGGGTTAACCAACGGGATTTTGACCTATTTGGTTTCCCGCAGCATCATCAAACCTTTGTATGCGTTGAAACACGCCGCCTTGCAAATCAAAGAGGGAAATCTGGATCATCCGTATTATGAGGTCAATCAGAGTAACATCTGATTGACCTTTTTTCATGAGTAAAGGTGTAGAATGGCGGTAGCCGGGGGAAACGAATCTGGGTTTGAGACGTTGATCTCGCTGTCTGAAGTGTTT
>NZ_JAALGD010000025.1 GCF_011059135.1 Brevibacillus sp. SYP-B805 | reverse complement strand
TTTTCGGGGGCCCCTGAAACCTGGCCCGTTGGTGAAGTGGTTTAACACAGCAGCCTTTCACGCTGTCATACAGGGGTTCGAATCCCCTACGGGTCACCATTTCAAGCATTGGATTCCCCGCAAAGCGTTCGACATGCGTTTCCAAACGAAGCGTCGCTTTGCGGGATGTTGGGGAGGCTTAGCTCAGCTGGGAGAGCATCTGCCTTACAAGCAGAGGGTCGGCGGTTCGATCCCGTCAGCCTCCACCATCTCGGGGAGATAGCGAAGTGGCTAAACGCGGCAGACTGTAAATCTGCTCCCTCTGGGTTCGGCGGTTCGAATCCGTCTCTCCCCACCACTTCAACCTTGGGGCATAGCCAAGCGGTAAGGCAACGGACTTTGACTCCGTCATTCCTAGGTTCGAATCCTAGTGCCCCAGCCATTTTCATGATGAGCCATTAGCTCAGTTGGTAGAGCATCTGACTTTTAATCAGAGGGTCGAAGGTTCGAGTCCTTCATGGCTCACCAGTTCCATCCCCCAAAAGCGACCTGATGCGTTGCAGCTAATTCCAAGTGCTTTTCGGGGATCCCATATCAGAAAAGAGTGTGCGGACGTAGCTCAATTGGTAGAGCGTCGCCTTGCCAAGGCGAAGGTCGCGGGTTCGAGACCCGTCGTCCGCTCCATATGTGTGCCCTTAGCTCAGCCGGATAGAGCGTTTGACTACGAATCAAAAGGTCGGGAGTTCGAATCTCTCAGGGCACGCCATTTTTCGTCGGGAAGTAGCTCAGCTTGGTAGAGTACTTGGCTTGGGACCAAGGGGTCGCAGGTTCGAATCCTGTCTTCCCGACCACGAACCTTTTTTACGGTTCATCAGAGATGCCAAATCATGCGGGTGTAGTTCAATGGTAGAACTCCAGCCTTCCAAGCTGGCCGCGTGGGTTCGATTCCCATCACCCGCTCCATACATAACCTTGCAAAAACGGGTGTGCTGCTTGCGGCATGCTCGTTTTTTTCTAATATCTATGCAAAATCCTGTCGAGTTGAGTCATTTCCCTTCCCGGGGCTACAATAAGGAAAGAGCGAATGAGGGAAGGAGCCTGCACGATGAACAAAAACATCACCATTATTGGCGTACCCATGGATCTCGGAGCGGATCGCCGCGGAGTCGACATGGGGCCGGCTGCCATCCGCTACGCGGGGGTAGTCAACCGCTTGCAGAGCATGGGCTTTCAAATAAAAGATATCGGGGATATTACCGTCGAGCGGCCCCATCATTTTTCCGAAACGGAAAACCACAAATACCTGGATCAGGTTGTCGAGGCCAATACGCTTCTGGCAGAGGCCGTCAGCGCCGAAATGGCCGAGGGGCGCTTCCCGCTGGTGCTTGGCGGCGATCACAGCATCGCGCTCGGCACCATCGCGGGGGTTGCGAAGCATGTGAAAAATCTGGGGGTCATCTGGTTTGACGCACACGGCGACCTGAACACCGGAGAGACCTCGCCGTCCGGCAATATTCACGGCATGCCGCTTGCCGCAAGCCTTGGCATCGGCCACAAGCGCCTGACCGAAATCGGCGGCTTCTCCCCCAAAATCAAACCGGAGAACGTCGTTATTATTGGCGCCCGCGACCTGGACCCGGGCGAACGGCAACTGATCAAGCGGCTTGGCATCAAAGTGTTTACGATGCATGAGATCGACAAGCTGGGCATGGCACGGGTGATGGAAGAAGCGCTTGATCACGTGCGGAAAGGCACAGACGGGGTTCACCTAAGCCTTGACCTGGACGGGTTGGATCCGCATGACGCTCCGGGGGTCGGGACACCGGTCATCGGCGGGATCTCGTACAGGGAAGGTCACCTGGCGCTGGAAATGCTGGCGGACGCCGACCTGTTGGTTTCCGCCGAGTTTGTGGAGGTTAATCCGATTCTTGATCGGGAAAACATGACGGCCCGCGTCGCGGTTGCCTTGATGAGCTCCGCGTTTGGAGACAAGCTGCTGTAAGCCAACGGCCGCGCTCGCTGTGCCCGGCAAGCGTTCACATTCACGTTTTCCGGCAGAATCTCTCCGGGCGCCCCTGCTACCAGCGGGGGAGAATCACGGCAGGCCGGACGTCACAAAAATAAGAGAGGGGAGCCCCTCTCTTTTTCTTTATGCATGGGAATGATACCATGTATTCAGCAATTGATCCAGCCTGACGCTTAACGCAAGCAGCTCGGGCGTGATGGCGGAGTGCCGTTTGTACTGTTCGTTTATTTCCAGGCGAAGCTTCTCGATCTCGCGCAGGACTTGTTCCTTGTCCATCCGTACAGCACTCCTTTCTTGAAGTTACCAATTATTTACCCAACACCATTATATGGCGAAACCTGGATATTATTCCCAATCATGTGCAATACGCGTTTTCCCGCAAAAAAGCGAGCGCAAAAATGAAACCAAATGAGGTATGCTTCGTATAGCTAGGGGACGGCGATGCCGGGGAGGATCAAATGGAATTCGTAGAAAAACGATTGCTGGAGCGAGCGAAACGCGGAGATCGCGAAGCGTTTGCCGAGTTGATTGAAATATACAAAGACAAAATTTTTCAATTGGCCTATCGGATGGTGGGCAATCGTCAGGAAGCGGAGGATATTGCGCAGGAGACGTTCCTGCGCGTGTTCGCCAATCTGCATACGTATGATGAGAACTACAAGTTTTCCACATGGATTTACCGCATCGCGACGAACCTTTGCATCGACAGGGGCCGGAAGAAACGGCCGGATTTCTCGTTGGATGAACAGGCGGAGGGAACGGAAGGGTTGGACTGGTATTCGCGCCTCTCTTCCAACGAACAGACGCCGGAGGAGCGGGTGGTTACCCAGGAGTTGCAGGAAACGGTGCAGAAGGCCTTGAACCAGCTGGCGCCGAAGTACCGTTCCATCATGATCCTGCGCTACATTGAGGATTTGTCCCTGCAGGAAATCAGCGATGTGTTGAAATTGCCCGTTTCCACCATCAAGACACGCATTCACCGTGGGCGTGAAGCTTTGCGCGGCAGACTGAACTTCATGTAAACGAAAGGAGTCCAACGACAAATGGAATGCAGACAAGCAAATCTCCTGATCCATGAGTTTCTGGATGGAGACCTTGACGAACTGTCCAATCAACAACTGCAAGAGCATCTCCGGACCTGTCAGGCATGCTGCCAGCATCTGCATGAGCTGAAGCGGGCCATCGCCTTTCTCCAGAGTGCGTCGCATATCCATGTGTCTGCCGATTTCACCGCCCGGGTACTCGCGCAGCTCCCCTCTCCCTCCAAAGCCAACCGGGTCTCCAACTGGCTTCGGCAGCATCCGTTCCTTGTCGCGGCGGCTGTGTTTTTCTTCCTGATGACGGGCAGCTTGACGGCTTCCTGGTTTGAACAGGATGAAACTCTGCAGGTCTCCTCCGCCCATCTCGATAAGCTGAAAATTGACAAGGAGCGCAATGTGGTGGTGGTTCCTTCCGGGGTGACCATCGATGGCGATCTGGTTGTGCGGAACGGCAGCGTGGAGGTACTGGGAAAAGTAAAAGGAAATGTAGTGGCGATCGAAGGAAAGGTGTTTCTCGCCTCCACCGCGCAGGTGGCCGGCGATACGGAGTCCATCGAGGCGATTTTCGATTGGATCTGGTATGAATTGAAAAATATCGGAAATGACTTGCTTCCATTGGCACCTTAGGCGAAAATAGAAAAGGGAACAGCACGGCACATGCAGCCGTGCTTTTTTCCACAATCAACAAAAGCAGAGAGACGCAAGACGATTTGGAGCGAAAAGATGGGGGCTTCGCGATGGTTTCGATCGATTATGGGGATCTGATACGGTACGCGATCGATATTTTACTGGTCTCGTACGTGATTTATAAATTGATCATGCTGATACGCGGGACAAGAGCCGTCCAACTGCTGAAAGGGATCATGGTGATCGTCGTGACCTGGCTGTTGAGCCGGTACTTCGAATTAACCACCCTTCACTGGCTGATGTCCCAAGCATTCACCTTCGGGGTGCTGGCGCTGGTCATCATCTTTCAGCCGGAGCTGCGGCGCGCTCTGGAACAGTTGGGCCGGGGCAAGCTGTTCTCCCGCTCCTACACCAGCCAGGACGAGGATACGCTGCGCCGGATGGTGCAGGAGGTGGGGAAATCCGTTACCTACATGGCCAAGCGGAGAATCGGGGCGCTGATCGTGATAGAACGGGATACCGGCTTGAACGATTATGTGGAAACCGGGATTGCCATCAATGGGCGGGTCAGCTCCGAACTGCTGATCAATATTTTTATACCCAATACGCCGCTGCATGACGGCGCGGTGATTCTGCGCAAAGACACCGTGCTGGCGGCCGGCTGTTATCTGCCGCTCTCCGAAAACACCTCCATCTCCAAGGAACTGGGCACCCGCCACCGGGCTGCCATCGGGATGAGCGAGGTGTCGGACGGGCTGTCGGTCGTCGTGTCCGAGGAGACCGGCCAGGTATCGTTTGCGGTGAACGGCGAGGTGCGCCGCAATTTGACCGAAGAGCAGCTGACCGAACTGCTGCTGGAACATCTCACACCTCCGGCAAAAAGCTCCATGGCAAGTCGTTGGCAATGGAGGCGAAAGCATGGATAAATGGTTAAACAGTCACTGGTTTGCCCGCGCGATTGCGCTGCTGATGGCCGCCATGCTCTGGATGGTGGTGAACATGGAGTCCGAACCGGGCATGACGACCGATGTGAGTCAGCCGGTTTTCATTGACGGGGTAACCCTGCACGTCTATTACGACACCGATCGCTACCATCTGGTCAAACAGCCCAAAACAGTCAAGGTGGCCCTGGAGAGCAGCAATCCGTTTTACCGGCATAATTTCGTGCCGCCGGATTCGTACGAAGTATACGTCGACGCCACCAACCTGGGCAAAGGTACCCATAAAGTGCCTGTGCTGTACAAAGGGTTTCCGGAAGAAGCGCGCGTAGGAATTATTCCTAATGTGGTGGAAATCACGTTAGAAGAGAAGAAAACGGTGGAAAAAGAAGTGAAGGTGGATCTTCTGGGACAAGTCGCTCCCGGTTACACGGCGGGTGAGCCGATCGTCAAGCCGTTCCGGGCGCTGGTTCGGGTTCCGGAAAGCCAGGTGAACAATATCGCCGTGGTCAAAGCTTCGGTCGATCTGGAAGGAGCAACGGAGACGATCAAGAAGACGGTATCGCTCAAAGCGGTGGATAAATCAGGCAACGTGATCCAGGGGGTGGAGATCAATCCGCTGACAGTCGAGGTAAACATTCCGGTGACCAGTCCGTTTGCGACCGTTCCGCTAAAATTAAACTTGACGAACGAGCTGCCGGATGGCTATAGTTTGGCTGATGTGGAGATGAATACGGAAGAGGTGACGGTGTACGGGCCGAAGGAAGTCATCGATGCAATCAACACCTATCCGGGGCCGGAGATTGATTTGAGCAAAGTGACGGGGAACCAGTTCTTTCAACTGAAAATCCCTTATCTCGAGAACGTGGTCAGAGTGGAACCGGAGGACCTGCAGGTTACCTTGAAGGTTGTGCCGTCAGCGACAAAACGGCTGCAGCACGTGCCGATACGCGTGACGGGGTTGCCCGCCAATACGCAGGCCAGAGTGCTCGACGCCAACGGAAAAGAGATCTCCACGCTCGACTTCGATGTTGTGGGCGCGCCCCAGATTTTGAACAAACTAACCGTAGAGGATGTACAAGTGGTGGCCGACGTGACCAATCTGCCGGTCGGGGTACACGAAGTGACGCTCAATTACAATTACAACATGCCGCACTATCTGAAAACGGCGGCAAACGCAACCAAACAAGTGACGGTTGAAATCACGAAAACCCAACGGTAAACATAAGCTGAAGCTGGTAGACGCACAGAAATGAGGGACAAGAATGGGGAAGTATTTCGGAACAGATGGTGTACGTGGGATTGCTAATGAACAGTTAACGCCGGAGCTGGCCTTCAAGGTGGGCCGTTTCGGCGGCTACGTATTAACCAGACACAAGCAAGACGGCAAACCAAAGGTAGTCATCGGACGAGATACTCGCATTTCCGGTCAAATGCTGGAGAGCGCGCTGATTGCCGGATTGTTGTCGGTAGGAGCGGAAGTGGTGCGCCTTGGTGTGATTTCAACGGCAGGCGTAGCCTACTTGACGCGGGCGCTGGGAGCGGACGCGGGTGTCATGATTTCCGCCTCCCACAATCCCTATCCGGATAACGGCATCAAATTTTTTGGCAGCAACGGGTTCAAGCTCTCGGATGACGTGGAAGCCGAGATTGAGCAGCTCCTGGACGCGCCGGAGGATCGGCTGCCCCGCCCGACAGGCGAGAAGATCGGAACGGTGCTTGATTTTCTGGAGGGAGGCCAAAAGTATCTCTCCCATCTGAAAAATACTGTGTCGGAGCGGTTTGAAGGCCTGAAAGTGGTGCTGGACTGCGCCAATGGAGCGGTCTCCTCGCTGGCCGCCCGCCTGTTTGCCGACGTGGAGGCGGAAGTGATCACCGTTGGGGCCAGCCCGAACGGTGTCAACATCAACGAACAATGCGGCTCGACCCATCCCGAGAAGCTGCGGGAGGAAGTGCTGAAGCATAAAGCCGACCTCGGTCTCTCCTTCGATGGAGACGCCGACCGCTGCATCGCGGTGGATGAGACCGGGGAGATCATTGACGGCGATTACATCATGGCGATCTGCGCCCGGGCCCTCAAGGCGAAGGGCAAGCTGAACAACAACACCATCGTCACCACGGTGATGGCCAATCTCGGCTTCTTCAAGGCAATGGAAGAAGCGGGCATCAATACGACGAAGACGGCGGTGGGTGACCGTTACGTCGTGGAAGAGATGGTCCGCGGCGGGTATAATCTGGGCGGCGAGCAGTCTGGCCACATCATTTTCCTTGACCACAATACGACAGGCGACGGGCTGCTGACCGGCCTGCAGCTGCTGAATGTGATCAAGGAAGCGGGGAAACCGCTCTCCGAATTGAGACAGATCATGCGCAAGTACCCGCAGATCCTGGTGAATGTACCGGTCGCCGACAAAACGAAGCTGGCCGGCAACAGTGCCATCGAACAGGCGATCAAGGAAGTGGAGCAGGAACTGGCCGGCAACGGTCGCGTACTGGTACGCCCGTCCGGGACGGAGCCGATCGTCCGGGTAATGGCGGAAGGACCGGACGAGGCGCAGCTGCAGGCGCTGGTCGACCGGATCGCAGAGGTTGTCAAACAGGAGCTGGCATAAGGGAATACCCAGGAGCGGCACGCTGCCGCTCCTGCTTGCATATTGGTAAAAGGCAAAGGAATTGGTGGTTGACAGAGCCAAAACCTGTGGTAAAGTTATGGATGTACTTCAGATTGTCGGTGAAAGGGGGAATGCGTATCGAAGAAGCTTGACGGCTGACAGCAAACACCTGTTTTTCACGAAAGCGCCAGCACTGCGGCTGCCCGCCATGGAGCGCAGTGGACGAGGTGGAGGTTTATCGAATTGTTCGGCGGATGCCTCCCGGTAGCGGCGGATCACTACCGTTTGGCACAGGACAAAGCAGCGGGGCGACCCGTTGGACAAAGCCTGTGTCATGACCCGCAATCAAACAGACAGAATGGAATGACGGGGGCACACCCCCGTCGCGTGACAATCGGGTTGTGTCCCCGTCACAGAAAGGGGACCGTTTTTACATGTGCGGAATTGTGGGATATATTGGAGAGAAAAATGCGCAGGAGATCATCATCGGCGGTTTGAGCAAGCTGGAATACCGCGGGTATGACTCAGCGGGGATCGCCGTCTTGACGAAGGACGGGCTGGCTTACGAGAAAGCCAAGGGGCGTCTCGCGGTGCTGGAAGAGCGCCTGGAAGGCAAACCGCTCACCGGCAGCGTCGGAATCGGCCATACGCGCTGGGCGACCCACGGCAAACCGTCCGACGAGAATGCGCATCCGCATACGGACGCACACGCCAAGTTTGCGGTGGTGCACAACGGGATTATCGAGAACTTCCTCGCGATCAAGGAAGAGCTGATCGCCAAAGGATATACGTTTGTATCGGAAACAGACACGGAAGTCATCGCCCATCTGCTGGCCGACATGTACGACGGGGATATCGTCTCCACGGCCCAGCGAGCGGTACGCCGGATGAGAGGGGCCTATGCGCTCGGCATTATGACCGAACACGAGCCGGATAAGCTGGTGGCTGTACGTCTGGCCAGCCCGTTGATCGTGGGGGTAGGTGACGGGGAAAGTTTCATCGGCTCGGACATCCCTGCGCTGTTGGAGCATACCCGCGATGTCTACATTCTTAATGAGGGCGAAATGGCTGTCCTCACCCGCGAAGGCGTCGAGCTGTACAACGCCGAGACGGGCGAACGGATCGAGAAGGAACTGTTCCATGTCGACTGGGATCTGGTGCAGGCCGAAAAAGGCGGCTATGACTCCTTCATGCTGAAGGAGATCAACGAGCAGCCGCAAGCGGTTCGGGATACGATGGGGGCCCGCATCGATCCGGAGACCAAGCGCGTGGTGCTGCCCGAGCTGAAGATGAGCGATGCCGAGCTGGCGACGTACGACCGCATCTACATCGTCGCCTGCGGAACCTCGATGCATGCCGGTCTGGTCGGCAAAGAAGTGATCGAGAAGCTGGTGCGCGTACCGGTCGAGGTAGCCATCGCCTCGGAGTTCCGTTACCGCGACCCGATCTACACCCCGAATACGCTGGTAATCGTCATCAGCCAATCGGGCGAGACGGCCGACACCCTGGCCGCGCTGCGTGAAGCGAAAAAGAGCGGCGTGAAAGTGCTGGCGATCACCAACGTGGTAGGCAGCTCGGTCGCCCGTGAAGCGGATGAGGTGCTCTTCACCTGGGCAGGCCCGGAAGTGGCGGTCGCCTCCACCAAGGCATACACCAGCCAGGTCGTGGTGCTCAACCTGTTCGCCCTGTATCTGGCACAGGTCAAAGGCACCCAAACCCCTGAGCAGATCGCGGAAATCGTCGACCAAATGCTGCAGCTGCCGGCGAAGATTGGCGAAATCCTGAAACGGACCGACGCCCTCCGTTCGTACGCCGAGAGCATCAAAGAGGTAAACAGCCTGTTCTTCATCGGCCGCAGCCTGGATTACGCCGTGTCGCTGGAAGGTTCACTGAAGCTGAAAGAAATTTCGTATATCCATTCGGAAGCGTATGCAGCCGGCGAATTGAAGCACGGTACGCTCGCCCTGATTGAGGACAATGTCCCGGTGATCGCCCTGGCCACCCAGCCGGACATCTACGAAAAAATGATCAGCAACATCGTCGAAGTGAAAGCTCGGGGCGCCCGCGTCCTCGGCTTTGCCCTCGAAGGCGACGAGGAACTGATCAAAACCGTGGACGAAGTGATCCACATCCCGGCAACCCTGCCGTTCCTGACACCGCTTTTGACCGTCATTCCATTGCAGCTGCTCGCCTACTACGCTTCCACCGCCAGAGGGAACGATGTTGACAAACCGCGCAATCTGGCGAAGAGCGTGACGGTGGAGTGAGTAGATATTTTTACTGTTGTTTTTGTGTATAGAGATAATACTGCATTTGACTGTATAATAAAGTTGTAGACTGAGATAGACGCTCAATGGGTGCTTGAAGATAGGCCCAACACGATACTACAACTTTGTAATTATACGTCTATTTGTCGAGCTACCTGCTGGGTAGCTCTTTTTATTTTGTAAAGGATGTTTTTGGTATATAAATTTATGGGTCTGATCATACCCCTGGGGGACTTTCCCCGTGCTCCGGTTATTTCATTCGGCTACTTTGGCTATAGGACATCTAGAAAGCAATTATTGTCGTATATCCGACAATGGTAGTTGGTTTATATCAAGGTGTTATTGGAAGGGCTCGTGAATAAAAGCGTACATTCGGATCAAATTGTGCTAGATCATAATCGAAAAATTAAGCCATTATCAAACTGGTACAGTGGAACGGTGGGCATATCGATTGGTGGTAAGAATCAAAAAGTCACTATAACGAGAATCGATACAAAATGAAAATTAATAGGAAACTGGTGGAATAATTCATCCTGAATCATAGAACAAATGTCGAGGCGTATCTCGTGTCCAAAGACCTATAACACAAAATTGAAACAAAATAGATAAATGAAATATTAGTATTTGCATGCGGAAAATAATCTCAACGAAACATTACATGCTCAAGTGTTATTAAACGTCAAAAGCTCGCAAAACCAAAAAATTTCATATTCATTCTTCAGCTTTCTAAAACCGTGGTATAAAATTACATAATAGGTCTGAATGACTAAGGATACCTTCATCAGTATATATTGAGGGAGGATTATTGATGGAAAAAGGCATATGGAAATGGATCATTACTAGTATTCCAGACTCAAAGCTCGTTGAACTAGTATTAACATTAAATCAACGCAGAACACAACGAAATAAGATCGCTATTAAGGGCTTCAGTGATCTTACAAGAATCAAAAAAGACCAGTTTAAGCTGATTAGAAATAGGATTGAGAAGGAAGTACTGAAACCCCAAAACTTATTAGAAATCCAATCATTGCTCAAACAGCAGGAAGATCTGTCTGACAATGCCTCCTTCCCAATAGAGACTCTAGGAGTAGATGAGCTTTATGAAATTGTAACCACGGAAACAGCCTCATATTCCATCGTAGACTTAATGGTTTTCCTTCTCACTAGCACGAATGAAGAAGTTAGACAAAAAGCAGAACAATTATATGAGAAATTGCAGGAAAATGAATCGTTGGAAAAATTGGCATCAAATAGCGAAAGCAACAAGGCTTCCAAGCAGGAGGAAGAAGCTGAAAAATCTGTAAATACTGTGCAACAGCCTGATGAAACTTTAGAACAGCTCCATCATCAGATCATCCAAATCACCAACGAGAATAAACAGCTAGCTAATGAAATCAAATCTCAAAAAAAGATTATTGTTGGGTTAGAAAGTGAATTGAAGGAAGCCAAAAAAGAGTTAGAGAAACGAGAGAACGAATTAGAGTTGCGGAAGAATGAACTCAGTACGAGAGATAAAAAAATTAAAGAATTGATGGAAAAGATTGCTGTCTTAGAACAGAACAAGGAAGAGCAGAAAAATCAAATTGCTTATCTGAATTCTGAACTCAGTCAGTATAAAATTGAAATAGAGAAGTACAAAAACGAAATTAGTACATTAAACAGTGAAATGAGCCTGAGAAAAATTCCAGTTGTATTAATTGATAACGGGAAGGTACTAGAATCATTACAAAGTCAGCGCTATAACATTACTTTGCTGACAACCAATGATCTCGATAATACGGTAGTGTTAGAACAAGCGGAACAGATCTGGTATGCCACGTTTAGAGTTACACCTCAGAAAAAAGCAAAACTGAAGGAACTCTATGGAGAGAAAATTGTGGAGTTCGAAAATTATAATAAACTACGTGAGTACTGTAATGCAGGGATGGTGCTGAAATAATGAAGCGTCTAAAAAAATGGGATATGGATTTAATTGGAGCACTTGCAACCGACGAAGAGGCTTATGAATATCAGGGTAGGAGCCGATCGATATTTCGTAATTCACAAAACTATTTGCAGTTTTATATTAAACTTCTTAGTGCTGAACCCCCCTATAGCTTACCAAGAGATCGGAAGTTATTTACGTGTTATTCCAGTGACTTGGAGAAATATGGTTTCCAGGATGATTTTTCGAATTCAGATTTGGAAAGTAGAATTGAAAACTTAAAAGATTTTTTAAATGACAGCTTGATTGTCTTTCAACCTTATCTCAAAGTGCTGCCAAACCACGATGAAGTATACGTTGCTTCCGAGATAAGGTTGGTCCCCAAATTGGATACGTACAAGACCGATCAGATGTTTATGACAGTTCCTGTATTCAGCAAAGAAGTCCACGACATCAATCAAAATGAGTTCGAACTTAATTTATTGAATAGAAAGTTTTTGGGGCGGATCGACAATATCTCAAAAGAGCTGGATGACACCCCGACGATTGTGCTGTGGAAAGAAAATGAACAAGACTATTTTATGTATGGTCCTTTTAATAAACATGATTATGCCCACGGCGGATTAATCCTGTTAGCCGATCAACCATTTAAAAAGTGTTTATTTACATGGTTACATAAAGCCTATTATATGGGGAAGAGAGACACCGTTATTTTTATTGATGTGGAAACGTACACAAGAATGCAGGATGAACTTGAGAAACAAATACCATACGAAGAGATGGTGAATACTGAAGATTATGATGAAATAATGGAAACAAATATAGATGTAAAGACAGAGCAAGAGGTCGCGCCAGACAAAGCTTCCCAGAAACCGGCAGCAGGGTCTATAGATGAGAATCGTCCAACCAAAGAGGACGAATTCATGGAGGCTTTCCTGCGCGAAACCAGAGAAATGGGACTAGTCTATAAAGAAAAAGATTTATATAACTTTCATACAGCCATGAAGTCCAACTCCTTGACTATCCTGGCCGGCATGAGCGGAACCGGTAAATCGAAACTGGTTCAGGCCTATGGCAAGGCGCTCGGCCTAGATGCTAGCCAACTAGTTTTTATCCCTGTACGTCCTTCTTGGACCGACGATTCAGATCTATTGGGATATGTTGACATAAAAAATATGATCTATCGCCCAGGCGACTCTGGACTTGTCGACGCCTTAAACCAGGCTCAGCGTCAAGATCGGAAATTATATATTATCTGTTTTGATGAGATGAACCTGGCTCGAGTGGAGCATTATTTTTCCCAGTTTTTATCTGTTCTTGAGATGGAGCCGAGCCGGAGAACATTACGCCTATATAGCGGAAACATCGAGCAGCAAGTGTATAACTCAGCCACATACAGTCCGGAAATTCAAATAGGGAACAATGTAATTTTTGTAGGAACAGTGAATCTTGATGAATCTACCTATCACTTCTCGGATAAGGTTCTTGATCGAGCCAACGTGATTACCCTTGAAGTAGAGCCATTTGTCAAGCTTCAACAAATAGAAAGAAAAGGGCATAAGCAACAACCCAAAGAACCGATAACCTTTGAGGAGTACAACCAATTTAGAAAGTCTGAAGACTCCTCCATGTCCCTCACATCAGATGAGTTAAACTTCTTGTGGGAAATGCACTTGATCATGCAAACCGAGAATAAGAACCTCGGTGTAGGACCACGGGTTGTAAAACAAATAGACTTATATCTGAAAAATCTACCCCAAAATCCTTTTTTGTCCAGGGAGGAGGCGTTTGATTTACAAATTGTACAAAGAGTATTAACTAAGCTAAGAGGCCCTGAAGGTTTGTTGAAAAGTTTAGTTGGGAAGCTCGTTGAGGACAAACCCAATGGAAGCATCTATGCACTTTTAGAAAAACACGAGGGTATATCAAAGTTTACAAAGTCGAAGCAGGTACTCATTCAGAAAGCGAAAGAGTTGAAGGTAAATGGATTTACAATCTAACCTACCTTTTCAGTTATGGTTTCTCTTTAATCAAGAAAAATACAATTTTTCCGTTCAAACATTTTATACGGAAATCAAGGGGGAGGAATTTGATCGCCCAGTCTTTGAATTGCTGGAAAACATCCCCGTCAAAATTTTATTTAATTCCCCGTATAAAAATAGTCGTCTATACATGTACGGGTTAGATGCTGTGATTGAGGATCGAGTAGATATTGATGAAGATGGGGAAATCTATCTGCGTCCTTCTTCGGAAGAAGTGACCTTATACGATATTAATTACTATCCATTTATCCCTGCTCCCTACTTATTAAGGGTAGTAGTTGAGGAAAAGACTTATTACGCTCCGTTCCTCATTAAGTCTAAGCAGGTTTCTTTCGAGCAGTTAGAGTTAATGAAGAAAGAACTCGAAGAAGTCATGAAGGGACTGGCCTACGATCTAATACGACGAGTTTATGCTGCTTCACCAGAGGAACAACAGGTAGTGTTACCTCCACCATTACTTAAAAAATTTATGGCACTAAATAAGCATTATCCATATGTTATGGCAGCTTTAACGGATCTGTACGAAAAGATCAACTTTCGAATCCAAAAGGGTTATCGTTGGATCAGGGAAGAGCAGGCCACGACTCTCGATCAAATCTCGATACGCAGTGTTTTTGGACAAACCAAAAATCCTGGTTTTATCAAAGCGCCACATCGGGAAGTTAACTATAATCTCCCTGAGAACCAGTGGATTAAAGGGATCATTCGCAATGTTCTTACTGTACTAGATGATTTTATCAATATGATGGCTGCTCATCGTGTGCAGGTTCAAAAAGAGATGGAGGAATTAAGCCATTTTAAACACCAAGAGAGTAACAGAAGAATGTATCTAGAAAAAGAGAACGAGCTTGCGACTATAACGGAATACAATGATCGAGTTAATCAGATGCGAAGAGGTTTTCAAATGATTGCAAATGCCCCGTGGTATCAAGAAGTGGATATCAAATCTCTTTCGCATATCCCGCATGTCTTGACAACGGATTCGCGGTATCGGGCTTTATACCAGCTACATCGAGATCTTAATGACGAACAGATTGAAATTGCGATGCATCCCGTCTATACGTTTCAATGGAAGCGCACAGAAAAGCTCTACGAAATGTGGGGTTTTATTAAGATACTTAAGGTGCTCAAGGATAGCTTTCATTTTCAACCTCGAACAGGTTGGATATATAGTCGAAACTCGTTTGGAGAAAATTACATCATTCCTAATCTTCCGGCGGGAGAACGAATTGAACTAACGAATGATGAGTGGCGTTTAAACCTGGTTTATGATGGACAGCTGCCCCTTAGTGCAAGTCAAACCTCTGAAAGAGAAATTCCTCTGTCTATGGGGAAGAATAATCGCCCAGACACTAGAATTGATTTTTACAGGAATGACACTTATGCTGGAAGCTTATTGATTGACTTTAAATATCGACCGATCAGAAACTTCTGGGTTCATTCAACAAGAGACTCGCTGGGACGGAAAAAAGAAATGGATCAACTGATTGCTTATGTTAGGGATAGCCGTTCCGACTTCTTATATGGAGAAAAGGGAAAAGTGATAAGGCAGTTTGATCCGCGTCCAGTCATTGAGGCATGGGCAATTTATGCAGAAGTAAAAGAGAATCAAAGAACAAGTCATTATATCGAGGAAGATAGGATAAAGATAATTCCTTTTAACCCAGGAGATGACTTAAGTATTATTACTGATAACTTTGAAGAAGTTTTCCAGAAAGTTAGGGATAAATTTGATCTTGTATTCAACGATTAAATAAAAAAAGATAAGTCTGATAAGGCTTTGAATTCATTGTTAAACGAAAGATTGGCTAAAGCAAAAAAGATTCTTAATGAAGCTGGTCGAGAAGAATAAATATGATACTTATGTGAAAGGCCTATGTAGTGATTTCCGGATATTGCTAGAAAGGATTGTTGAATATGATTTGATGTCAACGCCGACTTAATTTTGACGAGTCTATAAACTATTTTGTGTAAACTCCTAACCTTCAAAATAGGGTACAATGAATTCAAAGAAAGGTTGGGAGAGCCCATGAGCCTGATGTCCAAAGAGCAACTCAAGCAGTGGATCAAGGAAAAG
>NZ_JAALGD010000024.1 GCF_011059135.1 Brevibacillus sp. SYP-B805 | reverse complement strand
GATTCCCGATCCTTTTGGTTTCCGTCCGATCCGACTTCGTTTTCGATAAGAAACGGCAGCCAGTCCCATCCGCTGCATAAGGCGAGCGACACGGTTCTTGCTGGTAAACAAGCCGCGTTTGCACAACGCTACAGCGATCCGGGGACTGCCATATCGACCCTTGAATTCTTTGTACACTTGCAGAATGGCTTCCTCGAGAATTTCCTGGTCGATGGTTCGTTGACTTTTTCTGCGTTTCTTCCAGTCATAATACCCTTGGGGGCTGATTCCAAGCAC
The DNA here is from genome assembly GCF_011059135.1 of Brevibacillus sp. SYP-B805. Classification (GTDB taxonomy): domain Bacteria; phylum Bacillota; class Bacilli; order Brevibacillales; family Brevibacillaceae; genus Brevibacillus_F. Next base: position 46,987 of record NZ_JAALGD010000024.1, on the reverse strand, counting down.
TTTACACATGAGCCGGACGGGATAGATTTTTACGTGGCTTTGAATAAACCGATACTTGGCTACTCGGGCTCCTTCAAGAATGCCTGAAACTTTTTTAAAATCTCATTCTCCCTTTCGAGTTCTTCCAAGCGCTTTTGTAGCCGTCTGATTTCGAGATCCTTGTTGGCGATTGGTTTCCCGTTACCTGTAAATGCTTCATCACCGTGTGTTTGATATTCATACACCCATCGGCTCAGCATCGTAGGAAGAATGCCTAAAGCCTTCGCAACATGGGAGACCTTCTTTCCTTCATCCATGATCTGCATCACGGCAGCTATCTTGAAGGCTTTGTCATACTTTTTACGCACCATAGAAAAACAACCCCTTTACACAAAGTTATCCTTAGTCTTAACTCCGTGTAAAGAGGATTGATGAAAGTCCAAATTACCCAACCCAGTGCCGAACAAGACCAAAGTGACAAGAGCTACTGGAGATTATGGGGCAGACTTGGTTCTTGAGAAGGACGGAAAAAAAGATTGTTGTCCAAGCGAAGAGATACAGTAAAAACGTTGGTGTTGAAGCCGTTCAACAGGTGACCACTTCAAAAGCTCATTATTGAGCTACAGAGGCTTGGGTAGTTACAAACCGCGACTTTACTAACGCTGCATATGAGCTGGGGAAATCAAATGGCGTTCGGTTGATCAACCGCGAATCACTTGTAGAGATGATTCTCCAGATGAACCCTGCAGCGAAACCAAATCCGAAACAAGTGATAGAACAAATGCCTCAAAAACAACTAATATGTGACCGGTGTGGTAACCAGATGGTGCTGAGAAAAGGACCCAGAGGAGAGTTTTACGGTTGCTCAGCATACCCCAAATGTAGGAATACAAAAGCGGTGTAAAAGGAAAGAACCCGTCTCCGCAATAAGCAGAGGCGGGTTTGTTGTTGATTCTTTATGTCGGTTTCTGTCGAAACATCTCCCTTGATGACAAAAGTCCTATCCCTCTATTCTGAAAGAAGAAGGAGGAAGAAGGAAATGCAGTATATCATCGGTCTCATTATCATTGGGTTTATCATTTACTTCATCATTACGTATTGGGTGGGAATCCTTCTTTTCGGTCTAGTCTGCATTCTTGGTTACCAAGCGTATCAGAAAGGATTGGGAAACAAAACAGGGAAGTGGTTGGCTGGAGGAGCTTCATTCTTTGCCCTGACTTTTCTTGGCTGGCTTAATGCAGATGAATCCGCAAAAACAGTTCCGGTTAACTCCACTTCAACGAGCCAGTCGAGTTCATCAGGAAAGGAACCGCAGAATACAGAGGCAGCAACAGGAATCAGTACTTCAACGGAGCAATCAACGACGAAGGCAGTGGGGACGACAGCTTCAACAACAGCAGCGGTATCAAAAGTGACATCTACAACATCGAAGGAACCCACTAAACAAACGACCGTTGCTCCCGCCCGAATCAAAGACAAAGTCATCGAGGCTATCGACGGGGACACAATCAAATTGGAACTGAACGGCAAAGAGGAGACGATCCGGTTCTTGCTGGTTGATACCCCGGAAACGCACCATCCGCAGTTAGGAGAGCAACCTTTTGGTAAAGAGGCTGCTGCGTTCACCAAGCAAATGGTAACCGGAAAAACTGTTGAACTTGAGCAGGATGTTACCAACGGTCCCGATAAGTACGGACGCCTACTTTACTACGTGTACGTGGATGGGAAGTCTGTTCAAGAAGCCTTATTTGAGAAAGGACTGGCCCGCGTCGCATACGTTTATGTCCCGAACGTGAAGTAAGTGGACAAGTATCGCGAGATCCAGGCTAAGGCGCAGAAAGCAGGTGTAGGTATCTGGTCGATTGAGAACTATGCTCAGGAAGACGGTTATCATACTGAGGTCGTGAAGAAAAACGGACCAGGAACGGGCAAAAGCACGCCTTCCACACACAAACCAAAACCGCGGCCAGCAGCACAACAACCATCACAAGAGGTCCAAAAATAATGAATGACGTGTTCTACGCGAACTGCAGTGAAGCCAGAGCTGCCGGAGCTGCTCCTATATATCGTGGGGAGCCAGGATATCGACCAAAGCTTGACCGGGATAATGACGGTGTGGCATGTGAGTAACAAAAATACATTACGAGGACTAGAGTAAATTACTTAGTCTAAATAGTGGGGACAATTTCTGTATTAACAATTGAGTAAATAGATAATGGGAGTAGAAGAACTATATGGAAGATTTAAAAAAAGCTGCTGAGAAAATAAAAGATTATTGGTTGTTAATCCCGTTTATTGTTTATACTATTGGTTTTTTTTATGTTCAAGGGCTATTAGGTTCTTTAAAGAAGAAGCCTTTATTTTTCGACTTATCTGGTGTTAGCGCATCTTTTGAATTTTATATAAAAAACGGATTAAAAATATTATATATTTTTGTAATTTCAATGGCATTTGCATTAATTTTATTCAAATACCTTAAAGAAACTACAGTCGTTAATAAAATCAAAGTTTATTATTGGTCACTTTTTTCTACTTTGTTTTTCATAACTGTTGTGATCTGGCTGGTAGTATTAGGATGCATCTTATACAACATTAACAATGAAAACTTAAGGTATTTGCTCGGTTACATAGATGGAGTAATTCTAATTATTAATATTTTTTACTATTGTGTTCTTTTTACTTATTTTTTAATTGGTTTATACATAATTGAAAAAAGTACAAATAAGAAAAACGGTATCGGATTCATTAAAAATGAAAAATATAATAATAAAAGTAAAGAATTTAAAATAAGTGATAATCTGTTCCACCTATTGCTTTTGGTATTCTCTTTAATAATTTCTCTTATCTATTCTGGAATATCGGACCAAACAATTAACGTAGAGAAAGCTCTCAATAATAAAGGTGGTTCCTTGAAATTTGCTGATATATATAGTAACAATCAATTTAAACGCTACCTCTATATAGATATCGTAAATAATTATTTTTATGGTTATGATTTATCATTTGATAACACCACTTCTGTGGTTATTCCTCTTTCAAAAATTGATAAACTAGAAATTATTGAACTTTCTGCACCAATAAAGGTGAAAACGTATAAAAATGGTGATAGCGGTGCAGTGAAAACAATTAAAACTTATTACCATTCTTTAATAACGAAGGATGCTGCTTCGTTTATTAATACTCTATCTTGGAACATTTATAGTAAATTTCCATATTCACTAGTACCTAAAGATACATTAAAAGAGCTTTGGAATATTAAAAATACGGAAAATATTCCAATAAACTATCAAATCTTTGAGGCGATTGATCAAGAAAAATCTAAAGGTACTACGGAGTATCTATATGTTGTGGAATATTACAAAAATGATGTAAAGTATCTTGAGTTTGAGATGATAAAAGAAAAAGAATCATATAAAATTAATCGTATTTCTGACGTAAAACAACCATTTACTATAACCCAAAATTAAATCTACCACTGGTTGAAAAACCAATATACAAGGAGGAATTCGTAAAGAGCAGTAACAGCGTCGTTATGGATAATACCAGCACAAGAAAGAAACGTTTTCGTCCTAAATTTACTGGGGGGTGTCGCGTCTGACCTAGTCGGGATCACTTAACATATGTCATGGAAACCCTTGATTTCTCAAGGATTAGGTATTAATAAAACCCGAGTTTATAAGTCCAAAGATGAATTTGGCCCTCTCGTCGTCTTTCGATGGGTTAGGAGACATATTTGTTCCCCAAAAATGACAGCAATATCCCCTTTTAAATTGAAAGGGGACTATCTCCAAAATCAGAAGCCCTTCCATGATCGGAAGGGCTCTCGCTACTTCTCAAATATTTTAAGAAATTTAGAAAGGGTGGTCATATACTTTTCTGTGGGAAGATACTCGTCTTTCTCCCAACCTTGAATCATTCGGGCACTTAACCCAAAAATCCTAGCGAACCCTACTTTGGTATAACCATGATACAATCGTGCTTTTTTAATTTGTTGGCCAAGGGTTTCCTCGGGAAGGTTTTCAAAACATCCAAGATATGCAACGGAAACACCAAGAGCATCAGCCAGAACTCTTAGGTTAGGGGGTGTTATTGCTGTCTTGTTCTGATCAGCCAATCGTAACGATACGACGCTAAGACCAGTTGCTTTGGCAAGATCGACGAGCAGCATGTTTTTCGAAAGACGAGCGCGCCGCAGCCTACCTCCAGGAGTGTCATCCTCAGGCAAGGCTGGTGACAATGAAGCATCTTTTTCAATCAAAATGTCAACGGTGTTTTCTTCACGCTTGTCCGTGCGGCTTCTACGGCTCCCGCGACCAACGCGAATGCACCTGCTCGCCGCAGCAGATCCAAAAATACCGGGCCAAGCTGTCCGGACCGCTGCTCGACCGGATCGACCTGCATCTGGAGGTGCCGCGCGTGCCGGTGCAGCTGCTTCACGAACGAGCGGCGGGAGAGCCGTCGGAGACGATCCGCAAGCGGGTTGAAGCGGCCCGTGAGATTCAATGCGAGCGTTTTTCCCGGCGACCACAGTTTCCGTTCAACAGCGCGATGAGCGGGGAGGAGCTGCGGCGGTTTGCCCGCATGAACAAAGACGGCCAGGATCTGCTGCAGTTGGCCTTCGAGAGGCTCGGCCTGAGCGCCCGCGCCTACGACCGCATCGTCAAGGTGGCCCGCACCATCGCCGACCTGGCGGGAGCGGAACAGATCGAGGCGGCCCATGTGGCGGAAGCGATCCGGTACCGGGCGTTGGATCGCGGCGTGATGGGATGAGGAATGATTGCCGATTTTTACGAGCGGTTGATTACCAACCGGTTTGCTGCGCAGGCGGCAGCAGGTTACTTTCATGAGCTTATTGGAGAAAGAACGTTGTCTGTGCACGTAAAGCCATCCGGATGGTTGGCTTTATCATTATAAATAGGGATTTAGTCAGTATTTGATAAAATATACAATAATGATGATTTTTAGAATCTGGTTTTTCTTTACGCTAAGCCGTCCACTAATCGCCATTAGCGGTCATCATCCGGTCTGAATCCGTGTTCTTATGCCTGCTAAGGGTCTCAGGAACAGGGCGGATCTAAGCGTACAAAAATCGCCTAAAAGGGGGAATTAAAGAAGTAAAAATCATTTATTTTTGTTGTTGCTCCACGATGCGCTTAGGTCATGTGCGGAGATCGCTGTGGCTTGATCAGGAACCGCTTTGATGCCGGTCTGTTTGTATTCTTGGTTACCAAGCATAACAGAAAGGATTCGGAAGCAAGGCAAGGAAATGATTGGACGGAGGAACAGCATTTTTCGCCAGGCCTTTCTTTGGCTCGCTCGGTTGAAGCGTGCAACCAATTTTACTTTTTAAGGGAAGTGGAAAGTCGTTCCTTATATCCGGTTACCTGGTAAACGGGAGTTCCTAATTTTGCCCAAGTCGCATCGCCATTCTTCATTTTGTATCCTGGGCAAACCATTCCGTTCATCTTGAATGCGACTTCACCGATTTTCTTTCCGCGCCGCCGCAAGCCAGTCGTATCCGACTCATAGTTTTTCTTATACGTGATGTTATTCCACATGATAGCTGGTTCAAATTCATCAATTTTATTGATACAGTTTTCCGTTGCTGGTTCTTTCTTTGCAACATTCCCAATCTCATTGGCTTGAAGAGCGTTGAAATTCATCAGCAGGATGAGCGTGATGGAGATTGCTACAAGTTTCATCATTCCACCTCCTCATCGTCACGTTTAGACGTTATAGATTTCCTTTTTGTTACATTCCATCTAAAGAAAAATCGAGTGGAATGTCCACTCGATTCTCTTACCCCGCAACCTGGCGATGCCAACGACTGACGTAACGACGAGGCATCTATGCGATAAGGAGAGGTATCTTCGTGCCGTGGATCACCTTGTAAACGACGCTGCCCAGCAGGATACCGGCGAGCCGGTTGAGGCCGCGATGGCCCATGGCGATCAAGTCTGAGCCGGTTTCTTCGGCAAACGCTTGGATCAGGTGGCCAGGATCCCCGACAGCCACATGGGTCGTATAGGGCAATTGATGAGAGATGAACCGCTGCTCGTATTTCTCGACAACGGATTTGCCGCTCTCCAACAGTTCTGCATCGCTCGTCCATTCCATGTTTTCCAGGCCGGTGTTCACGATGGGAGGAACAACCACATGCAAAAGGGAGAAGTGTGCTTCTGTTCTACGTCCGAGGTTGATGGCTGCCTCGGCCGCCTTCCATGCGTATTCCGACCCGTCGACAGCGATGAGGATCTTCCGGAAGGGACGGGGGTTCATTTTTGCTTCCGGTATCAGCACGACGGGAATGGTGAGGCGCTGCAGGGTCGGGTAGCTGACGCTGTGGTGCAGGAAGCTGGAGACGGCGTCGTATCCATGCGTCCCCATGATGACAAGGTCGTGGTTGTTTTCTGCATAGCGCCCGATGATCTCATCGGGGACGCCGTACGCTACATGCAAGCTGTGCGGGATGCCCTCCTTCTCCGCCTGCTGCAGAAAGGGGGCCATCATCCGCATCGCATCTTGGCTTTGAATCTCTTTGATCCGCTTGGCACTCAGGTAGTGAACGGTGTGCTGGGCGGGAAACGGCTGTAACACATGAAGAAGCGTCAGATGATCTTCTTGCGTTGCCAACGCCAGGGCGGATTCCAAGGCGCGCTTGGATGGTTCGGAACCATCTATGGGCAGCAATATGCGTATCATGAGCAAATCCCCCTCTCCAACGGTCAGCGAACGACCAGCACAGCGCATTTGGCATGATGGAGCACTAACCGCTGCTGAACGCCATCGGTGGGAAAGGCTGGCGTACAAAGAGAAAGGTAAAATGGGTTTGCGGCAATGCCTGAAAGGCTTTACATGTCCATTGCACCGCTTTATTTGAAGCGTCCGACCCGTCTACAGCGACTAGAACTTTTCGAAACATATCCACCAATTCCTCCCTCTACTGATTCATCAACTCGTTGTTATTTTTTCGGTTTCAGGACTACCGGTTTGTTGGGGGGCTTATGAAACCAGCGGTCGAAAAGCGGGAACAGATAGCGGTCGAGACCGATGGCGCCCGTATTGCGTCCGCCGACTAACAGGAAGACTCCGAACAAAATCATCCGAGGGTTAGAGGAGACGGTTCCGGCCAGCAGGAAAGCGAAGTTCATCATCACTCCAAAGAATCCGGCAGCAGTGGTCAAGCAGCCGAGAATCAAACCAAGACCCACAAGAAACTCTCCCCACGGAATCAGGAAGTTGAACAGCTCGACATGAGGCAGGGCAAAGCTTTGCAGGAACGCTGTGTAGGTAGGATACACCACTTCATTATGGCTGGTAACGGGATGAGCGACAGCGTTCTGCAGGAATTTGGCGGCGCTAAAACCTTTTGCACCAGTCAACTTTTCCCAGCCAGCGGTGAGCCATTCCCACCCGATGTATAAACGGGCGAGTAACAGCAGGACAGAAGCATACCCATTGTTTCGCAGCCAATTGACGATCAAAACGGTCATCTCCATCACATGATCTGATTGGATGAAGCCTTCAGTCAAACGCGTTCGTTTTGACCGAGGGCTCACTTTCATTGTAGGGGCGATGGGATGACGTTGTATGTAGGGGAGCTCCCTGAAACACAGGAGAGCCCTCCCTGATTTCTGTGGAAGGAAATGCTGAAGAAAGGGGAAGGCTGCTCAGCCTGGGCAGGAAATGGCCCGCGTCACGGACTCATTGTTTCATCGTACAGGAACAAAAATGAAAAAATCAGGAGAATTTCCCTTAGGAATAGGGAGTTTCCCGACTTACATGTTCGAGGAAATGTTCTACACTTATGGCATTACGTGATGAAAGCGGGTAATGAAGAGATGGGGAAATCAAGGAAAATCGTCATTGTTGGATGCGGTGAGGTTGGATCGACATTTGCTTTTACCGTTTTATTAAAAGGCTTGGTGAACGAGCTCATCCTCATTGATAAAAACAGAAAAAAAGCGCTGGGTGACGTACTCGATCTCAATCACGGGCTAATGTTAACGCAACCGGTAAATATCAAAGCGGGCGGTTTTGAGGACTGCAAAGATGCTGACATCATTGTGATTGCTGCAGGTGCTGCACAAATGCCAGGAGAGACAAGAATTGATTTGATGAACCGCAATGTCGCCATTTTTCGAGAAATCATTGGCGAGATCAACAAGCATAATCAGTCCGGGATATTGTTGGTCGCAACCAATCCAGTGGATATCCTGACGCAAGTAGCATTAAAATTATCAGGCTGGAAAAGAGGCCACGTGATCGGATCAGGCACGCTGTTAGACACCTCAAGATTCAGATATCTCATCGGCGATACATTAAAGGTCGACCCACGCAGTGTTCACGGACTCATCATTGGTGAACACGGTGATTCAGAGGTCCCCTTATGGAGTTCTTTGACAGTAGCGGGAATTAACGTGGCAAGTAACGATCCAGGAAGTCAATTTTACTTGTCGCCGGAACAAAAGGACCGAATCTTCCACAATACGAAGAATGCCGCTTATCAAATTATCGAAAACAAGGGGGCAACCAATTATGCGATCGCTCTTGCGCTTGCCCGTATTTGTGAATCCATTCTGGAAGACCAAAAGTCCATTTTGCCCGTCTCCTGTTATTTGGAGAATTATCTGGGAGTCAGTGATGTCTGCTTAGGTGTACCGGCGATAATCGGTAAGGATGGAATTGAACAAATTGTTTCTCTTCCTTTGAGCGATACAGAACGCGAATTATTTCAGAGATCCGCCGGCAAGCTTAAAGAGTTGTTAACATCAATCGGTTTTTAATCTGGAGGCACGCATGTGACAAACGAGGAAATGATAACCTTTTTGGAAAGAGCAAGCGTCGATACACGATCCGACTACGCAGCGTTGGCATATGCGAATGAAAACGGAGAAGTCAAATGGCTGCAAGCTGTCGGGAATCGAAGCAACCGATACAAACGGATGACAACATCCATGCGGCAAGGGATTTTCGGCCGGGTAATCAAGCTTGACAGGCCTCTTGTGATGAATCATCTGTCCATCAGAACCTATCAGGAGATTCAAGATTATGCGATTATCCTAACTGAACAACTGAAATCTTTCATTGCCATACCGCATTATCAGGAGGAGCGTGCCAAAGGCTTCACGAACAAAGAGATTGCGGAGCAGCTCTTTATCTCGGTAAAAACGGTTGAATCCCATAAACAAAGAGCGATGGAGAAACTAAACCTAAAAAGCCGCGCCGAACTGGTGAAATACGCGTTGAAAAAAGGACTATTAGATTTCGAGTAACGGCAAATTCGCAGTGGATTTTCTTCCTTCAAACAGCCTTCCGGTCTTTGACCAGGTGACAAACCAGATCCACGGTGAACCGGTTTAACAACGTAAAGACACCGTCCCCGTAATGGAGGGACGGTGTTGTCATTTTCGACGGGCAGTCGCATCTTTGCTCGGAAGCGAATGAGTTGCAATGACAGACAGCGGTTACGTTACTTTGGAAAACGATATTCACAATTTGTTCAGTTTCATCGCGTATGCAAGTTTTATTCGTTTTCTTCGGGATCTGAAGAAAACAGTTCCTCCCCCCCAAAGCTGCAGATCGTTGCTTCAATTCCATCCATCATTTGAGGGATTGTGAAACGTTTGTATATGTATACATTTTGGAGAATAAACACAAACCATCACAGAATTCATTTGTGAATAATTTCACAAAATGATTGGCGCCATCTTCACAATCCGACACGATTCGACCTCTTATACTGAAGATAAGGAACGTTCCTTTCAGCAATCAACAAGGAGGAGAAATCGATGAAACATCCTCTGCACATTACGTCCGAGATCGGTGAACTTCGTACCGTGCTCCTTCATCGACCCGGCAAAGAAGTGGAAAACCTGACCCCGGAATATTTGGAAAGGCTCCTGTTCGATGATATTCCTTATCTGCCGGCAATCCAGAAAGAACATGACTACTTTGCACAAGCGCTTCGCAACCGAGGCATCGAAGTGGTCTATTTGGAAAAGCTGGTCGCGGAAACTCTCAGTTCAAACGAGATCCGAGAACAGTTTGTGGACGACCTTTTGGAGGAGAGCAAAGCCAACATCAACGGCGCATTTCATCATCTCAAAGAATATCTGCTGTCCCTGCCCAATGAAAAGTTAGTGGAACAGGTTATGGCTGGGATACGGAAAAACGAGATCCAGGAAGAGAAGAAGATTCATCTCTACGAAATCATGGAAGACCACTACCCTTTCTACCTGGACCCGATGCCCAACCTGTACTTTACCCGGGACCCGGCCGCCGTTATCGGCGACGGAATTTCCATAAACAGGATGAACCGGGGGGCCCGAAAACGCGAGTCGCTGTTCATGGAGTACATCATCCGCTACCATCCGCGCTACGCGTCCCACAAAATTCCCATCTGGTTCAACCGCGAATTCCGGTTCTCAATGGAAGGCGGTGACCAACTGGTTCTCAGCAAGAATGTATTGGCCATCGGAGTCAGCCAAAGGACCACTGCGCAGGCCATCGAGCGCATTGCGTTGAGCCTGTTTGCCGGCCAGAAGGACATTCGCAAAGTCGTTGCGGTGGAAATCCCAAAATCACGCGCCTTTATGCACCTTGACACCGTATTCACCATGGTCGACCGGGACAAATTTACCGTCCATCCAGCCATTCTGGGTCCGTACGGGGAAATGAGGATATTTATCCTGGAACCGGGCGAAGAAAAAGGAACCGTGAAGATTACCGAACGTAACAACCTGATCCAGACTCTGAAAGAAGTGCTGGACCTGCAGGAGGTGGATCTGATCCCCTGCGGAGGCGGTGACTCGATTGCATCCGCCCGCGAACAGTGGAATGACGGTTCAAACACACTGGCCATCGCACCGGGGGTTGTCATTACCTACGACCGCAACTATGTTTCCAACCAATTGCTGCGGGAGCATGGGGTTGAGGTGATCGAAGTGCCCAGTTCCGAACTGGCCCGCGGACGCGGGGGCCCTCGTTGCATGAGCATGCCGTTGATCCGAGACGATATCTGAACCTATCAACACTATTCCCTGACAAGGAGAGATCGATATGGCATTCAATCTGAAACGGAGACATTTTTTGAAACTGGAAGACTTTACGCCGCAGGAAATCGGATTCCTGCTGGATCTTTCCAAGCAGTTGAAAGCCCAGAAATATGCGGGAGTATTGCCGAAACTGTTGGAGGGCAAAAACATCGCCCTGTTGTTTGAAAAGCCGTCCACCCGTACCCGTTGCGCATTTGTGGTAGCCTGCGTGGATCTTGGCGCCCATCCCGAATACTTGGGCAAGGATGATATCCAGCTGGGGAATAAAGAATCGGTGGCCGATACCGCCAAGGTTCTCGGAAGAATGTTCGACGGCATCGAGTTCCGCGGCTTCAATCACGAAACAGTGGAAGAACTGGCTAAGCACGCAGGGGTTCCCGTATGGAACGGGCTCACCGACAAATACCATCCGACGCAAATTCTTGCTGACTTCCTTACGATTAAGGAGCGTTTTGGCCGCTTGGAAGGAATCAGAATGGCCTACGTCGGTGATGGCCGGAACAACATGGGCAATACGCTGATGATCGGTTCCGCCAAAATGGGACTCGATTTCAGGATTGTGGCACCGAAACAGCTCTGGCCGGAAGAGGATCTCGTGCAAACCGCCCTTGCGATTGCAAAAAACACGGGAGCGGTCATCACCTTGACGGAAGATATTGAAGAAGGAGTCCTCGGGGCCGATGTCATCTACACTGACGTTTGGGTGTCCATGGGAGAAGAAGACCGGTTTGCAGAGCGTATTTCCCTTTTAAAACCCTATCAGGTCAACATGGACATGCTCCGCATGACCGGCAATCCGGACGTTATCTTCCTCCACTGTCTGCCGGCTTTCCATGACCTCGAAACCACAGTGGGGCGAAAAATTTATGAGGAATATGGGCTCCGGGAGATGGAGGTCACCGATGAAGTGTTCCAGAGCAGGCATTCACTGGTGTTTGACCAGGCGGAAAACCGGTTGCACACGATCAAAGCCATCATGGCGGCAACCTTGTAGTTGCCTTGAAGGAGCAACCAATCTAAGGAGTGAGAACAATGAAAGAGAATAAACTCGGACTGTTCTCCCTGACCGCACTGGTAGTCGGATCCATGATCGGTGGAGGCGCCTTCAACCTTCCGAGCGACATGGCGTCCGGAGCCAACAGTGGGGCGGTCATTGTCGGCTGGATCATCACAGGTATCGGCATGATTGCCCTGGCGCTGGTTTACCAGAATCTGGCCCTGCGCAAACCGGAACTGGACGGTGGGATATACAGCTACGCCAGGGCCGGGTTCGGCGAATTTTTGGGCTTTAACTCGGCGTGGGGCTACTGGATCTCCGCCTGGCTGGGAAACGTAGCCTACGCCACGCTCTTGTTCAGTGCTCTCAGCTACTTTTTCCCGGTTTTCGGGGAAGGCAATAACCTGGCATCCATCATCGGGGCAACGATCATTCTATGGGTCGTCCACGCACTGGTCCTGAAAGGTGTCAGAGAAGCTTCATTTATCAATTTGATAACCACCATCGCAAAACTGGTGCCGATCTTTCTGTTCATTATCATCATGATCTTCGCGTTCAAAGCCGACATTTTCCATCAGGATTTCTGGGGGAAAGGTGGATTTGATTGGCCGACGGTGCAGGAACAAGTCAAAAGCACCATGCTGGTAACCCTGTGGGTGTTTATTGGGGTGGAAGGCGCTGTCGTGCTGTCGGGCCGTGCGAAAGAGCGCAGGGATGTCGGTCGGGCTACCGTCATGGGATTGCTTGTCACCATGCTGATCTACGTGTTGATCTCCATCTTCTCGTTGGGAGTTATGAGCCAACCGGAATTGGCGGAGTTGGAACCCCCTTCGATGGCATACGTCATGGAATCGGTAGTCGGCAAATGGGGAGCGGCGGTTATCAATCTCGGTCTGGTGGTGTCCCTGCTGGGAGCCCTGCTGGGATGGACCCTCCTGGCATCGGAAATTCCTTATGTGGCCGCCAAGGATGGCGTGTTGCCGAAATGGCTGGCCAGGGAGAACGAAAACGGAACTCCCAGTGCCTCCCTCTGGCTGACCAACGGATTAATCCAGACTTTCATCCTGCTGGTGCTGTTTTCAGAATCCACCTACAAAGCGCTTTATTCCATGGCCGGGGTCGCGATTCTGCTGCCCTACCTGTTCTCCGCCTTGTACCAATTGAAGCTGGCTTATACGGGTGAAAGTTACGGCGGGGAAGAAAGACGCGGCAAGGACCTGTTCCTTGGCATCGTGGCCACGATCTATTCGATTTGGCTCGTTTATGCGGCAGGGCTGTCGTATCTTCTGATGGTGTCCGTCCTGTACGCGCCGGGAATTTTCTTCTACCTGAAGGCGCGCAAGGAACAAGGAGAAAAGCCGTTCAAGGGGTATGAACTGGGCGCTGCCGCCGTTATCCTGATCATGGCGGCCGTTTCCATCGCCCTCATGGCAAACGGAACCATAGCACCTTAAATATGGGATGGAGAGGAGTACAACATGAAAAGAGTCGTGATCGCTCTTGGCGGAAACGCGTTGCAGAAAGAAAACGAACTGGCTACTGCTGAGTCCCAGCAGAAAGTATGCGAAGAAACCGCCGAACAACTGTTGGATATTATCAAGGCAGGATATGAAATTATGGTGGTCCATGGCAACGGACCGCAAGTTGGCAATCTTGTCCTGCAGCAGCATGCGGCAAATACGGCCAAAACTCCGGCAATGCCGCTGGACACATGTGACGCCATGAGCCAGGGAATGATCGGATACTGGTTGCAGCGGTCCATTGACAAATCGCTGGTTAAGGCTGGCATTCGCAAAGAAGCGGCCACCGTCATTTCACAAGTGGTGGTGGATCCCGATGACCCGGCCTTTGACCATCCAACCAAGCCGATCGGTCCCTTCTATACGGAATCGGAAGCACGGAAGATCATGCGGGAGAAAAACCATGTGTTCAAGGAGGATGCCGGCCGGGGATGGCGGCGGGTGGTTCCCTCCCCGATTCCCATAGATATAGTCGAAAAAGAAGTCATTCGGGACCTGGTTCATGACGGCTACATCGTAATCGGGGTCGGCGGTGGCGGAATTCCGGTCATTCGCCGGGAGGACGGAACACTTGAGGGAGTGGAAGCGGTCATTGACAAAGACCTAGCTGCCGAAAAACTGGCTGAACAGCTCGACGCCGACATCCTGCTGATCCTGACGGCTGTGGAGAAAGTGTCGATCCACTTTCGGCAACCAAATCAAACGGATTTGGGAACGGTTACGACGGAGCAGATGAAGCAATACATTCAGGAAGGACATTTTGCTCCGGGCAGCATGCTTCCGAAAGTGCAGGCGGCGGTGAAGTTTGCGGAATCCAAAACCGGTAGAACCGCCATCATCACATCCTTGGAAAAAGCCTACGCCGCCCTGCTTGGAGAGGGAGGCACCCGAATTTTCGCCCGCTGATAAAAGGAGGGAGAGAGCCGGGGTTAAACCGGCCTCTCTTTCTCATCCCATCAAGTCAAAAAGAATGCGGGATCCTTGATGGTGATGATTTTGTGGGAAATATCCAGTTTCCCGGCCGCTTTGTATTCCTGCAGGACATGGCTGACCGTTTCCCGGCTGGTGCCGGACATTTTGGCCAGATCGGTCGTTGTGATTGGGCAGGGGATACAGAAGTCGGCAGAATCCGTCTTCTCTCCTATATCCTGCATCAGGAAACCGATCAGATGGCGTACCCGGTCGGATGCGTGAACCTGGGTCAATTTCTGGATTCGCACTTCATGTTTATACACTTTGTCTCCCATGGTCTTGATCAGATTGATCAGAGCCATGGGGTCATTCTGCACGAGACGTTCAAATGTGGCCGTTGCAATGTAGAGCACTTCAATATCGGTGACGGCTTCCGCTGAAAATCGGTAGAACTTGTCCTGGAACAACCCGACGTAGGGAAACATGCTGTAGGGTTTCAGATACATCAAGAACTGGCTGGAGCAATCTTCGTTCATCTCAGATAGTTTGATGTACCCGCTGAGAGAAAAGTAGATTCGGTCCCGCGGATCTTCTGTCATGAACAGGATTTGCCCCTTGTGGTACTTTCTGCAGAAAGCGTTTTCCAGAATCTCCTGGATTCGCTTGTCAGGAAGATTGTGAAACACAGGGAAATGATGATAGTGGCGTTCCAATGCGAGTCGCATTTTTACACCTCCCAGACAGCGTTACTTATATTTTAAACGTTGATGAACGAAAACCAGTGCGGCGATCATGACAATTTCTCTAACCTTTCAGAAAGGAGGGGGGTGTCCATGAGCCCGGTCACCCATCTCAGCCGCAAGGAATTCTATCAAGCGGTAGAGGAACAACTGTACAGCATGGGGCTGCAAATCGTAGAGTGGGACGTGTTTTTGCTCAGGGTGCAGCTGGCGGATCGTTCCGTTGTCGACCTGGATTTGAAGGCGGTCTGGGATCAGTACAAATACGATCCCCGAACTGAGACGGTTCGTGATTTCTTGCGATTGGAACTGGCGTTTTTGCAGAAAGAAGACGAAGCGGTCATGATTCGGCCTGTTACCTGTATAGGATGCGGGAAAGAATTTTTTACCTGGAAAGACATATTATACTGCTCTGAACAATGCAGATTGTTCCAACAAGAGTAACCCGGTTAAAGGGAATGGGAAAATAGGGAAACGGCTTGGTCGGTATATCAAGCGCCAAGCGTTAGCCGCTCGGCGCTTTTTTGGCGGATGATGGGGATACTGTGACGTTCACCTATTTTGATAAAACGGAGCAGGTAGAAAAACAGGAAACGATCTCGGTTGAAGAGTTGATTTCCAAGCTGATTCGCCATATGGAAATAACGGGTGAGCATGCCGTTTTCCTTTCAGACGGACGGAGGCGTGCATCTTTTCCCAATTGAATCGCCTGAATTGTTGTAATATAATTACAATACCAACCGGTTAGTATTCTGTTTGCCAAGGAGGCATGCACGTGAATTTTGATTACAGCGACAAAGTAAAGGACCTGCAGCGGCGGTTGACACAGTTCATGGACGAAGTGGTCTATCCAAATGAAGCGGTCTATGAGCGCCAGCTGAACGAAGGGCCGGATCGCTGGCATGTACCGCCGATCATGGAGGAATTGAAGGCAAAGGCCAAGGCGGCGGGATTGTGGAACCTGTTTTTGCCGGAGAGCGAATACGGCGCAGGACTGACCAATCTTGAATACGCGCCGCTGTGCGAAATCATGGGACGTTCCTTCATCGCGCCGGAAGTGTTCAACTGCGCCGCACCGGACACGGGCAACATGGAAGTGCTGGTCCGCTACGGCACCGAAGAGCAGAAACAGAAGTGGCTCATTCCGCTGCTAAACGGCGAGATCCGCTCCTGCTTCTCCATGACGGAGCCCGCTGTGGCGTCATCCGATGCCACCAACATCGAAACGACGATTGAGCGGGACGGGGACGAATATGTCGTCACCGGCCGGAAATGGTGGTCGTCGGGGGCGGGCGATCCGCGCTGCAAGATTGCCATCGTCATGGGCAAATCGAATCCGTCGGCGCCGAAACATGAACAGCATGCGATGATTCTGGTCCCGCTGGATACGCCCGGAGTGAAGATCACACGCCGCCTGCCTGTCTTTGGCTACGATCACGCCCCCCACGGCCATGCGGAAATTGAATATGACCGGGTGCGGGTTCCCGCTTCCAACATCATCTGGGGGGAAGGAAAAGGCTTTGCCATCGCGCAGGGAAGGCTTGGCCCCGGACGGATCCATCACTGCATGCGCCTGATCGGGGCGGCGGAGCGGGCGCTGGAGATCATGTGCAGGCGGGTGAAGGAACGGGTCGCCTTTGGCAGGTCTTTGGCGGAACAGGGAGTGATGCAGGAATGGATCGCCAACTCCCGCATCGAGATCGAGCAGGCGCGCCTGCTCACCCTGAAAGCCGCGTATATGATGGACACCGTGGGCAACAAGGCGGCGAAAAAAGAGATCGCCATGATCAAGGTGGTCGCTCCCAATATGGCTTTGCAGGTGCTGGACCGCGCGATACAGGCGCTTGGCGCGGCGGGCGTGAGCGAAGATTTTCCGCTGGCCGCCCATTGGGCCAATGCCCGGACGCTGCGGCTGGCTGACGGACCGGATGAAGTTCACCGTGCCGCTATCGCCAAATTGGAATTGAAAGCGTATTCATAGCATCTGTTATAGAAGACGGTCAAGATACCGACCGCCTGGAATGTTCCGGCACCATCGCCACCAAACAAATGTCGAGGAGGGTTGGCATGAATATCGGCGATATCCGTGTCTGCATGAAGGGCCTCCATCATCCGCCCGGCCCATTCGCCTTGATGGGTTTGTCGGGCATTGATACGGCTTGTAATGTGCAGCAGCGCTATGCGGAGACAGGAGATCCTGCAGTTAAGCCTGCGGCATGCACCGAAGAGAAGGGGAAGGCGGGGACACCGGGCCGGAAAACCGGCAAAGGATGGGATGACGATGCATAGGCAAGGTGATGGTATGGCGGATAACGAGCAGGCAAAACGCATGTCCGCGCGTCGGGATACGATTGCCGTACGCCGGGGGGAGGAGCTGGATGTACAGCGGCTGGAACGCTATCTGCGCGAAAAGCTTGGCATCGCGGATCGTTCCCCGCTGGTCATCCGGCAGTTTGGCAATGGGGCATCAAATCTGACGTACGAATTGCGGATCGGCGGTTGGGAGGCCGTCCTGCGCCGCCCTCCCCTCGGCCCCGTGGCGCCCAAGGCCCACGACATGGGACGTGAATACATGATCCTAAGCAGGCTTCATCCTGTTTTTCCGTTGGCTCCCCGGCCGTATGCATACTGTGACGATCCCGCTGTCCTGGGAAGCCCCTTTTTCGTCATGGAGCGGCGCCATGGCGTCGTCCTGAATACCGAGTTTCCGGAGGAGTGGGAACCGACGCCAGAGCTGTGCCGCCGCATCTCGGAGACGATGGTGGACCGGCTGGTGGAGCTGCACGGCATCGATTACGAGGCGGCGGGGCTAGGAGGCATCGGCTATCCCGAAGGCTTTCTGACGCGCCAGGTAAACGGCTGGATCGCGCGGTACGAGCGGGCCAAAACGGATGAGATCCCGGGCGTGGAAGAGCTGCAGCGGTGGTTGGCGGACCATGTGCCCCCATCCCCGCAGCCGGCGGTCATCCATTACGATTACAAGCTGAACAACGTCATGTTTGACGCTGAAGATCCAAGCCGGATGGTGGGCATCTTCGACTGGGAGATGACCACCATCGGAGACCCGCTGGCCGATCTGGGGTGCGCCTTGAGCTATTGGACCCAGGATGGCGATCCCGATCTCCTCAAATACGGGATGGGGAAGCCTTCCGTCACCGTGCTGCCCGGCTTCATGACACGGGCGGAGTTTATCGAGGCGTATGCCCGGAAAAGCGGACGCGACATTTCCCGCCTTCCCTACTACCTGACTTTTGCCTACTTCAAGCTGGCGGTCATCTGCCAACAAATCTACTACCGCTGGAAGAAGGGGCAGACGCAGGACGAGCGGTTTGAAAGGTATGGGGCGTTCACGCGCACGTTGCTGGCCGCCGCGCAGGAGATGGCGCGACAACCCTGACGTCCCTGCGGCGGATGCCTGAATACCTAGCCATGGAAGAAGACAAAGGAGTTGATCACGATGAGAGCCGTTCAGTTTCAGACGTATGGACCGCCCGATGTGCTGCAGGTCGTCGAGGTTCCCGTGCCAGCGGTAAAACCGGGCCATGTGCTGGTGCAAGTCAAGGCGGCAGGCGTGAACTTTGCCGATACGGCTCGGCGATACGGCCGCTATTTGGCGGAAACTCCGCTGCCGTACATACCCGGCTCGGAAGTGGCCGGTGTGATTACAGAAGTGTCGCCCGAGGTGGCCGGCTTCCAACCGGGCGACCGGGTCGTTGCGCTCACGGAGAGCGGCTGCTATGCGGAGTATGTGACGCTGCACGAGAAGCAGCTGATTCGGATACCGGAAGGCGTCGGGTTCGAGCAGGCGGCTGCCATCCTGCTGCAGGGGCTTACCGCCTATCATATCTTGAAAACATCGGCCCGCATGAGTCCGGGAGAAACGGTATTGGTGCACGCGGCAGCCGGCGGCGTGGGTACGCTGGCTGTCCAGCTGGCGAAGCGGATGGGCGCCGGTCTGGTCATCGCGACGGCCGGCAGCCCGGAGAAGCTGGAGCTTGCCCGCTCGCTGGGCGCAGATGTCGGGCTCAACTACCGCGAGGACGACTGGGCCGACCGGGTGATGGACATCACGGGCAACAAAGGGGCGGATGTCATTCTGGAGATGGTGGGCGGCGAGATTTTCAAAAAAAGCTTGCACTGCTTGTCGACGTTTGGCCGTCTGGTCGTCTACGGACGAGCGGGCGGCACCGAGACCCGGTTTGACCCTGCGCTCCTGATGCAGCGCAGTGCAAGCGTCATCGGGTTCTGGCTGGTCCATGTCATGCAGAATTCCGCGCTGTACAGGGAGAGTGTCCGGGAGCTGCTCGGCTATCTCGGGGAAGGCGCCTTGCGGGTGATCATCGGGGAAACGTTGCCGCTGGCGGAAGCACAAAAGGCCCATGAGCGGCTGGAAGGAAGACAGACCACCGGCAAGGTCGTGCTGCTTCCTTAGCCGGTTCACAGAGGAGGGGACGGAATGGAGAGCCTGTTTGATTTGACCGGCCGCGTGGCGATTGTAACAGGCGGCAGCAGGGGCCTGGGAGCAGGCATGGCGAGGGCGCTGGCATCGCACGGGGCCGATGTGGTGGTCGTCAGCCGCCATGCAGCGGAGGGAGAGCTGGTAGCGGAGGAGATCCGCGCCATGGGCCGGCGATCGTTCGCGCTGGCCGTAGACGTGCAGGATGTGGCTGCGCTGCACCGGATGGCGCAGACGGTAAAGGAGCGGTTCGGCCGCATCGATATTCTGGTTAACAATGCGGGCGTCGGCATAACCAGGTTTGCGCTGGACGTAACGGAAGAGGATTGGGACAAGGTGATGGATACCAACCTGAAGGGCGTCTTTTTCTGTGCCCAAGCCGTGGCGAAGGTCATGAAGGAGCAGCATGGCGGGAAAATCATCAATATTGCTTCCGTCGCCGGCGCGATGGGGGCCGTTGCAATCGCCCCGTATTGCGCCAGCAAGGCCGGCGTCATCAATCTGACGCGAGCCCTCGCCAAGGAATGGGCGCGGTACAACATCCAGGTGAACGCCATCGGTCCCGGCTATATCAAGACGGCGATCAACGAGGCGGAATTGTCCAACGAAGCCTTTTTGCAAAAAGTGCTCTCTTCCCTGGCCATCAAAAGGCTGGGCGAAGTGGACGACCTGGCGGGAACCGTTTTGCTGCTGGCTTCCGATGCCTCCCAATACATCACCGGCCAAACGATTTTCATTGACGGAGGGACGTTGGCATGAACCGTCATGTTGCCTTCTGGCCCAAAAGATTGCCGACGACGCTCACGGTTCCCAAAACCACCATTGATGCCAACCTGGCAGTCTCCGCCAACCGCTATCCGGACAAGGCGGCCATCTGGTATTACGGTCGTGTCATCACGTATCGGGAACTGGACGATGACGTGAACAACATGGCTGGATTTCTACAAAAGAAGCTGAACGTCGCCAAAGGGGACCGCGTCCTTCTTTACATGCAAAACTCTCCGCCCTATATCATGGCGTACTATGCCATTCTCCGGGCGGGGGCGGTTGTGGTGCCTATCAACCCGATGAATACGACGGAGGAACTTGCTTTTTACCTCGAGGACAGCGAAGCAAAAGTGGCCGTCGTCGGACAGGAGCTGTATGACCGGATCGCGCCGCTCTTGGAACGAACCCCACTGGAACATGTGATCACCGCCGCCTATTCGGAGTACGCCAATCCGAGCGGAGAGGAGCCGCTCCCGGCGTTTCTGCTGGCCGCGAGTGAACGGATGCAGGATGAGCGTGTGACTCCGTGGAGCGAAGCGCTGTCAGCCGGCTGTGCGCCGGACGCCGTGGCCTTCTCCACTGACGATATGGCCGTTTTGCCGTATACGTCCGGTACGACCGGCATACCCAAGGGATGTATGCACACCCATCGTACGGTCCAGGCCAATATCCTCGGCTCCGTCGCCTGGGGGAATCTGACGGCCGACACGGTCTCTCTTTCTGCACTGCCGTTTTTTCACGTGACCGGCATGCAGCACAGCATGAATGCCCCCATCTTCAGCGGCTCTACGATCGTGCTGATGACCAGGTGGGACCGGGAGACAGCCAAGTGGTTGATCCGGCAGCATGGCTGCACGCATTGGGTGAACATCAGCACCATGCTGATCGATTTCCTTTCCACTCCCGGCTTGACCAGGGAGGACGTGCAGTCCTTGTGCTACATCGCGGGAGGGGGTGCCCCCCTGCCTGAAGCGGTCGGCAAGAAGCTGCTGGAGCTGACCGGTCTTATGTATGTCGAAGGATACGGCTTGACCGAAACCATCTCCCAAACCCACTTTAACCCGCCTGACCGCCCGAAGCTTCAGTGTCTGGGCATCCCGTCATTTGACGTGGAGGCGAAAGTGGTCCATCCGGTAACCTTGCAGGAGCTGGGGCCGGGAGAAGAAGGGGAATTGATCGTCCATGGTCCGCAGGTTTTCAAGGGCTACTGGAAACGTCCGGAGGAAACGGAACAAGCATTTGTCCGGAAGGAAGGGAAGCCGTTTTTCCGGACCGGGGACATTGTCAAATTCGATGACGAGGGCTATTTCTTCATGGTGGACCGGGTGAAGCGGATGATCAACGCTGCGGGGTACAAAGTCTGGCCGACGGAAGTGGAGTCGGTGCTCTACAAGCATCCGGCCGTGGAACAGGCTTGTGTCATCGGGGTGCCGGACGAGCGCAGAGGGGAGCAGGTCAAAGCGTATATCGTGCTGCGGGAAAGCTGCCGGGACAAGACGGGCGCGCAGGAACTGATCGACTGGGCAAGCACGCAGATGGCGTCCTACAAATACCCGCGGATCGTGGAATTCGTCGATCGGCTGCCGATTTCCGGAAGCGGAAAAATCTTGTGGAGAGTGCTGCAGGAACAGGAGAGGAGCAAGCGGCAAAACGCATGATACCTTCATTTCCTTGAAACGGGGGATAGGCATGACCATGGTGAATACGGTGTTGGGGCCGATTACGGCGGACCGGTTGGGAAAAACCTTGATTCATGAACACTTCCAGTTCGGCTATCCCGGGTTTGCGGGAGACTGCACGTTGGGCAAGCCCGACCGTGAACAGGCTCTGCAGGTGGGGATTGAGGTGGCCAAACGGGTGATGGCCCATGGGGTAAAAACCGTCGTCGATCCCACTCCCAACGAGTGCGGCAGAGATCCGGTGCTGCTGAAAGAGATCGCCGAGAGAACCGGGCTGCAAATCGTGTGCGCAACCGGCTATTACTACGAAGGGGAAGGGGCGACCGCCTATTTTAAGTTCCGGGCGGGATTGGGTGACGCGGAATCCGAAATCTATGACATGTTCATGAAAGAGATCACGGAAGGCATCGGGGAAACGGGGATTAAGCCGGGTGTGATCAAACTGGCTTCCAGCAAGGACTGCATCACCGATTATGAGCGGATGTTTTTCAAAGCGGCTGCCAGGGCGCACAAGGAGACCGGAATCCCGATTCTTACCCATACCCAGGAAGGCACGATGGGCCCTGAACAGGCGGCGCTGCTGCTCGCAGAAGGGGTGGATCCGGCGAAAATCGTGATCGGGCACATGTGCGGAAATACGGATGCGGCTTATCATCTGCGCACTTTGCAGCAGGGCGTATCCATTGCCTTTGACCGATTCGGCATTCAAGGATTGGTGGGAGCGCCTACGGATGAGGCAAGAACGACCGTTTTGATCGGTTTGCTCGGAATGGGGTTCGAAGATCGCCTCATGCTGTCCCATGATACGGTCAATGTCTGGCTCGGAAGACCCCTGGCGATGCCGGCCACCGTCGAAAGGTTGCTGTCCAATTGGCATGTCACCCATCTGTTTGACAACGTGATTCCGGTGCTGCAAAAAGCAGGCATTCGGGAAGAGCAACTTGACAGGATGTTCGTGGAGAACCCCAGAAGATTGTTTTCCTAAATGATCGGCAGGCTTGACGCCATTCCCCCCAAACGGGTCAGCATCGGCCCGATGGGGGACTTTTTTTGCCTGGCACTGTCAACCGCCTGGGTTGAACCACCTGGTTCCATTCACCCAAAAAGGCCTGCCTTCACAGCAGCCGCCGCCAAATCATGTTATAATACACGGAAATGGTTCTGCCAGTCAGTTTCAGTCGAGAGGGGAGATGGGAATTGCCGCATATTACCCGCAAAATCGCCGAGCATGTCTGGGCGATCATTACGTATGAAGAAGCGTGGAAAAGCTTCATCAACAACTATGTGATCGCAAGGGATGATCGTTTTCTCCTCATAGACACCAACCTGCGAAAGCACCGTCCTTATGTGCAGCAGGCGCTGCAGCAGATCGGGGTGACGGAAGAGCGCATCGAGCAGGTATTTTTTACCCACCGGCATCCCGACCACATTGGAAATGCAGAGATGTTCCCATCCCGCCTCAACTGGATCCATCTGGAAGATTTTTTCGAGCTGGATGATTTCTCCCAAACGCTTTTCGGCCATACCCTCACCGGAAAGGCCGGGGAGGTGTCGGGGCTGTCGTTCAAACAGCTCGCCGCCCATACGGAAGGGTCCGTCGCCTACTTTGATCCCGCCAGCAAAATATGCTTCATCGGGGATCATCTCTGTTTCTTCGCCGAGCCGCTGGGAGAAGTGGTGGGGGAGGAAGCGGAGCGAAGGGCGCAGTATCTCCGCTTCATTGCGAAATGGAAGGAGCAGGAACCGGAAAAGGTGGCCGCCTTTCGGGAAGGGGTGGAAGCGGTGCTGGAATGGCCGGTTCAACTGCTTGCCACGGGACACGGCCCCATTCTGAAAGGGGAGATTGATCTCTTCCTGCGTGCCATTCTGACGGAACTTGATTCATGAACAAAACGCTCCTGCCAACACGACAAGCAGGCCGAAGGTGCGGCAAGCACCAACGGCCTTTTTCACTGTACAAGAGACGATTATCCCGCTTGGGTGGAGGCTTTCGTCCATTCTTCGAGCCGCTTCTCGATTTCGGTCCGGCTCAGATGCAGGATGCTGGCAAAGCGGAGGGTCAGCAGCTTTTTCAAATACTGGACGGCCCGTTCGAAGTTGCCTTTCGCCGCTTCGATTTCCGCCAGGCAGAAAAGCTGCAGTTCCGGCTTGAGCCGTTTCTTGGGCAGCATCTGATACGCTTCCCAAGCGCCGCCGAGGTCGCCCAACCTGGCATGGGCACAGACGATCACTCCCAGCGCATTGGTCAGGGAATGATCCCGTTCATAGACGCGAAATGCGACATCAAGCGCTTCCCCGTACTTTCCGCGCTGCAGATAGACGATGGACAGATTGTAGAAAAAATAGTGAACCATCGCCTGGTTGAACAGGGAGGGTTTCTCCTTGCAGGAGGTGAGACCTTCTGCGATAAACTTCTCCGCCAGCTCATAGTTGCCCCTCATGATTTCGGCCGTGGATTTATCCAGCATGGCGACCGTGCGGGAACCATTGCGGCGATAGGAGGTTTCCAGCCAGCGAATCATGAGGTCGGGGCGGTAGCGGTAAAGACTGCTGATATACTGAAAGCGGAACGGCCAGTGGAGTCGGATGAACGCAGCCACCAGGACGGCCGTCAAACCGCACAGGGTCGAGACCACGTTTAAATCTAGCAATGCCATGGCGGGTTACTTCCTTTCCTACAAATCGCGTACCCCCATATTAGCACGATTCTGCGCAGGCTGGTAGAGTCTTGCCCCCCGGCGCAGGCTACTGCCGCGAAGGGATGGCCAGCACACCGGCTTCCCGGAGGGTGGTTAACTCATGCGCTTTGATGGTCGTGTCGGAAATGGTGTACAGCATGTTGCGGATATACAGAATCCGCTCCACATTGTTCTCGCTTCTGTACCAGGCGTCCCCGGCTTGCAGGGGCACTTCCGGGTCCAGATGGGTGATGCGGGCGCGCAGCCGGAAGCCGTGCGCGAGGTCGAGGGAGTACACATAGGCGCCCTGGAAGGTAAAGCTGCCGTATTCGAGGCTGTTTCCGTTCCGGACCTGTTTGTCCTTCTCCATCAGGGTGACGGGGAAGGCGAGCAGGTTTTTTTCTTTGGAGAACAGGAGGGCCTTGTGGTTGCGCAGCAGCTCGGAATCGGTTCCGCGGTCCCCGATCACCTCCTTGAACATCTCTTTCGGATGGGCGACGTCCGACACATCGAACAGGGCCACCTTCAGTCCTTGATAATAGGCGGTATCCTTCACTTCTGTGGTATCCTTGCCGAAACCGATGAGATGGTTCTCGTCATACGGATGGAGGTAATCGCTGTAGCCGGGGATTTTCAGCTTGCCGAGGATTCGCGGCGCTTTCGGGTCTTGCAGGTCGATCACGAACAGGGGATCCACCTTTTTGAACGTCACCATGTAAGCGCGGCTGCCCATGAAGCGCACGGCATAGATTTTTTCGCCGGGCGCGATGTTTTCCAGCTTGCCGACTGTCCGCAGGGATGCGTCCAGCACATACATGTTGTTTTTCGAAGTGGCTTCGTCGTTACGCCAGATATTGCCAACCGTCGTGGCGATCCGCAGGAAGCCGTTCTGTTCGTCCATGGAGAACTGGTTCAGGACGGTTCCGGGCACGCGGCCGCTGCCTTTGTAAGCAACGTGTCCGTTGGTCAGGGCGAATTTGTACACCGTGGTGCTCTGGTTGGCTGGCACGGGGCCGACGAAAGGTACGCGTTTCGCGGCAGCGGGCGTTACCTCGTTCCTGCTGACAGCCACATAGAGATTGGCTGCCGATGCATACACATGCTCGCCGGAACCGAGGTAGGCGGAGACATCCAGATGCTGCCTGGGCTGATCCAGATTGAGACCGGCGACCAGCAGGTAGTTTGGCCTCACGTTGTCCGGGAAGTAGCGGATCTCCTGATAGCCAATGCCTTTGAATGTTTGTTCAAAGAGAGAATCCCGGTAAACCGGCGGCGGCAGCTCCGTTTCCGCCTGCATCACCCCATACAGATTAATAGAGCGGCTGCTTATCAGGTACAGGGAGGAACCGATCTTGCGCGAGGTCAGATAGCTGCCCTCGATCTCCACCTCCCGCAGCTGCCGGGGGGCGGTTTTGTCGTGGATGTCGTAGAGGACGGCTTTCGTCGTAACGGGCACGAAGTAGTCAGCCTGCGCCGCATCATAAACAGCGGGGTGGGATTCTCCGATCACCACCAGGTAATTGTCGTCCACATACAGCTCCTGCGGGGTGAACTGCTCTCCCTGGAAAGGCAGGCGGCTGACGATTTTCATCTCTTGGACCGGATAGGCCTGCGTGATGACAACCTCCTCCTGCCGCGCCTGATAGAGGTAAGTCCCGTCCGTCTTGACGATATCCGCCTCGTCCACCCCTTCCACCTGCACGTTGGTGGCGGAATAAACGGCGTCGGCGGGGGCGGTGCCGGCAGCAGGGACCGCAGCCTGAGGGGCACCCGCTTTGAATACCGCGCCGTTTTCCACGGCATAATCCATCCGAAGCGTACGGTGATACTCCCATTCCTTGGCGAGCAGCTGTTTCAGATGGGCATACGAACCGACGACCGGAAGCGGATTACCCCCGGACGCCCGCGTCTCCTCGTCTGACGAGGACGGGGAGGCAAACATCACCAGCGGCACTAAGGCCGCCAGCAAGGAACAGAGAAGCCGGACTTGCCGCGCATATGTTACCATGCTGATCCTCCTCGCGTTTTTCTGCTTGTTGGACGCGGTTCCTGCCGTTTCGTTTCAGGGGAAGTGCAAGGAGTGTCATACTCATGTACACGCATCTGTGGTATAATGAATGACGTTTACAAGACGAACGCTTGTGACTTTTCAGGGAAAAGGAGCGACATAGATGAACAAGTTCAAAGAGAGCATGCTGGCGCTCATCACGGAGACATCCACCTATCTTCCGCCGGATGTGCGCAAGGCGATCAACGAGGCGAAAAAACGGGAAGATCTGGGCACAAGATCCGCGCTTTCCCTCTCCACCATCACGCAAAACATCAAAATGGCCGAAGAGAATGTATCCCCGATCTGCCAGGATACGGGCATGCCCACCTTTGAGATCAAGACGCCGGTGGGAGCCAACCAGATCGAGATGAAGAAAGCCATCCTGGAAGCCGTGGCGGAAGCGACCAAGCAGGGCAAGCTGCGTCCCAACTCCGTCGATTCCCTGACCGGGGAAAACTCGGGCAACAACCTCGGGCCCGGAACGCCGGTGATTCACTTCGAACAGTGGGAGAAAGATGTGATTGAAGTCCGCCTGATCCTGAAAGGGGGCGGCTGTGAAAACAAAAACATCCAGTATTCGCTGCCGACCGAACTGGAGGGGCTCGGCAAAGCGGGGCGCGATCTGGATGGCATCCGCAAGTGCATTTTGCACGCCGTTTATCAGGCACAGGGACAGGGCTGCAGCGCCGGATTCATCGGTGTGGGAATCGGGGGAGACCGCACCTCCGGCTATGCGCTGGCGAAGCACCAGCTGTTCCGCCGTGTCGATGACGTCAATCCCAATCCAACGCTGCGCGAGCTGGAAGAGTATATTATGGAAGCGGCCAATACGCTCGGCATCGGAACCATGGGCTTCGGCGGCAATACGACGCTTCTGGGCTGTAAAATCGGCGTGGAAAACCGTCTGCCCGCCAGCTTTTTCGTCTCCGTCGCCTATAACTGCTGGGCTTTCCGCCGTCAGGGCGTCGCGATCGATCCGCAAACCGGCGAAATCCTCCACTATCTCTACAAGGACGAAATCGTCGAGATGGACCAAACGCCAGCTGACGCGCCGACAGGGGAAGGGCGACGGGAAGTGGTGCTTGAGGCGCCTATTACGGAAGAGCAAATTCGCAGCCTGAAGGTGGGGGATGTGGTGATCATCAACGGCCTGATGCATACCGGCCGGGATGCGCTGCACAAGTACCTGATGGATCACGACTGTCCGGTTGATCTGGAAGGCGGCATCATCTACCACTGCGGTCCGGTGATGCTGAAAGACGAACAGGGAGAATGGCATGTGAAGGCGGCAGGCCCGACGACCAGCATCCGCGAAGAACCGTATCAAGGCGAGATCATCAAGAAGTTCGGCGTTCGCGCCGTGATCGGGAAAGGCGGCATGGGGGCCAAGACGCTCAAAGCGCTGCAGGAGCACGGTGCGGTCTACCTGAACGCAATCGGTGGAGCCGCCCAGTATTACGCGGATTGCATCGAAAAGGTAGAAGGGGTCGACTTCATGGAGTTCGGCATTCCGGAAGCGATGTGGCACCTGCGCGTGAAAAACTTTGCCGCGATTGTCACGATGGACGCGCACGGCAACAGCCTGCATGCCGATGTGGAGAAGAGCTCGCTGGAGAAATTGGCCCAATTGGCCGAACCGGTCTTCAAATAAGAAAAGAAAATAACGAAGAGAGGGACGAAAACCCGAGGCGCGCATGGAAAGATGCGGCCCCGGGTTTTTTCGTTGAAGCAAGGTCCCTGTCCCGGCCGCGCCCTCCGCAGCATCCGCCCAGGCCGACTCCGAATGGTTATGGATAGTTTTTTGCAAGAAATGGGTGTCCGTTGATGTCCGCATGGTCACGCCGGGCATAGGGTAATAGCGACGATGCAGGATAAAAGGAGTGAGCAAAGTGAACTATCGCGTTCAGCCGGGCGACACCCTCATTGGAATCGCCAGCCGCTTCGGCGTGCCTGTGGAAGAGATTATCCGCGTGAATAATTTGCAATATCCGTATCGACTCTTTGTGGGTCAAACCATCTTCATCCCGACCGGCCGGCCGCCGACTCCGGGCAATGTCAACGAGCGGCTGGATCGCCTGGATCAACGGGTCAACCGACTGGAAAACCGCGTTGATCGGCTGGAAAGACAGGTCGTGGATCTGAATCGCCGGGTAACCAGACTGGAAGGCCCTCGTCCGCGCACATAGCCGGTTCTCTAAAGGGAACTTCGCACAGGGCCCATCATGCCATGCCGCACTGTTTTCGTCAGTCTGAAGGGAACGGGAATCCCCCCGCTCCCTTCATTTTTGTCTTGAACTCCGCTGTCCCGGACGCTACGATAGAAGCAACGAAATGGCACGTGAGCGAGAGAGCGCGAAAGAGGGGTTTTGACGAATGAAGCAAAAGTGGAACGTGGCGCTGCTGCAGATGGATGTGGCCTTCGGTCAGCCGGAGCAGAACAGGGAGAAGGTAAGGCAGATGGTCGAACGCCTGGAGGGGAAGGAAACCGACCTGCTTCTCCTTCCCGAATTGTGGGATACGGCGTACGACCTGGAGCGGCTGGATGAGATCGCCGATGACAGCGGCGCACAGGCAAAAGCACTGTTGAGCGAGACGGCGCGCCGGTTGAACAGTTTCGTGGTCGGCGGCTCCATCGCCGAGCGGATCGGCAACAAGGTGTACAACACCTCCTATGTGTTCGATCGCTCGGGCGCGTTGATTGGGCGATACAGCAAAGCGCATTTGTTTCGACTCATGGAGGAGGAAAAGTATCTGACCGCGGGAGATGAGGTCGGGATATATACCATGGATGGTCAGCCAACCGGCTCGATGATCTGCTACGACATCCGCTTCCCGGAGTGGTTCAGAACGTACGCCCTGCATGGGGTTAAAGCGCTGTTTGTCTGCGCCCAGTGGCCCCATCCCCGGCTGAATCACTGGAGGCAGCTGCTGATTGCCCGGGCGATCGAGAACCAGATGTACGTGGTTGCCTGCAACCGGGTGGGAGACGGCGGCAATAACACCTTCTGCGGCCATTCCATGGTGATCAATCCTTGGGGCGAGATCGTGGCCGAAGCGATGCAGCAGGAAGAGATCGTCACGGGCGAGATCGATTTCGCGCTCGTGGATGAAGTCCGCGGCCGCATTCCGGTGTTTGCGGATCGCAGGCCCGGCTTGTATCGCATGGCATAAATTTGGGCGATGGCAAAAGGGCAAACCCTTCTCCAGAAGAGCCTCTTTGGCATAGGGTGATAACAGAGAAAGTCTGGGGGAGGTGAATCGATGGTTCGGTTGAATGGCAAAAACATTCGCCATCATTTCGAAGGAGTTCACGGAAAAGTGGTCCAAATGCGGGAACTCGTCGAGGTTCTCGATCAAATGTTCGATTCGTTTCACCGGGTAAACAAGCTGAGCCGCCATATGCTGGGTCAGCCCAGGCAGGAACAGAAGCCTGACGAACGGTTCTGACGGTTGGCTGATATGAAAGAAGACGCCTTTCCCCAAGGCGTCTTCTTTAGCTATGCCGCTTATGGCCGGCGGGCCATCTGTTCCTTCACCGAGCGGATCATCGCTTTGACCATGCTGCCGCCCAGTTGACCGCCGATGCGCCCCGCATCGTGGGCGGTCAGATTGCCGTTGTATCCCGGCTGCAGCGGAATGTTCAGCTTACGGGCCGCTTGATATTTTGCATCTTCCGGTTCCAAAACGTTTTGCAAACGGGCTTTCAGCAGGTTTAACCCGTCCTCTGCGCCGGGGACGAGGGGTCTGCGCCTTCTGGCCACGACAAACACCTCCCCCGTTAGTATGCGCCATTTAGACGAGCGCTTTCCGTTCCTTGAAGGAAACGGTTGGATAATAGGCATGTTTCACCAGCAGGTTGGGGCCGGCGCAGCGGGCTTCCGGACAGTAGCAATTGATCTGTTGGTTGAGCGGATGGGCCAGCCAGCGCTGGAACATCTCCTGCAGCGAGTGGGTCTTGAGGTTGCCAAGCGGCTCCACATCCCCGAAGTCCGTGACGATGCCATCGCCGGTAAAGACATTGACATTCAGGCGGTTGCGGCCGTCCGGATCATTGCGGACGGACACGTTCCTGGCCTCCCGCAGGCGCCGGATCAGCTCGCGATCCGCTGCCAGCGGGCTGCAGGCGAAGAACGGCAGTGTGCCAAACAGCATCCACATCTCCTCGTTGCGTTCATCCAGCAGGCGATGGATCGCTTCCCGCAGCTGATCCAGAGAGAGCACTTCCAGATCGCGGGCGAAATCGCTCGGGTACATGGGATGAACCTCGTGGCGCCGGCACCCCATCGCGTGAATCTGGCGGTGCAGTTCGGGCAGCTTCCGCCAGGTGCGGGCGTTGATCATGGTTTCGGCTGAGACAAAGACCCCTTCCTTGGACAGCTGCTGCACGTTGGTGACGATGGTTTGGAAAAGGTTTTCTGCCTGTTTGAGCGACACCTGCTGCGGCGTTTTTGCGTATACGATACTGTGGAATTCTTCCGGCGTGCTCCAGTTCCAGGAGATATGCATCACGTCGAGATAGGGCAGGATCAGCTCGTACCGGGAGAAAGGCATCGTCATGTTGGAATTGATCTGTGTGCGCAGTCCGCGTTCGGCGGCATAGCGGAGAAGCGGCAGGATGATCTCTTTTACCGTCCGTTCGCTGTACATCGGTTCGCCGCCTGTTATACTGAGGGTGAGCAGATCTTCCGCTTCATCCAGCCGGCGCAGGATGTCCGCCATCGGCATCGGCGCGTCGTCCTTGAAGCGGAGGGTATCCCCGACCGCACAATGCTCACAGCGCAGGTTGCACAGATTGGTTACGGTAAATTCTACGCTCGTCAATTTATAGGAAGGGGGAGCGGCGTTATAGAGCGGCTCCCACGGATCTTGCGTGGGCGTCAACGGTGTGGTTGGAACCAGGCGAACCATCGAATGAAACCTCCTTCAAGCGGGTGGATAGTCGTTACATTCATGCAAATCGAACAAAATCATGGCGAAAGGAGAATACCTGGCGATGATAACGGGCATCTCGTTTGGAAACGGCGTGTTTTTTCATGATCGCAAGGTAATTGCCTGCGCCGAAGTAAAGAAGGGAACGATTCATCTGTGGGCGGAGACCATCACGCTGCGCACCATGGGCAAAATGTGGTGGCGTGTCGTCCTCTCCCTGCCATGGTATTACCATCTGTTTCACCTTATGCTGGCTCTCTTCCTGCTGGGGGCACTTGATATGCTGCCGATCGCGCACATCCCCGGGCTGCGATGGCTCACGGCCGTGGATCCCCTGTGGGCGGTCGTTTATCTGGCCGGCTTTCATTTCGTCTTTCCGGCCCGGTTGAAAAAGTTTCACGGGGCCGAGCACAAGGTGTTCAGCTATCCCGGCGTCAAGCGGCTGGAAGCTCTGGAGGAGATCCGGCGGGCGGACATCGTCAACAGCGGCTGCTCCACCAATCTGGTTACCTGCTTCTTCCTGCCGTTTCTGCTCACGGTGCCGTTTGCGCCGCTTTCCGGCGCCGTGGTGGCAGGCGCGGCGGGTTTTCTTGCAGGCATAGCCGCAGAAGGCTACCTGCGCCGCTATCTGCCCGTAATCTACCGGATCTCCGCTTTTTTGCAGCGTTACGTAACCACCAAGGAGCCGGACCGCCTCCATTTGGAGACGGCGATTCGTTCCTACCGGCTGTTTGAACACTACCGTTCCATGCCCGCCGGCACCAAATAACCGGCCTGCCGCACAGGGAAGGCCGGTTATGCGTCAGCTGCCCGCTTCTTCCTCCAGCCGTTTGTAGATCTTGCCCTTGTCTACATAGGACTGGCGGATGCGGCGAAACTCCCGGAAGTCATCTTCGGTCAGCTCCCGTTTTACCTTTGCCGGGGAACCGACCACCAGGGTGCGGGGCGGCACTTTCATGCCGGGTGGAACCAGGGCGCCGGCTCCCACCATCGCTTCTTCCCCGATCTCGGCGCCATCCATCACAATGGCACCCATGCCGATCAGGGCTCCCCGGCGGATGATGCAGCTGTGCAGAATCACATTGTGGCCGATCGTGACCTCATCCTCGATGATCAGCGGATTGCCGGGGCTCTGGTGCAGCGTGCTGTTGTCCTGCACGCTGACGCGCCGGCCGATGACGGTGGGCGCGATGTCGCCGCGAATCACGGTATTGTACCAGATCGACGTGTCGGCGCCGATGGTGACATCGCCGGTCACCACGGAACCGCGCGCGAGGAAGACGGACGGATCGATTTGCGGTTTTTTCCCTTCAAAAGGCAGTATCAACAAGCGCTATTCCTCCTTATGTACACCCTGCGGAAGCGGGCATGGAGATGCCGGCGGATGCGGACGGAACACCTGCAGGCGGCCGGTGTGGGGATTCAGATCCACGATGCTCCCCTCAAGAAACGGCCGATCGGCTTCTTTGTAACAAAGCATGATGCCGGAGATGGTCATGGTGCTCTCATCCGGTGACGGTTCGGTGATGGCGATGCTGTAGGCGTAGCTGCCGCAGCCCGTCGTGGTCACCACCAGGCGTATGCCGAGCCTGTCCGCGTCCGGTTCATGGCTGATCAGCGCCGACAAGCGGGCGCTGGCTGCAGGGGTGATGGTAATCATGGCACATTCCTTCCCTTCGAATCGGTGCGGCAGAATCCATACGTAATTCTACTACAGGAAGGGAAATTGAACAATTTTCTTTCCCTGCCAGTCATTTCAGTTGACCGGCATTCCCGATGTATGATAAATTATTTCATGCGAAATCACAATAGAGATAAGGAATGCGGGTAGTCGCTGCCGCAGTTCGCTTCTGGCGGCTGCGGTAGAGGAAAGTCCAGGCTCGCCCAGGCTGAGATGCCTGGAGTGTTCGTACCTGGTGATAAACCAGGGCAGCGAGGCTTCGGCGTCGCTGACGGCGCGGAAAGGGTTCTCCCTGAGACCCGAGTACGCTGAAAGTGCCACAGAAACGGAGCTTTCCTGGCGACAGGAAAGATGGAACGCGGTAAACCCTGCGAGCGAGAAACCCAAATTTTGGTAGGGGAACCGTCCTGAAGGAAATGAACGGAGGGACGGATGGCGCACCATGCGCCATAGATAGATGACTACCGCTCTTGGTGCGAGGGGAGACCCGTTTGCAGCACGGGAGTACAGAACCTGGCTTACAGCATTTCTTATCTCAGGCAAGTGAATCAGGTGAAACCGCCTTGGCAGCAAGGCGGTTTTTCGTTATTGGCAGATGCGTGGTACAATATTCGTATATAGTTGAAAGGTGCCTCACATCACACGCATGCGGAGGAATGCCCATGAACAAAGTGAAATGGCTGGCAGCTGAAGCGAAAAAGTGGAAGGATGAAGGCATCATTGACGAAGACCAGCATGAACGGATCATGAGCCGGTATGCAGGCGGGGCGCGAACGCCTGTCCTGCCCATCCTGGCCGCTGTCCTGCTCGGTTTGGGGGTGCTGACGTTTATCGCCTCCAACTGGCAGGGACTCTTGCCTGGCACCAAGTTGACCACGATCATCGTTTCCCTGGCGGCTGCCTATGCTGCAGGGGAATGGGGGCGCCGAAAAGGGCATGAGGGTTGGGGAGTGGCCCTGACCATCGTCGGCATCGCCATCTATGGCGCCGGCATCTTCCTGATCGGCCAGATCTATCAGGTGTCTGCCCATCCGGTTTACGCGTTTTACCTGTGGTTTGCCGGAGCGGTTCCGCTCGCCTGGCACTACCGCAGCCGGCTGATCGCCTGGGTCTGTCTGCTCATCCTGACTGTTTCCGCCCTCTATGGGATGGAGGACAGGTATCATGACGGCATGGAAAGAGTTTTTTTTTACCTGCTTTTTGCAGCGGGCCTTGCCCCGCTGGTGTGGCGGTTCCGCGGAGCGTGGCTGACCGCTCTCTCCGGGAGTCTGCTGCTTGTTTCCGCCGCTTATGACCTGGATGATGTCGGCGATGGCATGGTGTATCCCGTTCTTTTTCTCGCCTGCTATCTGGCCGGGCAATGGCTGCCGACGTCACTCGCCCCCATCCCGACCGTGCTGCGCAACCTTGGTTATCTGGGAAGCGTGCTGCTGACCGTATTCCTCATTTTCGAGCCCTATGACATCCCTGCCCACAACGTGACGGACACGTGGCTGGCGGCAGGCCTTGCGCTGTTGGCAGGGTGGTCGGCGATGCTCTCTTACCGGGCCAGGCAGCCGGAGAACGCAACGGACCTGATTCCCTTCCTGGCACACCTCCTCGTCTATTGGCTATCTCCGCTTCTCTTGAAGAATGCCGCCGTCGTCCTGATTCTCGGCTTGTTTGCCTTTGCCATCGGGATGATCGTCGGCGGCGAACGCAAACGGCAGGTGGACCGCATCAATCTGGGCGCCCTCTTTTTCGGCGTCAGCTGTGTCGTCGGGTATGTCAATTTCGCCTGGGATTTTCTGGACAAATCCCTCTTTTTCCTGCTGGGCGGGGCTTTGATGCTCGTGATCAGCGGTCTGCTGGAACGGCAGCGGCGCAAATGGGTAAACGATGCAAGGAGGGAGTCTCGATGAGACGATTCAGGCTGCTTTTCATCGTTGTCTTTCAAATCGCGCTGCTGCTGTCGATCGTGGGGAAATACCAATACATCGCCGCGTCCGGGATGAGCGTCACCCTCAAAACGGCCCCGGTTGATCCGCGCGATCTGTTTTCCGGTGATTATGTCCGCCTGCACTACGAGATCAGTGAGATCAACAAGCAGCACGTGCAGCAGGACATCGCCGACGGCCTCGACGATGTCCCCGTGTATGTGGTTTTGGAGAAAAAGACACATCCCTGGTTCGAAGCGGTCGGCGTCTACCAGCAACCGCCCCGGCTTCGGGAGGGGCAGGCGCTGCTGCGCGGAACGCTCCTCTATCAGGATGAGTACACCGGGACGCTTCATATTGATTATGGGCTGAACCGGTTCTATCTGCAGGAGAATACCGGCAGGGAATGGGAACAAAAACCGTTCCTGCTGGTCGATCTGCGGGTGACCGAAAGCGGAGACGCCATCATTGAGCGATTGCGCTGACGAACAACCTTTCAGGGTTTCCCGCCGACACAACATGTTCAAGGGTCCCCAAAAAGTATTCGGATTATGCTTCGAAGGTCAACGTCACTTTTTGGGGTTAAGCATAGCTTAAGTCGGCGGGGGTTTTCACGCTTGAATGGACACGCGGTACGTCCGCAGCCAATAATCGATCGAGGCGAGATAGGCGAAAAGCTGCGGGGTGCTCATCAACTGGCCGAACCACGGGATGCCGGACGCCTTGGCGTCGGAAGCGGCGATCGCCCGGACCGCATCGACATCAATCAATGGCAGGAGCGGCGAGGAACTGTCCGCCAGCACTTCCAGCAGCCATGTCCGCGTCGCCTCGGCATAGGCGGGGTTGTGGGTTTTGGGATAGGGGCTCTTCTTGCGGTACAAGACATCATCGGGCAGTATGCCTTCCATCGCCTTGCGCAGAATGCCTTTTTCCCGACCCAGATAGGTTTTCATCAGCCAGGGGATGTTCCAGACGTATTCCACCAGGCGATGATCGCAAAAGGGCACACGGGCCTCCAGGCTGGCTGCCATGCTCATCCGGTCCTTGCGATCCAGCAGGGTGTTCATGAACCAGGTGATGTTCAGGTAAAACATCTCCCGCCTGCGGGCTTCTTCCGGCGACTCCCCTTCCAGGCGGGGCACCTCGGCCAGGGTTTCCGCATAACGCCTGGCGACATACGCTTCCGGCTGAATCAGGTCCCGCACGTCGGGGGAGAGCCAGCGGGCGCGTTCGGCCGTCATCCGCGCCCACGGGAAGGTGCCGGCATTCAGCGCATCCTCCCGGTAAAACCACGGATAACCGCCGAATACCTCGTCCGCGCATTCGCCGGAGAGGACCACTGTGGTCTCCTTTTTAATTTCGCGGCAGAACAGATAGAGAGAAGCGTCCACGTCGGTCATGCCCGGCAGGTCGCGGGCGATCACCGCTGTTTTCAACGCTTCCACCAGTTCGGGCGTATCGACCTCGATCGCATGATGCTCGGTGCCGAGATAGGCTGACATGCGCCTGATCCAGGGCGCGTCGGCATTGGGTTGGAAATCGTTCGGCCGAAAATGCTTGTCGTTCCCCTTGTAATCGATGGAATAGGTATGCAGCCTGCCGCGCCCCTCCCGTTGGAAGACCCGGGCGGCGACCGCCGTGATGGTGCTGGAGTCAAGGCCGCCCGACAGCAGGGTGGCGATGGGCACATCGGAGACGAGCTGCCGTTCGATCGAGTCGAGCACAAGGGTGCGGACGGTCTCGATGGTGGTCTCCAGATCGTCCGTGTGGGGAGCGCTGGTGAGCGACCAGTATGTCCGCAGGGCAACGCCCGAAGGATCCACCGTCGCATAATGCCCGGGCCTGATTTCGGCGATGCCGCGAAAAACGCCGTGCCCTGGCGTCCGTGCGGGTCCGATGGCAAAGATTTCGGCCAGCCCCTCCCGATCGATGACCGGCTCTACGGAGGGGTGGGCCAGCAGGGCCTTCAATTCCGAGGCAAACAGAAAGCGGCTGCCTCTCACCGCGTAAAAGAGCGGTTTGACCCCCGTCCGGTCGCGGGCGAGAAAGAGCCTCTGCTTGCGTTCGTCCCAGATGGCGAAGGCAAAAATGCCGTTAAACCGCTCCAGGCAGTCGACGCCCCACTCGATATAGGAGGTGAGCAGCACTTCCGTGTCGGAATGGGAGCCGAAGCGATGCCCCCTCGCCGCCAGCTCGCGCCGAATCTCCTCCGTATTGTACAGTTCCCCGTTATATATCAACGTGTACACGTCATCGCCGTACAGTTTGGTCATGGGTTGGCCTCCCCCGGCCGGATCGACGACACACAGCCGTCTGTGACCAAGGGCGACATGGCGGGATATCCAATACCCTTCCGCATCCGGACCCCGGGACGTCAAGGTATTGGTCATCCGTTCCAGGACAGGTTGTTCTTGGGACAGATCGCGTTCCCAATCGATCCATCCGGTAATTCCACACATAGGCGCACATCCTTCCTTTTGCAGCATGCGAAACATAGCACATGGTATGCAGGGAGGGAGGAGGAGTTGTTTGTCCCGCCCGCATTCGGCGTCAAAAAGGAAGCTGGCGGCCGTTTTGAAAATTATAGTATAATTCTTACAAATTTCCTTGCATGGAAAAACGGGGGCGATTCGTTGGAGACACTGACGCTGCTCTTGTTCGAGCGGATGGGTATCCTGCTGATGTTTACGTTTATCCTGACCCGAATCCCGCTGTTTCGGCAGCTGCTCGACCGGGAAGTGCGTGTCCGTACCGCCCTGTCCTTTTCCCTGTTGTTCGGTTTGTTTGGTGTGGCGGGCACCTATGCCGGGGTTCTCGTAAAGGGGACGTCGTTTCTGCCATCGTTCTGGATTTTTCATCTGGAACCGGACGAGTCGATCGCGCATGCGGGCCTGGTCGGTGTCGTCATCGGCGGGCTGTTGGGCGGGCCGGTTGTGGGGGTGGGGGCCGGTTTGCTGACCGGTCTGCATCTCTACAGCCTGGGCGGGATGACCGCCTTGTCCGGATGCGTCTCTGCCCCCATCACCGGTTTGCTGGTCGGCTTTGTGGCGCGCTTTTTCACCGAAGAGCGCGTCATCTCGCCAGCAAAATCGCTGTTTATCGGGATGTTTGCCCCCATCCTCCTCATGGGCATGATCCTGATCTTCTCCACGCCCCCGGATGCGGCGCGGACGCTGGTCAATATCATCGGCATCCCGATGGTACTGACCAACAGCATCTCGATCGCCATCTTCACCACCATGATCCGCGTCGCCCTGAAAGAAGAAGAGCGTTCGGCGGCCATCGAGACGGAAAGGGCGCTGAAGATCGCCGAGCTGATCCTACCCCATCTCAAGCTGGGATTAACCCCGCAAACGGCCCGCGCCGCCGCCCAACTGCTGCTGAAGGAGCTGAAAGCCGCTGCGGTGGCGGTATCGGATACGGAACAGATTCTCGCCCATGTGGGGATCGGGGCCGATCATCATCTGCCCGGCGAGAGAATCAAGGCGGATCTGGCGCGGCGGGCGCTTCTGACGGGTCAGGTGCAGGTCGGGCTGTCCCGGGAGCATATCAACTGCCGTCACCCTGCCTGCGGGCTGGCGGCGCTCCTGATCGTTCCGGTCAATCAGGCGGGGCGATCGGTCGGGCTGTTAAAGCTTTATTTCAAGCGGCCGCAGCAAATCCGCAAAGTAGAGGAAGTGCTGGCCCAAGGCTTGAGCAACCTGATTTCCAACCAGCTGACGCTGGCGCTGGCGGAAAGGATCACGGGGCTGATGAAGGATGCCGAACTGCGCATGCTGCAGGCGCAGATTCATCCCCATTTCCTGTTCAACACCCTCAATTCCATCGTGACGCTGATCCGCGTAAATCCCGATCTGGCCCGGCACATGACGATCCAGCTGGCAGTCTTTCTGCGCATGAACCTGAAAATGACGTCCGCCCAGCTCGTCTCGATCGAACAGGAATTGAGCCACCTCAATGCTTATCTGGAAATCGTCCGCATCCGGTTCGCCGAGCAATTTACGGTCAGCTGCGAAGTGGAGAGCGGGATCGAGCATGTGATGATTCCGCCCGGCACGTTCCAGCCGCTGGTGGAAAACAGCATTCTCCACGGCCTGAAGGAGAAGACATGCGGCGGCTTCATCCGCATCGCCCTTCGCCGCCGGCAGGAGCGCGTGGAGGTGCTTGTGGAAGACAACGGGACAGGGATACCGCCCGAGATCCTGGATCAGCTCGGGGAGATGCCGGTTTCGCGGACGGAAGGCAACGGCATCGGGGTCCATAATGTGAACCAGCGGCTGATCAGCCTGTTTGGACCGGATGCGCGCCTGCGGTTTGCCAACAGGGCGGAAGGCGGCTGCCAGATACGCTTTTCCATTCCGATCATGAAGTGAAGGGGTTTGTCAAGCATGCCGATTCGTGTGATGATTGCCGAAGATGAGCGGTTGGCAAGGGAGGAACTGGCCTATCTGCTGGCGCAGGAGGAAGATATCGAACTGCTGCCGGAAGCGACAAACGGCCGCGAGCTTCTGAAGCTGGTGGAAGAACATGAACCGGACGTTGTCTTTCTCGACATCAAAATGCCGGAGATGGAAGGGATTCAGGCGGCGCGGATGCTGACCTCCCGCAAGCAGCAGCCGCTGATTGTCTTTTCCACCGCGTACGAAAATTATGCGCTGGATGCCTTCTCGCTCAATGCGGTCGATTACCTGCTTAAACCGACGGAGCCGCACCGGCTGAAGGAAACCCTGCAGCGCATCCGCAAGCGGCTGAACGAAGCGCTGCCCGCTGCGGACGGAAAGGATTCCCCGCCCA
Organism: Brevibacillus sp. SYP-B805; assembly: GCF_011059135.1. GTDB lineage: Bacteria > Bacillota > Bacilli > Brevibacillales > Brevibacillaceae > Brevibacillus_F. The sequence goes on along the minus strand of NZ_JAALGD010000024.1, from coordinate 6,831 downwards.
CTGCCGCGCCAGGGCCCGGTCCCAAGGTGACGAAGCTCCTGATCGAGGATAACAACCGCTTCGTGGTGATCGACCCGCAGACGATCCTGTATGCCGTGCGCGATGAGCGGGTGATTCAGATCCACACGCTGACCGACACCTACACGTCCAAGATGACGCTGCAGCAGCTGGAGGAGAAGCTTCACGCCTACAACTTTTTCCGGACGCATCGGAGCTACCTGGTGAATCTGCACTATGTAAGCGAGCTGGTGCCATGGTTTAACGGCGCTTACAATCTGCTGCTGAAGGAAGGCAAGCGCGTCCAGATTCCGGTATCCCGCTCCTATGCGCGCGAATTGTTGAAACGGCTGGAAGGGGAGCAGTTGTAGGGGACAGCCCTGCATGTTACGCACGAAAAACGACATGTTGCGCAGAAAGTTTACAATATTGGCAAGATTTCGTTACAATATGTGGTAAGCGCTTACATTCAGGTGAAGCGGGCTAACCATAAAAAAACAAAGGAGGTATCCAGCGTGGCAAACACAACTTCGGCGGCCAAGGACGCGAATGCAGGAAAACAAAGGTCGGTCAACTACGCGGAAATTGCCCGTTCCGACAAGTTCAATACGCTGCTGCAGCGCAAAAAGGCCTTTATCGTGCCGTGGTCCGTTTTCTTCTTCGTGTTTTACTTTCTGCTTCCGGTGCTGACATCCTACTCAAAAGTATTGAATACGCCGGCGGTAGGCGCGATCACCTGGGCGTGGGTGTTTGCGTTTGCCCAATTTGTCATGACGTGGGCGTTATGTATCCTTTATACGAAAAAGTCGCGGGAATTTGATGCCATTGTCGAAGAGATCAAGCAGGAAGCAAAAGGAGGGAATCACTGATGCATGGTACCGCCTTTATCCTCTTTTTAATCATTGTTGCGATTACCCTCTACATTACCTACTGGGCTGCGAAACGCACGAACAGCACCAGCGAATTTTACACCGCAGGCGGCGGCCTTACGGGGTGGCAGAACGGGCTGGCGATCGCGGGCGATTACATGTCGGCCGCATCCTTTCTGGGGATTGCCGGGATGATCGCGCTCTCCGGGTTTGACGGTTTTTTCTACAGCATCGGTTTTCTGGTGGCGTATCTGGTCGTCCTGTATCTCGTGGCGGAACCGATGCGCAATCTCGGCAAGTACACCATGGCCGACATGATCGCGGCCCGCTTCAACAACAAGCAGGTGCGCGGCGTCGCTGCGCTGAATACGATCGCCATCTCGATCTTTTACATGATCGCGCAGCTGGTGGGGGCCGGCGCCTTGATCAAACTGCTGCTCGGACTGGATTACATTACGTCCGTGCTGATCGTGGGCATTCTGATGACGGTATACGTCGTGTTTGGCGGCATGAGGGCGACAAGCTGGGTGCAAATCGTCAAAGCGGTCCTGCTGATGGGGGGCACCCTGATTATCTCCCTGATCGTCTTTGCCAAGTTTGGCTTCAGCGTTTCGGCCATGTTTGAGCAGATGAAGACGGCGACTCCCCTGGGAGACGCGTTCCTGAATCCCGGAAACCGGTTCAAGAACGGGCTGGACACGATCTCTCTGAACCTTGCGCTGGTGCTTGGCACGGCGGGGCTGCCGCACATCCTGATCCGCTTCTTCACCGTGAAGGATGCCTCCACCGCACGCAAGTCGGTCGTTTATGCGACCTGGATCATCGGCATCTTTTATGTCATGACCATTTTCCTCGGGTTCGGAGCGGCAGCCTTCGTCACGCAGGATGTGATCCTGAAGGCTGACAAAGGCGGCAACATGGCGGCGCCGCTGCTTGCCCAGGCGCTGGGCGGCGACTTCCTGTTCGCGTTCATTTCGGCCGTTGCATTCGCGACCATCCTTGCCGTCGTCGCCGGTCTTGTCCTCACAGCGGCTTCCGCCTTTGCCCACGATTTCTACAGCCATATCGTCCGGAGAGGCAAAGCGACGGAGGCGGAGCAGATGAAAGCGGCGAAATGGGCATCTGTCGGTGTGGCGGTCGTCTCCATCCTGCTTGCCCTGTTCGCTCAGAAGATGAATGTCGCGTTTCTCGTGGCTTTGGCGTTTGCCGTGGCAGCCAGCGCCAACCTTCCCGTGATTATCTTTACGATCTTCTGGAAACGGTTCAATACCACAGGGGCCGTGACCGGCATGCTGGTCGGACTGTTCAGCGCCCTGATTCTGGTGGCCGTCAGCCCCAACGTCTGGAACCCGGAAGCCGGTAAGGCCATCCTGGTTGGCAATGCGCTGTTCCCGCTCTCCAATCCGGGGATTGTCTCCATCCCGCTTGGCTTTATCGCGGCATGGCTGGGGACGGTTTTGTCCACATCCAGAGACGATGCCAAATATGAGGAGATCCTGGTCAAGGTGAATACCGGCATCGGGGATACGGTGTAACCCATAACATAAAGAAGGAGATTGCGAAGAGGCTGGAGAAGAATTCTCCAGCTTCTTTTTATTGGATCGTGAGGGACGCGGATGAACGTCACCACCATCATCTTTTTTCTGGCCGTCGTGGTCGGCACACTGGCTATCACCTACTCGGCCGCCAAACGGACCGTCAATGCGCGCGACTTTTATGCGGCGGGCCATCGGCTGACGGGCTTGCAGAATGGCTGGGCCATCGCCGGTGATTACATGAGCGCCGCGTCGTTTCTCGGCATCACCGGGACGATTGCCATGTACGGATTTGACGGCTTTTTTTATGCAATCGGGTTTCTGGTCTCTTATCTGGTGATGCTGTATCTGGTGGCGGAACCTTTGCACAACCTCGGCACCTACACCTTGGCCGATGCCATCGCCGTTCGTTTTGACAGTCCCCTGCTGCGCGGGGTGATCGCCCTGAACACCCTGACGATTACCATTTTCTATATGATCGCCCAGCTGGTGGGGGCCGGGGCTCTCATCCACCTGCTGCTTGACATCGATTACGCCAGCGCCGTCATGATTGTGGGGGGATTGATGACGATCTACGTGGTGTTCGGCGGCATGGTGGCGACGTCATGGGTCCAGATCATCAAGGCGATCCTGCTGTTGGCCAGCACCCTCCTGGTCAGCCTGATCGTCCTGTCGCGCTTTCATTGGAACCTGCTGGAGATGTTTGCCGCCGTGAAGGCCCATTCGCCGCTGGGTGAGCGGTTTCTTGAGCCGGGCAACGAATTCGTCAACCCGCTGGAGACGATCTCCCTGCATCTGGCCCTGATATTCGGGACGGCAGGGCTGCCGCACATTGTCGCGCGCTTTTTTACCGTCAAGGATGCCGTGACCACCCGCCGATCGGTCGTTACCGCCACCTGGGTGGTCGGCTCCTTTTACCTGATGACCATTTTTCTCGGGTTTGGCGCGAGCGTCTTTGTCGGATGGGAGCAGATCCGGATGGGGGAAAACGGAGGCAATCTCTCTGTCCCGCTGTTGGCTTATGCCCTGGGCGGGGATTTTCTCATGGCCTATCTCACGGCCGTCGCCTTCGCCACCATCCTGGCGGTTGTGACGGGGCTTGTGATGTCGGCTTCCTCCGCCTTTGCGCATGACCTGTACGCCAATGTGCTGCGGAGAGGGATGGCTTCGGAGAACGAGCAGGTCACCGCCGCCCAATGCTCGTCCATCGGGGTCGGCGTCATCTCGATCGTGCTGGCTATCGGCGCCCAAAACATGAACGTCGCCATTCTGGTCTCCCTTACCTTTGCGATGGCGGCTTCGGCCAATCTGCCGCTGATCCTGCTGACGCTGTATTGGCGCCGTTTTACGACAACGGGAGCGCTTGCCGGCATTTTCACCGGGCTTCTCTCCTCCGTGATCCTTGTGATGCTGGGGCCGTATGTGATGAACCCGGTGGATGGCCTGATCCGGGCGGACACGATGTTTCCGCTGGCCAATCCGGGGATTGTCTCCATCCCGCTCGGCTTCCTCGGCGCCGTGCTGGGGACGCTGCTGTCGCGCGAACCAGGCGGCTGTGCGCGATACGAACAGATGCTGCTGCGGGCGCATACGGGCGGGCGTTCATGAGGCGGCCCTCCCAGATCGCCCACATCGGAGGAGAAGGAATTTTGCCGATTTCTGTCGAAAGAACATGGAAATGATTGCCGGCATCGGCAAAGCGCACGAGAGATGACTCTGGAGGAGAACAACCGCGATGCGTTACATCAGTCTTGACGATGTGGAACCAGGAGATACGCTTGCCCGCAGCATCTATACGAGCGACGGCTTGACGCTGTTGCAGGCGGACATGCAGCTGACCGTCGGCATGATCAACAAGCTTCGCCGTTTCGGCGTGACCATGCTGTGCATCAAAGACCCGCACCTCCAGGATGTGAAGATGGAAGACGTGGTACAGGAAACGACGCGGAAGGAAGCGATCGCCAGCCTTTCCGCAGCGATGCAGTGCGTGCAGACGGGCAAAGGCATGGACCTGCGCGGCATCCTAAAGTCGGTGAACAGCATCATTGACGAGACCTTGCGCAATCGCCGTCTGCTGTTGAACCTGTCCGATATTCGGACGGCGGACAACCACATGTTTATCCATTCGCTCAATGTCTGCATGATGGCGACGGTCATGGGCATCTCGCTCGGCTACAACCAGCAGCAGTTGAAGGAACTGGCGGTCGGGGCTCTCCTGCACGATATCGGCAAGGTGGTCAAGGACGATGCCGCGTACGCGAATGGCACACCCGGCCAAACCGAACATCATGCATGGAAAGGATTTCACCTGCTGCGCAAAAAACATGAGATGAGCATCGTCTCCGCCCACGTGGCCCTGCAGCATCACGAATGGGTGGATGGCAGCGGGGAGCCGCGCGGGCTGACAGGGGCGGAGATTCATGATTTCGCCAAGATCGTGGCGATTGCCAACTACTACGACAACCTGATTTCCCCCTTTTCCGCCGAAGAGGAGACCTGCCATCCGTACGAGGCGTGCGAAAAAATCATGGCGCTGGCCAACAAGCGCTTTGACCACCAGATGGTGATCCGGTTTCTCCGCTCGATTGCCACCTACCCGACAGGCTCTTCGTTGCGCCTCAGCACAGGGGAGGTGGGGGTGGTCATCGATCAGAACCGCGGGCTGCCGTCGCGTCCGGTGGTCCGGGTTATCAAAAGGGAAAAAGGAACGATCCAGACCCTGGATAGCGATCATGAAGTATACGACGTGGATCTCAGCGAGGAGCCGACCATCTTCATCACCGGGATGCTGGCATAAACCTGTTTGCGCCCAAACAGGTTTTTTCTTTTGCGCTTTGCAGAGATTATAGGGAAGAACAGGGAAAGGGGCATGCGCATGAAAGTGGGTTGCCATGTAAGCATACGGGCGGGATATGCGGCAGCGGCCCGGACGGCCCTGCGGCTGGGAGCCCGCTCCTTTCAATATTTTCCCAAAAACCCGCGCAGCCTGGCTGTCAAAACGTTTGATCGGCGGGACGCGCGCCTCTGCCAGGCCTTCTGCCGCGAACACGGCCTGCTCTCCATCGCCCATACCGCCTATCCCACCAATTTGGCGGTGGATGATCCCGATTTGGCTGCAAAGACCGTACGCTCCATCCTGTGCGACCTCGCCATCGCGGAAGCGTGCGGGTCCGTGGGGGTGGTGGTTCATTTCGGCCAATACAAGGGGGAGGCGGCCGATCCGCTGTACGGCTATCATCTGATGATCCACACATTGAATGAGATTCTCAACCAGTGGGACGGCGACGCGCTGATCCTGCTGGAAAACAACGCGGGGCAGGGCGGAGCCATTGGCATGACGCTGGAAGAGCTGACGCAGGTGCGGAGCCTGTTGGACAGGCCCGAACAAGTGGGGTTCTGCCTGGATACCTGCCACGCCTTTGCCAGCGGCATGTGGCGGGGGGACAACTGGCCGGAGGTGGCGGAGAAAGCGCGGAAATTGGGCTATTTTGACCAACTGAAAGCGATTCATCTCAACGATTCCGTCTATCCATCCGGTTCACGGCGGGACCGCCACGCCAATATCGGCAGGGGAGCGATCGGGGAGGAAGCTTTGCTGACCCTCCTGCAAACGGCAGAGTTGGCGGCACTGCCCGTGATCCTGGAAACGCCCGCACCGGCCGACGGCAGCCACCGGGAAGAGATCGCCTTTTTGCAAGAGCGGTTGGCGCTGGCGGGTTCCGGACAAACATGATAGAGTGGAACACGTATCCAACAGAAAGTAGAGGGAAGACGATGAAACGAACGATCAAGGTTACGATTGCCGATTTTCAACAAATCGCCGAAAACTTGAACAATCCGGGCGAACTGGCGCTCTACGAGGCGGCCAACGGTCACATCTACGAAGCGGAGATCGAGCACGACGGCTATGCGGTGGTGGATCTGCCCGACGGACAATATATCGAACTGGCTCCGGCGGAATACCAGATCATGATCCTGGATTGGCAAATGGCGGGGGAGATGGACGGTCTGACGCTGGAGACAAAGTCTGACCCTGCCGATGACAAGGCGCTCCTCTACCGCGCCGTGGATGCGGCGGGAAACGAAGTGCGCCCGCCCCAGTCGCTGCCGAAAGAGCTGGTGAAGCTGCTGGGTGACGTCTGGTTCGCGAAACGAAAAGGCGGCCTCTCCGAATAGGAGGTGCCGCCTCAGTGTATAGACAAAGTCGGGCATAGGGGATTTCCCGCTCGCTCTCTTGCCGACCAGCGAAGAAGTTGGCAGTGTCCGCTCCGAAACGCGACGCGGGCAGGGGGCTCAACATCTGGTTTCCGTATTATGAGGTCAATCAGAGTAACATCTGATTGACCTTTTTTCATGAGTAAAGGTGTAGAATGGCGGTAGCCGGGGGAAACGAATCTGGGTTTGAGACGTTGATCTCGCTGTCTGAAGTG
>NZ_JAALGD010000023.1 GCF_011059135.1 Brevibacillus sp. SYP-B805 | reverse complement strand
CCCCTTTAGGGGCCGGCCCGAGGCAACACGCGGTTGGCAGACTTTCAGCGCGCCTTTGAGGCGCTTGCTTGCAACATGCCCTTATAGGGCTAATGGAAGCCACCGGCTAAGCCGGTGGTTATGACTATCACTTTTGGACTTTGACGCCTTTTTGCTCCAATTGCTGACGAATCCGGTTCGCCTGCGCATCCGTCTTCCAATCGACAGCAATCTCAATCAGGCTGACTTCCTTCAGAGAGGGGAGGGAGGCAAGCGGCGCCAAGTCCTTCACTGGATTCTTGTAGATGGTAAGGCGTTCCAGTTGGGGCAAGCCTGCCAGCGGTGCCAGGTCCGTGATCTGGTTTTGCTCCAGGTCAAGATCCCGCAGCTGCGTGAGACCGGCGAGCGGTCGGATATCCTTGACCGGCGCCTGATTCACCGTCAAGCTGGTCAATTCGGCCAGCTTTCCAACGGGGGTAAGGTCCTCCACCGGCACACCGGACAGGCGGAGGGTATGCAAATGCGGCATGCCTTCCACAAAACGGATCTCTTTGGTCTGGACATAATCCAGGCTCAACTCTTCCAGCGAGGAAAGGGAGCCCAGGACGTCCAGATGAGCCGCCTGCGCCGCATTAAGGAACAGGTGTTTGAGATTGGTCGCATGCTCCAGGCCGGTCAGGTCTTTGACGCCCATAAGCATGAGCGAATCCAGGGATGTCAGATCCTCCTTGGTAAGAGGCCCTGTCGGTTTGTTGAGCCGCTCACGGATGGCCTGCTCCAGCACGCTGTCCTTCAGAAACGATGCGGGCTGGGCGGTCGTGATCAGGACAAGCCGCTGGTTGGGAACCCATTCCACTTTGGCGCGGAAACTTTCGCTGACAAAGCGGAGCGGCACCAGCGTCCGTCCATTCCGGATTTCGGCAGGGACATCCAGGCCGACGGGATACTCCTTTGCTTCTCCCATGGAAGACGAGCGGACATAGGCCGTCGTCGAACCGATCTGCATGACGATATTGCCCACCGCTTCCTTGGTCGCCGTTACCGTTCTTGTTTTCGGATCCCACGCTACCTGGGCCCCCAGGCTTTCAAAGATTTTGCGGAACGGCACAAGCACACGCCCGTTTTTGATCACGGGCGGGACGTCAAACGTCTGCACGGCGCCGTTGATTTTTACCGTCACGTCAGGCTCTCTGGCCGAGACGGCGGGATGATTGCCTGTCACGAGCACGCTTGCCGCCAGCAGCAGGCCGATCAATCGTTTCATGTTTCTCCTCCTCGATCCTTTTTCATGAAGCGTCCTGCAATTGGACGGCATCAGCGGCGGAAATGTTTCATGGGAGTGGATATGTAATATTTATTTTACAAAATGTAAAAAATAGTTTACAAAAGACAATAACTGGAATATGATGGAACATAGGGGGTGATGGATGGGTGAAGCGCAACGGTTGTCTAAAAAACGAGCTGCCGGCCTTGCGTGCATCGCGGCGGTGGACGCAGCAGGAACTGGCGGATCGGCTGGGGGTTAGCCGACAGACGATCATCTCGATCGAGGCGAATCGGTACAATCCCTCGTTGATCCTTGCCTTCGAAATCGCGCGGCTGTTTGAAGTGGATATCAACCAGGTGTTCCAATACGAAATAAGGGAGGAACTGTCATGAAAGATGCTGTGATGATCGTTTTGTCGGTCCTGTTCGGCGCTAGTATTCTTTATGTGATGTGGTTCCAGGTGAGGGAGGGAAGGGACGAACGGGGACAATTTATCCTCAGGAGGACCTATGGCATTGCGTATGGCGTGATCGTGCTGGGCGTCATCGCGCTCATCACCTTGTGCAACTGGGCGACTCCGGAGATTTACCCCGGTTACACGCTCAGGGATGCGCTGTATCTGGTGCTTTGTCTTTCGGGCATTGCCGCCGGTGTCTCCCTGATCGCCGTCAAAGCAAAATACTGAACGTGCAGCATCCCGGCTGAAGCGGTGGCGGCATGGCGGGTGGGATTCTCCGTGGGACTCGCCGATAGTAGCCGAGTGTAGCAAAAGATAGTAAAATGGGAAAGAAAGATTCGGCGGCAGGTGGGGCCCATGACCCGGGATCGGCGCGCAGCCGATTCCATCTTTCAGCCGAGGCTGTAGCCCGGGAACGGGGAAATGGAAGCTGAATCCAGGAGACTTGGAATGAAATGGAGGAATCGTCATGAAAATCATGGTGATCAACGGCGGAGCACGAGCCATGTCCCGCACGCGCGAGTTGACGAAAGCATTTGAACAGGCGCTGACGAAAAAAGGGGTGGAGATCCTGCCGTTCGATGTGGGCAAAGATATGCTTCCAGTCTATACCGGCAGCGAAGCGGAAATGGAAACGGCAACGGTGAAAAAGCTGATCACCTTCGCGGAGCAGGCGGATGCCTTCATTATCTGCACCCCCGAGTACCACGGCAGCATGAGCGGAGCCCTGAAGAATGCGCTCGATTTCCTGGGAGGCAAGCAGTTCAAGGGAAAACCGGCCATCATCGGTGCCGCTGCCGGCGGTGGAAAAGGCGGGATCAATGCGCTGAACAGCCTGCGGCAGGTGCTGCGCGGCCTCTACACGCTGGCGCTGCCTGACCAGATCGTGGTGGACCCGGAGCATTTTGACGAGAACCTCCGGCTGGTCAACCAGGATGCGCTGGAGCGGATCGAGGCGATGACGGACGAATTGCTGCGGATCACCCGTTGTGTGGGCAGGCGGGAGGAAGCGGCGGCGAAATAACATTTTGTAACGGAATTTGAACACCTCCGTTGATTATGCAGCGGAGGTGTTTTACATTGTAGAGAGAAGGCAGTTCCAGCATAAGGAAATGGAAGGGCCATGAACTTTGCATGGTTGTGCCGTTCGGAAAATTCGTGCAAATCCGGCGGCACCGGCCGTCATGCCCTCCTTTACAGCGGATGACAAGCTGCCCAGGCTTGCGGAGATCCTGCCGCGGATCGCCAGCGGCAAAGTCGTGAAACATGGGCTGAGAGAAAAGAAAGGAAGGGAAGAAGGATGACAAACGTACAGGCGCTGGTTAACGAAAGGGCGTACGCCGACAATATTCCCCCGGAACGCGACCGGCAGACAGACAATTTCTTTACGGCTGATCCCAACATCCAGTATCTGCTGCGCCGCTATCTGCCGCCTCATTTTCAAGCGTGGGCGGCCCGCGAGCTCGGCAGGATGGGGGCGCTTGCGGCAGGCCCGATGGATGAAAGGGCGGCATTTACGGATCGGGAAGGTAAGCCCCGCCTGCGCAAATACAACAGGCTGGGGGAAGACATCTCGGAGATTATCACCAATGACGGTTACAAGCAGACGGCCGCCGAGGTGTATGGCGCGGGGATCGTGCACTATCTCTACCATCCGGTGCCGGAAGTGGGCGAAAAAGCCCCGTACCTCTATTCCTACCTGATGGGCTATCTCGTTTCCCAGACGGAGCCCGGCTTCTATTGTCCGGTCACCCTGACGATGTCGGCCGCGTATCTGGTGGACCGCTTCGGCAGTCAGGAACTGAAGGAGCGGTATGGCAAAGGGCTGACCTCCAAAGAATACGATTCGCTGTACGAGGGAGCCACCTGGCTGACGGAGCGGCAGGGAGGTTCCGATGTGGGGGCCAACGCGACGGTTGCGGTTCCGGTGGAGGGGCGGCCCGGGGTGTATCAGCTCACCGGGGAAAAATTTTTTGCCAGCAATGCGGGAGCGATGGTGGCCACCGTCCTGGCGCGGGTTAATCCGGAGCGGCCGGGGACAAAAGGGCTGGGCCTGTTTCTCGTTCCCTGGATCAAACCGAACGGGGAGAAAAACAGCATCTCCGTCCGCCGCCTGAAAGAGAAGCTGGGCGTCAATGCCGTTCCCTCCGCGGAAGTGCTGCTGGAAGGGGCGGAAGGGTATCTGATCGGGGAGGCGGAGAACGGCTTTCGGTATATGGCGGAAGCGCTCAATATCTCCCGGATCTGCAATGCGGTCGCTTCCGTCGGCATCATGCGGCGGGCTTTCCATGAAGCCAGGTATTACGCCGCCTACCGGCAGGCGTTTGGCGCGCCGATCACCGATTTTCCCATGGTGCGGGATATGCTCGTCTCCCTGCTGCTGAATGCGGAGGCCAGCACCGGCGCGGTGTTTGACATGATCCATTATTATGACAAGGTGCAGACCTACGGCAGCGCGACGGAGGAGGAACGCCGGCTGGCCCGCGTTCTCATTCCGCTGCTGAAGTACCGGACGGGAGAAGAAGCGATCAGTTCCGCCCATACCGCCATCGAAGTCCATGGGGGCAACGGATACATCGAGGAGTATGTGACCCCCCGCCTGCTGCGCGACGCCCAGGTTCTGACCGTGTGGGAAGGGACGGCCAACATTCTGGGGCTCGACCTGCTCCGGGTGATGAGAAAAGAGGAGGGGCATGTGGCGTTCGACCGGCTGATCCGGGAGAGGGTCCGGCAGTGGAAGCAGCCGCTGTCGCAGCCGTTTGCCAGGCGATTGCTGGAGGAGGCGGACCAGCTGCGGGAGAATGTGGCCTGGCTCATGCAGCAGCCGGAAGCATACATCACCTACAAATGCAAAACGATCGCCGACCAGATGGTTGATTTGTATACGCTTTCCTGCCTGGTGGACGAGGCGGAGGATCAGCTGGCGCAGGAGGGGAATGCGCGAAAATACCTGCTGGCACAGCTGTATTGGCACAAGCATTTCGCGGTCAAACCGGATCGTGGACTCCGGGGCGATCACATGCTGGACGTACGTTTTTTTCAGGAACTGGTTGACTACGGGTTTGTCCCGGAAGAACGGGCGAAGCCTTTCCTGCCGGCGTGAACAAGCATGGCGAAGCGCCCCGTTACTGGATAACGGGGCGTCAGTGTGCCGACAAAGTCGGTCGATCATGGGTAATGGTTCCTGCTCGCTCTCTTGACGACCCGCGAGGAAGTGGGCCGTGTCCGCTCCGAAACGCGACGCGGGCAGGGGGCTCAACATCTGGGCGTCTCGGCGAAGTGAGACTCACGCCCCCTGGGACCCCGCGTCTTTGTTTCTCCGCTGAGTCGGTCGTCAAAGGAGCTCGCCTGGCCCCATTCCTCCATGCCCCAAATCAAGTACCTGCCATCATCTGCTTGTCCAGCTGCTCCAGTACAAACGGCCATGCCTGTTCGTGCCGATCCCTCGACTCCTCATCCGGAAAACCGGCATGCGTAAGACGCAAAAGCGTGCCGCTGCCGCGGGGCTCAAGCTCAATCGTGACAACCGTCTCCGCTCCCTTTGTTCCCGCTGTCCCTGTCACCCACGTCAATTCGACGAGACGATCCTGTTCCAGCCTCAGAAATCGCCCGTAATGGGGATGACGCTGTACCTCCTGCGTCTCGGATGTGAAGATGGTCTCAAAGAAGAAGACGGTGTTGACTTCTCCTGCCATGATCACCGTTCCCGGCGCCGCAAACCAACGGTCGAACTGCTTCGTCCACGCCCGGAACAGGATGTCGGGCGATGATTCCATCAAACGTTCCACCGTCAGATGAAAGGGTCTTGCTGATAGATCGGGTATGGAAACAGGCATTGACATCGTTTTCTCCATCCTTTCGGTCAATTGGAGCCTATGAGTGATCCTTCCCTCATTTTAACCATAAAAGGCGGTAGGCAGAAGAGGGGGCTGAAGGCATCTGCCCAATTGGCAAACAGGAGCCGTCTCCAAAAAAAGAATTCACAAAATATTGACAAAGCAAATGCCCGGTGTTATTTTTTGGATAGGAAAACGTTTTCCTGTTTTCCTGATTGCTGCGGAAAGAGAGTGAAGAACCATTTCTGTCACCATTAAAGACATCGCCCAACTGGCCAATGTATCGATCGCCACCGTCTCCCGCGTCCTGAACAACTCGAAGCCGGTCAGCCCGGAACTGCGGGAAAAGGTGATGCGAATCGTGGAAGAGACCGGCTTTCAGCCCAATGCGGTGGCCAGAAGCCTGGTCAGCAAGGAGACGCGGCTCATCGGGGTGATGATCCCGGATATCGCCAACAATTTTTTTTCCCAACTGTTGTATGGCATCGACAGCGTCATCAGTGAGTACGACTACAGCCTGTTTCTGGCGATTACCGACGAAGAGGTGGAAAAGGAGCTGAAGTACCTGCGGCTCTTCAAGGAGAAGCAGGTGGATGGCATTATCGTGGGCAGCGTCCATTTCCTGGACGAACACGGCCATTATCTGAAGGAGAATCAGGTTCCCCTGGTCGTCACGGGCCATGATTTGCCCGGCTACGACATACCCACCGTGAACGTCAACAACGTGCAGGCCGCATTCGATGCCACCTCCTATCTGATTTCGCAGGGGCATCGGCGCATCGCCTGCATCCCGGGGCCGCTGTGGGATCCGCCGTGCGGGCTGGACCGTTTGGGCGGCTACCGGAAGGCCATGCGGGCGCACGGTCTCTCCATCCCGGACGGCTACGTGGCGGAGGGGGATTTCACCGCCAAGAGCGGGTACGAAGCGATGGCCCGCATCATGCAGGCGGCGGAGAGGCCAACTGCCGTCTTTGTCGCGACAGACCTGATGGCGGTCGGTGCGATGAACTACCTGCACGATCAAGGGATCCGCGTCCCGGAGGACATCTCTGTCATGGGGTTTGACAATCTGGAGATCGCCTCGCTTACCCGGCCCATGCTGACCACGGTCCACAACGATCCGTACATGTACGGACAGGCAGCCGGACAGAATTTGCTCAAACAGCTGCGCAGCGAGCCGGTGGAGAGAATCAGCACGGTGCCCCACAGCCTGGTGATCCGCCAAAGTGTAAGCGCTTTACCAACATAGCGCGATATTTGTGAAAAAGGTTGTGCAATTGAGGAAAAAGGGGTGGAGCGGCATGAAGCTTGGTGTGTTTACCGTTTTGTTTGGAGAAAAGTCATTCGAAGAAATGCTGGATTATGTCAAAGCGGCCGGATTGGAGGCGGTGGAGATCGGCACGGGCGGCTATCCCGGCAGTGCCCACTGCAATCCGGATGAGCTGCTGGAGAATCCCGACAAGCTGCGCGCCTACAAGAAAGCGGTGGAGGACCGCGGACTGATCATCAGCGCGCTCAGCTGCCACGGCAATCCGCTGACGCCGGACAAGGACTTTGCGAAGGCTTCGCATGAGACCTTCGTCAAGACGGTGCAGCTGGCGGAAAGGCTGGAAGTGCCCGTGGTCAACTGCTTCTCGGGTACGGCGGGCGACCATGAAGGGGCCAAATACCCGAACTGGCCGGTAGCGCCGTGGCCCAACGAATATCGCGACGTCCTCAAGTGGCAGTGGGAGGAGAAGCTGATCCCCTACTGGCGGGAATGGGGTGCCTATGCCGCTTCCCACCGCGTGAAGGTTGCCCTTGAGATGCACGGCGGCTTTCTCGTCCATACGCCCGGAACGCTCCTGCGGCTCCGCGAGCAGGTGGGCGAGGTAATCGGCGCCAACTTCGACCCCAGCCACATGTGGTGGCAGGGCATCGATCCGGTAGCCGCGGTCAAGATTCTCGGCAGGGAAAAGGCGATCCACCATTTCCATGCCAAGGATACGTACATCGATCAGGAAAAAGTAAATCTGCATGGGCTGACGGACATGACCTCCTATGCCGATCTGACGGAGCGGGCCTGGTACTTCCGCACCGTCGGCTACGGGCACGACCAGCAGACATGGGCCAACATGATCAGCGCCCTGCGCCTGTACGGCTACGATTACGTGATCAGCATCGAGCATGAGGATGCCCTGATGTCGATCGAAGAAGGCTTTCAGCGGGCCGTTGCCAATCTGCAGCAGGTCATGTTGAGGGAGCCGGTAAAAAATCTCTGGTGGGTATAGACCCGCCGGGCACCCGGAGTTGACGTGGAACGGCTCCGCCATCGCCCATGGCCCGGCGCTCGCCGGGTGGAGCGTTCGCTATCGGCAGTGGGCAGAGCGTTCGCTTCAGTCGGCGGGGCTTTTGAACCGGGGAAGGATTTCGACGCAGAAGCGCCTAGAAACAGGAGGGGAAACATGACAGGACAGCGCAAGTGGAAAATCGGCATCATCGGAGCAGGAGGCATCTCGGAGGCCCATCTGGAGGCGATCAGGGACGAACCGCGAGCGGAGGTGGTCGCCATTGCGGATGTGTCGGAGGAGACGGCCGCAATGCGGGCCGCCCGCCACAACATCCCCCGCGTCTTTGCCGACTATCGGAAGATGCTGGAAGAGACGGAGACGGACGCCGTGGTAATCTGCGTCCCCAACTATCTGCATGCCGCAGCGGCGAAGGCGGCCCTGGCGGCGGGCAAACACGTCCTCTGCGAAAAGCCGATGGCGATGAACAGCCAGGAGGCGGAAGAGATGATCGCCGCGGCCAAAAACGCGGGCACCATCCTGATGGTGGGGCAAAACAACCGCTTTCGCAGCGAAGCCCGTTACGTCAAGCGGCTGCTGGATGAAGGGAAGCTGGGGCATGTCTACCATGCCAAGGCGGGCTGGGTGCGCCGCAGCGGGATTCCCGGCTGGGGAAGCTGGTTTACCCGCAAGGAGATGGCGGGTGGCGGTCCGCTGATCGATATCGGCGTGCATATGCTGGATTTAACCTTATGGCTGGTGGGACACCCGAAGCCGGTTACCGTACTCGGTCAAACGTACGCCCAGTTCGGCCCGCGCAAACGGGGCCTGTCGGAATGGGGAAGGATCGATGACGGCGGCTACTACGACGTGGAAGATCTGGCGGTGGCGATGATCACTTTTGAAAACGGATTCACGCTGAATCTGGATGCCAGCTGGGCTTCCCATATCGAAAAGGAAAACGTTTTCCTGCATCTCTACGGCAGCGAAGGAGGAACCTCGCTCCACCTGCTGGATGAGCGCCTCAGCCTGTATCACGAGTGGAACGGGGCGCCTGCCACGACAGACATACAGCCCAAGAAAGAGAAGGAAAGGGTCCTGCTGTTCCGCAATTTTATCGATTCGATCGAAGGGACCGACACGCCGGTCTGCACGCCGGAACAGGCGCTGTACATCAACAGGCTGATCGACGCCATCTATCTGTCCGCCCAAACGGGTGAAGCCGTCAAACTGTGAAGATAGGCCCTGTCAACCAGGGTCATATCGATAAAACATGCAGAAAAATGTTAGGGGGTACATTGCGTGAATGTCATGAATGTTGTGAGAAAACTTTCGTCTGTCGGACTTACCTTGTCCGTCGCTTTCTCGCTGGCTGCATGTTCGTCAACGCCGCAGCAGTCGTCCTCGCCCGCACCGCAGCAGCCGACGCCCGCAGAAGCACCCAAGGCAAGCGACTCCACCCAACCCTCCGGGGAAAAGGTGAAGATCGTCTACGCACGGGGGCAAGATGCCACGGGTTCCACGCTGAAGGTGATTGAGGCGTTCGAGAAAGCCCATCCGAACATCGATGTGGAATTCCGGGAGATGCCGACAGACACCGGCCAAAGCCATGACCAGTATGTCACCATGTTCAGCGCGCAGTCTTCCGAGATCGATGTGTTTGACCTCGATGTGATTTGGCCGGCGGAATTCGCCCAGGCTGGTTATCTGCTGCCGCTCGACCGTCTGATCGAACAGGATGGCATTGAAACCGACAAATACATCAAGGGAGCGATGGAAGCCGGCAACTTCGGCGGCCAGCAGTGGACGCTGCCGAAGTTTGTGGATGCCGGGCTGCTCTTCTACCGCAAGGATCTGGTGAAAGAACCGCCGAAAACATGGGATGAACTGATCGCCCAGGCGAAAGAACTGAAAGGCAAGGGCGGCACCAAGTTCGGCTACCTCATGCAGGCCAAGCAATATGAAGGGCTGGTCTGCAACTTCATCGAGTTCAGCGCAGCCTACGGGGGCAAGATTCTCGATGAACAGGGCAATGTGGCCGTCAACAATCCCGGCACCATCAAAGGCCTGAAGAAGATGATGGAGATCGTGAAGTCCGATTTCGTGCCGAAAAACATCACCACCTTTACCGAAGTGGAGTCCCACACCGCTTTCCTGGAAGGTCAATCGGCGTTTATCCGCAACTGGCCTTATCAATATGCGCTTGCGCAGGATCCGGCGCAGTCCAAAATTGTCGACAAAATCGGGTTGGCACCGCTTCCGGCGGGGGATACGCGCTCCGCTGCGGCACTGGGCGGCTGGATGGGCGGCATCAACAAGTACAGCAAACATCCCAAGGAGGCATGGGAACTGCTGAAATTCATGGCCGGTCCGGAGGGGCAAAAGATCTCCGCCATCTATGGCAGCCTTACGCCCACGTACCTGCCGGTCTTTGACGATCCCGAGGTGCAAAAGGCCAATCCGCTGTTCAGCAACAAGGACTTTGTCAACGGGGTAAGCGCGGCGGTTTCCCGTCCGACCACGCCCATCTATCCGAAAATCTCGGAAGTTATCCAAATCGAAGTGTCGAAAGCGCTTGCAGGCCAGCAAACGGCTGAACAAGCGGTGCAAAACATGGAAACGAAAATGAAAGAATTGATGAAGAAGTAAGAAGCAGGAAGGCTGCCGGAGAAAAGCTCCCAGGGATGCTTGTCAGGCATCCTTGGGAGGCGGCAGTCCTTTCTTTGAAGAATATAGGAAAATTAAAGATCTTTAAAGCACGAAAGCGAAGTAAGAAAGGTTGGGGGCCCCGCCGACACCAGCAAGGGCCCCCACTCGTCGATCGCGATCGACGAGTGGGTAGAGCGTTCGCTTCAGTCGGCGGGGTTTTCTTACATCGGGAGGGTAGCGGATGTACGGATGAACAGAGAAAGCAGAATAACATTGTCGGAAAAGCAGATGGGCTATCTGCTGATCTTCCCCGCGTTGCTGCTCATACTTGTGATCGCGATCTGGCCGGTCATACGTTCATTCTGGATCAGTCTGCACGACATACGGTTAAACGACCCGACGAAGACGGAGATCCACAATGCCTATGGCCTGGATATGGAGCGGTATGTGAATACCCTGCCGAATTTGCTCCGTTACCTGAAGAAGGAAGCGGAAACGGCGCAGGGGCCTGCCAAGGATCAGCTCCTGGCGCTGCGACAGCAGGTGGAGCAAATGAATGCCTCGCTCAATCAGATCGGCGAGTTTGCGCATCGGTACGAACAGATCGATCAACTGCTGCTGCAGTTTCAACCCGTCCCAGCGGAATGGAAGTATATGGAATTAACCGATGAACAGACCGAGACTGTCCGGAAAACCCTGGAGAATGTCGAGGCGCAGTTAAGGGAAATGATCAATGGGAAGATGCTCCAGAAGCCGGAAGGGGCGATGGGCGTCATCCAGGGCGTATCCTCGTCCATCATTGAACCCAACTATGTCGGCTTTACCTATTACAAGCAATTCCTGACGGAAGGCAGAATGTGGGCGGCTCTTTGGAATACGCTGTTCTTTACCGTGGTATCGGTGGCGGTGGAGCTGGTCCTGGGCTTATGGATCGCCATGCTGATCAACAAACAATTCAGGGGGCGCGGACTGATCCGGGCTGCCGTACTGGTTCCCTGGGCGATTCCGACGGTCATTTCCGCGCTGATGTGGAAGTTTCTGTACGATGGCCAGAATGGGATCGTGGCCTATTTGTTTGAAAAGACCGGCCTGATTGCCGATATGGGAACGCTGCTGACGACGAAAGCGGGCGCCATGTTTTCCGTCATCTTTGCGGATGTGTGGAAGACGACGCCGTTTATGGCCCTGCTGTTGTTTGCCGGACTGCAGACCATCCCGCACAGCTTGTACGAAGCGGCGGAGGTGGACGGGGCGTCCAAGGTGCAGCAGTTTTTCCGCATTACGCTTCCCATGCTGAAATCGACGATTCTGGTTGCCCTGCTGTTCCGCACGCTGGATGCGTTTCGGGTGTTTGACCTGATCTACGCCCTGACAGGGGGAGGACCCGCCAACTCCACCGAGACGATTTCCATCTACGCCTACAAAACCATGTTTGCCCAAATGAGCTTTGGGGAAGGGTCCGCGCTCGCCGTCATCGTCTTTGTGTGTGTGGCGTTGATCTCCATCGGCTACATCAAAATCCTGGGTGCTGACCTGATCAGCGACTCCAGCGGCAAATAGGGAGGGAGAAGCATGCAGAAAAAAGCCGGCCCCTTGTTTTATCTGTTTCTCATCCTGTTTGTCTTCGCCATCATGTTTCCGTTCCTCTGGATTCTTATTGCCGCCCTGAAGCCGCCCGCTGAACTGTTCGGGGAACGGGCATTCAGCGCAATCATCCAGCATCCGACATGGGAGAACTTTCGCCTGGTCTTTACGGAGCGCCCGTTTGGCCGATATCTGCTCAATTCCACCATCGTGGCTTCCCTGACCACGCTGTATGCCATCACGATCGCGTCATTCGCCGCCTATGCGATCGCCTGGCTGAAATTCCGGGGAAAAACCATCGTGCTGGGGATTGTGCTGGCGGTCTCCATGTTTCCGCAGATCGCCACCATCTCGCCGATCTTTATGTTTATGCAGTCGACGGGCTTGACCAACAGCTATCTGGGGCTGATCATTCCGTACACGACCATTGCCCTGCCGCTTGCGATCTGGAACTTGACGGTCTTTTTCCGCAAGATCCCCGTCGATCTGGGGGAAGCGGCCAAAGTGGACGGTGCCACCGTCTGGCAGACGATGGTCAAGGTGTTCTTCCCGCTGGCCATGCCCGGCGTGTTTACCACCGCCATCCTGGTGTTTATCGCCGCCTGGAACGAATTCCTCTTCGCTCTGACCATCAACACGAAGGAGATGATGAAGACGGTTCCGGTGGGAATTGTAATGTTTCAGGGACAGTTCACGATCCCGTGGGGGGAAATTTCCGCCGCTTCCATCATCGTCACTGTCCCGCTGATCATCATGGTGCTGATATTCCAGAAACGGATCGTTTCCGGCCTTACCTCCGGCGCGGTGAAGGAGTAAGCCATCCCTGCCGTCTGCAAGCGGCGGGGATTGCTGTTCGACCTCATGGGCCCGAAGCAGAAAATGATTCTGCAAAAAGAACGGTTGCTGGAGCAGTTGAAACGGTTCCGATTGCTGTAATGGAACCATCGCGGCTCCCAAACGAAAAGGGTGCGAAAGGGAAGATGATCCCTTCCGCACCCTTGCTATTTGCCCGAAATGCCCTGCTCCTGAAACATCCGCTCCACGTCGGCCCGTCCCCTGCCGATCTCCGGATGAAACTGGATCGTCGCGCTGCGGCGGACCCGCTTCACATGGGCGATCGCATCCGCCAATGCAGTCCGGTCTCGCAGCCGCCCGAGGTGCTCCGCGATGGCAAGTCCGGCGACGGCTCCCTGCGCCATGGCAACCTTGGCGCTCTCGATGCCGGTGATGTTGCCCGCGACGTACAGGCCGGCAAGCGGCGTTTCCATCCGTTCATTGTGCAGCGGCACGTGTCCGCCCAGCTCGGGCAGATACGCAAACGGACAGCCGGCCACCGCCGCAAGCTCTGCGAGCGGATGCAGTCCGCCCGCGATGCAGACGAAGTCGGCAGGGATGTCATGCTCCGTGCCGGGGAGCGGTTCACCGTCGGGAGAGACCCGGGCCAGCCGGACGCCTTCCACCTTGGAGGTCCCCAAAATCTCCACGGCGGCCGTGCGCAGATGGATCGGCATCCGCCACATCTTCACGCCGCCAGCTGGATAGCAGCGAACGGCCAGGCGCAGCAGCGGATCGCTTTTTACCAGCCTGCTGCCATAACGGATGAAGGCGGACGGGGCCAAATGGGCGACGCGCAGCAGGGATTGCATCACATGATACGGGCTGGCGGCCTCCTGTGTGACGGGATTGCGCGGCGGGAGCACCATCCGGTCGACATGGATCCCGGCGAGCTGCAGCTCGCGGGCGATTGCCACCGCCAAAATATTGACACCGATGATCACCCCGCGCTCTCCCACCCGGACCCGGTGGACGTTGGTCATCACCTGCGCCGCGCCGATCGACATCACGCCGGGAATCGTCCAGCCGGGGAGGGGCAGGGCCGTTTCCGCCGCGCCGGTGGCCAAGAGGAGCACCGGCGCCTCCAGGATCCCCTCGGTCGTCGAGACGACCCATCCTTCTTCCCCCCGCGCGGCATCGTAGACGGATACTCCGCACGCCACGCTGGCTCCGAGCCCCACGGCCTGCTCGTACAGGCGGCGGGCTTCCTCGATCCCGTTCCACCAGGTGCCGTCCGGTTCTTCATGCAGCTGGCCGAGCAGGCGTCCGCCCGGTTTCATGAATTCATCCACCACCCGCACGGAGAGCCCGTGCCTCGCACAGGTGGCGGCAGCGCTGAGTCCGGCAGGCCCGGCCCCTACGATCAACACGTCCGTCATGCCGGATGCCCCCCTTTTTTCAAGGGCGTCGGCAGGATTTCTCCCGCCGTGATCTCCATCCCTTCTTCGACGAGGGTCAGGCAGGCCCGGATCCCCGTCCTTCCATTCACGGTGACGCGGCATTCAAAGCAGTGGCCGATGTTGCAGTAAATGCCGCGGGGCGTGCCTTTCTCTTCGTGGAGACGCAGCGTGCGGATGCCCGCTGCCAGCAAGGCTGCGGCGATGGTCTCCCCCTGGTAGGCCTGCATGGGGACGCCGTTGAAACGGAACGTGACGACGCTTCGCTCGGGCAGCGGTCCCAGGATGGGATGCTCCTCGATCCGTCCGGTTGCGCTCATCCAATCACCCCTCCAAGCTGGCCGAAGGCAACGGGGCGAACAGGAGGCTGATAGCCGAGCGGGATCCCGTGGGAAGGCGCTTCGCCGGTCGCCTGGCGCGCCACCATGTCGATGAAGCGGCGGCAGGTTCGTCCCCCGCAGCAGCCCATCCCGGCTCTTGTCCGCAGTTTCAACTCCCGCGCCGAACAGCGGTAGGTTTCCGCCGCGGCGATCAATTCCTTCAATGTTACTTCTTCACAGCGGCAAATCACGATGTTTCCTTGATCCATGTGCAGATTCCTCCCTTTCTCCGCTGCCCACCCGTTTTTGCAAGTATCGTGCCGACAGCAGGATGTATCGACGCGCCCTGCCTCGCATGGCCGAAAAGGGGGCAACTGACCAATTCTTTATACACGCCAGCGTTTGGTGTACAGGCTTTTATACAGAAAAAGGGGCTGCTGCTTCGTCCAGGGTATTGGCACGGGTGTTGCAATATTTTGAAATTGCAAAAATTCTCAAAATGAAAATGGGGGGATTTCCATGAAACGAATCTGGCAAAACATCGGTGTGCTGTCGCTGCTGCTCGCATGCGTGGTCAGCGGGTGTGGGGGAGGATCGTCCGGGTTCGGTGCGGGCGGCTCGGGGCAGGGGGCCGACAGCGGAGAAATCGTGGTCGGCGCCATTTTGCCGATGACGGGCAACAATGCGACGGACGGCAAGGATATGTACAATGCGCTTGACATGGCGGTGAAGGAACTGAACGAGGCGGGCGGCGTGCTCGGCAGGAAGCTGAAGATCGAGGTGGCGGATGACGGCTGTGATCCGCAGATGGCGACCAGCGCCGCCAACAAGCTCGTTTCGCTCAATGTCACGGCGGTGGTGGGCGGCTACTGTTCCGGCGCCACACTGCCGGCTTCCGGCGTGTTCAAAAACGCCAACATACCGATGATCGTAACGGCGGCCAACTCCTCGAAACTGCCCGCCCAAGGGTATGACACGCTCTTCTTGATCAACGGCCTGGTGCCCGATCAGACGCAGAAGGCAACCGAGTATTTCATGGCTCACAACGCGAAAAGGATTGCGCTGGTGCACGACAACTCGGCCTATGCCAAGGATATGGCCGACTCCGCCAAGGCGCAAATCGAGAAGGCGGGCGGCAGCGTCATCGCCTATGAAGCGATCAATCCGGAAGAGAAAGATTTCAGCGCCCTGGCAACCAAATTAAAGGGACTGTCGCCGGACGCCACCTATTTCACCGGCTATTATGCGGCGGGTGGGCTGATGATCAAGCAGTTCAAGCAGAAAGGGGTGCCGGGCCTGTTCATGGCTGGAGACGGTTCGTTCAGCGAAGACCTGATCAAGATCGCCGGGCCGGAGAACGCGGAAGGGGCCTTGATCTCCGCGACGCCGACCGCAGAATTCATCGAGGGAGCGGAAGAATTCGTCAAGGAATACAAGCAGGCTTACAACCTGGCGCCCGGGCCGTTCTCCGCGCTCACGTACAACGGGATGAACCTGCTGGCGGACGCCTTGAAGCGGGCCAATTCCACGGATCATGAAGCCGTGAAAAAGGCGCTCAAGGAGACGAAAGATTTCAAAGCATTGGGGGAAACGATCACTTTCAATGACCAAAACACGCTGAACGAATCCAACTTCGCCATCCTGAAGGTGGAAAACGGCAAGTTTACGCTGGCGAAATAACGACAGGCGGCCGCTTGGAACGACCGTTGGGAAGGAACCTTCCATCCTGACGGTCGCTCTGCCGCCGGACAAGCAGGAGGTCACATGAATACACTCGTGCAAACCTTGATAGACGGACTGGTGATCGGCGCGTTTTACAGTCTGATCGCGCTGGGCTACACCATGGTATTTGGCATCATTAAGCTCCTTAACTTCGCCCATGGCGATCTCTACATGCTGGGCGCATTCATAGGCTACAGCCTGCTTTCCCTCGTGACGGGCAACGGGGAGGGGGCGGCCGGCCTGCTGGGCATCGCGGTTGTTTTGCTCTTGACGATGACCGTTGTGGGCGTCATCGGGATGGGGATCGAGCGGATCGCTTACCGTCCGCTGCTGTTGGCACCGCGTCTCTCCATTCTGATCACGGCCATCGGGGTGTCGCTTATTCTGGAAAACGGTTCCATGGCGATCTGGGGCGCGCAGTACCAGGTGTATCCGCTGCAGCTGCCGCAGACCGGCTGGTCGTTTGGGGGGGCGCAGCTCACCTATACGCAGGTGGCGATCATCGCGATCTCGGTCCTCCTGATGGCCGGATTGCAGTTGTTCGTCCGGCACAGCATCTACGGCAAGGCGATGCGGGCCATCGCTCTGGATCAGACGGCGAGCAGCCTGATGGGCATCGATGTGCATCGGGTGATTGCGCTCACCTTTTTCATCGGGGCTGCGCTGGCTGCCGGAGCGGGTGTCATGGCGGGCGCTTATTACGGAACGATCAATTTCATGATGGGCTTCATCATCGGCTTGAAGGCATTCACCGCGGCGGTGCTGGGAGGGATCGGCAATCTGCCGGGGGCGATGGTAGGTGGGCTTCTGCTCGGCCTGATCGAGACGGCCGGCACGCTGGTGCTGGGCGGATCGTGGAAAGATGTCGTCGCCTTCTCCATTTTGATCGTGATCCTGGTGTGCAAGCCGACGGGCATTCTTGGCGAAAAAGTGACGGAGAGGATGTAAGCGATGGGACCCAAAACCACCAAGCTGCTGCGTCTCCTGCTGCTGGCGGCCGCAATTCTGCTGCCGTTTGTCAGCAACAACTACTGGCTGGATGTGGCGACCCTGGCGCTGTTCTATGTCGTGCTCGGCCAAGGGCTGAACATCGTCGTCGGCTTCGCCGGGCTTCTTGATCTGGGATACGCCGCGTTCTTTGCGGTGGGGGCGTATACGACGGGCATTCTGATGACGGTGTACGGCTGGTCTTTCTGGCTGACGCTGCCTGTCGCCGCGCTGCTTGCCGCGGGATTCGGGGTGGTCATCGGAGCGCCCACCCTGCGCTTGCGCAGCGATTA
Organism: Brevibacillus sp. SYP-B805; assembly: GCF_011059135.1. GTDB lineage: Bacteria > Bacillota > Bacilli > Brevibacillales > Brevibacillaceae > Brevibacillus_F. Next base: position 36,190 of record NZ_JAALGD010000023.1, on the reverse strand, counting down.
TCTGGCGATCGTCACGCTGGGGTTCGGGGAGATCATCCGCATTTTGGCGATTAATCTGAGCATCACGGGTTCCGCATCCGGGATTTACGGCATTCCCCGCCCGGCCATCGGCGGCTATCCCTTTTCCAGCCAGAAAGATTTCTACTTCCTGATGCTGATCATCGCCTGTCTCGTCATCGCGGCGGTCTCCCGGCTGGGCCGCTCCCGCATCGGCCGCGCCTGGGCGTACATCCGCGAAGACGAGGACGCAGCGGAAGCGATGGGGATCGACCGGGTGCGGATGAAGCTGCTGGCCTACTCCATCGGCGCGATCATCGGCAGCCTGGCCGGCTGTGTGTTTGCGGTGAAGATGAGCGCGATCGCGCCGCTCAGCTTCAGCTTCATGCAGTCGATCATGATCCTGCTGGCGGTCGTGCTCGGAGGTTTGGGAAGCATTTCCGGCGTGGCGCTCGGCGCGGTATTGGTGATTGCGCTGCCGGAGATGCTGCGGTCCGCGGAGGAATGGCGTTATCTGATATTCGGAGCGGCCCTGATTCTGATGATGATCTATCGGCCGCAGGGTCTCTGGCCTGCCGGACAGGAGCAGGCGGCCGACGAACGGGAAGCCGCCGGGGATGGGGCCAAGTCCGTTCCGATGTAGAAGAGGAGGAGCATCATGGCGATATTGAGCGTACAGAATCTGACGCTGCGCTTCGGCGGGGTGGTCGCCGTCAGCAATCTCTCCTTTGCCGTGGAGGCGGGGACGATTGCCAGCGTGATTGGGCCGAACGGAGCGGGCAAGACGTCGGTGTTTAACATGATCACCGGCTTTTACCAGCCCTCGGAAGGGCGGATCCGGCTCGGGGACGACGATCTGGTCGGCAGGAAGCCGAGCGAGATCACCCGGCTGGGCCTCGCGCGCACCTTTCAGAATCTGCGCCTGTTTCCCAACCTGAGCGTCCTGGACAATGTGAAATCGGGGATGCACAGCCGGACGCGGCAGGGGGTCTGGGGGGCGATCTTCCGGACCGGCCGGCAGCGGCAGGAAGAGCGGCTGATCACGGAGACGGCGGAAGCGTGCATCCGCTTTGTCGGCATTGAGGAATATGCGGGTCGGGCGGCCAAAGCCCTGCCGTACGGGGCGCAGCGCAAGCTGGAAATCGCCCGGGCGCTGGCGACCCAACCGAAGGTCCTGCTGCTTGACGAACCGGCTGCCGGGCTCAATTACGAAGAGAAGGAACAGCTGATCCGCCTGATCGGGGAGATCCGGGACAGCCTGGGCATCACCGTGCTGATCATCGAGCATGACATGGGTCTTATCAAACGCATCTCCGACAAGGTGACCGTGCTGGATTACGGCCGGAAAATCGCCGAAGGCAAACCGGACGAGGTGCTGCGCGATCCGCGCGTCATCGAAGCCTATTTGGGAAGGGAGGAAGCCTAGATGGATGCACAGGTGCTGCTGAACATCTCCAATCTTCACGCCGGCTACGGGAAAATTCGCGCCTTGAAAGGCATCAATCTGCAGGTGAGGCAGGGCGAGATCGTGGCGCTGCTGGGCAGCAACGGCGCGGGAAAAAGCACGACGCTGAAGGCCATCTCCGGTTTGCTTCTCCCAGAGGAGGGCAGCATCGAATGGGAGGGCGCATCGATCCGCGGGTTGGCACCGCACCGGATCGCCGAGCGCGGCGTGATTCATGTGCCCGAAGGCAGGCGCATCTTTTCCGGCCTGACCGTGCTGGAAAACCTGGAGTTGGGCGCCTTTACCATCCGCAAAGAGAAGCGGCTGGTGAAAGAGGGCATCGAGCAGGCATTCGCGCTGTTTCCGCGCTTGAAGGAGCGGGCCAAGCAATTGGCCGGTACCCTGAGCGGCGGCGAGCAGCAGATGCTGGCCATCAGCCGGGGATTGATGGCAAGACCCAGGCTGTTGATGCTGGACGAGCCGTCCATGGGGCTCGCCCCGATCGTCGTGCAGGAGATCATGGCGATTATCGCCGAGATCAACAGGCAGGGCGTGACGATCCTTTTGATCGAGCAAAACGCGAAGGCCGCGCTTCGGCTGGCCCATCGGGGGTATGTGATGGAAACCGGCCGGATCATCATGGAAGACGAAGCAGACGTGCTGTACCGCGACGAGAAAATCGTGAAAGCGTATCTGGGAGCGTAAGCCGCCCGGAGAGAAGCGGGAGGTATCGACAGTGGAAGCGATTCGGATTCTCAATGAGATTCTCATGGGCGGGAAAAAGGGAAAGGTGGTGCCCATTCCCCCGAAGCGGAAGAAGGGACGGCCCTCCAGGCGAAAATCGCTGCAGTCATGAGAACGGGATTTTCAGCTTGTGCATCTTGTTGTACAGGGTGGCCCGGGAGATGCCGAGGCGCTTGGCGGCCGCCTGCTTGTTGCCGTTCTCCTGTTCCAGCGCAAGCAGAATAACCTGCCGTTCGTGCTGGTCCAGTTCCTCCTGCAGCGCCATCCGTCCGCCTGCAAATGCGGGGGGAACGTTCTTCTGCCGGGCCTGGACGGAAAAGGGCAGATCTTCTTCCTTGATGATCCCGTCCGTGGCAAACACGACCAGGCGTTCGATCGTGTTGCGCAGCTCGCGGATGTTGCCGGGCCAGCTGTAATGGAGAAGATCCTGCATCACGGTTTGCGAGACCCCCTGAATGGCCCTGCCGTACAGCAGAGAGAATTCGTAGAGGAAGTAGTGGGTTAATTCGATAATGTCTTCGATCCGCTCGCGCAGCGGCGGTATTTTGATGGTAACCACATTGAGGCGGTAGAACAGGTCTTCGCGGAATCTGCCCTCCTTGACCAGCGCCTCCAGGTCTTTGTTGGTGGCGGCGATCACACGGAAATCCGCTTCGATCTGGCGGGTGCCCCCGACGGCATAATATTTTTTCTCCTGCAGGACGCGGAGCAGCTTCACCTGCATGTCGAGCGGCATTTCGCCGATCTCATCGAGGAACAGGGTGCCGCCGCGCGCCAGCTCGATCATCCCTTTCTTGCCTTTCTGGTCCGCTCCCGAGAAGGCCCCTTTTTCGTAGCCAAACAGCTCGCTTTCGAACAGGGTCGGGGGAATCGCCCCGCAGTTGATGGCAATGAAGGGCGCCCCCGCTTTTTCCCGGATATCATGCGTCGCCTTGGCGAACAGCTCCTTGCCGACGCCGCTTTCCCCGAGGAAGAGGACGGGGGCGGAGGTGGTGCCCAGCTTCCTGATCAGTTCCTTGATCTGCCGGATGGCCGGGCTTGTCCCCTTGATGGAGGCAAACGGATCGGACGCCGGGCTCAGCTTGGCCATCTCCTGCTGCAAATGGTGCACCTTTCTGGTAGCGTTGTACAGCTCCTGGTTGAGACGCACCTGGCTGGTGATATCCGTCTCCGCCGCTACCGCGCCGACGATGCGGTTGTTCAGCCGCACCGGGTTGGTATTGATCAGCACGAACAGGTCTTCGCGCGGCTGATGCTGCCGGCGGTAGACCGATTCCCCCGTGCGCAGCGTCTTGAGCGTCTGAATCATCTCCGGGGGGAAGAACCGGGTGATGGGCCTGCCGATCGCTTCTTCCGCCTTCAGGGAGAAAATCTGCTCCGCCCCCTGTGTCCAAACGACGATATTAGCGTTTTCATCGATCACTGTGACGGAGGCATCCATGGTTTGCAGGATCGTATGGAAATAGGCTTCCAGGTAGAGATAGCTTTCCAGCACGGCCTCCAGCACATCGGACTTTTCCAGATAACCGAGGAGGCAGCCGGATTGGTCTTTGACAAGGATACGTTCGTGCTTGCGAAACAAGGGGATCAGCGAGACAAGGGAGTGGTCAGGCCGGACAGCAGGGTATGTGTGGACATCATCGAGGAGGGTCAGATCCGTCTTCATCAATTGTTCCAGTGCAGGCAGCTTATGTTTCATCATCAACACCGCCTTTCTTTGTGTAATAAAAATTTTACACTTTCCAATAAATTAAACACATTTCGATAATTGCGTCAAATATTTTAGACGATCGTGACGAAACAGGGTGGTAGGTTACCTTGGCACACGTTTTGCAAAAGAGGAAAGGCAGGCCGTATTCAATTCGCATAAAGGAGCAACGAGCATGACGAAGAGAGCCCATACGGAAGTGGCGGTGATCGGCGGCGGCATTATCGGCGGGGCGATTGCCTACTATGCAGCCAAGGCGGGAATGGAGGTTACGGTGATCGAGAGGGGGGAGCTTGCGTCCGGCACCTCTTCGCGCTGTGACGGCAATATCCTTGCCATTGACAAAGATCCCGGCTTCGACAGCCAGATGTCGCTCAAAAGCCAGCAGCTTGTGGCGGAGCTGAGCCGGGAGCTGGAGCATCCGTTCGAATACCGGGCGCCGGGCAGCATCCTGGTGTGCGAGAGCGAAGAAGAGATGCGGGCAGCCGAAGAATGGGTGAGGCGGCAGCAGGAGGCGGGCCTTCCCTTCCGCATGCTGGATCGCGCCGACATCCGGCAGGAGTCCCCTTATTTCGCCGATGATCTGTTGGGCGGGCTGGAATGCGCGACCGACTCCACGGTCAATCCTTACCTGCTGACATACGCCTTGTTTGCCGGTGCGCAAAAGCGCGGGGCGCAGGTGCGGCTGAGGAGCGAGGTGACGGCCGTGACTCGCGAGGCTGCCGGCGGGTTCCGCATCGAGACATCGCAGGGGGAGCTGACCGCCAAACAGGTGGTGAATGCCGCCGGCGTCTGGGCGCCGCAGATCGGCCGGATGCTCGGCGTGGAGATTCCGATCAAGCCCCGCAAAGGTCATCTGATCGTCGCCTCCCGGCAGGCGCCGGTGGGGCTGCGCAAGGTGATGGAGTTCGGCTATCTGATCACGAAGTTCGGCGGGAAGCGGCAGGTGGACGAGGAGACGGAGCGGTACGGGGTGGCGCTGGTTTTTGAGCCCACCGAAAGCCAGAACTTTCTCATCGGCTCCAGCCGCCAGTTCGTCGGGTTCGACACCAAGGTGGATTTGCGGGTGGTGCGCTGCATGGCGCGGCGGATGCTGCGCTTTTATCCCAGGCTGGCCGACTTCACCCTGATTCGCACCTATGCGGGACTGCGCCCCTGGACGGTGGATCATCTGCCGATCGTCTCGCGGGTGGAGGAGGTGCCGGGCTTTTTCATCGCCGCCGGCCATGAAGGGGACGGCATCAGCCTGGCTGCGGTGACGGGCAAGTTGATGGCCGAACTACTGCAGGGCCGGGAAGAGACGATCATCCCGACGGCGCCGCTGCGTCACGACCGGTTTACCAGGAGAGGAGGGACGTAAGCGATGAAAGCCAGCAAAACGTTTACCACGGTGGATACCCATACGGGCGGCAATCCCACACGCACCGTGCTGAGCGGGCTGCCGAAGCTTGAGGGGAGCACGATGGGGGAGAAGATGCTTCACATGAAGCGGGAATATGACTGGATCCGCAAGCTCCTGATGTTTGAGCCGCGCGGGCATGAGGTGATGTCGGGCGCGCTGCTGGTGGAGCCGTGCGATCCCGAGGCGGACGTAGGCGTGATCTACATCGAAACGGGCGGCTACCTGCCCATGTGCGGCCACGATACCATCGGCTTTTGTACGGCGCTGGTGGAGACCGGCATGATTCCCGTGACGGAGCCCGTGACCGCGCTGAAGCTGGATACCCCGGCGGGCCTGGTGGAGGTGCGCATCGAGGTGGAGAATGGCAAGGCGAAGCAGGTGACGTTCCGCAATATTCCGGCCTTCCTGTACAAACGGGATGTGACCGTCGAGGTGGACGGCCTAGGGGAAGTGACGTGCGACATTGCGTACGGCGGCAACTTTTACGCCATCACCGACGCGCGCAAGCTGGCGCTGCCGCTGGTGCCGTCCAACGCTTCGGCCATCGTCGAGACGGCCGTCCGCATTCGCCAGGCGATCAACCGGACGCTGGAGGTGGTCCATCCGGTTCATCCGTATATCAAAGGGCTGACCCATGTCGAATTCTACAGCGATCCGACCCATCCGGAGGCCCACGTGAAAAATGCGGTGGTCGTTCCCCCGGGCGGGATCGACCGTTCCCCCTGCGGCACCGGAACGTCCGCCAAGCTGGCGGTGATGTATGCGCGGGGTGAGATCGGCGTGGGGGAAGAGTTTGTGCATGAAAGCATCGTCGGCACCATTTTTCGAGGAGCGGTGCTGGCCAGCGCGGAAGTGGGGGGCCTCCCGGCGGCGGTGACCCAAATCACCGGCTCGGCCTGGCTGATGGGGATGCATACCTTTCTCTACGATCCGGAAGACGAATTCACCGAAGGCTTCCTGCTGATTCCACCGGCGGAAGACCATTGATACTTGAGAGGAGAGGAAAAGAATGGCAAGGTTTGAAGGCGTGTATGTGGCAATTGTGACTCCGTTTACCAAGGATTTCGAGGTGGATTACAAACGGCTGCACGAACTGGCGGAATGGCTGATCAGCCAGGGCGTTCATGGGCTGGTGCCGGCGGGCTCGCTGGGCGAGTATGCGTCGCTGACCGCCGAGGAGCGGGCCAAGGTGGTGGAGACCGTCATCAAGGCGGCGGCCGGGAAAGTGCCGGTTGCGGTAGGCTCCGGCGCTCCGTCGACCCAACAGGCGGTCGGCTGGGTGCGGCACGCCAAGGAAGCGGGCGCGGTGGGCGTGATGGCGCTGCCTCCCATCAACTACAAGCCGCTGGAGCATGAGATCATCGCCCATTACGAGGCGTTGGCGTCCGTCGGGCTGCCGATCATCGTCTACAACAATCCGCACGATTACAAGACGGATCTGACCCCCGACCTCCTGGCCAAGCTGGCGAAGATCGACAATGTGGTGGCGGTGAAGGAGTTCTCCGGCGATGTGCGCCGCATGCACGAGATTCTGGAGAAGACCGATCTGGAAGTGATGGTGGGCGTCGACAATCTGGCGGTGGAAGGGCCGCTCGTCGGCGTGACCGGCTGGATTGCCGGCGTGCCCAACGCGCTGCCGAAGGAGGGCGTGGAGCTGTTCAACCTGGCCAGGGCGGGGAAGGTGGCGGAAGCGATGGCCCTGTACCGGCGCATGCTGCCGCTCTACCGGTATGATGCCAGCCCGCAGCTCGTGCAGGCGATCAAGTACATGCTGGAGCTGGCCGGATTCCCGGTGGGGCCGACCCGTCCGCCGCGCCTGCCGCTGCCCCAGGCCGATTATGCCGCGATCCGGGAAGCTTTTCAAGCTGCGGCAGGCGGTCGATAACAGATAAGAGAGCGTCGAAGGAGGGATGGATCGGATGGAAACGAAAAACTGGATCGGCGGGGAGTGGATCACTCCCCAGGGGGACAGCGCGGTGGTGAAAAACCCATCCGCGGTGCATGAGGAGGTCGGGATCGTCCGCTTCTCGGCTGCCGACCATATCGAAGAGGCCGTCCGTGCGGCACGCGCGGCGCTCGGGACGTGGGCCAGGCTGACGGGGGCGGCGCGGGGAGAGCATCTGTACAGGATGGCGGCCGTCCTGGAGCGGCATGCTGACGAGCTCGCAAAGCTTGCCAGCCGCGAGATGGGCAAACCGATCGCGGAGATGCGCGGCGAAGTGACGCGCGGGGTCAATCTGCTCCGCTATTACGCGGCGGAAGGCGTGCGGGCGATCGGCAGCGTCATTCCCTCGGCGGAAGCGTCTGTCCTGCAGTACAGCAAGCGCGTGCCGCTCGGCGTCGTCGGGGTGATCACGCCGTGGAATTTCCCCGTAGCCATCCCCATCTGGAAAATCGCGCCCGCCCTGATCTGCGGCAACACGGTGATCTGGAAGCCGGCGGAGATCGCCTCGCTCACCGCCACCCGGATGGCGGAGATTTTCGCCGAGGCGGGGCTGCCAGCAGGCGTGCTGAATCTGGTGATTGGCAGGGGCGGGGTGATCGGCAGCGCAATGGTGGAGGAGGCCGATTTGCAGGCGATCAGCTTCACCGGCTCCACGGCGACCGGCACCAGCATCGCCGCAGCGTGCGCCCGACGCAACATCAAGTACCAGACGGAGATGGGCGGCAAAAATGCGGCGGTCGTGCTGCGGGATGCCGACCTGGACAGCATCGTTCCCATGGTGGTGAGCGGCGCATTCCGCTCCGCCGGCCAGAAATGCACGGCCACCAGCCGCATCATCGTCGAAAAAGCGGTCCTGCAGCCGTTCCGGCAACGTCTGCAGGCAGCCGTCGCCGCCCTGAAGGTGGCGCCGGCCCTGGACCCGGCCGCCTATCTGGGCCCGGTGGCTTCCGCCGATCAGTACGAGAAGGTGGGGGCCTATGTGGCGCTGGCCCGGTCGGAGGCGAAAGTGGTCGCCCAGGCGGCCGTCGCCGCAGCAGACGAAGGCTATTACATCGCCCCCCTGGTCGTAGAGGGAGTAGACGCGCACCATCCCCTGGCCCAGGAAGAGATATTCGGACCTCTGGCCGTCATCCTGGAAGCGGAAGACTTCGACCATGCGGTTGCGCTGTGCAACCAGACGGTCTATGGCCTCAGCGCTTCCGTCTTTACCAGCGATCTCGGCAAGGCCCACCGTTTCCTGGACGAAGCGGAAGTGGGCATGGTGCGGGTCAACCAGGAAACGGCGGGCGTCGAGTATCAGGCGCCGTTCGGCGGGATGAAGATGTCCAGCTCCCATACGCGCGAGCAGGGGCAGGCCGCGCTTGATTTTTACAGCGCCGTCAAGACATGTGCGGTCAAATACACGCTGTAGGCGAGAATTGACGTTCTTCGGAGGGTTGCCATGAAGGTGACGAAACTGTATACGACGATTGACGCTCATACCGGCGGCGAGCCGCTGCGCATTATCACCGGGGGACTTCCTCCGCTGAAAGGAGAGACCATGCTGGAGCGCCGGGCCTATTTTGGCGAGCATCTGGACCATATCCGCCGGGTGCTGATGCACGAACCCCGCGGCCATCACGGGATGTACGGCTGCGTCATCACGCCGCCGGTCAGTCCCGATGCGGATTTCGGCGTGCTGTTCATGCATAATGAAGGCTTGAGCACGATGTGCGGCCACGGCATTATCGCGGTGGTAAAGGCGGCGCTGGAAACCGGGTACCTGCCGCGCAAAGGACAGGGGGAGCAGGAGCGCGTGGTGATTGACAGCCCGGCGGGAAAAATCATCGCCCATGCCCGTATGGCGGGAGACGAGGTCAAGGCGGTGTCGTTTCTCAATGTGCCGTCGTTTCTGTTTGCCAGCGATGTAGAGCTTACGGTGGACGGGGTGGCGCTGTCGGTGGACATCGCATTCGGCGGCGCTTTTTACGCGATCGCGGAAGCGCGCGATCTCGGCCTGCGGGTGGAGATCGCGCAGCTGCCCGCCCTGCAGCGATGGGGAGCGGCCATCAAGCGGGAGATCGAATCGCGCATGGAGGTGCGGCACCCGCTTGAACCGGAACTGCACGGCATCTACGGGGTGATTTTTTCCGATACCCCCCAAAAAGCCTCCTCTCATCTGCGCAACGTCACCATCTTTGCCGACCGCCAGATTGACCGCTCGCCCTGCGGAACGGGCACCGCGGCAAGAGTGGCGGCGCTGTACCGGCGCGGGCTGCTGGACGTGGGAGAGCCGTTCGTCCACGAAGGGATCACCGGCAGCCAGTTTGTCGGCAGGGTGACCGGTACCACCCGGGTCGGCGCGTATGACGCCGTCATTCCCTCCATTGAAGGCAGGGCGTTTCTCACCGGCCTGCATCAATTCGTCGTCGATCCGACCGACCCGCTGGCGGACGGCTTCCTGCTCGGGTGAGCGCGATGCTGATCCTGAATGAGGCGGATGTCCGGCGGCTGGCGAGCATGGAGGAGGCCATCGACGCGGTGGCGGCTGCGCTGCGCGAGTATTCGCGAGGCCGAACCGTCACCCCCGTGCGCGCGCATGTCCAGGTGGAAAAGGCGGGCGGCACGTCGCTGTTCATGCCCTCTTACGTGGAAGCGCGCGACAGCCTGGGGATCAAGGTGGTCTCGGTCTTCCCCGGCAATCAGGCGGTGGGCAGGCGGACGATCAACGGGGTTATGCTGCTGGCCGATGTCCACAGCGGCGAACCGCTGGCGCTGATGGAGGCTTCCTATCTGACCGTGCTGAGAACCGGTGCGGCGGCGGGGCTTGCGACACGCTGCCTGGCACGGGCGGCGGCGGAGATTCTGGCGGTGATCGGCACGGGCGCGCAGGCGGAGGGAGCGGTGGCGGCCATCCGAGCTGTGCGGCCCATCCGACAGATGCGGCTGTACAACCGCAGCCGCGGGAAGGCGGAAGCGTTTGCCGCCCGCATCGCCGGCCAACCGGGCGGGTCTTTGGCGGTCAAGGTGTGTGACGATCCGGATGAAGCGGTCGCGGGAGCCGATATCGTGGTGACGGCAACCACTTCCCCCACTCCTGTTTTCGCGGCGGACGCCGTCGCCCCCGGCACTCATGTGAACGCGATCGGCTCGTACCGGCCCACCATGCAGGAGCTTCCCTCCGCGCTTCTCTCCCGGGCGCAGAAAGTGGTGGTGGAATCGCGGGAAGGGGCGCTGGCGGAAACGGGGGATCTGCTGATTCCGATCGGGCAGGGACTCTTTTCCGCCGACCGCATCCACGGGGAGCTGGGCGAGATCGTGGACGGCCGTCTCCCGGGGCGCGAGCGGCAGGACGAGATCACCGTGTTCAAGTCGGTCGGGCTTGCGGCCATGGATGTGGTGGCAGCCAAACTCCTGTATGACCGGGCCGTTTCCCTGGGTGTGGGCAGCAGGATTTCTTTATAAAAGGTGATGAGAAAACGTACGGGCATCCCGTTCGGCACAGCTGCGCTGGCGCCGGGCGGGTTTCTTGTTTGCACCTTATTTACAAAAGGTCTTGGCGATTGTTATATTTACCTAGTATTGAGTTGAAATTTTCAGGAAAATGAGAGATTGCCATGAAGACGATTATCCAACTGCACGAAGTGGAAAAGCAATTTGGACAGCAGACGGTGATTCCGCCGCTTTCCCTTGCCATTGCGGAAGGGGAATTTCTGACGCTGCTCGGCCCGAGCGGCTGCGGCAAGACCACGCTGCTGCGCATGATTGCGGGGTTCGAACAGCCCACATCCGGAGAAATCCTGCTGGACGGGCAGCCAATCAGCCAGGTGCCTCCCTACAAACGGGACATGAACATGGTGTTCCAGCATTATGCCCTGTTTCCGCACATGACGGTGGAAGAGAACATCCTCTTCGGCCTGAAAATGAAAAAGGTGCCCGCCGCCGAGCAGCAGCACCGGCTGGAGGAGGTGCTCCAGCTCACCCGTCTCGGGGAACTGCGCAGGCGGATGCCCAGGCAGCTTTCCGGAGGACAGCAGCAGCGCGTCGCCATCGCGCGGGCGATCATCAACAATCCGAAGGTGCTGCTTCTGGACGAACCGCTGGGAGCGCTCGATTACCAGCTGCGCAAGAACCTGCAGCTGGAGCTGAAAAACCTGCAGAAAAATCTCGGGATCACGTTCATCTACGTCACCCATGACCAGGAAGAAGCGATGGCCATGTCGGATCGCATCGCCGTCATGAACCGGGGCGTCATCGAACAGCTGGGCACCCCGCAGGAGATCTATCTGCGTCCCAAGAGCCTGTTCGTGGCGACGTTTATTGGGGAAAACAACCTGTTCCGGCACAGGGATGCCATTCTGGCGGTGCGGCCGGAGAAGGTGAAAGTATACAAGATGGCTTCCGGCGGCGAACAGCCGCGCCGGACAGGCCGGATTGCCGACATTGTGTTTCTGGGTAGCCTGCGCAAAATCTTTATCCAGCTGGAGGCGGAGGAGACAACGGTACTCGCTCATGAAAACGGCGACGCCGACCCGGTCTGGCAGATTGGCGAGCGCGTCGGGCTGGGCTGGGCGGCGGAAGACGAGGTGACGCTCCCTTGCTGAGCAGAACCAGATGGCTGTCTGTTCCCGCCCTGCTGTGGCTTGCGTTTTTCTTTCTCATCCCGCTTCTCCTCGTGATCGCGCTGTCGTTTCTTGAGCGCGGCACATACGGTCAGGTTGTCTATGCGTTTACGCTGAACAACTACAGCCGCATTGCCGACCCCCTCTACGGGGAGGTTCTGCTGGAGACGCTGGCCGTGTCGCTGCTGACGACGTTCCTCACCCTGCTGATCGGGTATCCGTTGGCCTACCACATCGCCCGCCTAGAGAGGGGCTGGCAGCACACCTGGCTGCTCTTGGTGATGATGCCGTTCTGGATCAATTTTCTCGTCCGGTCGTACGCCTGGGTGGTGATCCTGCGGTCGCAGGGGGTGATCAACACCCTCCTGCTGTCGCTCGGGCTGATCGACCAGCCGCTGTCGCTGCTGTACAATTCCGCGGCGGTGCTGCTGGGCATGGTCTACGCCCTGCTGCCGTTCATGGTGCTTCCCGTCTATGTATCGCTGGAGCAGCTGGACCGGCGCAAGCTGGAGGCGGCGTATGATCTGGGAGCCTCCCCGTGGCGCGCGTTCTGGCACATCACGCTGCCGCTGACCAAGTCCGGCGTTGTCACCGGCAGCATTCTGGTGTTCGTCTCGTCCATCGGCATGTTTGTGGTGCCCGATGTGATGGGGGGCGCCAAGTCGGCGCTCATCGGCAACGTGATTCAGAACCAGTTCCTGTCCGCACGGGACTGGCCGTTCGGTTCGGCCTTGTCCATCGTGCTGATGCTCTTGTCCGTGATGCTGATCTTCCTTTATTTTCGCGCCATCCGCGTGCAGGAGCGGGAAGGGAGGGAGGAACGATGACAGGGAAACGATCGCGGCTGTTTTCCGCCTACGGGTGGTTCGTGCTGGTGTTTCTCTATCTGCCCATCATCGTGCTGATGCTCTATTCCTTCAACCAGTCACGCATCAATGCCGTGTGGACAGGGTTTACCTGGAAGTGGTACCTCTCCCTTTTGGAGAACCGGCATGCAATGGAGGCTTTGGCCAACAGTCTGACCATTGCGGCCTGGAGCAGCCTGCTGGCAACGCTCCTGGGAACGTTGGCCGCGCTTGCCCTGCACCGCTATGCGGCGGGGGTGAAGGCGGTGCTGAACGGGCTGATCTACCTGCCGATCATCATCCCGGACATCCTGATGGGCCTGTCGCTGCTGGTGCTGTTCAGCCAGATCGGCATGTCGCTCGGAAAGCTGACGATGATCGCCGCCCATGTGACGTTTGGCATCTCGTTTGTCGTGGTGATCATCTCCGCCCGCCTGGCCGGGATGGGGAACGAGCTGGAAGAGGCGGCGCAGGACCTGGGGGCTTCGCCATGGCAGACGTTTCGCCATGTCACCCTGCCCGTCATCGCGCCGGGCGTGGTCGCCAGCCTGCTGCTGACGTTTACGATGTCGCTGGATGATTTTGTCATCTCCTTTTTCGTGGCCGGGCCCAATTCCACAACGCTGCCCTTGTACATATACGGCCTCGTGAAGCGGGGGGTATCGCCGGAAGTCAACGCGCTCTCCACGCTGATGATCGCCGTAACCATCCTGCTGCTGGTGGCGGCGGAGGTGTTCCGGCGCAAAGGAATGGAGAAGGAACCGGGCAATTCGCTCATCATGTAAGGAGGGTTATGAGGATTGAAAAAGATTCATTTGATTCTGAGCTTGCTGCTGGCTGTCGGCCTCGCCCTGGGGGCTGCCGGCTGCTCGCAGGAGGAGGAAAAGGTTCTCAACATCTACAGCTGGGCGGACAACTTCGATCCGGACGTGATCAAAGGCTTCGAGGAGAAGTTCGGGGTAAAGGTGAATTACGACGTGTTCTCCAGCAATGAGGAGATGCTGGCCAAACTGCAGGCCGGCGCGACCGATTACGATCTGATCCAGCCGTCGGACTACATGGTTTCCACGATGATCAAGCTGGGCCTGCTGGAAGAACTGAACAAGGCGAACATCCCCAACCTGAACAACATCGTCTCCACCTTCCAGACCCCGGCGTTCGATCCGGAGAAGAAGTACTCCATCGTCTACACCTGGGGGGTTACCGGCATTGCCTACAACAAGAAATTCATCAAGGAGGAGATCACCAGCTGGAGCGATCTGTGGAACCCGAAATACAAAGGCAGGGTGATTCTCCTGAACGACCCGCGCGAGGTGCTCGGGATGGCCCTGATCAAGAACGGTTTCTCCAACAGCACCAAGGACAAAGGCCAGCTGGAGAAGGCGGCCGCCGATCTGAAGACGCTCGTTCCCGGCGTCATCGCCTTCGACACCGACAACATCAAGCAGAAGATGATTGCCGAGGAAGCATGGATCGGCACCGTCTGGTCCGGCGACGCCGCTTTCATCCACGCGGAAAATCCGGATGTGGAGTACGTGGTGCCGAAAGAAGGGGGCACCATCTGGGCCGATACGCTGGCTATCCCAAAAGGGGCCAAGCATAAGGAATGGGCGGAGAAGTTCATCAACTATCTGCTGGAACCGGAGATCAGCGTGAAAAACTACGAGTCGATCGGCTACAGCAATCCGAACGAGAAGGCGTACCCGCTGCACAGCGAGGAATATCGCGCCAACAAGATGATTTTCCTGGACAAGAAGGATCTGGACCGAACCGAATGGTTGACGGATGTGGGCGATCTGCTGCCGGAGTATGACCGCTACTGGACGGAACTGAAAAGCGGACGGTAGAGGGGAAAATATCGGTATCCAACAAGCAGCTCCCGGATTTCTAACCGGGTGCTGCTTGTTTTTGTCATGGCAGCCGCGGCGTCTTTACAAACAATTGTTTGTTTGATAAACTTTTGTCCACGAACAGGAAGGAGGGCTGCGGATGGAGCCAACGGGAAAAGAAGAGCAGATCCTGCACTATATCCGGCTCAACCCTTTCATCAGCCAGCAGGAACTGGCGGAGAAAGTAGGCATTTCGCGCTCGGCCGTGGCGGGCTATATCGCCAGCCTGACGAAACGCGGCATCATCAAGGGACGCGCCTATGTCCTGAGTGAGGAAGCGCTGATCGTCTGCATCGGCGGGGCCAATCTGGATCGCAAGGCGCACAGCAAAGGGAAGGTGCGGCTCCACTCGTCCAATCCGGTGACGGTTACCGAGGCGTGCGGCGGCGTGGCCCGCAATGTGGCGGAGAATCTGGGACGCCTCGGCTGCCATGTCTCGTTGATCACCTGCATCGGGGATGACAGCGAAGGCAGATGGGTGCTGAAGGAGACCCAGGCGTCGGGGGTCGATGTGAGCCGGTCCCTGATGCTGCCGGCGGAGCGGACCGGAACGTATACCGCCCTGCTGGGCACGGACGGCGAGATGGTGATCTCCCTCGCCAACATGGACATCTACGACCGGTTTGTTCCGGAGATGCTGGCGGAACGGTGGTCCTTCATCGCGGGGGCCAAGGCGGTGTTTCTCGACACCAATCTGCCGCCGGCGTCGCTTTCCTATGTGATCGAGCGGTGCCGCGACGAAGGGATTCCGCTGTACATCGACCCGGTCTCGTCGGCCAAAGCGGCCAAGCTGCCGGAGCGGCTGGAGGGCGTCCGGGCGCTTCTGCCCAACCGGGAGGAAGCGGAGATTCTGGCCAGGATGAAGATCAAGACGCTGGAAGATTGCCGGACGGCGTGCGAGCGGATTCGGGCGCGCGGGGCGCAGAGCGTCGTGGTCACCCTCGGCGCGCGGGGAGTCTGCTATGCGGCGGAGGACGGTTGGGAGCATCTGCCGCCGCTCCCCGTGGAGGTCGTCGATGTGACGGGGGCGGGGGATTCGTTTGCCGCCGGCTTCCTGTACGGCGTCATGCAAGGGGAGCCCATCCCGCTTGCCTGCCGCCTCGGGCTGGCGGCGGCCAGTCTGACACTGGCCTCCGAACATTCCGTATCGCCGCGGATGCAGGCCGAACGGTTATATGAACAGATAAAGGAGCGATCGTGATGAAATCATACCTGAGCTACACGGAAGAGGTGCGCCACGCCCTCGAAAACAACCTGCCCATCGTCGCGCTGGAGACGACGATTATCTCCCATGGGATGCCGTACCCGCAAAACATCGAGATGGCGAAGGACGTAGAGCGCATCATCCGGGACAACGGCGCGGTTCCGGCCACAATCGGCCTGCTGGACGGCAAGATCAAGATCGGGTTGACGGAAGCCGAACTGGAGCGCTTCGCCACCGACAAAACGGTGGAAAAAGCAAGCCGTCGCGATTTTCCCTATCTCCTGGCCTCGGGACGAATCGGGGCGACCACGGTGGCCGCCACGATGATTGCGGCCCAACTGGCCGGCGTGAAGGTATTTGCCACCGGCGGCATCGGCGGCGTCCACCGGGAAGGGGAGATTACCTGGGATGTCTCGGCCGATTTGACCGAGCTGGCACAGACGGATGTGGCGGTGGTCTGCTCCGGGGCCAAATCGATTCTGGATATCGGCCGGACGCTGGAATATCTGGAGACACAAGGGGTACCCGTCGTCGGCTACCAGTGCAGCGAGTTCCCGTCCTTCTATTCGCGGGAAAGCGGCTTTGGCGTCGACTTCCGCCTGGATACGCCGGAAGAGGTAGCCACCTTGATGGACACCAAGTGGAAACTGGGCCTGCGCGGCGGATTGGTGATCGCCAACCCGGTGCCGGAAGCGGATGCGCTCGATCACCGGGAGATCGAAGGGGTGATTGAGACGGCCCTGCGGGAAGCGAAGGAGCAGGGTATCACCGGCAAGCAGGTGACGCCGTTCCTGCTGGACAGGGTAAAACAGCTGACGGCGGGCAAAAGCCTCGCCACCAATATCGCCCTGGTGAAAAACAATGCCAGGGTGGCGGCCCAGATCGCGGTGGCGTATCAGCAAAAACAATAGCGCATGTGAACCGCACATGTGCACAGACTGCAAAACGCTTCCGTTCATGGGAAAACTCTACCACCTAACAAAAAAAATCGCCGGGTGGGTCAATATTAAACCGGCGATGGTGGGTCAAAAAATAATCGCAACAGAAAATCCCCCGTTTTGGGGGATTTTCTGTTCCCTTACATTCTATTCCTTTTCAGAATCCCATACTTCTGTAAATACCCAACCTGTAATGCCGTTTTCGATTACTACCTTCCGAAACTCATCCGACACCAATTTATCTCCTCTTGTCATTTGGCTGATCCGAAAAATATGTTGGCCCTTGACTGCCTCTTCCCGAAATGCATACTTCGGTATTGACATGATTCGTTCGGGGTCACTCGGAAAATACTTCACCTCCGCTTTCGTAAAATCTAGTCCATCCACCAGGTTCGTGATATGCATGATCGCATATCCTTCCTCGTGTTCATTACGCTTACTCTCTAGAATGATGGGAAGCCATTCCACCTGATCATCGACAAGCGGCCCTAATAGCCCTCTTACCTTTGGGCTGCAAACGGACATGCTTAGATAGGAGAACACATCCCCCTCAGCCATTCTCCTGTCCTTCACAATTTTCATCACAGGGTTGTGCCAAGTATCCAGCCACCTGTTTATTGAATCAGAGATGGGGTTCCCTACATCCCAGAAGTCAATAAGGGGGGTAACTGACAAATATCGGTTTACGTCAAGGTCGAGCTTCCAAATCTTCATCGTCTCCTCCTTAGCAGGGAATCGTTCCGTTCAAGAATTGCTCCCTTCTTTCGTCTGATATGAAAATTGCCTGTTCGATGATTCGTATGCTGGAGATCGTGGAAGCGGTTCTGGACGGGCGGGCTGACGCGGGCATCCTCTATGTGCCTCCCCAGCACCCGGACATGGAGGTGATCCCGCTGTATGAGGACGATGTCCGGCTCGTTGCCCATCCGTCCTTTTCACCGGCGAAGCAGCCGTTGACGGCAGCGGATCTGGCCAGTCTGCCGCTAGTGTACCTCGATTGGGGAGCCCCCTTTCCCCAGTGGTTTGAGGCCGAAGCGGGCCGGCAGTTTCTGCCCGGTCTGCAGGTGGATCATGCGAGTCTGCTGATGCGGTATCTGCTTGATGGCGGGGGAATCGGGTTTGTGCTGCAATCGGTTTGCCAGCGGGATGTCGACGCGGGGCGCCTGCAGGTGGTGGCATACGAGCCGCGTGTTCCCGTGCCGAGGCATACGGTTTATCTGGTTTATCTGAAACGCAGCGGTCAGCAGGAGACGGTGAAGGCGTGGAGCCGCTTTCTGCAGGAACGGGTGGGCCAAAAGGAAAGCAGCCGAAAGCAAACGTCCGGGTCTTGACGCGAGTGCGTCAGGCCCGGACGTGTTCATTGCGGATCAGCACCGACATGCACGCCAGCGAGTCGAACTGCCCGTCCCGCAGCAGACGCAGCGTTTTGCTGTAAAACGCCACGTCATGTTCATAGGTGCGGGAGAAGGACTGCATGAGGATGAGGGCAAGATCCGGCGTCATCCCCTGGTGGGCAGCAGCCATGCCGATGAGATGCATCCGCATCAGCGCATAGCGTAATATCAGCACCAGATATTCGGCAAACAGCGTCTCACCCGGCATCGAAAAGGGGAAGAGCTGGGCAAAGACGGAATGAACGAGGTAATTTTCCAACATGTATGCGTGCTCACGCTGAAAAGGAACAAAATAACGCTCATACGCCGCTTGATAGCGTTCGGCAGACCCTTCCGTTCCCGCCCGGAAATCCTGGTAGCACTGCAGATATCGGGCGCTGCTGATGCGGGTGTCCGCCACATACTGCGCAACGATACCGGACAGGAGTTGGAACTGCCGCTTGGGATCGATCGGGAAAGAGGCCAGTTCCTCCGGCCATCTCTTCTCCGCCAGGCGGGCTTGCCAGCCGCGAAGCATCGCTTCCAGCTCATCATCCTCTACTGCCCGGGCAGCCTGTTCCAGATCCCGGATAAACAGGCCCAGTGCCAGGAGCCGGGAATCCAGGGATAGGGAGCGCTCCTGCAGGAGACGGATGATGCAGGAGCGGATGGCGCTGAACGTGTCGCGAAACCCTTCTTCCTCCAGCAGCTTGTCCAAGAGGGGATTGTCGGGGATCTCCATGCGGAAGGTTGCAAACGACAGACCCTGCGGATTCAGCAGTGCCAGCCGGGCGATCTCCGGGCAGGATAACGCGCCCGACGATTCATAGGTGTCATAAACTTTGTTTAACAGGCGCGGATACGAGGCGCAGGTTGACGACAGATAGTTGGGGCCGAGGGAAAGGTGAATGGAGCAGAGCCGGTCCTCGTTCAAAAACGGGCAGTAACCGCCCTCTCCCATGGCAATCGTGGCATAGGCGGAGAAGGACGTCTCGTATTTGTTGCGCCGGATATGTCTGGTCAGCGTTCGCTTCCACTGGGCGTCCTTGAGCTTCTTGTATTTGACGAACGTTCGCTTGTCGACGTTCACATTCCAGCCGTGGCAGCACGTATCTGCGCAGGCCGAACCGGTGCACCGGAATGCCTGCAGATAATCGGTGGCAACGACTCTTTGTTTCATGGGACACTTCCTTTCCTGCCGGGCGGTTCGTGCAGCCAAAATAAATGGGTCGGGTCTATTCTATCACGTTTGCCACCCATTTTTCTTGCATAGCGTACATATGTTAGGATAAAATAAGAACAAATGTTCCTATATGGAAGGTGAGCGTATGATACGGCGGGATTTGCAGCGTTTCTTCGCGGCGGGCGAACGGATTGACATCATCTATCTCGACCGGCGCGGCCAGGTGACAAAGCGCATGCTGCGGATTTTGGGCCTGACGGACAGCCGGCTGAAGGCATACTGCTACACCCGGCGCGCCCCGCGTGTTTTCGATATTGCCAACATTCTGGCTGTCAGCCCCGCGCAAAGGCGGGCGGCGGGCAGGTGAGCCCGGCGGCTGCTGCGATCCAATTGACCTGCTGTCAGGAGTGGGTTAAGCTTATGGAAAATCCATACAGCGGGAGGCTATTAATGAAAACGATCGGTCTGCTGGGCGGCATGAGCTGGGAATCGACGAGCGTTTATTACCGGATGATCAATGAGTTGGTGAAAGAAAAGTTGGGGGGCTTGCATTCTGCCAAATGCCTGATTTGCAGTGTCGACTTTGCCGAAATCGAAGAATGCCAGCGAGCAGGGGAATGGGAAAAAGCGGCAGACATCCTGGCGCGGGAGGCGCAAAAACTGCAGCAGGCAGGTGCAGAATGCCTCGTCATCTGTACCAACACCATGCATAAGGTTGCGGACCACATCCAGGAGGCCATCTCCATTCCTCTCCTGCACATCGGCGATACGACCGCGGAAAAAATACGGGCGCGGGGAGTCAACCGGGTGGGCCTGCTCGGCACGAAATACACATTGGAACAGGATTTTTACAAGGAACGACTCCGACGATACGGTCTGGAGGTTATCATCCCCAGACCGGATGACATCGAGACGGTCAACCGGATCATTTACGAAGAGCTGTGCCTGGGAAAAGTGTTGCCCGAGTCCAAACGGGAGTACCTGCGGGTGATCGACGATATGGTGGAGCGGGGAGCGGAGGGCATCATCCTTGGCTGTACGGAAATTACGCTGCTGATCGGGCAGGAAGACACACCGCTGCCGGTGTTTGACACCACATTCCTGCATGCCGAACGGGCGGTCGAATTTGCGCTGTCTGGTGTCGACGCTGCCAGTCAGAAAGGAATGAAAATTTTTTGATATGGAGGGGCTTATGAACAGCAAACAGGATGTGATCGAGCAATTTGGCGCATTGATTCCCTGGGTGGAGTCCTTGCGTTCCGTGGATGACAGTCTCTGGCTGAAGCCGATTGCAGAAGGAAAGTGGTCGATCGGGGAAATCATCGCCCATTTGACGGCTTGGGGTCGTTTCATGGCAGAAGAACGGCTGCCATTGATGAAGCCGGGGGCGAAGCTGACTTTCGGTAAAGTGGATGTGCAGCAGATCAATGATGCAGCCGCAGCATACGCCCGTTCGAAGGCCAGCAAAGAGGACGTGATCGGGGAGTTCGTACACATGCGGGAAGTGATCTTGCAACAATTGTCTAATATTCATGAAGACGACTTTTTTTCCGAATTTTTGATTAACGAAAAACCTCGTACCTTGGCCCAATATCTGCTGGGGATGGTTGAGCATGACAGGCATCATCGCAAACAGATTGACGATTTTTTGAAAATGAAATAAGCCCCCTTTCCATCCGTTTTGTCCAAAAATGTTCGTGATGATCCTTGATCGAGGGATGAAAGGTATGGTAGTGTAGAGAAAAGTCATCAATCGCATAGCGACTCGTATAATTTTGGGAATATGGCCCATAAGTCTCTACCAGATGACCGTAAATCGTCTGACTACGAGTGAAAGAGCGTCTAGGGTTCCGCTCTTTTTTCCCGTTCGGATGCGTGCGGGAAGAAAGGGGGCAGGTCCGAGCGGCGCAGGTGCGAAAACGGCGGACGCGTCCGTTTTGGTGCCACACCTTAGGGAGAAAAGCCCAGGAGGACAGGTTTCACTTGGATGAACATGCACAACCAAGTGGACTGTCCTGCTGGGCTTCTTGATTTTTTCCGAGGGTTTTCGATTTTTCATGCAGAGGAGTCGTGGACATGAAAGCATTGCAAGAGCGGATCCTCCGTGACGGCAGGGTATTGTCCGACAAGGTGCTGAAGGTGGATGCGTTTTTGAACCACCAGGTGGATCCGGTGCTGACGATGGAGATCGGCAGGGAGTTCGCGGACCGCTTCCGGAGGGAGAACGTGACCAAGGTGCTGACGATTGAAGCGAGCGGCATCCATTTTGCGCTGGCGACGGCAGTGGCGCTCGGTGTTCCGTTCGTCTATGCCAAAAAGAAAAAGGCGGTGACGCAGACGGAAGAGGTGTATACGGCGCCCGTCTACTCGTACACCCGGCAGACGGAGTATCAGGTAAGCGTGTCCCGGCAGTATCTGTCGCCGGATGACCGCGTGCTGATCGTGGACGATTTCCTGGCGACCGGCGCTGCCCTCCTCGGCTTGGCCGAGATCGTAGCACAGGCGGGCGCCCATCTGGTCGGCATCGGCGCCGTGATCGAAAAGAGCTTTCAGGAAGGACGGGGGCTGCTGGAAAAAGCGGGGGTCCGGATCGAATCGCTCGTGCGCATTGCCGGGATGTCGCCGGAGGGCGGCATCCGGTTTCTCACTGAGAACAACCGAGAGGAAGCTGGAAAGGAGAATCATTTCGTATGTTAAGCAAACAGAAAATCGTGACCCTTGGCTTGCAGCACGTGCTCGCCATGTATGCCGGCGCCGTCGTCGTGCCGCTGATTATCGGGGGTGCGCTGAAGCTCTCGCCGGCGCAGATGGCGTACCTGATCGCGGCGGACCTCTTTACCTGCGGGCTGGCCACCCTGCTGCAGGTGATCGGGAACCGGTATATCGGCATCAAGCTGCCGGTTGTGCTCGGCTGTACGTTTACCGCTGTCGGGCCGATCATTGCGATTTCGCTCTCGTCCAATCTGGCTACGGTTTACGGGGCCATCATCGTGGCCGGCATCGCCGTCATGCTGGCGGCGCCGCTGTTCGGCAAGCTGCTCCGCTTTTTCCCGACGGTCGTCACGGGATCGGTGGTGACCATCATCGGCTTGTCGCTGATTCCCGTCGCGATGAACAATGCGGCGGGCGGCCAGGGAAGCCCTGATTTCGGCCAACCGCGCAATCTGCTCCTGGCATTGGGAACGCTGGCCCTGATCCTGCTGATCAACCGCCTGTTTACCGGATTCATTCGTGCGATTTCCGTCCTGCTTGGGTTGATCGCCGGAACGGCCGCTGCCTATTTCATGGGCATGGTGAGCTTTGCGTCGGTTGCCGATGCGTCCTGGATCAATATCGTGCAGCCGTTCTATTTCGGCGTGCCGCAGTTTAACATCGCGGCTATTCTGACGATGCTGCTGGTCTGCGTGATCAGCATGGTCGAGTCCACCGGGGTGTATTTTGCCCTCGGCAAAGTAACCGGGCAAGAGGTGGGGGAAGCGGATATTGTCAAAGGCTTGCGGGCGGAAGGCGTCGCGATCCTGCTCGGCGGTATCTTCAATGCGTTCCCTTACACCACATTCTCGCAAAACGTGGGGCTGGTCTCCCTTACCCGGGTGAAGACACGCGATGTGATTGTGGCGGCAGGGCTCATTCTGGTCGTGCTGGGGCTCCTGCCGAAGCTGGCGGCGCTGACGACTGTCATCCCCAATCCGGTGCTGGGGGGCGCCATGGTTGCCATGTTCGGCATGGTGGTCGCTTCCGGCATCAACATCCTGTCCAGCGTCGATTTCCGCCAAAATGAAAATCTGCTGATCGCCGCGTGCAGCATCGCGGTCGGCCTGGGGTCCGCCGCCGTGCCGCAAATGTTCGATCAGCTGCCCGACATGGCCAAAATGCTTTTGCAAAACGGCATCGTCACCGGTTCGTTAACCGCCGTGATCCTCAACCTGCTGCTCCTGCACACGCAAAAGAAAGGGAACCTGCCGGTGCAGGCAACAACCGCTCCCAAAGCGGGATAACCCGGATATCAGGAAATGGCTCGCTTCTGCAGGGGCCATTTTTTGTCCCCCTGTCAAAAGGGCGGGATGGTGGGCAGGGACGCGCCGGGCGGGGGGATCCGCTAAGCGGAGAACATGTCGATAAACCGGCGGGCGGCCTTGGAGAGATGGCGGTCCTTCAGCCAGACGATGGCGGCCGACGAGGTGATGGAGGTCCCGGTAATCTGCAGGCAGCGAACGGCGTCGCTCGCCTGCGCCAGCGAAGCGGAACGGGGAACAATCGCGGCCGCCACTCCCGCCCCTACCATGCTGACGGTCAGCGAGATGTCGGGACATTCACAGATGACCTGCGGCGTTACTCCCAGGCGGGCAAATTCCTTCACCAGCATGTCGTAGATTCCTAAACCGGTGGTGCTCGGCATGATCAGCGGGTGCAGCGCCACGTCCTTCATCGCGATGGCGGTTTTGGCGGCGAGCGGAGAGGAGGCGGGCACCATCAGGACGAAAGGCTCCTCTTCCAGCGGAATGGTGGTGCAGTTGGCGAGGGAATGGGGGAGTCGGACAATGGCCACTTCGATCGTCCGACGCTCCAGCCATTCGCTCAAGAGCCGGGTGTCGCCTTTCCATACCTTGTAGGTGATCAGCGGGTAGCGCTGCTGAAACTGGCGGATCTGTTCCGGCAGGCTGTAGGCGGACAAGGCGCTGACGCCGATGGAGAGCGTCCCCCGCACCCCTTCCCCGGTTTCCTTCACTTCCGCAATCGCCTCATCCAGCTGATGGATGAGGTTGAGCGCCTGTTTGTACAGGGTGGCCCCCGCCTCGGTCAGCATCATTTTTCTTCCGACCCGCTCCATCAGGGTGACGCCCAGTTCCTCTTCCATCTGGCGCAGCTGCTGGCTCAGCGGGGGCTGGGCCATTTTCAGGCGTTTGGCTGCCCCGGTGATCTGTCCTTCTTCGGCGATCGCCACAAAGTAGCGCAGTTGACGGATGTCCACAGCCATGCTCCTTTCTTTCCATATGAAAAACGTATGGAAAACAGATTTCCTTAATATTTTTCCTATCATTCCTGCTATGATAGCATAATTTCCTGGAGTCAGCATGAAAGAGCAGAAGAGGAAAGAAGGGAGATTTGCGTGCGGAACTGGTTGGATCGTGTATTTCGGCTGCGTGCGAACGGGACGACGGTGGGGCGGGAGATGCTCGCCGGTTTCATCGGCTTTGTTACCGTGGTATATATCGTGGCGGTCAATGCCGCCATTCTGCAGGATGCGGGGATTCCGCTGGAGGCGGGGATTCTGGCAACCGTCCTGAGCGCATTCGCCGGTGGCCTGATGATGGCGTTCTGGGCCAATGCGCCGGTGATTCTGGTGCCGGGGATGGGGATCAACGCGCTTTTTACCTATACGCTGTGCCAATCGTTGGGGTTATCCTGGCAGGAGGGCCTGGGCGCCGTCCTGCTGTCGGGGGTGATCTTTGCCCTGATCGCCTTCACGCGGGCGGCGGACATGCTCTCGGAAGCGATTCCCGCTTCCCTGAAAGAAGCGATTACTGTGGGCATCGGGCTGTTTCTTACGTTTATCGGGCTGCAAAAAGGAGGGCTGATTGTCGCCAATCCCGCCACGTTTGTGGCCTTGGGGGATCTGACCAGCGCCAAGGTCGTCGTCACGCTGGTTACGCTCCTGTTGACGCTGCTGCTGTTTATCCGCAACGTGCCCGGTAATTTTTTGCTGGGGATCGCCGGCGGGACCGTGCTCGGCTGGGGGATGGGCCTGGTTCATCCGGAAAGCGGACAGATCGGGAGCTTGTCGCTGGACGCCTACGCTTCGGTGATTGGCGGGTTTTCTGCGGCGGGGCTGGGAACCCTGCCGTTTTGGATCGCCACGTTTTCGCTGGCCATGGTGATCGTCTTTGAAAACATCGGCTTGATTCACGGCCACATGGGGATGCTGGGGACGCCGGAGAAGACGCGGCGGGCGCTGCAGGCCACCGCCCTTTCCGCTGCCGTCTCCGGTGTGCTCGGGACAAGCCCGACCGTCGCATCCGTGGAAAGCGCGGCCGGGATCGCGGCAGGGGGCCGCACGGGACTAACCGCGCTCGTCACCGGCGGGCTTCTGCTGCTGTCGCTGGCGGTGCTGCCTGTCGTCAAGCTGATTCCCGACAGCGCCGTTGCCCCGGTGCTGATGATCATCGGCGCCCTGATGCTGCAGAAGGTGGAAAACATCAATCTGCGCGATTTTTCCGAAGGGTTTCCCGCCTTCCTGATCATTGCGGTCATTCCGCTCTCCTACAGCATCGTGGATGGCATCGCGTTTGGCTTTGTCGCCTATCCGCTGCTGAAGCTCGCGCTGGGCAGGCGGAGGGAAGTGCCGGCGCTGTTGTACCTCATTGCCGGTCTGTTTCTGTTAAGCATGCTGCTGCCGGCGATGGCGTAAGGAAGAACCTCCTCTGCATGGGCAGGGGAGGTTTCAGTGTGCAGACAAAGTGGGTCGATCATGGGTAATGGTTCCTGCTCGCTCTCTTGCCGACCCACGAGGAAGTGGGGCGTGTCCGCTCCGAAACGCGACGCGGGCAGGGGGCTCAACATCTGGGCGTCTTAGCGAAGTGAGACTCACGCCCCCTGGGCCCCGCGTCTTTGTTTCTCCGCTGAGTCGGTCGTCAAAGGAGCTCGCCTGGCCCCATTCCTCCATGCCCCAAACAGAAGTTTGTCATCAGTCTGGAACCTCCTCACCATGGGCAGGGGAGGTTTTTGCATGGGGCAGGGGATGCTTTCCGGGTTCATTCCTGCGTGAGCTGCATCGATCCCCTATTCATAAAACGTCATGTGGGGTTTCGCATCCCGGTAATACGCCAGCCGGTCCGCCAGCGTGCCCGTGTGGAATTCGAACTTGTGCCCGTCGGGATCGGTGAAATAGACGGAGCGTTTATCCCGCTCATCCCTCTCCCGGCCGGGCAGGATGTTGACGCCGTGCTTGCGAAGATGCTCCACGATCCGGTCGAAATCCTGTTCATCTACACTGAAAGCGATATGGGTATAGGAGCGGTGGATCTCGTTGCGCGGAATCTCTTTCTCTTCGTTCAGCGCCAGCCAGATGCCGTTCAGATCAAAGTAGGCAAGGGAGCGGCCTTTTACCAGCAGACGGGCCTGAAAGACGTCCCGGTAGAAGGCGATCGACCGCTCCAGATCGGATACGGAAAACAGCAGGTGGTTGATGCCGGATATTTTCATGGGCGTTCTCCTTCCGTAAGGATGGGTCTTTCGTTAATCACGCGGCAGCCGCCTTTGTCCGGCAGCGAACGCAGGGCGGCGCAACCATTCGTCCGGGAGACCGAAACGCAACTTGGCGGCTTCATCGCCCGTCAGGTTGGTTTCTTCATGGAGGGCGAAAGCGCAGCGCGCCTCCCGTTCCAAAGGCCGAGCCGTTTCAGAAGTTCGATCAAGGGCATACCTTCTCCTTCTTAAAGGCAATATACTACGATAAAGCGGAGCAGGTAAGAATGCGGAAGGAGGAGACGGTGGCGCTGGCAGGCAGCAGCCGGAAAAAAATAGTTGACGAGGGTTCGAAACCTTTGTAATATTGTGATCAAACAAATGCAATGTTGAGTGAAATACTTGGAATTTAATACCTACTCTTATCCAGAGCAGGCTGAGGGACTGGCCCGATGAAGCCCGGCAACCGACCGACCCTTTGCGCGGACAGCGCGCATGGCGGCACGGTGCTAACTCCTGCAGGATTTATTCCTGAGAGATGAGAGGTAGCGTGTCAGCATATACCTCTTTCCTCAGGAAAGAGGTATAGCTTTTTTCCGGCATTTCACGACAACCAGGGGGGAAACCA
This sequence comes from Brevibacillus sp. SYP-B805, assembly GCF_011059135.1. Classification (GTDB taxonomy): domain Bacteria; phylum Bacillota; class Bacilli; order Brevibacillales; family Brevibacillaceae; genus Brevibacillus_F. The sequence goes on along the minus strand of NZ_JAALGD010000023.1, from coordinate 9,104 downwards.
GATGTTGAAACGAACAAGTCTAGTTATCGCTGCGGTTGCAGTGCTGCTTGCAGCCTGCACCAATGAACAGCCGCCTGCGCCGGGCGCGCAGCAGGCGGCCGCACAACCGGCCCAACAGCAGGGGACGGCTCCTGCATCCGGCACGGCCGCCCCGGCGGCGACCCAGGCGGCGGATGTGCAAATTCCGAGCGCTGTCGACAAAAAGCTGAAAATCGCGCTGGTCAGTGAATTTTCGATCGGGACGTTCTCTGCCCAGTACTTGCAGGGCGTGAAAGATCAGGTGGAGCGCTTCGGCGGCGAGCTGATCGTCTACAATGCGGACGGTGACCTGGCGAAAATGGCGGCCAATCTGGATACGGCCATCAACCAGAAAGTGGACGGCATCCTGATCAACCACGGCCGCGCGGAAGCCCTGCAGGCGGGTGTGCAGCGCGCCGTGCAGGCGGGCATCAAGGTCGTGGCGTTTGACAACGACCTGGATCAGGTGGACGGCGTCACGGTGATCGACCAGGATGACTACAGCCTGGCGTGGCAGGGACTGAAAAATCTGGCGCAGAGCATCGATGGCAAAGGAAACATCGTCTACATCTGGGTGGGCGGCTTCGCTCCGATGGAGAAGCGCAACCGGGTCTACAACATCTTCCTTCAGCGCTATCCCAACATCAAGGAAGTGGCCCGCTTCGGTTCCGCCACGCCGAATACGGCGCTGGACACGCAGGCGCAGATGGAAGCAATCCTGAAGAAATACCCGAACAAAGGGGATATCGCGGCGGTATGGGCGCCGTGGGATGAGTTCGCCAAAGGCGCGACCCGCGCGATCAAGGCGGCCGGCCGCACCGAGATCAAGGTGTTCGGGATTGACTTGTCCGATGAAGACCTGCAGATGATTCAGGAAAAAGACAGCCCGTGGAAAGCTTCGGCCGCGACGGATCCGGCCGATATCGGTCGTGTGCAGGCACGTTTCCTGTATCAAAAGATCGCGGGTGAACAGACGCCCAAATATTTCTCGCTTGATCCGCATCTCGTCTCCCGCGACAAACTGCCGGAAAAACCGGTGAACATGAGCGAGCTGGCCAATTACATCAACGGCTGGGGCAAAAGCGACGCGGCGGTATCGCCGTGGATGGCCGCGCTGGAGAGCAAGAACAAAAAGTAAACCGGAGGGAGTATCATGAGCGCCCCCGTATTGGACATGATACAAATCAGGAAACAGTATGGAGGAGTTGACGCCCTGCGCGGCGTCGACTTTTCTGTCAGAGGCGGCGAGGTGCACGCGATCCTCGGCGCGAACGGAGCGGGGAAAAGCACGCTGATGAAGATCCTCTCCGGTGCCGAGGAAGCGAGCGGGGGAACGATCTCCGTGAACGGGGAGCCGGTCCTGATCAGCAGCCCGCGCGACGCCAAGCGGGCCGGCATCCATCTGGTGCAGCAGGAGGTGGATACGGGGCTCGTTCCGTATTTGAGCGTGGCGGAAAATATCTGTCTCGACAGCCAGGCAGCCAGGGGGAATTTCTGGTTCTCCCCGCGCCAAAACGCCAGGGAAGCCGCCCGGGTGCTGGCGCGTTGCGGCTTCACGCTGCCGCTGCACGAAAAGGTGGAAAACCTGACCCTCGCCGAGAAACAGCTGGTGCTGATCGCCCGGGCCATGTCGCAGGAGGTGCGGTTCGTCATTTTTGACGAACCGACGGCGCCGCTCAGCCTGACGGAGACGGAAGCCCTGTTTGCCCTGATCGGACACCTGAAGGCGGCAGGCATCGGGATCGTCTACATTTCCCACCGGCTGCCCGAAGTGTTCCGCATTGCCGATCGGATCAGCGTCCTCCGGGACGGGCAAAAAGTGCTGGAGGGCGACACCTCCTCCCTGCGCATGGAACAGGTGGTGACGGCCATGCTGGGCAAAAGCTTTGACGAGGAGTTTCCCAAAGAAACAACCGTCATCGGCGACCTGTTGTACGAGGTGCGCGATTTGCGGGCGGGGCGCAAGGTGAAGCGGTTTGATGTGAAGCTGCATGCCGGCGAAGTGGTGGCGGTCGTCGGACTGGTGGGTGCCGGCAAGACGGAAGTATCCCGTCTGCTGTTCGGCGCTGACAGGCGGGAGAGCGGCCGGTTTTTCCTCGAGGGGAAAGAGATCCGCTGCCAGACGCCGCAGGAGGCTGTGGAGCAGGGCATCGTGCTGGTGCCGGAAGAGCGGCGGCTGCAGGGGATTCTGGTGGAGGAATCGGTGAAGGACAACCTGACGCTGGCCGATCTGCGCCGCTATACCGCCGGAGGATTTATCCGGGCGGGTGCAGAGCGCAGCGCGGCGGAGTCGCTGGTGAAACGGCTGGGAATCAAGACGGCGGGGCTGTGGCAGGCGGTCGGCCGGCTGTCCGGCGGCAACCAGCAGAAGGTGGCGATCGGCAAATGGCTGCTCACCGACGCGAAGGTTTATCTCTTCGACGAGCCGACAAAAGGCGTCGATGTCGGGGCAAAAAGCGATATTTTCCGGCTGATCAACAGGCTGGAGGCCGAGGGCAAAGGCGTCCTCTATTTTTCGAGCGAGATCGACGAAGCCATGGGGATAGCGGATCGGCTGGTGGTGATGGAGAACGGCCGCCTGGTGAAAGAATGGGTGCGGGCGGATTGGACGGAAGGCGGCGTCACCGCGGAGACCATCATGTATTATGCAAGCGGGGGTGGCAGTGTTGGAAGCGAATCTGCATAGAGAGAGGCTTGAGCCCGTTCAGGCAGGGGCGGAAGCCGTCAGCGAAAAGAGAAGCCTGCCGGGTGTGGTGCAGCGGTACGGATCGCTCCTGGCCATTGCGGCGGTGGTCGTCTTTTTCAGCATCGTAAACGAAAACTTTTTGAGCTATGACAATCTGGCGGACATTTTGCGCTCCATTTCGATTGTGACGCTGGTGGCGATCGGTGTGACGTTTTCCCTGATCGTCGGCGGCTTCGATCTGTCGGTCGGCTCCGCTGTCAGCGTCTCGACGGTGCTGTCCGCCTCGCTGATGGTGTGGTACCGTCAGGAGCTTTTGGTGGCGGTGCTGGTGCCGCTGCTGTTTGGGCTGGTGATCGGGCTGGTCAACTCGTTCTTGGTGGTGAAAGTGCGCATCCCGGATATTTTGGCCACCCTGGTGACGCTTTACATTTTTCAAGGCATTCATCTGAGCTATACGCACGGCTATTCCATTTACAACAACATGCCGCTGACCGACGGCAGCATCGCGCCGGGAATCATGATCCCATCCTTTCTGTACATCGGACAGGGCAAGCTGTGGGGGATTCCGGTTCCCGTGGTGATCATGGGGCTGGTGGTGATCGCGGTCCACATCTTTTTGAGCTATACCAAACACGGCCGGTTCCTGTATGTCACCGGCGGCAACAGCGAGGCTGCCCGCTTGTCCGGCATTCCGGTCAACCGCTACCGGACCCTCGCCTACCTGCTGTCCGCCTTTTTCGCCTCGCTGGGCGGCATCGTGCTGGCGGCCCGGATCGGCACGGGGCAGGTGATGGCCGGTTCGCCGCTGCTGATGGATGCGGTGGCGGCCTCCTTCATCGGCTTCTCCATCCTGGGACAGGGCAAGCCCAATGCGCTCGGCACCTTTTGCGGGGCCATCCTGATGGGGGTGCTGATGAACGGGCTGACGATGATGAACGTGCCGTACTATGCGCAGGATATCGTCAAGGGGGTCGTGCTGGCCGCCGCGCTCGCGGTCACCTATCTGCCGAAGCTGCGCAAGACGGCATAGAAGAGGGATAAGCGCTGATGAGAAGCGCTGCCCGGGGGACGCCCGGCGGCGAAATTCACCATTGTCCCGCGAAAATATGGTTGACACCTTCAGCCGTCCGTGTTACCTTACCTCTGTAACAAAAAATTTACATTATTGGAAAGGAGTGATCGATCATGGTGTTGATTGCCCGTCTTTTTGGAGCCCAACCAACTGGAATCCATCATGACGTGACCTCCTGTCCATACCGGAGAGGAAAACAGCTGTAGTGCGTTTTTTCCGGTTCATCTGGCGCAGGTCACGCACCCTCGTGACATGCGCTTTTCCTGCGTAGACGACAAAGCACATCGCTCACGAGCGGTGTGCTTTTTTTACGGAGAGGAGGGAAGTTCATGCTTGCGGTCTTGACGAAGCTGGGATGGTTTTTCAAGCAGGAATGGAAGCGGTATACGCTCGCCGTGTCGCTGCTTGTGTTGGCCGGTTTTCTGGAAGTGATCCCCCCGATGCTGGTCGGCCGCTCGATCGATGCCATTCAGCTGGGAACGTGGACGTGGAGCGCCCTGGCGCAGACGCTGCTGCTGCTGGTCGGCATCACGGCGGCCATTTACCTCATGACCTTCGTCTGGCTTTATCAGCTGTTCGGGGGGGCGTTCGTGGTTGAGCGGCTGATGCGGTCGCAGCTGATGCGCCATTTTCTCTCGATGACCCCTCCCTTTTTTGAACGCTACCGCACCGGGGATCTGATGGCCCGCGCGACAAACGATCTGCAGGCGGTCTCCCAAACGGCGGGCCTGGGGATCTTGACGTTTGTGGACTCCACCGTCTGGATGGCGACGCTGCTGCTGACGATGGTCGCCTTCATCTCCTGGAAGCTGACGCTGGCCGCGATTCTGCCGCTGCCGATCATGGCGGTCCTGATGAAAGTGTACGGCAAATGGATTCATGCGCGGTTTACCGCGGCGCAGGACGCATTCGGCGCGATGAATGACGGGGTGCTGGAAACGATTTCGGGCATCCGCGTCATCCGGGCGTTTGTGCGGGAGCGGGCGGCGGAGAAGCATTTTGCCGACGTCACCCAGGACGTGCTCGACAAAAACCTGGCCGTGGTCCGCATCGACTCCCTGTTTGAGCCGACGATCAAAATCCTGGTTGGTGCCAGCTACCTCATCGGACTGGGATACGGCGCCCATCTCGTCTTTCACAACGAACTGACCATCGGCGGCCTGGTGTCGTTCAACGTGTATCTGGGGATGCTCATCTGGCCGATGTTCGCGATCGGGGAACTGATCAACGTGATGCAGCGGGGCAATGCCTCTCTCGACCGGGTCCAGGAGATCCTGAGGGTGAAACCGGACGTTCCCGAACCGGCGGAAACGATTCCGCTGGAGCATCCCGGACGGATTGCCTTCAGCCGGGTGACGTTCCGCTATCCCCTGTCTTCCCGCCCCAATTTGCAGGAGATCACCTTTACCCTGGAGAAGGGGCAGACCCTGGGGATCGTGGGCCGCACCGGCAGCGGCAAAACAACGCTCATCAAGCAGCTGCTGCGGGAATATCCGCCGGGGAAAGGGGCCATCACCATCTCCGGCGTTCCGATCGACCGGATTGACATGGACCGGCTGAAATCGTGGTACGGCTATGTTCCCCAGGAACAGTTCCTGTTCTCGCGATCGGTCCGAAACAATATCCTGTTCGGCAGCGGCGAGGCGTCGGAGGAGCAGCTGGATCAAGCGATCGCGGCGGCGGCCTTCAAGAAAGACGTGAAGGATTTGCCGAACGGGCTGGAAACGCTGGTCGGCGAAAAAGGCGTTGCGCTCTCGGGCGGCCAGAAGCAGCGTGTGGCTATTGCGCGCGCTCTCCTGGCCGATCCGGAGATTCTGATCCTCGACGATGCGATGTCGGCGGTGGACGCCCGCACGGAAGCGGAGATCGTCGCCAACATCCGCCAAGCGCGCGCCGGCAAAACGACCATTATCACGGCGCACCGACTTTCCGCCATTCAGCATGCCGATCTCATCCTGGTGCTTGACGAGGGGCGCATTGTGGAGCAGGGCACGCACGATCAGCTGATGGAACGGGGCGGATGGTACAGGAAACAGTACGAGCGTCAGCAAATCGAAGAAAACGGAAGCGGGAGCGGGTGAATCCGGCGTGGACTTGGAACGGGAATACGATCAGGGGGAATTTGTCGGGGCCAGGGGGAGCATTGCCCAAACAGGCAGGCGGCTTTTGACCTACGCCCTGCAGGTAAAAAAACAGCTGGCCTTGGCGCTTCTGATGCTTGCCGTTGCCGTGGGTACGGATTTGGCCGGGCCCCTGATCGCCAAACGGATGATCGATGTGCATATTTCCGGCATCGAGATGCCCTGGCACGAGACGGCTGAGGAAGGGCCGTACACGGTCTCGTATGGCGGCAAGCGGTACAAACGGGCCGACCATTTTGCGGCAGGCGAACCTCGCGGGGCGGAAGTGCGGGTGCTGCAGGTGAAGCAGGCGTTTTATTTCGTGGGAGAGCCCGTCTCTTTCGACGGCGAACGGACGATAACCGGAGAGGGGAGCCTCGCGATTTCCAGGGGTTCCCGGACGATTACGTATCAGGCGCGCATGCTGACCACGGAGGAGTTGTTCCGCTTTTTCCGCCCGGAAATGAGCGGGGTGCTGCAGTTGTGCTGGGCGTATTTCGGGCTGCTTGCGGTATCGGCGCTGTTCAGTTACGGGCAGCGATACTGCCTGCAAGCCTCCGCCAACCGGATCATTCGACACATGCGCATGGACGTCTTCCGCCAGATCAACCGCCTGCCGATTCGCTACTTTGACAACCTGCCAGCCGGGAAGGTGGTATCGCGGATCACCAACGATACGGAATCGATCCGGGAGCTGTATGTCACGGTGCTGGCCAACTTCTTTTCGGGTGCCATATATATGCTGGGGATCCTGGGGGCGCTCTTTCTGCTTGACGTCCGGCTGGCGGCCATTTGCCTGTTCATCATTCCCGTGCTGGCGGCATGGATGGCGATCTACCGGAAATGGGCCAGACGTTACAACCGCGTGATCCGGTCTGCCGTCAGCGAAATCAACGGCATGCTCAATGAATCCATCCAGGGGATCTCCGTCATCAAGGCGTTCCGCCGGGAGAAAAAAACGGCGCAGGAGTTCGAGGAGGTCAACACCCGACATTTCACGTACCGGAGCAAGCTGCTCCGGTTAAATTCCCTGACCGGCCACAATCTGGTCGGGGTGATCCGAAACATGGCTTTCGTGGCGGTGATTTGGTATTTTGGCGGGGTTTCCCTGGGGAACGGGCAGGGGGCCATCTCCCTCGGCGTGCTGTACGCGTTTGTCGATTATTTGAACCGGCTGTTCCAGCCGATCGTGAATATCGTGAATCAGCTGCCCAACCTGGAGACGGCGCTGGTATCCGCCGAACGGGTATTCGCGCTGCTCGACGAAGAGGGGGAAGACGTATCGGACCGCAAAATGGCCCGTTTTCGCGGCGACGTGGCGTTTGAAGACGTATGGTTCGCCTACAAGGGTGAAGAGTATGTGATCAAGGGCATCTCCTTTGAGGCGAAGCAGGGACAGACGGTGGCGCTCGTCGGGCATACCGGTTCCGGCAAAAGCTCCATCATCAATTTGCTGTTCCGCTTTTATGACGTCAGCCGCGGACGCATTATCATCGACGGCATTGATATCCGGGATCTTCCCCGGCAGACACTGCGGGAGCACATGGGGATTGTGCTGCAGGACCCGTTCCTGTTCACCGGCACGATTGCGTCCAACGTATCCCTGGGCAATCCTGCGATCTCTCGTGAACGGGTGGAGCAGGTGCTGGCCGACCTGGGGGCGGATCGCGTGCTGCAGAATCTCTCCCGGGGCATCGACGAGCCGGTTCTCGAAAAAGGAAGCACCCTGTCGGCCGGGCAGCGGCAGCTTATTTCGTTTGCGCGTGCGCTCGCGTACGATCCCGCTGTCCTGATTCTGGACGAAGCCACCTCCAACATTGACACGGAGACGGAGGCGATCATCCAGGACGCGCTGGAAGTGGTGAAGAAAGGACGCACGACGTTTATCATCGCCCATCGGTTGTCGACGATCAAGAATGCCGATCTGATCCTGGTGCTGGACCGTGGTGAAATCGTGGAGAGCGGAGACCACGACGCGTTGATGAGGCGGGGCGGCCGGTATTATCACATGTATCAGCTGCAGCAGAGCGAACATGCGCCTGTCGCCGCAGAGGAGGGCGAGCTGTTTTCAGAGCATCGGTAGCGGAGGTCTGATGACAAACGTCTGTGTAAGGCATGGAGGAATGGGGCCAAGCGAACTCCTTTGCCCATGCGAAAAAAAGACTTTGTCTGCACACGGAGGGGCTCCTTTTGCAAGGAAGCCCCTTTTACCTGTTGGAATGCTCGCGAGTCCGTGAGCGGGCGGCCGGATCTTCAGCCTCCCCATCCGTCTGGCAAACGTTCGAAAGGGAAAGGGGAGGAGCGTACACGTTTATCGTCACAACCCGTTTGTCTGTATGGTTGGCGATGCTGTGAAGCTCCTGCGGATCTACCGAGCAATGCTGGCCCGGGTGGACAAGTTCGATTTTTTTCAATACCGGCCTGCTGCCTGAAGAAAGGGTGTAGGTCGCATGTGTCAGCTTCCCTTCCACAACCCGTTCACAGGCTGCCGAACCGCCGTGATCGTGGATGGGAGACTGGGTAAAGGGCGGCAGATGAATGACGACCACCTCCACATGCTCGTTTCGGAAAACGGTATTTCTGCCATACGGAAGGGTTTCCGGCTCTGTCACATATGGCGCAATCTCCGTGATGGTAAACGGTAAGGATTGAAGGGCGTTCCACAACGCTTCCTTTGCCGGTTGCACCATGTCCTGAAATGCTGCCTCAATCTTTCTCCGTACATCCAAGCGAATCTCCTCCCAAGAAATGAAGATGACATTGAGCATCTGCTATATCCTATGGAGGATGACAGGGAGGGTGTTTGACCATTGACAGCCATTGTGCTTTTTGCTGCACGTGAAAAATCAATTGCATTTGGAAAAAATTACGGGTTGCACAGGAGCGGCAGGCATGCTAATATACTTTTTGTCGCTCCGAGAGCGGCCGGCAGAAATGCAGAGAAAAAATTATAAAATACCTCTTGATTTTTAGATCGAAAGGTAGTATAGTACTGAATTGTCGCCGCTGTGTTTAGCGGCAGCGAAAAACGAATGCTCTTTGAAAACTGAACAGCGAACGCGTGAAGCGAGCCAAGTCATTTTTTTGAGAATGAAGCTTTGATCAATATCTTTCGATTTATTGGAGAGTTTGATCCTGGCTCAGGACGAACGCTGGCGGCGTGCCTAATACATGCAAGTCGAGCGGGGGCCTTCGGGCCCCAGCGGCG
>NZ_JAALGD010000022.1 GCF_011059135.1 Brevibacillus sp. SYP-B805 | reverse complement strand
AAATAAAAAGGTAATTGAGGAATATATCCGTAACCAGTTAGTGGAGGACAAAAATTATGAGCAATTAACGATGAAAGAACTGATCGACCCGTTTACGGGTGAGTCGGTGAAAAAGGGCAGGTAAAGTAGCCCCTTTTCAGGGGCCGGCCCGAGGCAACACGCGGTTGGCAGACTTTCAGCGCGCCTTTGAGGCGCTTGCTTGCAACATGCCCTTATAGGGCTAATGGAAGCCACCGGCTAAGCCGGTGGTTATGACTACGTTTGGCGGGGATCATCCGCCCGTTCTTGCAAGCGCAGCGAAAGTCGGGCATGCTATGGAGAGGTGTGATGGACGAGGAGGCTGAAGGGATGTTTCACCCAACCGTCTTCGATAATGTGAAAGTGGTCCTGGAAGGGGCCGTGTATGACTGCGATTTCGAAGGGGCGATTCTGGTAACCGATCGTTCCGACATCATGGATATGGCGACGTTTCACCGGTTGTTTGACATCGAATTTTGCCTGGCACATGCCGCCGCCCGGGACAAGCCGGTGACCGCCCGGATTCAGCTGCGCACGACGCTTGCCGACATCGCCGCCGAACAATTGGAGCAGCCTTTGACGGAGCGGATCGGGTGCATGATCTGCATTCACTTCCGGATGTTCATTCGGGATGTTGCGCAGGAGGCGGCAGCCATCTCGCGGGCGTTGAACGATATCTGGGGCAACCGTCCGCATATCACCCAATTCGTGGGTGCCCGCCTTGACGAGCATTGGCTGCGGTGGCCGCCGGAGCTGTACGAGACCAGGGTGACGCTCGATTTCCAGCGCAAGATCGATGAAGGCAACATCGAGGACATGCGCCGCCTTGTGGACCACTGCGTAGCCTCCCTGGACGCGCTGGAACAGCTGCAGCGCCTGTAATGCATAGAATGTGCCCGTCCCCTGTAAACAGGCAGGGCAAACATGGTATACTAAACACCAGTTGAATAGTGAACCTTCAGGGCAGGGTGAAATTCCCGACCGGCGGTGATGACCCATGTGTCTGAGCCCGCGACTCGCTGGTACGTACAGCGACTGACTTGGTGAACATTCCAAGGCCGACGGTATAGTCCGGATGGGAGAAGGTGAACGAGCTTTGCGGCTGCTATGGGGGCAGTCCGATCGATGGAAAGGAAGACGTGGATCGGGCAGGTTTTCAAAAAACAGCGGCTGCAAGGCTTATTTCCCTGTGTCCTGAACGCTGTTTCAGGACTTTTCCTTTTTTTGAGGTCCATTATTCACGGTTTTCATCCCAACAGGGAAAGGAGGACGTGTCATGCTGGATGCCCACTATATGTCGCTCGCGATTCAACTGGCCAAAGGGGCGATCGGCCAGACCAGCCCCAATCCGCTGGTCGGTGCAGTGGTGGTCAAGGATGGAGAGATCGTCGGCATGGGAGCCCATCTGAAGGCCGGAGAAGCCCACGCGGAGGTGCATGCGCTGCGGATGGCCGGAGAAAAGGCGCGGCAGGCCACGCTCTACGTCACGCTGGAACCATGCAGCCATCACGGTCGGACGCCGCCCTGCTGCGATGCGATTCTGCAGGCGGGCATCTCGCGCGTGGTCATTGCGACAGTCGATCCCAATCCGCTGGTGGCCGGCCGCGGCATCGCCCGGCTTCGTGAGGCGGGTCTGGAGGTGAGCGTGGGTCTGCTGGAGCAGGAGGCCCGCCGCCTGAATGAAGCGTTTTTTCATTTTATCTCCACGGGAACGCCCTTTGTAACCGTGAAGACCGCCAGCACGCTGGACGGTAAAGTGGCGACGGAGACGGGACACAGCCGCTGGGTGTCGGGGGAAAAGGCCCGGGAAGAGGTGCATCTCATGCGCCACCGCCACGATGCCATCCTGGTGGGGGTAAATACGGTGATAGCCGACGATCCTGCGCTGACGGCCCGTCTGGACGGCACCGCCAGACAGCCGGTGCGGGTGATTCTGGACACCACCCTGCGCATTCCGCTCTCCGCCCAGGTGGTGACGGACGGCAAGGCCCCCACCTGGATCTTTACGACCCGGCGAGCCGCCAGGGAGAAGCGGGAAGCCCTGCAGCAGCATGGGGTGCGTATCATCAGCGACGAAGAGCGGGATCATGTGGATATCCATTGGGTGCTGCGCTGCCTGGGTGAACAGGGGATCACGACGCTGCTTGTGGAAGGCGGGTCGGCGGTAAACGGTGCCTTCCTGAACGCGCGGGCGATTCAGAAGGTGATCAGCTATCTGTCCCTCAAGCTGGTGGGGGGAGCCTCGGCGCCGACCCCGTTTGGCGCAGCCGGCATACCAACCATGGATGAGGCCATCCCGCTGAAAGAGGTGGAAGTGGAGCGGATCAGCGAGCATGATCTGCGCATCAGCGGCTATCCTGACTGGAAAGGGGGCATCTAGCCGATGTTTACGGGATTGGTGGAGGAGGTCGGCATTCTCGCGGGCATCGCGGGTGGCTCCCGGGCATGCACGCTGACGATTCAGGCCGCGAAGGTGCTGAAAGGGGTGCAGCTCGGGGACAGCATCGCGGTGAACGGGGTTTGCCTGACCGTCACCTCGTTTACTGCCCGTCATTTTACCGTTGACGTCATGCCGGAGACGCTGAAAAAGACCAATCTCGGCAAACTGGCGCCGGGACAGGCCGTCAATCTGGAGCGGGCGATGGCGCTGGGCGACCGCTTCGGAGGGCATATCGTCTCCGGACACGTGGATGGAACCGGGGTTGTTCTTTCTCGTAAAAACGATGCCAACGCGGTGCTTTTCCGGATCGAATGCGGGGCATCGCTGCTCCGGTACATGGTGCCGCGCGGGTCGGTCACGGTGGACGGCATCAGCCTGACCATCGTCGATGTGTGGGAGAGCGGGTTTTCCGTATCGATCATTCCGCACACCCTGGCCCATACCAGCTTGCGGGAACGGCAGCCCGGCGACCGGGTGAATCTGGAGTGCGACATCATTGCCAAATACGTGGAGCGCCTGCTTGACGGCTATCCCCGGCCGGAGCGGGAGCAGGGGCGCGCGGATCGCATCGGCATCGATTTTTTGCGGCAGCACGGTTTTGCATGAGTGGAGGGCCCCCACTGACACAGCATGCTCAGGGGTCCCCAAAAAGTACTCGGATTAAGCTTCGAAGGTCAACGTCACTTTTTGGGGTTAAGCACAGCTTAAGTCGGCGGGGTTTCCGACACAGGGAGGTGGACCATGTTTCATACGATAGAAGAAGCCCTGGAAGATCTGCGCCAGGGGAAAGCCATCATCGTGGTGGACGACGAGGATCGGGAAAACGAAGGGGATCTGCTCTGCTTGGCGGAAGCGGCGACACCGGAGATGATCAACTTCATGGTGACGCACGGCCGCGGCCTGGTATGCGTCCCCATCACGGAGGAGAGAGCCGCGGAGCTTCATCTGCAGCCGATGGTGGAGAACAATACGGATAAACAGGGTACGGCGTTTACCGTCTCCATTGACGAGATCGGGACGCATACCGGCATCTCCGCCTTTGAGCGCTCCCGCACCATTCAGGCGATGGTCAATCCGGCGACGAGGGCGGAGCATTTCCGGCGGCCCGGACACATTTTCCCCTTAATCGCCAAAAAGGGGGGAGTCTTGCGGCGGGCCGGACACACGGAAGCTGCGGTCGATCTGGCCCGGCTGGCGGGAGCCTATCCGGCCGGCGTCATTTGCGAAATCCTGAACGAAGACGGCACGATGGCGCGTCTGCCCCAGCTGCAGGAGATCGCCCGGCGCTTCGGGCTGAAGCTGATCTCGATCGAGGCGCTGATCCGGTATCGGACGCGGAATGAATGCTTGATCAAACGGGAAGTGGAAGTCTCCCTTCCGAGCGCATACGGGGAGTTCCGCCTGGTGGCGTACACCAACGAAGTGGACGGGAAGGAGCATGTCGCTCTGGTCAAGGGGGAGATTCGCCCCGACGAACCCACATTGGTGCGCGTTCACTCCGAGTGTCTGACCGGCGATGTGTTCGGGTCGTTTCGCTGCGACTGCGGGCCGCAGCTGCATGCGGCGCTTGGGCAGATCGAGCGGGCGGGCAAAGGCGTGCTGCTCTACATGCGGCAGGAAGGGCGCGGCATCGGCCTGATCAACAAGCTGCGGGCGTACAAGCTGCAGGAGGAAGGGTTTGACACGGTGGAGGCCAACGAGAAGCTGGGCTTTCCCCCCGACTTGCGGGAATACGGCATCGGCGCCCAAATCCTGCGCGATCTGGGCGTGGGAAAAATCAGGCTGCTGACCAACAATCCCCGCAAAATCCGCGGCTTGAACGGGTATGGGCTGGAAGTGGTGGACCGCGTGCCGATCGAGGTGCCGGCCCATCCGCACAATCGGCATTATTTGCAGACCAAACACGACAAACTGGGACATCTGCTCAACTTGGTGAAGGAGTGAATCGGGCATGCGCATTTATGAAGGGCATTTGGTAGGGACAGGCTTGAGAATCGGGATCGTGGCCGGCCGCTTCAACGAGTTTATCGTCAGCAAGCTGGTGGCAGGCGCAGCGGATGCGCTGAAACGGCACGGCGTGCATGAAGAGGATGTAGAGCTGGCATGGGTGCCGGGGGCTTTCGAAATCCCCCTGATCGCCCGCAAAATGGCGGAGTCGGGCAAATATGACGCCGTCATTACCCTGGGGGCGGTCATTCGCGGGTCTACTCCCCATTTTGACTATGTGTGCAGCGAGTGTGCCAAAGGCGTAGCCAGCGCCTCGCTGTCAACCGGCATTCCCGTCATCTTTGGCGTGCTGACCACCGAAAGCATCGAGCAGGCGATTGAGCGCGCAGGCACCAAAGCCGGGAACAAGGGCTGGGAAGCGGCGGTCGCGGCGATCGAAATGGCCAATTTGAGCCGACAATGGTAGGAAGGAAAACCGGAACCCGGCTGCAGAAACGCATGCCGGGTTCCGGCCGTTGTACGCCGGCTTGAACCGGTTTTTTCTTTACAATGCTGATGTCATGTTTTATAACATAGATATCGCATTGCTGTATGGGAGGCGTTCTTTGCATGCTGCTGTTCTTTTCCGGATTTCTTTTATCCCTCTCGCTCTGCCTGGATCTGGGCATCGTCAATGTGGCCTTGCTCCGCTCCGGGTTGCAGCGCGGATTCCTGCCGGCGCTCCTGATCGGGGTGGGTTCCAGCTTTGGCGACCTGTTTTATGCGGTTCTCTCCATGGTGGGCATCTCCTATCTGCTGGAGCATCGGATCGTGCGATGGATCCTGTGGCTCGGCGGGTCGGCCGTCCTTCTCTGGATGAGCTGGCAGATGGTGCGCGAGATGAGAAAGCCGAAGGAAATCGATTGGCAGGGTGACGTCCCCGCACGCTCCTTGTGGAAAGATTTTGTCTGGGGAGCGGGATTGGCCCTGGCTTCGCCATCAGCCATCCTCTGGTTTGCGACCATCGGCGGCAGTGTCATCGCCGCCTCGCAGGGAGAAACGCAGACGTCGCTGGTTCTCTTCTTTGCCGGCTTTTTCTGCGCCGGTCTCGTCTGGTCCGCTGTGATCTCTTATCTGGCCGCGAAAGGGGGAAAGTTGATGGGGCCGGGAATCATTCGCGGTTTCTCGCTGGCTTCCGCCGTCCTGTTCTTTTATTTTGCCTGCAAGGTGTTTTATAACGGCTATCATACGCTCTTGTAAACGAAAATGCTGGTATCGGGAGGAGGCTTCACAGGCGCGCGTCCCGTTTATCGTTGCGATCTCCTCCTGAGACCAGGTGCCAAATTACGTCAAAAAAAGTCAGGATAAGCGATCCTGACTTCATGTTTGTTGCCAAGCGTTATTTTGTCTTTGTTTCCTGAACGGAGGCAGCCTGTACGGCAGCCTTTTTCGCCGGAGCCGGAGCCCCTGTGGCGATTGTCTTTTGCGCCGGCAGCGCCACACGTATGGCACCCACGTAACGTTTGCTCCAGTAATACGGGTCTGTCAGTTTCGTCTTCACGACGCCTCTGCCCGATTCGGAGTGTACGAAGGTGTTGTTGCCGATGTAGATGCCCACATGGGAGATGCTGCGGCCGTTGGTGTTGAAGAACAGAAGGTCGCCAGGCTGCAGGTCTTTGCGGGCGACTTTTTGTCCCACCGTATACTGGCTCGCAGAGTTGTGCGGCAGATCTACACCCAGTTGGTTGAAGACGTAGCGTGTGAATCCGGAGCAGTCAAAACCATTCGGGCTGGTTCCTCCCGATTTGTAAGGTACGCCATACAGCTTCTTCACCGTGGACATCAGGAGGCTTTCCTCGGCGAAGGCGGAATGGCTCCCAACCAGCAGGAGTCCAGCGACAAGCAAAAACTGAACACACTTACGCAACTTCTGCTGCCCCTTTCTTGAGCCTACGAGGTTAGCTGATGGGTTCGGTCGAAAGGTGCCCTAGGCCGTCGAGACAGCCATTCACCCCTGAGGTTGCCCGCACAGGTTGTCGAACAATCCTCCAAAACGTGGTTCCCCCGCTTCCGTTTTACGGAACTCGGCTTCATTCGATATTTTTTTACACGCCAAACTACCAATTCGAGATCGTCCAGCTATTTCCTTTTTGTTGCTGAAATGTTCACAAATTTGTCACAAATACCCTGCATAAACATGAAACGTCTGGCAAAACCACCTCCCTTCGGCAGCCGGCGATGATCTATCCGGTTGCAGGAGTATGCTGCCTCCGCCCGCAGACCGAGAGAAAAACCAACCGCTCGCCCGTTATCCGCTTTTGCAGGGCCGTCTACAATGAGGGTGTACGACGCAGTAGATGAAATGGAGGGATGGTGCATGAGCGAGCGGTCTGGGAAGGTGCTTCTCGGGCTGATCCTGCTGATTGTGGGTGCGATGCTGATCCTGGATATCCTGGGGATCGATACCGGCGACCTGCTTGGGCTGTTGATCCCCGGAGCGATCATGCTGTATGGGGCGAAACGGCTCCTGCAGACGGGATCGGCCGGCAAGAAAGGGTGGGGCGCGTTTGTCTTCGTCTTCGGCCTCCTCATGCTGATCGGCAAGCTGGAGCTGCTGTTCAGCTGTCTGTTGGCCATCATCATCATGGTGGTCGGCTACCGGCTGTTGAGACGCCGGCCGGCCCCTGCTGTCAGGATGCCGGATATCGGCGAGCGGCATTGGGCCCACAGCATGCTGAAGGAGGACGCCTTGGATCGTTGGGAAAAAGAGCTGCAGGCTCGTCGACAACAATTTTAAGTAGTGTAAGGAAACCGATCTGAATGGTATGATTAAAGGAGGAAAAAAAGATGGGTATTTTCAAACGTCTGCGTGATTTGACCGTGGCTTCGGTGAATGATCTGATCGATTCGATGGAAGATCCGATTGTGATGCTGACACAATATATGAGAGATATGGAAGTGGAAATCGGACAAGCGGAAGTGGCGGTTGCCCGTCAGGTTGCCCTGGAGAAACGGTTCCGTCAGCAGTGGGAAGAGGCTGCGGCGATGGCCGCCAAGCGCGATCGCCAGGTGAAACTGGCCCTGAGCGAGGGAGAAGACGAAGTGGCGCGCCGCGCATTGATTGACCAGAAACGCTATGAAGCAAGGGCGCAGGAATACGAGGCCCTGTACAAGCAGGCTGCGGATGCGGCGGCGCAGATGCGCGAGAAGCTGGCAGAGCTGAAAGACGAGTTTTACAAGATGCGGGCCAAAAAATACGCCCTGATGTCCCGCGCGCAGCTGGCCCAGGCGAAAAAGCAGGTGAACCAGGCCATCGTTGGCTTCTGCAGCGAATCGGCCTCCCGGGGTTTCGCCCGCATGGAGGAAAAAGTGATCCGCATGGAAGCGGAAGCGGAGATGAGCGGGGAGTGGCGCCTGGTTCCTCCCGCCCCAAGCGCGGTGAATCACGATGACATCGACGCCGAGCTCGCCCGCATCAAAGCCTCCCTGGTTGGGCAGGGCGCGGAGCATCACAAGAAAGAACAAGGAATGAATGGGGACGCGTTGAATAACTAATGATAGACAGCAGCCTGTGTCATGCGGGCTGCTTTTCCCCTAGGAGGTCACCCTTGATTACGGACATGATCGTCTTTTTGAAACGCTTTCTTTCTGAACCTGGCAGAGTCGGCAGCGTGGCACCGAGCTCGCGCTTCCTATGCAAAGAAATGATGAAACGGGTTCCCTGGCATGCCGCCCGTACGATCGTCGAGCTGGGGCCGGGGACGGGGGCTTTTACAGGCGCGATTCTGCGGAAAAAGCGTCCTGACGCCATCTTTTTTGTGATCGAGCGTGACCTGCAATTTCGCAAGCTGCTGGAATCCCGTTTTCCCGGCTTGATCGTCAAGCGCGAGGCGATGCAACTGAACAGCTATCTGGCCGAGATGAAGCTGGAGCAAGTGGATGCCATCATTTCAGGCCTGCCGTTCGCGATCTTTTCGCCGGAATTGCGGACGGCCATCCTGGATGAGGTCGTCAAGGCGCTGGCGCCGGGAGGAGTGTTTGTGACGTTTCAATACTCCCTGCAGCTTCATGATGAACTGCAGCAGCGGTTCTCGACGGTTGAAATCGGATTTACAGCGCTGAACATCCCCCCCGCTTTTATCTATATGTGCCGCAAATAAGGCTGGCATGCTTGACTCGAAGAGAGGAGACAGACGTGAAATTATCTCGCTTGCACACAATGCTTGGCGGAATTGCCATCATGATAGCCGGAATCGGCATGTTCCTGGATGCGCTCGGGATCATTTCCTTCAATATCTTTTCCCTGTGGCCGCTCATCCTGGTTTATTTCGGATTGAAAAACTGGTCGAACGGTAAACGCCTCTCCGGGGGAATCTTGACGGGGCTCGGAACGCTATTCCTTTTACAAATATGGTTCGACATGGATTTTGAGAACGTGTTCGGGATGCTCATTTCCCTCGTGCTGATCTATGTGGGGTTCCGGCTGCTTCGTTCGCGCGGGCCGCGTTTCCCGTTTCCGCCGCCGAACCAGGACCCGGAGCGGCCGGTGACAGGGGAAGCCGTCGATCCCGCCTTTGCCCGCCATTACGCAAAATGGGCGCACATCGATCCGTTCGAACGGTGGAAGCTGGGGATGAACGCACCGTGGCACCACGGTCACCGGTTCTCCTGCAAAAACAGCCGCAGTGCGCTCATCGGCGATTTTCACCTGACTTCCGGGCGGTTTGAACTCACCCGCATGTTTATCTGGCACGGGATCGGCAATGTCGTCATCGATCTGTCGCGCGCGGTGATCCAGGAAGAGGAGGCGGCGATTATCATCAAGGGATGGGTCGGCGACATCACCGTTTATGTGCCGGTCGATCTCCCCGTCGCCGTGGAAGCGGAGGTAAATGTCGGCGATTTGGCCGTCTTTGGTCATCACCAGGGAGGGCTGAACCGGCACGTCTCGCTGCGCTCCGACTCTTTCGACGAAGCCGCGAAAAAAGTAACGCTCAACATCAGCCTGCTTCTGGGCGATATTGACGTGAAGTACATCTAGGGGGGTGTACTCGCGATGGGACGGCAGAGCAGGCTGACCAGCATCCAGTGGCGGTTTGTCAAGCAGGGCTTGATGCTGACGGCGGGTGTCAATGTCTTTCTTTTCCTCCTGTGGCTGGCGTTCGTCCTGCTGGTGCAGGACAAACCCGCCGTGATCATGTTTTTTTCCACGTATCTCGGGGTCGATCTCCTGGAGATCATGAACTGGAAGATTCTGCTGTTTATTCTGATCGTTTCGGTGTCGGCTTCGTCGTTGATCGGGATGGTGACAGGCTATATCGCCGGCAACCTGTTGAAGAAACGGCTGCATGTGCTGTGGGAAGCCGCCATGAACCTGGAGCGCGGGGTGCTTTCCTACCGCGTGCCCGATCTCGGAGTGGACGAGCTGGGAGAGATCGGCTGGCAGTTTAACCGGTTGGCGGCCAAATGGGAGGAGCAGGTGGCTTCCCTGCAGCGGCTTTCCAATCACAATGCCGAACTGGGCGAACAGCTGCGCCAGTCGGCGGTGACCGAAGAGCGGCAGCGTCTGGCCCGGGAGCTGCACGATGCGGTGAGTCAGCAGCTGTTTGCCATCGCCATGACGACCGCCGCGATCAAGCGGATGATCGGGATCAATCCGCAGCGGGCCGCCCAGCAGATCGAACTGGTGGAAGAGATGGCGGCCGCCGCTCAGGCGGAGATGAGGGCGCTGCTTTTGCATCTTCGGCCGGCAACCCTGCAGGATCGGTCGCTGCGCGAGGCGATGATCGAGCTTCTTGAGGAACTGAGCCAGAAGCAGTCGCTCGGCATATCCTGGGAAATTGAAGAGATTCCCGACCTCCCGACCGGCATCGAGGATCATCTGTTCCGCATCCTGCAGGAAGCCCTTTCCAATACGCTGCGCCATGCGCGGGCCAAGCAAATTGTCGTCAAGCTTTTCACCATGCAGGGACAGGTGCGCCTGCGCGTCGCGGACGATGGCATCGGCTTTGATCCTGAAGATGAAAAAATGATCTCTTACGGACTGAGAACCATGCGGGAGAGGGTTAATGAGCTGGGCGGCGCGATGGAGATTTACTCCTCCATCGGCCAGGGCACCCAAATCGAAGTGCGCATTCCCCTGATGCTGCAGACGGAAACGAAGGAGGGCGTGAATCCATGATCCGAGTCTTGTTGGTCGATGACCATGAAATGGTACGGATGGGGCTGGCTGCCTACTTGTCCACCGAAGAAGATATCGAAGTGGTGGCGGAAGCATCCAGCGGCGAAGAAGGCGTGAAGCTCGCCGGACAGCTTCAGCCCGATGTCATTTTGATGGATCTGGTGATGGAGGGAATCGGCGGGATCGAAGCGACCCGGCGGATCAGGGAGATTTGTCCCAACGCCAAGGTGATCGTCCTGACAAGCTTCATCGATGACGAGAAGGTGTATCCCGTCATCGAGGCGGGGGCGTTCAGCTATCTCCTGAAAACCTCGCGCGCTGCGGAGATTGTCCGGGCCATCCGCTCGGCCATGGCAGGCGAACCGATCCTGGAATCGCGGGTAGCCGGCAAGATCATGGCCCGCTTCCGTCACGGCCAGCAGCCGAGCCCGCACGAACAGCTGACCCCGCGCGAACTGGAAGTGTTGAAGCTGATCGGCCAGGGCAAATCGAATCAGGAAATCGCCGATGAACTGATCATCGGGATCAAGACGGTGAAAACGCACGTCAGCAATATCCTGGCCAAGCTGAATGTGGAAGACCGCACCCAGGCGGCCATCTACGTGCACACGCACAATCTGCAATAGCGGTGGATCGCCCGTCCGCTCCTCATGGACGGGTTTTCATTTTCCGCAGGATCAAAGCCCCGGGTGGCGATTTATGGATAGCGGCGCGAAAGAAGGAGAAAATGACAACACACAGGACATTGCGGGAATGAGGGATATCATGGGCAACAGGTTGCGCTCCAACATCATGGCGGCGGACAAAGGCGTGGATATTATCGGCGATGTGCATGCCTGCCATGAGGAATTTCTGGAAATCCTGACGCTGTTGGGGTACGTATGCGGCGCGGACGGGCTCTACCGCCATCCCGAAGGGCGCCTGCTGCTGTCATTGGGCGACATCACCAGCCGCGGTCCGCAGTCCATCAAGATGCTGGACTTCTTTCTCCGTCATATCGCGGCCGGCCTGGCAGAGATGGTGGACAGCAATCACGGATGGAAAATTGCCCGCTGGCTGGATGGCCGAAAGGTGACGCTGGCGCATGGCGATGAGAAGGTGGAAGAGGAGTTCCGGCGGTATGAGGCGGAGGTTGGCCGAAAAGAGGCGCATGAGCTGCGGGAGAAATGCCGGGAGATGTTGTTCGCCTCTCCGTCGCACATGCTGCTGAAGCTGGAGGGACGCACGGAAGCGGTCGCCGTCCATGCGGGGATTCGGGACGAGTACATCGGCAAGGAAAGCCCCGCCATCCGCAACTTCTGCCGGTATGGCGATGTAGCGGGCATAGGGGCCGATGGCCGGCCGATTCGGAAAGACTGGACGGAGGAAAGAAAGCGTTCACACCCGCTCATTGTGTGGGGGCATGATCCAAGACCGGAGCCGGAGCGCAAAAACGGGGCGATCAATATCGATCAAGGGTGCGTTTTCGGCGGCTGCTTGACGGCATACCGCTTCCCGGAAGACAAGCTGGTCAGCGTACCGGCCAGGAAGAACTACGCCGGCCAGGAGGCTTGACCCCGTTACCGGCGGAAACAGGGTGCCCCGCCATCCGGAAGCCGCCTCACTTCCACTATATGCGGCAAGGCGTCAAAAGGGACGGGCGATGGGGCAAAATCATGCGAAACACCCATGCGAGTGTGGTAAAATGGAGCGGAAGAAAAAGTCATGACAGAAGGATGATGCGAGAATGTGGCAATGGATCATACCAATCTTGACCCTGCTTGCGGGATTGATCGGCGGATTTTTCCTGGGGGCGTACTACCTGCGCAGGCAGCTCAGCAACATGCAGATGGATGACAAGCAATTGCAGGCGATGGCCCGTTCCATGGGCGTGAACCTGAACCAAAAGCAGTTGAAGCAAATGAGCCGCACGATGAAAAACATGAAACTGCCCAACAAGCCGGGACGAAAAGCGTAAGGAGGGATTCTCTTGGGTGCGACCCGCTTGCGCTATACGATGCTGGGCTTCATCATCGGCGTGCTGATCGTCTGGATGAAAGAGCTGCCGATTTCCTCCGGGGTACGCTTCGCCGCTCCGTTTTACGGGGCGGGCATCGGCCTGTTGATCGACAACATGATCCTGCGCATCAGGCAGCGCAGACAGAAGGATGAGTAGAGGCTGTCCTGCAGGCTCACGGAAGGACGGACTGCGCCTTTGCCGACCATCGGGTAAGGAAACATCCCCTTTTCGCGCCTCACCAGGCGGGAAAAGGGGATGTTGTGCGCAAGGAGCCTTTGTCAGGAGGAAAAGATCAGTTCATACACCATTTTGCTGATGAGGGAGATCGACACGATCAGGAAAAGCGGGCGGACATAGCGGACCCCCGTTTTGACAGCCACCCGGGCCCCGAGCGAAGCGCCTGCCAGCATCGCAATCCCCATTGTCAGGCCGGTCAGGAAGATTAGCTTGCCCTCCAGAATAAACACAAGCAGGGCGGCCAGATTGCTGGCAAAATTGAGAATGCGTCCGTTGCCGGCACCGATGACGAAATCGAACCCGAACAGGAGCACCATCAGAAAGACGAAGAACGAACCGGTGCCCGGGCCGAAAAAACCGTCGTAGAAGCCGATCAGGAACGTCAAGGGGATGCCCCATCCCAGCGTAATGGGGGTGATACCCTTGAACCTGGCTTCCCGTCCGAATTTTTTGTTCACCAGCGTATAGACGAAGATGAGCGCCATCATGACGATGACGAGAATTCGCAGCACTTCGGGAGGAATAAAAAGCACCGTCTTGGCGCCAATCAGCGCACCGGCGAAGGAAACCGGAAACAGGATGGTCATGAGCTTCCGGTCGTATTTTCCCAGACTGATGAACGTCATGGAGCTGGTCGCGGAGGACATGGTGCCCGCCATTTTGTTGGTGCCCAGCGCATAATAGGGATCGATCCCCAAGCCGAGCAGCGCGGGCAGGGAGATCAGTCCGCCGCCGCCGACACAGCTGTCGATGAAGGCGGAAATGAAACCAATCACCGTCAGAATGGCGATCGTGGATAGGTCCAGTTCAAACAAACGTGTCACCCGATTTCGTTCTCTTTGATACCACAAGTCTATCACGGAAGAGGCGCAATGCAAGATATGCTTACTCGAAATATATCGAACGATCATAAAACAAGCAATATTAACGATACTTTAGCAACTCATTTGTTGTGATAGTCGTGCGTATCGTTTATAATGAAGGTGGTAAGGGAACCCATACATATAGCGAGGAGGAGATTACACATGGCACATCAACTGCCTGCACTGCCTTATGCGCATAACGCACTGGAACCGCACATCGACGCGCAAACCATGGAAATCCACCATGGCCGTCACCATGCCACCTATGTGAACAACCTGAATGCGGCGCTGGAAGGCCATCCGGAACTGCAGCAAAAAAGCATCGAAGAGCTGATCGGCAACCTGGATGCGGTGCCGGAATCCATCCGTACGGCCGTGCGCAACAACGGCGGCGGTCACGCCAACCACAGCCTGTTCTGGGAAATCCTGAGCCCGAACGGCGGCGGCGCTCCGACCGGCGCACTGGCAGACGCGATCAACGAGGCATTCGGCAGCTTTGACAACTTCAAGGCGGAATTCACGAAAGCAGCCACCGGTCGTTTTGGTTCCGGTTGGGCATGGCTGATCGTAGACGGCGGCAAGCTGGCGATCACCTCCACGCCGAACCAGGACAGCCCGCTGATGGAAGGCAAAACGCCGATCCTCGGCCTCGACGTGTGGGAGCACGCATACTACCTGAAGTATCAAAACAAACGCCCGGACTACATCGCCGCGTTCTGGAACGTAGTGAACTGGGATGAAGTAAGCAAGCGCTTTGAAGCAGCGAAATAAGCGCAGCAAATCGAATGGAAAACGGCATGCCTGAAGCACGCAGGCATGCCGTTTTTAGATGATTGGAAAGTTCTTTATAGCGCTTGAGTCACTAAGAAAAGCTAGGGCCCCCGCCGACACCAGCAAGGGACCCCACACCGCAAAACATTAGCGATCTCCCAGTGGGGGGAGCGTTCGCTCAAGTCGGCGGGGCTATTTTAGCTCAATTGTATCTCCTTTTCGGGGTCCAGCTTTTTCGCCAGCTGTTCCTCGCCGCGGTGAATCCAGCCGGTGAACGAGTCGCGGATCTGCAGCGATTTATCCAGATAGACGACGGCCACGAACATGTAATGGCTTTTGCCCTGGAACCGCGCCCGATAGCGCAGGTCAAACCATCGGACCTCAAAGCCGAAATCGTGCGCTTTCACCTCGACGTGGGCGTAGCTGGTGAAGGAGAGGAAAGCTTTCACTTTCGGATCTTGTTTGGCGATGGCGATCATCTCCGTCTCTGGCTTGATCGCGAAGGTGTCCAGGACGATCGCCTCACCGCCGTGCAGTTCCCCCACGTGCCAGTGCTGCTCCGTTTTCACCAGAAACGTCCACTGGTTCCAGGAGTGGGTGGGAAACACCGTGTAGGTTCCAGGCAGGCGCAGGGACTGCTTCACGCTCTCGATGGCCCGGTTGCGCGCCTTGAAGCGGAGGACGTAATACGCGGCGATGCACAGATAGATCGACAGGAAGAGGGTGCCTGGTTCCGCTCCACCGAGCCACAGCATGAATCCCAGCAGATGCATGACGAAGATGAGCGGGTCAAAGATGAAGATCATATTCCAGGCAATCCACTTGCGCTTGAACGGGGAGAGGCATTGGGTGCCGTAGGAATTGAACAGATCGACGAACACATGGAGAACAACGGCGAGGAAAATCCAGGCAAGGAGATGCCCCCAGGCCGCCTGCGGCATGATCGCCTGAATGAGGCCAAACGCTGCCAGCGTCCATACGATCAGGGCGGGGATGGAGTGAGAGAGACCGCGGTGGTGGCGAATATAGGCGGCACTGCCGAAGATGCGGGTAAACCCGTCCAGATCGGGGGCCTGTGAGCCGATGACTGTGCCCAGCATGACGGCTTCGGCCAGACCGGGCGTTTGGGCGACAACGGGATCAAGATGGGCAAGGCCAGCCAGACCGAACCCCATGGCGAAGTGAGTGGCGGTATCCATGAAGCGTGCTTTCCTCCTTTGAGCCGAACGCTGCCTTTCTCCTTATTATAACGTGATCAGGAGCCGATTTCCTCCTGCATCACGGAAAAATTCGCATGAATCGGCTTGTCCCCCTCCCCGGGTTTCGCTACGATGAAAGAGGTCAACGAGACAAGGAGGCGGTCCCAGTGATTACGGTATTTATCGAATACAAGCTGCTTGACGGCCGACGCACCCAGTATGCCGCGCAGATCGCCGCCATCAAGCGGGAGACGGAAGCGCGCGGCGGCCGCGGTTACCGGTGGTATGAAGGGGTGGAGCAGCCCAACCTCTTCGTCGAGACATTCGATGTGGATACCCTGGAGCAGTACGAAGCCATCAAGGCGTGGCGTCTGGGTGACGCCGCATTTGCGGAAAACATCGCCGGCGGGACGGCAAAGCTGCATATCTGGGCTTTCCGGCCGCTGGCGGCAGGGATACAGGAGTGAATCATGACGACAAGAAAAAGAACCGATGCGGTTCCGAAAGTGCCGGATGAGTTTCACGTCTTTGGGTTTGCCCGCGATCTGTTGGCCTGGTATGACGAGCAGAAGCGGGATCTGCCCTGGCGCATCAACCGCGATCCCTACCGTGTCTGGGTGTCGGAGATCATGCTGCAGCAGACGCGCGTGGAGACGGTGAAACCGTATTTTGAAAATTTCATGCGGAAGTTTCCGACGGTCGAAGCGCTGGCCGATGCGCCGGAAGAAGAGGTGTTGAAAGCGTGGGAGGGGCTTGGCTACTACTCGCGGGCGCGCAATCTGCAGGCGGCGGCCCGCGAAGTGAAGGAGACCTACGGCGGGGTTGTCCCGGACACGCCGGAGGAGATTTCCAAGCTGAAAGGCATCGGCCCCTACACGGCGGGAGCGATCCTGAGCATCGCTTACGAAAAACCGGAGCCGGCCGTTGACGGCAATGTGATGCGTGTTTTCTCGCGGCTCCTTCTGATGCACGACGATATCGCCAAGCCGGCCACCCGGATCAAAATGGAACAGCTGATCCGGCAGGTGATTCCCCAGGGGCGCGCGGGGGATTTCAACCAGGCGTTGATGGAGCTGGGCGCGCTCGTTTGTCTGCCGCGAAACCCGCAATGCCTGACCTGTCCGGTGTTTGACTATTGTCTCGCCCGGCGGGAAGGGGTCCAGGAGGAGCTGCCCGTGAAAGGAAAGGCCAAGCCGCCTCGTCCGGTCAGCTACCTGGTGGCCGTGATCAAGCGGGAGGATGCGTACCTGATCACCAAGCGGCCGGAGCAGGGGCTTCTCGCCGGCATGTGGGAGTTCCCCATGGTGGAGACCGAGCAGGTGGAGTGGGCGGAGGATATCCTGCCGGATGCGCTGCAGCAGCGCTACGGTCTGGACGTAAGCGTGGAGCAGCCGCTGCTGCAGATCAGGCACACCTTCTCCCACCTGCAGTGGCACCTGCATGTCCACCTGTGCGCCTATCGGGGGGGAAGCGGCCAACTGCCTGCCACCGCCCGGTTTGTCAGCGGGAACCAGCTGGCCGATTATGCGTTTTCGGTAGCGCACGGCAAAATCATCCAATACTTGTCACAGGCCGCTTTCACCCTCTGACCTGCATACCCAATATTTGGTATAATGGAGGCGATGCAGAAAGGGGGGCACTTATGCAGAAACGGGTGATTCTGGCGGGCGGGTCAGGCTTTTTGGGCCAATCCCTGGCCGCGTATTTGACGCAGAGAGGGTATGACGTGGTGATCTTGACCAGAGGCGGCTCCCGTGACGGGCAGCCGATTCGTTACGTGCAGTGGGATGGGGAGCACCTCGGAGAGTGGGCGCGGGAAATAGAGGGGAGCCATGCGGTGGTCAACTTTACCGGCAAAAGCGTCAACTGCATCTATACCAGGAAAAACAGGGAAGAGATCATGCGCTCCCGCCTCCAATCCGTCAAGGTGCTGACCGATGCCATTCTGGCGTGCGAGAACCCGCCTCAAGCCTTCGTTCAGGCTGGCTCGCTTGCCATCTTCGGGGATACCCGGGCGCTCTGCGATGAGGAGTCACCCCATGGTACCGGCTTTTCCGTGGAAGTCTGCCAGCGTTGGGAGGAGGCCTTTTTTGAAAGGGAGCTGCCGCTGACGCGCAAGGTGCTGCTGCGAATCGGCTTTGCGCTGGGGAAGAACGGCGGTGCGCTGGAACCTTTGATGAAACTGGCCAAGTATAACCTGGGAGGAACGGTGGGATCGGGCCGGCAGTATATCAGTTGGCTTCATCTCGACGATCTGAATGAGATGCTGCTGTGGGCCATCGAAAAGGAGAAGATGAGCGGCATTTACAACGCCACAGGGCCCAATCCGGTTACAAACAAAGAATTCATGCGCACGCTGCGGAAGGTGATGAACAAGGGATGGGCTCCACCGGCGCCGTCTCCGGTCGTCTGGCTGGGCGCCTATCTGGTGATGCGGACGGAACCGAGCCTGGCGTTGACAGGGAGGAACTGCGTGCCCAAAAGGCTGCTGGAAAGCGGCTTTACCTTTCGATACCCGGATTTGGAAGAGGCTTTGCGCGATCTGATCCCGCATGCGTCAAGCGCTGAGATGCCGCGATGATGGCCGAAGCGGCAGTCTGTGCACACTGCTGCCACAGCTTCCATGCAAACACCGCCTTGCCGCAAATCGGGCAAGGCGGTGCCGGTTGTCTGGGTCTCTTTACATTCTGATACAGTATACCGGAAACCGGGAAATCAGTTCCCAGCGCTGCTGTTCCAGTTCCCGGAGCGTTTGCTCCTGCCGGTATCGCAGAGCAAGCTCTTCCGGGGTATAGGTTTTCCGTTCAATGGTAATCGTAAACAGGATCATCGGGATTTGCACGCGCCATTCCCTCCTCTCCTTCTGTCATTCGCCAGTCAGGTTCCATCCAGCGCTTTTGCTCCCGTGAATCTCATCAATTGACGACGTTGACGTCTTTTCATCAAACATTCCCCCTTTTGGATCCATGATCAAACCGAATGGTTGGGTTAGATGCGGCTGACAAAGTTGGGATAATGAGCCGCTGCGAAATGGCGGGTCTCTTCAATTTGTTGCAGGATCCGTTCGCGTTCCAGAGCCGCGATACACGCTTCCGCAGAAGAATCGTTGCGTTCGATTTTCACGGTGAAGAAAAGAAAGTTGAATACCATCGTCATCACCTCCTTTCAAGGCTTCGTTTCCGTAGGGATGCAAAAAGGCCGCGGGTACTTTCAATCTCCTGCGGCCTTTGGCTGGAAATGGATAGAAAAAGGCCGCGGGTGGCAGCACCTGCGGCCTGTTCGGGCGATTGTACAAACGGATGCAAGAAAAAGCGTCTGTTTATTGTACGCCGAACAAGGAGGTACTACCGGTTGAAGTTGCAATTCCATTGACAAAAGCAGCAAGCATGCCCATTGTTTTTGCAGTCATATCGGTGTACCTCCTTTCCAGATCAAGTATGTACTCATAGAATATGGGAAAATCTTCCCTTTGTAAAGGGAAAAAGGAAATAAAAGTATTTTCAAAAAAATGCAAGCGCTGCCATCTCGTATCAGGCGGGATTCTGGTCACCGCCAGGAATGGATGAGCGAGCCACCCGCCGCCGTCACCGCCGACCGGACTTTGCCATATCGGCTGCTTGTTCCCTCTCCCCCGTGCATGCGATCCGCTCCCGGGTCGGCGAAGGCCGCTCCCCGTCCCTCCGCAGCGAGTGGTTCTTTTCCTGGAATTGGAAATGCTTTATTTATGGTGCCGGATGTGCAATAGTAGAAAGGAGCATTTTTAGTACCTGATGATAGTAGCTGCTGGATAGGAGGAAATCGCATGAAGCATCATGGCAAAGTAGCGCTCGTCACCGGGGGAACCCGGGGCATCGGGAAGGCGATCGCCCATCAACTGGCGGATCAGGGGTACCATCTGGTCCTGAATTATCTGCGCAACCGCACGGCGGCGAGGGAAACGGCGGCCGAGCTGGAGGCCAAAGGGGTGCGCGTACACCTCATCAAGGCAAACGTGGGAGATGTCGGCAAAATCAAAGAGATGTTTGCCGAAATTGAACAAGAGTTCGGCAGATTGGATATACTGGTGAATAATGCGGCATCCGGTGTTCTGCGCCCGCTGATGGAGCTGGAAGAGAGCCATTGGGACTGGACGATGGAGATCAACAGCAAGGCGCTGCTGTTCTGCGCGCAGGAGGCTGCCAAGCTGATGAAGAAAACGGGAGAAGGCGGCAAGATCGTCAGCATCTCCAGCCTCGGGTCCATCCGCGTGCTGGAAAACTATACGGCAGTGGGTGTCTCCAAAGCGGCCCTGGAAGCGCTCACCCGCTATCTGGCGGTAGAGCTGGCACCGTACAACATCGTGGTTAATGCAGTGTCCGGCGGCGCCGTGGATACGGATGCGCTGCGCCATTTCCCCAACCGGGATGAGCTGCTGAAGGCGGCGGCAGAGCGTACACCGGCAGGCCGTATCGTCGAACCGGATGATCTGGCGAATGCCGTGATGTTCCTGCTCTCCGACAAGGCGTGGATGGTACGCGGCCAGACCCTGATCGTCGATGGCGGCATCTCGCTGCTGACCTAAGGCAGGGTCTTGGGGGGATGATCAGCAGACAAACCTGTTTTTCTGGTGTAAAATAAAAGGAGAAGCTAGCTAAGGAGGCCAAGTATGCTGATTCGTACGTTTCGCCTCGGTGACTATGCAGCCATCATGCGCATCTGGGAGGAAACCGGTTTAGACCGGACGGAAACGGAGTCACTGGACGCTCTGGCCAAACAGCTCTCCTGGGACAGCGAGCTGGTCATGGTTGCCGAGCAGGATGGAGAAGTGGTTGGCGTTGTTGTTGGCACAATCGATGGGACAAGGGCGTATTTTTATCGGTTGGCCGTGCTGCCCGAGCGCCAGGGAACAGGCATCGGACGCAAGCTGGTGGAAGCGCTGGAAAACCGTTTTCGCCAACGGGGGGTTAACCGCGTTCTGATCATGGTGAATCAGGACAATCCGGAAGTCCTTCCCTTTTATCATTCGCTTGGCTACGAGCTTCAAAAATATGTTACACTTTCCAAAAAGCTCTCTTCTTACGCATAGGATTCGGCCTTGAACAATATGCGGACGGCTGTGGAACCCTTCTGTGGGGGATGTCCGCACATTTTTTCATGATCCCCGCCACAGAGAAGAGAAGAAAGGGGAGAGTCATGTCGCCAGCTCCAGGAACGACGATTCGCATCGAAAGTTACAAGCATGACCAGTCTTTGCACCGTATCTGGGATAAGACCACGTTGATCCATACCAGTGACGCCGTTGTGATCGGCGGCAATGACCGCGTGAAAGTGACCGAGTCAGACGGCCGGGAATGGCGGACGCGTGAGCCGGCCATCTGTACGTTCGGGCGCGGGCAGTGGTTCAATACGATTGCCATGATCCGCGATGATGGCATCTACTATTACTGCAATATCGGTTCCCCGTTCAGCCTGAAACAGAATCTGCTGACGTATATTGATTATGATCTGGATGTAAAGGTGTTCCCCGACATGACCTACACCATTCTGGACGAGGAAGAATTCCTCCTGCACAGCCAGCAGATGAAGTATCCGCCGGAAGTGATCGCGCGGGTGCAGGCGGCGCTGAAGGAGGTTCTGGAGTGGGTGCATGCGCGGCGCGGCCCTTTTCAGAACGGTTTTGTCCAGCGCTGGTACGAGCGGTACCAGCTCGTGCGGGTTGATGAAGAGTAGATCCCTTTCCCGTTTGGCGGGAGAGGGATTTCGTTTGTTGGGGATGTGGACGGCGGCTGGCTGGAGCGGGTGGGTTTTCGAACCGCATCGATCGGTGTAAAATGTTCGGAAGGGAGGGGTGACCGTGAGCAGTGTCAGACGGTATTTGGCATTTGTCATGCCCTATTGGAAACAGATCGTGTTGACCATCTTCATCGGAATCATCAAATTTTCCTTGCCGCTGTTGATTCCGCTGATCATCAAATATGTGATCGATGACTTGCTGCCGGGGGCTCTTCCGCCAGGGGAGAAGCTGAACCGGCTTTTTTGGCTGATGGCGGGGGCCTTCCTGATTTTTACCGTGGTGCGGGTGCCGGTGGAGTATTACCGGCAGTATTTCGCCCAGTGGGTCTCGAGCCGGATTCTGTATGATATCCGCAACCAGCTGTTCGTTCACCTGCAGCGTCTGTCGATGCGCTACTACAACAACCACAAGGTGGGGGAAGTGATCTCCCGTGTGATCAATGATGTGGAATCGACGAAAAGCTTCATCGAAACGGGCCTGATGAACCTCTGGCTCGATCTCATCACCATCCTGCTTACCGTCGGGGTCATGCTGTACATGAATGTGCCGCTGACGATGGCCGCTCTGCTTGTCTTTCCCCTGTACGGCTTTTCCGTCAAATACTTTTACAAGCGTTTGCGGGAGCTGACGAAGGAGCGTTCGGCCGCGCTGGCCAGGCTGCAGGGACATCTGCACGAGCGGGTAAACGGCATCTCCGTCGTGCGCAGCTTCGCGCTGGAAGGATATGAAGAGAAGCAGTTTGCCAAGGTGAACGATCATTTCCTGCAAAAAGCGCTGGCCCATACCAGATGGAACGCCTGTACGTTTTCGGCGGTCAACACGGTGACGGATATTGCGCCGCTGCTGGTGATTGGCTATGCCGGGTACGAGGTGATTCAGGGCGGGCTGACCGTGGGAACGATGGTGGCCTTCTATGCGTATCTGGAGCGGCTGTATACACCGCTTCGCCGTTTGGTCAACTCTTCCACGACGCTCACGCAGTCGACCGCGTCGATGGATCGCATGTTTGAATTTCTGGATGAGCAGTACGACATTACCGACCGGCCGGGAGCGGTTGATCTGTCTGTCGATCCGGCGACGGGACGGATTCGGGGGGAGATTCGCTTCGAGGATGTCTGGTTCCGCTACCGGGAGGATGGGCCGTATGTGCTGGAGGGGATCAATCTGACCATTCAGCCGGGCGAGACGGTGGCGATCGTCGGGATGTCCGGCGGCGGCAAATCGTCGCTGATCAGCCTGCTGCCCCGTTTCTGGGATGTCACCTCCGGCCGCATCACGATTGACGGCGTGGATATCCGGGATGTGAAGCAGCAGAACCTGCGCAGCCACATCGGCATGGTGCTGCAGGACAACATTCTGTTCAGCGAATCCGCCCGGACCAACATCATGATGGGCAACCCCGATGCGACGGAAGCGGAGATGGTGGCCGCTGCGCAGGCAGCCAATGCGCACGATTTTATTTGCGAGCTGCCGGAAGGGTATGAGACGGAACTGGGCGAGCGGGGGGTGAAACTCTCCGGCGGCCAAAAGCAGCGCATCGCCATCGCCCGTGTCTTCCTGCGCGATCCGGCCATTCTGATCCTGGATGAAGCGACATCTGCCCTCGATCTGGAGTCGGAGCGCCTGATTCAGGAATCGCTTGCCCGCTTGTCCAAGGGGCGGACGACGATCATCGTGGCCCACCGCCTATCCACCATCACCCATGCGGACAAAATCGTGGTGATGAAGGAAGGGCGCATCGTGGAGATGGGAAGACATGAAGAGCTCCTGGCGCTGGAAGGCGTGTACCACACCTTGTGGCATGTGCAGGACTTCGGCACCCCGGCGGAGGAAGCGGCGGTGAACGGCGCCTGACCGGCCGCGTTCCCGGCGTGGAACACAGCGACGCATGGCTGATGCGGATGATGGCAGCCTGGCGGAATGGGAACACGCCGTACCGTCCCTCCCTGCCCCTGATCTTTCTTTTCATCAGCCTGATCGCGTTTCTGGACGGCTGGGCCGGCCCTGCGCAGGATGGGTTGGTGCCGCGCCTTGTCGGACCCGGGCACTTGTTGAAAGCCAACGGACTTGTCTCCATGGCGGTGCAGAGCGTACAGTTGATCGGCTGGGCAAGCGGCGGGCTTCTGGTCTCCGCGCTGGGCAGCGGCCGTGTGCTTTGGCTGACACTTTTCCTGTACGTGATCGCCACCTGCCTGATGGGAGCCATTCGTCCTGTCGAAGTTCATCCCCCCAAGCAGCAGTCGGCACGCACAGCCCGCAGTACACGCCAGGAGGAGTGGCGGATTCTCCTTCATCATCCGGCGCTGCGGGTGATCGCCGTGATGGACGTACTCGACGGGCTGGCGGGAGCCGTATGGATCGGCGCCATCCTGCTTGTTTACGTCAAGCAGGTGTTGGGCCAAGGGGATGAATGGTGGGGGTTCATCAATGCCAGTTACCTGATCGGAACGATTGCCGGAGGCGTCCTGGTTGTCTCCCTTGGTATATTGGAAAGTTTAATATCTTTAAAGCGCTAAAGCGAAGTAAGAAAGGTTGGGGGCCCCCGCCGACACCAGCGTTAGCTTAAGTCGGCGGGGTTTCTCTTCATTTGGCCCGCTGCATCATTGCAGGCACCGCCTGCACCGGGATCTTAACCTTCGCGTTCGGGGTGGTTGGCGTGCCGGTTGCGGCTCTTCTTCTTTCCTTCGCCATCGGCCCTTTCTACCAACTGCAGCAAGTCGCCAAACAGACAGCGCTGCAGCTCAGCGCGGAGGTGGGAGTGCTGCCGAAAGTCCTCGCAGCGAAAGGTACGGTCGATACGCTGGTTTTTGCCGCCTCGGTGTTTCTCATGAGCTTTTTGGCGGATCAGTTCGGGGTGTCCGCCGTCTATGCGGCTGCGGCCGTGCTGCTTGGCGGGGCCGCTCTGCTGGGAAGAAGGATACGGCTGTAAAGGCAAGGCTGTCGGCAGCATTTTTCCTACACAACCTCCACCACTTTTCCAAAAGTTTTCCACAGTTCTCTAATGTAAATCAAAAAGAGACAATCTACACTGAAGCTGTGCCTAAGGTACACAACTTTTCTTCAGAAAGGATGATGGAACATGTGGAGTAAGGCAAAAGTAGGCATGCTGCTGGGAGCAATGGCGACGGCACTCAGCATCGGAGCGCTCGGAAGCGTCTACGCCGCTGACAGCCAAACGCAACCGACCGCCGAGCAGCAAATCACAAAACAGACATTCCACAAGTTTGCCCCGGGCGGCTGGTTCAAAGGATTCAAGGGCGGCAAGTCCTATGCGGATAACGCAGATCTTTTGGCCCTGCTGAAAATCGACGCAGCCAAGCTGCAGGAAGCATTGAAGGCAGGCAAATCGCTGGCGGACATCGCGAAGGAGCAGGGGGTAGCGGAAGAAGACGTGATCGCCCTCTTGACCAAACAGCAGGAAGAAAAGCTGGCGGAAGAAGTGAAAAACGGCAAGCTGACGCAGGAGCAGGCCGACAAGCTGAAGGCAAACAGCGCCGAACGAATCAAGAACATGGTGGAGAATGTCCACGAAGGAAAAGGCTTGGGCTTCATCGGCTTCAAGGATAACGCGGATCTGCTGGCCCTGTTGAAAATCGACGCAGCCAAGCTGCAGGAAGCATTAAAGGCGGGTAAATCGCTGGCGGACATCGCGAAGGAGCAGGGGGTAGCGGAAGACGACGTAATCGCCCTCTTGACCAAACAGCAGGAAGAAAAGCTGGCGGAAGAAGTGAAAAACGGCAAGCTGACGCAGGAGCAGGCCGACAAGCTGAAGGCAAACAGCGCCGAACGAATCAAGAACATGGTGGAGAATGTCCACGAAGGAAAAGGCTTGGGCTTCATCGGCTTCAAGGATAACGCGGACCTCTTGGCCCTGCTGAAAATCGACGCAGCCAAGCTGCAGGAAGAATTGAAGGCGGGCAAATCGCTGGCAGACATCGCGAAGGAGCAGGGGGTAGCGGAAGACGACGTGATCGCCCTCTTGACCAAACAGCAGGAAGAAAAGCTGGCGGAAGCCGTGAAGGCGGGCAAGCTGACGCAGGAGCAGGCTGACAAGCTGAAGGCAAACAGCGCCGAACGGATCAAAGGGTTTGTCGAGAATACTCATGCAGGAAAAGGCCGGGGCTTCATCGGCTTCAAGGATAACGCGGACCTCCTGGCCCTGCTGAAAATCGACGCAGCCAAGCTGCAGGAAGAATTGAAGGCGGGCAAATCGCTGGCAGACATCGCGAAGGAGCAAGGGATAGCGGAAGACGACGTGATCGCCCTCTTGACCAAACAGCAGGAAGAAAAGCTGGCGGAAGCCGTGAAGGCGGGCAAGTTGACGCAGGAGCAGGCGGATGAAAAGCTGGCCCAATTCAAGGAGAAAGTGAAACAATTCGTAGAGTCCCAACGGACAGCACACAAGGAATCACAGTAAGACACCCGCTGGACGAGGAGGATGGCCTTCCTCCTCGTTTCCAGGCCTTGATCGAGGCTGAGGGCAGGCAGAAGATGCTGGAATCTCTGCCTGCCTATTTTGATCATTAGGAATGTTAAAGCTCCTTCATGCGAGGAAGCCGCAAAGAAAGGTCGGGGGCCCCAGCCGACACCAGCAAGGGACCCCACGCTGCGTAGCGTAGGGCAACGTTGGGTGGGGGAGCGTTCGCTCAAGTCGGCTGGGTGATTTTCAAATCTATTTCAAAAAATCAAATGGTTTAATAGAGGGATAATTATGGAAACAGCTACATACTTGTTTTGTGTTTAAACAAGAAGGAGGAAGCCAGTTTGAGATCGGGCAAAATCAAGAATATCGCGGTTGCCGTTACCATCCTCAGTTTGCTTGCGGGCTGCTCCCCCCAGCAAGGCGGTATGGGAGGCAGAAACGGCCAGATGCAAAGAGCCGTGCCCGTCGAAGTGAAAAAAGCCGTACAGGAGGATTTCGGCATCAAATTGTCGCTGAGCGGGCGCGTCGAGGCAAGCCAGCAGGTCGAGCTGACTTCCAAAACCGCAGGGCGGGTTCAGCAGATCCATGTGAAGGTCGGGGACCAGGTGAAGGCGGGGCAGCCGATCGTCACCCTGGACGGGGAAGAGGCCCGCATTCAGCTGCAGCGGTCCCAGGCGGCGCTGCTGTCTGCACAGGCCAGGTACAAGCAGGCGTTGGAAGGCACGCCGGCCGAGACCCTGGTGCAGAGCCGGAATTCCCTGGCCGACCTGCAAAACAAGTATGATGCGGCCAAGAAAGAGCTGGAGCGGAATGAAGCCCTCTTTAAGGAAGGGGCCATCTCCGCGGCGGACCTGGAGAAAGCGAAATCGGCATTTGTCAGCGCCGCAACCAATCTGGAGAACCAGAAGCAGAAGCTGAAGCTGGATGAAAAAGGGCCGACCCAGGCGGACATCGATGCCGCCACGGCGCAGTTGAAGCAGGCGGAAGCGGATTATGAGCTGGCCCGGCTGAATGCCTCCAATCTGGTGGTGAAAGCCCCCATCGACGGCACCGTTGGATCGCTGCCGGTCACCGTCGGGGCGAACGTTTCCAGCAATACCGTCATCGCTTCCATCATCAATCTGGCGACCATGGTTGTAAAAACGGAGGCGACCGAAAGCCAGGTCGGCCTGTTCCAAGCCGGTCAAACCGTTGATGTGAGCGTTCCCTCCGTCCAATTCGCCACCAAAGGGAAAATCGTTTCCGTAAGCCCGCTGGCGGACACCAGCAAAACGTATCCGATTGACATCGAAATCGCCAATCCCGGCTTTCGGATCAAGGCCGGCATGATCGCGTCCATCGAGATGACCGGAGCGGCGCACAAGGCATTGGTGGTTCCGCGCGAGGCGGTTATCGCCCGGGACAAGGAGTTTTACGTCTATGTGGTTGAGGAAAAGAAGGCGAAGCAGGTTCCGGTCAAAGTGGGGGAATCGGACGGGCAGCGCATCGAAATTCTGGACGGCTTGAAAGGCGGAGAAGACGTGGTCGTGAAGGGCCAAAACACGCTCGTTGCCGGATCGCCCGTGGTCGTGATCGATCCGAATCAGCCGGTGAACGGGCAGGAGAACGCGCCGGAAAACAACCAGGGCAACAAGCAGCGCAGAGCGAGTTCAAAAGGATAGGTGATCCCCATGCATATATCTGATCATGCCATTCGCCGCCCTGTCACGGTGATGATGGGTGTCCTCATCGTCATTATCTTGGGAATCATCTCATTGACCCGCATCCCGATCGATCTGTATCCCCCGATCGAAATTCCGACCGTGGCGGTATCGACCAGCTATTCCGGGGTCGGCCCCGAGGAGATGGAGAATCTCGTCACCAAACCGATTGAACAGGCTGTGGCCCAGGTCGCCGGGATCAAATCTGTGCGCTCCGTCTCACGGGAAGGCTCCTCGCAGGTAACGGTTGAGTTTGACTATGGGGCCGACATGGACGAAGCGTTTACGGAGATTCAGCAAAAGGTGGAGCGGGCCAGACGCTCGCTGCCGGACGATGCCGACGCGCCGACCGTCATGCGGTTCGATCCGAACAGCACGCCGGTGCTCACCCTGGCGATCTCGGCCGATATGGGGCCGGATCAGCTGCGCTCCTTTGTCGACGAACAGATCGTTCCCTATCTGGAGAGGGTGAATGGCGTAGCCTCCGTGACGGTGTCCGGCGGAATGGAGCGAGAGATCAAGGTCCTGATCGATCAAAGCAGGCTGGAGCAGTACGGCCTGACGATATCGGATATCAACCAGCAGCTGAGGAACCAGAACATCGATTCACCGGGGGGGAAGGTAACCGAAGGCGGCACCTCCTACACGGTCCGTTCCATCGGCAAATTCACCTCGGTGGACGATATCCGCAAGGTGGCCATCCCCTTGAAAAACGACGGCCATGTTCTTCTGGGGGACATTGCCGTCGTGCAGGAAGGCTACAAGGAAGTTTCCATTGACAACCGTTTGAACGGCCAGCCGACGGTTTCCCTGTCCATCATGAAGCAGTCGGGAACCAATACGGTGCAGGTCGTTGACGGGATCCATGAAGAACTGAACAAGCTGAAAACAACCCTGCCTGCCAATATGACGTTTTTCACCCTTTCCGACCAGTCCCAGTTTATCCGTGCCTCCATCGATACGCTGGTGCACGATACCCTGGTCGGCGGGGTGCTGGCGATCCTGATCATCTGGCTCTTCCTGAAGAGCATCAGCAATACCCTCATCATCAGCACGGCGATTCCGATCTCGGTGATCGCCACGTTCGCCCTGATGTTTTTTGCCGACATGTCGATCAACACCATGAGCCTGGGAGGATTGACGCTCGGGATCGGGATGATCGTGGATGACGCCATCGTCGTGCTGGAAAACATCCACCGCCATCGGGAGAACGGTCTGCCCATCAGCAAGGCAGCCGTGACGGGAACGAAGGAAGTTGCGATGCCGGTGATTGCGGCCACCCTGACCACGGTTGCCGTCTTTTTCCCCATCGTTTTCGTGGAGGGCGTGACGGCACAGCTCTTCCGGGATCTCGGCGTGACGGTCTCCTTTGCCCTGTTGGCCTCGCTGGTCGTGTCGCTGACGGTCACCCCGATGCTCACCGTGAAATGGACGGCCGCACATCTGCAAAAAGCGGCGGGCCGCGGGGAGGAACGGAAGGCCGCCAGCAAACATTCCGTGTATGGACGGCTGCTCGCCTGGTCGCTCAGCCACCGCAAAACGGTCGTGGCCGTCGGGATTGCCTCCCTGCTCGCCGGGGTTGCCCTCGTGCCGTTCATCGGCATGGAATTAATGCCCACCACCGACCAGGGACAGGTAAGCATCTCCATTTCGCTGCCGAACGGAACGGAATTGGAGAAAACCCAGGAGACCCTGACCGTGGCGCAAACCATCGTCTCGAAGATTCCCGAGGTGGAGACGATCTTTACCAGCCTTGGCAGCGCCAGTGCCATGCGGGGCAACAACGCGTCAAGCTCGTCAGCTTCCCTTCTGCTGATTCTCTCCGACCTTTCCAAGCGGAAGCGCACGACCGCGGAGATCGTGGAAGAGATCCGGCAAAAGCTGAACCGCTTCCCGGGAGCGAGAGTCAGAGTGAGCGCGGCGGGAGGAATGGGAATGCCCGGTTTGGGCGGGCAGGGCTTCGGCGGAGGCTCCGCCCCGATCGCCTACGCCGTCAGAGGA
This sequence comes from Brevibacillus sp. SYP-B805, assembly GCF_011059135.1. Classification (GTDB taxonomy): domain Bacteria; phylum Bacillota; class Bacilli; order Brevibacillales; family Brevibacillaceae; genus Brevibacillus_F. The sequence goes on along the minus strand of NZ_JAALGD010000022.1, from coordinate 26,796 downwards.
AACGATGAGGAAACGCTGACAGACCTGGCCCAGCGGCTGACGGCGGCGATCGCCGAGGTGGACGGCGTGCGGGAAGCCGACAACACCCTGGAGGAATCCAGTCCCGAAATCCAGGTGACGCTCGACCGCGTGAGAGCGGCCGAGCTGGGGGTCACGCAGGCGTCCCTGTCAAGCGCGATCCAGGCGGCCCTGCGCGATCAGGTGGCGACCCGATTTGAAACGGGCGGCACCGAGATCGATGTGACCGTCACGACCAACCGGGAGCGTGCAGCCAGCATGCAGGATATTGAAAACCTGCTGATCAACACATCCAATGGGGAAAAAGTGCAGGTGAAGGATGTGGCGACGGTTTCTCTCGAAAGCGGCCCTCCCTCCATCCAGCGCTACAATCAGGCACGGGTGGTGACGGTGACCGCCATGCTTGCCCCCGGCCGCGATCTGGGAAGCGTCTCCGAGGAAATCAACAAGATCGTGGCAGCGTTTCCGACCCCGCCCGGCTACGTGATCGAGCAGCAGGGGGAAAACCAGCAGCTGGACGATACCACGCGCAGCATGATCCTGGCCTTTATCCTTGCCGTGGTGCTGGTTTACATCATCCTGGCGGCCCAGTTTGAATCGCTGGTCTATCCGCTGTCGATCATGCTCTCCGTTCCGCTCTCGTTCTTCGGAGCCAGCTTCAGCCTGTGGGTAACGGGACGTCCCCTCAGCATTCCGGCATTTATCGGGATTATCCTGCTGGCCGGGATTGTGGTGCGCAACGCGATCGTGCTGATCGACTTTACCAACATCCTGCGCAGACAGGGCGTCAGCCGGACAGAGGCGATCCTGACGGCGGCCCCGATCCGGCTGCGTCCCATTCTGATGACCACCTTGTGTACCGTGTTGGGACTGCTGCCGCTGGCGCTGGGATTTGGCGAAGGGGGCGAATCCCAGGCACCGATGGCGACCGTGGTGATTGGCGGACTGCTGTTTTCCACGCTGCTGACGCTGGTGGTAATCCCGGTCGTCTATACCATTCTGGATGACATGGCAGCGCGGTTGAAAAAAGTTGTCCATATTTTCCTGCCTTTTCGGAGGATGAATCCTGCTAGTATAGAAAAATAGAAGAGGAACGACAAGTGGCATTCATCGGATGCCACTTTTCCACGAAAGAAGGGATTTGCAGTGCGTATTTTGGCCGTAGAAGACGAGCGCTTGCTGCTCCAGGCCATCTCCGGCGTCCTGCGGGAGGAAGGATATCAGGTCGACTGCGCCGACCGGGGCGACGAAGGGCTGCTGCTCGCCGAGCGCGGCATTTATGACCTGCTGATCCTGGACATCATGATGCCCGGCCTGGACGGTTTGTCGATCGTCAAACGACTGCGGGCGAAAGGGAACCTGACGCCGGTGCTGTTTCTCACCGCCAAGGACAGCGTCGAGGCCCGCGTGGAGGGATTGGATGCGGGGGCCGACGATTATCTCGTCAAGCCTTTTGCCGTGGAAGAGCTGCTGGCCCGCACGCGGGCGCTCCTGCGGCGCAACGGCAAGATCGGCATGGAAGGCGAGCTGTCGTACGGACCCATCTCGCTGAAAACCAATGAACACGATGGCTATGTGGATCAGCATCCGTTGAAGCTGACCAGCAAGGAATATGATTTGCTGCAGTATTTCCTGCACAACCGGGAACAGATATTGACCCGCGACCAAATCTTCGACCGGGTATGGGGCATCGACTCGGAGGCAAACAGCGGGATTGTGGACCTGTACGTCCACTACCTGCGCAAAAAGTTGGCGGACCACGGCTGCGACCACTACATCCGCACGATCCGCAACGTCGGTTACATCCTGAAGGGACCCAAGGAGCATGTTTAGAAAAACCCAGATTCGCCTGGTGACCCTCAATGTGATCGTCTTCGTCCTGCTGTTGAACGGCCTGGGAACCGCCTTGTACGCCTCCATTCACTACCGCCTGTTTTCGCAGGTGGACCAGGAACTGCTGCAGATCGGCAAGCGAGTCAGCCAGGCACCGCTGCCGGTGCCGATGCTGCGTTTTGAGAGAAGAAAGGGGCCGAATATGGATCGCAGGATTGTGGTCCTGCTGTGGGATGAGCGCGGGCAGATCTATCGCAAGGATGCCGGCGAAGCCATCGAGCAGGAAGACCTGCTCAACTTCCGCCCCGAAGCGGACGAGGAACGCATTGAGACACGGACGGTTAACGGCCAGCCGTACCGGGTGTATACCATCCCCGTCAACCCGGCAGAAGTGGAGGACGGGCCGTGGAGAACGGTCCGGTACATTCAGCTCATCTGCAACCTCGAGCCGGAGGAAAAGATGCTGGAAACCCTGCTCTATGTACTGGGAGCCGGCGGGATCGTCAGCATCATCATCGCCGTTGTCGCCGGACTCTTTCTGGCCAAACGGGCGCTGGTGCCCATTCAGCGGTCCTGGGAAAAGCAGCAGCAGTTCATCGCAGACGCTTCCCATGAACTGCGGACGCCGCTTTCCGTGATTCTGGTCAATCTGGAACGCTTGTTCCGCTATCCCGATCATACGATTGAACAGGAAAGCGAACATATCTCCGTCAGCATCCAGGAGACCAAACGATTGAACAAGCTGGTCTCCGATCTGCTGACGCTGGCCCGTTCCGATTCCAACGAGCTGCAGATTATGAAGGAACGGGTCAGATTGGACGAGATCGTGCAGAACAGCGTGCAGACCTTTGAGCAGCTTGCCGTCCTGAAAAATATCCGGATTCAGACCAGGATTGAGCCGCCTGTAGAACTGATGGGGGATAAAGAACGCCTGCAGCAGTTGATGGTCATCCTGCTGGATAACGCGCTGAAATACTCGCATGAAGCGGGACGCATTACGGTCACGTGCAGGCGGGAAGGAAATTGGGCCACGCTGGCGGTGGAAGACACCGGCATCGGCATTCCCAAGGAAGACATCGCCTTTATCTTCGACCGGTTTTTCCGGGGGGACAAAATGCGCTCCCGCGAAACGGACGGAACCGGATTGGGGCTGTCGATCGCCAAGTGGATTGTGGAAGCCCATGGCGGCAAGATTCGCGCGGAAAGCGAAGTGGGGGTGGGGAGCACGTTTACGGTGTCGCTCCCGTGCAGAGGGCATCGGTGATGTACCGTATATCACGCAAAAACCAGTCCAACCCCTCAAATGGGGCAGGCTGGTTTTTTCTTTTGTCAGGCGATTGCTGCTTCCAAACCTGCCCTATACCCAAACCAGTATGGTTGTGTATAATGTAAAAATATGGTTGATTTCGAATGGGAGTGAATCTATGAAACGAATCCTGACCATTCTTGCCGCTCTCCTCCTCTGCTCTTTCGGAGGGAATGATACGCTCGCCAATTCCAACCAGGGGTCACCTGCTGCGGAGAGAACGATCATTTACAAGGTGTTTACCGACCCCAAGAAACCCGCCCAGATCGTGGGACGATTGACCCCGATGCATTGGGCGTCACTCTCTCCCGGTGAACGTTTTCTCTATACCGAAAGGATTGATCCAGCGACCAATCAGCTTTCCTATTACGTGTTTGATTTCGCCTTGCAGCAATTCACACCTCTGGCTGGGCCAGGGACATGGTACCCCAAACACGATTTGCTTGTCATCGTTGAGGGTAACCATTTCGTCCTGTATAACCCCGAAACCCGGGAAAGACGTGAACTGGCAGTGTTGGAAGACGCCTCTGCCATCGTGGATATGGTTGTGTCCCCGGATGAAAAACATCTAGCCATTTTGACAAGAAAAGATCTTTCCCAGGAACACCAGAAACAAGCGGCCCTCTATATCCTGGACCTGGAGACGTCAGCGGTGACGCTTCGGGACTCGTTTACGGTTGATGTGTATTGGAAGGAATATCACGAGAACAAGTTGTATTGGCACCCCGACTCCCAACATGTGTATTACTACGGACAATGGGAGCAAGCACCATCGGCCAAAAAATCATTGATCAAACGACTGGATATCACCTCGGGAGAAACACAACTCTCAGGTGGTCGTGATTTCCCGTCTTTTTCGCCTGACCTGAGCGTTTCCGTTGGCTATGCGGGGAATGCCATCCTGCTGAAGGATCTGGCAGGAAACGTTGTGAATCTGGGAGAAGGGTCAAAAGTAACCGATATTCATTGGTCTCCGATGAGTCATGCGTATGTGGGCGTCCAGCCCCTCGGTCCTATTGGTGCAGGAGCTGACGCCAGAGAAACCATCCGGTATCAGGATAAGTCCCGTTTCTTTTATTTTCCTGCAATACCGTTTGCGAAATATTGGGATAACCTCCGATTTGTCGGCTGGGCAAGGGATGGAAAGTCTTTTTATGTCGCTGATCTTGCACCGATCCCGTATGAATGGCACAGTTGAAACAGGGGAGCCGGACAGGCTCCCCTGTTGTTATGAGCGGATATCTCCCGCGAGATAGCGCAGGATGGCCATCACATCCTGATCGCCCAGCCCTTCGTCCAGAGCCGCCCGGTAGCTGGCGTACACGGATTCGGCCAAGGGAGAGGACGCGCCGGTTTCATGGACGAGGCGCAGATCTTTGGCCATATGCTTCAGCGGAAAGGCGGACGGGAATCGGTTCTCCAGAATCAAGGGTGCCTTGCCGCGGGCAATCGGCGTGCCGACCGCGCTCTCGGTGATGATGGTCAGCATATCCCGCGGATCAATCCCCTGCTTCTTCGCGTACAGCATGGTCTCCGCAAGGCCTTGCACGGTAATGCCAAGCAGCAGGTTGATGGCCAACTTGGCTTTGCTGCCGCTGCCGTTGTCGCCGAGATACAGGGACATTTTGCCCAGCACATCGAAGAGCGGTTTCACCTGCTCATATGTTTTCCGTTCGCCGCCGACCATGATGATCAGCGTGCCTTCACGGGCCGGCTGGACGCTGCCGGACACCGGCGCATCCAGAAACGAGACGCCGCGTTCACGGCAGCGTTCCGCCAGGTAGCGGGAGGTTGCCGGCGAGATCGTGCTCATATCGATGGCGATTTTGCCGGCCGCTTGTCCGTGCAGCAGGCCGTGCTGGCCGAGATACACCTCTTTGACCGCCTCGTCGTCGCTCACCATGGAGATCACGACGTCGCACGATTCCATCAGCTCTGCCGGCCGGTCGGCCATGCGGGCTCCCTGTTGGAGAAGCGGTTCCGCCTTCTCTCTGCTCCTGTTCCAGACCGTCACTTCATGGCCTGCTTTCAGCAGATTGGCAGCCATGGGATTGCCCATATGGCCCAGGCCGATCCATCCAATCTTCATGTTGTTGTCTCCTTTCCCACGTCAGTCACAGGAATAGTATACAAAAAACCAACCGGTCTGCAATGCGACCGGTTGGCAGCGTGGTTGCCTAGAGCCGTTTCAGCGAAATGGCTTCTCTGATTTTTTGAATGTTCAGCACCGTCTCGTCCTGATGACGCAGCGATACGGCCACGTACAGCAGATCAAGCAGACTCAGCTGCGCGAGCCGGGAAGAGAGGGCTTCCGTGCGGAAAACCGTTTCCCGCGAAGCCGTGAACAGGCAGAGATCAACCAGCTTGTTGAGCGGTGACTTCCCGTAGCTGGTGATGCCGATGGTGGTTGCTCCGGCCTGTTTCGCCACTTTTACCGCTTCCAGGATATCCTTGTTGGAACCCGAATGGGAGATGCCGACAACAACGGCCCCCGGCTTGAGAAGGGCGGCGGACATCACCTGATAGTGGGGGTCGGCGTGCCAGACGCAGGGAATGCCGATCCGCATGAACTTGTGATAGGCATCCTGGGCGATGACGGCAGAACCGCCGCAGCCGTAAAATTCGATCCGAGTCGCCCCGGACAGCCATTCGATCGCAAGGGCCAGCGTTTCCCGGTTCAGGATCTGCAGCGAATCCCGCAGGGTCTCCATGTTGGCGGTGAAAATCTTCTCCGCCAGCACCTGCAGATCGTCGTCCGGCTGGATCTCCTGATGGATGCTTTGCAGCGGAGCGACCACCTCGCTGGCCAGCGCAATTTTAAACGCCTGGTAGCCGCGATACCCGAGCCGGCGGCACAGCCGGAAGATGGTGGCTTCGGCGCATTCGCACAGGTCGGCCAATTCCGTAATCGACAAATGGATGATTTGATCCGGATGCTCGAGGATATACTCGGCGATCTGCTGTTCTTTGGCGCTTAATTGGGGAGACGCGGCCCTGATCCGCGCAAACGCGCTCTGCGAACCGAGGGAGGATGAAGGGTTCATTCGGCTGGTGCTCCTTTGCGTGAACTCGCACTCTCTATGCTTCTCCATTATATGAAAGGAACGAGCAGGTGTCGAGGTGCTGCGATGGCCCCGCAGAGAAAAGCACGGCCCCGTCAAGAGGCCGTGCTGCGGCGATCCATGTGCTTTTAGTCTTCATCCGACGAACTGTTGAAAATCATCACGTATTTGACCAGCTCCAGGAGCGAGATCAGGGCGGCAGCCACATAGGTCAGGGCCGCTGCGCCGAGCACCTTGCTGACGCCTTCCTCTTCGATGTTGCGGATGAAGCCCATCTGCACCATCAGCTTCTTCGCCCGGCTGCTCGCGTTAAACTCCACCGGAAGCGTAATCAGCTGGAATGCGACGGCCGCGCTGAACAGAATGATGCCCAAGAGGATCAGGTTGCCCCAGTGGAGCACAAAGCCTGCGATCAGCAGCAGCGGCGCGATGCCGGAACTGAAGTTGACGACCGGGAAGATATAATGGCGCGCCACCAGCATCGGATAGGACACCTTGTGCTGGATCGCATGCCCTACCTCATGGCAGGCCACCGCCAGCGCGGAGATCGAATGGCCGAAATAGACCGGATCAGACAGCCGCACCGTACGGCTGATCGGATCGTAATGGTCGGTCAGCGTGCCGGGCACATGCTCCACCGGAATATGCGACAGGCCGTTGGCATCCAGCATGCGGCGTGCGGCTTCGGCACCCGACATGCCCGAAGAGGCGGGCACATCGGCATAACGGTTGAACGTTCCTTTTACGCGGAATTGTGCCCATAACGACAGGAAGAAGGCAATAAAGATCAGAAAGTCCATGGGGTGGAAAAGCATCGGGGTTCACTCCTCCTTGAAGTATAGTGCTATTTTATTCCATCCCTACTAGGGTGTCCTACAACCATGCATACGATCAGGAAAGGATCAGGTTTCACCAAAATTGTACGGTGGCGTATGTTTTTTTGCAACGCCGGGAGGATGCTTTTCCACGGTTCATAGTTGTTGATGGGGAAGACGGACAGCGCCTGCGGGTGTACCGCAGGCGCTCGCTTGTGGCTTTGGTTGGTTGTCCGTTACCGGTCGTGCTTCTGCGTCCGGTGGTGCTCCGTCAACCGGGGATGCTGAAAGCCGACCACTTCCATCATTTTGGAGCTCATTTTCGGGTCCATGGTTTTCTCCGGCTGCTGCGGAAAAGTTTTTTCGCCTTTGGACATAGGGAATTCCCTCCTGGACAAGGATGGTTCCTCCATAGTATGTCCGGCACCGGAGCGGGTATGGGTGTTACAGTTTGGCAAACGAACGGTCGACGGCCGCGATGGTTTCCCGGATGTCGTCCTCCGTATGGGCGGTGGTGATAAACCATGCCTCATACTTGGAGGGAGCGAGGCAGATGCCTTCATCCAGCATCAGGCGGAAGAAGGCGGCGAAGCGTTCGCCGTCCGATTTTTGGGCGGTGGCGTAATCGATGACGGGTTCGTCGGTGAAATAAACGGCCAGCGCCCCTTTCACCCGGTTCAGCTGGATCGCCACACCGTGTCTCGCCGCCGCATCCCGGATGCCGGTCTCCAGCAGGCTGCCCAACCGCTCGAACTCCTCGTAGACGCCCGGCTGCTGCAGCACCTCCAGGCAGGCGATGCCGGCCCGGATGGAAGCGGGATTACCCGCCATCGTTCCAGCCTGATAGGCGGGGCCAAGCGGCGCTACCTGTTCCATGATGGCGCGCCGTCCGCCATAGGCGCCGATCGGCAGGCCGCCGCCGATGATTTTTCCCAGGGCCGTCAAGTCAGGCTCCACGCCGAGCAGGTTCTGCGCCCCGCCATAGCAGAAACGGAAGGCGGTGATCACTTCGTCGTAAATCACCAGCGCCCCGGCTGCATGGGCAAGACGGTTCACCTCTTCCAGGAAGCCGGGCTTCGGCGGCACGATCCCGAAATTGCCCACGATCGGCTCCACCAGCACGGCTGCCGTCTCGCTTCCCCAATGGCGAAGCGCCTCCGCGAAGGCGTCGATATCATTGTATGGCACGGTGATCACTTCGTTGGCGATGCTTTGCGGAATGCCGGCGCTGTCCGGAATCCCCAGCGTGGACGGCCCGGAACCGGCGGCGACCAGCACCAGGTCGGAATGGCCGTGGTAGCAGCCGGCGAATTTGATGATTTTGGTCCGCCCGGTATAGGCGCGCGCCACCCGAATGCAGGTCATCACGGCTTCCGTGCCGGAATTGTTGAAGCGAATGCGCTCCATCGACGGGATCGCGTCGCGGATCATCCGGGCAAACTGGATTTCCCACGGCGTCGGGGTGCCGTACAAGGTGCCGTTTTCCGCCGCCCGGGCAATGGCCGCCGTGATATGGGGATGGGCATGGCCGGTAATGATGGGGCCGTACGCCGCCAGATAATCGATGTAACGGTTGCCGTCCACATCCCAGAAATAGGCGCCCTGCGCCCTCTCCATCGTGACAGGGGCCCCGCCCCCAACCGCCTTGAAAGAGCGGGAGGGACTGTTCACCCCGCCCAATATCACCTCGCATGCTTCTGCATGCAGACGTTCCGATCGCTCTCGTTTCATTATCGTTCCCCCTCGCTTGTGCGCCAAAATTCGTATCCATCTTAACACAGACAGGATCGAAACCGGTACACTAGGATCAAACAAAGAAAGAGGGTGGAGCGCATGAGAGTGGAGACGCTGTCGATGCAGGGGAGCTGGCCCCTCAATGAAGACGCCTTGTTGATCAACGCAAAGAACCGCATCTACGGGGTGGCGGACGGGGCGACCTCCCTGGTTCCCTATGTGAACGACCGCAGGGAAACGGGGGGGTATCTGGCGGCCAGCCTGATCCGGGAGTATGTGGAGAATCTGCAGGGGGAAGGAGAACTGCGCCATCACTTGAAGACGGCCAATGGCCTGCTTCGGGAGGCGATGGTGCGGGCCGCTGTGGATGTCAGGCGGAAGGAGGCGCTCTGGAGCGCCGCCGTTGCCCTCGTGCGCATTGACGATACGGGGATCGAGTACGCCCAAACCGGTGACTGCATGATCTTCGCCGTCTACCGGGGGAACCGGATCCGTCCGCTTACCTTTCCGCAGACCGAACATGTGGAAGCCGAGGCTTTTGCGAAGTGGGAGGCGGGTATCGCCCGAGGCATCGCCACCTATGCAGAACTCCGGGATTCCGTGCACGAGATTTTTGTGCGCAACCGGCAGCGCGCCAATGCCCCCGATGGCTACGGCGTGCTGAACGGGATGGAGAATGCCGGGGATTTTGTCGAATCCGGCCGAATCAGCCGCAGCAATCTCCAGGCGCTTGTTCTCCTGACGGACGGCCTGTTCATGCCAAGGAAGCGGGGATGCCCGGACCCGGATTGGGCGGAGACGGTGGGACCGATCCTCGAGAAGGGGCTGGAAGCATACGCGGCCGATCTGCTCCGGCTGGAAAACGGCGATCCGGAGTGTCTCCAGTACGTCCGGTTTAAAAAATCGGACGACAAAACAGGCATCGTCATCCGCTTCTAGCCAGGGAGAGTTGGAACACATTCCGTTTTGCAGAATGGCGCCGCCTCGGCTAAACTATCTAGTGGAAAATGACACAACCCCTGAAAGGGACGGGTAGCACATGATTGAGGTAAAAAGCTTGGTAAAGGAATTCCGCATCCATCAGACCCGGCCGGGGCTTGGGGGTGCCATCCGCGATCTCTTCCGCCGCGAGTACAAGACGGTCAAGGCGGTCGATCACGTCACCTTTTCCGTGGAAGAAGGGGAAATGTTTGCCCTGATCGGCGAGAACGGGGCGGGCAAGTCGACCACCATCAAGATGATGACCGGCATTCTCACCCCCACTGGCGGAGAGATCATCATCAACGGCTATGTGCCTTATCAGGAGCGGGAAAAATACGTCCGCTCCATCGGGGTGGTGTTCGGCCAGCGTTCCCAGCTGTGGTGGGATTTGTCGCCGCTGGAATCATTCCGCCTGCTGAAAAGCATCTACAAGGTGGAAGAAGCGGCAGCCAACGCCTGGCTGGACCGGCTGATCGAAGAGCTGGATATCGGATCGTTTGTCAACCAGCCTGTGCGCAAGCTGAGCCTGGGGCAGCGGATGCGCTGTGAAGTGGCCGCCGCCTTGATCCACAAGCCGAAGCTCTTGTTTCTGGATGAGCCGACGGTCGGCCTCGACGTGTTGGTGAAACAAAAGATTCGGGATTTTTTGCGCAACCTGAACGAGACGGAGAAGACGACGATTCTTTTGACCACCCACGATGTCACCGATATCGAGGCGCTCTGCAAGCGGGTGCTGGTGATGGATAAAGGGAAGCTGATCTTCGACGGGAAACTTGCCGAACTGAAGGAAAAATGGGGCAGCGGTACGGAGATTCTCTTCCAGTTCCGGGCACGCACGACGCCGGATCAGCTGCGGGCGGCACTGGGGGATCTGCCGTGCGAGCTGATCCGGGAGAACGAATACGCCATCCGCGTGAAAATCCAGCGCAGCCAGGAAATGCTGCCCTACGTCCTCTCCACGGTGATGAGCACGTTTGAGGTGAGCGATGTGAAGATGAGCGAGGCCAGCACGGAGGACATCGTCCGCAACATCTACTCGACGGACAGCGAGGTAGCCGCCCATGAGTAAGCTGTACGCCGAACTGATCCGCATCCGTTTTCTCACCATGCTGGCATACCGCGTCAATTACTACAGCGGCATCATCATCTACAACATCAACATCGGGGCCTACTATTTTCTCTGGGGCGCCATCTATGGCGGCCAGCCGCAGCTGGGCGGGCTTTCCCCGGAGCAGATGACCGCCTATGTGGCGATTTCCTGGATGTCACGGGCTTTTTATTTTAACAATATCGATCAGGAGATTGCCCAGGATGTCCGCGAAGGGAAGGTCGCCATCGAGATGATTCGCCCGTACAACTATCTGTCCGTGAAAGCGGCGCAGGCCCTGGGAGAAGGCATGTTCCGCCTGTTCTTTTTTGCCATACCGGGCATCTTGCTGGTCAGCCTCTTCATCCCTTTCCATTTCCCGACGTCGCTGCAGACATGGGGGCTTTATCTCACCAGCCTGCTGCTCGCTTTTGTGATCAATACTGAGATCAACCTGCTGACGGGCGTGCTGACGTTTTTTCTCTTCCGCAACGAAGGGATCATGTGGGCGAAGAGGGTCATGGTTGACCTGCTGTCCGGGGTGACCCTGCCGATCAGCTTTTTCCCGGGCTGGGCGCAGGCGCTCCTGGCCTTCCTGCCCTTCCAGGCCATCAACTATTATCCGAGCATGATCTTCGCCGGGGCGGCGGGTGCGGACAAGGCCGCACAGGTGCTGCTGCTGCAAGCGCTGTGGATCTTCGTGCTGCTTGTGCCGATTGCGCTGCTCTGGCGGCAGGCGAAGCAAAAACTGGTCGTGCAGGGAGGGTGATGGAGGATGGTGCAGATTGTTCGCCTGTTCGGCGAGTATCTGGGGCAGTATTTCAAAACGAAGCTGTCCTATCGGGCCAATTTCCTGAGCGAGCTGATCGGCAATCTGGTCTTTGAGTTTATCAACATGATCTTCATTCTGGTCGTGTTCCGGCATGTGGCCACCATGAAAGACTGGACACGGGACGAAATCATCTTCATTTACGGCTTTTTCCAGGTGCCGTATGCGCTGTTTGCGATGTTTTTCAACTTCTGGGACTTTAACGAACGATACATCATCCGGGGCGAGATGGACCGCATCCTGACGAGGCCGGTCAACAACCTGGCGCAGGTGTGTCTGGAGTCGGTCGCACCTGACCGCATCTTCAGTCTGCTCACCGGCCTGCTTATCATGGGGTATGCCGCGTTCCAGCTGAAGCTGTCGTTCGCCTGGTACGATCTGCCGGTCTTCCTCATCCTCGTGATCAGCAGCGCCCTGATCTATGCCGGCGTCTATACGGCGATCGCCGCCATCAGCTTCTTTTCCGATTCGCGCACAGGCATCGCGCCGATGATCTGGAACATCCAGAATTATGGCCGCTATCCAGTCAACGTATACAACAAGGCGATTCAGATCCTGCTGACATGGATTCTGCCGTTTGCCTTCGTCGGCGTATATCCGGCCGCCTATTTCCTGCGCAGGGAAACCTGGTATTTCTACACCATGCTGACGCCGGTGATGGGGATCGTCTTCTTCTGCATCGGTCTGACCGTCTGGAAGATGGGGGTGCGCAAGTACAGCGGTGCAGGTTCATAACCGGTTGGCTATTGTCAAAATAAAGAGCATGCCAGTATAATAGGCGTAAAACTTCACATTCCTTCGGGGCAGGGTGAAATTCCCGACCGGCGGTGATCGCCTTGAGCGTAAGCCCGCGAGCCCCTCGTCCGCGCAGGCGGCAGGGTGCAGGATCTGGTGCGAATCCAGAGCCGACAGTACAGTCTGGATGGGAGAAGGATGACGACAGTACGTTCGCATGCGCGCTTCTGTGCTTGCGCCAATGTCATCGTTTGGATGGGGTGTTTGCGGGAACGACCCCTTCTTGCGCATGGCAGCTGGCGGCAGGCTGTCCATGGCGTGTTGGGCCCCGGAGATCGTTGTGTCTCCGGGGCTTTCTGCGTACAGGCAGCCGCACGGGAAACAAGGCCGTATCGTGAATGCTGTTGCCATTCCCTCAAGAAGGAAAAACAATCATGAGGAGATGGTACAGATGAATCCAACCGATTTGCAGGCACTGCCCGCCACCCGCACGAAAAAGCTGGTCACCATTCCGCTTCTTTCGGCCGTGGCCTTTCTGCTGATGTATCTGGAGTTCCCGCTTCCGCTGATTCCCAACTTTCTGAAGCTTGATTTCAGCACGCTTCCCGGGCTGCTGGGCGGGCTGATGTTTGGACCCGCAGCGGGGATCACAATCGAACTGATCAAGAATATCCTTCATCTGCTCCTGAAAAATACGGACGGCCTGCTGGTCGGAGAAATTGCCAATTTCGTAGCAGGTTCCTCCTTTATCTGGTGCGTGGTAGCGATGCACCGCCTGAACAGGGATAAAGGCGGGGTCGTGGTCGGTCTCCTGCTGGGGACGGTGCTGATGACCGTATTGATGTCGGCGGCCAACGTCTATGTGCTGATCCCGGCATATGCCGCGCTGTATCAGATGTCGGTGGCGAATCTGCTCGCCACCCTGCAGCTGGACAGCATGTGGTCGCTGGTGATGCACGCGATCGCGCCGTTCAATGTAATCAAGGGGCTGGCCCTTTCGCTGATCACGTATCCCGTGTACGTGAAAATGGCACCGCGCCTCGGCCGCGGGTAATCGCATAAAGAATCGCAAAAGCTGCCGATGGGGATCGGCAGCTTTTTATGCTTGATCAAAACGTGAAAATTCTTGAAAACGCTTGGGCGGCGAAGAAAAGGTTGGGGGGCTTGCCAAGCTTTTTCCGGGATTCCCGAAACGTATCGGCAAAAGCATCGAAGAACTATTCTTCCTGGTCATCCGCATCCACGAAGGAATCGTCATTCTCCACCGGATCGGGCGGCGAGAGCGGGAAGAGGATGTTAAAGTATTTGAATTTGCGGCGGCCATCGGTGTTTTTTAAATCCTTGTACTTGCGAATGATGGCGTTCAGTTCATCGACCAGCTGGTTGCGCTCCTCTTTGGTCAGATAAAACTCGCTCACATTCAATGCGAAGGTATCCTGATAATCTTTCCGCACATCCGCATCGCTGGAGACAAATCGGTTCAGCGTCCTGACCAGATCCTGCTCCGTGGTGCGCAGCGGGGTAAACAGAATGTCGCTGATCTGGTGCGCGTTCTCTTCGATCATCAACTGCAGGTTCACTTGAATAACCTTGGCGACCGGCTGGTAATACTTTTCCACAATCGAACCTTTCACGCGGGTATCCACCTGTTCCAGAAGGCCGACGCGCACCAGTTCTTTCACATGATAATGCAAACGGGCCGCATTTTCCCCCAATTCGGTGGCGATTTGCTTGGCCGTACGCGGCTCCAGATCTTCGAAAAGCTCGATGATTTTTACCCTCTCCGGAATGGCCAATGATTTCAAAGCTTCCGGATCCGTCACATGAAATATTTCTTTCATACGTATCGATTCACCGTCCAGCTCGCAGCGTTGTATAAGATGAAAATGTCTCCGAATACTATCCCATCAATTCTATATCTTTCTGGGACAATCCGCAACATCCTGCTTAAGGCAGGGCGGGTGTTTGTGGTAAGATAGGATCCATAAGGAAGGTGGTACAATCATGACAGCATTGGCAGCGGGCCAGGCCGCGCCGGATTTCACCCTGCCGGCAAGCCATGGCCGGACGATTTCGCTCAAGGATTTTCGCGGCAAAAACGTGGTTCTCTATTTTTATCCGAAAGACATGACACCCGGATGCACCACGGAAGCATGCGATTTCCGCGATTTCCATCCGGAGTTTGCCAAATGGAATACGGTCGTGCTGGGGATCAGTCCGGATGACGTGAAGTCGCACGACAAATTTATCGCCAAGCACGAACTCCCGTTTCCGCTGCTGGCCGATGTGGATCATCGGGTGGCGGAAGCCTACGGCGTCTGGGTGCTGAAAAAGATGTACGGCCGGGAGTACATGGGGATTGAACGCAGCACCTTCCTGATCGACGCAAACGGGATGATCGTTCACGTCTGGCCGAAGGTGAAGGTGGCCGGCCATGTGCAGGACGTGCTGCAGGTAATCAAGGAAAAACTGGTCTAAAGCCTGAACGGAGAAAGGATTGGGAGAGAGATGAACATGCCGGTCGATTATATGGTGGAAACATTTGTCACACTCGCCAATACCCCCAGTCCCACAGGGAATACCGCAAAAGTGACGGCTTGGGTAAAAGCCGAGCTGGAGCGGTTGGGCATCAGCTGCACCATGACCAACAAGGGGGCGGTGCTGGCGACGATCAAGGGTAAAAACGACAGTCGGCACCGGCTGCTGACCGCCCATGTCGACACGCTGGGCGCCATGGTCAAGGAGATCAAGAGCAATGGACGCCTGAAACTGGCGATGATCGGCGGATTCAACTGGAACGCGGTGGAAGGGGAATACTGCCAGATTGAAACATCCGACGGACGGATCTACACGGGGACGATTCTGACGACCAAGGCATCGGTGCATGTATACAGCCGGGAGTCCGGCAAAATGGAGCGCACCGAAGAGGTGATGGAAGTCAGGATCGATGAGAAGGTACGAAATCGGGAAGAGGTGCTGGCGCTGGGCATCCGCGTGGGGGACTTCGTGTCGTTTGATCCGCGCGTGACCGTGACGGAGAGCGGCTTTATCAAGTCGCGCCATCTGGACGACAAGGCGAGCGTCGCCATCCTGCTGGGCGTGGTGAAGCAGCTGCAGGAGACGGGAGAACAGCTTCCCTTCACCACGCACCTGCTGATCAGCAACAACGAAGAGATCGGCTATGGCGGCAACTCCAACATCCCGGAAAACACTGTGGAGTATCTGGCGGTGGATATGGGCGCGATCGGCGAGGGATTGAACACCGACGAATTCTGCGTCTCCATCTGCGCCAAGGATTCTTCCGGACCGTACCACTATGGCATGCGCAAGCATCTGGTGAAGCTGGCGGAAGAAAACGGGCTGAACTATCAGGTGGACATCTATCCGTTCTACAACTCCGACGCCAGCACGGCATTGCGGGCCGGCTACGATATTATCCACGGCTTGATCGGACCGGGCGTGGATGCGTCGCACTCGCACGAACGCACGCATAAGGAAGCCTTTGAGAACACCGCCCGCCTGATCATGGCGTATCTCCGTTCCGGACAGGTGGAGTAGGGGGGAGCGCGTTGAGCAGCATGTACCAGTGGACGGAGTATTACGATCTCACACAGCGGGGCGTTGCGGGGGATGTCGAGTTTTATCGGGAGATGGCGCTGCAGGCGGACGGCGAGATTCTGGATCTGGCATGCGGCACGGGGCGAATCACCATTCCCCTGGCGGAGGCGGGCCTCACCGTTACCGGCCTTGACCTGTCGACCGACATGCTGCGACGCGCCGAACAGAAGGCGGCAGCGGCAGGCGTGGCGGAACGCATCACCTTCGTGCAGGGAGACATGCGGCGGTTTGATCTGGGCAGGTCGTTTTCCCTGATCATGATCCCCTTCCGATCCTTCCTGCACCTGCTGCATATCCAGGAGCAGATGAAGGCGCTGGGCTGCATCCGGCGGCATTTGGCACCCGGCGGGAAGCTGGTGATGAATGTCTTTGTACCCAAAATCAACCACCTCTATGAAGAAAGCGAAAAAATGTCCCTGCGCGGCATGTTTCCCCTGGAATCGGGGGAGCAAATCGCCATGTGGGACTACACACGCTACGATCATTTTCAGCAATGGGCGGAAGTGACGCGCACCTATGAACGCATCAGCCCGGAAGGCCTGGTGACGGAAAAGGTGGTCGGCCGCTTCACGCTGCGCTACATCTTTCCGGCGGAGCTGCACCATCTGCTGCGCCTGAACGGCTTCAGGGTGGTACAGCGTTACGGCACATTTGGCAAGGCGCCTTTCGACCAGACCAGCACGGAGCTGATCATCGTGGCAGAGGGAATGTAGCGGTCGGCCGTGTCGATTTCCAGGGAAATATATCAGGAGTGGGAGGGATCGGAGTGAGAATTTACACGAAATCCGGCGATAAAGGGGAAACCTCGCTGATTTCCGGCGCACGGGTTCCCAAGGATTCACCGCGGGTGGAAGCATACGGGACATGTGACGAAGCCAACTCCACCATCGGGTTGGCGCTGTCGCTTCTGCCTGAAGCGGACGAATGGCAGGAACTGCGCCGCGTTTTCCATGTTGTGCAGACCAAGCTGTTTCACATCGGCGCGGAATTGGCCACACCGGCAGGCAAACAGGTGGGTTGGCCGATCCGGGAGGAGGATGTCACCTTCCTGGAGCAGCAGATTGACAAGCTGGACGACAGTCTGCCGCAGCTGACCAACTTCGTGCTGCCCGGCGGCCACCCGTCGGCTGCGGCACTGCATGTGGCGCGGACGGTGGTGCGCCGCGCGGAAAGGGAAACGGTGCGGATTGCCGGGAGCGAACCGGTCAACGGGACCGTGCTGAAGTATTTGAACCGCCTGTCCGATTTTCTGTTTGTGGCGGCCCGATATGTAAACCTCAAAACTGGAAAAAAGGAGCCAAATCTGCATGAATAAGGAGACGGAAATGGATCTGTTGACAGCCGCCCACGAGGCGGATTTGGCGTACAAGCGCTCTTTCGCCTGCTGCGAAGAGAGAGCGTGGGGACACCTGTTTTGGAACACGGACAATCCGACCTACTACGATGCGAATCACGCGGATATCCTGAACCTTCCGCCGGCTCACACCATGTCGGCCATCATCGCCGAGGTGATCCGCTTCTATCGGGAGAAAGGGATCATCCCCCGTTTTTATCTGTATCAGACGGAGAAGCTTCAACCGTTTATCGACCAGCTTGCAGCAGCCGGCTTTGCCTACGAACCGTTTGACATGCCCGTACAGCAGTGGTCCGGCACGTTGGCGTCGGTTGCGCAGCATCCTGATATCGCGATCGAGCGGGTGACGGACGGGAACTATCAGGATGCCCTGCTGGTGGAATGCAGCATCCAGGAGTTCGGCGGAAAAGAAGTGCGGGAAAAGGCGTTCGAGACAGAGTTTGCCCAGTCGGCTTTTTGCCATTATCTGCTCAGATGGCGGGGCGAGCCTGTCAGCGTAGCCGCCATCTTTACTCACGGCGGCCACATGCGGGTGGAAAGCGTGGCAACGCTGGAGGCTTATCGGGGGCAGGGATTGATCGGCCACTTGCTGCGCCATATTCAGCAGGAGTTTGTCCGGCAGGGCGGGAAGGCGCTGTGGGTCTATCCCGTTAATCAGACCGTGGAAAAGGTGTATCAAAAATACGGCTTTCACACGGTGGGGAGCCTGACAGTCGGCCATGCGTATCTGGAAGGGAAAGGGATCAAAGAGATACGGGGAGAATGAGAATGGCAGCGCTGCCGGGTAAATGGCTGCGGGTAAAAGATTTGGAATATTCGACCGTTTTCCTGGCAGCGGAGGGTGTCGTTGATGGGAGATGCGCTGCATCAGATCGCACAAATCCGGCAGCGCGCGGGGGCTTTAACGTAGACAGCCGCCTTTCACGTTCGGGCCGACGGATGGAGATATCGCTCGATCCCCTGCCGAAACGGGATCGGGGGCGTCGGGAACGTCTCATACAATTTCGCCGGATCGGCACAGACATTCTCTTCCAGCAGCATGGTCAGCTGCGTGTTGGTGATGGGGAAGAAGGAGAAGCCCTCCAGCAGATTGATTACCGGTTTCATCAGCCCGAGCGGCAGATGAAGCTTGCGGACGCTCGTTTTGCCCAGCGCCGCTCCGATCTGGTCAAGCAGCGCGTTGTAGCTTAATGGTTCGGGCCCGCCCGCCTCGTAGATTTCGCCGAGGCATCGATCGTGGGTAAGGGCCTGGGTGAAGACATCCGCGACGGTTTGCCGGGCGACGGGCTGCAGCCGGTATGCGCCATCCCCGATGACAGGGGTAACCGGCAGGCGGACGAGACCGGCGAGCATGTTGACGAACTCGTCATCCGGCCCGAAAATCACAGACGGCCGGAAAATCGTATACGGGATGCCGCTGTGGATGACCAGCTGCTCCGCCTCGTATTTGGTCCGGTGGTAGGGGCTGGCTGCCCCCATGCGGGCTCCGAGGGCGCTCATATGGATGAACCGCTTGACGCCCGCCTGCTTCGCCGCATCCAACAGCCTTCGGGTCCCCTCCACATGGATGCGCGAAAAGGTGACGCCTTTGCGCGGGTTCTCCCGAATAATGCCGACCAGGTGGATCACCGCCTCGCACCCTGCAAGCGCCTGGGCCAGTGCGGCAGGCTCGAACAGATCGCCGGCTGCCAGGCGGATGCTGCCCGGCTGAACGGCCCCCAGTTTCGCTTCCGATCCGGGGCGAACGAGACAAACCGTTTCATGGCCGGCCTCCGCCAGCCTCGGCAGGATGCCTCTGCCGACAAAGCCGGTGCTGCCCGTTACGAGCACTTTCATCGTCGTTTCCCTCCCGATGAGCCGTTTTTTCCATTGTATCCCAATTCCGCCGATGCCCGCCACTTCTCCTTCTCCCCGGTTGCGGGTATAATGGATGTCAACAGAACGCGTAAGGAGTACCCTATGGCAAAACTGTCCACCAAACGATTTCTTTCCACCCTGGCTGAAATGTTTCCCGATGCGCACTGCGAACTGCGCCACAGCAATGCGTTTGAGCTGACGATCGCGGTGCTGCTGTCGGCCCAGTGCACGGACAAAAAGGTAAACGAAGTGACGGAACGGCTGTTTCAGAAATACCGGACGCCGGAGGATTATCTGCGCGTGCCGCTGGAAGAGTTGCAGGAAGATATCAAACAGATCGGCTTGTACAAAAACAAGGCCAAGCACATCCAGGAACTGTGCCGCATACTGCTGGAGAAATACAACGGCCAGATTCCGGACAAGCACGAGGAGCTTGTCACCCTGCCCGGCGTCGGCAGAAAAACGGCCAACGTCATCATGGCGACCTGGTTCGGCGTTCCCGCGCTTGCCGTCGACACCCATGTGGAGCGGGTAGCCAAACGGCTCGGCTTCTGTGCAGAGAGCGACACGCCGCTGCAGGTGGAAAAAACTCTGATGAAAAAAATCCCCAAAAAAGATTGGGCGAAAGCGCACCATCGGCTGATCTTTTTCGGCCGCTACCACTGCAAGGCCCAGAGCCCGCAGTGCGAAGCATGCCCGCTTGCGGATGTTTGCCCGTCCAGAAGAAACCCCGGCCAAAGGAAAAAGAAGGCTTCCACGGCATAAACGAGCCTCCTTTTCCCCACAAAGCCGGGGATATCTTTTTTCGAACAGCCATTTCATGGAAACGCGTCCCGTTATCCTTCGTCTTATTAGTGAAAGCCGACGCATTCATAAGTGAGGGAGAGATGTATGCACAAACGTTCCATTGCCCTGCTGCTGGCTGGAATCGCGGTCACAGCCGCCCCCTTTGCCGCAGCGGGAACAAACGGGTTGCCAACCGTTCAGGCGGAAACGCAGGTGAGCGGCAGTCTGCCTCAACTGCTGACCGGCGCTTACCAAACCTTGAAAACGGAGGGTTCCCTGCCGGAGGAGTCCCTCGCGCCATTGCGGCAGCAGCTGGCCGCCTTGCTTCCCCTGCTGAAAGAAGGGATTGCCCTTTCCCCCCAGCGGCTGAAGCTGGAACCGGGGGAACAGGGGAATCGGTATCTGGAATGGCGGTTCTGGCTGGAGATCGCCCGCCAGCTCCATGATCCGCGCACAGCGCCGTATCTCTTGGCATGGCTGTCCGATCCGCGGTCGATCGAAGACGAATTTCTGCTGACAGAGGCATTGCTGGCGGTGCTGCCTCCCGGCCAGGAGGAGGCTGTTGCGGACAGGATGGACACGGCGTCCGCACAGGGCGCCAGCGTCATCCTGCAGTTCCTGCAGCAGCGCAGCAGGCTGGGGGAGGAGCGGATGGCCGCATGGCTGAAGCAATATGCCGGAAAGCCGCAGATGAATGCGCTGATCGCCGCGTTGGGCGGGCAACCGAACGGCAAGGCGATGCTGCACCAACTGTACGAAGAGAAGAAGATTTCCGTGGAGCAGCAGCGGCAGATCGTCCAACAGCTGCTGAATGCCAATGATCTGGCCTGGCTGCAAACGATCGCCGCGACGACGACCGACACCGCCATCGAACAGATGATCGACATCTCTCTCGTGCTGCAGCACGGGGATCGGGCAGCAGCGAAACGCTTGTATGCCAGCGGAATGGAGCGGGGCTTTACCGTGCCGCTCAGCGGGATCACGGAAAAATTTCTGGCCGACCTGTATCCCGACGGCAAGCTGAAGCAGGGCATTGAAGCGTATCAGAAAATTCGGGGGGTTCCCTATTTTTATCAGTTTGACGGGGTGAACTGGTATTCCTACGAATCGCGGGGCAGCGATTTCAGCCATCCGCGTGAAGCGATCGGGCAATGGCTGTCCTTCATCCGGCAGTATCCGCACCATCCCGCTCTCGATGACGCCGCCTACCGCCTCGCCCGCTGCTACCAGCAGATCGGGGAATACGAACGGGCGCTGTACTGGTTCGATCAGGCCAAGGTGCTGGGCGACCGGGACCTGCAGTACGACGCGGACGGCCAGTTCCTGTATGTGCTGGATGTGGAGATGACCGCCAAGGATCTCGAAAGGCTCGATACCGCCAATCTTCCGGCATGGACGAAGGAATGGGCGGCTTATTCGCTGGCCGTCGAATATCTGCGCCAGCGCGAATACGGCAAGGCGGCGGAAGCGCTCGAGCGTTTCGTCGCAGCCTATCAGGGGGATGTTCGGGAGCCGTTCCGCCATCAGCAGGATCTCTTTGTCCGCCGGGACGACTATCCATTCTGGGACAAGGTAAACGAGCAGCTGGCGCTGGCCAGGCAGCTGGCTGCCAAACAGGGGGAGATCGAGCGGGCGGCAGGCGCCGAAAAAGCCAAACGGCAGTATGAGCTGGCGGCGCTCATCTACCATCAGCCGCTCCTTTACTACAACCACCTGTGGCGCGGGGAGCGTCAAAGCTTTTTCTGGTTCGGCCAGATCAAGTACATGGATTACCAGGAAAAGCTGGACCGTTACATCGAACGCTTCAACCATCTCGTGCAGGCGGCCGATGCGTTTTCCCGCATTGACCTGAATGAAGCCGATCCGCAAACGGGAGCGAACACCCTCTTCTCCCTCATGCTTGCCCATGCCAAGCTGATCGAATATGGGGAAGAGGTGAAGTATTATGCAAGCCGCACCATGCTGGGCCAGCGCCTGCTCGAGAACGGCCAGCGCCTGCTGAAGCGCTATCCTGCCTCCGACCTCGCCGATGATGCCCTCCTGCTGATGTATCAGTTTACCGGCGATACCGCCTATCTGCAGCAGCTGCTCGCCAGCTATCCGCATGGCGATCAGGCGGACAAGGCGAAGCAGGCGCTCGGGCAAGCCGGCGCGCCAAAGGAACCGGCTGATCGGAAAGATCCGCTGCGGGCAGCGCTGCCGTATCAAACATTGGCCATCGATGATTGGAAAGTTCCGGAGAACGTGAAGGCCTGGGCGCGGCAACATCTCGGGAAAACCGGCCAATTTTCCCTGCGGGACGGAGAGTGGCTGTACGCCCTTCTCGTTCCCCGTGCGGGAGAGCGGGCCTATGTGACGATTGAAACAGACCGGAACGGCACATACTTCGAGTACACGGGTGAGAAGTGGGAGCAGGCCATGCCTTCCTGGGGCGGGGATCGATTTCCGCTGCTCTTGAGGCTGCCCTACCGCTTTGTCCAGCATGGGAGCATCCAGTGGCATCCGATCGGTGGATGAAACCGGCATTTCACGCAATGGTATTGACATCTTCGGGTAAATAGACGTACACTTTGTTTATAACAATTCTAATCAAAAGATTGTTTCTGTTTGGCTGTGATGAGCCTGTTTCTGAACGACTGTGAGGTGCAAACATAAGATGGCGCAACGCGTTGAAAAGGCCGTGGAAATCCTCAAACATACGGGTGTGCGGATGACACCGCAGCGCCATGCCATATTAGCGTATCTGCTCGAAACCATGTCCCATCCGACCGCCGACGAGATTTACAAGGCGCTGGAAGGGAAGTTTCCCAATATGAGCGTGGCTACCGTGTACAACAACCTGCGCGTCTTCAAAGAGGCCGGCCTGGTGCGTGAGCTTACTTATGGCGACGCTTCCAGCCGCTTTGACGCCAATATCTCCGAAGATCACTACCATGCGATCTGCTCCGAGTGCGGGGCCGTTCACGATTTTCATTTTCCCGCATTGACAGAGGCGGAAAAGGAAGCGGAAAAAGCCGTCGGGTTCAAGGTGACCGGTCATCGCATGGAAGTATACGGCATTTGCGAAGCATGTCAAAAGAAAGCGCACTGATAGCGGAACGCAGGCAAACACTTTTCTCCCTGTCAAAGACGGGAGAGAAGTGTTTTTTTGTGTGGAAGCCTGCAACATTTTTTCATCTCGATCGTCATGGTTAGTGCGGCATCGACACGGCTTGTCATCAAACGCGATTCGGTAAAATATTCATAAGGTTGTGGAAAGGCTGTCCGTGTTTTATCATCTAGGAGGGATGGCCGAGAAAATGGACGGAGGTGTCGGATTTTGCAGATCGAGTGGGGCATGCCCCCGCGGCCCAAACGGAGAAGAAGGCAGGCGGGTTTGCTGCTCGCCGTTTTTTTGCTGGGGATCGGCGGGATATCCGCCGGGGCGTGGTACCTGCTTCAGCGCCCTTCGTCGGAACATGTCGCTCCGTATGACGGGCGCAAAAATGTGATCGTCTTTCAGGGAGCGGTGGAGGAACAGTCGTTTTTGCTGGAAAATGGGGAGATTTCGCTCCCTTTCGACTTTATCAAAAACCGTCTCGATCCGTCCATTTACTGGGATGAGCCGACCAAGTCCGTCATCGTGACGACCAAGGATAAGGTTCTGCAAATGGAAAGCGATCAGCTGGTCGCCTATTTGAACAAAACGCCCGTCAATCTGCGGGTGCCGGTGAAGGAAGTAGACGACGTGCGCTATGTGCCGCTGGAACCGCTGAAGAAACTGTATCCGTTTGCGATGAAGCTGCTCGCCGACAGCGGCGTGCTGCTGGTGGAGAAGGCGGGGTATGCCGTCCAGCAGGGGAAGGTGCTTGCGGCGGATGACGACCAGCCGCAGGCGCAGCCGATCCGCAGCGGCCCTTCGCCTCACCAGCCCATCGTGGCGGAGCTTCCTCCTGAGGCGTTGGTGGATGTGCTGGGAGAAGAGGCCGGCTGGTACCGGGTCTTGTCCGCAGACGGCGTCCTGGGCTATATGCCCAAGGAAGCGGTGGCATTGGCACAGGTGAGGCAGACGGCGCTGAAAGAGGCAGCCGAGAAACCGGAGCCCGCCGCCTGGAAGCCGCTGGGCGGGAAGATCAATCTGGCCTGGGAGCATGTGGTCAACCGCAACCCCAACGTTGCGGAGATTCCGCAGATGCCAGGACTCAATGTGGTGTCGCCGACGTGGTTCGAACTGATCGACAACCAGGGCAATCTGGGCAGCAAGGCGGATGCGGCCTATGTGAAGTGGGCGCACAATCGCGGCTACAAGGTGTGGGGACTCGTCTCGAACGGTTTTAATCCGGACTTTACCCAGGCGATGCTGAAGGATTACCGCCTGCGTTCCAAAATGATCGCCCAGATTCTGCATTACGCCCATCTGTATGATCTGGACGGCATTAACCTCGACTTTGAAAACGTCTATCTGGAGGACAAGGAGCGGCTGGTTCAGTTTGTCCGGGAGCTGACCCCCTATCTGCACGAGCAGGGGCTGACCGTCTCCATGGACGTGACCGTCAAGTCGAACAGCGAACGCTGGTCTCTGTTCTACGACCGGGCCGCCCTGGCCAGGACGGTTGACTATATCGCCGTGATGACGTATGACGAGTACTGGGCGTCCAGCCCGGTCGCCGGCTCCGTTGCGTCCCTGCCCTGGACGGAAAAGGGGCTGCAAGGGGTACTGGAAGAAGTGCCGGCGAAAAAACTGCTGCTCGGCGTACCTTTCTACACCCGTTTGTGGAAGGAAGTGAAGCAGCCCGATGGTACGGTCAAGGTAACTTCCAAGGCTTATTCCATGAAAGGGGCCGAAGATTGGATCAGGGAGCGCAACCTTACGCCGCAGCTTGATGCGAAAACCGGGCAGATGTTTGTCAGCTATGTCGATCCGTCAGACGGCGCCACCTACAAGATGTGGCTGGAGGATCAGCATTCCATGGCGAAACGGATGGAGCTGGTGAAGAAATACAATCTGGCCGGAGTGGCCGCCTGGAGACGCGGGTTTGAAAAGGAAGAGATCTGGACGACGATCGGGGAGAGTTTGTCCAGGAAGGAATAGCGTTAGGTGCGGAAGGCCGGGGAGGTTGTCCCCGGTTTTTTGCATGGAAGCCCTTGGCTTTCCGGAAGCGGTTATTTTTCCTCCGAGAGCGCCAGCGGCTGTCCGCAGAACATGCAGGCATCTTCCTTGCCAAACATTTTGGTCACCTTGCCGCAGGAGGGACATTCCACCTGAGGGGCTGTCATCGAAATCATGCCGGAGATCATGAACAATACCGTTGCAACCATGGTCATGAAGAACCCGATGATCAGCAGGATGGTCATGAACAGATAGTTCTTTTCCAGAAACGATCCCAAATAGCCGGCAAAAAAGGCGTAGCCGATATACATAAGCAGGATGCCCAGTCCGATGTTCCAGTTGGCCCATGTGCGCAGGCGCTTGATTTTGCTGATGCGGTCCACGTTTTTCATCTGTATTCCTCCAGTTGGATACGCGCTTTCGAGTGCACTAAAGTTCAGTATAGCACACAACCGTTTCTCTGTTTACAAGCAGGAAACAGGGACTTTTGGTAGAATCCTTTTTCTTAACGCCTAGGAAGGGGGAGGGCAATGGACCGAACGTTGCATCTGTTCACGCAAAACCTGCTGCGGCAAGATCATGTTTTGTCCGTTCTGCTGGTGGGGAAACCGCACAACCCCAGCCCGTTCCTTGATGGCGGCAGTCTGTTATACCTGGTCATCGTCAACCGGTCGGAACCGCAGTGGGAGACCAGGCACCATATAGTGGAAGAAGAACGGATCGTGGAGCATCAAATCAGCCAATGGCAGGTCGAAAGCTGGGCGGTCCACGGGGTAAGCGAACGCGTTGCCTACTGGCTGAGCCAGGCGGAAATTCTCGTCGATCAGCACGACTATATGAAAACCGTAATGGAGCGCCTTCTGCGCGTGCCGGCCCACTTGCAGAAACAGCGTGTGTACGAGGAGTATTCCGGCTTGCTGCGCCATTACCTGGAAGCCAAGGAACTGCAGCAGCAGGGATATGTCCTGGATGCCTACCAAGCGGTTCTGCATGCCTTGCATGGCTGGGCCCGGCTCGTGGTATGGGAAGCGGGACAGCAGCCGGAACCGGCCATTTGGGCGCAGGTAAAACAGATTGATTCGGCTGTCTACAAGCTTTATGAGGAATTGACGGCCAGTCATGAACCGCTGGAGAAGCGGATTGAGCTTCTGCTTCTGCCGCTTGAATTTCATGTCATGTCAAAAATGAAAGACTGTACGCTGCTGCTGACCGATGTGATGCAGTCGCGCAATCGTCCGTGGTCGGTGAAGGAGCTGCAGCAGCTGCCCGTGTTGGCAAGCAGTCAAATCAACCTGCACCTGCTGCTGGAGAAGATGGCCAAAAAAGCGATCGTTCATGAAGTGCCGCTGCACAAAGACGGCGGGACCGTGCACGAAAAAGGGTATCAACTCTCCGGATAATTTTTTTGCAGAAAAGGTATTGACTCTTATTTAATTCGCATGCTATATTAACAAACGTCACTTCGGCAAACGCTGAAGCGGCGGGTCAGGTTGAAAGAAATTACTGCTTGATTTCATCCGGACTCCTGTGATATATTAAAAAAGTCGCCTCTGAGCGACGAGCTTAAATGCTCTTTGAAAACTGAACAGCGAACGCGTGAAGCGAGCCAAGTCATTCTTTATGAGAATGAAGCTTTGATCAATATCTTTCGATTTATTGGAGAGTTTGATCCTGGCTCAGGACGAACGCTGG
>NZ_JAALGD010000021.1 GCF_011059135.1 Brevibacillus sp. SYP-B805 | reverse complement strand
CAAAATTGCAGCCACAATTTTGTCCGAAATCGGAGAAATCGAGAGGTTTGACCATCCAAAGAAACTTGTGGCATTCGTGGGGATTGATCCAAGCGTTCATCAGTCCGGAAAGTTTACGGCAACGCAATTGAGCATCACGAAGCGAGGATCCAAGCGCCTTCGAAAAGCTTTGTATATGGCGGTGCAGTGCAGCCTGAGACGGTCAGGAAATCCACGCCTTCGCCAATATTTTGATCAGAAACGTGAGACCAAACCTTACAGAGTAGCAGTAATTGCATGTGCCAATAAACTTCTCCATCTCATCTACGCTATTCTGAAGAAAGGCGTTCCTTATCAAGAACAGACCGTATAACGATAACGGATAGGACTGATAACCAGATCCTTCCAACAGAAGTTGGAAGGCTGGTTTGTTATACCCTTTTTAAAGTATACCACAAATAATGATGCTATTTAATTAATTGGCTTGACAAGATATTAGCTGGTTCAGCGAAGTGAGACTCACGCCCCCTGTGACCCCGCGTCTTCGTTTCTTCGCTGCGTCGGTCCATCACGCAATGACTCTAACTGTTGTTTGTCATCAGTTTGATGCAGCCTGCTTCCCAAGGAGCATGGCTGCATGGTTTCCTGCGTCAGAATTCTATCCCATCTTCACAACAAATTGGCCCCACATCTCGTCTCCCCAGTACATCTGCAGGAGGTCGCCGTCGGCTACGGGTCCGACGCCGGCCGGGGTGCCGGTAAAGAGCAGATCCCCGGCGGTCAGGCCGAAATGGTCCACGGCAAAACGAATGATGGTCTCCAGATCAAAGATGACATCGCTGATGTTTCCGTTTTGCACCCGCTCGCCATTTTTCAGCAGGCTGAAATCCGTGCGCTTCACCGCCTCCAAGCCGGGAAACGGGCGGAATGGCGTGATGACGGCGGAGTTGGGAAAGCCTTTCGCCAACAGCCAGGGGTGCCCCTTCTTCTTCAGTTCCGCCTGCACATCGCGCAGGGTGAAGTCGATCCCGAGCGCCATCCGGTCGATCATGTCATCCGGCTTCATGCCGGGCTGGTACGGTTTGGCGATGTGAACCACCAATTCGATCTCATGATGCACTTCGCCCTGATTGCCGGGCAGCGCGATGGCCTGTCCATCCGCCAGCGCCAGCGCATGGGTCGGCTTGGAAAACAGGAACGGCGATGTCGGCACGGCGTTGCCCAACTCCTCCGCGTGCAGACGATAGTTGCGGCCAACACAGAAAATGTTGCGGATCTGCTGCATGGTCGTTTCTCCTCTTTTCTCTATAAAAAATATCGGTTCTTGCCTCTCAGCTATCATATCATGTTTCCAGGATCATGGAAAAATACCGTCCGTTCCATTCACGCACATCGACCGGCACCCCCAGGAACCCGCTCAAACAATCGGAAGTCAGGATTTCCGTCGTGGCCCCCGCCCGGTACACGCTGCCTTCTTTCAGCAGCAGCGTATGGGAAAAACAGGGCAGGATCTCTTCCAGATGGTGAGTCACATAGAGCAGGGTCGGGGCATCCGGCTCGTCGGCCAGCTGGCCGATCATCTGCAGCAGCTGTTCCCGGGCCAGCACATCAAGGCCGGAGCACGGTTCGTCCAGGATCAACAGCTTCGGCGAAGCCATCAGCGCCCGGGCGATCAGAACCCGCTGCTGCTCACCCTGCGACAGCGTCTGGTAGCTGCGGCCGCGCAGAGCGGCACATCCCATGCGGACAAGCAGGTCGTCTGCCCGCTGCCGGTCTTCGTCCGACGGCACATCGTACAAGCCAATGGAAGCGAACTTGCCGCTCATGACGATCTCTTCCACCGGCTCGTATCCGTAGAATTTTTGCTGCAGCGACAAGCTGACCAGGCCGATCCATTTGCGCAGCTCCCGCACATCCACCTGGCCGAATCGTTTCCCCAGAACGGTTACCTCTCCCTGTGTCGGCCAGATATACCCGTTTATGATATTCAGCAGCGTCGTCTTGCCTGAGCCGTTCAAGCCGAACAGGCACCAATGCTGCCCCGGCTCGATGCGCCAGTGAATATCCCTGAGAATCAGGCGTTCTCCCCGGCGCCAAGATACTCCGTTCAGTTCGATCATCTTGTCTTCCTTCCCCTCTCCGTTCACCCTTGACAAAAGATGTTTTTAGCTTATTATTCTGAACATTCCGGTGTCAAGTAAACCTGCCGGACAAAGACGGAGCGGGAGGGAAAATCTTTGGAACGTTGGCTCGATGTTCAAACGCTGATCTGGCTTTTTCCGATCATGTTCATGCTTCATGATTTGGAAGAAATCATCATGGTGGAAAAGTGGATCAACAAGCACCAAGCAGTCCTGTATGAAAAATTGCCAAGAAAAATCGCCGCTGGCGTTGTGAAGCAATTCTCCATGTCAACCGCCCAATTTTCCGTTGCGGTATTGGTGATTTTTCTGTTTGTCAGCGCTTCGACATATATGGCCAGTCAATTTCTTCATCATGGACCGCTTGGCAACATCCATTTCTTTACCGTTTGCATCCTGGTTTTCTTTCTTCATGCTTTCACGCATATCGGACAATCTCTCTTTTTTCGTTCCATCACGCCTGGTGTCATCACGTCAATCGTGATTATCCTGCCTTACAGCATCGTATTGTTTCACGCCTTGTTCAACAGGCAGGTCATCACCTGGCAGACGATTTTTGTCAGCCTGCCTTTTCTCTTGTTTATTCTCCCGGTCGTGTTGCTTGCGCATGAGATTGGAAAAAGAGTAGCATAACCCCGTATCACGATGACGCTTCCTCGGCCACCCGCCGGAATGCGCGCAGGAAATTCTCCACCGGATGGGCGCCGGAAAGCGCCAGCTTGTTGTCGATGACGAAGAATGGGACGCCCGTAATCTGCAGTTCCCGCGCCAAGGCCAGATCGGCCGCAATCTCATCCTTCATCCGGTCCGATTCAATGGCTTCCCTTACCGCTTCGGCATCCAGACCGCATTGCGCCCCGATGTCCACCAGCACGTCCAGATTGCCGATGTCGCGCCCCTCTTCAAAGTACGCCTGAAAGACCGCTTCCACCAGTTCGGCCGCTTTCCCTTCCGGGGCCAGCTTCAGCAGCGTATGGGAAGCGTACGTATTGGGACGATAGCGAACCTTGTCGAAATGAAACGTGACTCCGGACGCTTTTCCCGCTTCGGTCACATGCCGGAGCAGCTGATCCACTGCCTGCGGTCCTTTGAGAGCGGCCATCGCTTCCCGAAACGGCAGCCCTTCCTTCGGGATGCTCGGATCAAGGAAAAAAGTCCGGTATCGAACTTGAATCGTATCTCCCTCCCACGCACGAATGGCGTCGAGCAAATGCTTTTTGCCAATCCGGCACCATGGACAGACGGTATCCTGAAAAATGTCGATGATCATGGCGCATGCCCACTCCTTCCTCATTTCCAGATCGGTTCCAACGATGGTCGCCAAATGAAAACGCCTCTGTCAAGAGGCTCGCCATCCATCCGGACGGCTGCCTGCTTGCTGAGGCGATTGCGTCACGGTACCACCCAACCGCTTCTGTTTTTTTCAAAAACCTCTTCCTTCGAGCGCAGCGGTGCCGCACCGTCGCTTCTTACCAACGATTATAGAAAGTCTTCCCGCCATGGTCAATCCGCCTTGCTCATCAACAGCTCCGTCAATCTTTCCAGGGCTTCCTGCTCGTCAGGTCCGTTGGCGATCACTTCGATTTCCTCATGCTGCTTCACGGCCAGCGCCATCACGCCGAGAATGCTTTTGCCGTCCGCGCTCTTTTCGCCCTTGCGCAGTTCAATGGAGGATGCGAACTGCTTCGCCAGATTGACGAACAGGGCGGCCGGCCGCGCGTGCAGTCCATGATCGTGAGCTACCGCCACTTGTCTGGAAGGCATCTGCGCCCCTCCTTCCGTGTGAGATTGTTACTGCTTTAGGATAACCTGCCGGATTACATGGCCGCCGCCGTCTTTATCGTTGGTTCCGGTCGCTGTCATTTTGTCCCGTCTCCTCATGTGCGCGAAGCGATACGCCGCGTGCAGGAGAGATGCCCACCTGTGCCGGAGGGGAAGAATCACGCCACCGGATCGGACGGTTGGTGATGCCGAACGATTTCATGACACGGTCCGGAAAAATTGCGGCAGATGCTCCCTGTGGGCTTCCATCATCTCATCGACGATCTGTTTGGCGATGGTATCGGAAGTCACCAGCGGATTGATGGTCATCGCCAGCACGGCCGTTCGGTAATCGCCCGTTACGGCCGCCTCCGCCGCTACCCGTTCAAAAGACTTGATCTGCTGCACCAGCCCGCGTACCGCGACGGGCAGATCCCCGATGGCGATCGGTTTGGGGCCGTCTTTGGTGATGACGCAGTTGATCTCAACCGCCGATTCGTCCGGAATGCTGGCAATCGCACCGTTATTGCGGGTATTCACCGGCTGGATATCCCGTTTGTCATTGTAGATGGAGGCGATGAGGCTGCAGGCGGCGTCGCTGTAATAGGCCCCCCCGCGCTTCTCCAGCTGCGGCGGCTTGATCGCCAGATTGGGATCTTTGTACATGTCAAACAGCTCCGCCTCCACCTTTTGCACCACTTCCGCCCGCGTGCCTTCCGTCCTGGCCGCTTCCAGTTCATGCTCCAGCATGGTGCGCGTCTGATAATAATACCGGTGATACGGACACGGCAGCACGCCCAGCGCCTTCAGGAAATCTTTCTCCCAGCCCATGTCGACGATATTGCGCATGGTGATCCCGGATTCTTCCTCGCTGCACAGGCGGTCGATCAATTCCTGCGTGATGCGTTTGCCGTCCAGATAGACATCGAGACCATACACCATATGGTTGAGTCCCGCAAAATCGATGGCGACGCGGTCCGGCTCAACGCCCAGCATCTTGGCTACGCCCATGCGCATGCCGATCGGCACATTGCAGAGCCCCACCACCTTGCGGATGCTGCTGTAGCGCAGCACCGCCTCCGTCACCATGCCGGCCGGATTGGTGAAATTGACCAGCCACGCGTCCGGGCAGAGCTCCTCCATCTCCCTGCAAATCTCCAGGATGACCGGGATCGTCCGCAAGCCTTTGAACAAGCCGCCCGGTCCATTGGTCTCCTGTCCGATGACGCCGTATTTCAACGGGATTCGTTCATCCTTGGCCCGCGCCTCAAGGCCCCCGACACGAAACTGGGTCGTGACGAAGTCGGCACCGGCCAAGGCGGCGCGCCGATCCAGCGTCAGATGGATCTCGATCGGCACCCCCGCTTTTTCCACCATCCGTTTGGCCAGGGCGCCGACGATCTCCAGCTTCTCCCTGCCGGCCGGAATATCGACCAGCCAGAGCTCTCTGACCGGCAGTTCCTCATACCGCCTGATAAACCCTTCGACCAGCTCCGGCGTATAGCTGGAGCCGCCCCCTATCGTGGCGATCTTCAATCCGCTCATCCTCTCACGCCTCCTTGTCGGAAGATGGTTTCATACAGCTCGACGAATTCAACAGCCAGATCGCGGACGGTGATGGCGTTCATCAGATGATCCTGGGCATGGATCATCAGCAGGGTGGCCTCTGTCTTTTCGCCGGACGCTTCCCGCTGAATCAGGGAAGTCTGAATCTGATGGGCCTGCTGAAAATCCTTGGCCGCCTGGTCCAGCGCTTCGCGGGCAGCCGTGAAATTCCCTTGCTTGGCGAACCGGATCGCTTCTATGGCGGAGCTTCTGGCATTGCCGCCATACAGGATGATCTGGAACACGGATTCTGCATATTCCATCTTGTTCTTCCCACCTATCCAAATAAATTACGATATCTCTTTGTACGTGATCCGTTCAATCCGGGCTTGCGCCGCTGCCCGTTTGACGCGCTCATCCGTCAAGATGGCCAGCTCCCTCGCCCGGGGCAGCGCATACGAACTGCCGGCAAGAAGCGGCTCATCCACATAAGCCGGATGGCACATGATCTCAACCGTCTCATAGGCCATACCCTGCTGCAGCAGCCGTTCCATCGTTTCCACCGTGGCTCCTTCCCCGTAGAAATCCCAAAAGAACGCATCGGTTGTCCGCACCGCCCGATAGGCGTCCTCCTCTTCCGAAGATGCGGTGAAGCGCCTGACCGGCAGGCGGTAGCGCTCCGCGAGACGCAGCACAACCGGCCGGACCAGCTCGTGTGCGTGCACGTGATGATGGCTGTCCAGATGGGTCGGTTGCAGTCCGGCAGCCAGAAACCGCTCGATCTGGGCGGCGAATTCCCTTTCGATATCGGCTGCCGTCGCGTATTGAAAAATCTCCCGCAGCTTGTGAAACCGCCCCTGTTCATCCACCAGGGACGGCACATCGGACAGAACCGGGACCCCGCATGTCAGGACGAGGTGAATGCCGACACCGAGCCCCGGATGTTGGCCGGCCAATTCCACGGCATGGGCAAACCCGGGCATATTGACCATCGCCGTAGCCGATGTGAGAATCCCATGCCGGTATGCGTCGATCACCCCCAGATTGACGCCCCGGGAGTAGCCGAAGTCGTCGGCGTTGACAATCAGCTTCATGCTCTGCTCCTTTCGTGCGTCAAGCTGAAAGGGATGCGGAATCGCCTTTCTCCTCCGCGAATTTTTGTTGATCCCACATCCGGAAGAACGGATAGTAAATCGCCATGGAGATAAAGAAGTTGATCAGCTGCAGGATGCTGCCGGAAATTTTCCCGCCTGTCGCCAGATAGCCGCTGATTATCGGAGGCGTTGTCCAGGGAACCGCGATCCCGCTTGGCTTGGCAACCAAGCCGCTCGCCATCGCCAGATAGGTGACGATCACGAGAACAACCGGCGCCAGAATGAACGGGATAATCAGGATCGGGTTCATGACAACCGGCATCCCGAACGTAACCGGTTCGTTGATATTGAACAGGCCGGGCGCGATGGAGACGCGTCCGATGCTTTTCATCTGTTCGCTTTTGGCAATGGTCAGCATCAGGATCACCATCGCCAGCGTTGCCCCGGAGCCGCCTGCATAGATCCACAGATCAAAGAACTGCTGCGTGATCACGTTGGGCGGTTCCTGGCCAGCCTGGAACGCGATCCGGTTCTGGTCCATCAGGGAGAGCCAGATCGGCCCCATCACGCCGCCGACGATCGCGGCCCCGTGAATGCCTGCCGACCAGAGGAGATGGACGAGGATCACGGCCACGATGGCGCCGATCAGCGTACCGCCCAGGGCATTGAGCGGAGAGGCCAGTATCTTGGAGACAATGTTGTGAACGCTTTCAAAAGGTGTCACCTCAATGATCATCCGGATCAGCCACACCGTCAG
The DNA here is from genome assembly GCF_011059135.1 of Brevibacillus sp. SYP-B805. Lineage (GTDB taxonomy): Bacteria > Bacillota > Bacilli > Brevibacillales > Brevibacillaceae > Brevibacillus_F. The sequence continues at coordinate 49,182 of NZ_JAALGD010000021.1, read as the reverse complement.
GATGACGAAGAAGGCCGGGATCAGGGCGACAAACGATCTCGCTACGGACGGAGGCACGCCGTCCGGCAGTTTGATGACAATATTCTTTTGGATAATCTTGCGGTAAATTTCGGTAGAAAGAAGCGCCAGAATCATCGCCACGAACAGGCCTTGACTGCCCATCAGCGCGACCGGAATCGCGCCGCCCACATCAACAGCCTCCGTCGCCCCCTCTGGCGTAAACTTCACCACATACGGGGTGGCCAGCAGAAACGCAGCGAGCGAAATGGCTCCGGAAGCCAGCGGATCCACCTTGTACTTCTCGGCAAGGCGGTAGGCGACGCCGAAGCTGACGATGATAGCCATGATGTCAAACGTGGCGTTAACCGGATAGAGCAGCTTGGACAGCCATTTCTCGCCGAACACCCCCGCCATGAACTCATTGTAGCCGGGAATCGGGAGAAACCCGAGAATCAGAAACAAGGAGCCGATAATCAAGAGCGGCAGCGCCAGAATGATGCCGTCCCGCACAGCCTGCAGATGCTTTTGCTCCGCAATTCTGCCGGCTACGGGCATAAACCGGTTTTCAAGAAACGAAATAAATGCGTTCACACCTCTTCCCCCCATTCTTTTTCCCTGTTATTTCATCATGGACAAAGCCTGTTCAAGAACCTTTGCCCCGTTCACCATGCCGTAATCGGTGGGACTGATCAGCTCGCAAGGAATTCCCTTGGCTGCCGCCTCCTGCCGAAACTGCGGCAGCTTGTAACGCACTTGAGGGCCCACCAGCAGGACGTCAGCCTCATCCAGATGCCTGCTCACCTCATCAACCGACACCGCCCAGATCTTCGCTTCCAGGCCGCGTTCCTGGGCGGCTTTCTCCATTTTGGTCACCAGCAGGCTGGTAGACATCCCGGCCGCGCAGCACAACAAGATTTTCATGCGCACACCTCCTTCCTTCCCTGTTCTTCAAGCATGCTTCGTGCCAAAACACCCCGCCTCTGAATGCGCTTACATTTTCAGCGCCTGACGAGCGAGTGTTTTCTTTTGATTCTCACTGTTTTTGGGGGGGGACGGAAAAAACAGGAAAAACAAAACACTATGCCAGAAGTGTTTTGTTTTCTTCAAAAAAATTCATCAAAAAACAGATTTCATCCGGCGTAACCTCGATGCCGTATTTCTGCTCCAGCGGCTGCAGGCCAAGCTTGATCTGCCGCGCCAATTGCGGATTGGCCGCCAGCCGTTCCGTACTGTTGGGATGCGCGACTCGAATCTCCCCGCCCAACAACCGGTCAACCATACAGCAGAGATGAAGCGAGATGCCGATCAGATCTTCATCGGGAATAGGCAGGTTCAAGATCCGCTGCAGGTGGGCAAGGATGGACCGCACGTCTGCCAGCAGCTCCACCCCGCTCACCCGCTGCAGATGGCCGTCTAGCACTTCGCCCATGCGATGGTAGGTTTCCGCGATGTCGATCTTCTTCTGAATCTCCGGAAGCGCCTGCAGATTCAGCACCTCTTCGATAGAGAAGGTGGGAATGTCGCGGTCGATGGGAAAGCTGGAGACCACGCAAAGAACGTTGCGTTCCTTTTTCCACTTTTGAATCCGCTCCTTCAGCTCCTCCCGGCCGACGATGTTCAGCGGAACGATCTCGCAGAGCGCTTCGTCGTAGCGGAGATGGTGCTGCAGCATGTTTTTGAGCGCAAGCGCGCTCCCTTCCCCCGTCATGCAGGCGGTCAGAATAACCGCCTTGTCGGTCTGTCTGTTCGCCTGCCTGCTTGTTGTTTCCGTGCTGTCGAAGGTGGAGACGAGGCGGACATCCCGGTAGATTTCATCCAGCGAATGGCCGAGCATCGCTTTCCGCGTCGCTTCGATCACATGCAGGGTGCTGACCAGCGGAACCACTTTCACCGGAACGCCCAGCTCTTTTTCGATCAGTTCCCCAAACGTGAGCAGCGACCCCATGTCGACAAGCAGGATCATCCCGGCTTTGCGGCTCGCTCTTCCGGCCACTTCTTTTGCCTTCTCCAGCGCTTCCTGCGGCTCCATCTCCAGCGGCAGATCGATCGCCTGCGCATAATGGACATCCAGCAGGCGATTGGTCACCTCCACCATCGCCGTGGCCGTCCCATTGCCATGGGCGATGACCAGCACGCTGACGGTATCCGTCTCTTCATCGGCTTCCAGATCTTCCAGGATGAAAAACATGGTGAGAAACCCCGCTTCGTCAATCGGCAGGTCCACCTGGAACGCCTCTTCGATCATCCTGACGCATTCCAGCGCCAGCCCGAATTCCGTTTTATACTTGCCGCGCATCTTGTTCAGATGGGGATTGACGATCTGCTTGCCGTGCCTGACCCGCTCCAGCAAGGTCTGGATATGCAGGGCGAGGCTGTGGAACACCTTCGGACTGAGTCTCCTTTGCAGCTTGCCCTGGGCGAAGGCGATGATCTCCTCCACCAGCTTCATGATCTGCGGGTCTATTATCTTGCTCAGATTCGTTTTGCGCATCTGGCGGTTCACGCCGCGAATGTACCGGGAGAAATAGTTTTCGATATCGATTTCCACTTCTTCGTCGCTCACGCCGCGGGCCCGCAGTTCCTTGACCAGCTTTTCGATGTCCTCGTACAAGCTGCTGCCGTCGGGGACGCTCTCTTTTTCAAAAAAGAATTTTTCCTGATCCGGCCGAAAGACGAAAAATTGCTGATGGCTGCCCACCAGCTCCTCCAGCGTCAGCCGATGCTCTTTCGCTTTCAACAGCCCTTCTTTGACATGGGCGGGCAGTTCCCTGCTGGTAATCTCCAGCTGTTCCTTGCTGCAGGTGATGTAATCGGCGTATGCCTTGGCGCACACCAGCTGAATATCGGTTTTCAGCTGGCCGATGTTGTTGGGACAGGGATAGACCAGCAGGGCACGCATCGAGTTGGCCGACACGTGAATCTCTTTGCCCAGCCGGTACGACTCTTCCCGGAAAAATTGCACGATCAGCTGAAACCGTTCCTTCAGCCCCCGTTCCCGCAGAGACGGCAGCTTGATGATCATCGGGATGCGGCGCAGGAATGTTTTCAGCAGGACGGACTCGGGATTTTCCGTGGTGGAGGAGATGATCAGCACATGGGCCGTCCTCTCCTCCGTCTCCCCCAGCCTGCGGTATGTCCCCTTGTCCATAAAGGTGAAAAACATTTCCTGCCCCTCGGCCGGCAGACGGTGAACCTCATCGAGAAAAAGAATGCCTCCTTCCGCCTTCTCGATCAGGCCGACGCGATCCGCATCCGCACCGGTATAAGCCCCTTTTTTCACCCCGAACAGCTGGCCGATCAATAGCTGCGGATTGTTTGCATAATCCGCGCAGTTGAACGTGACAAACGGCGCATCGTGGCGCATTTTCCCGGTTTCCACCGCGTAGGTGTGCATCAGCCCGGCAAACGCGGTTTTCCCGACCCCCGTCTCCCCCAGGATCAGGGTATGCATGCCTTTGGGCGGATAGAGGATGGCTGCTTTCGCCTGTTCAATAGGGGTCGTCAAGCTTTGGAATTCACGCCCCAGCTTGTCGAGAACGGTTGCAGGCGATTCCCCGTTCTTCCTCTCTTCCGGCGCGTGAAAACGGACGGGTCGGCCGGCTGTTTTGCCGATTTTTCCTTCCTTCCACAGCCGGTTCAAATCGTGGGAAACGTTGGCCCGGCTTAACCCCAGCTGTCCAGCCAGCTCATGGGCGGTTACCCCCTGTTTGTTCCTTTGGTCCATGATCGTGCGAAAGACCAGATCAATCCGTCTTTGCCGCTTCATCTCCATCCCCTCGTCTTCGGATTGGACACGTTCTGCCGGCGTGCCGCAGCCGTGGCGGTGGTTGTCCTGAAAAATCGAAGGGGGACTCATCAAGCGCGGCTGAGTCCCCCGATGTCATTATGCACGCTGCTGTTCCTGCTGGCGCAGTTCGATGCGCCGTATCTTGCCCGACGTCGTTTTCGGCAAATCCTGGACAAATTCGATTTTCCGCGGATATTTGTAAGGCGCCGTCCATTTCTTCACATGATCCTGCAGTTCCCGGACAAGCGCATCGGAGCCGCTGTATCCTTTCTTTAACACGACAAACGCCTTCACCACGTGTCCGCGCTCCGGATCGGGACTGGCCACCGCCGCGCATTCCGCCACGGCCGGATGCTTCACCAGCGCATCCTCCACTTCAAAGGGCCCGATCGTATAGCCGCCCGAGATAATGATATCGTCGGCCCGTCCCTCAAACCAAATGTAACCGTCCTCGTCCATGCGGCCCTGATCCCCCGTAATGTACCAATCCCCGCGAAACGCGCGCGCCGTTCGCTCGGGATCATTCAAATACCCTTTGAACAAGGCCACCATCCTGCGGTCGATCGCAATATCGCCGATTTGACCGGGCGGCAGAACCTGTCCATCTTCATCCACAATCGCGATATGGGCGGCAGGAGACGGACGGCCCATCGATCCGGGGCGCGGTTCCATCCCGACAAACGTCCCGACCACCAGTGTATTTTCCGTCTGACCGTACCCGTCGCGGACCGTCACGTTAAACACCCGGCGGAACGTATCGATCACTTCACGGTTCAGGGGTTCGCCCGCCGAACACGCGGAGCGCAGCGTCGTGATCCGGTACTGTTCCAGATCGGACACCTTCGCCATGAGACGGTATTCCGTTGGCGTGGCGCACAGCACGCTGATCGGGTGCGACGCCAGTAACCGCAAATAGGTCTCCGGGGAAAATCTGCCGGTGTAGACAAACGCGGTTGCCCCTTTGCCCAGCACGGAGACGAACGGGCTCCACACCCATTTGGCCCAGCCCGGCCCGGCGGTTGCCCAGACCAGATCCTCCTCGCGAACATCGAGCCAATAGGTGGCGGCTACTGCCAGATGGGCGTATGGCCAGCCGTGGACATGCATGACGCCTTTGGGGCCGCCGGTTGTCCCCGACGTATAGGAAAGAAAGGCGAGTTCATCCGAAAGCGTTTTCACCGGTTGAAATTCGTCGCTCGCCGATGCCGTCAATTGTTCAAGCGGAATCCAGCCCTCGGCTTCGCCGCCCGCCAGCAGGAAGTGCACGAGTGTCGGGCAGAGGGAACGGATCGCATCCACTTCCCCCACCACGCCGGGAAACCCGATAACCGCCTTCGCCCCGCTGTGATTCGCGCGGTACTCGATATCTTTCCCGCGCAGCATCTCGGAGCAGGGCAGCACGACGGCCCCCATTTTGATCAAGGCCAGATAAATGCCGTATGCCGCCTTCCCGCGCGGCACCAGCACCAACACTTTGTCTCCCCGGCCGATGCCAAGCGACTGCAATCCATTGGCGATCCGGTTGGAGTACTGAACCAGTTCGGCATAGGTGACCGTGGTCTGACTGCCGTCTTCGCCGATCACCTGGAGCGCCGGTTTCTCCGGATGGGAGAGCGCATACCGGTCCACTTCGGCACCAAAATTATACGTTTCGGGCATGGTTAACGAGAATGCGCCTATCGACTGATGATCCGCTTGAAACATACTGACTCCCCCTTTCATTTCCCATTTTATTTCTCCATTTGACCCAATTTTCCCTTTATACGGATTTTTCCTTCTTTTCGTTCATTTCATCACGACGCGATTGTACCCATGTTCGCCATAGGGTTGAAGCTGGCGCAGCCACTTCTCCTCCAGCTCCTGCAGTTCCTCGGCGTAGCTGCGCTGATAAGGCACGGCTTCCTGGGGCTTGATCTCCTCCAGGATTTCGAAAGCAAACGCTTCTTCGCCGTATTCGTTCCACTCCGCTTGCAAGGAGCGGTTGCGATGGACGCCGTGACGCAATTGGAACAACATGCTGTTGAACCGGGCGGGAAGATTGGGACTGCTGCCCACGAACCGTTTGCCATTGCGCAGGTTTTTGATTTGATAGACCCCCATCGGTTGATGGGTTTGCTTGTAGATTTTCTTGATTTCGGAACGTCGATCCATTTTCCGTCACTCCTTCTTTTACACGTTCACCCAGTAATAGCTGCAGTCGTCGTATCGGCTCATCAGCCCATACTCGATCAGGTACCGGCGGATGGTGACATACTCTTCTTCATGGACGCCTTTCAGGATCTGGTTCACCTCTTTTTCCGTGTACTTCCGGTGCGGTTCAAACCGTTTGATGATATGGCGCAGAATCGCGGCTTTTTTCTTCTCCTTTTTGGGAAAGTGGGAAAGCCGGCCGTCCGGCCCATCCGGAAAATAGGCCTGCAGAATCTCCGCATTTTCCTCTTCCGTGATGGCGAACCGCTCATCCGGCACCGTCGCCGATTTGGGAATCGAGATGAAGGCAGGGGCCTGCACAGGCTGTTTCTCCAACAAGCCCATGATCGCCAGAAAAACCTTCGCCTGCTTCTCCTTCTCGCGCAGGGTGAACCGGTGATGCCGGATGGTTGAGGTGCTGCCTCCCTCCAGTTCCTTGACGATCTCTTTGTCGCTGTATCCCTGATGGAAATACCATAGCAGCTTCTTCTGCAGATCGGTCAGACCGGTAATCCTCTTGTCCAGCTGCAGCAGATAGGCAAACATGGACTCATGCTCTTTGCCGATGTGGATCGTCACGTATTTCTCCGCTTCATACAGGAGCCCCTCATCGGTGTAAATCATCCCTTTGACGAAATGTTTGCCGCACACCAGACAGACAAACTGGTCGGATTCCTCCTGATAGACATATCCTTTCTGCAGTTCCTCGACCGATGCGTTCCAGAACAGGTCGGACAAATCATTCATCCAAACACACACCTTTAATGTTTATTTATTTACAAACATATTATGTATTTGTTTGTTGTTTGTCAACGCCATGGGCGTCAAGCGCATGCAAAAAGCCCCGCTGGTGATCGGGATGGCCTATAAAAAAATCAAACGCAAATCCAGAGCGGATCTGCGTTTGATCTGCGTTTGGGTTCTTATTTCACAACAAGCGTGGCGGTCATGTTGCCGTGATCCGGACCGCACGGAATGGAGCAGTACATCTTGTATTCGCCCGGCTTATCCGGGGTGAATGTTTTGCTTCCCTTCTGCTGGATTTCGATCCCCAGTCCGTCTACCACCAGGCCGTGCACCCCTTCTTTGGAAGTGAAGTTGATGGTAACCGGCTGTCCCGCCTTTACTTCATACCTGTCCTGATTAAATTTCCAGTTGGACGCCTCGACGTTCACGACATTTTCACCGGAAGCCGGCGCAGAAGACTGCGTCGTGTCGGCCGGTTTGGTCTCACCGGAGCAGCCGGCTAAAAGCATCGATGCGGCAAGCGCGGATGCAGCAAGCAACGTCCATTTTTTCATCATCTGCCATCCTTCCTTCCCACTATTTTCCTCTCTATTATACAATCGGGTCGATCGAAAGAGGCCGGCCATCTGTGACCGAACGATGACGGATGATTGAACATATTATGAACGCTCCCGAAAGCCGGGCCTGGGATATACACGCTTCGCTTCTTCCATTCTTCCCGAAGCGTCGGGGACAAAAATCCTGCAACGGTCCTAGCAAATTTTGATAGATTCCGCTGTCCAAATCCGGTACAATTTGTATAACTGACACGACAACAGGAGAATCGCAGGTGATCTTGCAATGAAAAAAGTAATGAAAAAAGCAACCTTTTTCCTTTTTTCCTTCACGTTTCTTTTTGTCGTTCCCACCAGCGCCTTTGCCGACACCTATACGGTCGCCCAAGGAGATACCTTATACAGAATCGCCAGACTGTACCATACGACTCCGGAGGCGCTGATGCAGCAGAACCAGCTGCCGTCGGACAAGCTGGCGATCGGCCAAACGCTGGAAGTCCCCGGCACCCCACAGCCGGTTCCTGCGGATATCCCCAATGCCCCGGAGACGCCGGTCACGGTTTCTGCCGCTCCCGTGTATGCCATGGTGAACGTGCCGCTGCTCAATGTGCGGCAGAATCCTTCGACGGAGAGCCCCATCTTGACCAAAGTCTCCTACGGCACGAAGCTGGAAATGATCGAAAGCGGCCCGGAATGGACTTTTGTGAAAATAAACGGCCAGTCCGCCTATGTGGCAACCCCCTATGTCTCCCCGGCCGCCGACACCGCCGCGAAGAGCTTCGCCCTGACCCAGGCAGCTCCGGAAACGGAAGGGCTGTTCAAGCTGATCGAACCCCTGCTCGGCACGAAGTACCGGACAGGCGGCACCACGCCGGACGGTTTTGACTGCAGCGGTTTTACCTCCTACGTGATGCAGCAGTTGGGTGTAACGCTGCCGCGAACGTCCGAAGAACAGTTCCTCACCGGTCAGGAGGTTGCCTACGAAGAGGCGCTGCCCGGAGACCTGCTGTTCTATGACACCGCGAAAGCGGGAAGAGTGACCCATGTGGCGCTCTACCTCGGAAACGGGACGATCGTCCATGCGAATGGCGAAAACGTCAGGTTCGAAAAGGTGGAAAACATGAACAAGCTGTATCCGTTCTACGGTGTGAAACGCTACCTGGCGCACAAGTAGCGCAACAGCCGCCTGCAAAGTCGCAGGGCGGCTGTTTTTTTGCCTCCGGGAACCGTTTCATCGCTCTTGGCGAGGACGGTTCCTCCTGTGCGCTAGCTTTGTTTCTGGTTAGCATTCTGGCTGCTGTTGTTTTGGAAATTCACGTTGCTCAACGCTTCCTTCACCTTGTCAAGCTGCCCCTGGTAATCCTTGATCACTTCCGTCAGCACCGAAACCGATTCCTTGAAATCCGGCTCGTTGCTGACCCGGTCAATCGCCTTATGCAAATGGAGCATTTTGTTCTCCGTCTCCTTCAGAAAGTCGACCAGCTGCAATCCATTCACCTTCACTCACCTCAGTTTTTTGTTTAGCATTTCCTCGATGCTTTTCCCGTATACGGCGCCATGAACGCATCCTTTCCGTCGGTCATATAGTGAACCAACGGCGAATGCCCATCAACAAAAGGGGAGCAAGAAGATGGCAGCTTATGTGTGGGGTGTGGACTCTGCGGCCCCTGTGACCGGCGAGCTGTACGATTGCGTGCTGCGGCAGTACGGCAAACCGAAAGTCTGGGGGCGCTATCTGACCACCGTGCCGAACGCGGCGGAAGGGATAACCGGCGATGAAATCCGGCTTCTCCATCGGCAGGGCGTCAAAATCCTGCCGATCTACAGCAACTTTCGCGATGCAACAGGTTATGCGCGCGGACAAGTGACCGCCCGCAACACGATTTATCATGCGCTGCGCCTGCGCATTCCCAAAGGCGTTTACCTGTTTGCCAATGTGGAGCGCTTTTTTGCGGTGGATGAGGCGTGGATACGCGGATGGGTGGATACCTTTTATCCAAGCGGCTACAAGCCGGGGATATACTGTGATCCGGTGGAAGGCGGCTTCAGTGCGGCCTACTGCCTCGCTGTCAATCGGGAAAACCGGGTCGCATCCCAAACCGTCCTGTGGAGCGCAAAGCCGGAACCCGGCGTATCCCGGGAGGAAAACGCGCCACCCTACCGCCCCGCAAAACCGCCCTGCAGCAGCAATGTTTACGGATGGCAGTACGGCCGGGATTCCCGAACATGTCCGATCGATACGAACCTGTTTGATCAGCGATTGGTGAATCAATTGTGGTAAAAAGGAACGCCCCACGCGAACGGACGCGTCGGGGCGTTTCCCATCGGCTGGTTATTTCAGCGAAATCCACGTCTCGATCTCTTCTTCGATCAGGCGCAGCGAACCTCTCCAGAAGTCGATGGAATGAACGTCCACATTCATGATTTTGGCTACATCGGCGATGTTCATCTTGCCGGTAACCGACAGCAGCTGATCGTATTGGTCTACGAACGCGGCGCCGCGCTCCAGATAGACGGCATACAAGCCTTTGGCGAACAGGAGACCGAAAGCGTACGGGAAATTGTAGAAGTTGGAATCGGCGTAATAATAGTGCGGCTTGCAGGTCCACATGTTGGGATGCAGGTAGTCGGGATCCAGCCCGTCCCCGTATGCTTCCTTCTGGGCCCAGAGCATGATCTCCTTCAGTTCCTCGACCGGAACCGAACCGTTCTCACGCCGTTTGAACAGCTCGGTCTCAAACAGATACCGGCTGTAAATATCGACGATCACCTGGCCGGAACCGGAGATATCATTCTCCAAAATGGCGAACACTTCTTCGTCCGACGCATCTTTCATGGCCGCTTTGGCAATGATCGTCTCGCAGAAAATGGAAGCGGTCTCGGCGATGGGCATCGGGTAATCGCTGTTGAGGAATGCTTCATCCTTCAAACATTCCCCGTGATACCCGTGGCCCAGTTCATGCGCCAAGGTGCTCACATCGTTGTAGCTGCCCGTAAAATTGGCAAGAATCCGGCTTTCCTTGATGGGATGGAGGTTGTAGCAGAATGCCCCGCCCCGCTTGCCTTCGCGCGGCTCGGCGTCAATCCAGCGTTCGTCAAACGCTTTGGCCGCATACCGGGCCAGCCTGTCGCTGAAGCTGCCGAAATGCTTGACGATAAAATCGCGGGCCTCTTGATAGGTGAAGCGCATGTTCACTTCCCCCATCGGGGCGAACAGATCGTAGAACGGCAGTCCGTTCTGGTGGCCGAGCAGCTCGGCTTTTTTCCGGTAGTATTTGCGGAAGGCGGGCAGGCTTTCACGCATGGCGGCAAGCATCGCCTCCAGGCTCTCCCTGTCCATCCGGGAATCCTGCAGCGTTTTATCCAGCGGCCACTCGTACCCGCGCAATTTGGAGACGGTAATCACCTCACCCTTGATGCCATTGAGCGCGGCGGCGGAGGATTCCTCGATTTTCTTGTACGCGCGCAGCTCGGCTTCATAAGCGGTCTTCCGGACAACCGGATCCTTTTCATATGCCAGATTGCGCACCACCGGCAGCGGCAGCTGCTTCTCTTCCCCGTCCAGGGTGATGTCCACCAGCAGCGTGGACGTCAGCAGTTCCTGCAGTTTGGCCCATGCATTGGAGCCGGTATTTTTCATTTTGGCCAGCAGCACCTCTTCCTTGTCGCTTAACAGGTGCTTGCTTTTTTCCGCATTCTCCTTGAGAAAGAAACGATGCTCCTCCAGCAGCGCGGAGGAAGAGATGGCCGCATCCAGATCCGGGAGCGACCCGATCCATTTCTGGAACTGGACGGAAGGTTCCACCAGTTCGACGCTTTTTTCCTCCAGCTGTTCAATGATTTGCAAGGCCTGTTGATTTTTGGCATCCACGCTCACGATCAATTGGGCGTAGCTCATCATCCGGTACTGAAGCTGCAGGCATGCCGTTAGCTTCGTCACATACGTTTCCATTTTGGACACCGCATCGCCGTGATCCTTCAGCGTGGAAGCGGCCCAGGCTTTGAGACTTCCCGTTTCCTCTTCGTTCCTTTGCCAGTCCCGTTTGAATTCAGGCGAATCAAACGACGTGTATAGCTTGTCAAGGCTCCAACGCATCTCCATGGCCCAACCTCCATTAAAAATATTTTTTATGTATTATCTTTCACTATACCATAAATTGGTGATAGGAGAAATCCGTTCTCCTGTTGGATGAATGCTCCCTTACGACTCCGGATGATGTTCGATCGGCAGATAAATCTTCACGGTTGTACCTACATGAAGCTTGCTGGTGATCTCCAGCCTTCCCTTATGGTCCTGAATGATTTTCTTGCTTACCATCAGGCCTAGGCCGGTGCCTTTGTCCTTGGTGGTGTAGAAGGGATCCCCCAGTTTGCACGCCAGCTCTTCCGGGATGCCGCAGCCGCTGTCGACAAACGTGATCAGCAACTCTTCCCCGTCTGTCTTCACGACCGAAATGGTAATCTGCCCGCCATGGTGAATGGCCTCGATCCCGTTTTTCAGCACATTGATAAACACCTGCTTGAGATGGTTTTCTTCGCAGACGATCAGCGGAAGGTCAGGTTCAAAGTGCGTGGTGATTTGGACATTGTTCATGATGGCCTGGGAATCGAGCAGCGTGATCACGTTGTCGATGATCTCACATACATTTTTGGGCTTGTAATTTTTCACCTGCGGCTTTGCCAGCATCAGCAGTTCGCTGACGATAAAATTGATCCGCTCCAGCTCATCCAGCGTGATGCTGTAGTACAGCTGGTTGCCGCTCGACTGCTCGCGCAACAGCTGGATGAAGCCTTTGATGGAGGTGAGCGGATTGCGGATTTCGTGCGCGATGCCGGCAGCAAGCTCTCCGATCACGGACAGCTTTTCCGCTTCCCGGAGCAGTTCTTCCGTCCGCTTTCTTTCCGAGATGTCGCGCCCCACCAGAATGACGCGGTCGATCTCCCCGGAGTCGCTGAGAAGCGGGATGCACTGCACTTCCAGATCAACGTAATGCCCGTCTTTGTGCCGGTACCGATGCTCGTCGATCGTGGGTGTCTTGGTCTCCAGCAGCTTGATGAAATTCTGCTCGGCCGCCGCGTAATCGTCCGGGTGCAGATTGGCCCCTCCCCTGGTCCCGATCAGGCTCTCAGGCGTATACCCCAACACGGTCTCATGGGAAGGGGATGCATACAGGATCGTATCATGCTGATCCACGATGCGGATCAGATCCAATGAATTTTCCGCGATCAGCCGGTATTTGGCCTCGCTTTCCGCCATCGCTTCCTCCGCCCGCTTGCGGTCCGTAATCTCCCGGGCGATGAACAGGAAATTATCCTCCTGCATGCGGTTGTTGAAGAACGACACCACCCTGCCTTCAAACAGCACCCAGGAACCGTCGCGATGCTGCAGCCGGCACTCAATCGGCGGAAGCTCCGGATTATATTTCGCCAAGGCCAGATAGTTCCTGATTTTGGACCAGTCGTCCTTATGCAGGTTTTCTGTACAAGGAAGGCCGACCAGGGATTCGGGAGGATGGCCCAGGATTCTCTCGTGGGAAGGGGATACATACAGCATGATGCCGCTTTGGTCCACGAACCGGACGATTTCATTCGTATTGTCCGCAATTAACCGATAGAGGTCGTCCTGGCTTAACGGAGCCTGAAGAGATGCGGTCGGCACGTATTCAGGCTTGAACATACCGCGTTTCAACATGTTCCGTAACTTGGCGAAAAACATAAACCCTCCTTCAAATGAACGGCCTGTACAGAAAGAAGCCTTTCCATGACGTTTGCTTCCAAAGGGAATAGATTTCCAAAAGGTTCCTTCTCAACAATCATAATATGTCTGGTCAAGAAAAAACAGCCTGGACACGATGTCCAGACTATTTTTCCGAGCCGTCTTCCTCGTTTTTGCCAGTCAGCAGACGTTCCAGTTGTTGCAGCGTCTCCCCCGCTTTTCCGCGGATCGTCAAGGCAAAACGGTGATCCAGCGCCGTTTCCTCCGCATTGATCATCACGACGCGGCCTCGGGTCATCAGCGGCAGCTGGCTGGCCGGATAAACCTCCAGGCTCGTTCCGATGACCAGCAGAAGCTCTGCCCGACTGATCGCCTGCACGGCATGCTCCCATGCATCTTCAGGCAGCATTTCTCCGAACAGGACGACCGCGGGACGAAGTTTCCCCCCGCAGCGGCCGCACCGGTCGCCGTTCATGAAACGTTCCACGGCGGCGCCGGTTCCGCAAGCATGGCAGCGGATGCGGGAGAGCGAACCGTGCAGCTCAGCCACCTGATTGCTTCCGGCCCGTTGATGAAGCCCGTCCACGTTTTGCGTCACGATCGCGCTCACGATGCCCCGCCGCTCCCATTCGGCCAGAATCAGGTGGCCCCGGTGCGGCTGACAATCGTGCAGCCGTTCAAGCCGCATCCGGTAAAATTCGGCAAAGAGGGAATAGTTCTGCTCAAGCGCTTCCACCGAAGCGACACGGCGAGGATCGATCTGCTTCCACCACCCGCTGGTGGAACGGAAATCGGGCAGTCCGCTTTCCGTTGACATCCCCGCCCCGGTCAGCACCACCGTGCTGGATGACGCAGAGAGCCAGTCTGCAACAGCGGAAAGCGCTGCATCCTCCGGAAGGGTTCCGTTCATTTGCTCACCTCCTCCTGGGATGCCTTGCTGACGGGTCTCTTGCGCGTCCTGCGCCGTTTCTTGCGCAGGACGAACAGGGTGAGAAACAGCAGCGCCAATGACGCGAGTTGGCATCCTTGGGACGCGTGATCAGGCAGCCAACCGCTCAACCAGAACAGCTGGGCCAGGATCGCCGCCAGAATAAGCAGTTTGGCAAGGGGTACCGGTTTCATTCCATTCCTCCCGGGAAGGAGTCTCTGGCCCATGCGGCCGGCCATGCACATGGGCTTACGCGTTCAGAAACGGATTTTTCCATTCCATCAAGGCAGCGTAATGCTTGGACTCTTCATCCTCCAGATAATTGGCCACCACTTTGAGCGGCGTACGGCCACAGCGCAGCAGGAAGGTAATCACCGGATCCTTCCGTTCCCCCTTGATCACCTCGGCGAGATACTGCTCGGCCGACATCTCGTGCGCAACTTTCCCGTATCCCGGCATTCTGCCGCCGCCAAGCAGGCGCGTCAATCCTTTATGAACCACCACTTCGTACATGGACTGCATCAGCCATTTTCCCAAGCCGTATGTCCGATAACGGGGGCGCACGCAGATATCCACGACGTACAGGGTATCGCCGTTCGGATCATGATTGCGGATATAGCCGCCGTCCGTGATCTCTTCCCACGTATGGTCGGCATGGTCAGGATCGAAGCGTACCAGCAAACCGGTCATCGAGCCCACCAGTTTGCCATCGATCTCCACGCAGAGCGCGCCTTCCGGAAAAAGGGTGACGTGATTGGTCAGCTGCTCCTCATTCCACCAGAGCTCGGAAGGAAAGGGCGGCGGAAAGCTTTCCCGCTGGATATCGATCAATTCGGCGAAATCTTCCCTGCGGTAATTGCGGATCGTGGCTTTCACCGGCCGATCTTTGTCAAAGACATAAAACTCCTTGCGATACATCTTGGTTCCGCTCCTCCTTCTGTCTCATCAAGTCGACGTTTGACATGATTATAGGGGGCTGGCGGCCATCGGGCAATAGCTTTTCGGCAAATGGGCACACTATGGTTGTTCCCTACACAATCTGACAGCAGAGGTGAGCAGATTGTCCAAACAAAACGGCGTCAAAAACGAGCAGGGTGGCAAGGAAAACCCGTCCCAAACGCGAAGCTCGACAACCGCAGGCAAAGAGGAAACCCGCTCCAGACAGCGCGGGGAATAAAATCATCCCGCCGCCTCAGGCGAACGTCCACCTGCTCGTCGACAGTCAACGCTTTGCCTGGCGGGGGTCTCCTGCAGGTGTCAGCCCGGGCCCCAACCTCCCTTGTATCGCTTTATCAAAGGAATCTGGCAAGCGGCGCATTCCCCCTGCGGCGGAATGTGCATTTTTTTATTCGGCCGCAGCCAGGCGCTTTCGGAAGCTTTGACGCCAGCTCTCCGCCAACGCCTCCACCTCCAGAATCCGGTGAATGGCATCCCGGTTCTGCTGGTCATGATACTTGATCCGGTTGGCAAACATGACGGTAATGCCGTGCGTATCGCGCGCAAGCAGACGCAGGGCATCTCCCTTGCTCACACGCCCCTCCTGCAGCACGCGAAAATAGTAGCCGGTGTAACCCGTGGACTGCACGCGAGCCACCATGTCTGCCACGCCCAGTTTGCCTGCCAGCTTGTAGCAGGGCTGCCGGGGCTGGCTTACCTGCACCACGGCCTCTCCCAACTGATAAATATCCCCGATGCAAACCTCCGTCTCCCTTATGCCGCTGACGGTCAGGTTCTCGCCGAAGGTTCCGGGTGGAAGCGTCATCTGCAATTCCTGCTGCCAGTAGGCGTAATGCTCATCCGGATAGACACAGACGGCCTTGTCCGGGCCGCCGTGATTGATCAAATCCGCCTGCCTGTCGCCTTCAAAATTGTCGCGGGCCAAAAAGACCGGCCCCTCCACAGGAGATTTATAGATGCCGGTCATCACTTCCCGACCGTGAAAGATGGCCGGCTGTGGGGTCGCCACGTTCAGCGAGCGAATGATGCCACCCATTTTCTCCCAACCCCTCCCGTTTTTTTCTGTATTGTACCATGGGAAGGCACCCCGGAACAGATCAACACCCCGGCTACCGGGGCGAACCGATATCCGGGGTGTATTTGAGTCTCTGCTTACGCAATGCCGCTGCTGCCAAATCCGCCTGCACCGCGCTCGGTTTCATCCAGTTCGGCAACCTCCCGGAAGTGGGCAAGGGGAACGGCAGCCAGCACGCCTTGGGCGATGCGCTCCCCTTTCCGGATCAGATAGGCGTGGCGGTCAACCGTCTGCCCGACGGAAACCGGTTGGTCGCTTGTGTCCAGGCACTCCTGGCCTTTCACGCCGCTCTCGGTGCGGATGTTGTCAAGCAGGATGCAGACTTCGCCGCGGTACCCCGCATCGATGGTGCCCGGCGCGTTGCTGACCCTCAGCTTTGTTTTGGCGCTGATGCCGGAGCGCGGCCGCACCTGCAGCTCATAGCCTTCAGGCAGCGCAAACGCAAGGCCCGTTCTGATTTTCGCCGTTTCCCCGGGGGCGATCAGCACATCCTCGATCGCGACCAGGTCGAATCCGGCATCCAGGGCTCTCGCGTAGCGCGGGATGACGGCGTCCGGATGCAGCCGCTTCACGCTGACGGGAACCGTTGTCCGTTGGCTGGTATGATTCATGGTTGCATCTCCTCTCGGCTCACCGGCGGCACGGCTTACAGATCGCCGAAGTTCAGGCCGCTCGATTTGGTGTAGTTGGTCACCTTCTGCTCGAAGAAATCGGTTTTCGTGCTGTTCAGATTGGAGAAATTGTCCACCCACTTCATCGGATGCTCCACCTGCTCCGGATAGAGAATCTCGATATCGAGCGCTTTCAGGCGCTGATTGGACAAATATTTGATATAGCGTTCAATGATCTCGTTGTTCAGCCCGAGGATTTCGTTGTTGGTCACGTATTGTCCCCAGCGGGTCTCATGATTGACCGCCGTGCGCATCATCTCGCGCAGCTCTTCGATCATGTCGGACGTGAACAGATCCGGGTTCTCCGCCCGCAGTTCGCGGAACATGTTCTGGAAGAGAACGACGTGCGTCAATTCATCGCGCTGGATGTATTTGATCAGCGTCGCCGTTCCCGTCATCTTGCCTTGGCGGGCCAGCGTGTAGAAGAACGCAAAGCCGGAGTAAAAATACAGGGATTCAAGCAGGTAGTTGGCCATGACGGTCCGCAGGAAGTTGCGGTCATCCGGGCTGTCGACAAACTGCTGATACAGATCGGCGATGAACTTGTTGCGCGCAAGCTGACGCTCGTCATTGCGCCACTCGTCGTAGATGCTGTCCCGGGTTGCCGGCGAGCAGACCGAGTCGAGAATGTAGCTGTACGACTGAGCGTGAATCTCTTCCTGGAAGGTCTGGATATTGAGCAGCGACGAGACCTCGGGGGCCGTCACGTAGTCGGAGATGTTCGGCAGATTCTCCGACTGCATGGAATCAAGAAAGTTCAGGAAGGAGATCGTTTTGTCAAACGCGCGCCTTTCCGCCGGAGACAAGGTGTCAAACTGTTTGGCGTCGCTGGCGAGCGGCACCTCTTCCGGAATCCAGAAGTTGTTCAGCATGGTGCGGTACAGCTTGGCCGCCCACGGATATTTGATGCGGTTCCATTCGCGCAGGTTGGTCGTGTTGCCGCCGATCAGGCGCTGTGTCCCGCGCTGGCCGTTTTCGTTAAACAGGCGTTTCTTTTGCAATTCCATTTCAAAACACACCTCAGTATCAAAAATCTTACGCGGAGCAGCTTACGCAATCCTCCACGTCCACGGATTGGTTGCGGACATAGTAGATCGTTTTCAGCCCGTTTTCCCAGGCTTCCAGATAGAGATTCAGGAAGTCGGGCGCCGTAATGGATGGCGTGATATACAGATTGAACGATTGGGACTGGTCGATATGACGCTGTCTTGCGCCGGCGGCACGGATCGACCAGCGCTGATCGATGTGGTGCGCTTCCTTGTAGTAAAAGAAGGTCTGCTCGTTCAAATTGGGCGCCGTCTGCGGAATGTTGCCATTGCGCTTCTCCTCGATGAAAAACTTGGCGTAGACCGGGTCGATCGAAGCGGTGGAACCGGCGATCAGGCTGGTTGTTCCCGTCGGTGCAACCGCGAATGTCCAGGCATTGCGCATGCCGTATTCCGCCACCAGCTTGCGCAGCTCTTCCCAACGTTCGCCCGTATAGCCCCGGCGCTCAAAGTATTCGCCCGTCTGCCATTCGCTGCCTTCAAACACCGGATAATGGCCTTTTTCCTTTGCCAGCTCCATGGAGGCCTTGATGGTGTGGTAGGCGATCTCCTCGTACAGCTCGTTCGCCACTTTCAGATGCTCTTCGCTTTCCCACCGGATGCCCTTCTGCGCCAGGTATTGGTGGTAACCGCTCGTGCCAAGGCCCACGGCCCGGTACTTCTTGTTGGTCTGCTGCGCCTGCTTCACCGGATAGTAGTTGAGATCAATGACATTGTCAAGCATGCGCATCTGAATCGGCACGATCCGGGCGATATCCTCGTACGACTGGATGCGTCCCAGATTGAGCGACGAGAGGTTGCACACCACGAAGTCCCCCGGCTTTTGGCGGGTCACGATCTCTCCGTCCTCCAGCTCCTCGCTCAGGAAAATGGTCGGACTCATGTTCTGCATGATCTCCGTGCAGAGATTGGACGAATAGATCATGCCTGCGTGCTTGTTCGGGTTGGCCCGGTTGACGGTATCGCGGAAGAAGATGAACGGCGTGCCCGTTTCAAAGGCGCTGGCCATGATCCGCTTCATGATCTCGATGGCCGGAATCTCGGTCTTGATCGTGAGGCGGGGTTCGTTCACGCACAGCTCATACCGCCTGTTAAATTCCTCGCCGTAGCTGTCTTCCAGGGAGAAGCCCATCACCTGGCGCACTTCATGCGGATCGAACAGATACCACATGCCCCGTTCCTTCACCCGTTCCATAAAGAGATCGGGGATGCAGACGCCCGGGAAGATGTCGTGCGCCTTCATCCGGTCGTCCCCGTTGTTCGTTTTCAGATTGAGGAAGTCGAGAATGTCGGCATGCCACACATCCAGATAGATGGCGAAAGCCCCTGCCCGTGTCCCGAGCTGATCGACGCTGATGGCGATCTGGTTATACAGCCTGGTCCACGGCACCACCCCGCCCGATGCGCCTTTATGGCCGCGAATGGAGGATCCCCGGCTGCGCACTTTGCCCAGGTAGATGCCGACGCCGCCGCCGAACTTGGACACCATGGAAGTGGCGTTTGCCGTACCCATGATGCCGACCAGCGAATCGTCCACCGTATCGATGAAGCAGGAGGACAGCTGATGAAACGGCGTGCCGGCATTGGCCATCGTCGGCGTCGCAACCGTAATCTCCAGCTTGGAGAGCACATCGTAAAAGTCCTTGGCATGCTTCAGGCGATCCTTCTCTTTCAAGGCAAGATGCATCGCGATCACCATGAAGCGCTCCTGCGGCAGTTCCATCACGCCGCCGTCCAGATCTTTAATCAGGTAGCGCTCCGCAAGAAGGCGCAAACCGGCATAGTTGAACAGCTCGTCCCGCTCCGGCTTAATATAGGCGCCCAGTTCGGCAATTTCTTCATCGGAGTAGGTTTCCAGGAGATACGAGCCATACAACCCTTTTTCCGTCAGGGTATGCACGAGGGAGACGAAGTCGCCGTATCCGTAATGGCCGCGATATCCACGGTTGATCGCCGCGTCCTTGTACAGATCGTAGGCCAACAGGCGGGCGGCCACAAACTGCCAATCCGGATTTTCCACGCTGGTCTTCTCGACCGCCACCTGGATCACCGTCCGCTGAATTTCCTTGGTGGTCATCCCATCGCGAAACTGCAGCTGGGAATCCAACTCCAGCTCGAGCGGGTCGCATTTCGGATATTTGGCGCAGGCGTACCCGATCACTTTTTTCAGCTTGTCGATGCGCAGTTCCTCCCGTTCCCCGTTTCGCTTCACGATACTGATGGTTGTAATGGCACTCATAGAGACACTCCTTCTATCAATGAACTCAATCGGATGCAGCCAAGTTGATCGGTTTGGGTGCACAAAGCGTTGTGATAAACTTACCATAGTTTGCTAGAATCGATCAATATATAGAGTGTTGAGAAATTTTTCGACAAAATCACTACTAGATATTGATTTTTTGATCGGATCTGCTAATTACCATAAAGATCGAAAAATGAAAACAGGAATTCAGTCTCAATTATGTGGAAGATAGAACCATAGACAAATAGGCATTAAATCGTGTAGAATAGATGTTCTGGAGGAGGAACGAGTAACCCCGCATACTTTTTGGCAAAATGACGGTTGCCAACCGAGACCATAATACAGCAATCTCATTTCTCGATAAGAGGTGGTTCTTCATGGCAGAACAAAAAGCGTATCGCGTACTGCTCTACTATAAATATGTGCCGATAGAAAATCCGGCGGAATTCGCCGCCGCGCACCTGCAGTTCTGCAAGGAGCTGGGGTTGAAAGGACGCATCATCGTCGCGGAGGAAGGCTTGAACGGGACCGTCTCCGGCACCGTTGCGCAGACGGATGCCTATATCGCCCATCTGCGGCAGGATCCCCGTTTTGCCGATATGCCGATCAAAATCGATGAAGCGGATGGCCATGCGTTCAAGAAGATGTTCGTCCGGCACAAGCCGGAGCTTGTCACGTGGCGCCTGCAGGAAAAAGTGGATCCGAACAAGCTAACCGGCAAACATCTCAAGCCGAAGGAATGGTATGAGATGATGCAGCGCGACGACGTGGTGATTCTCGACGGCCGCAACGGCTACGAGTATGACATCGGCCATTTCCGCGGCGCGATTCGTCCGGACGTCGACGCTTCCCGGGAGTTCCCGGAGTGGATCCGCAAGAACTTCAGCCAGTACAAGGATAAAAAAGTGCTCACCTACTGCACGGGCGGCATCCGCTGCGAAGTTCTCTCCGGCATCCTGCTGCGCGAGGGCTTCAAGGAAGTGTACCAGCTGGACGGCGGGATCGTCACCTACGGAAAAGACCCGGAAGTGAAAGGGCAGCTGTTTGACGGCAAGTGCTACGTGTTTGACGAGCGCATTTCCGTCCCGATCAATCAGGTGGAAAACGTCATCGTCGGGAAGTGCTACCACTGCGGCAAACCGGAAGACCGCTACGTCAACTGCGCCAATCCGGAATGCAATCTGCAGCATATCGTCTGCGTGGAATGTGAACCGAAGCATAAGCGTTCCTGCTCCAAGGAATGCGAAGAGCATCCGCGCAACCGCTACGTGGCAGAACAGCGGGAACGGGAAGCGATGGAACTGGCAGCCTCCCGCAGCTGATTCACACATGCATATGGCCGAACAGCCGGTTTCCGGAGAGGGAACCGGTTTTTTGCGTTTCAGAACCTCCTCTGATCCGCATCGCGTACCCCTTCGAAAAGGCCGCCAAACATCGGGTTCCTCCCCCGCTTTCATAAGACGAAAAAGGGCGCCGCTTGAACGGCGCCTCAGACTGGTGACAAACTTCTGTTGAAGGTATGGAGTAATGGGGCCAAGCGAGCTCCTTTGACGACCGACTCAGCGGAGAAACAAAGACGCGGGGCCACAGGGGGCGATAGTCTCACATCCCTGGAACACCCAGATGTTGAGCCCCCTGCCCGCGTCGCGTTTCGGAGCGGACACGGCCAACTTCCTCGCGGGTCGTCAAGAGAGCGAGCAGGAACCATTAGCCATGCAAAAAAGGACTTTGTCTGCACGCTAGGGCGCCGCTTGAACGGCGCCTTTCTCATACCTCCGATTTCGCACGGGCGACATGCATCGCATATTGCAGGGGGCGTTGAATCGCCCGGCGGTACTGCTGCGTTTTGCCCAATTCTTTCAATATCTCCCGCCCCGGCTTCGGGTTTATCTCGATCAACCAGACGCGCCCATCCTCATCGATGCCGATATCAAGCCCGAGTTCCAGCATGCGGCCGAAGTGATGTTCCACCGTTTCCGCCGTCTGAAAGGCAAGGGCCTCGCATTCCGCCAGAATGGCCTGCGTTTTCTCCGCGCCGAAGCGGGCTTGCAAAAAACGCCCG
Source organism: Brevibacillus sp. SYP-B805 (assembly GCF_011059135.1). Taxonomy (GTDB): domain Bacteria; phylum Bacillota; class Bacilli; order Brevibacillales; family Brevibacillaceae; genus Brevibacillus_F. The sequence goes on along the minus strand of NZ_JAALGD010000021.1, from coordinate 27,207 downwards.
GAATCTGCGGCCCGTCCTCCCCCATGCAGGTTGGAAGTGGCGCTGCGCTCTCCGCCGATCCGAATGCCGTGGCCGGTGATCTGCCACTGCCCGGTCTCGTCCTTCTGGATCAGGAGGCGCATATCGACCGCCCGCTGGGGGATCAGCTGTAGCCGAAGTCCCTGCTGGATCATGAAAAAGCCTTTGTTTACCCAGCGGTCGACGTGTCGGGTGAGCGCCGTCAACCGCCGGAGTCGAACCGCGCGTTTCGCCCGCTCGCGGTCGCGCCCCAACAGGAGATAGCCGTCCTGGTTTCGTTCGATGCGGAGGATGCCCCGCCCTCCCGTTCCGTTGACGGGTTTGACATAGAGGACGGGATAGCGGGCAGCCATCCTGCGCAGCTGATCGGCATCATACCGCCGGGATTCGGGGAGCCAGCGGTGCATGCGTTCATCCCGCATGAGCAGGCGGTGCACCTTCCACTTGTTGGCGAGGCGGTTGTTGGCATAGCGGAACAGCTTCTTCCTACGAAATGCGGCATACTGCCTGAATGCCTCCGTCGGGGAGTAGCGATAGCGATCGATCACCACATCCGGCCATGGGAAACTGCTTTCCGACCAGCCCCCTCTTCCGTTCGGCACAAACCCGTTTACCTCACGCCTGGCCGCATGCACGTCCCGGGGCGAAAAGAGAAAGACGGTGCATCCCAACCGCCGCCCTGCCCGGATCAGTTGGCGGAAGTAGCGGGGCTCGGCAAACGTGTGCCCCCTCCGCCAGGTCAGAATCCCAATGATGGGTCTTTTCATGTGAGCCCCCTCCTTGACAGTCCTCATCCGCAGTCTATTCGGCAAGGGGGGCTCATGCGTATCATTTAGGCAAACGCTGCTTCAGCCGGATCATATCCTCCGGCAAAGGGGCGGTCACGACAATCTCCTTGTCGCCGAACGGGTGAACCAGGTGCAGCCTGGCGGCGTGCAGCGCCTGGCGGGAAATGTCGCCCGTTTTTCCGCCGTACAGCAGATCGCCGAGCAGCGGATGGCCGAGATGGCTCAGATGCACGCGAATCTGATGGGTTCGGCCGGTATCGAGATGACACTCCACCTCCGTTGCCTGCCGGTACCGCTCCAGGACGCGGTAATGGGTTACCGCCGGATCGCCGTTTGGCGTCACCCGCCTGCGCGACGGGTGGTGCCGGTCCTTCCCGATCGGGGCATCGATGGTGCCGGCTTCCTTAGCCATCCGACCGTGGACGAATGCCACATAGGTGCGCTTGATCTGCCGCATCCGGAGGCGTTCATCCAGCAGCGCCGACGCCAGGGCATGCTTGGCGTACAAAACCGCGCCGGACGTCTCTTGATCAAGCCGATGGACGTGCCGCACCTTCGCTTTGACGCCGGTGCGGGCAAAATGTCCCGCAACCAGGTGATCCAGGGTGCGGGTGTGGTGCTTTTCCGTGGGATGCAGCAGGAGCCCGGCCGGTTTGGCGACCACCAGCAGATGATCGTCTTCATACAGCACGTCAAGCGGCTCGCTGCTCGGCTCCAGTCCGAGGGGTTCGGGCGGACAAAGACGCATGCAGATTGCCTGCCCGGCCTGCACCGTTGCATGCTGCGCGGCGGGTTCGCCATCCAGCAGGATCTCTTTTTGCTGGAAGAGCAGGTGGACGGTCTTTCGCGGCAGCCCCCACCGCTGCCGCAGCAGATCGCCCAGCCGCACCCCGGCGTCCGCCTCCCGGATGGTTCCGGACAGCCACTCTCCCCTGCGCGTTACTTCCATCATCGTATGTATCGCGTCCTTTCCAAACATTTGAAACCCTGGGAGCCGCCAGCGTCACTCCTTTGGCGCGGCAGCGTCCCTTTAACCGTTTCCCGGCACGAAAAAGGAAATCCAACACGAAGTCAGATTTCCGTTTCGCAGCATGGTTTACGCCTGTTTCAGCGCTTCGCTCACCTGCACGACACGATCGAGGAACTGTTCGATCTCCTCCCGGCTTTTGCCCAGCTTGCTGACAAACCGGACCAGCTCTTTGCCGTTTTGAAAAGCGATGAAGCTGGGAATGCCGAATACGTCCAACCGCTGCCCGAGCTCGGGCAGGGTGTCCCGGTTGACCGCCACCATATCCAGCCTGGACTTGTAAGCTTCTTCCACTTCCGGCATAAACGGATCGATCCGGTGACAATCCGGGCACCAGTCGGTATAGAATTTGACAACCAGCGGCTTCGCCGATTGAATCGCTTCCTGAAACTCGGCTTCCGTCTTGATTTCTCTCATCGGTATCCTCCCTTTCGCCTGCTTTGTATTAGTGTATCACAAGCGCCCCGCCTTGTCGCGCGGGCTGTCACCTTGCCTGCACTTCCGGGTGTCTTTTCCTCAAGAGCTCCACAAACGCCTTGGCCGGCTTGGACAAATGCCTGTCCCGCCGGTACGCCACGACCAGCGTGCGCTCCGGATGGGTGGAGAGCCGCACGTAGGCGGGCGTCGCATGCGTACGCGGCGCAGCCGTGATCATCGCCGGCGCAAACGAGACCCCCATGCCGGCAGCCACCAGCGACTGAACCGTGTGAATATTGCTGCTTTCGAAGACGATGCGCGGCCGAAATCCCGCCTGTTCACACAGCATCAGCGAAATCTGGCGAAACCCCTGCCCTTCCTTCAATAAGATGAACGGCTGATCTCCCAGGCGGGCAAGATCCACCTCGTCCTCGCCAGCCAGCGGATGGGTTGGCGGCAGGGCCAGATAAATCTCTTCCCGAAACGCCGGTTCCGCGTACAGCGAGGGATCGGCGATCGGCATCGTCAGCAGGCTGACGTCGATCTTTCCCCGCGCCAGCAGCTGCTCCAGCTGGCTCGATCGCTCTTCCACCAGCTGCAGCTCCACGCCGGGGTACGCACGGGCAAAATCGGAAATGACCGGCGGCAGCACATACTCGCCGGTGATCGGCAGGCTGCCTACGAGCAAACGGCCGCTTTCCCCTTGCGCATAGGAGCGCATTTCGCGCTCCAGTCCGTCCACTTGATCGACGATCTGCTGGGCCACCTGCACAAACCGCATCCCGGCATCCGTCAGTTCCACATGCTGCGGCAGGCGGTGAAACAGCGTAACCCCGCACATTTTTTCCAGTTTGGCAATCTGCTGGCTGAGCGATGGCTGAGCCAGGTGAAGCCGTTCCGCCGCACGCGAGAAGCTGTGTTCTTCCGCGACGGCCAGCACATAACGTATCTGGCGTAATTCCATAGCATCCTCCCATAGGTAACACCTATTAACCTTATAACTATTATATCTTTGACCTATAGTTGTTGTCATGGTACAACACAGGAAAGAGAACCGCACGCAAAGGAGGAATCCTCACCATGAAGCCGCGCACCTTGTTTGAAAAAATCTGGGACGACCATGTGATCCATGAAGAACCCGGAAAACCAAGCCTGTTGTATATCGACCTGCATCTCGTCCATGAAGTGACCTCTCCGCAAGCCTTCGAAGGATTGCGCCTGGCCGGCCGCCGCGTGCGCCGTCCGGATCTGACTTTCGCGACGATGGACCACAATGTGCCGACAGCGGACCGTTTCAACGTGACCGATCCGATCTCCCGCCAGCAAATGGAAACGCTGAAGGCGAACTGTGAGGAGTTTGGTGTGCCGCTGGCCGATCTGAACAGTCCCGACCAGGGCATCGTGCATGTGATCGGACCGGAGCTGGGCCTCACCCTGCCCGGCAAAACCATCGTCTGCGGCGACAGCCATACCTCTACCCATGGCGCATTCGGGGCGCTTGCCTTCGGGATCGGCACCAGCGAGGTGGAGCATGTCCTGGCTACGCAGTGCCTGCAGCAGCACAAGCCGAAAACATTGGAAGTGCGCGTCAACGGCAAACTGCCCTTCGGCGTCAGCGCCAAAGACTTAATTTTGGCCATTATCGCCAAATTCGGAACCGATTTCGCCACCGGCTATGTGATCGAGTATACGGGCGAAGCGATTCGAAGCTTGACCATGGAAGAGCGGATGACCGTCTGCAACATGTCGATCGAAGCGGGTGCCCGGGCCGGCTTGATCGCACCGGACGAAACCACCTTCGCCTATCTGAAGGGCAGACGGTATGCGCCGCAGGGCGAAGATTTCCTCGCCGCCGTGGAAAAATGGAAACAACTGGCCACCGATCCGGGTGCGGTCTATGACCGAACCGTGGAGATTGACGCATCCGAGATCGCGCCGCAGGTCACCTGGGGGACCAGCCCCGGCATGGGAACTGCCGTCACCGGCGTCGTCCCGGATCCGGACTCCTTCCCCACCGCCAGCGAGCAAAAAGCGGCCCGCGATGCGCTCGCCTATATGGATCTGAAACCAGGCACGCCGATCACCGAGATCAAGATCGACCGCGTCTTCATCGGTTCCTGTACGAACGGGCGGATCGAGGATTTGCGCAGGGCCGCGCAGGTTGCCAAGGGACGCAAGGTTGCTCCCCACGTCCACGCCATGGTGGTCCCCGGTTCCCAGGCCGTCAAGGAACGGGCCGAGCAGGAAGGGCTCCACAAGATCTTCCTGGAGGCCGGTTTCGAGTGGCGCGACTCCGGCTGCTCCATGTGCCTGGCCATGAACCCGGACGTACTGCAGCCCGGGGAACGCTGCGCATCGACGTCCAACCGCAACTTTGAAGGACGCCAGGGGCGCGGCGGACGCACCCATCTCGTCAGTCCGGAAATGGCCGCCGCCGCCGCCATCGCCGGCCGCTTCGTCGATGTCCGCGAATGGTACAAGGAAGCGAAGGAGGAAGTTTACCAATGAAACCGTTTGTCACCCATACCGGCATTGCCGCTCCCCTGAACCGCGTCAACGTGGATACGGACGCGATCATCCCGAAACAGTTCCTGAAACGGATCGAACGCACCGGTTTCGGCCAGTTTTTGTTCTATGAATGGCGCTTTACACCGGAGGGCCAACCGATTGAATCGTTTGTGCTGAACCAGCCGAAATATGCCGGTTCCACCATTCTGCTTGCTCGCAACAACTTCGGCTGCGGCTCGTCGCGCGAGCATGCGCCCTGGGCGCTGGACGATTACGGGTTCCGCGCGATCATCGCTCCCTCCTTCGCGGATATCTTCTACAACAACTGCTTTAAAAACGGCATTCTGCCGATCAAGCTGTCGGAAGAGCAGGTTGATGAGCTGTTTACGCGGGCGGAAACCTACGATCGTTACGAGCTGACGATCGACCTGCAGGCCAAAACCGTTCGCGACGCGCACGGCCTCAGCTACTCCTTCGAGGTGGACGATTATCGCCGCTACTGCCTCTTGAACGGCCTGGACGATATCGGCATCACCCTGCAGTTGGAGGAGAAAATCGCCGCATACGAAGCGCAGCGCCGCTGACATCCCCAGTACCATCTTATCACGAATGCGTGCCGATGACAGTCGCCTGTTCCCCGTGTATGGGATCATCTCAGGGCTGTCTGTCCGACATAGGGAAAAGCCGAGGATCTTCTCCTCGGCTTTTTGCTTAGGCGGTCTCGATATTGTCGGCGTCCTCCAGGCCAAACACCCGGATGGCTTGTTCGCGCAGTTTGTATTTCTGGATTTTCCCCGATGCCGTCATCGGGTAATCGCTGACGAACTGGATGTAGTGCGGGATCTTGAAGTGCGCGATCCTGCCGGCACAGTACGCTTTCACTTCCTCCTCCGTCAGCGTTTCTCCCGGCTTCACCTTGATGCACGCCAGCACCTGCTCCCCGTACTTCACATCGGGCACCCCCACCACCTGCACATCCAGAATTTTGGGATGGCTGTAGAGGAACTCTTCGATCTCCCGCGGGTAAATGTTTTCGCCGCCCCGGATAATCATATCTTTCAGGCGCCCGGTGATCCGGACGTACCCTTCCTCATCCATGGTCGCCAGATCGCCGGTGTGAAGCCAGCCTTCGCTGTCGATGGCCTTGGCGGTCGCATCCGGCATGTTGTAGTACCCCTTCATCACCAGATACCCCCGGGTGCACAATTCCCCCTGCACGCCCGGCGGGACCATGTCGCCTGTGACCGGATCGATCACTTTCACCTCCACGTCGTCATGCGCCCGTCCGACGGTGGAAACGCGGCGTTCCAGGCTGTCATCCGTCCGCGTCTGCGTAATCACCGGGGAGGATTCGGTTTGGCCGTAAGCGATGGTGATTTCGCGAATCCCCATCCTCTCCACCACGGCCTTCATCACCTCAATGGGGCAGTTGGAACCGGCCATGATGCCCGTGCGCAGGGAGCGCAGATCATACTTGTCAAAATCGGGATGATTCAGCTCGGCAATAAACATGGTGGGCACGCCGTACAGTCCCGTGCAGCGCTCCGCCGCCACGATGGAGAGCACCTTGCCGGCGTCGAAGGTAATGACGGGCACCATCGTGGCCCCTGTTGCCACGCACGCCAGGGTGCCCATCACGCAGCCGAAGCAGTGGAAAAAGGGCACGGGGATGCACAGCCTGTCTTCCGGCCCCAGCCGGATGCAATCGGCCACCTTGATGGCGTTGTTGACGATATTGATATGGGAAAGCATGACCCCCTTGGGGAAGCCCGTGGTGCCGGAAGTATACTGCATGTTGATCACGTCATCCGGGTCAAGGGATGCCTGGCGAAGGATGCGTTCTTCCTCGCTTACCGCCGCTGCCCGCTCCAGGAGATCGCTCCACAGGAACATGCCGGGCTGTCTTTCTTCCCCGATCAGAATCACATTTTTCAGGTGCGGAAGCCGCTTGGCCTGCAGTTGGCCCGGTTTGCACTCGTTCAGTTCGGGGCATATTTCCCGGATCATCTCCAGGTAGCTGGCATCGCGGTAGGATTCGATCAGGATCAGCGTGGTTGATTCCGACTGTCTCAGCAGATACTCCAACTCATGGACACGGTAGCTGGTGTTCACGGTGACCAGCACGCCTCCCATTTTGGCCAGCGCGAACTGGGCGGTCACCCACTCCGGCACGTTCGTTCCCCAAACCGCGACATTTTCCCCCTTCTGGATGCCCAGGGAAAGAAATCCCTTGGCTGCCTGATTGCACAGGTGCTGAAATTGGGCATAGGTGTAGCGCAGATTCCGCTCCACATAGACGACCGCTTCCTTCTCGGGGTAAAGCGCCGCCGTTTCATCCAGCAAATCTCCGATCGTAATCGAACGCAGCTTCGCCATGGCTTTCCGTCACCTCTTCTTTTGTCGGATGATTCTCTTTTGTCTGTCTATTTCTATTTCTCCATCATGTAAGCGTATTCCTGCCGAAAAGAAGAAAAGCGCCCAAATCGGTGCGCTTGACGAAAGCCTGCTTACTTCACCTGGATCTTCTTGACTGCTTCCACCTTGTAGGGCAGATGGTTGCTGTAGGCGAGTTCGACCCGCAATTCATGCTCGCCCTTGGGCAGCTTTTTCAGCAGGAACTCCGGCTCGTATACCTTCCCTTTCAGCTGGCCGTCCAGATAAACGTGGGCATGCCCGGTGCCGTGCTTCAAATGGTCGGCGAGATCATCATTGTACGGAACAAACTGGAAGTGCTGCGTGATCATCTTGACGTCCGCCGTCGAGCCATCCACGGTTACATCAAGCGCCAGCTCAGGTTTCACCCCGTTCTCCAGATCCGTTTGAACCGGCGCGGTGGTCGCGATGCTGTCCGTCTCCGGTCGGTACGAATCGGTTACATCAAGCGGATCGCTGACCAGGAGCACGATGCCGGCGATCACGAGCACGAGCACGACGATAATGCCGACAATCAACTGCCTGAAGCTGATGATAAATACCCTCATGATTCTACTCTCCCTTTCCACAAAACGTTTGTCCCCGTTTTGTACATGCATACGCGGGAAAAGGCGAAGATAGAATCATGAGGGCGAAATTTCGCGGTGCGCTTACCGATAATTGATAAACTGCACGTCGATCGGCAGATCTGCCTTGCGGATGGCGGCGATGACGGCCTGCAGCTCATCCTTGCTTTTTCCGGTCACGCGGATTTGATCGTCCTGGATGTTCGCTTTCACCTTCAGACCGGTCTCTTTGATGATGGCGGTGATCTTCTTGGCATTCTCCTTGTCGATGCCCTGGATCAGTTTCACGCGCTGGCGCACCGTACCGCCGGCGGCCGGCTCGATTTTGCCGTAATCCAGATTCTTGATGGAGACGCCGCGCTTGATCAATTTGCCGAGCAGCACATCCTTCACCTGACCCAGCTTGTACTCATCATCGGAGAGGATCACGATCTCTTCCTTCTCCAAGGTGATCTCGCTTTTGCTCCCCTTAAAGTCAAAGCGGTTCTCGATCTCTTTCTTGGCGATATGAATCGCATTGGTTACTTCGGACAGATCCACTTTGGACACGATGTCAAACGAACTTTCCTTGCTCATCACAGTACTCCTTCACATGCTGTTATTGTCAAATGGCTTTGACCATCCCGCCGTCCACCAGGATCGACTGGCCGGTTACGTAGCTGTTGGCGGGCGAAGCCAGGAAGGTGACCACGCGGGCGAACTCTTCCGGCTCCCCATAGCGGCCGAGCGGAATGAGGCTCTCCGCCTGTTGGCGCACCTCGTCCACCGACAGGCCGGTATTCTGCGCCTTGACCGCATCGAGGAACGCGACGCGGTCCGTGGCGATCCGGCCGGGACCAACCGTATTGATCAGGATGCCATCCGGTCCCAATTCGGCGGACAGCGTCTTGGCCAGACCGATGATGCCGGTACGGAAGGTGTTGGACAAGATCAGATTTTCAATCGGTTGTTTAAACGATGACGACGCGAAGTTGACGATGCGGCCGAAACGCTGTTTGCGCATGTGCGGCAGCACCGCGCGGATGGCGCGGACGAAACTCAGCAGATTCAGTTCAAACGCCTGCTGCCACAGCTCGTCGGTCATCTGGTCAAATGTGCCGGCCGCCGGGCCGCCGGCGTTGTTGATCAAGATGTCAACGGTTCCGAAGCGGTCAACCGTTTCCTTGACGAGGCGCTCGATGTCCGCCGCTTTGGTTACGTCCGTGACGACGGCGAGCGGCGCCTGTCCGGAAGCCTGCTCGATCTCCCGACTGACCGCGGCGAGCGCGGCTTCATCCCGGCCGGAAATGGCTACGTTGGCCCCCTCCCGTGCCAGCGACAAGGCGGTCGCCTTCCCCAATCCTTTCGTCGATGCCAATACGATGGCGGTGCGTCCCTTTAACTGCAGATCCACGGTAACTCCTCCCTTGGCGAAAAATGGTAGCTGCGGTCTTTCTGCCATTCATTCTATCGAAAAACGGAAAGAAAGCAAAGAAAAGGGAGGGCATTTGTGTGCCCCCCTTGGGTTCTCCCCGTCATTCCACAGCCGGAATCGACTTCTCCTGTCCTCTTTTGGCAAGCTTGGCGGCGCGGCGGGCGGCTTTTTTCGCCTGCCGCCATGCAAAGAAACTTTCAAACAGCGAGTACAGGACCGGCACCAGAATCAGCGTGATGATCGTATGGAACACCAGCCCGAAGATGACGACCGTTGCCAGCGGCGCGTGGAAATCGGAACCGTCGGAAATCGCGAGCGCCATCGGCAGCATCCCCAGGATCGCGGTCAGCTTGGTCATGATCACCGGGCGGACGCGGTCTTTCACCCCTTCCAGGATCGCTTCGTTCAGCTCGTAGCCCCGCGCCCGCAGATTGTTCATCCGGTCGATGAGGAGAATCGCGTTGGAGACCACGATCCCGATCAGCATGGTCACCCCCACGATCGCCATCAGCGTAAACGTGCGCTGGGTGGTGACCAGACCGACCACGACCCCGACGAACGCCATCGGCAGGGACAGGATGATGATGATCGGATGGGACAGCCGTCCGAACTGGGCCACCATGATGATGTAGATTACGGCCATCGCCCCGAGGAAGACCAGAAGCCCGCTCGACAGGTTTTGGCTCTGCTGCTTCAAATCGCCGGCCAGCTTCACTTCATATCCTGCCGGAATCGGAAGCGAACCCATTTTTTCCTGGATGGCGCGGCCCACGGTCCCCAGATCGGTTCCTGCCAATTCCGCCGAGACGGTTATCACGCGTTCACCGTTTTCGTGGGTCAGACTGTTCGGCGTTTTGCTGTATTTCCAGTCCACCAGGTCCATCAGCGGCACCTGGGCCCCGGTTTTGGTGGTGATCAGCGCCCGGCTCAGCTGATCCGGATGCTTCATCCAATCATCCGGATATTTGGCCGTGACGTCAAACTCGACACCGTCCAGCGTCATTTCCGCCACCGTCTGCTCCCCGATCAGTCCGCCGATCTGCGCCAGCAGCATCTGCGGATCCACCTGCATGCGTTCCATCACATCCTTTTTGGGAAGCAGGGTCAGCTTTTCCGAGCCTTCGGAAAAGTCATTGCGTACATTGGTCACGCCGGGGATGGAGGATAGCATGTTTTCCACGTCTTTGGTCAATGCTTCAGCGACCGGCAGCTCATCCCCGACCACCTGCAGCTGAACGGGCGCGCTGCCGCCCTGACCGCCGAAGCTCATTTGAAGCCGATCGACCAGCTTGTTTTCCTTCAGCCGGCTGTTGATCTCTTTGGTCAGCTCATCCTTGTCGCGGGAGCGTTCCTTCTTGCTTTTGAGCGTGATGTACATCTCGACATCGCGCTTGGTCATCACCAGGGCGATATCTTTTACCTCCGGAAGCTGATACAAGCTGGCTTCCGCCTGCAGCCCCACTTCCCTGGAGGTTTCCAGCGTCATGCCTTTAGCCAGCGTCAGCTTGGCATAGATGAAATCCTCGCTGGCATCCAGAAATTCCCCCTGCTTGATGAAGGGGGTCAGGGGAATGGCGGCGGCAAACAGCAGAACCGCGACGAACAGGGTCTTGATGCGGTGGCGCAGCGCTACGGCAAGCAGTCGCTGGAATCCTCGGGTAATCGCTGCCGCCACACCTTTTTGTTCGCCGCCATGCCCCACCTTTTTATCCCGCTTCAGGAAGCTGTCGGCAATGATCGGGACAAAAAAGATGGCGGCCAGCGTGGACGCCGTGATCGCGGCGGTAACCGTAAAGGCGATCGTCACGAAAATCGGCTTGTATTCCTCCCCGAAATCCGCCAGCATCAAGGGGAGAAAGACGACGACCATGGTGATTTGGGACGAGACGACCGGCGTCAGCACCTCTCTGCTGCCTTTGATGATCGCTTCGCGCAGCGGCACCCCCCGTTCGCGGAAGTGATAGATGCTCTCCAGGACGACGATGGCCGCGTCCACGATCAACCCGGCGGACAGGCTGAGCGAGATCAGGGATACCGCGTCAATCTCGTAGCCGAAGATCTTCATGGCGATAAACGTCATCAGCGCAGAAAGCGGGAGCGTCGTCGCAATCACCAGGGTAACCCGCCAGTTTTTCAGGAAAAAGATCAGGATGGCGACGGCGAGGAATCCGCCCAATGCTACTTCGCGACTCAAGTTCCGGATCGACGTCTGGATGAATGAAGCCGTCTCGAAATGGACCGTGAACGAATACTTGCCGCCCGCTTCCGCCTCCATCTTGTCGAGCTCCGCCTTCACCCGCTTCCAGGTGTCGATCACATCGGCATCTTCCGTTTTGGAAATCAGCATGGTGACGAACGGTTTCCCTTTCGCCAGGGTCAGCATATCCTTGTTCTGCCCGCGCACATCCTGAATGTCCGCCAGCTGGCGCAGCGCAACGCTGCCGCGCGGGGTCTCAATCATGACCTCCCCGATCTGCTGAATCGTTTTGAAGGAGTTGTCAATCTCGATGACGGTGTTGAAGCCGTCATTTTCCAGCGTGCCGACCGCCTGCTTCCAGTCGGCCGCCTGCAACTGCCGGATGACCTCCTGGGGCGTCACGTTGTACGCCATCAGCTTTTCCGGCTGCATGGTGACGGTAACCTTGTTTTCATAAACCCCTTCCTGAACCTCCACTTTTTTGACGCCCTCGACCGCTTCAATGCGATCCTTGATGGTGGTTTTGGCCAGATTCAGCATGGTTTGCGGATCTGCCCCGGTGACGGCGATCTGGGCGAGCTGGGTATCGCCATAGCTGGCCTGCTCCACTGTCACATGGGTGATTTCCTTGGGGAAGTCATTGCGCAGACGGTTGACGATGCTTTCCAGCTTCTGCTTGACTTCCGTCCCCTGTCCTTCTTTCGCCTTCGTCCAGATGCTGACGCTGCCGGTGCTGGATGTAGAACCATATTCAATGATTTCCGGAATGTCTTTGATCTCTTTTTCAATCTTGTCGGTAATCTTCTCTTCCATCTCTTCAGGCGGAAGGGAGCCACCGGATATGCGGATCTCCGTCCACGGCAGATTGGTCTTGGGCACGAAGGAGACCTTGAAGGAGAGCAGGGAACCGACGCCAGCCAGGACGATGAGGGCCGTAAACATGTAAATGATCAATTTGCGCTTGAGGAAAAAGTGCAGCAATTTCTCCATCGGTTATTCTCCCTTCGCGGCCACTTTTTCACCGTCGATGATGTAGGTGATGCCGGTGCGGACCACCTTGTCGCCTGCTTTCAGCCCGGACAGCACTTCGATCTTGTCGTCGAGCACCTGCCCGATGGTCACGACGCGTTTTTTCGCCACCCCGTTTTCCACGACGAGGACGTAGCGGTCGGATTGGGAGATCCCGACGCTTTCCATGGGCACGACCAATCCTTTGATCTGCCGCGGGACTTCCACCGTGGCCAGCATCCCGCCGCGCCATGCGCGATCGTGATTGGGAACCGTCACTTCCACGCGGTATTTGCCGGTCTGTTGATCAATCACGGGAGAAATATAGGTGATTCTCCCGGCGGTCTTGTTCTGGCCGTCCCTGGAGACCGTCACCTCTTCTCCTTCGCGGAATTGGTCAATAAGGTCGCTGGCAACGTCCACGGTCACTTTCACGGTCGAGAGATCCACCAGGTGAATCAGCGCCTGACCCGGTCCGGACAATTCGCCCACCTGCTGGGTCACATCCACAACCGTTCCGGCGAATGGGGCCACGACCTTGGTATCGCCCAGCGTTTTTCGCGCCCGCTCCGCCTCGCTGGACGCCAGCTGCAGCGAAGCATCCACGGCGGCGAGGTCATCGGCGTCCGCCCCTTTCAGCATGTCATCCAGCCGGATGTGCTCGTTCTTCGAGGCGATTTCGGCCTGTTCCTCCTGCAAACGCAGATCGTCCAACGCGGCTTTCGAAATCGCTCCGCCCTCATACAGCTTTTCTCCCTTGAGGCGGTCCTGCTTTGCCTTCTCATACCGCTTGTCGGCGGCCTCCACCTGCAGCCGCTGCTGTTGAATCTCTTCCGGCTTGGCTCCGTTTACCGTCACCTGCTTGCGCGTGGCGGCTTCCCGAACCTGGCCGGCCGCCGCTTCCAACGCCTTCTGGTAATACCCGGCATCCAGCGACGCCAGCAGCTGGCCTGCCGCCACCTGATCCCCCTTTTTCACCGTGATCTGCGTGATCTTGCCGCTGGTGCCGAACGCGAGGGATGCCTCCTGCTTTGCTTCCACCATTCCCGTTACCGCCAGCATGATGGGTTTGGTCTGTTTTTCGACTGTGTACAGTTCGACGATCTTGGCTTTAGCTTCCTGTTGGGCAGCATCCGGTGCGCCTGGATTCTGTCCGCAGCCGGCTGCTGCAAGCAGGGTTGCCGCCAATAAAAAAGACAACTGTTTCTTCACCATGATTCCTCCAACCTGTTCCATATGGTTTCTGTATTTAGTCTGCCAGTTTTTTCCCGGACGCTTAACCGCCAGGAGAACGAACTTCTCTCCATCCCGAGACGGAGATGATCGGGCGATGTATGCTTCCCGTAAATAGGCATACCTACATTACGACGCAAAATGGAAAAAGATTCAAGGGTTTTTTAAAAGAATTTTTTATAGATCACCCATCATTTCTTCATGATGCCGGGATGCAGCCTCCACAGCGGAGAAGGCCGGCGCATGCTGACGAGCATGCCGAATGCGATCAGATTGGAGATCATGGAACTGCCCCCGTAGCTGATGAACGGCAGGGTCAAACCGGTGATGGGGGACAGCCCGATATTCATCCCGATATTGACAAACACCTGGAACGACCAGAGTGTCACCATCCCGCTGATAAAAAAGGCGGCGAAGAGATCAGGCGTCTGCAGCGCCCACCCGACCAGCCGATAAAACAGCACAAAATAAAGCAGCAGCAGGAAGCTGGCTCCAAGAAACCCCCACTGCTGGGCGATCACCGCAAAGATAAAATCGGTATGCTGTTCCGGCAGATTCGCCCCGAAAGCCGTCCGCACCCACAGCCCGCCCGTGCCGCCCAATTGTCCGCTGCCCACCACGTTTCGCGCCTGGATATATTGGTAGCCGCTGCCAAGGGGATCCACTTCGGGGTCCAAAAAAGAGAGCAGCCGCTCGAACTGATGGGGCCGAACCACCCGGAAAAACAGATCGGGGAAAAAGGCATGCAGTGCGTACAAGGAGAAAACGAGTCCGATTGTTGTCATAAGATATGTTATGTGAACAAATCCGGAGAGACGGCTCATGATCAGAAAGCAGCCGAGCAGGGAGAGATAGATCAGCGCCATGCCCAAATCGGGCTGCAGCAGTACCAGCGATGTGGGCAGCAGCACAAGAAGGACCGCTTTGGCTACCTCCTCGCCTCTGTAAAAGGCACCCCGGTTCCACTCATACAGGCGGGCAAGCAGCAGCAGTGTCGTGAGGCGGGTCAACTCGGAGGGCTGGATGTTGAGCACTCCCAGATCGATCCAGCTGATAGCCCCGTTGATCTTCCTGCCGACGACGAAGACGGCCAGCAACAGCAGGATCCCTCCTGCGTACAGCCCGATGGCATGGTTGGCGTAATGCCGGTAGTCGATCTTGCGGAGCATGGCGAGACACCCCATGCCGATCACGACCCAGGCGAGCTGTTTTTCCGCGAGATGCTGGCCGCTGCCGCGTGTGGCGACAAAAACCGTGACGAGGCTTGTGGCAAGCAGCAGATACAACGCAAGATAGACGACATATTCCCGGCTCTCTTTCTCTTCCATGCTGTCCCTCCAAAGATGTTGTCAACGGATAGTTTTGCCGGAATGTGCTGCCGTAACCAAAAAGAACGCCTTCGTTCTGCGGAGAACGAAGGCGTTCGGTTTTTCCGATAATGCCGGTTATGGGGTTGATGGTGTTTGAATACCAGCCAGTTCTTCCATCTGCTCCAACAGGTCCCGGAAGACGCTCAAAGCTTCGCGGATCGGCTCCGGCGAGGTCATATCCACTCCCGCCTTCTTGAGCAGATTGAGCGGATAATCGGAGCCGCCGCTCTTCAGGAAGTTGAGGTAGCGTTCCACGGCCGGCTGCCCCTCCTCCAGAATCTGTTTCGCCAGGGAAGTGGCTGCCGAGAAGCCGGTTGCATACTTGTAGACATAGAAATTGTTGTAGAAATGCGGGATTCGCGCCCATTCGAGATCAATCTGGCTGTCCACCACCATCTCTTTCCCGTGATAGGCCACATTCAGCTCCCGGTACCATTCGGATAGACGGTCGGCGGTCAGCGGCTCATCCTGCTCCACCTTGGCATGGATCAGCTTTTCAAATTCGGCAAACATGGTCTGTCTGAACAGCGTGCCGCGGAACTGCTCCATATAATAGTTGATGAGGTACATGCGCTGCGCCTTATCCGTCGTCGTCTTCAGCAGGTGGTGCATCAACAGCGCTTCGTTCAGCGTGGACGCCACTTCCGCCACGAAAATCGTGTAATCCGCATAGGTGTACGGCTGGTTCTTGTTGGAATAGTAGCTGTGCAGGGCATGCCCCATCTCATGGGCCAGCGTGAACATGTTGTTGACATTGTCCTGGTAGTTCATCAGGACATACGGATGTGTCGTATAAGCGCCCCAGGAGTAGGCGCCGCTCGTCTTGCCTTCATTTTCGTACACATCGATCCAGCCGGAGGTAAATCCCGTTTCCAGGACGCGGCCATAGTCCTCGCCGAGCGGGCGCAGCGCTTCTTTGATCGTGGCGACCGCCTGCTCATACGGGATCTCCATCTCCACCTCCTTCACGATCGGCACGTACAGGTCGTACATGTGCAGTTCATCAAGCCCCAGCATTTTTTTGCGCAGCGCGACATAGCGGTGCATCAGCGGCAGATGCTCGCGAACGGTGGCGATCAGGTTGTCGTAGACGGAGAGGTCGACGTTGTCGGCAAACAGCGCCGCCTTCAGGGCAGACTCGTACTTGCGCGTGCGTGCGTAGAAGACATCCCGCTTCACGACCGATGCAAGCGTGGCGGCAATCGTGTTGCGGTGCTTGCCGTAGGTGGCATACAGCGCTTCAAACGCCTCCCTGCGCACGCGGCGATCTTTACTTTCCAGGAACTGGATGTAGCGCCCCTTGGTCAGCTCCACCTCTTCGCCGTTCTCGTTCGTAATCATGGGGAACTTGATGTCGGCATTGTTCAGCATGCCGAAAATCTTGCCGGGGGCGGACGCCAATTCTCCCACCTGGGCCAGGATCGCCTCTTCCGGTGCAGACAGCGTATGCGGCTTGAAGCGGGTAATTTCCTCCAACAGCTTCCGGTAATGTTCCAGGCCCGGCTCGCTCGCCTGCAGCTTTTTCAATTCCTCGCTGTCGATCGCGAGGATCTCCGGCTGTATGTATGACAAGGCGCTGTACACCTGCGTGCTCAAGCTTGTCGCTCGGTCTGTCAGCGCCTGGTACGTGCTGTTCGTATTGTCTTCGTCGCGGCGCATCCGTGCATAGACGTACACCTGATCCATCGTTTTGGTCAATTCATCCTGCAAGACCAGCGCATCCAGCAAATGTTTCCCCGATTGCGCAAGCGTCCCCTGCTTGGATTTGATCTGTTCGATCATCTCCTTCACCTTTTTGACATCTTCCTCCCATGCCTCATCGGAAGGATAGATATCTTCCAGCCTCCATTTGAATTCGGCGGGGATTTCGCTTCGCTTCGGCAGTGTCTTGTTTTTATTCATGAGAGTTGCTCCTTTCACACGCATTCATCCGTACACTGTAATCGTAACGGAAATCCGCACCAACTTCAAATATTTGTCATGCCGCCCGACAGCCGAACCACCCCGCCCGTGGCACGCCGCTTGACGGGCGGGGATTTCTGGTTGTTTCCGGCTTCAGCTCCTGCCAACCCCCAGATAGGTAAACCCGAGTCCTTTCACATGCTCCGCCGGCCATGCATTGCGGCCGTCAAACAGAAACGTCCCCGCCATGATGACTTTCACCCACAGCCAGTCAAGCTGGGTGCATTCCTTCCACTCCGTTACCAAAATGGCAGCGTCTGCTCCCTCCAGCGCATCGTAGGCCGTATTGACGAAGGTCAGCTCCGGGAAGAGCCGCACCACATGCGGCACTGCCACGGGGTCGTAGGCGCGCACATGCGCCCCTTCGGCCAGCAATCTCTTTACGATCACAAGGGAAGGGGCCTCCCGGATATCATCCGTCTCCGGTTTAAAGGAGAGGCCCAGCAGCGCGATCTCCTTGCCCGCGAAGGTTTGCAGGCAGTTCCGCATCCGGTCCAGAAACCAGGCAGGCTGGCTCCGGTTGATCGCTCTGACCTGCTCCAGCAGGGACAGCGGGGTTTGGGTCGCCCGCGCCAAATTGATCAACGCTTCGATATCCTTCGGAAAGCACGAGCCTCCGAAACCGACACCGGCGCGCAGGAATTCCGGCCCGATTCGGCTGTCAAGCCCCATCCCGCGGGCGACTACCTCGATGTCCGCTCCTACAGCCGCACAAAGCCTTGCCAGCTCGTTCATAAACGAAATGCGTGTGGCGAGAAACGCATTGGACGCGTATTTGATCATCTCCGCATTCGCACGGGTGGTGTGGATCCGGGGAGCATCGATGTCCGCATAGACGTCTTCCATCAGCGCGAACGCCCGCTCATCCCGGGCGCCGATCACGATGCGCGACGGTTCCAGCGAATCCTGGAGCGCTCTGCCTTCCCGCAAAAATTCGGGATTGGTGACAACATGCACGTTGCTGTAAGCGGCAAACATGCCCGCGATCTGATCCGAGGTGCCGACCGGAACGGTGCTTTTGATTACAACAAGCCTCTCTCCCCCCTCCTTCGGCAGCAGTTCCTGAAGCGTGGCGACCGCCTTGAACAGATAGCCAAGGTCCGCGCGGCCGTCTTGGCCTTCCGGCGTGCCCACGCAGAGAAAGAGGGCATCCGCCCGTGCGACCGCCTCCGCCGGATTCGCCGTGAAGGTCAGGCCTCCTTCCTCCATCGCCTTTTGCAATGCGGGTTCGAGTCCGGGCTCATAGATGGGGGATTGGCCGCGCTGCAGCCGTTCCACTTTGGCCGCATCCACGTCCACTCCCATGACGCTGTGGCCACGCATCGCAAAAGAGACCGCCGTGGTCAACCCAACATACCCCGTACCGATCACCGTGATCTTCATCGCTTCACCTCGCTTTCCCGATCACTGATAGATACAAATCTTCCAGTTTTCGCCGCTGCTTTTGGATATCATGCCGCTCTGCCACGCGCTGGCGGGCGTTCGCGGTCACCTGCGGCCAGCGCTCCGGCTGCGACAGCACGTACGCCATCATCCGGGCCAGCTTGTCGGGAGCCTTCTCCGGCACAAGAAATCCGTTTTTCCCATGGGTGATCAACTCGGGAATGCCGGCGTGGTACGTGGAAATCACCGGTCTGCCGAGCGCCATCGCCTCCATCAGGACGTTGGGTATCCCCTCCTGATTGCCGTCTTTTGCCGTTTTGCAGGCCAGGACAAAGAGATGGCAGCCTTCCATCGCCCTGCGCACTTCCTGATGCGGCAGCGCCCCGGTAAACGTAACTTGTTTCCGGATGCCCAACCGGCTGACCAGCCGGAGCAGTTTCCCCTTTTGCTCCCCATCCCCCACGATGGTCAGGGTTGCCCGCGGATAGGTCCGCAGGAGGCGCCAAAACGCCCTGATCAGGATATCCATGCCTTTTTTCTCCGTCAGGCGGCCGACGCTCAGAATACGAAACGCGTCATCGCGGACGGAAGGAGACGGTTGAAAGGGAAACTGGCGTAGGTCGATACCGGAGCGGATGAGGACGATTTTTCGTTCCGGACAGCCGAGACGGATCAGCCTTCTCTTCATATGCCGGCTGACGACCGTAACCGCCCGGCTGCGGCGGAACAGCGTGCGCAGCTGGGCGCGGTACCGTTTGCTTCTGTTGACCTGCTTGGTTGCATCAAAGCCATGAAACGAGACGATGAGCGGAAGCCGCGTCTTGCGGGCCACCGGCAGAAGTTCCACGCCCGCCGTGCCGAAGCGGGCATGCAGGCAGCTGATGTTCTGCCGCTTCAGCCAGCGGTCCAGTCCGCGGAAGCTTTTGCGGATATAGATGGGATGATACGGGAACTGCTGCAGATTGAATGGTTTGCTGCGCGTCAAGACGACCGGTTTTACCCGGCGGTGGCCGATCAGCTGCTGATAGATAAACGTCTCGCTGTTCGCCAAATACTTCCGGCGGTAGACCAGCACACGATGCATGCGCTTACCCCCGTTCCTGCTCGATCATGTCGTCCAACTGCAGTCGCAGCCCCTCTTCCAGGGAAACCTGCGGATCGTAGCCCAGCTTCTCCCCCGCATGCCTGATATCCGCACAGGTCCGCCGCGCATCGCCGGCCTGTTCGGGCAGAAACGCGATTCGCGGCTTTCTGCCCGCCAAGGCGGCCATCTGTTCAATCGCTTCGAGGACGCTGACTTCGCGATTCCCCCCGATGTTGTAGATATCGCCGGCTTCTCCGAGACGGGCAGCCAGCAGGTTGGCTTCCACCGCATCGCTGACGTAGGTGAAATCGCGCGTTTGATGACCGTCCCCGTACACCTGCAGCTCCTCGTCGCGCAGCAGCTGCCGGAAGAAACGGTGAAACGCCATGTCCGGCCGCTGTCTTGGCCCGTATACCGTAAAATAGCGCAGCAGGACGATCGGCAGGCCGTAAGCGTTCACGTATGCCCGGCAAAGCTGTTCCATGGCTGCCTTGGTCACCCCGTAGGGCGAAAGGGGCAACAGCGGCGCCCGTTCGTCGGTCAATCCTTCCTGCATGGTGCCATAGACGGAAGAGGATGACGCGATGACGATCTTCTGGATTCGCGGATAACGGCGGCAGGCATCCAGCAGTTGCTGGGTGGCGACCAGATTGTTTGCCGCGTAATCGGCAAAGGCGTTGCCCCAACTGGCTCGCACGCCCGGGAGCGCAGCCTGGTGGAACACGATGTCGGTCTCCTGCAGCCACTGTTCCCAATCGCCCGTTTGCAGCGGAGCGGCATGAAAGAGGAAGCGGGGATGCTGCCCGATCAGCGAGAGGTTGCGCCATTTCAGCCGGGCGTCGTAATTCGGCGTAAAACCGTCGATGCCGATGATCGTATACCCTTCCTGAAGCAGCCGCTGTGTCAGATGTGACCCGATAAATCCGGCACAGCCGGTTACCAGCGCTGTTGTCATCGTGTCGACCTCCTCACGCGTATCAGCTTGCGGATAACCAGGTAGCCGTTCTTGTAACCATAAACGGCCCGATATCTGTTCCCCCAGCGGCGCAAATAGTAGTCAAACGTCATGAGGCGCAGCTTGTTCCGCCGCTGTTTCGATTGCGGATCGGTCAGCTGCTGCCGGTGTTTCGTCCGGTTGTACAGATGCCGATCGATCCATTTGACCGGATACCGTTCGATCAGGCGGAGGATGATCCGGCGGTCCTCCATGATCCTGCCTTCATATTCGTCGGACGTATCCCAGCCGCCTACCCTGCGCAGAGCGCTGACGCTGTAGCACCGCGGCGCGACCATCCATTTGTTGTATGTGAGAAATTGATACTTGTTCCGAAACTCCCGGTGCCTGATGTGAAACGCCTTGCGATAGTTCATCGTCTCGCTGACCCGCCAGATTGTCACGTTGCCATAGTAGAGGGCATAACGGCGCTTCGCCGATTTCACATGGCTGGCCAGAATGGCAAGCGCACGGGAGGGCAGCCAGTCATCGGAATCCAGCTGCACCAGATAAGGGGTGTCCACAAGGGAAAGCGCCTTGTTCATCACCGCGGAGATGCCCGCATTCTGTTCCATGCGGACGTACTGCACGTTGGGATGGATCAGATATCGTGCTACTTCTTGTTTGGTATTGTCGGTGGAGGCGTCATCGATGATCAGCAGCTTCCAGCCTTTATAAGTCTGCCCCAGCACGCTCCGGATGGCCTTGCCGATAAAGCGGGCGCGATTGTAAGTCGGGATCACGACGGTAAACAGCGGCCTCATGTTCCCGCCTTCTTCTGTTCCGTCGGAAACAAGATGGTCGACTTGTCGCTGACGATAAAGACGCCCGTCTTGGACGTATGCAGTCCGATCAGATGGGAGGAACGGCCAAAGACGCTGTCTTCCACTATCCATTCCACATCGATCAACGATGAGTTTTCCAACAGGATGCTCTCCCGGATCCACCTGCAGTTTTTCACCTCGACCCCATCCTGGATGGACACATAGGGACCGATCCGGCAGTTTTCCAGCCGGCAGTGCTCCCCGATCAGCACCGGGCCGATGCATTCGCAATTGCGCAATACGCTGGTTGTTCCTGCTTTGACACGATCGCCCACTTCTTCTGCCAGCATCCAGCGATTGGCTTCAAACCACCGCTCGATCGTGCCCACGTCTGAATACAACCCGTCCGTCACCGTGTGGGCGACCGGATACCCTTTGTCGACCAGTCCCTGAATCGCGTGGGTGATCTCGTATTCTCCCCTGCCGGATGGTTTCAGCGTGTGAATCACCTCAAAAATCGCGGGGGTAAAGACATATGCCCCGATGACCGCCAGCCTGCTTTTGGGGGCAACCGGTTTTTCTTCCAGCGAAACAATTCTGCCGTCGCATATCTCGGCAATCCCGTAATCCTGCGGTCGATCCACCTCGCCCAACAAGAGTGCCCCCTCCGCCGACGCGGCGAGGAAGGTCTGGTGCAGCTGGTGCAGCGAATCCATCAGCAAATTGTCTCCCAGGAGCAGCAGAAAAGGCTCCTCCTGAATGAAGGGACGCGCTATTTTCACGGCGTGCGCGATTCCCAGCGGTTTGGTCTGCTCAATAAACGTAATGGTAGCCTGATAGCGACTACCATCTCCTACATACTCGACGATCTGTGTTTGCGTGGGGTTAATCACGATCCCGATGTCACGGATGCCAACCTCAATCAATTTGCGGATACAATAGTGGAGGACAGGATGATTTGCAACCGGGAGGAGGGTTTTGGGCTGTGAATACGAAAAGGGATGCAGCCTGGTGCCGCGACCGGCACACAATATTAACCCTTTCATCTCTCTAATCACTCCCCAGCTGTGCTTTCGTACTACTACAGTATGGCAATCCGTTTACGGGCGTAAGGGCTACCGTCTACCGTCCGGCAAGAAAGGCAGACACCCACGCCAGACGATGCGACTCATCCTCTCCAGCCATTGCCTGTTCGCTTGCGGCGCCGGGCAATTGCCTGCTGAAAGACAGCCAGGTAGCCCTGCGCTGTCGCTTTCCAGGACAGCATGGCGGCTCTGGCGCGGGCATTGCTCGACAGTTCGGCGCGCATGGCGGATGAGCGCCAGTAACTTTGCCAGATCTGCGGCACCACGACCGTCCATTCTGTTGCGGGAACAAGGAAGCCTGCCCGTTGGTGGGGGACCACCTCGGGAATGCCGCCGTTTGGCGTGGACAAGACCGGCTTGCCGGCCGCCATCGCTTCCAGATTGACCCGACAGAACGGTTCCTGCCAGAGCGACGGTGTGGCAACCAGGTCGGCCAGCTGGTACCATGCGGGCATCTCCTTCGTCGGGACAAAATTGACAAAGATCACCTTGCTCCCAAGCGGTTCCGCCAGCTTGTGCAGCCATTTCACATAAGGGGTCATCCGGTTGCTACCATATCCGGCCCCGCCGACGATCAGCAGGCGGGCCTGGGGATCCTTTTCACTGATCTTGCGGAAGGTCTTCAGGAGAAGATGCACCCCTTTCTCCCGCATCAAGCGCCCGGCAAAAAAAAGCACGCGATGTCGCGATTGAAGACCCAGCCGCTGCCGCAGTTGCCTGACCTTCGCTTCCACCCGGAAAGGCTGATAGGCTGTCGGATTAACCCCGAGATGGACGGCATGCACCCGGGATGGATCGGCCCGATGTACCTGGATGAAGTGCCGGCGCAGATATTCGCTGTTGGTGATCATGCCGTCCATCATCCGCATGACGCGGCGCATGGTCCCCGGCGCAATCATTCGTTTGGAGGCGTACACATGCGAATGCATGTTCAAAATAATGGGGATGCGGGGGAAAGCCCTGCGCAGGTAGGGAACATAGTGGGGGCGGTTCTCTACGAGAATCACATCGGGCGTGCGCCTGCGCAGATCCTTGATGATGCTGCGGATATACGCGATCGGCTTGTGGTTGTAGGGAAAACGGACATAGGTTCGATTCTCCTTTTTGGAGGAGCGCGGATACGTCGGACACGTGCGGGCGTAGATCGTCACCGAATGCTCAGGCCCGATGGCACGCGAGATTTGATGGATGTCGTGCTCTACGGAACTTCCTTTCACAGGTGGAACCGAGAAAGGCCCTGGGCTAACGATGGCGATTTTCATCGCGTTCCATCTCCCATTCTTTTTTCAAGGAGAGCACAACCTGGTACAGATGCTCGCGATCGCGCTGACTTGCCTTGACAAAGTGCGCCCATTTTTTCTCCCACTCCTGCAATTGGCGCTGAAGCGTCTGCATATCTTGTTCCAGTGAAGTTATTTTTCCGATAAGTTCGCTCTGTTCCTCCGCCTGTGCAAGCGCATGGCTGACCGGTTCCTGCCCAAGCCTCTCCTGCGTCTGAACGGCCCCGGAAAAGACGCCGGGCGTGACCCAGTGCGGCTTCTCACTTTTTCTGCGTTTTTCCATCGACACTTTCCTCCTCCAACTGCCATAGGCATTTGGCGATGCCCATGTTTCTCGTAATATGCTATGACCGGAGCGGAGGATGGGTCCCACGTAAAAAAACCGCTGCGAACGAAACGTTCACAGCGGC
Source organism: Brevibacillus sp. SYP-B805 (assembly GCF_011059135.1). GTDB lineage: Bacteria > Bacillota > Bacilli > Brevibacillales > Brevibacillaceae > Brevibacillus_F. Next base: position 3,266 of record NZ_JAALGD010000021.1, on the reverse strand, counting down.
TGCCGGCTGTCCCGGCTGTTCTGGAGGCGGCGGAAGCGCAGGCTGTAGGCGCGGGCCTCCTCCGCGTTGGTGATCTGTTGTTTTTGCCATTCCAGGAGAATGCGGTCGATGTATTTGATATACAGCTTGCCAACCGACATAGCCTCACGCAGGGCGGTCAGGATCAATTCATCCGGGTAGCGGTCCTCTTCCTTCCAGATCTGCAGGGTTTCCATCTCGAAGGGAGAGAGCGGACGGCCAAAGGCTTGCTCAAAACGGGCATACAAGCTGGAAGGCCCGGCGGACGGCTCTTCCCCCGCTGCGCTTGCTTCCGCCATCCCGTCCAGCGCTAAGGCCGCAGCCAGGCGTTCATACAACGGCTCCAGATTGTAGCTTTCATGCCGGAGTCCGGTCTGCGGGTCGATGTATTCATCAATGGCAAGGAAGCCTGCCTTCATCAGATGCTGCAGCATGCGGACCAGCTCGAGGTTGGACATGGACAAGCGCTCTTCCAATTGGTGCAGGGTGGGAAACCGGTTTCCCTCCTGTTGAAAGGACAGCAGGTGGATGATCAGCATCATTTCTTCGTCGGACAAGGATAACCGTTTGTACGATTTCAGCAGCAGATTGGAAATGGATGTCGCCCCTGCCTGCAGGAGTTGGAGAATTTGTCGATCCATGTCGTCCTTCACCCCTTCCTTATTATACCAACGGGATCTGTGCAAGCCTAGCATAAAAACCCACCCGGCCTAAGCTATCGCTCCACCCACTCGGCGATAGCTAGCGCTGTGCCGAGTGGGTTCCCTCGCTGCGCCGGGTGGGGCCCCGAACCTATTCAAGTCACCTTAAAGGCGAAAAAAACTGCCGCCCGCAGGCAGCAGGGTGTGCGCTTGCAAAGCCTTATGGATAGAGACGATACAGGAGGCGGGGGAACGGAATCGTTTCTCGGACGTGTTCGAGCCCGCAGATCCAGGCCACCGTACGCTCCAGACCAAGGCCGAAGCCGGAGTGCGGCACGGTGCCGTACTGGCGCAGATCGAGATACCATTTGTAGGCTTCTTCGGACAAGTGATGCTCCTGGAAGCGCTGTTTCAGCAGTTCCGGATCATCAATCCGCTGGCTGCCGCCAATGATCTCGCCATACCCCTCCGGTGCGATCAAGTCGGCGCACAGCACCACCTCCGGACGCTTGGGATCCGGTTTCATATAGAAAGCCTTGATGTCCGTCGGATAATGAGTGATGAAGACCGGTTTGTCGAAGTGTTCCGCGATCATCGTTTCATCCGGCGCGCCGAAATCGTCGCCCCATTTGATCTCGCTTCCTTTTTCCTGCAGGAGCTTGATCGCGTCGTCATAGGTGATGCGCGGGAACGGTGCCGTCACCTTTTCCAGCTTGCTGGTATCCCGCTCCAATGTTTTCAGTTCGCGCTGGCAGTTTTTCAGCACGGACTGCACGATGTGGGAGACAAACTGCTCCTGAATCCGCAGGTTTTCTTCATGGTCAACAAACGCCATCTCCGGCTCGATCATCCAAAACTCGATCAGATGGCGGCGCGTTTTCGATTTTTCCGCGCGGAAGGTCGGCCCAAACGAGTAGACGCGGCCCAATGCCATCGCGGCCGCTTCCATGTAGAGCTGCCCGCTTTGCGACAGATACGCGTCTTCGTCAAAGTATTTGGTGTGGAACAAGTTGGTCGTCCCTTCCGCCGAGGTGGGGGTCAGAATCGGCGGGTCCACTTTGTAGAAGCCGTTTTGTTGGAAAAATTCGCCGACAGCCCGGATGATTTCCGAACGGATCGCCATCACGGCCCGCTGGCGCGGAGTGCGCAGCCAGAGGTGGCGATGATCCATCAAAAAGTCGACACCATGTTCTTTCAGCGAGATCGGGTAGTCCTGGACGATCTGAATGATCTCGATGCCGGTAACCGTCAATTCATAGCCGCTGGGGGCACGTTCGTCCTCCCGCACCACCCCGGTTATGTACAAGGAACTCTCCTGCGTTAACTGCGACGCCCGTTCCCACGTCTCTTCGCTCACTTCCGCCTTGACTACGACCCCCTGTACAAAACCGGAGCCGTCGCGCAGCTGGAGGAACTGGATCTTACCGCTGCTGCGCTTGTTGTAGAGCCAGCAGCCAAGTTTTACTTCTTCACCTATGTGCTGCCCAAGTTGGGCGATCGTCGTCAACATGTGGTGGTATCCCCTCCGTCTTCAATTAACCGTAACAATTATACTATTGGGTCTGGTCAAATTCAACGGACTGCCCGCGCCCGCTTGTCATTCGTCTTCTGGCATTGCTGGCCCATGTGCTCACGAGGGAAAAACCCAGGATGAGCATAATCCCTGCCAACGTATACCCGGACCATCTGATCCGGCTGTCAAACATTTGAAAGAAATATGTAAAAACCGGAACAAAGGACAGGGAAAGGATCACCAGAAACGTATCGCAGTGCTTGATGCCCATTTGGAGCAAATACAGCGGCAGCACGACGCCCGTCAGGCTGACGATCAGGATCCATTCCCAGTTTGCCAGGATGTCGGCAAGGGCGCCATCCGCATGAGCCCAGGCGGCAGAGAGGAGGACAATGGCATAAAAGCGGTGGGCAAGAATGCGGGCGGAACTCCACCCTGCCTCGCTCAGTTTTTTCGAGTTGTGCGTGCAGGCGCCGGTCCCCTCGCTTTTGGAAGGAATGCCATGCCATTGCACAGGACGGCGGTTGACAGGAAACTGGCGCAGGTAAAGGCAAAAGGGCTGATCGTTTGCACATATTTGGCATAAAAGACCTGGCTTGCAGCCGTGAGCAGCGCCGATCCCAGCAGGTAACAGGTGCCGAGCGTATACAGAGCGGCAGCTGACGGTCTTCGGGTCATGGGTTCCAATGGTTTCTCCCCCCTCGGAAAATTTTTCCCCCCATCTTAGCACAAAAAAGATCTGCCGTACATGCGGCAGATCCCAGACCGATAACGTCATGGCGTGATGGAGCCAAGCGAGCTCCTTTGACGACCGACACAGCGAAGAAACGAAGACGCGGGATCTCAGGGGGCGTGAGTCTCACATCCCTGAACCAGCTAATATCTTGTCAAGCCAAATTAATTAGATAGCATCTTGATTTGTGGTATACTGTAAAAAGGGTATAACAAACCATCCTTCCAACTTCTGTTGGAAGGATTTGGTTATCAGTCCTATCCGTTATCGTTATACGGTCTGTTCTCGATAAGGAACCCCCTTCTTCAGAATTGCGTAGATGAGATGGAGAAGTTTATTGGCACATGCAATTACGGCTACT
>NZ_JAALGD010000020.1 GCF_011059135.1 Brevibacillus sp. SYP-B805 | reverse complement strand
CGTCCGCCGCTGGGGCCCGAAGGCCCCCGCTCGACTTGCATGTATTAGGCACGCCGCCAGCGTTCGTCCTGAGCCAGGATCAAACTCTCCAATAAATTGAAAGATATTGATCAAAGCTTCATTCTCATAAAGAATGACTTGGCTCGCTTCACGCGTTCGCTGTTCAGTTTTCAAAGAGCATTTCGTGACCGCCGCCCGGAGGCGACTTGATCATCATACCACATATCCTTCCCGCGATGCAAGCGTTAATTTTTGTTAACTCGTCATCAGCGGTGACAGAAAGTAATATAACAAAAAGCTCAATTTTGAGTCAAGAGGAAATTTACAACTACTTTGCCTCTTGTCTGTGAAAGAATGTGTTCAATGTATCACCATTCGTTTCAACAAGACTAAACTTTACTATACGAAACCTGTGTAGTCAAGAAAAAATTTCCGTAATGCCAACCGGCAGGAATAGCGGCAGGAGCCTGCTTCCATACTAGAAAGAAAGGCTTTTGACCATCCATGAGCCGATACGGGAGAAACCACCCGCAAGCGGCCGCTGCGCTCCAGCGTGTAATCACATGTCAAACAAACGGAAGCAGGTGAAAAAATGTGGCGGAAACGAAAGCCCAAACCTACCTATGAGGAGTACAAACATGAATATTCAAGCGAGCTCTCCACGGTGGAATCCCAACGCAACGAAATCATTCCCGAAGAGTTTCCCGAGGGCCCTTACGGTGCGGCCACCAATGAAGAACTGCTTGGAAAAGCGACAGGCTGGGAAAGCGATCAGCATGTAATCTCCAATCTCGCCTACGAATACCGCAATTTTCATCAGGATCTTCCCCGCCAGGAGCCTGCCGCCCATCAGACCCATGATGATCCTGCTCTGAATGAAGAACCCCTCTGAATGGCCTGCATGCGTTCCGGGACACAAGCACAGGCAGAACCCTCCCTCGCATCACAACGCGAAGGAGGGTCCTTTCTATCTCGCCGATTCGGAAATCACACGATTCGTCAGGGTGCCGATATCCTCAATCGTGACCGACACCTCATCGCCCGGTTGAAGCGAGCCTACTCCGGCAGGTGTGCCTGTAAGCACGACATCGCCGGGAAGAAGCGTCATTACCGCCGTGATGGCCTCGAGCAACTGCGGAATCTTGAACACCATCTGACTGGTATGGGAATCCTGGCGTACCTCACCATTCACCCTGGTTACAATCCGCAGGTTATGGTAATCCACTTTGGCGGCGATCGCAGGACCCAACGGGCAGAAGGTGTCGAATCCCTTTGCCCTGGTCCATTGTCCGTCACGCCCCTGCAGATCTCTGGCGGTGATATCGAGCGCGCAGGTGAAGCCCAGGATATATTGATCCGCCTCTTCCGCCTTGATGCGGCGCGCTTCTTTTTTGATGACGACGGCCAGTTCCCCTTCATAGTGGAGGTTCTGCGTCAATGCCGGATAGATGATCGGGTCGCCCGGACCGATCACGGATGTGGACGGCTTCAGAAAGAGGAGCGGCTCCTGCGGCAGCTCCGCCCCGATCTCCTGCGCATGATCCTTATAGTTCAGCCCGATGCAAACCACCTTGCTGGGGGTGCAAGGGGTGGCGATTTTCACCTCATCAAGCGGGACTTCCAGGCCGGTCATCACCGGTTTGGTTTGATCCCGTTTATAGATGTCGCCTTCAATCACGCGCACTTTGTTCTCGTCTTCCACCATCCATCCGTGCTTCATCTTGCCATTGCGTTCAAAACGGATAATCATTGGCTTTCTCCTCTCCTGCCACAGCAATTGATTCAGAACAGATCCGCCGCCATTTCCCGCTTCTCCCCGATAATCGGTTCCACGACGGTGCGCTGCACAGCGTCCGCCACCAGCGATTCGACATCCAGCTTCTCCTCGTAGTGCGCCGCGATTTCGGCCTTCGGACGCGTGACGGGGTTTTTGGGGGTAAAAATGGTGCAGCAGTCCTCATACGGAAGAATAGAGAGATCGAACGTGTCGATCTTTCTGGCGATCTCCGTGATCTCCGTCTTATCCATGCCGATCAGCGGCCGCAAGATCGGGATGTTGACCACGCTGTTGATGGTGTTCATGCTCTCCAGCGTCTGGGAGGCAACCTGTCCGAGGCTTTCCCCGGTAGCCAAGGCAAGTGCTTTCGTTTTGGCTGCCACGCGCTCGGCGATGCGCATCATGAAACGGCGCATGATGGTAATCAGGTATTCCTCCGGGCAGTTGTCGCGGATAGCCGTCTGAATCTCGGTAAACGGCACCACGTGCAGGCGGATCTTGCCGCCCCAGCGCGTCAGCTTGTGCGCCAAATCGCGCACCTTCTCCAGGGACCGCTCGCTGGTAAAGGGATAGCTGTGGAAGTGAATCGCCTCCAGCGTGACGCCGCGCTTCATCATCATCCACCCGGCCACGGGGCTGTCAATCCCGCCGGACAGGAGTAGCAGCACCTTGCCGGCGGAGCCTACCGGCAGGCCGCCGGGACCAGGCAGCGTCAGGCAGCTTAAAAATGTGCCTTCCGCCCGAATCTCGATCTGAACCACGATGTCGGGCTGGTGCAGATCCACTTTGATTCCCCCGATATTGCGCAAGATATGCGTCCCTACCCGGCGGCTTATATCCATCGAGGTCACGGGGAAGCGCTTATCGGCCCGCCGCGTTTCCACCCGAAACGTCCTCGGCGTTGGCTGGATGGCGCGCACCAGCTGCAGCGCAGCCTCCTTGATGGCTTCCTCCGACTGTGCGGTCCGCACCACCGGACTAACCGACGAGATGCCGAACACCCGCTGGAGAGCCGCGAGAACCGAATCTGCGTCGGCACCGTTCAGCTCCACATACATTCTGCCGTACACGCGGCTGATCCGGATATGGGGATAGTCGCGCAAAACAAGCCGGACATTGCGCATCAAGGCGCTTTCAAAAGCATCGCGGTTCTTTCCTTTTAATGCCAATTCTCCGTAGCGAATCAGTATGCGATCATAATTCATTGCTGTCATCCTTTACACATTCATATAGGGGCGAATCCGGTCTACGGATTCCCTCAGGGCCACCAGAAACCGATCTATCTCTTCGGCCTTGTTGTAGCGGCCGACGCTGATGCGCAGGGCCGACAATGCGCGGTTCCGGTCCATGCCCGTAGCCATCAGCACGCGGCTCGGCTCGTTGGCTTTGGACGAGCAGGCCGATTTGGTCGAGACGAGAAAGCCTCTTTCCTCCAGGGCGTGCAGAAGCACTTCCGCTTTCGCTCCCGGCACCGAGATATTCAGGATATGGGGAGCGGCACCGTCCGCAGGGGAATTGATGACACAGCCGGGTATGTCGGCGATTCCTGCCCTAAGACGACGGATCAGTCCGGCCAACCGTTCCGATTCGTCATGGCCCGTCTCCTCCAACAGCCGGATCGCTTTTGCCATCCCGGCGATGGCGGGCAGATTCTCCGTTCCCGACCGCAAGCCCGCTTCCTGGCCGCCTCCCATCAACAGCGGCTGCAGCTTGAGTCCATCCCGTTTATACAGGATGCCGACACCCCGCGGACCGTGAAACTTGTGGGCGGAGATGCTTACGAGATCAATGCCCCATTCGTGCGGGAGAAGCGGGATTTTGCCGAAGCTCTGCACCGCGTCGACATGAAAGAGGATTTTGGGATGCTGCCGCAGCAGGGAACCGATTTCCTGGATCGGCTGCACCGTTCCCAGTTCATTGTTGACATGCATGACGGAAACCAGAATGGTATCGGGTCGAATGGCCGCCTGCACGTCTGCAACCGACACCCGCCCTTCGCTGTCAACCGGCAGGTAGGTGACCGAGAAGCCAAATCCTTCCAATTGTTTGCAAACATCGTAGACGCTCGGATGCTCCACCTGTGTGGTCACAATGTGTTTTCCCCGGGACTGATATTGAAAGGCAACGCCTTTAAGCGCCGTATTATTGCTTTCCGTTCCGCCGGACGTAAAAAAAATCTCCGCCGGTTTCACGCGCAAAGCCTGGGCGGCAACACTGCGGGCCTGCTTCAGCACATGTTCCGCCTCCAGTCCTTTTTGGTGCAGGGACGAAGGGTTGCCGTAATACTCTTCCATCGCCCGCTTCACCACATCGGCCACTTGCGGATGAGGCTGCGTCGTGGCGCTGTTATCCAGATAAATCACGCTAGACACCTTCCATCCTTCATAAAAATAAAGCCTATCTTTCATCATACCTGATCCACAACGCACATTTCCAGCGCGGGAGCAGCGAAAAGTTTCCTTTCTTTATTCTTGCCACGCCTGTCCCGCAGGTACATCCGGTTCCCTGTTGATCACCGGAAAAACCCACCTGGAAATGTCACAATTTTTTTGCATACGCAAGCGCTTACATTGATTTCTCTGTCTTTACAAGGTCTTGTCAACTTGTTAGAATTGTCTTTAAATTCTGATGAACCAAGGAGAGAGAGACCATGACAACAGTGATTTCCATGCAGGAGAAACTCAGAAAGATGGAAGACGAACTGAGACGGCTTCAGGCGGAATTGGAAAAAATGCGTTCCACGGGAAGCCAGTTCGAGCGGATTGAGACCGACGTCTACCTGACAGAAGTATACAATGGCTAAACATATAGCTATGACTTTTCACTCATTTTTTTCAAGACGAATGCGGTGATCGGACAGCAATTATGCCGATCGCCGCTTATTTTTTTGTGCTTCGGCGGTTCATTCGTGGCCGGAGGCTCATCGTGGTCCGGACCCCAGTCCTACGAAGCAGCGCAAGTTGGCAAACAATGGTCGCATTGGACGGATTTATCCAATGCAAGCATCTTTCTCCTCCCCTTACAATAACACATGACATCCCAGAATTCGCTACATAAGGAGGAAAACGATGTTTTCAGCTGCGACGTGGAAACGAATGTTGTTCCCTACCCTTCTGACCGGCGCCATCCTTCTGCCGACGGCATCCGCATACGCGGAAACGGTCACGGTGCGCTCCGGCGATACGCTGGGCAAGCTGGCGGTGCGGTACCATCTCACCGTCGAACAACTGAAAATTGCGAATCATCTGACCGGCGATCTCCTGTACGCCGGATCAACGCTGTACATTCCTCCCAAGTCCACCGTCTATACGGTGCAGAGCGGCGATTCCTTGTGGAAGCTTGCCGCCAGATTCAACACGACCATCGCCAGGATCAAGGAAATCAATCAGCTGAACCGCGATACGCTGATCGCGGGAGAAAAGCTGCTGATTCCGGCAACCACCACAGGCTCAACCGTTTATACCGTTGTCAGCGGCGATGTGCTGTGGAAAATTGCCGACCGTTTTCACGTAACCATTCAGGCGATCGTTGAGGCCAACAAACTAACTACGCTAGAGCTCTCGATCGGCCAAAAGCTGATCATTCCGTCCAATCCGGACATGGCCGATGCTCCCCATGATTCGGACAAGCCCTGGGTGGAAATGACCTCCTACACCGTGCAGAAAGGGGATACGGCCTGGTCCATTTCCCTCGATCACCAGATTCCGATGGCGGAGTTTTTGGAAGTGAACCACCTGGCAAACGATGCCTCCCTGTCCGTCGGCCAAGTGGTGAAAATCCCCGTTCATCACGTTCCCGTCCTGGCTACGCCGGGCCCGAAATACGGCGAATACCTGGACTGGTTTGAAGGCGCCCAATACGTCTTTCCGATCAATGCCGTCGCCACCGTGACGGATTTCCAGACAGGCAGACAGTTTCGGGTGAAGCGGACCACCGGGGCCTTCCATTCCGACACCGAACCGCTCACCGCTGCCGATACGGCCATCATCAAGGAGATTTGGGGCGGCAACTTCTCCTGGAGCGTCCGTCCGGTCATCGTGGAAGTGAACGGCCGGCGTCTCGCCGCTTCCATGTCGTCCATGCCGCACAGCATCGAGTATATTGTGGACAACGATTTCCCCGGTCATTTCGATATTCATTTCTTGAACAGTCTGCGGCATAAGGACAACCAGATCGATCCGGCCCACCAGGCGGCCATCAGGATCGCCGCGGGCGTCAACTGAAGTAATAACCCCGCCAACTTAAACGAACGCTCCACCCACTCGGCGATAGCTATCGCTGTACCGAGTGGGGTCCCTTGCTGGTGTCGGCTGGGACCCCCAAACTTTCTTCGTCCCTTTAGTGATTTAAAGCGACTGAAAATTCCAGTAAAAACCCCTTGGGCCTGATTCAAGGCTCAAGGGGCTGTTGCGTACGGCAGCTCTTCCAGATATACGCCGCTGAATACCTCGGCGGCGGGTCCCGTCATATAGACATGGTTGTCGCTCTCCCGCCATTCAATCTCCAGATCGCCGCCCAAGAGGTGGACGGTCACCTTCCGCTCCGTCTTCCCGCTCAGGATGGCGGCCACGGCAGCCGCGCAGGCTCCCGTCCCGCAAGCCAGGGTGACGCCGGAACCGCGCTCCCAGACACGGAACAAGATCTCCCGCCGGTTCAGCACCTGGATAAACTCCACATTGGCCCTCTCCGGGAACCATTCGTGCCATTCGATCAGCGGGCCAAAGTGCAGAACGTCCTCATCCTTCACCTCGTCCAGCATGAGAACCGCGTGGGGATTCCCCATCGACACCGCTGTCAGCGCAAACGTTCGGCCGTCCACGGTAATCGGTTCACCCACCACCCTGCTTCGCGGCTCGCCGGTCATCGGGATGGCTTCCCGGTCGAAACGGGGTTCTCCCATATCGATGGTCACACGGTTTACCTTACCGTCATCCCCCAGCTCCACCACCGGCGTCACGATGCCGCCCAGCGTCTCCACGGTAAAGCTTGTCTGATCGGTCAAGCCGTGATCGTACACGTATTTGCTGACACAGCGCAGGCCGTTTCCGCAGTTTTTGGCTTCGCTGCCATCATTGTTGAATACGCGCATGCGAAAGTTGGCCACCTCGGAACGCATGATCAGGATCAAGCCATCGCTGCCGATGCCGAAGTGCGGTCTGCTTACCCGTCTGGCCAGCTCTGGCAGATCGACCCCTTCCAGCGATTGGGCAAAGCAGTCAACATACACGTAATCGTTTCCCAGTCCATGCATTTTGGTAAATTTCATCGCGCGCCTCTTCCTTTTGCGAGATTGGTACCCTGCCACCATCTTAGCACAGAATCGCGCCGTTGGATCAACCATGCTATAATCGGGACATCTCATTTTTTGACGAAAAGGATGAGCGACATGCCAGAGCAATCTTGCATCCAATACGCACTGGGCACAACCAATCAGGCCAAACGGGCCGCCGTCCTCCTTGCCACCGGGCAGGAACCGATCTGCCTGGCCGTGCCGTCCGGCGTCTCCGCGCAGCCGTTGTCGGAAGCGGAAACCATTCAGGGCGCGATCAATCGCGCGAAACGGGTGCTTGCCGCCGTTCCCGAGGCCCGGATCGGGCTGGGTCTGGAAGGCGGCTTGATGTTTGACGATATGTACACCGGCCAGTGGTATTTGATCTCCGTCTGCGCCGCCTGGGACGGGGAGCGGCTCTTTTTGGGAAAGGGATTGGCCTTCCCCATCCCGTATGCCGTGGGAGAGCGGATCAAGACGGAAGGGATCGAGCTGCGCACCATTATCGATGAGCTGGCCGGGACAACGGGCACCAATCATCGGGGCGGCGCCTATGCCTTGTTTACGAACGATCGCATCCGGCGCGCCAACGTGTTCAGCGAAGCGGTGATCGCCGCTCTGACGCCGTTTCATTCCAACCTGTATGCATAAAAACCACCCGGCGCCAGCCAACGCTTTGCCGAGTGGGGCCCTCGCTGGTGTCGGCGGGGGGCCTATCTACCAAGGAAAAAACCTCTCCACACCGGAGAGGTTTTCCGTCTTTTGTCTATCGGGCGACAAAATACGGATAGATCAAAATGGCTCCCAGTATCGCGACCGCGCCAACCACCATCGCCCACACGCCTGTTGTGCGGGCACCGCGGCGAAAGGCCAGATAGCCCAGCACAATGCCGATGGGCGCGAGCAAATACGGAAGCAGAAACAGGGAAAGAATGGACAAGCCGATACCCGTGAACCCCATTCCGCTGCCGGCGTTGCCTTTCCGGGCCGGTTCAGATACCGGCGAGCGCGGCTCCACCCGCGTATGCCAGTCTGGCGTGATCTCCGCAGCCGTTTCGACGTCATCGTCAATGATGGTCCGTCGGGCTGCCCGTTTGCGGCCGTCCGTTCCTCGCAGGGGAGGAACCACCGATTCGCCATCGAGGCGCCCGTCGCCTTGATATCTCTCTGTCTGCGTATGCGGGTCGTACGTGATCGTTTCCCCGGAGCGCCGGTACGTCAAGGGTTGAAAGACGTCCGTCGTCCGTGAGTCGGCGTCAAATTCCGTATCGGCTTCCCCGCCAAACGTCTTTACGGCACCATTGGTGGTTTGATCGGGTTGTACTTCCTTCTGCCCAGCATCCATCCGTTCTGACCGATCGTACGTCATGTTCGCTCAGTCCCCTTTTCGCAAGAAGGATTGTGTTGAAGGAAGTAGCCTTATTTTCTGTTTTCGGTGTACAATTTAAACTGGAGGCGAGAGGATGAGACCGAGAAAGGCACTAACAATTGGCATTGATATTGACGGGACCGTAACCGATCCCGGCAGTATCGTGCCGCTGATGAACGAGGCGTTTGGCAAGAATTTATCCTACGCCGATTGTACGGACTACAATCTGGCGAGCGTATACAACATCAGCGACGAACAATTCCTGTCATGGCTGGACGAATACGGCAGCCGCCTCTACCGGGAAGCGCCTGTCCATGGCAATGCGGACGAAATACTCCGCTGCTGGCATCGGGAGGGGCAGCATCGTTTGGTCTACATCAGCGCCCGGGAGGAGAAGCATCTGAACGTCACGCTGGAGTGGTTCAAGCGCAACCGGATCCCGTACCACGAAATCGATCTGATCGGCTCCCACGACAAGCTGCAGGCGGCCCAAAAATGGCGGGTGGACCTTTTTTTGGAGGACCGGCTGGAAAATGCCCTGCAGCTGTCGGCAGAACTGCAGATACCCGTTTTTCTGTTCGATACCCCCTATAACCAAGGCGCATTGCCGCCCCTTGTCCGTCGGATATATTCCTGGCAGGAAGTGCACGAGGCGATTCATGCCTTCCGATGAGGCGGAAAAAGACGTATCCTCCAGAGATACGTCTTTTTTCCGACCTATTTCTTCTTAGGTTTGAAGGTGTGGCAACAGGTATTGGAAGAGGTTGCGGCCGTATCCTGATGTTCGCTGTCATATGCGAATTCGTCAGCAAATTCTGTCCGGAAATTGGCCTTGGCGTGTTTGTCGATCTCCACCATGATCGTGTCGGCAACGCAGTCATTGCCTTCCGCCCAATACTCACAATTGGAGACGGAGCATTTCACAATCGGCATGTTGGATCACCCCCTAGGGCTATCCTTCACCAGATGGCTGTACGTTATACAGATGCTTACCAACTTTCCCCAGGGAATTACCTGTCATTCATCCCTCATCAACCGCAGGCGATCAAGGCCGGATTCCCCGGAGCTGCCGGAAAGCCACACCGCCTGCCAGCATGCATACGAGCGCTCCCAACAGCAGCAGCCGATTGACCCCGAGTTCCGGAATCAGCAGGCCGGACACAAAGGCACCGAACGGCATCCCTGTGCCGGTGATCGTACGGATCGAGGTGAAGACGCGCCCCAGAAGCTCTTCGGGCACCTGCCGCTGCAAATAGGTGCGGTACAGCACTCCGAACGGCGCAAACGCCAGACCGGCCAATGCCATGGAGAGGAGCGCGATATCCAGGCGGCTGCACAACCCCAGCGGCAGGGTGGCGATTCCCCAGAGCACGATAATCCCCGCCAAGGTATACCCTGTGGGAATCCGCCACTCCAGGAAGGAAAACAGCAGCGAACCGCACAGGGAGCCGACCGCCAGCGCCATCCATAGCATGCCCAGCGATACGGCTTCCCCCTGCAGCGCATCCCTGGCATAGAACGGCAGCGCCACTTCCACCGGGCCGTACGCCATATTGAACAAAAAAACGAAAAAGATCAGCCATAACAGGATCGGCCTGGCGAAGAGATAACGGTAGCCCGTCCGCAGATCGGACAGCAGGGCCTGAAAGAAGGCGGCAGTCTGCGGCACCGTCTCCTCCCTGCTCCCGTCCGGATTCCGGTCCGGTTGGGCAGCCGCTTTCGGAATAAAGAAAAAACAAGCCGCGCAGACAAAAAAACTGATGGCATCGAGGATCAACACCTGCGCTTCCCCGTACCAGGAGACGAGCAGACCTGCCAGGGCCGGCCCAAGCAGGTAGGCGATTTGCCATTGGCTTTCCATCAAGCTGTTGGCTTTCAGCAGCATCTCCTTGTCCGGCACAAGCCGCGGCAGCAACGCTTGCGATCCCGCATTGCTGAGGGGCGCCAGCATGCCGGCCAGGGCGATCAGCAGAAAAACAGGCCACAGCGGCCCGTTTCCCTGCAGCAGGGCCACCAAGCCCAGATAGATGGCTCCCCGCAGGAGATTATCCATGATGATCAGATTCCTGCGCTCGAAGCGGTCAAGCAGCACCCCGGCCACAAGCCCCGCCGCCACCTGCGACCAGAAGTAGGTGAGCACCACGCCCCCCATCGCCACGGAAGACCCCGTCTTCTTCATCACAAACCAGGTCAAGGCCAGCCACCCGAACTGATCCCCCAGTCCGGAGAGAAAAAGGCCCGTCCAATACCAGCGGAAGGCGGGCTGCTTCCAGATCTGCTGCATGGCAATCTGTCCTCCTTTTTCTCGCTTCAATTGGTACTATATGCTATTTTCTAAATTTATTCAATATTTATATTGATTAATTAGTTACTCCTGATACATTCAATTCTGAAAAATGTCATCCCACTCGGAGGTGATCGATGGGAGTCGAGGCCATCCTGATGTAGCCTTTTCGCTCTTACTAGGACATTTGGGCGGCTTTTCTGAGGTTATGAATCCAGATTCCGAGGCCTACCCAGGTTGTTGAGCCGGCAAGGCCCCGGTAACAGCTTCGACCGAGGCCGTACTTGCGTTTAAGCAAACTGATTTTTGCTTCACCTGCCGCGCGATAGCGTTGCAGATCCTGAAACCAGAGCTGCCGCTCGATCTCTGTTCGTTTCTTGCTCTTCTCGATGCGGAAGGCAACGTCAACGAGAACATGCCGGAGGCACGGGTAACATTGGAATTCGTCGAACATGACGGCAAGACTAAGTTGATCAGCCGTACGCAATACGCGATGGAAGAAGCGCTCAAGTCTGTGCTGGATATGGGCGTAATTCAGGGCATAACCGAAACCTGGGACCAACTGGCCGACTTTTTGGCGGAGCTCCAAAGCAAATGATATACGTCGGGAACAGAAAAAGCCGCTTTGGCGGCTTTTTCTGTTCAAGGACGCTTCTTAACGAAAAACACTGGAGCCGTTTTCGGCTGCAGGAGTGCTGCTTCCCGTTATCCATTTTGATGTTGCATTGCCGATAGTTCCCAAATAATGCTATAATTTCTTCGATTTTTGGAAAAAAGGAGGGATACAGTTGGCCGCTCATCCGTCCGTTTGGCGCAATGTCAACTTTGTGCGGCTGTGGTTCGGAACGGTGCTGTCCACCTTAGGGGATAATGCCTTTTACATCCTGCTTCCCTGGTACGTGATCGAGGTTACAGGTTCGGAAGGAGCGATTGGAGGCGCCCTGTTGGCCATGTCTCTCCCCCGATTGGTGTTTATGCTCGCCGGGGGCATCGCGGCAGACCGCTTTAACCGCAAAACCATCATGTCGCTCTCGTTGTTGGCGCGCGGCGCAGTTCTCCTGATTTTCAGTCTCATGCTCCGCGGTGCCGTCACGGGGCTGTCTCCCACTCTGTATCTGGTGGCGGTAGTATTTGGCTTGGTGGACGCCTTTTTCTGGCCGGTCCGCAGTTCGATCATGCCGTTCATCGTGGACAAACAAGCGCTTCCCAGAGCCAACAGCCTCATGGAATCCTCCCAGCAAATCAGCACGGTGCTGGGTTCGCTGGCGGCCTCCCTGCTGCTAGGGCTCTCTTCCTATCCACTCATATTCACCGTGATCGCCTCCCTCTTCTTCCTCAGCATGGTGGCAATCCTTCCGATGCGCTTGTCTCATAATCAGGCGCAAACGGCGGTTCCCTCTGTCGGCAGATCCTTTTTTCCGGAACTGGCAGACGGCATCCGTTATGTATGCCGCATACGCGTGCTGACATTGATGATGTGCACCGCCCTGTTCGTGAACATGATGTTTTCCGGTCCCATCAACATTGCGCTGCCTTCCCTGATCAAGCTGTTGGGGTGGAATGGCAGCGCCTTCGGTTATATGCTGGGAGCGCTCGGGTTTGGAGCCATCATCGGCAGCGCCATTACCGGCTATCTGAACGGCTTTCGCGGTTATTTGCCCCTGGTCGCCGTCTTCATCTGCTGCCTGGGAACGGCCGTTGCCATGATTGCCTTCATGACCGGGCTACCGTTTGGTCTTTTTGCGATGCTGCTGGCCGGCAGCGCGATCAGCATGGTCAATATCCCAATGAATACCTATATTCAAACCATTGTCGATCCCCGGAAGCTGGGACGGGTCTTCTCCCTCCTAACGCTGGTATCGCTGGGTTTCAATCCGGTCAGTTTTGCGGTAACTTCCTATCTGCTGGATCACCATCTCCTCTCCCAACGAGAGATATTTGGGTTGGGCGGGGTGACGATGGCGCTTCTCGGGTTAAGCCTGCTTCTTTTCCGTGATTTCCGCCGCCTGGAAGAACATCCGGAGTGGCAAAAAACCCTTAGGCAAACAAGAGATCAGGCGTCCGATCAACCCGTCCCCTCCTGAACGGCAGCGAAAGAAAAGCGGCGCCCTTTGCATGCACAGGCATGATCCCTTTGGCATCTACGTCAGCACCGCTTCCTTCCCGCTTTCTTTTTCCATGATGGACAGCGCCGCTGCTTTCGCGCTGGAGAGAGAAGCGTCTGCCAGCATGCCGTCATAGGTCAGCCAATCACCCGCCACATACAATCCGGGAATGTCAGCGACAGCCGATCCTTTGTTTCCCCATGGCAGCTTCCTGGCAGTGACGATTCCATGGGAAACGGTCATCGCAGGCAGGTATTGCTGTCCGATAACCTCCTTCTGCCAGCCAGGCTGGATGGCTGTAAGAAACGCTTCCAGTTCGGCTCTGTTTTTTACCGGCTCATGTTCACTTTCCGCATCAAGGTACTTCACCAGATGAATCACGGCATGTGCTGGATCACGGGTCAGCCTGGCGGCGCTGGAGTGGTTGGAATAGTAATACGGCCGATCCAGATCAAGCACAAACACACATGCGGGTTCAGGCAAGCGCTTCAACGCAAGATCGAGACAAGCGGCCTTGACCGGGACCAACGCATCCGCCAGTGCTGCGAGCTGTGTTCCGGCTGCATGTTTCACCAACCTGCAGGTACTCTTTGGATCAGCTGTGGAAATCACATGGCGGGTCGTGACCGCCTGTTGATTGGCAAAGGCCACCACCATGTCAGGATAAGTTCCGCTGATCTCCACCACACTGTGATTTACCCGTATGGTTACGCCGGCCTCTACAGCTTTGACTCTCAACTGGTCAATCAAGGATTGCCATCCGCCGTGCAGATACGTGACGCCACCCAACGATCGCCGAAATTGCCGGATAACTGCCCCGGCACTCGCGATATCCAATTGGCTGCAATACGTTGCCAGCCGACAGAGGGCGAGAAACACCTTTCTCACCTTTTCATTTTCAACATTTTCGCACGCCCAATCGGCCAGACTCAGATGGTTGCTTTCATCGGCTTTGAGGTTGGAGATCTGCATCATCAGACGGACAAACGCCTTTTTCTCTTTCCAGGAGAAAAACCTGGATGTCAGGAAAGCCAACGGCGAGCCCGGAAACACTTCAAGATTCCCCTCATGCATGAACTGCAGCCTGGTGCCTGCCGCTCCACCATCGATCACAACGCCCAGTTCTTCAAGAATCTTGCGCCCCGCTCCCTTGTTGTACAAAGCGTGCGCTCCTCGGTTAAAGAAACATCCGGCTTGTTCCTCCGTCGCCGCACGACCGCCCAATTGATTGGAGCGCTCGACCAGCAGCACGCTTTGGCCCGCCCGTGCAAGCCAAACGGCCGAAACCAATCCAGCCAAGCCTCCGCCAATGACAGTCACGTCCCATTTCATAAACACCACTCCCTCTCATCATGTTCAATCACATGACGATCAGGTACGCGCTTTTGTGACAGGGACAGGATGAAAAAACCAATCCCTGCCCAAGCATGGCAGGGATCGGCTCCTTCCTTCTCAGGATGATTTCAGTTTTTGCAATTCCGACTGGAACTTGTCATTCAGCACGCGGATGTAGGTGCCTTTCATCCCGAGCGAACGGGATTCCAGCACGCCGGCGCTGGCCAGTTTGCGCAGGGCGTTGACGATGACGGAGCGTGTGAGACCCGCCTGATCGGCCAGCTGGCTTGCCACCAGCAGCCCTTCCTTGGCATCCAGCTGCTCCATGATCTTTTCAATCGCAATCTGCTCGCTATAGGAGAGCGACGAGAGGGCGATCTTGGCAAATGTCTTGTCCCGCACCTCGTTCTCGATCTGATCCGTACGATGGCGGACGATCTTCATCCCGATCACGGTCGCCCCGATTTCGGCCAGGATCAGATCCTCCGTCTCAAAGTGTCCGTAGGCACGGAGCAGGATGAGTGTGCCGAGGCGGCTGCCGCCGGCATTGATCGGCACGATGGTGGTCACCATCTGCGGAAAGAGGTTGACCCACTCTTTCGGCACCATGCTGTACGGACTCATCACCCCTTCATTGGCCAGCGATTGCCCGACCTGCAGCAGCCGTTCATGATACCCTTCCGGCAGCAGGCTGGCAAAGCGCCCTTCCTCCTGCAGGGTAAATTCCTGGGAAAACCCGCTTCCCAACAGATTCCCGTCCGCCGTGATGATATACACGTTGGCGTTGATGACTTCGGAAAGCAGCTTGGCAAGATCCGGATAGGTTACACCGCTTCCCCCCATGGTTTTTTGCAGCATCACATTGATTTTTCTGGTTTTTTCCAGCAAATTCATGAAGAAATTTCCTCCCTCAAATATTTGTCTAGCCCCCAGTATTGTCAGAAAAATATGGCTTCATACCTGCGTGCCCATAAAAAAATCACCCACGCAATCAAAACGATTGCCGGGTGATGTGTGATTTAACGGTTGCGCATGGGGTCAGCGAATCGCGCGGCGGATCAACTCATCGATCCACCCGGCGATCTCTGCCGTCGGCCGGTTCAGATCGGCAGCGGCGAGCCGGAAGCGGGTGTATCGTTCATCCAGATCGAACGCTTCCTCCAGCGCCCCCAGAAAGCCGCGCGCCCGCTTGTCAACCTGCAGCAGCACTTCGCACTCGTCTTCGCGCAGATCAAAGATCACTTCCAGCTCCTCCAGGCGGCTGCGGTACTGCCCGGTCGGCCGGAATTCAAACTCCTGCACGAACGGATACGTGCGCCCCAGATGGCGGTTAAACTCGCAGTCCACTTTATAAAGCTGGAAGCCAAGCTCCTTTACCGCGTCCAGCGCTTTCGCCATCAACGGGTGCGGCAGCACCTCGATAAAGTCCGAATCGCCGGGATCAATGGCATTTTTAATGTCCGCCCCCGTGCGCAGATAGACCGGCTGGCGGCCCATGGTCAGGGGTGTTTCATACGGCAGACGGAACGCGAACGGAACCACCTTCTGTTCATTCGGCTGCAGGGTGAAGCGCTCGGTGAGCCGATGCTTTAAGAGGATGCATTCTTCCTTTACCTTGGCATCGTTCACTTCCCGCTCATAATGGGTGATCACATACATATAGATCTCATCGATCACCTGGCTGACGTCCCCTCCCGTCAGATGAACCTCCCCCCGCACGATCTCGCCGGGAATCAGGGAATCCTTGTCCAATCTGGCGTCCACCTGGGCCGAACCGATCCCGACGCTGGCGAGCAGTTTTTTGAACATGGACATGGTTGTGACAACCTCCTCTTTCTTGCGTACATCTGGATATACGCAAAAACGGCGCATGCGTTTCATCAAGTTCCGGTTTCGAGCGGTTTTACCTGCACCGTGACAAAGACATGCAGGATGCGGGAGATGTGGACGGTTTTCAGGCGCACCTCCACCATTTTGTCTTCCATCACATACTCGCGCCTGAGCAGCAATTCGTGCAGAATTTCATGCATCTCCGCCACCTGCTCCGTCCGCTTTCCTTTCAAGGGGGCCAAATCCTTTTCAATATAGTGGATCACCTGCGTTTCGATATACTCATAGCCGTGCGGCCGCGGTTCCATCACCGTCACGCGAATCTCCTCCACCACCGTTTCCTGCTTCTTGCGGGCCACCCGCTGCGATTGCTTCAGTTCCTCCACTTCTTCCCTTTTTTCTTCATAGAGCAGCTTCAGATTGCGATTCTGCAGGATCAGGTCTTCCATCCCGTGCCCCATATACAGCAGCGCGCCGCTTCCGCCAGCCACGATCCCGAGCAGGAAGATGGCGAGGTAACGCTCCCGCCGCCTCCGCTTCTCCGCCCCGCCGGTCATGGACGCACCTGCACCAGCCAATGAACCGACATGGAACCGGCATGGGCGCCCGCAAACGCCGCAAAAATCATGATTAGCTGCTTCGCCACCGGGGAGAAATTGCCGACGAACAGCTTCTCGATCTGCATAAAGGAATCAAACGTGCCTCCCAGCGCGCCGACAAGCCCCCAGATTTTCAATTGATCGGCCAGATCGGCCATATACAAGAGAGGCGGTTTCTCCGTCAACATTGCACCGATCCCACCCGTAACGGCTCCGCCGACAACGATGCCGTAGGCGACAAACAGCGTCAGGATAACCTGTGCCATCGCATTACACCCCTTGTGACCGTGTATGCTTATCCCTACGCTACTTGTCCGCAAAATATGATGTCGATGGTCGGCCCCAAAACGGCGGCACGCCTCAACCAAAGGGGAAAGGCCGCAGAAAAAGCGGCATGCCCGACGCCGCATGCCGCTCTCTCATTTCTTCCTTTCCCACCGCTTCAATTTGCGTTCGATCTTGGATGAGTTCAGCACCATCAGGTCCATAAACAGGTTCAGCATGTTGGGGTTCCGCAGCAGCTGACGGAACACCCGCGGATTTTCCCGCAGCCATCGCTCGTTGGCCTGAATCCACTGCTGAAAACCGGGATTCTCTTTATAATAACGGTTCAACTGCCGTATTGGCTTCATCGTTAATCGATCCCTTCGTCAAAGAAAATGGAGATGAGAAAGATAATCAGCAGAATCCAGATGACAAGCTCAAATCCGTCATTGTCTATGAATCTCCCCATCGTCTGACCCTCCTGTTCTCTGGATGTTGGAACCGCCATTCGCCTACATGCGATTACAGTTATAGGTATATGTCGAGGGCAGTTGTTGTGTTTGGACAGATGCCCGTAGGCTGAAGCAAAATCCGCGTTCGCCCAGGCAGGCGCATAACCTTGCCCCTTTTCCCCCAAAATAAGATGACCCGGCTACAGCCCGAAACATCACCACTGCAGAGGAGGGGAATCCATGCGTGAAGCGGCCTCGGCCCTGTTCAAGAACCGGATCTACCTGTATCTGCTTGCCGTCGTTTTTCTCATGCACCTCGCTTCCTATCTGGTGATTCCGATCTTTCCCATTTTCCTGCAGAATACCCGGCTGTTCTCCATCGGTCAGGTGGGCATCATCCTCGGGATGAGCAGCATCGCGTATCAGGGCGGAAGCCTCCTTGGCGGCGTGCTGGCCGACCGGTTGGGGAAACGAAACGTGCTGATCGCGGGAGCCTTGACCCAGGGCGTGGGGATGGTCGGATATGCCACCAGTTCCACATACGGCCTCTATCTGGTCTTTGCTGCCGTCAACGGGCTGGGGATCGGGCTGCTGGCGCCGACCCTCAAAGCGATGATCGCGGATGCCGTGGACGCGGATGTCCGGACCAAGGCATTCTCCTGGCGGGGCATCATCGCCCACAGCGGCATCATTATCGCGGGGCTTCTCGTCTCCTGGCTCGCCATCGCCCGCCAGCGGCTCTTTACTATCGCCGCCGCCTTTTTTCTCCTGCTTGCAACCGTCGCCCTGTTCGGCCTGCCGAACGACCGCTGCCGGGGAAGCGAGTGCCAATCGGTATCGCTTGTGGAATACAAGCAGCTGTTGTCCCACAGGAGCTTTCTCCTCTTCTCGGCCATCACCATGCTCATCTGGGCCCTGTATGCCCAGTTCGGGCTGGTCATGCCGCTGCGGGCGGGCCATGTTCTGGAGACGGACAAGCTCGTCGGCCTGATCTGGACCTTCAACTCGGTCAGCGTCGTGCTGCTGCAGGGACCCATCTCCCGTTTCGTCCTCGAGCGGATCAATCCGTATTTGTCGCTGGTGGCGGGGACCTTCCTGCTGGGCCTGGGACTTTTCTGTCTCGGCTGGGCCGACCGCTTCCTCACCTTGTGCGCCTCCTCCATCCTGTTTATTGTCGGCGAGATGCTGTTCATGCCTGTGCTGGACAGTTTGGTAGGGTATTTCGCCCGCGAAGAGCTGCTCGGCATCTATTTCGGCATCTCCAACTTCGTTTCCGGCATCGGTGCGGCCGTCGGCACCAGCATCGGCGGCAGCATGGTGGAGCGGTTGGGGGGAGTGGCGAGTCCCGCCCCCTGGTTCGTCTATGGGTTCGTCACCATCCTGTTTGCGTCCATGCTCGGCCTGTTTGCCATCTACGCGATGGCCCGTCATCGGCGCGGCAACCCCGCGTCACCATCCCCTTTGATACTGGCACGAAAGGAGAAAAGCAAATGAGTGATCAGCGTACAACCATGAATCCGCGCATACGGCATCCCCATCCCGGGAAAAACAGGCAGCCGGCCGCCGCGCAGGATGACCGGCCGGGATACGGCGATAAAAAGCTGGAAGGTCCCAATCGGCCTTCCACCTGATCGGACGGAAGGCTCCCTTCCTCCGCCATATTATGTCGAAATATTTCCTATTGCGAAAAAGTTATGGGAATAAAGGGGAGAGGAGTTGAACGATCAGGAAATTTCGCCTATTATGAAAACAAGCATTCATCAATAGCTGAAAGGACGTCGCGCCTTGCCACAAAAAACGACAAAATCCTTCACCTATACGCTGTTTCTGATTCTGCTACCCATCCTCTTCACAGGGATTATCTATATCGGCTATTCCCAAGCAAAGCAGCAGTACCGGGAAGCAGGCATCCGCGACCTGGACCGGCAGATGAACGCGGTGTTCCATCTGATCTCGATCTATCATCATGCGGTAAAAGCCGGACACCTCAACGCGGAAGAGGCGATGAACCGGATCAAGGAGCTTCTTTCCGGACCGATGAAGAGCAACGGCACCAGGGATCTCTCGGCGGTTGACCTGACGCTCGGCCCCGGCGATTATCTATTCATTCTCGATTCCAAAGGGAATCTGGTGATGCATCCGGAGCTGGAAGGGAAAAATCTATACCACTACCAAAACGCAGAAGGCCGGTATATCGTCCAGGAGATGATCAGCCAGCCGAATCAAACGCTTTTTTATGAATGGCAAAATCCGACGGACGCTCAACCGCGTCCGAAACTGTCGATCATCCGTTATTTCCCCGCCTGGGACTGGTATGTAGGCATTTCCACCTATGAAGAGAATTTTTACCGTCCTTTCAGCAAAATCAAGTATCTGCTGATCCTGCTCGTCCTGGGCAGCTATATCATCACCGGCATTCTCTACTGGGTAGCGCTCCGGAAAGAACGGGACCTCCGCTACAAGGAGCATGTCAGCCAACAGCTGGCGCAAACCAACCAGAGTATCTTGAAAACGCTTGCCGTGGCGCTGGAAGAACGCGATGCCTACACATCGGGCCATTCCCAGCGGGTCGCCTACTATATGCGCGTCATCGCCCAAAAGATGGGCTTCTCCGAGGAGATGCTGGATACCATCTATACAGGCGGACTCCTCCACGACATCGGCAAAATCGGGATCGGTGACAGCATCCTGATGAAACCCGGCAAGCTGACGCCGGACGAATACGAAGGCATCAAGAGCCATCCGGTGCGCGGCGAAGCGCTGCTGAAGAAGCTGTACGCCCAGACCGACCGACATGACCGCGACAAGGTGAACGCCATCCTGACCATCACGCGCTCCCACCATGAGCGCTTCGATGGCCGCGGTTACCCGGACCGGCTGGCTGGGGAAGAGATTCCGCTCATCGCCCGCATCGCGGCTGTAGCCGACTCCTTTGACGCCATGACGTCCAATCGGGCCTACCGGCGGGGACTCTCCTTTTCCAAAGCCTGCCTGGAGATTCAGACCCATGCCGGGACCCAGTTCTGCCCGCAGGTGGTGGAAGCCTTCATGCAGAGCGTGACGGAAGAAACCTTTTTCCATGCCCATCAAATCACCCGTGTGGATGACCTGCTGCTGGAGCGGATCGACGAAAGGTCGGTGGAGCCGCTCCAGCAGGCGGCCACCCACCGCGTCTAAGCGTAAGAAAACCGCCCCTCACCCGGCAGCCTTGCTGTCTGGTTGAGGGGCATTGATTCTTATATCGGGGGGCTGACGGCCTCGATCTTGTAGGGCACCTGCCGTTCCGTCAGCGCCGCATAAAAGCGTTCTTCGTCCCCGATGGGAAGCTGCAGCAGCAGATAGCGGTTAAAGTAAAACACGATTCGCTCCCGCTCCCCGGCCAGCAGCCGATAATGGGAGAGCTCGGAGACGTCTTTCATCTGATAGAAGTAATCGTAGCGCTCCGGGGTCAGCTCCGCGCGAAACTGCCGGCTGACGACCACATCGCCGCTCCTGTTTTCCTGCAGATTCTCCCTTGCAGCTCCGAGGAAGCGCAGCAGCTCGCCGGCGCGTTTCCCCAGTTTGTCTGCCAGCATCTTGTCGTTGTATTCCACTTCCAGATGGGTGAGCTGCTCCCTCACGGACTCCAGCATCGCCATCAGGATTTTCCGCACCACCAGATTGGTCGGGGCAAACTGATGATCATAGAAGTTGTATTCGTAGAAAGCCTCCCCGTCCTTCTCATGCCGGTAAAAGACGATGCGCTGCATCCGGTCCCCCTCCTTTCATCGCGCCATGATGGCTGCCAGGGCGGAGCGGTCCAACCGCTTGACGGCCGCAATCAGCAGGCGTTTGGCCGCTTCATAGTCATCGCGATGAATGATGGCCGCATGGCTGTGGATATACCGGGCGGGGATGCCGATAACCGCCGCCGGAACCCCTTTGCCGTGCAAATGCGCCTGCCCCGCATCCGTTCCTCCTCTGGCTACAAAAAACTGGTAGGGAATGTTCTCCTTCTCGCACAGATCGATCAGAAAATCGCGCAGCCCCGGCATCATGATCAGCGTGGGGTCGAAAATGCGCATCAGCAGGCCGCCTCCCAAGCGTCCAAACGTCTCTTTGGACCCCGGCACATCGCCCGCCGGACTGGTATCCAGCGCGAAGAACAGATCGGGATCGATCAGATGGGCGGACGTTTTGGCCCCCCGCGCTCCCACCTCTTCCAGCACGGTGGCGCCGGCGTATACCACATTGGGATGGTCGGGATGCTCGTTCAGCTCTTTCAGCAATTCGACCGCCAGCGCGCAGCCGTAGCGATTGTCCCACGCTTTGGCCATCAGCTTTTTCCCATTGGCCATCACCGTAAACGGAGAGACGGGCACGATCGGCTGGCCGGGGCGAACGCCCAGCTTTTCCGCCTCCTCCCTGGAATCGGCGCCGATGTCGATATACATGTTCTTGATGTCCATCGGCTTGTTCCGCTGTTCCTCGCTGAGGGAGTGGGGCGGAATGGAGCCGATCACGCCCTCGATCGGCCCTGCGTCGGTCATCACCTGAACGCGCTGGGCCAGCAGCACCTGCCCCCACCAGCCGCCGAGGGTCTGGAAGGAGAGGAAGCCTTTGTCGGAGATGCGGGTCACCATGAAGCCGACTTCGTCCATATGGCCTGCCACCATGATCCGGGGCCCCTGCTCGTTCCCCCGCTTCACGCCAAAAATGCTGCCCAGCCGGTCATGCACGATCTCATCGGTATACCGGGTGATATACTCCCGCATGATCTGCCGCACCGGCCCTTCAAAGCCGGGCGCTCCGGGCGCTTCCGTCAGCTTTTTCCACAGCTCCAGTTGAAAGGTATCGGACATGCTGCTTCCTCCTTGGATGTACGCTTCACGCTGCCACAAATTCTTTTCTATTATCGTTCAGGGCGCAGGCCGTTTGCAACCGTTTCCCTTGACAGACGGCGGCGCAATCCACAGAATAGTAGCTATATTCGTACCTTTTCCGGTGAGGTGACCCGCCCGCATGAGCATCACTTTTCGCAAATTGACGGAGAAACATGAACTGCACGACCTGGAACGCCTCGAAGCGGCGGTATGGAGCAAAGATTCGGTGATCCCCCTGCACATGACGCTGACGGTGAGCAAATTCGGGGGACTGTTTCTCGGCGCGTTTGACGGCGACGAGATGATCGGCTTTCTCTACAGCTTTCCCGGCTTTACCGACGGAAAGCCCCATCTCTGCTCCCATATGCTCGGATTCCTGCCGGCTTACCGCAAACGCGGGTTGGGTGTGCAGATGAAATGGCTGCAGCGGGAAGAGGCCCTGCGCATGGGGCATACCCGCATCACCTGGACCTACGATCCGTTGGAAACGGTTAATGCGACGCTCAATATCGCCAAGCTGGGGGGAATTGTCAGGCAGTATCTGCCCAACTGCTACGGGGAATTGAACGATGACATGAACAAAGGGCTGCCGACCGACCGCTTCCTGGTGGAATGGCTGCTGACCAGCCGGCGGGTGGCGGAGCGGCACGCAAATCAACAGCGGCGCCAAATCCCCACGGACGGCATTCCCCGGGTACTCACCTGCAAGATCGGCCCTGACGGCCATCCGCGACCGGCTGCCCATCGCCTGAATGCCGGGGAAGAGATGCTGCTGCTTCCCGTCCCCGCCCACTTCCAGCATTTGAAAAAGGCCGACATGGGGGCCGCTGCCGCATGGCGCACCGTCACCCGCGAGCTTTTCCTCCATTATTTTGCCTGCGGCTATGCGGTGGTGGACGTGATGCGAAGCGATGCGGAACCGCTTGTATGCTACCTCTTGCAAAAAGGAGCTGACCTGTCATGAAGATCGCACGCGTTGTCCTGCGCCATGTCGGCATGAAGCTGAAGGCGCCGTTCAAGACAAGCTTTGGCACGACGACCGAGAAGGAATTCCTGCTGGTGGAAGCATACGACGAGGACGGGGTCGTCGGCTACGGCGAGTCCACGGCGATGACCGACCCTTACTACAACGAAGAAACCTTGAAAAGCAACCACCATCTGCTGCGCGATTACCTGATACCGCTGGTGCTGAACAATACGTTCGCGCATCCGGACGAGTGCGTGGAGCTGTTTGCCCCCATTCGGCGCAACATGATGGCCAAGGCGGCGATGGAGGGGGCCATCTGGGACCTGTACGCCAAACGGGAGGGTCTCTCCCTTGCCCGGGCGCTGGGCGGCGTCAAGGAACGGATCCCGGTGGGGGTCAGCATCGGCATCCAGCCGGATATCACCGGCATGCTGCAGCAGGTGGAGCGCTTCCTCGCCGAAGGGTACCAGCGGATAAAAGTGAAGATCATGCCCGGCTTCGATGTTGACGTGATCGCTGCGATCCGCCGGGAGTTTGGCGACATTCCGCTGATGGCGGACGCCAATTCGGCCTATACCCTGAAGGATGCGGAGCACCTGAAGAAGCTGGATGCGTTTCACCTGATGATGATCGAGCAGCCGCTTGCCCACGACGATATCGTGGATCATGCAACGCTGCAGCGCCAGCTGGAAACCCCGCTCTGCCTGGACGAGAGCATCCATACGGTGGAAGATGCCCGCAAGGCCCTCGATCTGGGAAGCTGCCGGATCATCAACATCAAGGTGGGACGCGTGGGCGGCCTGAGCCTGTCCAAGCAAATCCAGGAGCTGTGCGCCTCCCGGAATGTGCCGGTCTGGTGCGGCGGCATGCTGGAATCGGGCATCGGCCGCGCCCACAATATCGCGATCACCACCCTGCCCGGCTTTGTGCTGCCCGGCGATACATCCGGTTCCAACCGGTACTGGCACGCCGACATCATCGAACCGGAAGTAACGGTGGAAAACGGGTTCATTCAAGTACCGGAGTCCCCCGGCATCGGGTATCGCGTCGACCGGCGGCGGCTCGATGCGTGTACGCTGGCAAGCGAGACGTATCGGTGAGCGTTCGCTGCATGGCATCGCGCTCCATTTTCCGCTATGATAGATGGGATGATCTTACTGGCAAAGGACGGAACTCAGATGGAACAGAGACAGTTTGATGTCATCGTCATCGGCGGCGGCCCGGCCGGCTTGATGGCCGCCATCGCCGCATCCGCCCAGGGGGCCCGCGTCTGCCTGGTGGAAAAAGGAGGAAAATTGGGGCGCAAGCTGATCATCTCGGGCGGCGGCCGCTGCAATGTGACCAATGCCAAGGAGCTGAACGAGCTGATCAAGGAGATGCCCGGCAACGGCCGCTTCCTGTACAGCGCCTTGACGCAGTTCAGCAACCGGGATATCATCGACTTTTTTACCGGCCTCGGCGTCGCCCTGAAGGAAGAGGATCGCGGACGGATGTTTCCCGTCACGGATAAGGCGATCACCGTCGCCAACGCCCTGATTGGCAGGTTGAAGGAGCAGGGAGTCGAGATACGGCTGAACAGTCCGGTGGAGCGCGTGCTGTACGGGGAAGGCGGCTGCCGGGGCGTCCGGTTGAAGAGCGGCGAAGAGCTGTCGGCCCCCTGTGTGGTGATCGCGGTCGGCGGCTGTTCCGTCCCGCAGACGGGCTCCACCGGCGACGGCTATCAATGGGCCAGAGAGGCCGGCCACACGATCACCGATCTCTACCCGACGGAGGTGCCGCTTACCGCAAGCGACCCCTTCATCCGCGACAAATCCCTCATGGGCCTCTCCCTGCGCGAGGTTGCGCTGACGCTCCACGCTCCCGACGGCAAAAAAATCAGCACGCAGGAAGGCGACATGATTTTTACCCATTTCGGCATTTCCGGTCCGGCCGCCCTGCGCATGGGACATTATGTCTCGGTGGCGCAGCGCAAATACGGCAAACAGCCGCTGCGCCTGACGATTGACCTCATGCCGCTGCGGCCGGTGGACGAGATTTTCCGGGAGAGCTGGGACCTGTTGGCGTCCCAACCGAAGAAGACGGTGAAAAACGTGCTGAAGGGCTTCTTTCCGGAACGGCTGATCCCGCTGCTGCTGACCATGGCCGGAATAGCCGAGGAGACAACGGCGAGCCACGTCCCCAAACAGAAATGGCAGTCGCTTGCTGCCTTCTCCAAGGCATTCCCCCTCACCATTACCGGCACGCTCTCGCTGGAGGAAGCGTTCATCACAGGGGGCGGGGTACATGTCAAAGAGATCGATCCCCGCACCATGCAGTCCAAACGGATGCCCGGCCTCTTTTTTGCCGGTGAAGTGATGGACGTGCATGCGCACACGGGCGGGTACAACATCACCATCGCCTTCTCCACCGGTCATGTCGCCGGGCTTCACGGCGCGCAGGCGGCGTTGTCCCGGTCGGCAGCGGACAGCTGAACATTTTTTTCGAAAAAGAGGTTTGATCTTTTCGGAAACGGGTAGCATTTAGGTAGGTGCTCTTTTTTCAAAGAGTGTATCAGGACCCTACTCCCCCATATAGTAGGTTGCTGATTCTCACACCTCTACTCCCTTTATCACCTTTATCCCTTGGAGCGCTGTGCTGGCGGCGCTCCCTTTTTTCTATGACAACACCCGGCGAAGGAGT
Source organism: Brevibacillus sp. SYP-B805 (assembly GCF_011059135.1). Classification (GTDB taxonomy): domain Bacteria; phylum Bacillota; class Bacilli; order Brevibacillales; family Brevibacillaceae; genus Brevibacillus_F. The sequence goes on along the minus strand of NZ_JAALGD010000020.1, from coordinate 45,795 downwards.
GCGCTCGCCGGGTGCATTTTTTCCCTTATGTGGTGCCGATCCGATAGAGAAGCGCCAGCGCGGCCATAACAAAGGCGAAGCCAAGCAGAAAAAACGTGTTGGCCCGCTGCCTGATCCGCCGCTCGTCCCCCTTCAGGTGTGCGCGCAGGCGGCTTTGCCAGCGGCGTGTACGCGGCTGCCACATCACGATCAATCCGACCGCCAGCAGAAAAAGCGGAAGCCCCAGTTTCATCGCAATCTACCCCTTCTTCTTGCGGCGCAGCATCCAACGGCCATCCGGTTCCTCCCGCTCCCCCTCCACGAGGAGACGGGCTTCCTCCGCCATCTGGTACGCCTCCTGGAAGGCAAGCTGCCGAAACGCCTGCTCCGCCTTTTGCAGCAGTTCATTCACCTGCCGGTTTTGCCGGCGGTAGCGATTGGTGTATTGGATCGCGCCCTCGGCCTTCTGGCAGCTTTCAATCACTTTCTCGGCCATTTTTTCCGTTTCATGGACAAATTCATGGGCTTCCTGCAGCAGGGCGGCCACCTCATCCATTTCATACCGATATTGTTCCAGGGCCGCTTTGATCTGGCCCAACAGCTGCACGGAACGATCGAACAGATATTTCAATTGATCGGGGATGCCGGGCAGGTAGCTTCTTTTGATTTGCTGCCGGACTCGCATGAGAATGCCGGAGATACGCTCCAGCTCATTCAGCACGTCGTCTTCCGTCTCCACCACCAGCTGGCGGGGGGGCTGCTCGTGTTCCACCGCGGCGGCCGGCTGCTTGGGAATCACCAATTCGTACTCGACTTCCTCTTCCTCGCGAGGCTCCGCGTCTTCGGGGTGAGCCGCCTTCGCCGTGATCCCCAGCTCCTCCCGTTCCTCCACGGAAAGCGCCGACCGATCCGCCCCCTCCTTGGGCTTCCCCGGCGCATCCATGGCCGCTGCCGCTTCTCCCGCAATAGCGGCCTCCGCCATAGCCAGCCGCGATTCCTCCTGCACGTCGAACGGTTCCACCCTCTGCTCCTGCTCCGGTTCCTCCGCCGGTTCCGGTTCGTACGGATGCTCCGGCAGCTCGTCCGGCTCGCCTTCCTCGTCAGCCATCGCCGCCTGCACCGGCTGCATCGGAAGACCCTCCTTCTCCTGAACCGGCTGCTTCGCCTGCGCCGCCAATTCCCGCTGCTGCATGACGGATTGCTCGATGCTCTGGAACATGGCATCCATCTGAACCCGGAATGCTTTCACATGGGTTCTCACCAGCTCCAGGCTGCCTTCCTCCAGCGCGTTGCGGGCGGCGGTCAGCAGCTGTTTGGCCTGCAGCATGGCGGTGTCGAGCTGGTCCTGGCTCAACTCGTAGCCGCCGTCAATCACCGCTGCGATGCCCTCTTCCATCTCTTTCAGCTCTTCCGGCAGCTCCATTTGCACCGTTTTGACCAAACCGGGGATTTGTTCCAGATCACTGAGCATCCCGTTCAGAATTGCTTGGGCCTTCAGCGTGGTCTCGTGCGCCTTCACATCGTCGCCCATCGCCAGCGCCTCTTTGACGGTCCCGCGCATGGCCTCTACGTCATCCAGCTTCACCTTCAGCTCATGAAAGGGCAGCCCGTATTCCAGCCGGGCGTGGCTGAGCTTCCGTTCCGCGGTCTCCACCAGTTTGCCGATCTCCGGCAGCACCGCCTTGTTCTCCTTCTTGGTCTGCACCACTTTGGCCACATCGGCCTTCAGTTCGGCCATCTCCTGCTCGATCTCGGTCAGCAGCTCGCGGGCTTCGTCAAGCAGCCCCAGCGCCATCTGGAAACGGAACCGGTCGCATGCTTCCTCTGCTTCCAGAATGATCATCTCCACATCCGGCACGCGCATGCGCATGATGTTTTCCTTGCGGTTGGCCAGTTCGACGTACCGTTCTTCCGTCGTGCCGGACGAGCGGCGCAGCGATTTGTCCACTTCAATCATCTGCAGTTTTTCGACCAGCTCGTCTTTCCAGTCCTCCACGTCATCCACCTGCGCGAACACGTGGCGCCGGCGGAAATAGGAATAGAGGAGCGCCGCAAGCAGGGCAGCGAACAGGAGGCCCATCAGATACAGCCACCACGGCAGGGAGAGCCAGAGCGATTTCTCCGCGGTTTCTGCCGGCTGCGGCGCTTTGGCCGGGTCAGCTGCCGCCGTGCTGCCGGCGGGGCCGTTCTTTTTGCCCATCCGGGAAAGCTCGGCGTTTACTTCCGAGATGAACAGTTCGATCCCTTTTATGTATTCCTTTTGATTGCGAAACGGTTCGTAATAGGAGGTGATTTTTTCATGGAGCATCTCCAGGTTGGCGCCTTTCTGCTGCAGCGCCGGGCCCGGGTAAACCCCCAATTGCTGCGTATCGATGTCCAGGACGATCATCAGGGTATCGTCGCTCAAATTGTAATTGTCATACAGCTTCTGCGCGTATTCGTCCGCTGTCTGCGCTTCGGGCTGGGTGCTCTCCACCACCACCAGTTTGTACGCATTGGGAAATTCCTTCACAAACTGGGCGAAATGTTCGTGGTCATCAGCAGGCAGATATCCGTCCTTGTCCTGGACAACCTCGTCTGTTTTCTCCGGGAACGGGACAGCCCCTGCCGGCGTGCTGAAGCAGAGCAGGCTTGCCATGCAGAGAAGCATGAATTTCTTCTTCACGATTGGACAACCCCTTTGGATTCTTACTTTCGGGTATGGGAGGACAACAGCAGGGACCGGAGCAATTCCGATACGGATGCCACCAACCATTCGCAGAATTCGTCCGAAGCCGGTTCGAGGTAAAACACTTCACGGACGAACTGCGGGTTGAGGTAGGGGTATATCAGCATGCTGGACATGGCCAGCAGCACATGTTCCACAGGAATTTTTGCAAATTCTCCCGCATTCATTCCCTCTTCCAGAATGATGGCGAATTCATGTTTCCACCGATTAATATACAGCGTCATCACTTCACGGGCGAGCATGGATTCCACGCTCAGCTCCCGTTGGATCAACCGGGAGATCGCCGCGTGATCCCGCTGGAAAAAAACATAAAGCCGAACCACCGCAAGCAGCTTGTCGAATGCGCACAGCTGCCGCTCCTTCAGCGCGTCGTCGGCCAGCAGGCGAAAGAACGTTTCAAAGTAATGGGAGATCAAAACCTCCAGAACTCCCTGTTTCCCCTGGAAATAATAGGAAATCAGCGCGACATTCACCTTGGCTTCCTCGGCAATCTGACGGACGGTTGTGCCGTTGTAGCCCTGTGCGTCGAACAGCTTCGCCGCCGCTTCCAGGATACGCTTCCTGGTTGGATGCGAGGATTTGTTGTTCGGTTCCCGATCTCTTTCTCCCACTCATGTTCACTCCCCACGTTACACCAGGTGAAGCGGAAGGAGAGCAGACGCACCAGGCTCTCTTGAATCCCTTGCCGATGCCGGCTGGCAAATTTCGGCTGGCATTTTCTAATTATAGTACAGACCATCCGCCAAGAAAAAGCGTTCTCTGCGGTAAATTCGACAATGTTTTCCAGATTTCCTGCCAACCGCAGCCACCGATCATGAAAGTATGAAAACGGGAGGCGGGAAGAAAACGTCCAGGGGCTGCCGCATGCGAAACGGCCGGAACAGTTCGACTATTTCGGCATGATGTGCGGGGGCTGACGGGATTGCTGCTTACGAGCCGGTCGTATTTCGGATACCGCTCCCCCAACCACCCCGACAGCAGCCATGGCTGGTGCCGGGTGGTTCTGCTGCGCTGCGTATAAGGGGGGCGGGGCCCCCGTCGACACAGCTTGTTGAGGGGTCCCCGAAAAGGATTCGGCATAAGCTTCGAAAGCAAACGTCACTGTTTGAGGTTAAGCACAGCTAAGTCGGCGGGGTGTTTTTACGGATGCGGCAGCGGTTTCTCCCTCCCGTAATCCTGCAGGAACGTCTCCACCCTGGAGTATTCATGAACCCGTTGGTCATCCAGATCGTATTCCGACCGGATGTTCATCACCAGGCTTGTCGGCAGCATCCGGTGCCGGTCGTAGTAGACCGTATACTCGGCATCAACCTCCATATGGTCGATGATCTCATCGATCTGCTTCCTGGTTTGCGCCGCCTGGATGCGGGCTCCCCTTACCATGTCCGCCCACTCTCCGTCAGAGAGCTGCATCGCCAGCTTCAGCCTGGGTGCATGCGTCGACTGGACCTGGCCGCCCACCTGGGACTTCATTTGGCGGGCGAGCCAGGATTTCAGTTTGTTCGAATCCAGGGTTACCCGGAACGCTTCCAGATTGTCCGACGGATTGGTATCCTGCAGCGGAATGATACGGGATTTCATTTCATCCATCTGCTGAAAGCTGATATCGGGATGCCAGTTGGCCAATTCCTGCTCCAGCGCGCGATCCCGCTTGTCTACCGGCTGCCAGGCTTCCTTGTCATCGAATCTGGCATACAGCTGCCGGCTCTTCGAGAGCAGCGACATGGAGTCGACCCGTTTCTGGTCGGGAAACGACAATTTCACATTCAGAAAGGTATCATTGCCGTTTTTTTGGCCGGAGAAGCTGACCACATTGCCGTTTGCCGTTTCCCCGGCCAACAGTTTGGTTGAACCGTAAAAAGCGTAACTCTGCTGGGCGAGAAAATTGTCGCGCACCTTGGCATACTGGGCCGCAGCCGTTTGCGCGGTTTGCGTCGTTTGCGCCGTCTGCCCCCGGGTGCAGCCGACTGCCGCCGTACACAGGATCGCCAGACATGAACCGATCAGGGCGCTGTACATCCGTTTCATCACGATTCCCTCCTCTTCCCCGTTAGGGTTTCCGGGGAAGGGAGGGCTTATTCCATTTCCGTCAAAGGTTTACAGGGAATAGTAGATGGCCCCGTCGCGTCTTCTGGTCTCCAGCTGATGCAGGATCATCAGGAGATCGATATGGCCCAGCGTTTCGGAGAGCGTCAGCGGCAGCTCCTTTTCAAAGATCTGCGGAAAGAGCAGGGTGGTCAGCTCGTAAGCGGTCTTCTCTCCTTCCCGGAGAAAGCTGCGCAGCGTGTTTGTCCGCTCCCAGTTGCGCTGGAGCCGCTGGGTAATCAATTCCCGGTGATTGGTCACCGGTTCGCCGTGGCCGGCCAGGACCAGGTCGATCTCCTTGGCGGCACACATCTCCAAAGCGGTCCGGTACTGAACCAGCGTCAGCGGCCTGGTGTGCGACTGGTCACGCGGCGGTTCGATGAAGGCATTGGAGGAAATCCGCTTGATGATATGGTCGCCCGCGATCAATACCCTGTCCTTGGCCCGATACAGGGAGAGATGGCTTTGGGAATGGCCCGGCGTATACAGCACCTGCCAATCCGACAGGCGGGGAACGGTTTGCTCATGTTTCAAGTGCCCGTCGATCCGGCAGGGTTCGGCAAAGGTAAGCACTTTTTGATGATATTTCCGGATGATCATCAATTTCTCTTCCGGCACGCCGCACTCCCGGTACAGTTCGTAGAAAAACCGGTCGTGAAACTGCATGAAAGCCTCGTCCTGCTCCACGTAAGGAACCGCCAGCGGATGCGCATAAACCTGCGCCCCGGAAACGGCGCGCACCTTGGCCAGCAAGCCGCAGTGATCCACGTGATGGTGGGTCAGCACCACCTGTTCAATCTCCTCCATCCGGTGTCCCGTCCACTCGATCCCCCGCTTCAGCGCCTCCCAGGCCTCCGGTGTCAGCGGGCCGGCATCGACCAGGGTCAACGCTTCCCCCGCTATCAGATAAACATTCACCGGTCCGACGGCAAACGGGGTGGGAATCTCGATCAGATACACCCCCGGTGCCGCTTCTTGAACGCTGCCCGCTTGTTGATGATCGCTTGTATTCATGTCCACTCCTCCATTCTCGAAAAGGCGCCCGGCGCTCGCCAGCGCTGCAGGACGGGGTCCCGCCCCCTTTCCCGGCTGCAAACCCTCTGCCCCCCAAACGCATTACCTAACAGAAAAAGGGGCGGATGCCCCTCCTGCAAAGACGTTTACCCGTGCGATGCCAATCTGATCTGGTTTCTGCCTCTTTTTTTCGCTTCATACAGCGCGATGTCGGCATGGTGGAAAATGTTCTCCACGCTCATATTGTGATTATATTGCCGGTCCCATTTGGAAAGTCCGCTGGAAATGGTTACCGTCGGCACGGTTTCCTTCTCGACATGGGAACGGATGCGCTCCGCAATCATCAAGGCGCTGGGGATATCGACGCGGGGCAGGTAGACAGCCAATTCTTCCCCGCCCCAGCGCGCGGCGATATCCGTCTCCCGGATGCAGTGTTTGATCACATTGGCCACCTGCACCAGCACTTCATCTCCCACCTGATGCCCGTAGGTGTCGTTCACATTTTTGAAGAAATCGATGTCGATGAGGATCAGCGAACCGAACGGATCCTGCTCCAGCGACTGGCGCATCCGGTCGTTCAGATAGCGGCGGGAGTAGAGGCCCGTCAGGTTGTCGGTGATGACCATCCGCTCCACTTCATTGTGCAGCATCGCATTGGTGATGGCCAAACTCGTATGCTGGCCGAAAATTTCCAGCAGCTTGTAATCATCGAAGCTGAAATAATGCGGACGCGAATCGCTTACCAACAGGACTCCCGTCACTTCCGCTTCCCGCAGGAGCGGAACCGCCATCAGCGACGTGTACGGCACGAGCGAAAACGGGGTTATCTCCGGCTGAGCCAGGATCATCGCCTGCTTGCTGCAGAACATGTCCGCCAAGGGCCCCTCCTGGGAAGAGACGACTTTGCCCACATGCTCCGGTGTTGATGACGAGATGACCACCAGCTTGTCCGTATCGTCGTCCATTCGGCGCAAAATGGCACAGTATTCGGCCGCAAAGGTTTCCAGCAGCGTTTTGGTCACAAACTGAAGTATCTCGTCCAGATTCAAGCTGCGGTTCAACTGCTGCGCCATTTGGTTGATCAGGCGCAGCTCCCGGATCAGATTGCGCGATTGCTGGTAGAGCTGCGCGTTTTCAAAAGCCGTCCCCGCTGTTTCGGCCAGGATCGAGATATAGGCCGTTTCATTGTCGCTGACGCTCACCAGCTCGTTGGCTGTCAACTGCAGCACGCCGTATATCCCCTGCTTCCCCAGAAGAGGGGCGGCAATCACGACCATCGGGCGGCCCTGCGCGTCGTTCTTGGAGACAACCAGCCGTCCTTCCAGATACGCCTGCACGCTCACATCAGATTCTCCCGACTGAAAGGAGAGCGGTTTGACCGGCAGCGTCGTGTTGGTTTCCACCGTCAGGAACAGTTCGGCATCCAGATAGGGATAAAACTGATGGATGCTGTTCATGATTTCTTCCAGCACATCGTTGACATCGATCGAAGCCTGAATCTTTTTCGTCAATTGATAAAGCAGATCTTTCTTGCGGGCATCATGCCGCAGTTCATCCGCAATCGCCGCACGCAGGATCGAGTAGCTGACCTTCTCCCCCACCTCCTGCAAAAAAGCGACATCCCGCACATCATACCTGCAGTCCGCTTCTTCCGGCGGAATGTGAAGGAAAAGGGCGGTCAGCGGCCTGCCTTCGCAATACACAGGGAAAATCACGGTCCGATCGTCATCCAGCACCATCGGCTTGATCGGCTTATCCAAAAAACGCGGCAGGATTTGCGCCAGATGGGTGGCGTTCTTCTCCTGCCCCTCCGTGGTCAACCGTTCCTGCGGCAGCAGGGTGCCATTGTCCGAAAGCTTGACCGCAGAGCAGTAGCCCTTGTCAATGATGGCGGCAATCTGCTTAATCAAGCTTTTGATCAGCGCTCCGCTGCGGTCATAGCGGTTTACATTCATCACGATTTCGCTTGTCGCATGCTGGATATACGCGTCATATCCCATCAGGATCAACGGTTCCAGTCCATGCAGATAGGAATGCAGATCCAGATCGGAATCGGCTGCGGGATAGATCAGCCCGATCACCGCCCGCACCGTGCCGTCATTCTCTTTTACCGGGAATGCGCCCAAGCGAACCGTGCCATCCGGGCAGTCCGCTTCCCCTGTCGTTATTTGACCGGTTCGCAATGCCCGCATCGGAACAGCAGCGGAATCATCGGCGATGGTATCTCCCTCCAGATACGGAAAACAGGAGGGACACCACGTTTGCCTGTCCTGGAGAGGGATGATCTTCAGCAGACGGCCTGCATGATCTGCCAGGAAAAGGATTCCCGGGCGATGCACCGGCCAGGACTGCAAAAAAAAGTGGGCCATGTATGAAAATACAGTTTCCAATTTACCCAGCATTTTGCTCGCCACTTTTGAATTTCCCTCTCCTTTTCACAATTGCAAATGCGCGGTGTCATTCACTTTCAGCACTTCCCAGCGATCATCCGCATAACGAAACACGCATACGCCCGTATTATCGATACGGGATATGCCTGTTCCCTGTTTGCCTTCGGTTACAAGGTGAAGAAACGCATTGATGAATCCGCCGTGGCTGACCGCCGCAATCATTTCGTTGGCGTGCGCTGCCGCCAGCCGCGTCAGGCATGCAGCGGCTCTCTGCTGCATGGCCGCAAAGGATTCGATGCCGTAGAGCGACTGATTCGGATCCACGGCATGGAATCGTTCACGGATCTCCTCATAAGTTAAACCTTCCCATTCGCCGTAACAGCGTTCGCGGAGGGAAGGCAGTGTGCGGACGGATATGCCGATTGCTTCTGCCAATAGGAGAGCGGTGTGTCGGGCCCGCTCGAGATCACTGGCATAGATCGCATGAAAAGCGTGCGTTTTGTACCATTCAGCCAATCGCTCCGCCTGAAGGATGCCGGATGCATTCAGCGCAATATCGCTGTGTCCCTGAATGCGTTTGGCCTTGTTCCATTCGGTCTCGCCATGGCGGATCAGGTAGAGTAGGGTTGCCATTGTGCAAAATCCCCCGAAGCCATTTTCATACGATTCTATTATAAATGATCACAACCGATCATGCCATAATCTTCGTAATAGAGTGTACATTTTTCCAGCTGTAAAAGATATTTTGCGGCAGCGGATGAAACGCCGCTCTTTTCCTGTTCGTCACAGCTTTTGAGTAGACATTCCATCATGGAGGGATCGGAACATGACTGCAGCCAAACGATCATGGCTAATTCTTCTGTCCGCCAGCTTGCTTGCCCCTGTAACTCCCGCTGCGGCCGCATGGAAACAGCCTGCCCCCGAGTACGCAGCCGCAGCCGCCGTCAACGCCAAATTTTCCAGAGAAGCCGCTTTGCAAAGGGCCGCTTCCCTGATCAGTCTGCCAAGCGATGTGGAGTTGGAAAACGCGTACTTCCGCAGCGCTGATGTGTGGCGGCCGATTCCCGAGTGGTCGTTTACCTGGGGGAAACAAGGCAAAGAGAACGGCGAAACCTCCACAAACATCAATGTCAGCATCAATGCCGATACCGGCGAGCTGACCAACTACAATTATTTTGAAGAGAAGCAGAGTGCGCCGGCCTTCGCTTCTCAGATCTCCCGCGAAGAGGCTCAACAGGTAGCAGACCGTTTTTTCGCGCAAGTCCTGCCCGCCAAGGTAGGGAAAATGCGTCTGTATGATCGCGATCTGCCGCAGGCGAAGCCCCCGCTGGACAGCAATGCGTTTTATACCTTCCATTATGTGCGGCTGGTGGATGGCGTTCTCTTCCCCGACAATTATGTCGACATCGTGGTGAACGGCGAAGGAAAAGTTACCGGTATGCATATGGAATGGAACGATCGGATCACGCTCCCCCGGACCGATTCGATCCTGTCAAGGGAAAAGGCGCTGGCTGCCTTTCAGGCACAGGCACAGGCGGGTCTGTCCTACATGATCCCATGGGAAAAAGCGGATAACGGCCAGAACGAACTCTATCTTGTCTATCGCAATCCGTTCACGTTTTACCTGGACGCCAAAACGGGCAAGCCGCTTACTCTTTCCCTGAAGCCGCGCAGCAATGAGAGCGGCCCGATACCCGTCAGCACCAAACCGCTCGCCCCGCTTTACCAGGGCAATCCTCTCAGCCAGGAGATGGCCGTTCGCCTTGCCCAGAAGCTGTTTGATCTGTCCCTGTATGAACTGCGCGGGGCCAATTACAACGAGAAGGATTACCGCGGCAACCGTCCTGTCTGGAATCTGGAATTTGAAGCAAAGGATAAAGCCATCACCCCCGGCTACCTCTTTCTTTCCATCGACGCCCAGACAGGCGATGTCTACAGTTTTTCCAGGGAGAAGCGTCCCGTCACGCAAGCGGCCAAACCGAAATGGACAGCGGATGATCTGAAAGCAAAAGCGATCGAAAGCCTGCGCCGCTGGACACCTACGCTGGCCCCGCAGTTCTATCTGACGACACAGGCGGATGCCGAGCCGTACAGTGCCGATGACACGCGCGCCACCTTTGCGTTCAAACGCTACGTAAACGGCATTCCATCCGCCACCGGCTCTGCCAGCGTCTCGTTCGACACCGTTACCGGAGAGCTGGTGAATTACAATCTGGAGATCGGCCGGGAGACTTACCCGCCCTCGCTTCCCGCCCACAAGTCGGCCGAGGAGGCAATGGCCGCCTGGCTGAAGGAAGCCGAGATCGAGCTGGTCTATCTGGTGCCGCCGCTTGACCCGAAGCTGGTGCGCGAGGCCAAGAGCAGAGGGAATGTCGAGATACCGGTCCGCCAGGCGGAACTGGTCTACCGGATCAGCACCACGCCGTATGAGCAGCCGTATGTGCTTGATGCCGTCACCGGCGAATGGCGAAACGAAGCGAACGGCGATGTGGCCATGATCCATCGTCCCGTGCCGGCCGATATCTCCGGTCATCCGGCGGAGAAGGCGCTGATGCTGATGTACGAGTACGATGCCATCTCTCTGATCGACGGCAAGGTGCTTCCCGACAGGGCCATTACGCGCGGCGAGATGATCGAGATGCTGATGATTTCCATGAACCGCGGCCGCTTTTTCTCGGGCGCCTATGCCCAGCGGAAAGCTTCCTATCAGGATGTGGCCAGCGGCTCCCGCTACTTCGCGTCCGTTGAAGCGGCCGTCGATCAGGGCATCCTGGACAAATCCTCGAAGACGCTGCATCCGGATGACGCCATCACCCGTGAAGAACTGGCCGACATGATCGTGCGGGCGCTCGGACTGAAGAAGCTTTCCCAGCATGACGACATGTTCCGCTCTGAACTGACTGACATCCAGAATTCCAAGGTAAAAGGCGCGATCGCGATCGTCAACTCCCTCGGCATCATGCCTGCCGACGGAAACCGTTTCCACCCCGGTGACACCGTCTCGCGCGCAGATGCCGCACTCGCCTTCTACCGCTTCCTGGAAAAACGGAGCGAACTGCAGGATAACCGTCAACCGTTTGCGAAGTAATAAGAGAAACCCCGCCGACTCAAGCTAACGCTGGTGTCGGCGGGGGCCCCCAACCTTAGTTACTTTGCTTTATTGCTTTAAAGGATTTAAACCTTTCGATATACTTAGAAAACCCCAGTGTGCAGACAAAATCCGTCGATCATGGGTGATGGTTCCTGCTCGCTCTCTTGACGACCCGCAAAGAAGTTGGCAGTCTCCGCTCCGAAACGCGACGCGGGCGGGGGCTCACCCAAGATTTTCTCTTGACTTTGCTCCCTTCGGCGCTATAATATTGACTGTATGTGTACAGGGTAGCAATGATTGCAGGTAAAAACGGGAGGTCGACCCTCGTAGTTTCATCCCTTTATGGGCAGCGGCTGAATCCCCATGAGGAGCACGATGCGGAAACGCTACCGTCCGAAGTTCGTGTAGGCAAAGATGGAACTAGCCTTCCGGAAGTAAACACCTGAGAATCTTACTTTAAAGGAGAATGAATTCATGGCACGTTACACTGGTCCTCGCCACAAACTGGCTCGCCGTCTGGGCATCTCTCTCGACGGTACAGGCAAAGATCTGAAACGCAACTTCCCCCCCGGTCAGCATGGCCACAACCGCCGCAAGCTGAGCGAGTACGGGATCCAGCTGCAAGAGAAACAAAAACTGCGCCATATGTTCGGCGTTAGCGAGAAGCAATTCCGCCGCACGTTCGAGCAGGCTTCCAAAATGCCGGGCGTACATGGCGAAAACTTCATGAAACTGCTTGAATCCCGCCTGGACAATGTGGTATATCGCATGGGCTTCGCACCTACCCGTCCGGCAGCCCGCCAACTGGTAAGCCATGCGCATATCCTCGTAAACGGCAAGAAGGTAAACATTCCTTCCTATCGTGTGCAGCCGGGCGATGTGATCAGCCTGCGCGAGAAATCCCGCAACCTGGCGATCGTGAAAGAATCCCTGGAAGCACGCACCTTCCTGCCGAACTACATCAGCTTCGATGACAACAAAATGGAAGGCACCTTCACCCGTCTGCCTGACCGTGAAGAAATGCCTGCTGAAATCAACGAAAAGCTGATCGTCGAGTTCTACAGCCGTTAATCGACAGAAGCGTAAAAGAAGCCGGGTTCTCCATGGGCCCTGCTTCTTTTTTTGCTCCCCTGTTCCAAAAATTGAGAAAAATATGGTATAACGAATAGAGAAGAGAGAAGAGAGAAGACTTCGAGTAGAGGCGATTGGCGATGAAAGAATCCTACACCGACTTGACGGAAGAAAAGAAGAAGGAAGTAAAGCGGCTCATCGAGTCCATCATGAATATGCCGGACACGGACGATCTCCCCACCATCCGGCAATTGGCGGTTTATCTGCACCGGCTTCTGCGCGTGCGGGTCGTGATCCCTCCTACTTCCGAAGTCATGATCTCGCTGCAAGCGGAGAAACCCACGCTGTATCACTCCACCCGGCTGGCACTGGGGGACCGAAGCCACCTGGATATCCTGTTTAAGATCCAGGGGGACCGGAAATTGGCCAGGGAACGGCTGCATCAATTCTTGCAATCGTTGTGAAGGAAATAACTCCGTCGTCTTAAGCGCAAAAAGAGGGGAGGAGTCCGTTTTCTGCGGATTCCTCCCCTCTTCGCTTCTCCGCCCTCCATCACCTGGATCATCTCTCCCGGCAGGCTCTCTTCACCCGCTCGATCTGTCCCAGATGATCGCGGACGTGGTTGACATACCGTTCCAGCAGTTGGCGGAAAGTGAGCGGTCCCGCTTCGTCGTGAATGCCGACCCGTTCGCACTGTTCGGGCGTCAGCCTGGCCAGGATGGGCTGCATGCTCTCCCGCAGCAATTTGAAGAGCTGCAGATACTGTTCGCGATCCAGCTGCTCGTAGGTTAAGCCGTTGGCCCATGCGTCCTGGTCAAAGGAGGTGAGGAGGGGCTTCTCTTCCGCCAATACCTTTTTCATCCGCTGCACCCCCACCACTTCCGCATCGGCCACGTGCACAAGAATCTCGTGAATGCTCCATTTGTCCGGTGCCGGCTTGAAGCGCAGCTCCTCCTCGCTCAAGCCGTCGATTGCTTCCCGCAGCAAGTCGTATCCTCTTCCATACTCGGCGATCAACGCTTTCATCCTGTCCCCTCCTGGTCATAATCCCTTTAGGACAACTTCACCTTTGCGAACTTGCGCTTCCCTACCTGGACCACCATGCCCTCTTCCAGTTTCACCGCAACATGGATGTCTGTGATTTTTTCCTCGTTTACTTTCACGGCCCCCTGCTGCACCATGCGGCGGGCCTCCCCTTTGGAGTCGGCCAGCTTCAGATCAAACAGCAGGTTGACGATATTGGCTTCCCCATTCTCATAGGCGGAGAGAGCGAGCGTTGCTTCCGGCAGATCGGTCGGCAGGGCCCGCTGTTGGAAGACCGTCTTGAAGTATTCTTCCGCCTCTTCCGCCTGCTCGCTGCCATGAAACATCCGCACAAACGTTTTGGCCAGGCGCATTTTGGCGTCGCGGGGATGAATCGTCCCGTCGGCAAGCCCCTTCTTCAACGCCTCCAGCTCGTCGGCGGAAAGGTCGGTAGCCAATTCAAAATAACGCAGCATCAGCTCATCCGGCACGGACATCGCCTTGCCGTAAATTTCATTCGGCGGTTCGTTGACGCCGATGTAGTTCCCCAGGCTCTTCGACATCTTCTGTACGCCGTCAAGCCCCTCCAGCAGCGGCATCGTAATGATCACCTGCTGTTCCTGCCCGTACTCCTTCTGCAGATGGCGGCCCATCAACAGGTTGAATTTCTGATCCGTTCCGCCCAGCTCCACGTCGCAGTCCAGCGCCACGGAATCGTACCCCTGCATCAGCGGATAGAAGAATTCATGCAGCGAGATGGGCTGCTCGCTTTGGTAGCGCTTCTCGAAGTCGTCGCGCTCCAGCATCCGGGCCACCGTCGTCTTGGCGGCCAGCTGCACCACGTCGGCAAAGGTGAGCGGCGCAAGCCACGTCGAGTTGAACACGACCTCCACCTTGCTCGTGTCCAGCACCTTGCCGAACTGCTCCACATAGCTTTGTGCGTTTACCTTGATCTGCTCTTCGCTCAGCTGTTTGCGCGTCTCCGACTTTCCGGTAGGGTCGCCGATCCGGCCGGTAAAGTCGCCGATCAACAGCTGGATATGATGCCCCAGCTCCTGGAACTGGCGCAGCTTCTGGAGCACGACCGTATGCCCGACGTGAATGTCGGGGGCGGACGGGTCGAGGCCCAGCTTCACCTTCAGCGGCCTTCCGGTAGCCACGAACCGCTCCAGCTTGCGGCGCAGTTCGTCTTCCGGGATGATCTCCACCACCCCTCTTTTGAGAATGGCGAGCTGACGCTCCACCTCCTGCTGCTGCTCGGGCGTCAGGTTGTAGGTTTCGGTCTTGATCTCTTGTTCCATGTTGGCTGTCCACTCCTTTTTTCCCGCCCGCCGAAAGCCTTCGGGAAGTCGGACGGGGCACACTTTTCTTGAAAATAAAAAATCCCGCCCCCTATAGGGACGAGATTGCTCTCGCGGTACCACCCTAGTTGAAAAGGCGCGCTGCACCTTTTCCGCTCGACAGGATAACGGCCTGATCCGTCCGGTGGGGTCCGGCTGGCTCCAGACGTGTAATTCACAAAGGCGGCGCCGCTGGTTTGCACCATCCACCAGCTCTCTTCATGGCGATCTGCCCTGCTACTCTCGTCTTTCAACGCCCTGTTTTCCAACATCCATTCGCCATATATGTAACACAGCGAAACCCGCTCTGTCAATGGCACCGCCTCTTTCCGCGAGGGAGTTTGTATATCCCCCTTATGGCAGATATGGTATAATGAGGTCGTTAAATGGGGGGTCGTACTCATATGCCAAACAACCATTCGCCTACCTCGGACGCGCCGAAAAAAAAGCGGCGCCGGAACAGCAGGAGACGGACCGTCTTCCTGGTCCTGCAGCTGATCCTGCTTCTCGGGTTTATGGCCATCTTTCTTGCCGGAGGGATTGTGACCGGTTACGTCGCCTCTCTCGTCAAAGACGAACCTGTGCGCAGTTATGATGAAATACATAGGAAAATCTTCAGCAACGATTTGACGGGCTTCGCGTACTACAATGACAACACGCTGATCGGCCAGCTGCGGACGCCCGATGAAGACCGCCGGCTGGTGAAAAAATCGGACGTTTCCCCTTATTTGATCAATGCGATCATCGCCACGGAGGACAAGAATTTCTTCACCCACCACGGCGTATCTCCCTTGTCGACGCTGCGGGGTGCCTATCAGGACTTCACCAACCAGCCGATCGTCACCGGCGGCAGCACGCTGACCCAGCAGCTCGTCAAGCTGACCATCCTCACGCCGGAGGTCAGCCACAAGCGGAAAGCAAAGGAGATTTTCAATGCGCTGCGCATCGAGCGCATGTTTTCCAAGGATCAGATCCTCGAAGCGTACATGAACGAAGTGTATTTCGGCAAAAGCGCCAACGGCACCAACATCTACGGGGTACAAGCCGCCGCCAAAGGGATTTTTGACAAGGATGCCAAAGACCTGAACCTGTCGGAAGCCTCCTATATCGCCGGGATGATCCAGAATCCAGGCAACTACAATCCGTTTTCCGCCGCCGGGTATCAGCGCGGGAAAGAGCGGCAAAAGATGGTGCTGGACCGCATGCTGGAGAACGGGTATATCAATCAGGCCCAGTATGACGAAGCCCTGAATGCCAATCTGAAAGCGGCGCTGGCCAAACCTTCCCCCCGTGCCTACAACAGCCATCCGTACCTGATGATGGAGCTGGAGGAACGCGCGGCGGAAGCCCTGGTGGACACCCAGCTTGCGCAGGAAGGACGGGACAAGTCCACGGTTGACCACAATGAATACCGCCAGCTGGTCGAAGAGAAGCGCAGGGAGATTCTGCGCAACGGTTATAAAATCTACACCACCATCGACAAGGATGTTCAGCAGATCATGCAGGACGTGGCGAGCGATCCGTCCAACTTCGCCAAGCCCGTCTCCTACACCGTCCGCCGCTCCAACGGAAAAACGGAGCGGATCGAGAATGCGCTGGAAGAAGTCGGCGGCATGATGATCAACAACAAGACCGGCGCCATTCTGGGCTTTATCGGCGGCCGTGACTTCCATGTGGAACAGACCAACCATGCCACCGTACCGCGCCAGCCCGGATCGGCGATGAAGCCCCTTGCCGCTTATGCCCCCGCGTTTGAACTGGGGTATCTGCAGCCGGGCTCTCCCATCGACGATTCCCCGCTGCTGCTGGCGGACGGCGAAAAGGGCAGCCATCTGCCGCTCAACTGGGACAAGAAGTTTCACGGCATCATGAGCGCGCGGGAAGCCCTGCGCATGTCGTGGAACGTGCCCGCCATCAAGACCTACCTGAAAGTGGGCATTCCGACCGCTCTGGAGTATGTCAAGAAAATGGGCGTTACCACGCTGGTCGAAGAGGATAATTACGCGGCCACGGGGGCGATCGGCGGCCTTACGTACGGACTGACTGCCGAGGAGATTACCAATGCCTACGCCACCTTTGCCAACCATGGGTCGTTTGTCGACGCGTACATGATTGACCGGATCGAAGACAGCAGCGGCAAGGTGATTTACCGGCACGAGATCCAGCCGGTACCGGTATTCAGCGAGCAGACCGCCTATCTGATGACCGACATGATGCGAACCGTGGTGAACGCGGGAACCGGTACCCACATTCGCAAGTATGTCCCACGCAGCGTTGATGTAGCGGGCAAAACCGGGACAACCAACCAATCCAATGACCTCTGGTTCGTCGGGTACACGCCCGAGGTGTCGATGGGCATCTGGGTCGGGTACGATGAGCCGCGGCCGATGCCTGACTCGGAGAAGTACCGGCCGATGACCGTCTGGGGCAAAGTGATGAAAGCGGTGATGGAAAAGAAACCGTCCCTCTCCCCGCCGACGGCCGTGTTTGCCAAACCGGACGGCATCGTCAGCATGACGGTGGACAGCAAATCCGGCCTGCTGCCCAGCGAGCTGTCGAAGGAAGCGAAACACCTGATCACCGATCTGTTCAACCGCAAATTCGTGCCGACGAAAACGGACGACAGCCATCAAAAAGCGCGCGTGGTGGTCGTGGGCGACAACCGCTACCTGGCGAAAGAAGGGACACCGGCCGATTTTGTTACGGAAGGCATCTTTTTCCGCAGCCCTGACCCGCAGCTGGTAACGGCCGAGCAGATCAAGGCTTTGAACCTCAATGTGCCGATCCGCCCGCCGGACTGGGATCAGCGTTTGCCGGAGCTGGAGGATCCGCGCACCGATCAACCGGGTGCTCCGGCTGCTCCGAGCGGCTTGACCGTCAGCAAATCGCCGGCAGGGGTTGTGCTGACATGGAAATCGGGCGGGGAGCCCGACCTCCTCGGCTACCGGATCTACCGGGCCAATGCGGAAAGCGGATTCGGCCATCTGGCAACAGTGAAAAACCCGGCCACCCTGACCTTTACGGATACGACCGCAGCCTTGTCGGAGACGGGCTACTACGTGACGGCCGTCGATGTCGCCGGCCATGAGTCCGCACCTTCCGCCATCGTGTCGACAGGCTCGTTCAGCGATTGGCAGCTGCCGGAAACTCCGCCGACCGAACCGTCCGGAAACGGGACGCTCCCCGGTCAGGATGGCGATGACGTTCAGCACGAGGAGCAGCCTGCTGATGACACGCTGACCGGCGTACCGTCCGCTGTGCAGGACCTGAAGATCAAAAAGGTAAGCGGCGGCCTGAAGCTGCAGTGGAAGGCAAATCCGGCGAAGGAGCATGTGATCGCCTACAACGTCTATTACACGCCCGATCCCGTCAACGGGTTCATCCTGCTGGAAACGCTGCCCGATACCAGCTATGTGCATCAAAACGCAGCGGCGGACGGCTGGTATTATGTGACCGCCGTCAACAGCTACGGGGAATCGCCGCCCAGCCAAAACGTGGCAGGATACCGTGCGGAATAGGAAGGCGGAATCCTCCCCTCACAGGAGATGGCTTTTACGTCATAAAAGGATTGCAAAGCGCTTCCGTTCATGGGAAAACGGAGGCGTCTTTTTTGCTTCGCTTTGTTGTCAAGGTGATTTTGGTATGCTTCGCAACTTTTTTGCAATGCTCTCTATCATGGAGGTTCCAGAAAGGAACGGGAGCTCCTCCCCCTTTTCACGAAGTTGCAGAAGCGTTCGAGTCATGGCGTGATGGGGCCTACGCGAGCTCCTTTGACGACCGACTCAGCGAAGAAACGCAGACGCGGGGAAACGGGGGGCGTGAGTCTCACATCCCTGAGACACCCGGATGTGTTGAGCCCCCTGCCCGCGTCGCGTTTCGGAGCGGACAAAAGCCCACTTCCTCGCCGGTCGTCAAGAGAGCGAGCGGGAACCATCATCCATGACAGGACAGACTTTGTCTATACAATGAGAAGATGGCTCCTCTCTGGGCAAAAAGTTGTCAAACGGACATGGAGTGAAAAGCGCACCGCTCCGTTATAATGAAAGTGGAAGGAATCTCAAGGAAACCGAGGTGAATCACCTGCATGATTCACACCAAGCGATATTATTCCCACGAAATGGAAGCTGGCGGAAGATCCCTGCTGGTGGAAGGACCGGTGGAGCCGGAGCGCTTGGCGGCCATGCGCTTTGACGACGGGCTGACAGCATTCCGGCCGCCCGAACAGCAGCAAAAGGCGCTGGTGGAGATCGCCGGGCTGCCCGAGGGAAGGATTGTCGTGGCCCGCGATGGGGAGTTGGTCCTGGGCTATGTCACGTTTCTCCATCCCGACCCGCTGGAGCGCTGGTCGCAGGCAAAGCTGGAGAATCTGCTGGAGCTGGGAGCCATCGAGGTAAGCGCCAAGGTGCGGAGTGGCGGTGTGGCAAAAACGCTGCTGCACGTCTCGTTTCTCGATGACGCGATGGAAGATTACATCGTCATTACGACCGAGTATTACTGGCATTGGGATTTGAAAGGCACAGGGCTTGACGTCTGGCAGTACCGCAAAGTGATGGAAAAAGTGATGGGCAGCGTCGGCATGGTCTGGATGGCGACCGATGATCCGGAAATTTGCGCCCATCCGGCCAACTGCCTGATGGCCCGCATCGGCAAGCGGGTTCCGGCGGAAAGCGTCGCCGCCTTCGACGCCATGCGCTTTCAGAATCGAAGGTTCTATTAACGAGGGGAGTAGTTTGTCATGCGACTCGAAGATATCATGCGCAAACGGGTGGTAACCGTCTCGACCGCGACCACGATCGGAGAAGCCCTGTCGCTTCTGCGGGGCAACCGCATCCGCCATCTCCCCGTGCTGGAAGACGGCAAGCTCGTCGGCATTGTCTCCGATCGGGATTTGCGCGATGCCCTGCCTTCCTCCCTCTTGACCCATGAGGATGACAGCCAGGTACTGCACAAAACGGTGAGCGAGATCATGACCAGGCGGGTGATCACCGCCCATCCGCTCGATTTTATCGAAGACGCGGCCAAAACCGTGTACGAGTACAAGGTGGGGTCCTTGCCCGTGCTGGATGGCGGCCGGCTGGTGGGGATCGTGACGGAGTCGGACATTTTAAACTGTCTGGTGGAAATGTTCGGCGTCCACAAGCCAAGCTCGCATCTGGAAGTGGAGGTGGAAGACCGCGCCGGGTCACTGGCGGAAGTCAGCCAGGTGTTCCGCGAGGCGGGAGTCAATGTATGCAGCGTCATCGTCACTCCCGGTTCGGCGCCCCAGAAGAAGATTCTCGTCTTTCGCGTGCAGACCATTGATCCGCGCCCGCTGCTCGACCTTTTGACCGCAAAAGGCTTTTCCGTCTGCGGCCCGGCGGAAGGGGGAATGCGGCCTTGAGCCGACGCTCCCGCCTGATCTACTCACCCGACTATACCGCCTACTATTTTCACAAAGAACATCCTTTCAACCAGCGCCGGCTGATCTTGACCCATGATTTGCTCACCCGTTACGGGCTGCTGCGCGCGGAGGACATCGTGCCTCCCCGCTCTGCCACCGACGAGGAGTTGGCCCTCATCCACGACCGCCAGTATATCGAGACGGTGCGCGCGCAGGGACACAGCGCAAGCGAACTGCCCACAGCGGCGAGCCACGGCCTGGGCACGGAGGATGTCCCCTGCTTTCCCCGGATGCATGAAGCGGCCTCGCTGATCGTCGGAGGGACGCTGCAGGCGGTCGATCTTGTCATGAACGGGGAAGCCGACCATGCGTTCAATCCGGCGGGCGGGCTGCATCACGCTTTCCGCGGACGGGCATCCGGCTTTTGCATCTACAATGACTGCTCCGTCGCCATCGCCTACCTGCGCAAACATTGGGACGCGCGCGTGCTCTACATCGATACGGACGCCCATCACGGGGACGGCGTCCAGTGGGCGTTTTACGATGACCCCCATGTGCTTACCGTCTCCATTCATGAGACCGGCAAGTATCTGTTCCCGGGTACCGGCGACCTGTCCGAGCGGGGAACGGGGGAAGGTTACGGCTATACGGTCAATGTACCGCTGGATGCCTTTACCGAGGATGACTCGTTTCTGGAGGTGTACCGCGAAGTCGTGCCCAAGGTGGCTCGCGGGTTCAAGCCGGATGTGATCGTGACGCAAAACGGCTGCGATGCCCATGCCTACGATCCGCTGACCCACCTCTCCTGTTCGATCGGCATCTACCAGCAAATCCCCCGCCTGGCTCACCAGCTGGCCCATGAGCTGTGCGGCGGCAGGTGGATCGCCGTAGGAGGAGGCGGCTATGACATTTGGCGGGTGGTTCCGCGGGCTTGGACGCTGCTGTGGAGCGAAATGACGGACCAGCCGCTGGAAGACGGGCCGCTGCCCGCCGGATGGCGGGAGCGCTGGTCGCAGGAGAGCGATGTTCCCCTGCCCGAGCGCCTGTTCGATGATGCGGAGCAGCTGCCGGTGATTCCACGCCGCCGGGAAATCACGGAGAAAAACCGCATCATGGCGGAACGGGCGCTGCTGCACGCGCCGCAGGGATAAGAAACCCCACCCGGCCTGAGCTATCGCTCTACCCACTCGGCGCCAGCTAATGCTTTGCCGAGTGGGGTCCCTCCCTGCGCCGGGTAGGCCCCCTACCATACCCCGCCGTCTTAATGCTAACGCTCCACCCCACTCGGTGCCAGCGAACGCTTTGCCAGGCGGAGTCTCTTGCTGTTGTCGGCGGGGGCCCAACCATCCCCAGATTTTCCAACTTCGTTTTGGCGCTTTACAGAATGGAAACGTTCGACAACCCGGCGGTTAAGCTACGCCGGGTTGTGTTGGGTCACCTGTTCGATCCATTCCTCCACCCGCAAACAATCTTCCAAGCCGGGTGCCAAGCCGTTCCCCCAGCGGTCCTCTCCCATCAGGCGATGCAGGAAATGGTTCAAGGCGGCCAGATGGCAATCGACGCCCATGCCCATGGTGGTTTTCTCGTCGGGGCACAAGGCCAGCTCCGGTGGATTCGGCAGAGGGGGCGTACTGCCGTCCAACCGTTTGACCGTGGGCCGATACGACTTCTCCAGATCACACACGATGCTGCCCTCCGTACCGATGATCTCCAGATCGAAGCCTTCCGCCCCCCAGGCGATGCGCGATACTTCGGCGATCGCCTCCACGCCCGTGGCAAGCGTCAGATGCATCTGCGCCCAGTCGTCCACCTCCATCTCCACCCATTCCGTTCTTTCCCGGTTCTTCGGCCTCTTCTTGACAAAAGTATGGGTCCGGCCTGAAATCGCCGCCGCCTCCCCCAGCAGATGGCGGATCAGATCCAGCACATGCACGCCCAAGTCGGTGAGGGCACCGCCGCCGGACAAGCCGCTCTCCAGCCGCCAGCTGATCGGCCGGTCAAGGGACAAATACCCGGAGCGGCGATAGGAGGCGCGGCACTGCAGCACATCGCCGATCAAACCTTGCTTGAGGGCGGCCCGGATGCGGATCACGGCCGGATGGTAGCGATAGACGAGCGCCACTTGATGCGGGATGCCCGCCGCCGCCCCTTCCGCCAGGATGCGCGAACGCTCAACTGTGTCGGCAAGCGGCTTTTCACAGTAGATGGCTTTGCCGTAGGCGGACGCAACCCGCGCCGCTTCCAGATGCAGGGCATTGGGGGTACAGATGTCAACCACATCGAGTTCCCGGGATGCCAACGCGTCTTCCAGCGAATCGGTCACATGGGCGAATCCCATGGCAAGTGCCTGCTCCCGGTTGGCCTCCACATGGCGGGTCACCAGGGTATCCAGCACAGGCAGATACGGCAGCTGCTTGATGATAGGAAGCGCCCGAAGCGCCACCACATGCGTGCGGGCGATATTGCCCAATCCTACGACCGCGAAACGTATTTTCCTCTCGAACATCTTCGATCCCTTCCATTTTTCATTATAGTTTGACAGTTCTTTTCTTACCGATCCAGGAGCTGCTTCCTTACAATCGGATCGCTCATACTGGGCTGTTTAGCTCCCCATGACGGACCGACCTTGGCTATACACGAAGGCTCCTGCCATCGCGGCAAGAGCCTTTCATGCCTCTTATGCAAACAACTTCTCCAATTCCTGCGGATCGAAGCCCTTGACCGCCTTCTCCCCAACCACGGTGACCGGCACGCCGAGGAAGCCGAAGCGCTCCACCTCTTCCTGGTAGGCCCTGCTTGCCATCACGTCCCGCACTTCGAAGGCGATCCCTTTCTCCGTCAGCCATTTCTTCACCATGTCGCATTCGATGCACCCTTGGGTCGAGTAGACGATCGCCCCTGCCGCGAGATGGCGCAGCATGTTTACCACGATCGCATACGAACGCTGGGATGCCAGCTTGGTAAATTCGACGAAATTGACGTGGGCGGAACCATCCGCCTTGTCGGACATGGAGCGGACTACGACGAACGGAATACCGTTCATGGCGCATACCTGCCCCACCGCGGCCCCTTCCATCTCGGTGCAGTGGGCGCCGAACTGCTCGTAAAACCGCTGCACCTTCTCCCTGTCGGCGACGAACTGGTCGCCCGACAGGATGCGGCCGGTGACGATGCTTACCCCTTCATCCACCTGTTCGCCCGCCCGGACGGCAAGCTGGATCAACTCCGGATCCGCTTCCCATATCCAGCGGTCGGTAAACGGAATCTGGCCCGGCTGGAAGCCCAGCGCGGTCACATCGATATCATGCTGCAGACAATCCCTCGACACCACGATATCGCCGATGTTGAGCGCAGGGTGGACGGCCCCGGCCACACCGGTGAAAATCACTTTCTCCACCTGAAAATGGTCGATCAGGATTTGGGTGCAGACGCTGGCGTTCACCTTGCCCACGCCCGATTTGCACAGCACCACGTCCCGGCCTTCCAACGTCCCTTCATAATAGGTAATACCGGCCTTCGTGACAGCCTTCGTCTCCTGCATGCCTTCCAGATAAAGCGCGATCTCTTCATCCATCGCGCCGATAATGCCAACTCGCATTTGACAGCCTCCTCCTCAATTGCGCGTGCTCTCCCGGAACTCGATCCGATGCGGCAGCAGGACAACATGCTCTTCCACATGCTCATTGTTCATGTACTTGGTCAGCAGGCGCATTGCGACCGCCCCGATATCGTAGATCGGCTGGACGACCGTGGTCAGCCGCGGGCGCACCATCTCGGCCAGACGAATGTTGTCATACCCGATGATCTCGATATCATCCGGCACGGACAGCCCCGCGTCCTGAACCGCATGGATCGCGCCGATCGCCATCTCGTCACTGGCCGCAAAAACAGCGGTTGGCGGTGCGGACAGCTTCAAAAACGACGCCATCCCCCGCAGGCCGGAATCATAGCGGTAGTTGCCGCTGACGATCAGTTCCTCGTCCTCGGGGATGCCGGCGTCCGCCAGCGCTTTCTTGTACCCCTCAAGCCGCATCAGGCCGCCCAGCGGATCGCTGGGCGGGCTCGCGATCATGCCGATGCGCTTGTGGCCGCGCGCGATCAACGCTTGGGTGGCATCATAGGCAGCCTGGAAGTGATCGATCGAGACGGCCGGCAGGATATTGTCCGGGTCTCTGGTGGCCGCAAGCACGGTGGGAACGGTGGCGGTGGAGAAGGCGTGCAGGTGATCCTCCTTTACCTCCGCTCCCATGAACAGAAGGCCATCCACCTGCTTTTCCAGCAGGGTGTTGATCAGCTGCAGCTCTTTCTCCAGACGCTGGTCGGAGTCACAGAGGATGATGTTGTATTTGTACATGGTCGCGATATCCTCAATACCGCGCGCCAATTCGGAATACAGCAGGCTGGAAACATCCGGGATGATGACCCCGACCGTCGTCGTTCGCTTGCTTGCCAATCCCCGGGCCACTGCATTGGGGCGATAGCCGAGCCGTTCGATGGCAGCCATGACTTTCTTGCGGGTCGTCGGTTTCACGTTGGGATTACCGTTCACCACCCGGGAAACCGTCGCCATGGAAACGCCCGCTTCTCTTGCTACATCATAGATTGTTACCGGCATCGCGATACCTCACTTTCTTCCAATTTCTGGCTTT
The DNA here is from genome assembly GCF_011059135.1 of Brevibacillus sp. SYP-B805. GTDB lineage: Bacteria > Bacillota > Bacilli > Brevibacillales > Brevibacillaceae > Brevibacillus_F. The sequence continues at coordinate 21,045 of NZ_JAALGD010000020.1, read as the reverse complement.
CATTTTTATTTTCATAAATGTATAGCAAATATGATACGACAAGCTTTTGGCCGTTGCAAGCGTTTCCTTTCACTTCAAAACAGGCAAAATCCCCTTCTGCCTCTCGGACGAAGGGGATCCTCCTTACTTCATGAGCTTGTGCATGGTTTTCAACAGTTCGTCGATCACATCATGATCGCCCTGCTGGATTCTCTCGATGACACAGCTTTTCATGTGGCCTTCCAGCAGCATCCGGCCTACGGAATTGAGGGCGGATTGAACCGCCGCAATCTGGTTGAGGATATCGTCGCAATAGACGTCCTTCTCAATCATGCCCTTGATTCCCCTGATTTGACCTTCGATCCTGTTCAGCCGTGCGGTCAGATTGGCCTTCACCTTGTCGGAATGCGGTGTTGACTTCAGATGCATGGTGCCGCAGTGGCTGCATTCCTCCATGTCCTGCATCTCTTCCAGCTGTTCGCCTGGCATGCGCGCTCCCTCCCGGATGGATGATCAAACGATTGCATAATACCCCCCTCTAGTATATCAGAAGCCCCGCAAAAAAATACAGGCTTTCTTTTGACAAGAAAGCCTGTATGGTCAATGGCCCGCTTCCCTACCGGGTGGAGGCAAGCGTTTCCGCCTTGTACAGCCCGGATTTGAGCAGCTCATCCAGGAACACGTTGAACTGCGGAATGTTCAGCTGCTGTTTGGCATCGGAGAGGGCTACGTCCGGATCGGGGTGCACCTCCACCATGATGCCGTCCGAACCGACGGCCAGGCCCGCTTTTGCGGTCGGCAGCAGCAGATCGCGGCGGCCGGTGGAATGGGTGACGTCCACGAAAACCGGCAGGTGCGTCTCCTGTTTCAGGAGCGGCACCGCCGAGATATCCAGCGTATTGCGGGTCGCCTTTTCATAGGTCCGAATGCCGCGTTCGCACAGCATCACCTGTGTATTGCCTTCCGCCAGAATGTACTCGGCGGCGTAGATAAACTCTTCAATCGTTGCCGACAGCCCGCGTTTCAGCAGGATCGGATGATTCAGACGGCCTGCGGCTTTCAGCAGTTCAAAGTTCTGCATGTTGCGGGCGCCGATCTGGATGACATCGATATACTGGGTCGCCATTTCCAGATCCGCCGGCGTAACGATCTCGCTGATCGTCACGAGGTTGAACTCGTCGCCGATCCGCTTCAGGATCTCCAGCCCTTCCACGCCGAGTCCCTGGAAATCGTACGGCGAGGTCCGCGGTTTGTATGCGCCGCCGCGCAGCACACGCAGTCCGCGCTTGACATGGTTTTCCGCCACCGCTCTTACCTGTTCGTAGCTTTCCACCGAACACGGCCCTGCGATAAGGATGGGAGCGGCACCGCCAAACTCCACGCCCTTGACGGTAATGACCGTGTCTTCCGCCTTCTTCTTGCGGCTGACAAGCAGCACCTTCTTGTTGTCATCCTTCTGCAGATCAAGGGACGCCTGGAAAATCTGCTTGAACAGATGGCGAATGGTGTTGTCGGAAAACGGCCCCTTGTTATGTTCAACCAGCAGGTTCAGCATTTGGCGCTCCCGCTCCGGATCGAAACGGTTGATACCTTGCTTCAGCTTCTCCCTGCCCAGTTCCTGCACCAGCTCGGCGCGCTTGTTCACCAGTTCGAGAATCTGCAGGTTGATGCTGTCCACCTGCCTGCGCAAGCTCTCGATTTGATCATGGCTCATCTGTCTCTCCACCTCTCTCATGTCTCATCAAAAAGTTGTGATTATTATAGTAAATGGCAACGTCTTTGTCAGTATTTTAGCACCAAAAAGCGCGAAAGTGTATTGTAAAGAATTTTGTAGCGCTTTCAATCTCCGGAAAAGTTACCGCCGCCATTCGACAGGATTCTGCCGCACAAAGGTAGAATAATTAGGCAGATGCAAACCCTGTTTGGTTAGGAGTGACGCCGTTTGTCACACGACGCGCGAGAAGATTCGCAAGAGAGAATATTTGCTTTAGATATCGGGACCCGCAGTGTCGTGGGCTTGATCGTGGAGCCTGTGGGCGACAAGTTTCGCGTGATTGACTGCGCCATCCAGGAACACAGCGAACGCTCCATGCTGGATGGACAGATTCACGATGTGGTGGCCGTGGCCAAGGTGATCTCCCAGGTAAAAGCCCGCCTGGAAGAAAAGCACGGTCCGCTCACAAGGGTGGCCGTCGCCGCCGCGGGACGCTCGCTGAGGACCCGCCGCGTCCGCATGGAGATGGAGATCGCCAAGCAAACCGCCTTCAGCAAGGAGGACGTGCTCACCCTGGAGTTTTCCGCCGTGCAGGAGGCCCAGGCGCAGCTGGCCCAGGAGTTGAACGAACAAGATGTTACCCGCTACTATTGTGTGGGCTACAGCGTGGTCAACTATTATCTGGACGGCGAGCTGATCGGCAGCTTGATCGACCAGCGCGGAGAGAAAGCGGCCATCGATGTGATCGCCACCTTCCTGCCGCGCGTGGTCGTGGATTCGCTCCTGGCTGCGCTGAAACGCTGCGGTCTGGACATGCAGGCCCTTACCCTGGAGCCGATTGCCGCCATCAACGTCTTGATCCCGGTAACCATGCGCCGGCTCAACATCGCGCTGGTCGATATCGGCGCGGGCACTTCCGACATCGCCCTTACCGAGGAAGGGGCGATCACCGCATACGGCATGGTGCCGGTCGCCGGCGACGAGATCACGGACGCCCTGATGAATGCCTTCCTGCTCGACTTCCCCATGGCGGAGGAAGTGAAACGGGCGCTGACTGCCCACGAGTCGGTCACCTTCCGGGATATTCTCGGAATGGAACACACCCTCTCCTCCACCGAGGTCGTAGCGGCCATTGACAGCGACATTACCCAACTGGCGCAAAAAATTGCCGAAAAAATCCTGGAGTTGAACGGCAAGCCCCCGCAAGCGGTCATGCTGATCGGCGGCGGCAGCCAGACACCGAAGCTGACCGAAAAGGTGGCCGGCATGCTGGAGATTCCGGCAAACCGCGTCGCGGTGCGCGGCGCCGATGCCATCCAGCAGTTCGTCGATACCCATCCTCTTATCAACGGACCGGAGTTCGTGACGCCTGTCGGGATTGCCGTCGCCGCCCGCCGCCATCCGATCAGGTATGTGACGGTGACGGTCAATGAGACGCCGATCCGCATCTTCGACCTGCGCAAAATGACGCTGGGCGATGCCCTGATCGCGGCAGGTCTGGATATTCGCCGCCTGTACGGCAGACCGGGTCTGGCGATGACCCTGACGGTGAACGGCCGCATGAAGATCATTCCCGGCGGCCACGGCACCCCGCCCATTATCACCAGAAACGGGGAAACAGCCGCGCTGGACACCCCCATCGCCGACAACGACAGCATCGTGGTGGTGCCGGGCAGGGACGGGGACGAGGCCAGGGTCCAGGTCAGCGACCTCCTCGACGAAGAAGAGCTGTTTGAATGCTTCATCAATGGGGAATCGCACCGGCTGGGACCGATCGCGCTGGTCAACGGCCAGGCGTGTCCGCTCTCCACACCGCTGCAGGACCGGGATATTGTGGAGATCCGGATGCCACGCACGGTGGAAGAGGTGCTGCGGGAAACCGGCCATACCGCCGAACTGGATTCCTCCGCAAGCCAGGTCCGCTTTACCCTGAACGGCCGGGACTACGCGCTGCCGCGCTGCGACATCCAGCTGTCGGTGAACGGCAGTCCCGCTTCCTTCACGGAGCGCGTGCGTTCGGGCGATCATCTGGCGTTTGCGGTCAAAGCGCTCCCGCTGCCGACGGTCAGAGAGATTATTCCGCCGGAAGAATGGGTACAGGAAGAGATCAAAGTCCACTTCAACGGCATTCCCGTGACGCTGCCTACCGCCCAAGTCGCCATCACCATGGATGGCAAGGCGGTCTCTGCCGATGAGGTGATCCATGATGGCGCGGTCATCACGGTAAAAGTAACACCGGGGGAGAAAGCCCCGCTGTTCAGCGATGTGTTCCGCTATGTGGATGTCTCGCTTGAAAAGCCCAGAGGAGAGGGTGTTTCACGGCTGACGACGCTGATCAACGGCGAGCCCGCCTCTTTCCAAACGGAATTGAAAAACGGGGACAAGCTGGAACTCTTCTGGGAATAAATAACCCCGCCGACTTAAGCTAGGCTAAACCCCAAATAATGACGTTGACCTTCGAAGCTTAATCCGAGTACTTTTTGGGGACCCCTGTAAAAATTGTGTGGGCGGGGGCCCCCAAACTTTCTTGGTTACTTTATGATGTAACAACCCGCCCGGCGCATCGGGCGGGTTGTTACTGCATCGGCGGTTCCGGTCGTGCGGACACCGGATCGATCATTCCGCGTCTCCCTGTTCAAAAAGCTCATGGAACGCTTTCGCCAGCCGCATGTCTCCTCCTTATTCGGCCAATGCCTGGGCGATCGCGTCCCTGGTGATCTTCCAGTGCGACGTGTGCCACTTGACCGCTTGATCCTCCAAGAGAAAGATTTGCGGCGATTCATGTTTGATGCCGTACCGCTCCGCGACCTCGTTGGACACCGGCCGATCTTCGCGGACAAGAATGACCGCCGCCGGCATCTCATGGCTGTTCAGGAACGATTGAAACTCTTCGTAGGCCGCGCTGCTGATCGGGCAAATCGTGCTGTGCTTGAACAGCAGCCGTTTTCCCGGCCCGCTCACAAAAGCATCCAGTTCGTCGATTGAATGCAATTCCTTGATGGTTGCCATGGCGCTTTCTCCTCACTTTCCCTTTCAAACACTGCATGTGATTTCTCAGTATAAAGATATCGCATGCGGCCAACAAAAAAAAGCACTCTCCCGGCAGAGCGCCAAACGCTCCGGTTATGCCGGCGCGGGAGCGCTTTCCTCACACGCTTGCACACCAAAAGCAGCCAGCCTGACAGGGGGCATGGCTGCTCTGTATGGACGGTGCCCGATCGATCGCTACACGTACTGGATCTCTACTAGCCGTTTGCGGATATCCATGATCCAATCCTCGTCACCCAGGGATTGGGCCAGCAGAAACAGATCCAGCAGTTCATTGATCCGCTCTTCAATCACGATTCTGGCGGTGCTCCCCTCCGGCTCATTGGCCACCAGCACAAGTGCATTGGAAAACTCGGAGATGTCCTTGAACTCTATGGCTTGCCGTGTGGGATGGGTTCCCAAATCGCTCATCAGCTTCTTCAAATCATCCTTTATGATGTCTACTACCTGGGAATGAGAGCAGTATTCATTCTGGCATACATGAACCGGAACATGGTTGATCCTTACCTTGCTGCGGTAGACGACATTGCGCAGCATGATGCGCATCTCGCTGCCACAGCGGCTGCAACGCTTATTCATGAATTCACCTCACCATTTCACCCGCATTTCAACCCTGCTAAAATTCGTGAAAACAAGAGAAACTCCTGCCGATGAATGGGTGGTACATGGTGGATGAACTGGCAGAAAAAAAGAGCAGGCCTTTGGCCGTGCTCCCTTCCCAGCGGATGATCCTCGTGGTCCATCCGTCCTTATGCATAAATGGCGTTTACTTTTTCACAATGGGGACAAACCGCGACCTTGCCGGCCTGTCCGAACTCGTCTTCAACCCGGTAACCGGTGATCTTTTCGGAAAAGCAAAACAGACACTCGGTATTGAAATCCATGTCATATTGGGCTTTCCACACAATCGCCTTGAAATCCTCCCCGACGCTGATCGTGATCGACAGCTCCTCGTGCAGTGGTACGGAGATTGCTCTGCGCATGTTCATGCCATCCTTTCGCTATGCGTTCTTTCCTTTCCTCCAGCTTTTCCATGTTTTCTGAATAATAAACATTGTCGTCAAAAATAGGCATCTGCCGTTACGTCTCTTTGCCCGCCCCCATATCTTATGGATGTAAGCACAAGAGACTGACAAACGGAGGAGGATGTTATTCATGAGCAGCATTTTTAACGGCGATTTCGATGGTTTTGTACTGGTGCTCGTTCTGTTCATTCTACTCGTCATCGTGGGCGCAGCGGAAAATTGACGATTTCCTGCCGGGAGTGTGCGCTTCTCCTGGCGGGGCCAGATACATCCGGTACATTCACCATGTGCAATCCAGCTTGAACAAATAAAAGGAGGACGATAACGTGAGCAGCATTTTCAATGGGGATTTTGACGATTTCGCCTTGATTCTCGTACTGTTTATCCTGCTGGTAATCGTTGGGGCAGCAGAAAACTGATCGCATTCTAGTCACAATCGCGCCGATCGCGCGTATAGATGTATAACCGAATCCTGCATTGCGCGTGCAGCCACCACAGCTACCCTCCGGCTAGGGTGGCTGTTCTTTTTGATTTTGTGTACAATAACTTCGAACATCATCGAAAGAGAGGTACATGCATGAGAGATCCCCGTCTGGACCAGCTTGCCGATGTGTTGGTCAACTACTCCACCCGCGTGCAAAAGGGGGAAAACGTCCTCATCTACGCGATTGGCGATGTCAATGAACTCGTGAAAGCCGTCATCCGGCAGGTATACGCCGCTGGCGGACATCCTTATGTGCAGTTGGTGCAGCCGTCCATTCTGCGCGAACTCATGCTGCAAACCAATGAGGAGCAGTTGGCGGTCATGCGTGAAGCGGAAGTCGCGTTTATGAAAAAGATGGATTGTTACATCGGAATCCGCAGCGGCGACAACATCAACGAGTATGCCGATGTACCCGGAGATAAAATGAAGCTGTATACCAGCCTGCTGCAGCGCCCCGTTCAGGATGTGCGCGTGCCCCACACCCGCTGGGTCGTCCTGCGTTATCCCAACGCCTCCATGGCCCAGTTGGCCAATATGAGCACAGAGGCCTTTGAAGATTTCTATTTCAAGGTATGCACGCTTGACTACGGCAAAATGGCCAAAGCCATGGAGAACCTCGTGGCGCTGATGGAGAAGACGGACAAGGTGCGGATTACCGGTCCGGGCACCGATCTTACCTTTTCCATTAAAGGGATTCCGGCCATCAAATGCGCCGGCGAGTACAACATTCCGGACGGTGAGGTGTTTACAGCGCCTGTCAAGGATTCCGTCAACGGCGTCATTACGTACAATACGCCCTCCCCTTATCAGGGCTTCACGTTTGATCAGGTCAAGCTGACCTTCCGGGACGGCAGGATCGTGGACGCGGTCGCCAACGATACGGAGCGGATCAACCGGATCTTCGATACGGACGAAGGAGCGCGGTATGTGGGCGAATTCGCGATCGGCGTCAACCCGCACATCCAGCATCCGATGAAGGACATTCTGTTTGACGAAAAGATCGACGGCAGCTTTCATTTCACTCCCGGCCAGTGCTATGATGAAGCGCCCAACGGCAACCAGTCGGCCGTCCACTGGGATCTCGTCTGCATCCAGCGGCCGGAGTGGGGCGGAGGAGAGATCTATTTTGATGACCGCCTGATTCGCAAGGACGGCCGGTTCGTCGTTCCGGAACTGGAGTGCCTCAATCCCGAAAATCTAAAATAACCCCGCCGACTTTGGCTAACGCTGGTGTCGGCGGGGGCCCCCAAACTTTCTTCGTCACTTTATCACTTTAAACAGCTTTAAATTTCCGATCTGCCAAACAAAAAGCGAAATGTGCGGGGGAATTTCGCTTTTTTGGTTCCACACGGGGACGCGGTATCCGGTTACACGTTCAGTGTTTTCGTCTGCTTCAGCAATTCCGGCGCATTCTTCTCCAGGAAATGGATGGTCGACTCCAAATGGTGCAGGGAATACTGCCAGCAAAATTTTTGAAAGTCATTAAACGAATCGGCCATTTGAACATAAGCCTTTTTGCTTTTGCTCAGCAGGTTTTTCTGCATCTGGAGACCGTTGTTCAACAATTCGCGCTGCTCCTCTTCCGAACGCCCGCCGGCAAAAAAGAACTTGACCAGCATGTCGGAGCGCAACACCGGCGGCAGGATCGGGCTCATCATTTCCTGATGGAACAGTTCCCTTCCCTTTTCCGTGATCCGATACAGGATTTTATTCGGTTTGCCCGATTGAATGACCTCCCGCTTCGTGACACAGCCGTCCTCTTCCAGCTTGCGCAGGGAAGGATATATCGCACCAAAGCTTGCATCGTAGAAAAACCCGATGCAGTTGGAAAACGCCTGTTTGAGGTCGTAACCGCTCATTTCCCCCTCGTTCAGAAAGCCCAAAATGATTGTTTTCACGTCCATACAGCATCCTCCAGACTAGCCTCTGCAAGCTCAAACTCAACAAGTACAAAAAAAATAGCCTCCTGTTCATTTTTATTATAAAATGAAAAATTTTATTATACCAATACTATTTCTGTATCAATGATAGCCATGGTTACACATGACCGCCTGACAATAATTGGGCGTCCCTCCCTCCCCCCTCAGCCATAGAATGATACATACCTATCTGCTGTGGGAGGATCTGTGGATGAAACATCGAAAATGGTCCGCATATGTAAGGAAAAATTATCCGGTGAGCAGCAGTTTGCATCCGTTCAATTTTTTCGTCCCTCTGGTCGAACAGGTGAAAGAGGGGGTCGTCTCCATCGTGTCGGAAGACAAGTCCAACGGCGGGCCGCTCGACCAGTTCCTGCGCGATTTTCTCGTGACTCAGCCTTCGATTGAAACATATACAACGGAGCGCAGTTTTGGCTCAGGCTTTATCTTTCATCCGCGCGGTTACATTTTGACGAGCGAACATGTCATCGGCAAATCGAAATCGACCCTCGTCAAGCTTTACAACGGCCGGGTCTTCGAGGCGGAACGGATCGCAAGCGATCGTACGCGGGATTATGCGGTACTCAAAATAAACGCCAACACCCTGCTGAAGCCGCTCCCACTCGGCGATTCCGCTGAAACGAAAGTGGGCGAATGGGTAGTAAGCATCGGTTCGCCGACTTGCGGCATAGGGCTGCAAGCCATATGTTTCCCCCGCGTGGCGGCCGCGCCTGCCGTGCGGGAAGCCCGTCAGCAGGAATGCCTGGAATCCGCCACTTACTTTTGTCAAGTTATTATGGTACAGTAAAGAGGTAGAACAGAAGTACAGGAGTGTGCCGCATGGACCAATCGAATCCGAAATCGCAAATGTGTCCGAAATACGAAGCGGCGATCAGCATACTGGGCAAACGCTGGACCGGGCTGATCATCCGCGTCCTGTTGGGAGGTCCCGTCCGTTTCAAGGATGTCAGGGAAATCGTCCCGCAGATGAGCGACAAGATGCTGTCAGAGCGGTTGAAGGAACTGGAAGAAGAAGGCATCATCGAACGGAAAGTATACCCGGAAACGCCGGTGCGCATCGAATACCAGCTGACGCAGAAAGGTACGGATCTCCGGCCTGTGATAGAATCCATTGAAGAATGGAGCCATAAATGGATGTAACGGACGCCTGATCCTTCCTTGTCCGATCGATCGACAGGAGGATGAGGCTTTTTTGTGCCCGATAAAGGCATATGCGGCGTCCCATCCCTGTATGATCAAATTAACTAACCCCGCCGACTTAAGCTGAGTCTCCACCCACTCGGCGATAGCTATCGCTGTGCCGAGTGTGGCCCTTGCTGTTGTCGGCGGGGGCCCCAGCCTTACTTTCCGATCTAGCAGGATAATCCGCGAATCGTGAGGTGATGATGCCGTGAACAGGGCCGCGCTCTATATCCGCGTGAGCACCGAGGAACAGGCCAAAGAGGGCTTCTCCATCTCCGCCCAGCGGGAGAAGCTGACCTGGTTCGCCTGTTCGCAGGGGATGCACATTCACGATTGCTACATCGATGAGGGATACAGCGCCAAAAATACGGACCGTCCCGCCTTGCAGCGCCTGCTGCGCGATGTACGCAGGGGGGCGGTCGATGTCGTCCTGGTATATCGGCTGGATCGGCTGACACGGTCCGTGCTCGACCTCTATTCCCTGCTGGAAGAATGGGAGCGGCATGGCGTCTCCTTTCGCAGTTGCACGGAAGTGTACGACACCACAACGGCGATCGGCCGCCTCTTTATCACCCTGGTGGCGGCGCTGGCACAGTGGGAGCGGGAAAATCTGGCGGAACGCGTCAAACTGGGCATGGGGCAGATGGCGCGCGAGCAGAAACGGCCGGGCGGCCCGCCCCCCTATGGGTATCGGCTGCAGGATGGCGTCCTGCATGTGGAGCCGATGGAAGCGGATCTCGTCCGCCTGATTTTCGCCAGATATCTCGCGGGGGTCGGGATCAGCGGCATTGCCGACGAGCTGAACCGCCTTGGCTTCCGGAGCCGGACGGGCGGCCCGTGGAATCAAACGACCCTCTCCCATATGCTGAAAAATCCGGTCTATTATGGCGCCCTGCGCTGGAATTACGCCGAGGGCGGCCAAAAAAGAAACAGCCCGGACAGCTGGATCATCCGGGAGGGGACGCACGACGCCATCATCGACAAAGAGACGTTTCTTCTCGTCCAACGGCTGCAGCAGGCGCGGACCCGGCAGCATCCCCGCGCGCTGGCTTCCGATTTTCCCTTTTCCGGCGTCCTCTTCTGCGCCGATTGCGAGGCCCCCATGTACGGCAAAACGATCCGCACGCGCAACCAGACGGGAAAGCGCTACACCAACCGGTATTACGTCTGCCAAAACCGGAAACGAAAAAGCTGTCCGTCCGCCTCCATCCGGGAAGACCGCCTGGAAGCGCTGTTTCTGCCATGGTTGACGCGGGTTGCCAGCGCAGCCGACCTGGCCGAAGCAGCGCTGCAAACGCGCACGCTCTCCCTTCCTGGCCGCCTGCTGGAGGGACAGTTGGAAAAACTGCAGCAGATGGTGGCGCGGTGGGAACAGGCCTATGCGGAAGGGGCCCTCACGCTGGAACGTTTTCGGGAGCGGATGGAGGAGGCCGGCGAGCAGGAAGCGGCTTTGCGCTCCCTGTTGGCGGCGCAGGCCGGCCGTTCCCCGCGCGGCGGAGAGCTTGTTCCCCTCCTCACCGACTGGACGCGGGTGTGGCCGTTTGCCACCATTCGGGAAAAAAAACAGCTCATCACCATCCTGGTGAAAAACATACAGGCGGAAAGCCGCCCTCCTGCCATCACGCGCATTGAGTTTCACTAGCCCCATGCAGCCCTATGGATGCAGGCGGTTCTCCGCTTGGTTTGGAAAACTCGGTCACGGCCGTGTTGCCACGTTCCCTGCCATTATCCTTTGGGACGAAACACCAGCGAGGCAAAAAAGCCAAAGACGATCGCCGCCGAGATCCCCGCGCTGGTCACTTCGAAAATGCCGGTGATGACGCCGACCAGACCATGCCGCTCCGCCTCGGCCATCGCCCCGTGCACCAAGGCGTTGCCGAAGCTGGTAATCGGTACGGTCGCCCCCGCTCCGGCGAAATCGATCAGCGGCTCGTACAGGCCGAGACCGTCCAGAATCGCCCCGGCCACGACCAGTGCAGACATGGTATGCGCAGGGGTAAGCCTTACCACATCCATCAAAAACTGCCCCAGCAAACAGATGCTTCCCCCGACGAGAAACGCCCAGAGAAACGTCATCTTTCGTCCTCCCTTACTCGTTTTCGATGGAGACGGCGTGCGCGATGCAGGGAATGCTTTCGCCCTGCTGATACGACATGGGCGACAGCAGCGCCCCGGTCGCCACCACCAGCATGCGGTGCCATTTGCCTTCCCGCATCCGGTTCAGCAGATGGCCGTAGGTGACGGTGGCACAGCAGCCGCAGCCGCTTCCCCCGGCCCAAACGGCAGGGTTGTCCCCGTAGATCAGCATGCCGCAATCCACATAGCGCTCCAGCGGAATCTTGATATTGTGCTTGGGCAGCAGTTCGGACAGGATGGCGTGGCCTACCCGCGCGAGATCCCCGGTCACGATCAGATCGTAATGGTAGAAGTCGAGCTGCCTGTCGCGAAAGTGAGCCTCAATGGTGCTGAGCGCCGCCGGTGCCATCGCCGCCCCCATGTTGAACGGATCGGACAGCCCCATGTCCACGACCCGTCCGATCGTGGCGGACGTGATCCGCGGGCCGCTGCCCTCTCTTGCCACCACGGCAGCCCCCGCCCCCGTCACCGTCCACTGGGCCGTGGGGGGCTTTTGCGAACCGTACTCGGTCGGATACCGGTACTGCTTTTCCGCCGCGCCGTTGTGGCTGCCCGTGACGGCCAACACATAATCGGCCGCCTGGGAATCGACCAGCTGGGCGGCGAGCGCCAAGCTTTCCATGGCGGTCGAACACGCGCCAAACACCCCCAGATAAGGGATGGCCAGCGTGCGGGCGGCAAAGCTGGCGGATATGAGCTGGTTCAGCAGATCGCCGCCGATCAGGAAACGGATCTTCTCCTTGGTCAATCCGGCTTTTTCGATCGCCTTGTCGCTCGCTTCCTCGAACAGCACCTTCTCCGCCTTTTCCCAACTGTCCTGCCCCAGCATCAGGTCGCCGTGCGTCGTATCGAAATCGTCGGCAAGCGGTCCTTTTGCTTCAAAAGGGCCCCCGATGGCCGACGACCCGACGATGACCGGTTTGTTTGCAAATACCCAGGTTTGATGGCCTGTCAGCATCTACTGCCACCCCATTTTCCAGATCGCCTTGATCACCCCGATGACGAATGCGGAAAAAACGCCGAACACAATGACCGACCCGGCCAGTTTAAACATGTTGCTCCCCACGCCCAACACGTATCCTTCGCTTCGATGCTCGATGGCCGCGGAGGCGATCGAATTGGCAAAGCCGGTGACAGGGACGCTTGTTCCCGCTCCCGCCCACTGGGCAATCCGGTCATAAACCCCAAAGCCGGTCAGGAGCACCGAAAGTAGAATCAGGACGGCCACTGTCGGATTGCTTGCCGTTTTTTCCGTAAAGTGGAAGAAGCGGATAAAGATCTCTTGAATGGCCTGCCCAATGATGCAGATGACCCCCCCGACGAGAAACGCGCGGAGGAAGTTGCGGGCGAGCGGACGGGGCGGTTCATGCCGCTTGGCCAGCTCCTGGTACTGCAGCTGGACAGGCGTCAACCTTTTCTTTTTGTGGTCAGCCATCCCTCACACCCTCCTTACCGCATCAAATGCGGCTCCATTTTTTCAATCAGCTGTTTCAACCGTTTGGCTTCCACCGCATAGGTCTTCTTCATCTTTTCGCTTTGGGTGGCCAGCGCGTACAGCTCCAGATCCGCCTGACATTTTTTCAGGGTGGCAAAGGTGAGCTTCATCGCCGTCGGCTGGGCCACCTGAATCTTGTCGTCATACAGATCGAGATACAGCTGGCCGCCCTTGTCCACCTGGCCCAAAAACACATTTTCCAGCGCAACGCCCGCTTTCTCCAGCTCCGCCTTCAGCCATGCGCGGTTCAAGCCGATGGTCGCCAGCGGTTCATCCATGATCTGACCGTCCATGATCACGTTTTGCGGCTCTTCCGCCGGGGCGACCTGCAGCCCCAACTGTTTGGCCGTCAACGGCTGGTTTTCCGCTTTCAACAGCACGCTCAGCTTGCCGCTCGGTTCCATGACGGCAAATTCCACATCGGCCGCTTTGAACACGTTCTTGTTGCGCAGCATATCCATCAAGTCTTCCAGATTCAGCCGCTCCTGCTTCAGATTGTCTTCCAGGATCTTGCCGTCCTTGATCAGAACGGTAGCGCTCCCTTCAAAAAAATTGCGCATCACCTTGCTTTTCATTGCCAGCCATTCGGAGACAATGGGAAACAGGCCGAACATGGTCATGGCGATCATGCCATGGATGATGGAACCGTCGATATTGGTGGCCATTTCAGCGGCAATCGAGCCGATCGTCATCGCGACGATGAAATCGACGAAGGACAGCTGGGACATCTGCCGTTTCCCGATCAGCCTCGCCAGGGTAAAGAGATAGGCCAGAGAGACAAAGGACGTGATGATGATCGTGAGCCAACCCGGCATGGATGAACCTCCTTAACATACCCGCACTGCAATCAAAACCCTTTGTACTGCGGCTCCTCAAACTCCAATTCCGTAACGCGCTTCTCCAGCGTGTCGCAGATGGTTTTCGCCGTTTGTGCCGCCTTTGTGTACATCTCTTTCGCCTGCTTGTTCTGCGTTTCCAGCGCAAACATTTCCAGGTTGGCCTGGGCGCTTTTCAGGCTGGCCAGCGTCTGCTTTACCTGCATGGCGACCGTCATCACCGCTCACCTCCTTCTGCCTTTTTCTCCACGATGAAGAGATCGACAGTTATATAGTCCATCGAACAACGGTAATTATGCGCTGCGGGCATAAAAAACCCACCCGGCTTGAGCTATCGCTGCGCCGGGCGGGGCCCCCAGCCTTTCCCTGTCACTTTATCACTTTAAGGAACTAAGCTTTCTTCTCTGACAAAAAAAGCCTGCCGGGCAGTTGGCCGGCAGACGCTAGCCGGACGGTTCCCCGTCCGCTTGCCGAAGCAGCGCTTCGATCAAAAAGGCATACAGCTCCTCCAGTTCAGACTCGCGCGCAGGCGCTTCGGGCTGGGTGACGCGAATCTCCCCATACGATCCTCTCACGACAAGCAGCGCCGTCTGCTCCACCTCGCTCCCCCCTCGCCAAAAGGGTATGTGAGCGGCGGATTGTCTTATGTCAACCGGCCTGCTGTTTCGATGCCCAACTGGTGGGCCAAATGTTCCCTCCCTTTCTCCGTGATGCGCACGGCGCGGCTTGACGGGACGCGAACGATCCAGCCGAGCTCAAACAGCCGGCTGGCAAGCGCGGCTCCCAATGCTCCCGCCAAATGGTGGCGCCGTTCGCTCCAGTCCAGGCATGGACGGGCAAGCGAGCGCCGTTTTTGGCGGATCGCTTCCACATCGATGCCAAAGTCGGAAAACCAGCGCTTCCCTACCTCGGTGATCCGGTACTCCCGATCCGCTTCCCGCAGGAATCCGCGCGTCACGAACGTCCGGGTCAGCTCCACCCCCAGCTGGCCGGCCAGATGGTCATAGCAGGTGCGGGCATGGCGCACTTCCTTCAGCCGATCGGACTGCCGGAGCGACCGAACCTGCACGGGCGGCGCCAGGGTGGTCAGCGCCTCAAGCACCTGGGCGACATGCGCGCCGGCCAGACGGTAATAGCGGTGACGGCCGTGCGTCTCCACCGCGAGCAGCTTCCCTTCGACCAATTTGGCAAGATGGGCGCTGGCCGTCTGGGGCGATACCCGGGCCAGATAAGCCAGTTCACTCGCCGGCAAAGCGCGGCCGTCCAAAAGGCTGTCCAGCATCGCCGCCCGGGTGGGATCCCCGATCAATCCGGCAACATAGGCAAAATCAGGATATGCATTCATACTTCGATCATAACCGAATCATTCATGCAGTACAATGGGGATATTCAGAGCGAAGGAGGTTATTCCATGAATGCCATCGATGCCATCATTCTTCATTTTCAAGAAACCAGACGCCGATCCATCCTTGCGTGGCGAGCCCTGCCCGATGAGTGGCTGGGCTGGAGGCCGGACAAGGAAGCCTACTCTTTTGGCGAAATGATCCGTCATGTGTGTACGGCCACCTTCGAGTACCATCAGATCCTTCTCCATAACGGTTCGGCCCATGCGGCGATCCCTGATGCTCCTTACAAGGAGGAGCCGATCGTCTCGGTCGAACGGGAAATCGCGCTGGGCACACCGCTGTTTGAGGCGTTCCTTGCCTATATACGGACGCTGGATGAAGACGAACTGGACACGCGCATCATCGACCGCAGCGATGTCGGGTATCAGCGCCCCCTGGGTGACATGCTGCTGCGCATCGCTTACCACGATGCGGTGCATACCGGCCAGTTCCTGCAGTACATGCGGATGGCGGGGCTTGAGCGGCCCCTGATCTGGGATTAATCACGGATCGCCGAATAAACTGGATAACAAGGAGACGCTCCTGACAAGGGCGCTCTCCTTATCCTGGTTCGAGCGGGGTGAGTCCATGAACAAACTGCCGGCAGGCGCAAGAATCAGGCGGATCGTCAGCTACCTCCGCCGTTCCCGGGAAGATGCGGAACGGGAAAAACGGACCGGCGAGGATACCATCGCCATGCAGCGGAGCGTCATGGAACGCGTGTTGGGCGAGTACGGCATTCCCTACGACCTCGCAGAGGAAATCGGCAGCGGCGACAAGATCGAATCCCGGCCCGTCTTCAGCCAGGTACTGGCTGATCTGGAGGAGGGCAGGTACGACTGCATCGCCGTGAAAGAAATCTCCCGGCTGACGCGGGGCGATTTTCAGGATTACGGACGGGTCTACGAGCTGATCCGTCGGAAACGGATCTTCATCCTGACCCCCTACCGGCTGTATGATCCCAAAAATGTCAACGATCTGCGGCAGATCCGTTTCGAAATGTTTCTCTCCCGCGAGGAATTTGAAACCATTCGCGAACGGATGCAGGGGGCCAAATACGCCTACGCCATGTCGGGACGCTTCATGGGCTCCAGGCCCGCCTACGGCTACCGGACCAATCCGAGGACACAGCGGTTGGTGATCGAGCCAGGGGAAGCGGAAGTCGTCCGGCTGATCTACCGGCTGTACCTGGAGGGCCTGAACGGGAGAGAGCTGGGCTGCCGGACCATCGCCTCCCTCCTGACCAACAGCGGCATTCCTTCCCCCACCGGGCTACCGGAATGGAATGCCTCTGCGGTTAAAAAAATCCTGCACAATCCGGTATATATCGGGGAGATCCGCTACAGCACGACGGTTGAGACACAGCGGAAACGCGCGAGACGGCCGCCGGACGAATGGATCATCGTACCAAATGCCCATCCCCCCATCATCTCTCCCGACGTGTACCAGCAGGTGCATCACAAACGGCAGCGCCGCCGCCCCTCCATCCCTCTCGACCAGAGCCCGTCGGAACTATCCGGCCTGATCCGCTGCGGACTGTGCGGCAAAAAGATGGTGCGGCAGGCTTCCCGCTGTACCTATCGCAAAAAGGACGGCAGCGTGAGCGTCTATGAAAAGGAGATGCTCTGGTGCACAACCGCAGGCTGCACCTATGTGAAGTACCGGGCCGTGGAAGAGATGCTTCTCTCCTTTCTCGCCTGCGTCGAGCCGCCCGCGCCGGAGCGGATCCGCCGCATGATCGCTGCCCATGCAGCGGCCGGAAAGCAGCGCCGAGCCTCCCCAGCCGACCGATCCGCCGCCGCCCTGTCCAGGCAGCGGACATCCCTGCAAAAACAGCTGGCCGCCGTCTACCACGGCTTTGAGACCGGGGTATACACTTCCGAGGAGTTTATCCGGAGACGGTCAGAGATATCCGATCAATTGGGCAGGCTGAACATGCTCCTTAAAGAAAAACAGCCGTCTCCCCAACAGCTGGATGATGGGCAAAAAGAACGGCTCGCCGAGCGGCTCCAATCGTTCCCCGCCGTTTATCACGCCTTGAGCGGCAAGGCGGAGAAAAACAGGCTGCTGCGCTTCCTCATCGAATCGGTGCGGCTCACGCGCCGGGAAAAACAGACCGGCAGCCGCATCACGCCCTTTACCCTGGAGGTCGCGTTCCGCCTGAACGGTCAGCTGCATCTCCGTCCGCCGTTTTAGGCTTTACGTGAGAATCCGGTCACGGCCGGCATCATCAGTGCCAAAAACCGGCGTCTGCAGGTGGCCAAACGCCACTATGAAGAGATTTTTCAAACCGATGCGGCGATCAATCCGGGCAACAGCGGCGGTCCGCTCATCAATTTGCACGGGGAGGTGGTCGGCTTAAACGCCTTTATCATTCAATCCAGCCAATGCCTGGGCTTTGCGATCGGCATTAATTCACTGAAACCGCATCTGGCCCGGCTGGTTCTGGATTAAATAACCCCGCCTACGTAAGCGATGCTCAACGGCAAAAACCCCGTTATGACAACGGGGTCCATGTGCAGATATGGTCGGTCGATCTTGGGTAATGGTTCCTGCTCGCTCTCTTGACGACCCGCGAGGAAGTGGGCTTTTGTCCGCTCCGAAACGCGACGCGGGCAGGGGGCTCAACATCCGGGCGTCTCAGGGATGTGAGACTCACGCCCCCTGTGGCCCCCGCGTCTTTGTTTCTCCGCTTCGTCGGTCGTCAAAGGAGCTCGCCTGGCCCCATTACGCCATACCCCAAACATACGTTTGTCATCAGTCTGACCCCGTTACGACGACGGGGTTTCTTTTTGCAGCGCAATCAGATAGATGCCGTTTCCCTCCTGATTGAGCTGGTCCTCCGCCTGTTTCAGGCGCCGGAGCTGCTCTTCGGTCAGCGAGGCGATCGGCAATTCATCCAAACGATTTTTCTTTTCCATGTCGGCCTCCCGGTTGATGCAGGATATTTTTATCCTGCCCGGGTACAAGCGTCCGTATGCTCAGGCCACCTGGTACAAGGCTTTGGCTATGGCGGCACACGACCGTTTGCAGAACAGGATGGGCAGACACCTGTCTTTCGCCTGCTGCTTGATGGTTTTCGCCAGGTTATGGTTGATGAAATCGGTCAGCACCAAAATCACATCCACGCCGCTTGGAATCTTGATGCCGGTCTGCGAGCTTTTCCGGCCGCTTACATGATGCACCTCCTGAAACCCCTGGTTTTGCAGCAAATCCACGATGTTGCCCAGTCTGTCTCCTCCAACCACCAAAATGGATGCCATGAAATATTCCTCCTTCGCGGTTCCGATGTTTTATGTACTTCTTCTCAGGTTGCCAATTAATAATGAAAACCATTCTCATTGATAAATATTATCATTCCCAATTAAACTTGACAATACTCTCCCCTAATAACTTTTGGATTTTTGGTACAAAATAGCAATGTAAAGGAGGTATGTCCCGTTGCAAGCCTTCTCGCAGCTTGAAAGCATCCTCACCCGCACCCGGGAAGCGATCGGCGGTTTCCTCGCCCTGCTGCAGCCGATCGTCGACCATGCGCAGGATGAACATACGCGTCTTTATTACCACCATATCATGGAAGAAGAAGAGCAGCGCCTCGGCCGGCTAAACGAGCTGCTGCCCTATCTGCGTTCCCTGACTGCCGGCAGCGAGCAGCTGAGCGACCGGGAGCTGTCGCGCCTGCTTTCCGACATCAATCTGGAACGCTTCGGCCTGCACAATTTTCGCGAGCATCTGGAGCTGTCTCTCTATGAGTTCACCGATCCGGAGAAACGAGAATGGTTGAACCGGACGCGCGAAGAGACCCAAAGCGATTACCTGACCGTCAAGGAGATCATGGCAGCCCTGAGCGAACGCTTGTCCGACCACGGCGCCGTCATTTCCGTCGAGGATCACGATGAAGGGCACGCGATCCATCAGGTGGACCATCTGCTGGCTTCGGCAAGGAGGCAGCCTCCTCCCCGTTTCCCCGCCGGAAAAGGGCTGGCCGTTGGCAGTCTACGCTCATCACGCTTGGAATGGAGGTATCATATGGAGAAGCATCACAAATTTCCGGACGCCCCCCTCTCCCCCGACGAATGGCGCCAGCTTGACGAAACGGTTGTCGAGATGGCCCGGCGCCAGCTGGTGGGCCGCCGGTTCATTGACATCTACGGCCCGTTGGGGGAAGGAATCCAGGCGATCAGCAACGATCTCTATGAGGAATCGCGTGTCGGCGCGTTAAACCTGCGCGGCGAAGGCCTTGAACTTACCCAGCCCAGCCGGCGGGTCAGCCTGACGATTCCGATCCTCTACAACGATTTTGTTCTTTACTGGCGCGACATCTCGCAAGCGCGGACGCTCGGCATTCCCCTCGACTTCAGCGGGGCGGCCAATGCCGCCGCCGGGTGCGCGCTCCTGGAGGACGATCTCATCTTCAATGGTTCCCCGGCGTTCGAGCTGCCCGGCTTGATGAACGTGACAGGCAGGCTCACCCACCTGAAAAGCGACTGGATGGAGTCGGGCAATGCGTTCGCCGATATCGTGGAAGCCCGCAACAAGCTGCTGAAGATGGGGCACAGCGGCCCTTACGCACTGGCGGTCTCCCCGGAGCTGTATTCGCTCCTCCATCGTGTGCATCAGGGAACCAACGTCCTGGAAATCGAACATATCCGCAGCCTGGTGACAGAGGGCGTCTACCAAACGCCAGCCATCCAGGGTCGTGCCGGCGTGCTGGTGTCGTGCGGCCGCCACAATCTCGATCTGGCCATCGCGGAAGATTTCAATACTGCGTTTATGGAGGACGAACAGATGAACAGCGTCTTCCGCGTGTATGAATGCGTTGTGCTGCGCATCAAGCGCCCCAGCGCCATCTGCACGCTGGAAGAAGCGGAAAAATAACCCCGCCGACCCAAGCGAACGATCCACCCACTCGGCGATCGCTAATGCTTTGCCGAGTGGGGTCACTTGCTGGTGTCGGCGGGGGCCCTAAACGTTCTTCGTCACTTTTTCATTTTACGCAAAATACCTGGCCCGCATAACGGACCAGGTATTTTGCATGGGAAGGCGGATTACTTTTGTCCGCCGCATCTATGCGATCTTCACGCTGCGCGCAAGATCCTTGTGGGGCAGGAAGGAAAGATTCACGTGCCGGCATGCCAGTTCATAGCCGATATCTTCGGCCAGGAGCGCCGCTTCCTCGACAAACGGCGGCGTGAGGCATCCCTCATTCAGCTCGCACAAGCGCTTCAGGCGGGTCAACCGCTCTGCCGTCTTTTCTTCCCGCATGAGAGCGTTGGCAAGCTCACACACGTTGACATGTCTGGCTTCAACAATCATGCTGATCTCCTGGACATGCACGATCAGACGTTTCCCGTCCTCGGTGACAAAGCCCAGCGAACAGAAAGTGCCGCCCGCCATTTCCAGGCGCGTCAGCACCACATTGGCATACTCTTCGCCCGAACGCAGCCGGATCCTGCTTGCTTCCAGCGCGCCGCCGATTTTTCGCTCGTTGGCGATGACCGTGTACATATCCGTGAAACCGTTAATCTGATAGCGCATGCGAACCTCCTGATGTCTGACCGATTTCACGCAATTGATACTGATTATCACTCACAATGTAATGGTATAATGAAAATCATTCGCTGTCAATGAAAAGGAGAGGTCATGGATGATGGTTCCTGCTCGCTCTCTTGACGACCCGCGAGGAAGTTTGCCGTGTCCGCTCCGAAACGCGACGCGGGCAGGGGGCTCAACATCTGGGTGTTTCCGTATTATGAGGTCAATCAGAGTAACATCTGATTGACCTTTTTTCATGAGTAAAGGTGTAGAATGGCGGTAGCCG
>NZ_JAALGD010000002.1 GCF_011059135.1 Brevibacillus sp. SYP-B805 | reverse complement strand
TCAAGGCCGACTGGACGTCTTCCACCGATTGCATGTTCTTTTCCTTGATCCACTGCTTGAGTTGCTCTTTGGACATCAGGCTCATGGGCTCTCCCAACCTTTCTTTGAATTCATTGTACCCTATTTTGAAGGTTAGGAGTTTACACAAAATAGTTTATAGACTCCAGATTTACGGTAAACAGATAGTGGTTCTAGATGGAGGAAGGTATACCACGCCAACACCTGAATGGGAGTTCCGCTATTTTGGAGAAAACAGGATACACGCTGATTATGCTCTTAAATATTTTACCAAGGATAGTCCTTCTTACAAGTTGAATGAGTTTCTTTATGATGAGGATAAGCATGAAGAGGGGTATGCCAGAAGGCGATTCTTCGAGGTCGTTCTGTTATTTGAGAATACACTTGAGAATTGAGTACATCCACCATCACAAAAGCGATTTTTCAGACAAACTAAATTCTATGGATGGCGAGTTTTCATGGATCGAGTCTAACACCAAACGTCAGGAAGAGCAGATCGTGATCGCTTGTAAACAGGGAAAGTATTGAATCAAATGCTTACAGAATTCCGACAAATTAGTCGATCAAGATGATCGAATAGTTGTTAGCAGCAGGAGGGGTATCAATGGATTTAAGTGACTATATTCGTTATGAAGAAGAAATCCTGCAGGAATCCTTGCAAAATAATCAAGATATTCTTGCCAATGTTGAAGATTTAATCATGCTTCTATCGGATGTTGTCATTTCTAAGGACAAGAGAGCAGCCAGCTTCTATCTGCTAAGCAGCCAGGTCAGAAACGATTTAGTCCTTTGTTTACTTTCATCCCTTAGGAGACATGAGACACAGTCAAAGCTGATGAAGCGTCAAGCCATTGAGAAAGCATGTTTAGCGACCTACTCATTAGTCGAACCGGATATCGATAAATTCCTCGGACAAGACGAGAATGGGGCAAAGCCTATTCAGAAAACCTTAGATCGTTCATTCAAATACGTAAACAAGCATTTCCCCTCTCATTCGCACCAACTTAAGTGGTTCAAGGATATGATCAACAGTTTTTATGCTCACGGCAATATGTTCAACTCACTTAGAAAAGAGGAGCGCTTCGGTTTCTTTGATAAGCAGGATGCACTCATTCAAAGGGCTTTTATTTGGAAAATTGGTTATCTCGCAAGCGTAATCTTCGACTTATGGTATCATGCTGTCGATCAATGTGCTTTCGCCATAAAGAACGTACAGAGTTATCAGAGGTTTGTTAAAGCTGTCGTAATCAGTCAGAAATACCGAGAAGGGTTCGCAAACCATGAACGATTTGCAAAGTATAAATTGTTGTCTTAGTGATTATTGAGGGGGTAAATCATGAATCAACCATATAACCGAGAATCCGAACTGAAGGAACGATTCAACCGATTCATTGCTGACAAAATAACTGGCAGAATCGAGGATTATTATTCCAGGTTGACAGTTGAAGATTTTGAGGACATCAAGACCACCCTGAAGGACATACATAACATCCTTACCTACAAGACAACGATTCGCTTCATCGACTGGGTGAGCCACCGTTTCCCGTATGTAAAGGAGAATTATCAGGTTTACTTGAATCAGGTTCTTAGGACCAAGCCAAGCGACAACGGGTACGATCTTATGGTCACTGGAGATGTAAAGATCGTAGCCGAGATCAAGTGTAACAAACCGATCAACAATGGTTACAAATTTGGTTCCCAACAGAAAACGGGTATCATCAAGGATATTAAGGGGTTACTTGAGGGCAAAGCCAAAGTAAAATCGCTAGACCCGACCGAAGCTTATAAATTTATGGTGATCTATGACTTTGGTGACCAAACTTTATCCGCCGCGCGGCACTTAATCAAGAATTTACCGCCTGATTTGAAGGACATGGTTACGATTTATGAGGAAGGTCAACCGTTGAAGAAAGACAACGTGTATATTGTGTTCATCAGATGAAAAGAAATTGAGTTGTAATATTGAAAGAGGGGAAGGTATATTGCCATCCCTCTTTTAGTTTATTGAATATATCTAATGTTATTAGAGCCGGCGAGCATACGCACCTTCAGTGAGGCGACCTATCGCGGCAAGTACTTTGTTATGTGGAAGCATAAGGTAATCATTCCGTCCCCATCTTCCCGAATCCTTCGCCAAATTTAGTGGAGTGAAGGGTGCCACCAGAAGCCCAACAGTCTCTTTCATATTCATCGAAGACGACTGTCACCCATTCTTCTTTCACGTTTAGTATTTCGGCTGATGCTTTTGTAATGGCTTCCACGAACTGTTGTTTTTGTTCAATCGTTCGTCCTTTCGCAATTTTCACGTTAATAATAGGCATCCAGTAACAACTCCTTTACGCTGTTTTACATGTAAAATTGTATCGAAATTCACATACAAACGAATGTTCTGACGTTATTATACCAATTCCCTGTCGAGGTATGATGGGGGAAAGAGAGATGCCCATATGCGGGCGTTTTTCGCTTTTTGCAGATCCACTCATACCTTGCTCTTCCTCAATATTCAAAGACCGCCGGAAGCGAACCTGGCAGTTTTTACTTTTTTGCTTTGATAAGTTCGTTACCATGGATGCCCAACAGTTCGTATGCCCTACCAACCATTTCTTTATCCTGTCCATAAAGATGAATGGAGGGGATACCGCTCTCCCGAGTCACATGATTCAATTGCTGAACTTGAAACTCTGAGTTGCACAGCACCACAGCCCTACTGCTGTATCTCAGCAGATTTTGTTGAAACACGACAGCTCGTTCGGCCACTTCGGGCGAATAAACCGCTGGCTCTCCATCCGAAGCTTTCATGTCCCGATGATCGACAAACAGGGTCAGCTCACCTTTGCCAAAGACCGAACAAATCCCCATC
Source organism: Brevibacillus sp. SYP-B805 (assembly GCF_011059135.1). Lineage (GTDB taxonomy): Bacteria > Bacillota > Bacilli > Brevibacillales > Brevibacillaceae > Brevibacillus_F. Next base: position 449,779 of record NZ_JAALGD010000002.1, on the reverse strand, counting down.
AATGTAGCGTTCATATGGTCCACATCTTTGCCGGTAAGCAATCCGCTCACAGTAAAGGCCAATATCTTCTTTTCGTGATCCAGTTTATATTGGAAACGTTCCAGGAACGGAACGGTAAACTCCTTGGGCTGATAGGCAGGAGTTGCCGAAAACCTCTCGTTGGAGAACAAATAAGCTACCGACACTTGAAGCGCCGCTGCGATCTTTTCGATGTTCACAAGACTGATATTGCGTTCTCCCCGCTCAACACCACTGATGTATGTCCGGTCCAGCCCCGTTCTGTATGCTAACATCTCCTGCGACATGCCGCTTCTTGCTCGAAGCTCCCGTATCCTCTGTCCAAACTCTGATCGAATGTCCATGAAAAAGACCTCCTACCAGTACTCCTGTCTATAATAAGGAATATCGGCAAGGAAGGTCAAAAGATGTAGATCTGCTCGATGTAAGGACCCGGGTTCAGAAAATTTGATTTATCACTGCTTCATAAAGGTTACTTATATGTTCATACACCACCTACTTTCGGGCCTTTATTCCAGTAAACTTCATCTTTTTCAAATTGATGTAGTGCCTCTTGTAATGGAAACGGCATCCACTGCCGTTTTTTTATTTTGTTCCCGTACTTCAGCCATTACCGTGCAGCTGGTCAAGCGGACCGCTGATCCGGAACCGCCCGACTGACAAACAGGGTTTCGTACCACAAATTGGAACGCTTATAATTGATGATGAGAATCATTATCGATATAATAAGCTCATCCAATGGCGGTACATTTAAACGCATTTCGGGAGGGGGAATGGGAATTGTCACTGCAGGACCATATGCTGCTGTGGAATCAGGCGGCTCTCAAGGTGCTGGACGTACGCCATGCCATCATGCAGCCGGGTGAACAACTTCGTGCGTATCAACTTCTGGCCAGCGCATTTTTGCTGCCGATACGGGGCAAGGCGCTGATGCTGCTCGATCAAACAGCGTATGAGACGGACAAATACCATGTTTGTCATGCTGGCAAAGGCACTGTCCTCGAGATTGTACAGGTGGCGGACGTATTTGAATATTACATGGTGTTTTATCAAGCCGTTTTGACGATGCCGCGACGCCAGGATCTGCTGCGCTTGCAACAAACCAGCAATCCTTTTCAGCTTCAATACGGCTTTGCGCCGCGGCATCCACTCTCCCTCTATTTGAGAGTGGAGCAGATGCACCGCGAATGGCAGCAAAACGGCATGCTGGAAAAGTTTCATGTCAATGTTTTGTTCCATCAGTTCGTTTATGAACTGCTGAAGCTGCAGGCCCTCGAGGAAGAGACGACTCTACCGAAAATTGTTGCCCAAGCGATTCGCTATATGGATGAGCATTACGCCGAGCCCATTACACTGCATTCATTGGCAGCGCTGCTGGACTGCAACGCTAGGCGGTTGCAGCGGCTGTTCAGAGCGGAACTGCATGTTGGGCCGATGGAGTATCTGATTCAGGTTCGTTTGGAAAAAGCCAAGGCATTGCTGCTACAGATGGATGTCCCGATCGCCCAAATTGCCGAGGCTGTCGGCTATTCGGACAGCTACTATTTTAGCCGGATGTTTAAAAAATATATGGGCATTTCTCCAAGCCGATTCAAGGAACAGGCATGGCACCCCCAAATCCGTCGCCAAAATCCATCGCGACTGTCGCAATCGTACATTGTCTCCAGGAAAGTGCCCATGTATAGTGATGTTGTCGAGAATGGTATTCATTATCAAGAAGGGATGGGTATACACGATTACAGCGGTCCAACAGCGGCATCCACAGCCGACAGTCATACGATTCAACCAGCTGTCACCAACGGAAAAACAGGACATGTCAATTCAAAAGGGGGAAAGGCAGGGAACATCCGGATAAACATCAAGCACCTGAAAGGCGAACTGGAGCTGGCACAAACTCCGACGAAAATTGTCGTACTGGATTACCAGTATATCGATCAACTGCTGGCGCTGGGCAAACAGCCGATTGGCAGCGTAATCGGTACGTCGGACACCGCGCTATTTCCCGGATATTTGACGGATAAACTGGGGGATCTCAAGGTGGTGGGGACGAAGGAGAAGCCTGATGTGGAGGCCATTGCCCAGGCAGAACCGGATCTGATCATTTGTACGGAGGTTCAGGAGAACATTTATGACGAGTTGGTCAAGATTGCGCCGACGCTGATGCTTGAGAGAAATGAAGATTGGCGATCCACCCTGCCGATGCTCGGGAAAATTATGGGCAGGGAACTGGAGGCGCAGCAAGTGATCGACGCATACAATCGCAAAATTGTCCATCTGAAGGACGCGCTTGCAGCCAAGCTGGGCAGTCAGACTGTTTCCTTGATCCGGCCGCGCGACAACATGATCAGGCTGCATACGACCGCGCATCGCACGGCAAAGATTTTGTACCGTGATCTCGGCATGGCGCCACCGGCAATGGCCATGGACAGCCATAGGACGAGCGCGTTCATTGCACTTGACGCAATGCCGGAATTGAACGCCGACTGCCTCTTCGTCTTGCAGGACGACTCCAATGCGGAATTGACGAAAGCGTATCAGCAGACAGCGATTTGGAAGGGCCTGCGTGTGGTAAAAGCCAACCGGGTATGCACGGTCAACACGACCGTCTGGGTCGGTTATTACGGTCCGCTTGGAAACAATCTGGTTGTGGATCAAATTGCCGAAGCCCTGCTATAAATCCCATTCCGCATTGCTCGACGGGGAAGCGTGCGCTGCATATCTGGACAGGATGACCGGGACGGTTGGCCGCAAGTGAAATGGCAGTAGCATCGACAACATTGGAAAACAGGGGGAGGAAACAGGAGTGGTTCGGTATCAACAATGGTCATTGCTTATGGCGACGATTGTTCTGCTGGTGTTTGCCATCGCTGGTTGCGGAGGAAATCCGCAAACGGGGGCGCCCTCTCAACCGGCGCAATCGGAAGCATCTTCTCAACCGACACAAGCACAAGAAACTGAAAAACAAAATGTCCGGGTGATTCAGCATGCAATGGGGACTACCGAAGTGAAAGGCACCCCTGCAAGAGTGGTCACCCTCTTTCAAGGGGCTACCGACGCCGCATTGGCGTTGGGAGTCAAACCTGTGGGAGCCGTTGAATCCTGGATCGAACAGCCTTGGTACCTTTACATCAGGGACAAGATGGACGGAGTGACCAACCTGGGGTCGGAAAACCAGCCCAACCTGGAAGCAATCGTTTCGCTTCATCCGGACCTGATCATCGCTTCCAAGACACGCCACGAAGCCATTTATGCGCAATTGTCGGCAATCGCGCCAACGGTCATGACCGAAGAGGTGCATCTGTGGAAGGATACGTTGCGCCTGACTGCGGAAGCGCTGAACAAAAAGGATGAAGAGGAAAAATTTCTGGCAGAGTGGGCGAAAAAAGTAGCTGATTTCAAAGAAAAGATGGGCGATCAATTAAAACTGGAAGCTGGCATCGTCGACTTCCGGCCGGATCATGCCCGCATCGTGTATACCGGATTTTCAGCGCTTGTTTTGGACGAGTTGGGAATCGCCCGGCCGGCCACCCAGAAAGGTGAAGAATGGGGCGTCAAGCTCACTTCCAAAGAAAACATCCCGCAGATGGATGCTGATATCATCTTCGATCAGACGAGCACGACAAGAGATGACGGCCGATTGGATTTGAGAAAAGAATGGACCGGGCATCCGCTGTGGAAAAATCTGCGCGCCGTGAAAAACAATCGGGTATTCGAGGTGGATACGGCGGTTTGGAACAACGGTTCCGGTCCGTTGGCGGCGGTGGAGATGCTGGAAGATCTCTATGACATCTATGGGTTAAAATAGCATATCAAACGAAGAGGCTGTTGACCGATGATGGTGTCAACAGTTTTCTTTCAACCCGCTTCGTTGCGTGAACGCCGGGCAGTGTAGGAATCTTCGACGAGGGAGGATTGTTGTGCGTCCATTACTGCACCAGACTTTTCCCAGAGCTCTGGGTTTGGTGTTTGGCATTTTTCTTCTCATGCTTTCATTTGTTGCCAGTATCGCCTTTGGGACGACGAAGATTGGCGTTCAAACGGTTGTCGAGTCATTTCTTAATTATGACGGGTCATCGAGCGAACATGTGATTATCCAGACGACAAGGCTCCCTCGCGCCATCTTTGCCGCTCTGATCGGAGGGAATCTGGCCGTTGCCGGCGCCCTGATGCAGGCGCTGACCCGAAATCCACTGGCTTCTCCAAGCATTTTCGGTATCAATGCCGGGGCTGTTTTTTTTGTGGTGATGGCATTGGCATTTTTACCCATCACCCGTATGGAGCAATTGGTGTGGGTTGCCTTTTTGGGAGCGGGCATTTCAGCTTTGATTGTTTATTTTCTCGGTTCCTTGGGGCGGGACGGCATGACCCCGATCAATATCGTGTTGGCCGGTTCGGCAATGACAGCATTGTTCTCCTCGTTTACCCAAGGGATGCTGGTACTGAATGAAACGGGCCTGCAAAATGTGCTGTTCTGGTTGGCCGGTTCTGTCGCCGGCAAAGACGCGGAGAAGCTGATTCCGCTCCTGCCCTACATGCTCGCAGCCGGAATAACCGCGCATGTGCTGGCACATCCTGTCAACATCCTTTCTTCAGGAGAGGATATCGCCAAAGGGCTGGGACAAAAGACGGGCCTTGTCAAAATTTCAATCGCCATGACGGTCATTCTGCTGGCGGGAAGTTCTGTCGCGGTAGCCGGTTCCATCGGATTTGTAGGGCTCGTTATTCCGCACATTGCCCGTTTTCTGGTTGGCGTCGATTATCGCTGGGTCATTCCTTACAGCGCCGTGCTAGGAGCGGTCCTGCTGTTGATTGCAGACATTGCTGCGCGTTTTCTGATTATGCCCGCCGAGATGCCGATCGGAGTGATGACGGCATTGTTCGGAGCGCCATTTTTTATTTATACGGCTCGGAAGGAGTTTCGCTCGAAAGGGGCTTCGCAATGAATCGGCTGATCACGTTTCGGAGCAAAACGGGCATGTTTTCATTCCTGGTGCCCAGGAGAACGGTCGTTGTGTTCACGCTGCTGGCGGCATTCTCGCTCACTGCTTTTGTCTTCAGCATCCTCTTGGGCAGCAAAAACACATCCCCACTGGATGTGCTCAAAACGATGCTGGGGCTGGGAACAGCGGAGAATGCGTTGGTTATCGGTACGCTGCGGCTTCCACGCGCCATCGTCGCCGTGCTGTGTGGAGCGGCTCTGAGCGTTTCCGGATCGATCCTGCAGGGGATTGTCCGCAATCCGCTGGCCTCGCCGGATATTATCGGGATTACCGGGGGAGCGGCATTCGCGGCAGTGGCGTTCATTACCTACCTGGCGGGGACGGTAAGCATACAGTGGCTTCCGGCAGCCGCTTTTTTGGGGGCTGGATTGGTTTCGATCATCATTTATTTGTTGGCATGGAATAAAGGGGTGACTTCCACGAGGCTGGTGCTGATCGGGATTGGGGTTGCAGCGACGACCCATGCATTAACGATGCTGATGATTATCCTCAGCCCGATTACGGCGGCCAGTCGCGCCTATATCTGGCTGACGGGAAGCATTTACGGCGCATCGTGGGAAAATGTGTATACCATGCTGCCGTGGGTGGCGGTCTTTATCCCGTTGGCGATCATTTATTCCCGAAACCTCAATGTTCAGGTGTTAGGGGACGATATTGCCAAAGGGTTGGGAATTCCTGTTCAACTTCACCGCTGCCTGCTGCTGTTCATCAGCGTGGCGCTGGCAGGCTCGGCCGTGGCGGTGGCCGGAGCGATTGGATTTATCGGCTTGATTGCCCCGCACATCGCCAGAAAACTGGTCGGGCCATCCCATGGCGGATTAATTCCGGTTGCGGCGCTTTCAGGCAGCCTGCTGCTTCTTGTCGCCGACACGATTGCCAGGACGGCCTTCCATCCGCTCGACATTCCTGCGGGTGTCTTTACAGCGGGGGTGGGTGCGCCTTTCTTTCTCTATTTGCTTTTTAAAAATCGCAAAAAATAGGAACAGGCGCGAAAAATCAGAGCATTTTCAACTTGCTGCGGTCGAACGGATGGGGGCAACAATCTGTCTTCTTGCTGCCGGGTATGATGAAAAATAACTCCCCCAGAGTTATCTACCGTGGATCGCTTGTTGTGCTCTGTATTCATCCTCGCACCTGACGTAGATATCATACTGCGTGTTATCCACTCTGGGGAAAAAATCAGTTGAATGATACGAGTTGTTGAAAGTCCTGGTTTTGTATTTCACCCCATGAGACTGTAATTGATTGGCCACTCGAAAGTAGTCTTCACTGCCAAAAGCGGTATAAACCAGGCACTTGTACTTGGAGAAGAAGAGAGGGAACAGGCTTATAGCAATCATCTCCTTCTGCTTCTGATACTGATTAATACGCTTGGGAAAAGAAGAGGTTACTATTAAAAAACAGCCAACTATCCATTCGGAAGGTGACTAAGAGCTTCACTTACTTGCTTTTGAAAAAATCAATGCTTGATGATGGTTTCTCCATACCCTTTTACGCTATCTGCCAAAATAATAACCCCATCATTTGCGGCAAAGATAGCGGTTCCTTTTGGAGCAGCGTAGTCTATACCGTTATGGAAAGTTTTTACCTTGGTTTCGGGGTCGATCCGCGAATCCTCCTATTGTATGAGATATTGTGTGACTACTTATTTTAGACGAGAGATATGGGAAATGGTTACAAGTTATACAAAATAGTTATGATGTGGCTTTGAACGGGTTTAAAGAGCTGTACCGCAGTGGGAACAATAGATAGCTGACGCCTCATTTCGATGGTTGCATTTTTCACAAATTTTATTGGTTGCATGAAGCCCTTCTCGCAGCCCATCTGCCATTACTTTCATGGTTTCGCGTATGTTATCGCGTTGCTGATTCAGCAAGGAGCGTTGAATGCGTGGAGCTGAGAGAACAAAGCCAAAAAAGAGAAGCGGCAAGGCAACAAACGCAAGCCAAAAGTATTTGGGAGTTTCCCACATATCTAACGTTAAGAATTCAAACATAGAGAAACCCAAGCAAACGAAACCAGCGATAAGGATGAATAACCCGAAATTTTTAGACAATAAGGTCACCTCTTTTTTGGGAGTGAACTACATTAATATGACCGATGCAGCGAGAGAAATCCAGAAAAGTAAACTACCCTTTTCAAAAGGGATCTAAGAACAATTATACCAATAATTAGGTGTTGATGAACAACGATGTTAGAGACTGTGTATTTTGTTATACGGGTGAAGGGGGGAGGGAAGGGTGTCAGAATGGTAGTCCAGAACAATTTCTTGATAGTCTTACTGAAATTTATTCGATACAAAGTGAAAGCCCCCGGTTACCCGAGGGCTCATTGTCTTTCTTACTTCGCAGAAGCATCGGTTGTCGTGGTGGTATTCTCAGTACCCTCTTTCGATTCGGCAGGTGGCTGTATGTCGTCAATGATGACAATTTTACCTTCAGCCTGCCATTCCACTTTCGCCTTCAACTGTTCACTGATGAATCGGAGAGGCAGGAATACACGCCCCTTTTTCAGCACGGGTGCGATGTCGAGTGTAATGGTTTTACCATCTACCGTTGCTTCCTTTTTATCCAGGTACAGCGTAATGGATCGCTCCCCACGCGTAATGACGACGGTACGCGTCTTTGCATCCCACTTGACGTCCGCCTTCAATGCGGAGCTGATGGCACGTACAGGTACCAAAGCTCTTCCGCCCTGTACGAACGGTGCCACATCAGATTGCACCAGTCGTCCATCTACGAATGCTTTTACTTCCGTGGAACCCGTCGCTTCGAGCAGTTGTCCCAGCTTTTTGAATGGTGTGTGATCTCCTTTTTGGTAAGTTCGCTGAAGAAGCTCCAACTGCACTTCCAAAGCGGTGTGTTTGTCGGAGAGCTTTTCCAGTTCAGCAACCAACTGTTCGTACTTTGCTTTTTGTTCTGCGGTGATTTCGGTCACATGCTTCAGCTCTTGACGAAGCTCGATCAGTTGTTTTTTCAAATTTTCGTCTTTAATGTTTGCTTCTGTGGTGGTTTCAGTTGTGCTTTCTGCATTGCTATCGGTTGTGGGTTCCGATGTTACAGTCGATTTCACCTTTTCTTCCACTTTGATTTCCGGCTTACCGCTCCTATTGCCTTTGCCATCCAGGTCCGCCGCTAGCGCAGCAGGTACACTGGTTGCCAGCAGAGCAGCTACTAAAGAAGCAGATACAACTTTTTTCATTGCAATTCCCCTCTCCTTCTAGGTGTATGTATTGCGTATCCGCACTTTCCTGACGGGGAAAGGTGATAATAGGTTGCATGAGTTTGTTTATTTTTTCTCCTATTCGGCCAGTTCCAAATGTGCACGTGAGAAGACATTGTTATCCGAGCCTCGTGATCCGGTCAAAGGGGAATCTGGATTGACTTGTAAACCGGACATTTCGATTGCTGAAGCTGATGCTACGAGCATAGACAGCCTTCTTTTTCCTGGTTGCTATGGTATCTCTACATTAAGGGAGGCACATGAACTTTTTCGGTTTGTAAAGAAAGTGGTTCGAAACGATACCAAAATTTTTGCAATATCCAGCTCGCCATTCAACCTTGCCAAGGCAGGTCTTTTAGAAAACAAAAGGTATACAGTGGGGCTTTCTAAAGAAGATCGTGAATGGTTAGGTGTTTTTGATGAAAAGTACTACACAGATGAGCTGCTTGTCCATGATGGAAACCTGGTGACAGCAAGAGGATGAGCTTTCGTCGAATTCGGAGTAAAAGTAGGGGAGTTGTTGAACTTGTCACTTGACCCACAGTGGTACAAGACGACTATGTAACACAATGGATAGTGCGTTAATTGTTTGTTAATCAACGATCAGGAACAGTACATTTTTGAACAATAACTTCTTGTCCGTCATCGACTTCGTAAGATTCCGTGTATGGAATATCCAATTCTTTGTACAAGTCTCTCCAGAAATGAATAGCCGGAATATTTTCTTTCAATTGACAAATGTAGTATGTTCCCGGATGCCTCTTGAACAGGTTTCTTATCACATTTCTTCCGATTCCCTTTCCACGGTGACTACGAGCGATGAATACCTCTTGAAGATTATAATCGGTGTCGGGAGAGGTATAAGGGTGTCCGGCTAATAAAATGAATCCGATAGGAAGCCCATGTAAGGTTATGAGGTAAGGAAATAATGAACTTGTCATTTCCCAATATAAATGGATGTTTCCCACGTCAAAAAAACCATTGCTTCCAATCTGCAAGTCAGGACTGTATTCCGAAAGGTCATGTAAATATAGTTGGTACAAGTTTAATAAAATGTCTTTTTGTTGTTTATCACATAATATCAGTTCCATTTTTACACCCCCATTTCTAACTGGAGATAAGGAACATCAATAAATAGGGCATTGATTACCTGAATGACACCAACAACAGCAGAAAGCAAATCACCCCGGCCAATACTGCAGTTATTGCAGCGGAAACAGTAAACTCATTTTTGTCTTGTCCATGAACCAGGTTGTAAAAGCTTTGTAACAGACTATAGACAAATCCAACGACTGTTATCGACAAAAATAAAACGAATCCCGACAAAGTAACTCCTCCTGAAAAGCTCCCGATTCCGGAGACTGTACATCCAAATTATACCATGTTCCTCCCCAGGGGGAGAACGGAAGATGAGTATGCTGGCGTCCTCGTTTCTTTTGCCGGAGAAGAGGAGCAGCCGTGACAAAAACCCTCTGGCACGTCCGGCAAACAGGGAGTATGCTACTGGTAGCAGGGCCTTCCGGAACTGCCGGGAACACGGCATTTCTCTGCCCTCATGCGATTTTTGGAGGATACATCGGGAGGGATTGACCCCATTCCGGATGAACGGAGCCCTCTTTATCCGCCCGTGCCATCCGGCCGCTGACAGACGGAACAGGAAAAATGATTACATCCCTTTCACACCAATCGATGAACAAAGCGGTTTTGGAGGTGTCGTGCGCCATGCGCACCCTTGCAAAAGGATTCCTGGCATTGCTGTGTTTCCTGTTGGTTACGGGATGCCAGTTTGGCGGCATCGCTGTGAACGGCAGCGCCCATTATCAGGCGGTGAGCAAACCGTTCGCAGCTGGTCCGACCTCGACGGACAAGTGGAAGGCCTCCCTGCAGGCTGCGAAAAATCGCTTCCGGCAGGTTCCGATCCTGATGTATCACTGCATCTCGGCCGGCAGCAACAACTTGTACGTGGAACCGCAGCGGTTTGACTTGCAGCTGCGCAACCTGCTCAAACAAGGCTACACGCCGATCACCTCACGCGAGTTGGTCAAATCCTGGTTTTCCGGAACGCCTTTGCCCGCGCGTCCCATCGTGCTGACTTTTGACGACGGATACCGGGATAACTACACCAACGCGTTTCCGTTGTTGAAAAAATACCGGGTGAAAGCGACGCTGTTTGTTATTACCGGTGCCGTCGGAAAACCCAATTACCTGACTTGGCCGCAAATTGAGGAGATGGCGAAAAGCGGCCTTGTGGACGTGGAATCCCACACGGTTCACCATCCCGACATGAGCAAACTGACCCCGGAACAGGCCAGGATGGAACTGACCGTGTCGAAGGCGATGCTGGAAGCCCATTTGCACCAGCCGGTCACCCTGTTTGCCTATCCGATGGGCATATACCGTCCGTTTTTGTTCCCGATCCTGCGGGAAGCGGGATACCAGGCCGCGTTTACCACGCGAAGCGGGCTGACCCAATACTATAACGGACTTTATACGCTCAAGCGGCTGCATGTAGTGAATACGGACACATTTGCCGAATTCCCGAAGACGGAACGCCCGGTCCCCCCTGGAAACTTTGCCCCGCATCCACAACCGGGCTTGGTCTCCCCCGCAAACGGCGCATCCCTTCCGCGCGGCAACAGTGCTGTGCATGGCAAAAGCGGCACAGCGCTTCCCCTGCAGCACTCGACGGACACCCAATCGAAGACGGTTTCATTCCCCTCACAAGCGCAAGCATGTCCAACACATGCCTTGCGCTTTTTTCAGTTCGCCGTTACCCATGGCTGCATCCCGATATGGGAGGCGTGTGATTGACGAATGATTTTATCCATGCAGGGAAGAATAGGTGCAGCAAAAGGAATCGACGCCAGTTTCAACCAGTCTCTCATTCCTGCACGGGGTACCGGGGACAGGATGGACACAACTTGCTACGGATAGAAGAAAGGGGGTGCCATCGTGTTCCGCAAGTGGTTCCGCAAAGCCAAGCCGCTCAGCCAGAAACAGCCGTCAACTCCTCAACAGGATCCGCTTTCCACGGATTTTCACGAAAACCTGCAGGTTCTCCGTTCGATCTACAACAATTGTGCGGATGTGATCTTTCGGCCCTTTTTGATAGGGGGAAACAAAAAAGCGGCGATTGTCTACATTGAAGGGCTTTCCAACATCGAGGAGATCGACCGGAGTGTCCTCGGCCCGCTTATGGATGCTGCTGCAGGAGAAGCAGACACACTGCGTGCGATTATTGAAAATAAGATAACGGTCCCAGAGATTAAGGAAGTGAAGACATTCGCCGACTGTATCGGGCACATTTCGATCGGCAATCCGGTGCTTCTGATCGAACAGGAAGACCGGGCGCTTTCGTTGGGATTGGCCAAGTGGGAGAAAAGGTCGCTGGAAGAACCCACGGCGGAATCGGTTTTGCGGGGGCCGCGGGAAGGGTTTACCGAGTCCATGGGGGTGAATACATCCCTCTTGCGGCGGAAGATTCGCAGTCCCCGGTTGAAAATCCTGTCGATGAAAGTGGGGCGCTATACGCAGACCGAGGTCGTGATCGCTTACATCGAAGGGCTTGCTGACACAAGTCTAATTGATGAAGTCAGAAATCGGCTGCAGCGCATTGACATGGACGGCGTCCTGGAATCCGGGTATGTCGAGGAAATGATCGAAGATAATCCGTTCTCCCCGTTTCCGCAAGTGATCAATACGGAACGCCCGGATGTGGTGGCTGCGAACCTGCTTGAAGGCCGGGTAGCCATCTTGCTGGACGGCACCCCCTTTGCCCTGATCGTGCCTACAACCCTGTATTCTTTGCTTCAAGCGGCAGAGGATTATTATCAAAGGTTTATGATTGGCACTGCGATCCGGTGGTTGCGCTATTTTTTCTTTGTCATCTCTTTGCTGCTTCCTTCGCTTTATGTTGCAGTGATCACCTTTCACCAAGAGATGGTGCCCACCACGCTCCTGATCAGCATGGCACGTTCCCGGGAAGAGATCCCGTTTCCGGCACTTGTGGAAGCGCTCTTTATGGAGATTACCTTCGAAACATTGCGGGAAGCAGGTGTCAGGCTGCCGAAACAAGTCGGTGCTGCCGTCAGTATTGTCGGATCCCTGATTATCGGGCAGGCGGCGGTCTCAGCCGGTGTCGCTTCCTCGCCGCTGGTGATGGTGGTGGCGATCACGGGAATCGCTTCGTTCTCTGTTCCTCGCTATTCCGCCGGCATTGCGCTCAGGCTGCTGCGCTTCCCGATGATGCTTCTCGCGGGATCCTTGGGATTGCTTGGAGTTATGCTAGGCATCATCGCAATCATTGTACACCTGTGCACGCTCCGCTCCTTCGGGGTTCCGTACCTGACTCCGTTGGCTCCGATAAAAGGACGAGATGTCAAAGACGTACTGTTCCGGGCACCGTGGTGGATGCTGAACACGAGGCCCCGTTTAACGGGAGAAGAGAACAAATACCGGCAAGCTCCCGGGCAGAAACCAGATCCAGCCCGGGGAACAGAATAGAAGGCGGGTAAGGGACCCCACTCGGCACAGCGCTAGCTACCGCCGAGTGGGATGAGCGTGTGGGAAAGAGGCAGCTGCCTGAGGAGGGAAGAGAAAATGATCGAGAAGGGCAAAATTTCCGCGTCCCAGATGGGAATCATGATGTATCCGACAATTGTGGCGACAGCGATCCTCTGGGTGCCGGAAGCTACGGCGACCCGAGCGGGGCGTGATATGTGGATCTCACCGATTTTGGCCTCCCTTACAGGCTTTCTTTCTGTGTATCTTGCGGTTCGTTTGCACAGGCTTTATCCGAAGGAGACGATTATCCAATACTCTGAACATATTGTCGGCAGGATTCTGGGAAAGGGTATCGGGTTTGTCTACCTGCTCTTTTTTCTGCAGTTGGATTGGAGCATCTTGAGAGAGTATGGAGAGTTAATGGTTGGTCAATTTCTCCCCAGAACGCCGATGTTTGTGGTTCTTGGATCCATGCTCCTGGTCTGTGCTGCCGCCGTGCGAGGCGGCGTGGAAGTATTGGGAAGGGCCGCCCAGTACTTCGTTCCCCTTTTCATTCTCGTTTTCGGGATGATCAGTCTCATGCTCTTTCCTGACCTGAAACCGGTAAACATGTTACCTGTCATGGAGAAGGGAATCCTGCCGGCCATCAAGGGAGCGGTTGAACCGCTGAAATGGTTCGGCGAGTTCATCGTCATCTCTTTTATGCTTCCCTTTTTGACCGATCGGGAAAGAGGGATGACATGGGGAATGATTACCGTGATTGCCACGATGCTCACGATGGTTGTGATCAATCTCTTGGTCCTTTGGTTGTTTGGAGAGATTACAGCCAGTTTAACCTACCCGTATGTGGAAGCTGTACGGTACATCAGCATTGCGGATTTTCTGGAACATATCGAGTCGCTGGTGATGGCCATCTGGGTGGCGGGGACGTTCATCAAAATCGGCGTGCTCTATTATGTGCTTGTGCTTGGTACCGCCCAATGGTTAAATCTTTCTGATTATCGCCCACTCGTGTATCCGATCGGGATGCTGTTGGTCATTACCTGCATGTGGCCGAGACCCAACTTGGCGGAATTGGCCATTTATCTCAAATACATCGCCCCTGTTATCGGGATCATCATCCAAACGCTTTTACCCTTCTTGCTATTGATGATTGCTCTGATACGAAAGCGGGTCACCAATGGAGGAAAAGCGGTGCAGGAAGGATGAGTGAGAAAGGCAGCCCGCAAGCCATCCTCACCAGCTTTCTTACGTGTATCTCGCGTATCCGAAAAAGGGGTGCCAGAGAGATGAACTTTCCCGGATTGCAAAAAATGTCACGAATGCTCCTGCTCCTCTTCCTTTGTACGTCTGTTCTGCCGATTGCCGGCTGCTGGGACAGAAAGGAGATAAATGATGTACTGCTTGTGTCGGCGGTCGGCATTGATAAAAAGAACGACAAGATCGAGATTTCGATTCAAATCGTCGTTCCGAAAGCCACGGGTGGCGGCCAGCAATCAATAAGCGGTGGTGGAGGTGGAGGCGGTGGAGGAGTAAACCCTACTTTTGTCAATTCGGCTACCGGTATTACGATTGCCGATGCAATTGCGAAGCTTCAGGAACAGATCTCGCGAAAGATCTTCTGGGGGCAGATGAAGGTTTTGATCTTCGGGGAAGAACTGGCGAAAGAAGGCATTCGCGAGCATGTGGATTACCTCGCCCGCCATCCGCAATCCCGCCTGCGGCTCCATGTGTTTGTCAGCAAAGGGAAGGCTGCTGACATTCTGGAAGTACTCCCGCCTCTCGAGAAATCTTCGGCGGAATCAGCGAGGGAATTGGCCTTATCACAGTTCGGGTTGAATAAAACGATGAAAGAGCTGCTGCAGATGCTGAAGGGGGAGGCAGGGGCGGCTGCCCTGCCCAGGATCGAAGAAGTACCGCCAACAACGGGAGGAGAGAAAGACCATACCACTGTGCGCTTGAACGGAACAGCTGTTTTTAAGAAGGATAAAATGGTCGGATACGTCAATGACGAGTTAACCAGAGGAATTCTGTGGCTGAGAAACGAGATCAAAAGAGCGACGGTTACGATTGAGCCAAGTGAGACGAAAGGGCGTGTTTCACTCGAACTGATTCGGGCGAAAACGGAACTGATTCCCCAAATTGAACATGGAACATGGAAAATGACGCTGAAGGCCGTGGCGGAAGATGATGTGGTGCAAAACGCCACCAATCTGGACATGCTAAATCCGTCAGTTTTGAAGATGCTGCAAAAAGAAGCGAAAAAAGACCTCGAAAATCGGGTTTATCTGGCGCTGAAAAAAGTACAAAAAGGGATGAAAGCGGACATCTTTGGTTTCGCCGAAGCGTTTCACCGAAAATATCCCAAGCAGTGGGCTGCCGCGAAAGACCGCTGGGATCAGATCTTTCCCAACGTCGAAGTAAAGGTTGACGCCACGGTGTACATCCACAGGCCCGGTGTGTCCACCGAATCGCCGGCCCTGCCGAAGAACGAAGTGCAGCAGTAGGAGGAAGGAGTAAGAACGAAAATTTTTCTGCAGGCATAAATCCGCTGTCTTGCCAAACGCGTAATTTTGGAGAAAGGCTCAAAACGCTTACCCCTATTTCGAAAACTTTCGAAGGAGGACACGCAGATGAGATACCGTCGTCTCGGAAATTCTGGATTGAAAGTTAGCGAAATCAGTCTGGGAAGCTGGCTGACCTACGGGGGCTATGTTGGCAGGGAGAAGGCGATCGCCACCATTGACAAGGCGTATCAACTGGGAGTGAACTTCTTCGACACAGCGAACATTTACCGGAATGGAGAAGCGGAAAAGGTAGTGGGGGAAGCCCTGCGGAAGTATCCGCGCGAATCATACGTACTGGCAACCAAAGTATGGGGGCCGATGGGCGAGCGTCCCAACGACCGGGGCTTGTCACGCAAGCATATTATGGAACAATGCCATGCGAGTCTGAAGCGCCTTGGTGTTGAATATGTCGACGTCTACTACTGCCACGCCTTCGATCCTGACACCCCTGTCGAAGAGACGCTGCGGGCGATGGACGATCTTGTCCGGCAGGGGAAAGTTCTGTACGTCGGCCTCAGCAACTGGACAGCGGCACAAATCGCGGAAGCGGTAGCGGTCTCGGACAAATACCTGTTGAACCGGATCGTGGCCAATCAGCCGCTGTACAACATGTTTGCACGGGATATCGAAAAAGAAATCATTCCCTTCTGCGAGAAAAACGGCATAGGCCAAGTGGTTTATTCACCGCTGGCGCAGGGTGTGCTTGCCGGCAAGTACAAAGGGATGAACGAGGCTCCTGCGGGCAGCCGGGCTTCGGATGAACACGGTAAGGAGACGGTCAAATCATGGTTGAACGAAAAGAATTTGCGCAAGGTGGAACGGCTGCAGCCCATCGCCGATGAACTGGGGCTCACGTTGGCCCAGCTTGCCCTGGCGTGGACGTTGCGCCAGCGGAACGTCGCGAGCGCCATCATCGGGGCGAGCGCGCCCGAGCAGGTGGAGACCAATGTGAAAGCCTCCGGCGTTGCACTTTCGGACGAAATCTGCAAGCGGATTGATGAGATTTTGCAATGAGAAGGATGACCCATCAAAGAGAGTGCTTCTCGAGCGGCGACTCTTTCCATCCTCCTGCCATGTGGCGTATAATGGAAACAATATCGGAAAGAAAGATGTGAGCGCACATGGAACGTCCCCGTTCGATTCCGCGTCCTCTGGTCCGAACCAATCAGTGGTTCCTGGTGATCAGCGTGATTGCCACCTGGCTGTCAGGCAGCGAGTGGATCCTGGCGCTTCCTTTAGGGACAGGCCTGCTGGGACTCCTGTTTGGTTTCAATCCGGTCATGTGGATCGCGAAGCATTTTCTCAGAAAGCCGCCGGATGCCTATATCCCTGAAGACTGGGATCAGCAGCAGTTCAACCAGATCATTGCCGTCGTCTGCCTGGTGCTCGGTCTGATCGGTTATGTGGCGAACTGGCCTGTTATGGCCTATGTATTCACCGCCATGGTCGCCTTGGCCGCGTTTATCGCCATTCTCGGATTTTGCATCGGCTGCTTTATTCGGTACCAGTGGCTTCAATACACCCACAAAAAGAGCGCCAAGCATCTATCTTAACGGCTGCGCCTTCCCCGGAAGGCGTCAGACTGATAAGGAACCATTACCAAACGGAAATGCTCCCTGCATGAGGGAGCATTTGTTTTGTCGATAATCGCTGCAGGGAAGCCGCCTTATCCCTGCAGCCCTTTTTTCACCCAACCCGCCACCGTAACCGTCCGCTTCGCCTGATGGATGACGGCGTCGCGCACATCTTCTTTCATCTGGCCGTTTTGGTCAACGGTCACGCTTGTTCCATAAGGATTTCCTCCGGCGCCGAACGTTACGGGGTCCGTGTAGCCGGGCGCCACGACGATCGCGCCCCAGTGATACATCGTGGTATACAGGGAGAGAAGCGTTGCTTCGTGACCGCCGTGCAGGTTGCTGGCGCTGGCCATGGCGCTCACCACTTTGTTGGTCAGCTTGCCTTGGAACCACAGCCCGCCGGTGGTATCCAGGAACTGCTTCACCTGCGACGGAACGTTGCCGAAACGGGTCGGAACGCTGAAAATGATGGCATCCGCCCATTCCAGATCGGCCAGGGAGACTTCCGGCACATCCTTCGTCGCTTCCACATGCGCTTTCCAGGCGGGATTGGAGTCGATGGCTGCCTGGGGAGCAAGCTCCGGAACTTTCAGGACTTTCACTTCGGCCCCTGCCTGCTTCCCGCCTTCAGCGGCCCATTGCGCCAGCTGGTAGTTGGTACCGGTGGAGCTGTAATAGATGACGGCCAGATTTACATGTGACATGTGGTCCACTCTCCTTTTTGTGGTTGGTGATGGATGAAACAAACCCCGGCATTGCTCCGCCATGCAGGCGTGAAATGCGATTGGAATACGGGGGATTGTTTTCGCGGGTGTTCAAGGCAGGTCAATCAGCATGAAGGTCGCGCCGGCTGGTGTCGCCAGTTCCAGGTCAGCGATAGCGGTGATCCTGGCTGCGTCTCGTTTGCCGAGGCGTGAGTCCCTGTTCAGGACGAGTTCTCCCTCGATCACGAAGATGTAGATTCTGCGGTTCGCTTGCTGCGTAAATCTCAGGGTTTTTCCCGCTTCCAGCTCCGACAGGTAAAGCGTCAGATCCTGATGAATAAAGACGGTGTTTGCGGATGACGGCTGCCCGGAGACAACCGGAAGCAGCTGATTCTTCATGGCAGACTGATCATAGGCCTTTTGCTCATAAGACGGGGGCAAGCCCTGCTGATTCGGCAGAAACCACAGCTGCAGGAAATGCAATTCTTCCGTCGAAGAAGGGTTTACCTCTGAATGAATAATGCCCGTCCCTGCCGTCATGCGCTGAACCTCACCGGGACGCAGGATCGCCGAATTCCCCATGCTGTCCTCGTGTTTGATTTCGCCTTGCAGGACAACCGAAACGATCTCCATTTCCCGGTGAGGATGCGGGCCAAAGCCGCGCAAAGGCTGAACAACATCATCATTAAAAACGCGGAGAGGGCCAAATTGAAGATTGTGCGGATCATAGTATTCCGCGAACGAAAAGCTGAAGTTGCTGCGCAGCCAGCCATGATCTGCTGCAAATCGGGACTCTGCCGGATAGATGGTTATCATGGGAGCCTCCTGTCTTGGTATTTCCGTCGGCGGCTATGAGTACCAGATTGATTTGCGCCCATTCGCTGTCTCCTGCAGACCGGGATGGGCATCGGCCGTTTCGCTCATCTTGCTGGTATCCACTCATCTATTATTAACTGTTTCTTCCTGTAAGCATCATACTTTAATATACTTACTTTTGTCAAGTAACTAGATTTTATATCATATAAAAAGCGATTTAACGCGGCGATTCGCTTCTTCCTGCCAAGCGGCCTTTCTGGACGTCATCGACAGCCGAATGTTACAGTAGAAAAGTAGGAAAAGTCCGAAAGACAAGGCGGGATCATCGTGTGGAAGGATAAACATCTGTCGTTTCGGGTGCAGTACCTGCTGATCGTTCTTTTGTCTGTGGCGCTTCCCCTGCTGGTGACGAACTATTTCATGATCAAGCAGGCGGAACAGAGCCTGCTGGAGGAGAAGGAGAACAAGCTGTTCGGGCTGGCCAAGCAGCTTGACCTGTTTTTGGAAAAGGATTATGACGCACTGCTGACCTCCGAGGAACACGGCGCTTCCCGCGCAGAAAAAATCATGGCCCTCAACCGGAAGCTGTCGCCGCTTACGGACCGGATCGCGGCGCTCTATCCCGGGGTGGGGATCGGCTACTATTCCAAAGAGCTTGATGCCGTTGTGGCTTACGGCCCCAGCCAGCAGCTGGGGCAAAAGGTGGGCGAACCCATCGCCCCCGATCATCCGGGCAGAAGCGTGCTGGCGACCGGCCGGGATACGTTGTACATCGGACAGCAGATGCGTGGAGACATCATGAACGCCATGCACGCGATCAGCCGTGACGGCCGGGTGATCGGCTACACCTGGGCAAATGAACTGACCACCGATGTGACCACACAGATGATGCGCATGGAGCGCAACATTTACCTGATTCTTTTCATCGGTCTCATTCTTGCCAGTCTTGCCTCGTACCGGTTGTTTTCCCACGTGGCTTCCTTCATCGACAACCTGATCGACGGTATTGAAAAAGTCGGCAAAGACCAGAGCTTCCGCCTTTCCGAGCCTGTCGGGGTGCTCGGCCGCATCCCCCGTGCCATCAACGACATGGTCCGCCAGCTGGCCGAGAGCCGAAGCCACAAGGAGCACGTCATCAGCAGCGTGCAGGACGGCATTGTCACGCTGGATGTCAACGGCCGCGTCACCGAATGGAATCCGGCGATGGAGAACATCACTGGAATTCCTGCCGCCGAGGTGTTGGGCAGGCCGTATCCGGAAGTGTACCGGCACGCCCCGGAATTTGAGAGCCTGCTGATGCAAACGTGGGAGACCGGTATCGAACAGAAAGCGATTGATTCATACTTTCCGCGCCGCGACGGCCGGCGCGTGCCTGTCAATTCCAGCACGTCGCTGTTGAAAAACGGGGAAAAGGTGATGGGGGCCCTGCTGGTGATGCGCGACCTGACGGAGAAGCAGCTGGCGGAAGAGCAGATCAGACGGTCGGACCGCCTGCGCGCCGTGGGAGAACTGGCTGCCGGCATGGCTCACGAGATCCGCAACCCCCTGACATCGATCAAGGCATTCGCGCAGATTCTGGAAGACGGTTTCCCGGAGCATGAGAGCAACAATCGCACCTACACCAAAGTGATCATCGAAGAAGTGGAACGCATAAACAGGATCGTGGAGCGATTGCTGCTGTTCGCCAAACCGTCTCCCCTGCGCCAAGCCGTCGTGCCGTTCAGCTCCATCGTGATGGAGACGCTGCCGCTGGTGGAAAGCGAGTGTCGGCGAAAAGGGATTCGGCTTTCCTTCGACGCAGCGGAGGAGGCGGAGATTGCTGTCGATCCGGAGCTGATCCGGCAGGTGCTCCTCAATCTGCTGCTCAACGCCGTGCAGGCCACCCCTGCGGAGGGAGAAATCCGCATTCGCGTGGAAGCGGGCGAGGAAGCGGCGTCACTCCATCTGTTCAATGAAGGGGAGCCCATCCCCGAGGAACACAAGGAGCGCATCTTCAATCCGTTCTTTTCCACGAAGGAGAAGGGGGTCGGATTGGGCCTCTCGGTGTCGCAAAGCATTGTACGGCTGTATCAGGGGAGCCTGACGTTTCGCAACGAGCCGAACGGCGTCACATTTACGGTATCGATACCACGAACGGATTCGGAGAGGAAAGGGGAGGTAATCGGTGAAGGAACATCCCGTCATTCTGGTGGTCGACGATGAAGAACATGTCAGGCTGGCTCTCCGGACGGTGCTGCAGAAGGAGGGATACGCGATCGCCGAGGCAGCCAACGGCCATGAGGCGATCGCCCAGCTGGAAAAGTATCACGGCAGCCTGCAGCTGCTCCTCCTGGACATCCAGATGCCCGGATTGAACGGGCGGGGGGTGCAGCAGTTCCTGCGCAAGAAGTATCCGTGGATCGAAGTCATCTTTATGACCGCCTACAGCACCCCGGAAAACGTGATGGGGGCGATGCGGGAAGGGGCGTACGAATTTTTGACCAAGCCGTTTGACATTCAGGAGATCAAGCGGCTTGTCCGGCAGGTGATGGCCGCCAGGCAGGCGGACAACCGGGCGGCAGACGGGCCGCAGATGGAGTTGAACCGTCCCGAAACGCCATGGGGCGGCCTGATCGGCACGAGCCCGAAGATGCAGGAGGTCTACAAGCTGATCGGCCGGGTGGCGGCAACATCGGCATCCGTCCTGATCGAAGGAGAGAGCGGCACCGGCAAGGAGCTGATCTGCCGCGCCATTCACGCGAACAGTTTGCGCAGTTCAGGCCCCCTGGTGGAAGTGAACTGCGGCGCCATACCGGAGCATCTGCTGGAGAGCGAGCTGTTCGGGCATGAAAAAGGCGCTTTCACCGGCGCACTGCAGAGCCGCCGAGGAAAATTCGAGCTTGCTGACGGCGGCACCCTCTTTCTTGATGAAATCGGCGAAATGCCTCTGTGGCTGCAGGTAAAGCTGCTGCGCGTGCTGCAGGAGAAGGAAATTGAACGGGTGGGCGGGGAGAGCAAGCGCAAGGTGGATGTGCGCATTGTGGCAGCGACGCACCGGAATCTGCGCCAATTGGTGGAGGAAGGAAGATTTCGGGAGGATTTGTACTACCGTTTGAACGTGGTAGCCATCCAGGTACCGCCGCTGCGGGAGCGACGGGAGGATATCCCGCTGTTGGCCGCCCATTTTTTCGAGAAGTATGTGAAAGAAACGGGGAAAAGGCTGCGGGGCATTGCCAGGGAAGCCGAGGAGTGGCTGTGCGGCTATCAGTGGCCGGGCAACGTGCGGGAATTGCAAAACGTCATACAACGGGCGGTGATCCTGGCGCAGGGGCCATACATTCAGCTGGAACACGTGGTGCAGCCGCAGCAGCGGGCGGAAGCCGGAGAGGAGGGGCAGGAGGGGGCGCCGCTTCCCGTTACCGGCGGCCGGAAGCTGAAAGAGCTGCTCCGCGAGGTGGAAAGGGAAGCGATTCTGGCCGCCCTGCGCGAAACGGGAGGAAACAAGGCGCAGGCCTCCCTGCGGCTCGGTATTTCCCGCAAAGCCCTGATTTACAAATGTCAGGAGTATGGCATTTCGTAGTGTGTAATTTCTGTACAGAGTGTGTACTTTTTACACACCTTTGTTTGTTTCCCAGACCGGCAATGCTTGCGTTTGCGGGACAATAATGTTGGCACAATTCTTGAATGAGAGAATGGACGACGACATGAATGAAGGAGGACATTTATTTTGAAAGCGCTGTCAAGATTTTTTTCGGCACTGGTGCAAAAGTACTTGCCGGACCCGTTTGTGTTTGCTCTTATTCTGACCATCATTTTGTTTGTCTCCGGCATCTTCTTTACCCAACACACGCCGGTTGAGATGGTGGAGTTCTGGGGAAGCGGCTTCTGGAATCTGCTTGCCTTTGCCATGCAGATGAGCCTGGTGCTGGTCACCGGCCACGCCCTGGCAAGTTCGCCGCTGGTGAAACGCAACCTGACCAAACTGGCGGGCATCGCAAAGACCCCGGCGCAAGGTGTGATTCTGGTAACCCTGGGCGCGGCGATTGCGTCCCTGATCAACTGGGGCTTCGGGCTGATCGTGGGGGCCCTCTTTGCCAAAGAAGTGGCCAAACGCGTTCCCGGCTCGGATTATCGCTTCCTGATCGCCTGTGCGTACATCGGGTTCCTCACCTGGCACGGCGGGCTTTCCGGTTCCATTCCGCTGGTGGCCGCCACTCCGGGTAACCCGATGGAAAAAACGGCAGGCATCATCCCGCTGACGCAAACCATCTTTACGGATTACAACCTGTTCATCACGGTGGCGCTCCTGATCGCGCTGCCGGTCATGACCCGTCTCATGATGCCGACCGGCAAAGAAGTTGTGGAAATCGACCCCCGCCTGCTTGCCGAGGAGGAGACGGCAGCGACGGCGGCCGTGAAGGCGCCCGTCGCCAAGACGTTTGCCGTCCGCATGGAAAACAGCCGCGTGCTGGGCATTTTGATCGCCCTTCTTGGATACGCTTACTTGATTTACTATTTTGCCAACAAAGGCTTCAAGGTGGACATCAATACGGTCAACCTGCTCTTCTTCACGACCGGTTTGCTCCTGCATGGAACGCCGCTCTCCTATATGAACGCAGTGGTGAATGCGGCGAAGGGAACGGCCGGAATCATCATCCAGTTCCCGTTCTATGCGGGCATCCAGGGCATGATGGAGCAGTCCGGGCTGGGAGGAATGATCACCAATGCGTTTATTTCCATCTCGACGCCCGCGACCTTCCCGTTCCTGGCGTTCTTAAGCTCCGGTTTCGTCAACTTCTTCGTTCCTTCCGGCGGCGGCCACTGGGTTGTACAGGGACCGTTCATCATGCCTGCGGCCCAGCAGCTGGGGGTTGATCCGGGAATTGCCGCGATGGCGATTGCGTACGGCGAAGCATGGATGAACATGGCTCAGCCGTTCTGGGCGCTGCCTGCGCTGGCCATCGCCGGATTAAGCGTGCGGGACATCATGGGCTATTGCGTCACGACCCTGCTGGTCTCCGGCGTCATCTTTGCGATCGGCTTGTCATTCTTCTAAATCTAAATCGTTCTCTGTCTTGCGGATCGCTTCCGCACGGCAGGCGGCCAAAGCCCCTTGATCATGGCAAGGGGCTTTGGCGTCTTCTCGCACAGGATATCACGGCAGACAAAAGCCTCGTTTGCGCTTCAATCTTCGCAGCAGAAAGGCGCATAAGGGTTGCGGTTGGCTGCAAAGACTAAGGAATGGAAGGAACCGAAAAGACAAAGGAGTTTTTGCCAGCCGTGAAAAAAGTAAACCGGATCATGCTTATCCTTGCTTTGTTCTGCCTTGTTCCATGGGCGCGACCGGAAGCCGCCCATGCGCTGCCGGATGCGCCAAACCGGCATATTTCGGTCGTCGGTACCGGTACGGTTACGGCCGCCCCCGATGTGGCGTACGTCCAGTTCGGCGTGGAAACCTCCGGCAAGACGGCAAGCGAAGCGGTGCAAAAAAATGCCCGGATCTTTGAAGCCGTGAAAGCGGCGTTGATCAAGGCCGGGGTGGCGGAGAAGGATATCCAGACCACCCAGTTCAACACGTTTCCGGTGTATGACAACCAAAAGCTTACCGGCTACCGGGTACAGCAAATCGTGCGTGTAACCTACCGGGACGTGGGCAATGTCGGCAGACTGCTTGACCAATTGTCCGCAGCCGGTGTCAATCGTGTCGACGCCCTTTCCTTTGGTACGGAGAAAAGGGATGAATACGAGAAAAAAGCGCTGGATCAAGCCGTTCAGGATGCGCGAGCCAAAGCGGAGGTGCTGGCGGCGGCAGCCGGCGTGCGAATCAGGGGAGTCGTTTCGATCACGGAAGGCGGCGCCGCTCCACCTCCCATCGTTTACTCCCAAAGACAGGCAGCCGAATTGGGACGAATCGCCCCAACGGAGATTTTCGCAGGGGAGATCAAAATCGAGGCGTCGGTCAACGTCATCTACAGCTTCTGATCCATGGCTTTCCAATTGTCCCTGCCGGTGGCGGGGTTATTTTCCTTGGTCAATGGTTTGGAAAAATCATATATATGTATGAGGCAAATGGAGAGCGGGAGGCGAAGAGGAATGACGTTTTTCAGGGGAGAACTGGTTGTGAAACTGATTCGAAACGGGATCACGCATGCTTGCGGGAAACCGCTCAATGATGCCTCGTTTGAAGAATTGATGGATGAATGGTCGCGGTTTGTCCTTCGCAACCGATCGCGGATTGAACATCGCAGGTATCAGCATGACCCAAACGGGACGCAGTCCTGAATCAGGCAGAACCAAAAAAAAGGGGAGGCAACCGTCTGCAAGAATTGGCTGCCTCCCGATCCCAAGAACTGCTTTCTGGATCCAGTTGCGCTTCTATTTTCTGATTAAAAATCATTTCCGTAAATAGTGGGTTTCTGGAAATCGGCAGATTGACAGGCGCCGCGATGCGGACGGGCATCCTTTTTTTCGCGCAGGCCGGTTTCCCTGGCCGGAACCGAATGGCCGCCGACTCTGCCAGGCCTTGATACATAAGGAGTTGTACAGTTCGGAACCGTCATCATCTTCATTCATAATTTTCTGTTTTGACAACGTTTACATGTTTGATTAGAATAGCAGGTAGAGGTATCTTTTTTAAATTAATTAATTTACAAAGGGGGATCATTATGAAGAAGGTTGTGTTCACGTTACTGAGCGTGGTAGGCCTGACATCCGTGTTGGCAGGATGTGGTGCCGGCAGCAGTACTGGAAGTGGAAGCGCTTCCGGAGGAGGAACTGGAGGGGGCGGCAGCCAACCGTCCATCGGGGTTGCCATTTACAAGTTTGATGACACCTTCATGACCGGTGTGCGCAACGCCATCGCGGCAGCTGCCGAAGGGAAAGCCAGCATTGAAATCGTGGACAGCCAGAACTCCCAACCGACCCAGAACGATAAAGTGGATCTCTTCATTACAAAGAAAGTGAATGCGCTTGCAATCAACCCGGTGGACCGCAACGCGGCCGGCGTCTTGATTGACAAGGCGAAAAACGCCAACATTCCGGTCGTCTTCTTCAACCGTGAACCGCTGCCTGAAGATATGAAAAAGTGGGACAAAGTGTACTATGTAGGGGCAAAAGCGGAGGAATCCGGAACGATCTCCGGCCAATTGATCGTGGACTACTGGAAATCGCATCCGGAAGCTGACAAAAACAAGGACGGCGTGCTGCAATACGTGATGCTGAAAGGCGAACCGGGCCACCAGGACGCCGAACTGCGTACGAAGTTCTCCATCAAGGCGGTGGAAGATGCGGGCATCAAGGTTGAAAAGCTGGCGGAAGACACGGCGATGTGGGATCGCGTGAAAGGCCAGGAGAAGATGGCTGCGTTCCTCGCCGCGCATGGTGACAAGATCGAAGCCGTTTTCGCCAACAACGACGACATGGCGCTCGGCGCGATCGAGGCGCTGAAAGCGGCGGGCTACTTCAAGGATGGCAAATACATGCCGGTCGTAGGGGTTGACGCTACCGCTCCCGCCCTGCAGGCGCTGGAAGAAGGCACGCTCCTCGGCACCGTGCTGAACGACGCCAAGAACCAGGGGAAAGCTACCCTGAATCTGGCCGCCGTGCTGGGTCAAGGCCAAACGCCGACCAAAGAAAACACAGGCTACGACATCGTGGACGGCAAGTATGTCTGGGTACCGTACAAAAAAATCACCAAAGAAAACATGAACGACGCGAAATAAGCCTGCCGTGAACAGATCGTCGATCCGTGAATAGAGTGGGGGGCAAGGGGACAATCGAGGATGGGTTGACCCCTTGCTCTCTCCATTCGTGTACCGGGCAGTCGCCGACACCGAAGGCCTGGGACGATCCCCGGCTTTCTCTGGAACAGGTTAGTGAGGGGCGATGAGAATGGGCAACCGCTATCTTCTTGAAATGATCAACATCTCCAAAGAGTTTCCCGGCGTAAAGGCCCTGGATGGCGTTACCATCCGCGTGCGTCCGGGTACCGTCCATGCTCTCATGGGGGAGAATGGGGCCGGCAAATCGACATTGATGAAATGTCTGTTCGGCATCTACCGGCCTGATGAAGGCGAGATTCTGCTGAACGGCCAAAAAGTAACCATCACCAACTCGAAAGATGCGCTGAATCACGGCATCTCCATGATTCACCAGGAGCTGCATCCCGTTCCGTTTCGCAATGTGATGGAAAATATCTGGTTGGGAAGATTTCCGCTCAAGGGGTTTGGCCCCTTCCGCTTCGTGGACGAGAAAAAGATGTTTGCAGATACCCAAAAGCTTTTTCAAGACCTGGATATGGATATCAAGCCGGATACAATCGTCGGCAGCATGTCCGTATCGCAGATCCAGATGATGGAGATTGCCAAGGCGGTCTCCTACAACTCCAAAGTGATCGTCATGGACGAACCGACCTCATCCCTGACGGAAAATGAAGTGGCACAGCTGTTTAAGACGATCGATGAACTGAAGGAACGGGGAGTCGCGATTATCTACATCTCCCACAAAATGGAAGAAATTCTGAAGATTGCGGATGATGTCACCGTCATGCGCGATGGCAAGCTTGTCGGCACATGGCCCGCATCGGAGATGACCATCGACATGATCATCTCGAAGATGGTGGGGCGCGACCTGACGCAGCGGTTTCCGGTGCGGAGCAATACGCCGGGAGAAGTATTGCTGCGGGTGGAGGGACTCACATCCCCGTTTGCCAAATCGTTCCGCAACGTTTCCTTCGAGCTGCGCCGGGGGGAAATCCTGGGCGTCGGCGGGCTTGTCGGCGCGCAGCGGACGGAATTGGTGGAAGCTTTGTTTGGATTGAGATCAGTCGCGTCAGGCAAGATTTTTATCAATGATCGGGAAGTGAAGATCAATTCGCCGATCGACGCGAAAAAACATAAAATGGCGCTGCTGACGGAGGAGCGGCGCGTCACGGGCATCTTCCCCGTCTTGTCGGTCATGGAAAACACGCTGGTTGCCAACCAGCACCAATACGTGACCCCCTATAAGCTTCTGCATCAGCAAAAGCGAAAAGAGGATGCCGACCGGAACGTCAAAATGCTGAGGGTCAAAACCCCTTCCCTGAAAACCCTGATCAAGGATTTGTCGGGCGGGAATCAGCAAAAGGTGATCTTTGCGCGCTGGCTGCTGACGGAACCCGATATCCTCATCCTCGATGAACCGACGCGCGGCATTGACATCGGGGCAAAATTTGAAATCTATACCATCATCGCCGATCTTGCCAAACAAGGCAAAAGCATTATTATGATCTCCTCGGAACTGCCCGAGTTGATGGGCATGTCGGACCGCATCATGGTTATGAGCGCGGGGCAGGTATCAGGATTCGTTGATGGTGCAAGCGCAACAGAAGAAGAGATCATGCGGCTTGCCACCCGGTTACTTGTGTAGGAAGGATGGTTGACAACTGATGAGTGGGAGAAAGATCATAAGTTTCATGTCGCAAAACGCGATCTATATCGTCCTGGTCGTTCTGGTCATCGCTATTGCCATTTGGGATACGCGTTTTTTGTCCTTGACGGTTTTTCGCGACATTTTGCTGCAATCCTCTACCCGGACGATCATCGCCCTGGGGGCGGCGTTTGTCCTGATTACAGGCGGGGTTGACCTGTCGACCGGGCGTGTGGTGGGATTGACGGCGGTATTGTCGGCATCTATGCTGCAGACCACGGATTATGCCCAGCGGTTCTACCCCAACCTGGGCGAGATGCCGCTATGGCTGCCCATCGTGATCGCCATTGTCGCGGGTCTGTTGGTCGGGCTGTTAAACGGTTTTGTGATTTCGAAATTCAGCATTCCTCCCTTTATTGCGACACTGGGCACCATGGTTATGGTTTATGGCATCAACTCCATTTACTTCGATCTGCCTCCAAACAATTCACAGCCGATCGGGGGGCTGCGTCCCGATTTTACCAACCTGGGGACAGGCTATGTGTTCGGGATGCCCATTCTTGTCCTGATTGCCATTATCGTTTCCATTCTGGTATGGATCGTCTTTAACAAGACCGTGCTCGGCAAAAACATGTATGCGATCGGCGGCAACAGGGAAGCGGCCATCGTATCCGGGATCAATGTAGGCAAGAACCTGCTCTTCATCTATGCCATCGCCGGCGCGCTGTACGGCCTGGGCGGGGTGCTCGAAGCGGCGAGAACGGGCGGCGCCACCAACAACTATGGCAACATGTACGAACTGGACGCCATCGCCGCCTGCGTGGTAGGCGGGGTATCGACATCCGGCGGAATCGGGACGGTTCCGGGCGTGCTGGCAGGGGTGCTCATCTTCGGCGTCATCAACTACGGCTTGACCTTTATCGGGGTAAATCCATACTGGCAGCTGATCATTAAAGGATTGATCATCGTGACGGCCGTGGCTTTCGACATTCGGAAGTATCTGGCGAAGCGATAAGTATTCGGTAGAGGTTCTCTTCCGGCCATCCAGGCCGGGAGGGGATCTTTTTTGCATTTTTCTGTACAAATTTTTCCGATAAGGGCCCCATGCCAGTCATACAATATTTCCAGGATGTTGTTTTGCCATCGCTGTCAGAAACAGGAGGGGGCGGCTTTTGTGAATCATGCGCATGGGTGGCCTGGCTACCGTGAAAAGCGGGAGCATTTGCTGGTGGGATTGATGTCGGGCACATCACTCGACGGGGTGGATGCCGCATTGGTCGCCATTGAGACGGAGGAAGACGGGGAGATCCGTGCGGTTTCGTTGAAAGATTTTGCGTATCTCCCCTACTCAGCCGATCTTCGGGAACGGCTGGTCTCCCTGTGCAGCGTGGAGACGGCCCGTTTGGATCTGCTGACCGCGGCCCATTTCGGGCTTGCCGAATGGTATGCGGAAGCCGTGCAGAAGCTGCTGGCCAAAGCGGGCGTTTTACCAGCCGCCGTGGATGCCATCTGTGTGCATGGGCAGACGGTTTGGCATGTCGCCGGCCGGACGCCGTTTCCCGGTCCTACCGGAACCGTGCCGGTGCGGGCATCCCTGCAGATCGGCGAATTGTCCACCCTGACCGAGCGTACAGGCATTCCGGTGATCGGCAACTTTCGGGCGAGGGATCTGGCTGCGGATGGAGAAGGCGCACCGCTCGTCCCCTATGCCGATTACATCCTGTTCCGTGATCCCGGGAAGGGGCGCCTCCTGCAAAATATCGGCGGCATCGGGAATGTGACGGTGCTTCCGGCGGGGGCGGCGCTGAGCGATCTGTACGCGTTTGATACCGGCCCGGGAAACATGGTGATTGATCAGATCGTCCACGCCGTGACGGGCGGTGCACAGGCGTACGATGACGGGGGACGGCTGGCTGCCGCGGGGAACGTCTGCGAAGCGCTTCTCGAACAGCTGCTTCGTGACCCGTACTACGCCCAACCGCCACCCAAGAGCACGGGACGGGAGGCGTACGGCAGGGCGTTTGCCGAACAGCTGCTCCGGGAAGGAGAAAGGCGCAGGCTGTCCCAAGCCGATCTGGTGGCGACGGCGACCGCCCTGACGGCTGCCACCATGACCGAGGCATACCGCCGATTTGTGTTTCCGCACCGGCGGGTGGACGAGGTGATCGTCTCCGGCGGCGGAGCGCATAACCGGACGCTCTTGGAGATGATTCGCCGGGAACTTCCCGACGGCGTCGCCCTGCTGACAGCAGGCGATTTCGGGGTGCCGGACGATGCCAAGGAAGCCATCGCGTTCGCCATTCTCGGCCATGAAACGCTCATGGGCAGGCCGAGCAACGTTCCGTCCGTGACAGGGGCTCGGCGGGCGGTCCTGCTGGGGAACCTCTGCCTGCCATGAGCAAGAGGTTTCCTGTCCGGGAGCTTGCTTATGTGTTTATCACAAATCTGAATCGGGGATGCCGGTAAACCAGCTCGAAATGGGGGTCATGTTTCAAACAGGTATCCAAATCCTCCGGGGTAAACAGGCCGAAGTCGTTGGCAAAGGCATACTGTACCCCGTAGAAATAGCTTAACCATACCAGCTTCGAGCAGTAAACCGTTCCCCACGGATCGTGCAAGGGCGAGCCGGAAAGAAAGGCGAAGGTCGGTTTGTTTTCGCCTTGCCGCAGGTTGTTGGCATATTTCAGCTGGTAGTCCATGGCGCAGGAGGCCGCCATCTGTCCCATCTCTGCCGACCGGGGGCGGTATTGGGCATGGATGGGGTGTTCTTTCAGAAAATGCTCGAACGATTTCATCCGGATATAGGGGACGTTGTCGGTGGCTTCCACCAGCCATTTGTCATCGACTGCAATCGCCGCATGTCCCATGTAACCGTGCGGGATGTGATACAGGTTGTCGCAGGCGACAAGGATATCGCCGGCTTTGATTTCTCTTCCCGAATTCATGTTCATCACCTCATTACCCATGATATTGGTCCAGGGGCGTTGAGGTGTTGGTTTCCCTACCGCCTGCACACTTTTTCCTCCCCGGCAATCGCCGGTGGATGGCAAGTCGGACGAACGGAGGAAAATCCATGCGTTTTTGGTACGATCACAAGCTGCCGCTCCGCATATTGGACGAGGGGAGTGTTGGGAATGAATCCATGCATGGCGCATCGCGGGTGGTCCGGAAAAGCGCCGGAAAACACCATGGCGGCGATCAACCTGGTGCTGGAAGAACCGAAAATAGAGGCGATTGAGATCGATGTGCAGCTGACGAAAGACGGGGTTCCCGTCGTGATCCATGATTTTACCCTGGAACGCACCACAAACGGCACCGGCTTTGTCGGCCACCATACCTACGAGGAACTGGCAGCCCTCGATGCCGGCAGCTGGTTTGCCCCCGCCTTTCAAGGGGAGCCGATTCCCACGCTCGAAGAAGTGTTGGAGGCGGTCAAGGGCAAGTGTCAGCTGAATATCGAGCTGAAAAAACCGGGAGACCGGTATGAAGGCCTGGAGAAGAAGGTGGTGGATCTGATCCGCCGGTATGACATGAGGTCGGATGTGATGATTACGTCCTTCAACCACGACGCGATCCGAACCGTTTCCTCGCTGGATGACGGGATCCGGACCGGACTGATCATCGATGGGATGCCGACGCTCCTTGAGGAACAGCTGCGGGAAACGGGCGCCTCCATCCTTTCAATGGCGTATCCCTATCTGACGAAGGACTTCGTCGCACGCATGATCGGCGATGGCATTACGCTGATCGCCTGGACGATCGATGACCCTCACCATATGGAGCAAATGATGAAGCTGCATCCGGAGCTGCAGATCGTGACAAATCATCCGGATCGGATGCTTGGACTCAGAGAGCCCCGAGGTGCGTAATCGGAAATGGCACGAACGAGGTGCTGGTATCAATAAGAAAAGAGGCAACCCCTTAAAAAAGGGGCAGCCTCTTTTGGTTCTTGTCGTTACCGGATCGGGCATGCGCCGCCGACGCATTCGGCAGCTTCCGCCAGCGTCATCTCCGTGTCCTGGATTTTGCGCATCTCCCTGAGGCGGCGGTAGTACTGCTCGATCGGCATCTTGATGTCGGCCAGCCGCGCTTCGTATTCCTCCTGGGTGGTCGGCTCGTAGGGCGCCTGTTGGTATCCATGACCGCTGTACGGCAGCAGCGAGGTCGACTTGATCCGCATCCGGTACTGCTTCAGCAGCTTGGCGATCTTGCTTCTTTCGTGCTCATGGAACGAGATGGTGCACGACACCATGTTGTCCGCCCAGTAGATGTTAAACAGGGCCTGCATGGCAAACTGTTCCTCGATGGTGATCTCCGCGCACGACTTGAAGCCCGGCAAGCCGGCCGACGAAGCTTTGTAAGGAAACTCAATCACAACGGAATTGGGGGTGTAAACGGAATCTTCCACCCGGTACCCGCAATCCTTCGCCAGATCGACGAGGAAATCCCCTTTCTGGCACATGATCCGACGGATGCCGTATTCAAAGTACGACCAGTGAATCCCCGGTGTGATGCCGGAGAGCAGGCTGACGGAGCCGGACGGTTTGACCGTGGTCAGCTTGATCGATGGCCGTACCTCCATCCCCAGCACCTGGGAGAGCAGGGCCGAGTACTCCTCGTCCGCCTTTTTCACAATCGCGTACATCCGGTTCAGCTCGTCCACGATCTCCGGATGGTAGATTGGTTCCGCATACCCCTCATAGTTCGCCGGCAGCTCTTCCACCACCGCATACGGGGTACGCGTCCGGTTGAGCCACTGCATATCGTCCCACTCTTCTTCGTGATACAGCTCCCAGCCTACGATGGCGCTTCTGCCCCATTTGATCACGATCCAGTCCTGGATGCCGGAGAGGGAGATGCCGATGCGCCGGTTCTTCTGCACGATCTCCCGGGTGGATTCCCAATCGTACTGGGCGAAAGTGATGCGCTTGGCGTACTGCACCATCATCGGCAGCACGTCCGCAGGGTCCAGACGGTGCTCCAGCATTTTCGGCAGGTGCAGTTCCACCAGATTGCACGGTTCATAAGAGGCGAGCGAGATCTCCATGCACGGGTTGCCGCCATCCGCCGGGTCGCAGTTCGCCCGGTAGCCGTCGATGATGCGGCCGAAATTGCGGGCGAGCCAGCGGTTGTAGATCCCCGGTTCTCCGTTCACCTCAATGGCAGGCGCGATCAGGCCGAAGTCATAGCCGCTCGGGTCGTCGATGATTACCGAGTTGTTGCTGGACCAGCGGTGGTTGTTCTGTGCCCATGCGTCATAAAGCAGCTCCTCCGCCTCTTCGGCGGTAACGGCGTGTTCGGCCATCACCTCTTCCACCGTTTTCAGCCGGCGCTCCCCGCCTTCGTACGTCCAGAGATGTTCGGTAAGGCGCCAGTTTTTCATATGGATGAAGCTTTCGTCCGCGGCGTCCCCGAGGGCAACCTCCGCGCTGCGGCGCACATTGCCGGCAATGACGGTGCGGCCGATCATGTTGTAGATATCCGTGCAGTCTTTGGAGGTGAGCCGACGGCCTGTCCGCTTGTTCAGCATGTCGTTGACAAAGAGCAGCAGCTCCACCAGCGGCGCGCTGCCGCTTGCCTTTCCCCCGAAGCCTTTGAT
This sequence comes from Brevibacillus sp. SYP-B805, assembly GCF_011059135.1. Taxonomy (GTDB): domain Bacteria; phylum Bacillota; class Bacilli; order Brevibacillales; family Brevibacillaceae; genus Brevibacillus_F. The sequence goes on along the minus strand of NZ_JAALGD010000002.1, from coordinate 416,389 downwards.
CTCGGCATCCCTTGGCCGAAGTTCGTTCAGATCAAAGGAGAGATGCTGCGGGGAGCCGGTATAGTGACGATCGATGGCGACGGCAAGCGATTCGCACCAGCCTTCCCGCGAGTCGGCGATGACAAGGTGGACATCCGCTTCTTCCCCGGATCGGTTCAGAGCGAAGCCGTATGTGTGGGCCAGCTCCCTGATCTCCGGATAGGTGGGATGGGTTTCGCTGATGTGGAAGCTGAGGGTGGCCTTGTTCTGGACGACCGGCATCCGTTCAAGCAGGGCGTTTTCGACGCTGAAGCCCACGCCGCCCCCTTTCATCAGCTGGTCAAAGGTAAAGACAAACGGGTACGAGGGATACGACGCGTCGGGATCGATCGCGTAGCGGGTAAAGATTCTGCTGGTCGCCCCGTACCGGTATGGGCGGGTTTGAACAAACCAGCAGTTGTTCATCGCATCGCCGCTGCGCTTGGCAAACTCGCTGCCCGACATCCACAGCCCGCGGCCCGGCGGCGTCCAGATCAGATGAAAAATCTGCCGATACATCTTCTCCATATAGGCGTCATCGACCAGGGGATCGCCCGGAATCATGTTGACGTTCCCTTCCACCACACGCTGGATGGTTTCGGACCAGTCCTCCGTGCGTCCCTCCAGCTTGTTTTCACGGGCATATGTACGCTTGTAGGTGAACCATCCCAGCGCCCCCCAGTGCGGTTCCACTCCTCTGAACTTCTCCAAAAAGGCTTCACGAAGGCGTGCGACCATATGGCAAATCTCCTTTCGCATGGCGTGGTTGTCTATTTGCGATATCAATATGTTGTGTCTGTGATTTATATAATACCATATATATTGTGTTTTTCCTGCTGGGAATGAGAATTTTTTTCGACATGCTGCTCTCAGCCGCGCGAGGAAAACGGAAGGGAACGGGGGATTGCCAATGGATCCGACGAAGTAGTAGAAAAAGTTTGAGTCATGGCGTGATGGGATCAAGCGAGCTCCTTTGACGACCGACTCAGCGGAGAAACGAAGACGCGGGGAAAACAGGGGGCACAAGTCTCACTTCTTCGAGATACCCAGATGTTTGCCCCCTGCCCGCGTCGCGTTTCGAAGCGGACGCGGCCCACTTCTTCGCTGGTCGTCAAGAGAGCGAGCGGGAACCATCACCCATGACTTGACGAACTTTGTCTATAAACTGGAGAGGGAGCGGCGTGCTCCCTCTGTTTGCTTCATGTTAGGTCCTGTGGTGCGGCATTATCGCTTGTAGAACAGATAGAGTGCCAGAGCGAGCAGCAGCAGGGCAGTCAGGCGCTTCCCATCCAGCGGAATCTGGTTTCCGGTGATCAGACCGAAGTGATCGATCACCGTGCTCGTGAGGATTTGCCCCGTCACGACCGCCAGCAGGGTAGTGGCAACGCCAATCTTTGGCACGGCAAGCGTCGCGATAAAGATGTAGACAGCCCCCAGCAATCCTCCCGTCAACTGCCACTTGGGAACGCTTTGCACGCTCAGCAGATTGCCCTGCCCCAAAAAAATCAGCGCAAACAACAGCAGCAGCGTCCCTACCGAGAAGGAGACGAACGCTCCTTCCAATGCGCCGATCTTCTTGCTCAGCTGTCCGTTGATCCCGGCCTGCAGCCCGATGCAAGCGCCCCCTAACAAGGCCAGTGCGGTCATCAGCCAGTTCATTCCCGGTCTCTCCCTTCTCTCTTGCGCATAACGTCTGCCTTTTCTTGGCTTCATCCTGGTTCGACCCCATTGTAATATACAGGCAAATCGAAAGTAAGGAAAAGTTAAAATTGCAGCAAAACAAAAAATTTGAAATTGCCTTCATGGCAGCATTATGGTAATTTTATGCAGGAAGTAAGAGATAGGAGGATTCGCATGAGAAGGGGATTCAAAGCTTTTGCTGTCTTGACGGCGCTCTCCCTGCTTACGGCTGCGCCGGTTGGGGCAAGCTCTTCATCTCCGCTTCGTGAACTCACCGCCAAGCAGGAGTGGCTGCAAAAGCTGGAACAGGCTCAACCCAGACAGGGGAAAAAAGATGTGCGGCCGCTGTCCATCAAGAAACTGCCTGTGGAAATGAAGCAGGCATTGGATCGCCTCACCGCCGTTCTGCCGGAACTGGCCGGACTAAGCGTGGAGGAAGCGGCCATTCTTGAGGGGGAGGACGGAGAGGCCGATCGATGGGAATACTGGCTTACCAACAGCGAAGATGAGGAAGCAGGGTACATTTCTGCCCATGTAACCCTCAACGCGGAAACGGGTACGCTCACTTCCTACCGGATCGCGAACGAACACTGGATTTCCCGCAAGCCGCCGTCGGACGAGCTGGCAATCAGGAAGGCGAGCCAATTCCTGGAAAACGTGGCCGGCAAGGATCCTGCACAGTATCGGGCAGAGGTCGTCCCGACGGATGAGGATGAAGATGCGTACGAATATGAACCTTCTGATGACCGGGCGTACGTCCATTTTGACAGGCTGCTGCACAACATCCCCGTCCGCGGCTTCAGCATTTCCGTGTCGGTTGACGAAGAGGGCCATGTCATCCGCTACCATGAAGAAAGCAGCCTGGAAATCGATGAAAGCAGCGTCCCCGAGCCCACAGACGTGCTGTCTGCAAGGAAAGCGAAGGAAGCATACACCCGCTTGCTCGGGATGCATCTGGTCTACAACCGGTACGAACCGCTTGAGGACGACCACGACGACGATGACGAGGGGGACAAGGTCAAAACCAAGCCTGTGCTGAAATACGTGCCGCTGTACGAAGGCCCCATGGATGCGAGCACGGGGGAGATACCGGACGACATCTTCTACTGGAAGGAGCAGGAGCCGAAAACCATCGCGCTCTCTCCGAAAGGGAAAAAGCTGACTGCCAGATCCCAAAAAGCGGCTGAAACCCTGCTGAAGCAGGAATTTGGCTTCGACATGGACAGTATGGAACTGGAAGAGCAGGATGTGTACGGCGAAAGTCCGGAACGCTGGAAGCTCTATGTCTGGCATACGAAAAAGGATGTCCGGCCCAGCGCAACCCTTTATCTGAGAGTGAATGCCAGCAGCGGCGCATTCCGCAGTTTCAGCTATTACATTACGGACACGGACAAAACGGCCAAACCGATCAGCAAGAAAAAAGCGCTGGGGATCGCTACGGCGACGCTGGAAAAATATCTGCCCAGTTCGAACAAAGAGGTGCAGCTGACGGAATCGTATCCGTCGGATGAATATCCGCACATTCCTCCGTGGGTAGAGGATGATGATCTGGAGACGGATGGCGAGACAGAAGAGTATGAATTTGCTTTCCATCCGCTTTACCAGGGGGTTCCCATCGAGAACGACAGCTACTTCCTGACCATAGACGCCCGCACCGGAAAGGTGGTAGGGTTCTTCATGAACACGGACAGCAAGAAAGTGACTCTTCCCGCTAACAAAGGGACGGTTTCGCCCCAAAAAGCAGCCGATGCGTATCTGAAACACCGGCCGCTGGAACTGGTCTACATTTGGCCGCAGTACGACGGCCAACGGGCACCCAAGCCTCTCCTGGTCTATGTCCCCCAAGACAATCCGTACGGGTATATCGATGCCTTCACCGGCAAAGTGGTGGAACGGGACAAAGCAGAATAAGCAAGCGCAAGGGAAGAAGGCGGAACATCCGCCTTCTTTTTGTATCTGTTTTTTGAATCTTTCAACAATTATGCGCATATGCATAAAGGAAAAGGAAGAGGAGGGGACATGAAAGGACATGCTTGGAGCGCTTTATTTAACGTGTGCGCTGCTGCTGGTGGTGTGGCTGGTTGTGGAGCTCCTGTTCCGTTTTATCGAAAAAGATACGCTGAAACATGATCTGAACCACTTGTGGGAACAATTTCGCATCAAGCCGGATGATTTCTGGTACTACGGAAAACCGGGGAAAAAACAGCGTTGATTGTTGACGGGCATGTGATAAGATAAATAAAGGCCGCAAGAAAAATGGAAAAATTGGCAATCGTGACCCACAGCGAAGGGCTTCCCCTGCTATGGATGTTTCCAGGCAGCACGGAAATCGTCAAGCGATCAACCAGTCAACACGACGGTTATGAGGTGGTAACAAAAGGATGCAGAAGAATATGATGGTGAATCAGCGTCAATTCTTCCGTTTGGTGCTTGACCCGCCGCTTTGCGCCGATATGACCATCGTGCGGGTGAATGGCAAGACGCTCGAAACCGGATCAGCCAGAGTCCTGATTGTGGATCTGGGAGCTGGCGGGCTTCGTTTTCAAAGCACCCTGCATCTGCCCGTCACTCCCCATGTAGTGCTGGAGCTGGTCACTGAGGTACTGGGGCAGCCGTTGAAAATGATTGGATGCATCGTGCGGAACCAGGCATTGGAAGGACCGCTGATGGAATACGGCATGCAGTTCACCATGGATGAAGAGAGGATCGCCGATTTTTCCCGCCTCACGAATATGCTGGCGATCCGCCTCAGGCAGAAAGGGGTCCTGCCCAGCGGCCGGTTTTTGGAGGGAGAAAAATTGGCCTATCTAGGCCATTCCTAGCACGATTCACATGCCTCGGTCACCGGGGTTTTTTTGTTCCGCCGCATCGCTCAACCCCGGTATGCCTCGGCGAATCGCCGGATGCCGGCATCGATCCGCTCTTTCTCCGCCCGGGCAAAGGTAAAGCGGACAAACCCCTGCTGCGTTCCCATCACACGGCCGGGTACGTAGACAACCCCATGCCGGATCGCCTCCCGGAGCAGCTGGAGATCGTTTGTCTCTTTCAACAGCTTGCACCAGAGATGAATGCCTCCCGCCGGCACGTGAAACTCCACGATTCCCGAAAGGTGGCGCTCCAGGGAGTCAACCAGCAAATCCCGTTTCTGTTTCAGTTCTCCCACAAGCCTGTCCAGATGAGCGGAAAATTCCGGGGACGCGAGGAAGCGCTGCGCGATCCATTCCGGGAAGATGCTGTGCCCGAAGTCGATCTGCTGTTTGGCGTCGGCCAGGCGTTCTATCACCGGCTGCGGACCGATCACCCAGCCGATCCTCAGGCCGGAAGCCGCGATTTTGGTAAGCGAACTGATATACAATACCGTCCCGTGCCGGTCCAGTGATTTCAGGGTGGGAAGCCGTTCGCCCGTAAAGGAAAGCAGCGTGTAGGGATCATCCTCAATCACGGGAATGCCCAGCTCTGCCGAAAGAGCCAGGATTTTCCGGCGCTGTTCCAGCGGCATGGCGGTACCGGTCGGGTTCTGATAGGTTGGATTGAGAAAAACCATGCGGATGCGATGTTTCTGATGCAGTAGCGTCAGATCGTCCGGATTGATACCGGTGCGGCCGACCGGCAAGAGAAAGGTTTTCAGCCCGGCAGACTGGAAGATGGGCAGCGAGTATGTGTACGAGGGGTCTTCGATCGCCACGGCGTCACCTGGCTTGAGCAGGCATTGGACGATCAGGTGCAGGGCCTGCTGCGAACCGGAAGTGATCAGAATCGACGAGGGGGTTGCCTCGATCCCTTTATCCGTTTTGACATGTCTGGCGATCGTTTCGCGCAGGGCGAGATTTCCCTGCGGATCTTCGTACCCCAAATGGCAGTCGAATGTTTGCTGCGCGAGGATGGAGCGGAATTGTTCCAGGGGGAAGAGGTCAGGAGACAGCTCGCCGCTGGCAAAGTCGATGATGTCCGCTTCCTTGCTTTCCTTCTGGATGTGCCGGATGAGCGGCAGGTTGGGCAGGAATGATCCCTGCTCCACATAGCGGCGCCAGTTGGGCAAACGCTTGCGCGGCATGCCCCAGATGTCGGCGCTGACGATCGTCCCGCTGCCTTTTCGTTTTTCCACGATGCCCGCAGCGTACAGCTCTTCATACGCGGCAACAACCGTGCTGCGGTTCACCTGCAGCTCTTTTGCCAGAGTGCGTTCAGACGGCAGATGGCTGCCGGCAGGAAACTCGCCGGCTGCGATCCGGCGGGCCATGTAGTCGGCGATCTGCTTGTATAGCGGATAATCTTTCGAACGGATAGGGTTCCATTCCATCGCGGTCACACTGCCTGTCTTCCTAGCGTTATTCCCATTATAAAGAAGTGGATGGGCAAAATAAAGCGAAAGTGGATGGCCTAACTGTTCGGCGGGAACGATATGATAAGGGGGAGGGGTTATGAGAAAGGAAGAGGACAATGCTGCCATATCTTGTCATGATCATTCTTCTTTGCCTGTGTGCCGGAGTGGGAACCATTCTGGTCGGCTTTCAGCCGCGGGAAGAAAACTATGTGCAGACGACCAAAAAGAGAGTGGTCAGGCTGACCGCGCTGTATGGGATAGCTGCCATTCTTTTCCTGGTGGTGATGTTTGCCTTTAAAACCAGCTGAAGAAGGGGAACGGATGATCTGCCATCATCGGTTCCCCTTTTTCATGCGTTCACTTCCGTCGGCGGGGTTTTCTCAGCGTACCCCCGGCGGCAATGGGGGGGCGACGTAATTCAAGGGCTCGTCAAAGGTGATGTAATCGAGATTGACCGTCAGCAGCAGATAGCGTCTTCCCGTCTGCGGATCGCTGATGATGATGTGGTCACGCCCCGCCGCTTCAAGAACGCCTTTGAAAATTTTGGCGTTCCATTGGGAGTTGTTTTCAAACGTCATGTAGATCGTGGCGGTTTTGCCCAGATTCATGCGCAAAATATTCTCCACATACGATTCTTCCACGATCGGCGTGCCGGGCGCTCCAGGAATGCGGGAACCGCTTGGCTGCTGCGGGACTATCTGCTGCGGCATCATCTGATAAGGGTATTGCTGGGGATACATCCCGTCATAACCGGGGAGTTGATAACCGGCAAACTGAAAGCAAGGGCTTTGAAACATGTTATCTCTCCTTCACGTGGTGTACTCGGACACTCCTCCAAACGTCAAAAGACAAGACCATCAGTAGACACGGGGACAATCCTGCGGTGCTGGCGCAAAGAAACAGTGGGCTTTAAAGCGGCCGACATTGCGTTGGTTAAACCACTCCGGCGGACAGCCACCAGTCGGGCGGAAAAACCATAAAGAGAAGGTTGCCGGATGTGTACGTTCACCGCCGATCACACGTCTGGCCAACCGTCTCTCCTTGTCCCGGGCGCGTTGGTAAAAGTACGGCCTCTGCACGGCTTCATATCCGCCGGGCGATTGAAACACCATTTGCGGAATCGTGCGGATGCCTCTGAAATCCAAACAGTTTGCAAGGATGCGGTTAACGCCTACATTGCCCACCATCAGCATGCCGAGCGGACCTTCCCCTTCCGCTTCGGCACGTAGCAATCTTGCCAGCAGATCAACATCCCTGGAAGTTGCCTTGACTACCGCCATCCCCTCACCTCCCCAGATCGATTCACACTTTACAATATATTGGGGAAGCCGATTTAGGTGATTGTCCCGTGCAATTTTTGCCGCAGCCACCCGCTGGGAGGGGGAAGGTATATGACAATCATGGTTCCAGTGGGAAACGAATCGTCCATGAACGCTTCGGTTATGTCTGGAACCTTTTTTTTCGCTTGTTCCACAGGTACCAGCAGAGGGCAACCACGACGGCAACCCCCAGCAGGGAGATTTCCAGGTACTCGTCCAGCAGCACTTTGGCATGCTTGCCGTAGTAGAAAAAGAGAATGCCGATCAAAAAGAACTTCAGTCCGCGCCCAAGAATCGCATAAAGCATCAGTTTGGACAAGGAATATCCGAAAACGCCCGAGAGGATGGTAAAAAACTTGAAGGGGATGGGGGTAAACGAACCGATCAGCACTGCCCCGTCCCCTTTTTTGACAAACAGTTCCGTAGCCGCTTCCGTCCATTTCGCAGGCAGAATTTTATGCATCAGCGGTTTGCCCAGCCATTTGCCCAACAGATAGCCGAACGGCGCCCCCAGGATGGAACCGGTAAACGCGATCGTGGCATAGCTGAGCGCCGCCGACGGGTTGAACAGGCTCATCGTGATCTGCAGAAAAAAAGGGGGAACCGGCAGGATGAACGAATCCAGGAAAGCAATCCCGAACAATCCCCATATTCCATATTGTTCAAAGAAATGCGTAACTTGATCGAACATATGTGGTCTCCTTTGGACAGACAATCACTGCTTCTTTATTAGTATACAGGAAGAGAATGGGTTATAACAGGTTTCGATCCCGTTTCCGCTTTTCCCCTTTCGGACATACTGGATGATGAGTCCAATCCAGATCGTTAAAGGAGGAAGGTAGGATGCAAACCAGCCCATACGGTGCCCATGAGGTGATGGAACTGCATGAGGCGATGAGCGGTTCCATCGACGGAATCCATACACTCCAGCTGTATATCTCCCATGCAACCGATCCGGAACTTCGCCATATGCTGTCCCATCAGCTTCATTTCATGACAGACGAATACAACCGCATGGTGCACTTGATCAACGGCCGGGGGGCAGGTGCTGCTGTGCCGTATCGGGTCATGACGTCGGTTCCGCAGGCGGTGCTGACTGCCCATCAACCCGTCATGGCGGCTTCCGGCGCGCGGGGAATCGATGATCGCGATGTGTCCTCGGCCATCCTCGGCCTGCACAAGGCAAGCGCGAAACAGCGGATGGCGGCCGCCTTGGAGTGTGCCGATCCGGAAATCCGCAACGCCCTGGTCCAGGGAGCGGCAAACTGCGCCAATCAGGCGTACGAGGTGTGGAGGTACATGTATCACCGGGGCTACTATACGCTGGCCAGCCTGCCGGAGTCGGCCAATGCCCAGCTGTTGGCCCCTTTCCAGCCGATCCCGGCGGAGCAAGAGCCGATGACAACCAGCATGATGCCGCAAGCTTCTCCGGCCGCCTATCCGGAAACGTCCGATGGCGTTCCCCAAACAGGACAGATGCAGCCGCAACATCAGCAGCCGGTCCAGCCCGCCTACCAGCAGCCGGCGCCGGCAGGCGGAACGGCGCCAAACCCGCATCCGCCAATTGTGACGAATGCAAGCGCGATGTTCTCTTCGCCCGCTTACCGTGAACAAACGGACGGCGCGACGGCGGAGCCTCAGCCGGCCATGGAAAATGAATCGCCGCCGGCATTCGGCAGTGTGGCGGAACAAGCGCCTCCGGTGCGCAGCCGCAAAAAGAACGGAAACGGCTAAACAGGGAAGATTGACGAGCCCGTGCCCCTCAACTACTATAAAGGTACATTCGCGATCACGGAGGTACCTATGAAGGACATCGGTTCGGGCAAAATCCATTTTTACGCGCCAGACGGCACCCAATTGGAAATCAAGGGAGAGATTGTGATCCGAGGCAATCGCGTCGTGGTGACGGAAATCATCTACTTCAACGGCAAGCCGAACGGCGCCCGGGAATCAAATTTTCCCCTCGATCGCACCGTGGTATATTGGGATCCCGAAGTGTATGAACAGATCGGATATGAGTAAAGAGCCAGAAGCACGAAAGTGAAGGAAGAAAGGATGGGCCCCGCCAACACCAGCGAGGACCCCCGCTCGGCACAGCGACCCGAGTGGGTAGAGCGTTAGCTGAAGTCGGCGGGGTTTTTTCTTTTGCCATGTCCGCCCGGTTTTGTGGTAGGATGGAGAGGGATTCATTTGGGAAAGGAGTGTTCCTGTTGAAGATCGATCGTATCCTGGAACGGGCTGTGGCAGGGGAGCGGCTCGGCTTGGAAGACGGGCTGGCGCTCTTCGAAAGCGACGAGATCGAGAAAATCGGCCACGCCGCCGATCTGGTCATGAAAAAATGGCATCCGGAACCGATCACGACCTTTGTTATCGGACGCAATATCAACTATACCAATATTTGCGACACGTACTGCCGATTCTGTGCATTTTACCGGCCGCCCGGCTCGCCGGAAGGATACGTGCTGCCGGACGAGGTGATCTACCAGAAGATTCAGGAGACGATTGATGTGGGCGGGACGGAGATCCTGATGCAGGGGGGAACCAACCCGGACCTGCCGCTGTCCTATTACACCAATCTGCTGCGCGGCATCAAGCAGCGTTTTCCGCAGATCACCATGCACTCGCTGTCGGTGGCGGAAGTGGAGAAAATCGCGCAGGTTTCCGGCTTGAGCGTCGAACAGGTGCTGATCGAATTGAAGCAGGCGGGCCTTGATTCCCTGCCGGGGGCAGGCGGGGAAATTCTCGACGACCGGACCCGGCGGAAAATCTCCCGGCTGAAGGGTTCCTGGAAAAACTGGATCGAGACGCAAAAGACGGCGCACCGGGTCGGCCTGCCGGGGACGGCCACGATGGTGATCGGCTTCGGCGAATTGATGGAGGAACGCGTGCTGTCGCTGATGCGCATTCGGGAAGCCCAGGACGAAACCGGCGGCTTCACGGCGTTTATCACCTGGACCTTCCAGCCTGACAATACGAACATGAAGGCGGTCAACAACACGCCGGAGGAATATTTGAAAACGCTGGCCATCTCCCGCCTGATGCTGGACAACATCGCCAACTTCCAGTCCTCCTGGGTCACCATGGGGCCGGAAATCGGCAAGCTTTCCCTTAGCTACGGCGCCAATGACTTCGGATCGACGATGATCGAAGAGAACGTCGTCTCGGCTGCCAAGTGCGCCTACAAGGTAAACACCAACATGATCCTGCAGCTGATCCGGGAAGCGGGCAAGATTCCCGCCCAGCGCAATACCCGGTACGAAATCCTGCGGGTGTTTCGGGAAGGCGAAATGGTGGAGAACGATTTCGTCATGCAAAACTAAACGCCAGCCTGTTCCGCGCGCCCTATCTGCTGCATCATGCTTCCCAAAACGTACCGTGTCATCCCGCCGGTCGCCAGGAGAGCGGGCAGGAACCAGCGCTCCTGACATGACCGGCCTTGTTTTTGCTATGTGGGCGCATGCGGCGCGATCAGGCAGCAGCGGGGTGTTTCCAACCGTTTGAAAGTATATCGTCTTGGGTGGGACATATACTGTAAGTACATTCCGGTTGGAGGTGACGAAGGTGCAGACCATATCCGTGGCGCTTGATGCAGACAATCCCTCCCATATCGGCGCATTTCAGGCCATTGTGGAGAGCCTGCGGCAGAAAGTGCGAACCGATCCCGTGACGATCGAGGTAGCGCCAACCCGGTATTCCCATACGGCCGTATTTACATTCGTCAGCTACTCGGCGGAGGAATATACGCTGGAGACCATCGATATCGTCCGTGCATTCGTTGCGCTGGCCTTGGCTGAATGGGTGGTGCGCGTCGTCGAACCGGCATGCGTGGCGCTCTGCGTGCGCAATGAACCCCGTGCGATCGGGGAATGGGAGAAGCTCAAGCCGTATGTGCTGCGCGTCCTGAACGAGTCCGCGTACGGAGAAGCGTCCATCGGGAAAAACACGCTGCGCAAGTCACGGTTATACCGCACCTTCTTTGCTTACCTGCTGGAAAACAGCGAGGTGCATCTGCACGGGTTCGTCCGCTTCCGCCTGAAGGAATACCGGCAGGAACTGGCGGAAGCCGTGGCGGAAGCGATCGACGATTATCTGGAGGATCAGCAGTATCAGGAATTTATCGAGCTGCTCCGCTTTTTTGTTTCCACCCAGGAATCCAGGCGGGAGACGATCCATATCGTCCCGCTGGAGGGCAATCGTTTTGCCCTGTATGATGAAAGCGGCCTGCCTTTGCAGCTGGAGGGGCTGGAAGCGTATGTGGGCATGCGGGATGCGCCGGACCGGACGGATGATCTTCTTTTGAGCGCGCTGATTTCGCTTGCGCCCCACAAGATCGTGTTTCATCAGGCGGAAGGCCGGCAAGCGCTTGCCCAGACCCTTCACAGCATCTTTGAAGACGGGTTTTCCTATTGTTCCGCTTGTGCCCATTGTTTAATCAACGGACGCACGCTTGACTTCCAGCAGCCAACTCCACTATAATTACAAAAAATGAGTAGGCACCAAATACGATGAGAAGGACATGGACGTTGCGTTCTACGCTGCAGAGAGGCGGGTCGCCGGCTGCAAGCCCGCTGCGGATGAAGCAATGATCTACCCCCTTCGAGTAGCCGCCGGGAACCGGGATGAGACATCCCGCAGTATCGGCCGCCGGGTTTTTATCCCGTTATCGCAAGGAAGGATTCGCGTTCGTGATGGCGGAACCGAATCGAAGTAGGGTGGTACCACGAGAAGCACAACACTCGTCCCTTGGGGGATGGGTGTTTTTTATTTTATTCACGCAGAAAGGAAGATGAATGGTGGCACAAGTAAACATTACGCTCCCCGATGGCGCCGTGCGTCAGGTTGAGGCCGGCAGCACCATTGAGGACATCGCGGCATCGATCAGCCCGAGCCTGAAGAAAAAAGCAGTCGCAGGCAAACTGAATGGCAAAGTGGTGGATCTCTACACACCGGTAAACGAAGACGCGAAGGTGGAAGTGGTTACCCTTGATTCCCCCGACGGTCTGGAAGTATATCGCCACAGCACCGCTCACCTGCTTGCCCAGGCCGTGAAGCGGATTTACGGGGCGGAGGTGAAGCTGGGTATCGGTCCCGTGATCGAGGACGGCTTCTACTACGACATGGATATCCCGGTTTCCCTGACGCCGGAGGATCTCGGCAAGATCGAGGCGGAGATGGAAAAGATCGTGAAGGAAGATCTGCCCATCCGCCGCAAAGTGGTCAGCCGGGAGGAAGCGATCAAAACCTTCGAGGCGATCAATGACCATTTGAAGCTGGAATTGATTCGCGATCTGCCGGAAGATGCGGAAATCTCCATCTATGAACAGGGCGAATTCTTCGACCTCTGCCGCGGGCCGCATCTGCCGTCGACCGGCCATATCAAGGCATTCAAGCTGATGAGCGTCGCCGGGGCCTACTGGCGCGGCAAAGCGGACAATCAGGTGCTGCAGCGTGTCTACGGCACGGCGTTCCCGAAAAAAGCGGACTTGGACGAATATCTCCATTTCCTCGAAGAAGCGAAGAAGCGGGATCACCGCAAGCTGGGCAAAGAGCTGGAGCTGTTCATGTTCTCCGAAGAAGCCCCGGGCATGCCGTTCTATTTGCCGAACGGCTTCACGGTGCGCAACGAGCTGGAGCAGTTCTCCCGCCGCCTGCAGCAGCTGGCCCACTACACGGAGGTGCGCACGCCGTTTCTCATGAACCAGCGCCTCTGGCTGCAGTCCGGCCACTGGGACCATTATCATGAAAACATGTACTTCTCCGAGGTGGACAATACCACCTATGCGCTTAAGCCGATGAACTGCCCGGGCCACATGCTGATCTACAAAAACAAGATCCACTCCTACCGCGATCTGCCGATCCGCTACTCGGAGTTCGGCCAGGTGCACCGTCACGAGTTCTCCGGCGCCTTAAACGGCATGCTGCGCGTGCGCACCTTCTGTCAGGATGACGCCCACGTCTTCGTCCGCCCGGATCAGATCGAAAGCGAGATCAAAAATATGATCGCCCTCATCGACCGGATTTACAAGGTGTTCGGCTTTGAGTACTCCGTGGCGCTCTCCACCCGTCCGGAAGAATACATGGGTTCCCTGGAACTGTGGGAGATTGCCGAAAACTCGCTGCGGAAAGTGTTGGAGGACGCCGGGCTGGACTATTACGTGAAGGAAGGCGACGGCGCGTTCTACGGGCCGAAAATCGACTTCCAGATCACCGACGCGCTGAAGCGGAAGCACCAGTGCGGCACGATCCAGCTTGACTTCCAGATGCCGGAGAAATTTGACCTCACCTATGTGGGCCAAGACAACGAAAAGCATCGTCCGGTCGTCCTGCACCGCGCGATGTACGGTTCCATGGAGCGCTTCATCGGCATTCTGGTTGAACACTATGCGGGCGCCTTCCCGACCTGGTTGGCCCCGGTGCAGGTGCGTCTCATGACCATCAACGAAGCCCATGTGGAGTACGCCCGGCAGGTACAGGAAAAAATGGAGCAGGCTGGTGTGCGCGTCGAGCTGGATGCCCGCAACGAGAAGATCGGCTACAAGATCCGCGAAGCGCAGGTGGCCAAGATTCCGTACATGCTGGTGATCGGCGAGAAGGAAGTGGCGGATGGCACGCTCTCCGTCCGCAAGCGCGGGGTAGGCGACGTCGGGGCCCAGCCGGTCGAGCAGTTCATCGCCGGCCTCCTGGAAGAGATCAGCGCCTACAAGTAAAGGCTTGACAAGCGGAACACCAATCGGTAAGATAGGAATATAAATGGAGTATAAATGACTTCATACTTCGAGAAACAAGCAGAAGCGCCCAGCTTCTCACCTGCTTCGACGTCCGGTGATGACTGTTGACGGGTCTTTCATGGCAAAGCATCTACACATTTGTTGTTTTTGCTAGGTGAGATATGTGCGGGCGCATCAGCGTTCGCACATTTTATTTTTCACTGTCTCTCGAATGTTCACGGAGGTGGCACATTATTAGCAAGGAACAGATGTTAGTAAACGAAGCGATTCGTGCCCGCGAAGTTCGTTTGATCGGACCGGACGGCACGCAGTTGGGAGTCGTTCCGCTCAGGGAAGCTTTGCGCATCGCGGAAGAAGCCAACTTGGATCTGGTGAATGTTGCGCCGACGGCCAAACCGCCCGTCTGCCGGATTATGGACTACGGCAAGTTCAAGTATGAACAGGCGAAAAAGGAGAAGGAAGCCCGCCGCAATCAAAAGACGATCGAGATCAAAGAGGTGCGCTTCTCCTCCACGATCGAAGAGCACGACTTTCAGACGAAACTTCGCAATGTCCGCAAGTTTCTTGAGGACGAGGACAAGGTGAAATGCACGATTCGTTTCCGCGGCCGTGAAATCACCCACTCCGAAATCGGACAGCAGGTGCTCGAACGCCTGGCGGCCCAATGTGAAGACATTGCCATCGTCGAGCGCAAACCCAAAATCGAGGGTCGCAGCATGATCATGATTTTGGCGCCGAAATCGGACAAGTAAACGCAGGTTTTTAATTAAGGAGGACTACCGACATGCCGAAAATGAAAACCCATAAAGGCGCTGCCAAACGTTTCAAAAAGACCGGTACCGGCCGTCTGAAGCGTGACCACGCCTACACCAGCCACTTGTTTGCCAACAAATCGACCAAAGCGAAACGTCACCTGCGTAAGAGCGCGACTGTTTCCAAAGGCGATCAGAAACGCATCGAACAATTGATCGCGTATCTGTAAGGGATACGCCCCTATTGCGAACACCAGAAAAAATACGCCCAGCATGTGCTCCCTAAGTGTCCCGCTCCCTGGGACCGCCATGCTCGAAAGATCAGGAGGAATTCAGTATGCCAAGAGTTAAAGGTGGCACGGTTACCCGTCGTCGTCATAAAAAGATCTTGAAACTGGCCAAAGGTTATTTCGGTTCCAAACACCGTCTGTTTAAATCCGCGAATGCGCAAGTGATGAAATCCCTCTTGTACGCATATCGCGACCGTCGTCAGAAAAAACGCGACTTCCGCAAACTGTGGATCACCCGTATCAATGCGCAGGCCCGCTTGAACGGCCTTTCCTACAGCCGCCTCATGCATGGCCTGAAGGTGGCTGGCGTGGAAGTAAACCGCAAGATGCTGGCCGACCTGGCTGTGAACGACAAGCCGGCATTCAACGAATTGGCTACGCTGGCAAAAAGCAAATTGAACGCGTAAACCTGCGCGTTTTCCTGCACGAAGCACCCGTATGCGATGACGGGTGCTTTTTTAAAACGCTAAAGCGACGTAAGAAAGGTTGGGGGCCCCCGCCGACTTGAGCTAACGCTGTTGTCGGCGGGGTTTTCTTTTGGCCTCCTGCCCCTGGCGTCTTTTTTCACAGGGACGAATATCCACTTTTTTCCGGCGGTCATATGATGAAGAGCGAAAGATCGCATGGAGGGGAGAACAGACAGATGACAGATCGAACGGATCTGACGGCAGAGGAGATTCGTCTCTGGGCATACAGGCTGGAGAGCAAAAGCCCGGAAGAGGTGCTGTCCTGGGCGGCCGAGCGGTTTGGGACGGAGATGATCCTGGCGTCCAGCTTCGGTGCCGAAGACGTGGTATTGATCGATATGCTGCAGAAGGTGGCGCCGGGGACACCTGTTTTTTATTTGGACACAAACCTGCACTTCCCGGAGACCGAGGAGACGCGGGAGCGGTTGGCAAAACGGTACGGCATCTCCTTTCTCCGGGTAACGCCCAGGCTGACACTGCGGGAGCAGGCCGAGCGCTATGGCGAGAAGCTCTGGGAAGTGGATCCTACCCTGTGCTGCAATCTGCGCAAGGTAGAACCGCTGGCCGGGCTGCTTCCGGCATATCGCGCCTGGATCACCGGGATTCGCCGCGAGCAGGCGCCGACCCGGGCCCGTGTCCAGAAAATCGAATGGGACCCCAAATTCAACCTGGTGAAATTCAACCCGCTGGCCGCATGGAAATGGGAAGAGGTGTGGCAGTATATCCGCGCCCATGATGTGCCGTACAATCCGCTGCATGACCGCCATTATCCCAGCATCGGCTGCAGCGTCTGCACCCGTCCCGTCAACCCCGGCGAAGACCTGCGGGCGGGACGCTGGGCAGGCTTTGCCAAAACGGAATGCGGCCTGCACAAATAAACGGGGAGGTTGTGAGATGATGGATACCAACTTGCCGCACGGCGGTTTCCTCGTCGATCGCTTCCTGACAGGGGCGGATCGCGACAGGGCGCTGCAGGAGAGCCGCTCCTATCCGGTACTCCATATTGATGCCTGGACGCTGTCCGATATACAGTGCATCGGGATGGGGGCGTTTTCCCCGCTGACCGGCTTTCTGGGAGAGGAGGATTATGAGGCGGTATTGCAGACGATGCGGCTGGCCGACGGGACCGTTTGGCCGATTCCGGTCACGCTAGCGGTCGATGAGCGCTACCGGGAGCTCTCGGTCGGGGACAAAGTGCTGCTGCGCGGGCAGGACGGCATCGATTATGCCATTCTTACCGTTGCCAGCATCTATTGGCCGGACAAACGGAAAGAAGCCCTGCACGTCTACCGCACGACAGATAGCGCCCACCCCGGCGTCAAAAGGCTGTACGAACGGCCGTCGCTCTGCCTGGGCGGCCCGATCGACGTGCTCAACCCGCTCGCTTCCTGCCAGTTCCGGGAACATTACTATACGCCAGCCGAGACGCGGGCCGTGTTCAAACAGAAAGGCTGGAAGACCGTCGTCGGCTTTCAAACGCGCAATCCCGTCCATCGGGCCCACGAGTATATCCAGAAGGCGGCCCTGGAAATGGTGGACGGTCTTTTCCTGAATCCGTTGGTGGGGGAAACCAAGGCGGACGATATCCCGGCGGCGGTGCGCATGGAGAGCTACTTCGTCCTGCTGAAGCACTACTACCCGCCGGAGCGGGTGTTTCTCGCCGCGTTTCCGGCCGCCATGCGCTATGCGGGGCCGCGCGAAGCGGTCTTTCACGCCATGGTGCGCAAAAACTACGGCTGCACCCATTTCATCGTCGGCCGGGATCACGCCGGGGTGGGCAGCTACTACGGCACGTATGATGCCCAGCATATCTTTTCCGAGTTTACCCCGGAGGAGCTGGGGATCACGCTCCTGTTCTTCGAGCACAGCTTCTACTGCCGCAAATGCCAAAGCATGGCGACCGCCAAGACGTGCCCGCATGACGAGGCCGACCATCTGACGCTTTCCGGAACCAAGGTGCGGCAGCTGCTGCAGAGCGGCCAGACGCCGCCGCCGGAGTTCACGCGTCCCGAAGTGGCGCGTGTCCTGATCAAGGGGCTGCAGGAAAAATTGACTGTGGAATCATAATGGAAGAAAAAGGGAAAAGGCCGGTATCAGCACACAGGAGGCTGACCGGCCTTTTCCATTGATTTACAGAACGATCCCTGCTTTTATGAAAAATGTGTGTATCCGCTTACACGAAAAAAGGGTGCCGCAAAGCGGTTTTCGACTGATCAATCGTTCGGAAAAAAGTGTAATAAAAATATTTTGATTTCGTTGACACCCCGGATTTGCCTAGCTATAATCAGTCATAACCTTTTATTTTCTGATACCGTCGACAATTGGGAATTTTACAAAAACAGGGCAATGACGAGGACAATAATTGAGCGCCTCTTCTTCACAGAGAGTCTGGGGTTGATGAGAGCCAGGCAAGAATGCGTTCAATTGCTCCCCTCCGAGCCGTCCTGATGAACGTCGCGCATGCGATCAGTAGTTGGGACCGCTTGACACCCGTTATGGTGTCGCAGTCAGAAACTGGATGATTCCAGGACTGCCAGAGGTTGGCTTGACCGTGAGGCGCCAACGAAGTTGGGTGGTACCGCGAACCCTTTCGCCCCAAACAGACATGGTTACAGTGTCGGGGGGAAAGGGTTTTTATTATTTTCCTAAGGATGGAGGAGAGAACCATGAGTGTAGAAATCGCCGAATTAGAGGCAAAACGCGGCGTGCCGAATCTTGGGTTCGGCGAAGAACTGACGGGGGCGGAAACACTCCTGCGCTGTCTGATACTCGAAGGCGTGGAGTATGTTTTCGGTTATCCGGGCGGCGCGGTGCTCCCGATCTATGATTCCCTCTACTACAGCCATCTGAAGCATGTGTTGACCCGCCACGAGCAGGGAGCGATTCACGCCGCCGACGGCTATGCCCGGGCAACCGGCAAGCCTGGTGTCGTGATGGCAACGTCCGGTCCGGGGGCAACCAATCTGGTAACCGGCATCGCGACGGCCCAGATGGATTCGGTTCCGCTTGTCTGCATCACCGGCAACGTGCCGCAGTCGCTGGTGGGAACGGACGCGTTCCAGGAGGCCAACATTACCGGGATCACCCTTCCCATCACGAAGCACAGCTACTTTGTCCGCGACGTGCGCGACCTGCCGCGCATCGTCAAGGAAGCGTTCTATATCGCCACCACGGGACGTCCGGGTCCGGTGCTGATTGATATCCCCAAGGATGTGAGCAACGCGAAGGCGCCGTTCTACTATCCGGAGACGGTGAAGATCCGCGGCTATCAGGATACGCTGGTGCCGCAGGATGAAGAGGTGGAGGCATTCCTCGCGGCGATCCGGAAGGCAAAAAAGCCGGTGATTCTTGCGGGCGGGGGCGTCATCAGCGCCGGGGCGGATCGGGAGCTGCTCGCCTTTGCCGAGAAAACCCGCATTCCGGTGATCAATACCTTCATGGGGTTGGGAGGATTCCCGGGTACGCATGAGCTCGCCCTCGGCATGCCGGGGATGCACGGCAGCTACACCGCCAACCAGGCCCTGCTGCAGGCAGACTGTGTGATCGGACTCGGGGCCCGTTTCGACGACCGGATCACGATGGGACGGACGAAGGAGTTCGCGCCCAATGCGCGGATCGTCCACGTCGATATCGACCCGGCCGAGCTCGGCAAGAACGTGGAGACGGCGGTGACGGTGGCGGGGGATGTGAAGAGCACCCTGCAAAAAGTGCTGCCGTTGGCCCAAGCCTGCGATACGGAAGCCTGGATCGGGCAGCTGAAGGAGTGGCAGCAGGCTTATCCCTTCAAATATCGCAAGGGAGCGGAACTGAAGCCCCAGGAAGTGATCGAGATGCTGTTCGAGACGACACAGGGCGACGCGATTGTGACGACGGACGTCGGCCAGCATCAGATGTGGGTGGCCCAGTTCTACAAGTTCAAGCACGCCCGCTCGCTGATCTCTTCCGGCGGTCTCGGCACCATGGGCTTCGGCTTCCCGGCGGCGATCGGGGCGCAGGTTGCCCATCCCGACCGGACGGTGATCGCGGTTGTCGGGGACGGCGGCTTCCAGATGACCAACCAGGAGCTGGCGATCCTCAATCAATACAAGCTGCCGGTCAAGGTGGCTATCATCAACAACCAGTGCCTGGGCATGGTCAGACAGTGGCAGGAGGTCTTCTACGACAACCGCTACAGCCAGATCGACCTGACGTGCAGCCCGGATTTCGTCAAGCTGGCGGAAGCATACGGCGTGAAAGGGCTGCGGGCGACTACATCGGAGGAGGCCAAAGCCGTCTGGGCGGAAGCCCTCGCTTACGACGGTCCGGTCGTGATCGATTTCCGCGTAGCGCCTGAGGAGAATGTCTGGCCGATGGTCGCACCAGGACACACCCTGGATCAAATGGTAATGGGGGACGAGTAACATGCAGCGTCATACAATCGCCATACTGGTCAACGATTGTCCCGGGGTGCTCACCCGCGTTGCCAACCTGTTTGGACAGCGTGGTTTCAACATTGACAGCATCACGGTCGGGAGCAGCGAAGAAGCGGGATTGTCCCGGATGATCATCACCACCAGCGGGGATGACCAGAAGATCGACCAGCTGATGAAGCAGCTGAACAAGCTGATCGATGTCATCTCCGTGACCAATCTGAGCAAAAACCCATATGTCTCGCGCGAACTTGCACTGATCAAGGTGAACGCCACCCCGAGCCAGCTGGTGGAGCTGAACAGCATCGTCGAACCGTTCCGCGCCACGATCGTGGATGTCGGCCCGGCATCGCTCATCATCCAGGTGACGGGCGATTCCGAAAAGATCGACGCCCTGCTGGTTCTGCTGCAAAGCTACGGGATTCTGGAACTGACCCGCACCGGTTCCATGGCCATGGCGCGCAGCGTGGTACCGGCAGCCGCTATGGCGAATTGACAAACCATTTGAACAAATGAAAAAACGTTTGGAATTAAGGGAGGAAATCAACATGGTCAAAATGTACTACGAAGCAGATGTGAACAAAGAGGTATTGCTCGGCAAAACGATTGCGGTGATCGGCTACGGCAGCCAGGGTCACGCGCAGGCGCAGAACCTGCGCGACAGCGGCTACCATGTCATCATCGGCCTGCGTCCCGGCAAATCGTGGGATCAGGCAGTGGAAGACGGCTTCCAGGTCTATTCCGTGGCGGAGGCGACCAAGCGGGCCGATCTGGTGCAAATCCTCATGCCAGACGAGCGGCAGGCGCAGGTGTACCGCGACGAAATCGCGCCCAATCTGAAACCGGGCGCCGCGCTCTCCTTCTCCCACGGCTTCAACATCCACTTTGCCCAAATCGTGCCGCCGGCTGATGTGGACGTCATCATGGTGGCCCCCAAAGGCCCCGGACATCTCGTGCGCCGCGTATACACGGAAGGCTTCGGCGTGCCAGCCCTGATCGCCGTGCATCAAGACACAACGGGCAAGGCGAAGGAGATCGCGCTGGCGTATGCGAGCGGCGTTGGCGGCACCCGGGCCGGCGTGATTGAAACCACGTTCCGCGAAGAGACGGAAACCGACCTGTTCGGTGAGCAGGCGGTGCTGTGCGGCGGCGTATCCGAACTGGTGAAGGCCGGCTTCGACACGCTGGTGGAAGCGGGCTACAAGCCGGAAATCGCCTACTTCGAGTGTCTGCACGAATTGAAACTGATCGTTGACCTGATGTATGAAGGTGGCCTGGCCCGCATGCGCTATTCCATCAGCGATACGGCGGAATTCGGGGACTACAGCACCGGTCGCCGCATCATCACTGACGAGACCCGCAAGGAAATGAAAAAAGTGCTGCGTGAGATCCAGGACGGTACCTTTGCCCGCAGCTGGATCCTGGAGAACCAATCCAACCGCGCCGCCTTCAATGCGCGCCGCCGTCTGGAAGCGGAACACCCCATCGAACAGGTGGGCGCCGAGCTGCGCAAGATGATGTCCTGGCTGCAAAAAGAAGAGAAAAAGGCGGAAGCAGCGGCCAAGCGTTAACCCAGGTTGGGACGAGAAGAAAAACGGAGGTGGAGAGAAGTGCGGATTATCGAAATATTCGACACGACGTTGCGAGATGGCGAACAGTCACCCGGCGTAAATTTGAGCACCAATGAAAAGGTGGAGATTGCTCTCCAGTTGGAGAAGCTTGGCGTCACCCGGATCGAGGCAGGCTTCGCGGCCGCCTCCCCCGGCGATCAGCGATCCGTTGCAGAAGTGGCGAAGCGGATCAAAAATGCCACTGTCGTCAGTCTGGCGCGTTCGGTCAAGGATGATATCGATAAGGCATACGAGGCGCTGCGCCATGCGGAACATGCATGTATGCACGTGTTCTTGGCCACCTCGCCGATTCATCGGCAGTACAAACTGCGCATGAGCAAGGAAGAAGTGGTGGAGCGGGCGGTCGCCGCCGTGACATACGCCAAGAACTACCTGTCCGAAGTGGAATTCTCGGCAGAGGACGCGGCCCGCACGGAGATCGATTTCCTGGCCGAAGTGGTGGAGGCCGTGATCAAGGCAGGGGCGACGATCATCAATATTCCTGACACAGTCGGCTACATGACGCCGATCGAGTACGGCAACATCTTCCGCGAACTGCAAAAACGGGTTGCCGGCATTGAAAAGGTGAAACTGAGCTGTCACTGCCATGACGATCTCGGCATGGCGGTGGCCAACAGCCTGGCGGCGATTGAGGCGGGCGTTACCCAGGTGGAAGGCACCATCAACGGCATCGGAGAGCGCGCGGGCAACACGGCGCTGGAAGAGGTGGCCCTGGCCCTGGAGACGCGCAAGGATGTCTATCAGGCGACCACCGCCCTGCATCTGCGCGAGATCGCCCGCACCAGCCAGCTGGTCAGCCGCTTGACCGGGATGATCGTGCCGGGGAACAAGGCGATCGTCGGTGCCAACGCATATGCTCATGAGTCGGGCATTCACCAGGATGGCGTGCTGAAGGAAGCCTCCACCTACGAAATCATCCGTCCGGAGTCCGTCGGCTTCAAGTCCAACCGTCTGGTGCTCGGCAAACATTCGGGCCGCCACGCCTTCAAGGATAAGCTGACGGAGCTTGGATACCATCTGGAGCAGCAGGAGATCGATGTGGCGTTCGCCGCTTTCAAGGAGCTGTGCGACAAGAAGAAAGAGATCAGCGACGAGGACATCCTCGCGCTCGTGGACGCCAAGATTGTCGGCGTGCCGGAAACCTATCATCTGGAGTCGATCCAGCTCTCCTACGGCAACCTGTCGATGCCGACGGCCAGCGTCCGGCTGAAGCGGGTGGACGGCCAGGTGTGCGAAGAAGCCGCCTGCGGCAACGGGTCGGTCGATTCGATCTACAAGGCGATTGACCGGGCGACCGGCGAAGACGTGACGCTCGTCGATTACAAGATCTCCTCTGTCACGCACGGCAAGGATGCGCTGGGCGAAGTGTTCGTCCGGCTGCAGCAGGGCGATCTCGTCGTGCAGGGTCGCGGGGTAAGCACGGACGTGCTGGAGGCGAGCGCGATCGCCTATGTGCGCGCCATCAACAAAATCATCGAACGGCGCGGTGAACCCCTGGCCGTCAGTGTGGAAGTATAGCAGAGACAAAGTGGGGAGAAACAGAACGGAGATTACGAGTGGGAGAAGTGCGCGATGGAGAAAAAGAACACATATAAAATAGCTGTCCTGCCGGGGGACGGAATTGGCCCGGAGATCGTCGCGGAAGCGGTCAAGGTGCTGGGCGCCGTCGCCGAACAGACCGGCGTAACGATTGAATTCGAGTATGGACGAATCGGCGGCATCGCCATCGATACGGATGGCACGCCGCTTCCCGAAGAAACCCTGGAGATCGCGAAGCGCGCAGACGCGGTGCTGCTCGGAGCGGTCGGCGGACCGAAATGGGACCAGAATCCGGGCCACCTGCGTCCGGAAACGGGGCTGCTCGGCATCCGCAAAGCGCTCGGACTCTTTGCCAACATCCGTCCGGCAACGATGCATCCCAGCCTGGTGGACGCGTCCTCGCTGAAACCGGAGGTGGTGTCCGGCGTTGATCTGATCGTCGTCCGGGAATTGACGGGCGGAATCTACTTCGGCGAGAAGAAACGGTATGCGGCAGCGGATGGCGGGGAAGTGGCCGAAGATCTGCTGATCTACCACGAAGCGGAGATTGAGCGGATTCTGCGCGTCGCCTTCGAACTGGCGCGCAAACGCAGCAGGCGGCTGGTCTCCGTCGACAAGGCGAACGTGCTGGAAAGCTCCCGCCTTTGGCGCAAGGTGGCGGAGCGGGTGGCCGCCGATTATCCGGATGTGGAGCTGTCGCACATGCTGGTCGATTCCTGCGCCATGCAGCTGGTACGCGCCCCCAAGCAGTTTGACGTGATCGTCACCGAAAACATGTTTGGCGACATCTTGAGCGATCAGGCGGCCATGCTGACCGGCTCCATCGGGATGCTGGCCTCGGCCAGCCTGGCGGAAGGAAGCTTCGGCCTGTACGAACCGGTTCACGGTTCCGCGCCGGATATCGCCGGCAAGGGGATCGCCAATCCGCTGGCGACCATCCTGTCCGCTGCGATGCTGCTGCGCCATTCCCTCGGTCTTGACGAAGCAGCCGCTGCGGTTGAGCAGGCGGTGTGGGCGGTGCTGGAAGCAGGACATCGCACGGGCGACATTGCGCAGGACAAGAGCAAGGCGCTCGGTACCGTGGAAATCGGGCAGCTGGTGCTGAACGAACTGGCGAAGCGGACGGTGAAAAAGTAACGCAGATCATACGCGTTGCATGTGAGCTTCATGGAAGGGCTGCTACTTTGGCAGCCCCTTCTTTTTTCTTGTAAAAAGAGGAAGGCATCTTCTATACTGAAATCATTAATGAACTCAGATCAGATTCGGAAGGGAGAGCGGTCAGGTGTCAGCCACGTTTTACAGCGCATTCGTTCTCGTCCTGCTTGTCACAGTCACGGCCGGGATCGCTGCCAAGCGCAGGGTGAAGAGGGCGAGCGATTTTGCCAATGCGGGGGGAACGCTTTCTTCCGGCATGGTGGCTGGAGCGCTGGTAGGCGGCTTTGTCGGAGGGACGTCGATTGTCGGTACCGGGGAGCTGGCCTTCCGCCACGGCTTGTCGGCGCTCTGGTTTACGCTTGGCGGCGGGGTTGCGGTGATGGCGCTCGGGTTGTTTGCGGAGCGCTTGCGGCGCATCCGGGTGGAGACGCTGCCCGCGCTGATCGGGCACGAATACGGCGAGCGCGCCCGTCTGGGTGCCAGTCTGTTTCTGTCACTCGGCATGTTTATCCAGGTGGTGGCCCAGATCCTGGCCGCCCTGCCGATTCTCGCCGGCTTTTGGCAGGGGAACCAGCCGCTTCTTGCCCTGCTTCCTTCCCTGCTGATCCTGGCCTACATCATGCTGGGCGGATTCATGGGCGCCAGTCTGGTCGGCACCATCAAAACCGTTTTGCTCATCGGTGTTCTTTTCCTTACCGGGGGCTGGTTGTTCACGGAAATGGCGAGTGCGGCGTATCTGCGCTGGTGGGAGGAGGGACGGCTCTCCCTGTTTGCCGGCGATCCGGCTGCCGGGTGGGCGCAGGGAGCGGCCATGTTCATCGGCATCTTCTCGACGCAGGCGTATATCCAGCCGATTTTTGCGAGCAGGTCGGCCCAAGCGGCGCGCAGGGGGGCCTTTATGGCGGGGGCTGTCATCATCCTCATCGGCCTGTGCAGCGCATGGATCGGCCTGTATATGCACGACATCCATCCGGATTTGCCGCCCCGTTCGGCGCTGCCGCAGTTCTTTCTGCTGCATGCACCGCCCTGGTTCGCCGGGATCGCGTATGCGGTCATGCTGATCTCCGTGGTGATGACAGGGGCTGCCCTGGCGCTCAGCATTGGCACCATCCTGAACCAGGACGTGATTCAGCGCTTTACCACCCACCTCGTCCGGGAGTCGGCAAAATTGGCGGTCTCCCGGGCCCTGATCCTGCTGGTGATCGCGCTGGCTTATGCGCTCGTCTGCCTGGAAGCCGACTCGCTGATCCTGCATTGGGCGTTTCTGGCCATGACGCTGCGCGGCGTCACGATCTTCCTTCCGCTTATGTGTTATCTTCTGCGGCTCGGACCCCTCGACCACCGCTGGGTTGCGTGGTCCGTCTGGATTTCACCCATGGTGGCCCTGCTGTGGACATGGTGGGGGCAGTCCGCAACCGGAATCGATCCGATTTATGTCAGCGGCCTCTGGAGTGCGGCCACCCTCCTGATGGCCAAACGAAAATCCCCATCGCTGCGCTCTTCCGGCTGAAGCGATGGGGATAATCCAGCTAATCGCAAACGTTCGGATATTCTCTAACGCCAAAAGGCCCGGGGCTTCGCTCCGAGTTTTCTCATCCAATCATGATCTTGCCTTTGGGATAACGGAAATACTCTTTCTTTTTCCGCTGCGCGAGGGCATAGGCGATCGTCAGCGGCCCGACCCGACCGGCAAACATGGTGAGCATGATGATCGTTTCGCCGACGGGGGTGAGATGGGGAGTCAGCCCCATGGAGAGGCCAACCGTGCCGAAGGCGGAGGTGGCCTCGAACAGAAGCATCAGAAAGTCCGCGCCCCGCTCCGTAATGGACAGGATCATCGTGACGGCCGTGACGATAAACAAGCCGCTCAACGTGACCGTGAGCGATTTGTATATCATGTGTGGAAGGATGCGCTGACGGAACAAGATGACATCTTCCCTCCCCTTGATCTGTGCCCAGACCGCTCCGATCAGCGTGGCGAAGGTGGTGGTCTTGATCCCGCCGCCGGTGGAGCCGGGGGACGCACCGACAAACATCAGGATGATGATCAGAAAGAGCGTCGACTGCTGGAGATCAGGGATATTCAGGGTATTGGCACCGGCTGTACGCGGCGTGACCGCCTGAAACAGGGATGCGAGTATTTTTCCCATGCCGGACAGCGGCTGCAGCGTTTTCGGATTCTCATATTCCAACAGAAAGATCAGCAGGGTTCCCACTGCCACCAGCAGGCCGCTGGTGGCCAGCACCACTTTGGTATGCAGGGAAAGCCGTCGGGTGGAGCGGTATTCGTACAGTTCGGTCATGACCATAAACCCGATGCCGCCCAGCGTAATCAGCGCGCATACCACCAGCGTGACGAGCGGATCCTCGACATAGCGGGTCAGACTGGAGAAATTGCCCATCAGATCGAATCCGGCGTTGTTGAAGTTGGAAATCGCATGGAACAGCCCGAAATACAGCGCCCTGCCAAGCGGCATGTCAAACGAAAAGCGGATCGCGAGCAGCAGGCCGCCGGTCAGCTCGATGATGGCGGTGAAGATCAGGATCATTTTGGCAAGGCGGACGATCCCCTCGATGGAAAGCTGGTTCAATGATTCCTGCAGCAGCAAACGCTCGCTCAACGAGATCCGCTTGCGTACGATCAGCGCAAACAGGGTGGCAAATGTCATGAAGCCCAGCCCGCCCACCTGAATCAACGACAGGATCACGAGCTGCCCAAAAAGGGTAAAGGTGGTACCGGTGTCCACCACAACCAGACCGGTCACACAGGTGGCGGATGTGGCCGTAAACATGGCATCGAGCCAAGGGAGTCCCTGGCCGTCCACCGTCGCGACCGGCAGGTGCAGCAGAGCCGCGCCGATCAGAATGATGAGGGCGAATCCCAGCACCAGTATTTTCGGTGGATCAAGATGGAACATATCAATCAGTTTCTTCAGTATCATGACCTGTAACCTCTATTTCCTTCCCATTCTGCGTGTCAGGAAAAGTACTATCAGTATTATGGCTCCAATCGCAATTCCTACTAAATATTTATGGATCAGCCCGACTACGGTGCGCCAGTTCTCCCCCAGCAGATAGCCGATCAGCGTCCAGAAGATGCAGAATAACGCAAAGCCGAGGGTGCTGCATAAAAGGAAAACAGGCCAGGGAAGCAGGCCGATGCCGGCGATGTAGGAAGAGAGGGCACGGATTCCGGGGAACAGCCGTCCCAGAAGAAGGACGAGCACCCCGTAGCGGTTGGACAGCCGTACCGTTTGTTCCATGGAGCGGCTCGAGATCAGCAAATACCTTGCGTAGCGGCGCAAGAGAAAGAAACCATACCGCCGTCCCAGGGCGAAGGGAATGATGGAGCCCAAGCTGCTGCCCAGCGTGGCGATCAGGATCACGGCAGGCAGGGACAATTGGCCCCTGCTGGAGAGATAGCCAAAGAAGGCGAGCATGACATCCCCGGGAAAGGGAAGCCCCGCTCCCTCGATCGAAAGGGAAACAAAAACGCCGATTCCTCCCAGCCCTACAGCCCATTTCACGATCGTCTCCCACATGGCAGTGATCATTCAAATCACCTCATGTAAGTATACTGGACAAAACCGGAAATGAAAACCGGATTTTTGTCAAGGGACCAGGATCTGGCGGATCGGTTGTTTCCATTCGATTTGCGCGGCGGGATAATGCTTCCGGATCAATTGTTCCAGCTTCATCAAGTCTTCTGTCGTCAAACGGTCCGGTTGGACAGGATCGCGAATCCATACCAAAATGCGGGTGACTGCGCAAGCGTCGGCGGTTGTCTCCGGGTGTTTCTCGCCTTCAAACAAGGCGCCTTTGTGCGTCAGCAGGAAGTTTTTCCGCACATCGCCGACATCGTCAAGCAAGTAGGTTTGACGTTTTTTTCGGGCGGATTTCAGCTTGCGCTTCGGATGCAGGAAACAGCGGAGGCCGTAGCAGGCAAGAAAGAATACGGTGAGAAAAAGCAGGACGCGCAACATGAAAACCACTCCGAATCATCCTCTCTGGCAGCTCGTTCCTTCTTTTTACGAACCCGCCAGCGGATGGTTTCGCAGGCGAGTTCCGCCAGGATGCCCAGGCGCCAAAAAAGGCCTGACGCCGAAAATGCCTGCGGGCAAGCTGGATGAAATCCGCGCGGCAATGGTATCATGTGGGCAGATGAAGCTGTGCGATCCGATTGCCCAGAAGCGCGTTGAGTTCGGGCACGAAGAGAGGGGAAAAATGACATGAGTACGCAGGAGCATAAGAAGGAAGCGCCGCATGCTGTCGGCTGCATGGTGATCACCGTTTCCGATACACGGACGGAAGAGACGGACAAAAGCGGCCGATTGATGAAGGAGCTGCTGGCAGCGGCGGGTCAGCCGGTTCACTTGTACCGGATCGTCAAGGACGAGCCGGGGGAGATCACCGCCGCGATCGAGGAAGGGGTGCTTCACGCGGATGTGGACGTGATTCTGCTGAATGGCGGGACCGGCATCGCCAAACGGGATACCACCTATGAAGCGGTACAGAAGCTGCTGGAGAAGGAGATGCCCGGGTTCGGCGAACTCTTTCGCATGCTGAGCTACACGGAAGATATCGGGTCGGCTGCGATGCTGTCGAGGGCGATCGCCGGTACCTACCGGGGCAAAGCCGTTTTCTCCACACCGGGTTCGACGGGCGCCGTCCGTTTGGCGATGACGAAGCTGATCATCCCCGAATTGGGGCACATCGTCCGGGAACTGCACAAGTGAAAGGGGGAGAGCGTCCGGTTTGCCCGTCGCCGCGCATCATTGCTATAATGAAATGCTGGAGCCAAAAGGAGTGAACGGGCCGATGAAGATTTTGCTTGCCACCTTAAACGCCAAATACATCCATTCGTCGCTGGCGCTGCGGTATCTGCGCAGCTATGCGAAGCAGGAATTTCCCGACATGGAACTGGCGGAATATACGATCAATGATGTGATGCTTAATATCGTGGCCGACATCCATCAGAGAAAACCGGATCTGGTCGCGTTCTCCTGCTATATCTGGAACATTCGCGAAACGCTCGATGTCATCCGCACGCTGAAGAAGATTCGCCCGGAGGTGCCGATCGTTTTGGGCGGACCGGAAGTTTCCTATGATACGGACGAGTGGATGAAGAAGCATCCCGAGATCGACATCATCGTCATGGGTGAAGGGGAAGCCACGTTCCTGGAGGTGTGCCGGACGTACGCCGAAGCCTTCCGGACCGGAAAAGCGGCCGACTGGAAGAAGGTGGCGGGCATCGCATACCGGGACGGAGCGTATGTCCGCTTTTCCGCCCCCCGCGAACAGATTCAGGACCTGGGGACCATTCCGTCTCCGTACATGGAACATTTGCACGAACTGGACAACCGGGTGGTTTATTTCGAGGCGTCGCGGGGCTGTCCGTTCAAATGCCAATACTGCCTCTCTTCCATTGAGGACGGGGTGCGCTATTTCCCGCTGGAGCGCGTCAAAGCCGATTTGAAGCGGCTGATTGACCATGGTGTGAAGACGATCAAATTTGTGGACCGGACCTTTAACATCAACAAACAGTATGCGCTGGAAATCTTTCAGTTCCTCATCGACCATCACAACGGCACGGTGTTCCAATTCGAGATCACGGCTGACATCCTGCGATCCGATGTGGTTGATTTTCTCCTGGAGAAGGCGCCGCCCGGTATCTTCCGCTTTGAGATCGGCGTGCAGTCCACCAATGACGAAACGAATCGGCTGGTGCAGCGGATTCAGCGTTTCGACCGCCTCAGCGCCAATGTGAACCGCATCAAGGCTTCGGGCAAGATCGTCCAGCATCTGGATTTGATCGCCGGGCTGCCGGAAGAGGATTACCGCTCGTTTCGCAAAACATTCAACGATGTGTTTGCCCTGCGACCCGAAGAGCTGCAGCTGGGTTTCCTGAAGATGCTGCGCGGAACGGGCGTGCGGGCGCGTGCGGCCAACCACGGCTATGTCTATATGGATGAAGCCCCGTACGAGATTCTGGGCAACAACGTACTCAGCTTTGATGACATGCTGAAGATCAAGCGGGTGGAAGACATTCTGGAGAAGTACTGGAATGCCCACCGGATGGATATGACGCTGGAATGGATCTTTGCGGCCGGCTATTTCGAAACGCCGTTTGATTTCTTCCAGGCGTTCGGCGACTTTTGGGAAGAGCAGGGCTGGGGAAGGATGGGCCATCAGCTGGAGGATCTCTTCACCCGGCTGCGCACGTTTTTACGTCATGGCCAGTTCGTGGGCAGGGAGCATGTGGAAAGCCTGATGAAGCTGGATTACCTGCGCAACCAGAAGCATCGTCCGCGCAAGGTCTGGTGGGAGGAGCCGCTGGAAAAACGGGAACTGCAGGCCATCCATGATGCCGTGCTGGCCGAACGGGACCGTCTCCCCGGCGATTTCGCCGAACATGTCCTGGCGGAAAAGGAGTATTTCAAACATACGATGGCGGCGGGGGTCACCTTCGATATCGGGCATTGGATGGCTACTGGCGAGGTCGTGGATGGAGATTATGCCCTGGTGGTGTACTATCCGTATCAGGCGCAGAAGGAGAATGCGTTCGTGGTCGTGAAACGGCCCGGAATCGCGGCATCCGTTGGCCTGGCGCACAACCTGCATCCTTCCCGCCCCTGAAGCCCGCCGCAAGCGTTTGGGCCCGTCCGGCATGGCGTCCGCCGCAGCCGGGTGGGTCTTTTGTTTCGCCGTTTAGCCTTGGCGCGGGCCCTGTTCAAAGTCCTGTCCCTTGTAAAACGCTCGTATATATAGCACAATAAAACGGGTAACCTTTTACCCGGCGAATCGTATTTCCCGTAAGAACTGAAATACCGCACGATCCAGGCTTACATCGGTGTCGGAGCACGGCCCGGAAGCCTCGGCCAAGATGCAGGGACATCGTGGAAACGATAAGGAGATTTTGCCGCATGGATATGAATCTGCTCATATCAGTAATTGAACAGTATGGTTATGCCGCCATCTTCTTTCTGCTTTGGCTGGGGATTGTCGGTCTGCCCATACCCGATGAACTGGTCGTGGCAACCGGCGGATTTTTGGCGTCGGTGCACATATTGAATCCCTGGTACTCGTTCCTGTCCGGTTATTTGGGCGTGATGTCCGGGTTAACCATCGGCTTTCTGCTGGGCAAATGGTTTGGCACGCCGATCCTGAGATGGCTGTCCAAGACGAAAAAGATGCAGCGCATGATCGCCCGTTCCACAGAATTGATCAAAAAATACGGGACCTTCTCGCTGTGCGTCAGCTACCTG
The DNA here is from genome assembly GCF_011059135.1 of Brevibacillus sp. SYP-B805. Classification (GTDB taxonomy): domain Bacteria; phylum Bacillota; class Bacilli; order Brevibacillales; family Brevibacillaceae; genus Brevibacillus_F. The sequence goes on along the minus strand of NZ_JAALGD010000002.1, from coordinate 384,812 downwards.
TTTCCGGTCGTCCGCCATATCGTGCCGTATCTGGTCGCCATGGGCGGCATGAAGTATCGCCGGTACGCGCTGCTTTCCTATTCCATCGGCCTGGCGTGGACGACTGCCTTTTATGTGATCGGCTACCTGTTTGGCAAGAACGTGGAATCGGTCATTGCGTTGATCCGTTCATACGGTTTCTACGCCCTGGGCGCCATGGTGGTCTTGATCGCGCTGGGCGTGTTCGTCCGCATGAAATGGGCCAATCGGCCGTATAAGGCGCAGGGAGAGTGAATACCTTGAAAACATACCTGTGGCGGCACAAGCGGACGCGTGCGCTTGTGCTTCTCTTCTGCTGGTCGCTGCTGCTTGCCGCCTGGTATGCGGAGCGGACCGCATTGGCCGCGTTGGGATTGCTCGTAATCAACCTGTATGCGTGCGGCCTCGCGTTCGTGGATAAACGGGCGGCGCAGCGCAACGGCCCCCGCATACCGGAAGCCAGCCTCTGGCTGTCGGCTCTCCTGGGAGGTGCGGCAGGGCTGCTGGCGGGAATGCTGCTGTTTCGCCACAAGACGCGGCACGCCGCCTTTCGGTACGGGGTGCCGGCCGTGCTGTGTTTGCACGTGCTGCTCCTCTTTTTGGCGAGGTTGTGAGGAAATGGAAGGGGGAAGTCTGAGTGGATGCATCCACCATGCAGATGTTTCGGGATTTAACGGAAGCGCCCGGGGCTCCGGGGCGCGAATCGGCCGTTCGCGAGGTGATGCGTACATACATCGCTCCATATGCGGATCAGATCGAATATGACGGCCTGGGCAGCCTGATCGCCCGCAAGACGGGGGAGGAACAGGGCCCCCGCGTGGTCATTGCAGCCCATTTGGACGAAGTAGGATTCATGGTGACCCAAATCACCGAGGACGGGTTTCTGAAGTTCCGTCCGCTTGGCGGCTGGTGGGCGCAGGTGATGCTGGCGCAGCGGGTGCAGGTGCAGACCCGCTCCGGGATGATCGACGGCGTGATCGGCTCGGTTCCGCCGCACCTTCTTTCACTTGAGGCCCGCCGCAAGATGGTGGAGATCGACGACATGTTCATCGATGTCGGGGCTGCCAGCAGAAAAGAGGCGGAAGAATTCGGGATTCGGCCGGGCGATGCCGTGCTGCCGGTCTGCCCCTTCACCGTGATGAAAAATCCGAAGCTGTTGATGGCCAAAGCCTGGGACAATCGGCTGGGCTGCGCCGTCGTGATCGAAGCGCTCAAAAGGCTGCAGGAGGGTTCCCATCCCAACACCGTCTATGCGGTCGGCACCGTGATGGAAGAGGTGGGCAGACGCGGAGGCCGGACGGTCGGCCAACATCTGCAGCCGGATATCGCGTTTTCCATCGACGTGGGCATTGCCGCCGATACGCCCGGAATCGCCCGGGTGCAGATGCCGACCCGGCTGGGGGCGGGACCCGAGATCTGCATTTATGATGCGGCGTTGATTCCGCATGCGGGCCTGCGTGATTTTGTCATCGCGGTGGCGGAGGAGGAGCAGATTCCTTATCAGCTGACGGCAATCCCGGGAGGAGCCACCGATGCGGCGTCCCTGCACCTGGTAGGCAGCGGCGTGCCGTCGCTGGCCCTGTCTGTCCCGGCCCGCTACATCCACAGTCACGCCGCATTGATTCACTATGACGATTACGAGCATCTGGTCAAGCTGGTGGTCGCCCTGCTGCGCCGCCTGGATCGCAAGCAGGTGGAGACGCTTCTCTCCTATGAATAGCTGGCAGAAAAACGGCCGGTTGCATGGCGCAGCCGGCTGTTGTTTTTTCTTTTTAGGGATTGAGGATCGCTTACGTCGGCGGGGGTTCTACACGGGTGACGAGGCTTGTTGGGGCAGGTGTTCGGAGATGGTTGCCACCATTTGCTGGCGCGCCGCGTCATTGCTGTTCTGCCAGAGAACCTCAAACAGCACGCCAAGGCCGGGAAGGGTTTTCTCCATCCCCGAGGAGATCGCGTCGTTGATGGTTTCTTCCACATCCTTGGCGTCGGCGCCCTGCATTTTGTACATAATCGCTTGACGCAGGTTAAGGGCATTGATATTCACTCGGGTTCCCACTCCTCATCATCGGATTGTAAGCATGATACGTCTAGTATTCGCCCGCAGGCCCGTCTCGATACGTTTTTGTAGTCCCCGGGCGGATATGGTATAATTCGGATGGAAAAAGGCCCGTATGGATGACATGTAAGCGCAGCATGCCTGCGCAGATGAGGTGAAATAATGTCGAAGCAGTTTGCGGTAATCGGCTTGGGGCGTTTTGGCTCCAGTGTAGCCAGAACCTTGTTCGAAATGGATTATGAAGTGTTGGGGATCGATGAAGACGAAGAACGCGTCAACGATGCAATCGAGCATGTGACGCATGCGGTCGTCGCCGATACGACGGACGAAACGGCGCTGCGCGAGATCGGCATCCGCAATTTTGATGTGGTGGTGGTGGCGATCGGCGCAGATATTCAGGCGAGCATCCTCACGACCCTGCAGCTGAAAGAGCTGGGGGTCAAAAAAATTGTGGCCAAAGCTCAAAACGAGCGGCACGGACAGGTGCTGTACAAGGTGGGGGCGGACCGCGTCGTCTTTCCGGAGCGGGATATGGGCATCCGGGTCGCCCACAACCTGATCTCCACCAATGTGCTTGATTTCATCGAACTGGCGGAAGATTACAGCGTGGCCGAGGTGGTTGTCTCCAACAAGATGGTGGGCAAAACGCTGCGGCAGCTTGACGTGCGCGCCCAATACGGCGTCAACGTCATTGCCATCAAGAGCGGGGACAAATTCAACATTGCGCCGCGTCCGGACGATGTGATTGCAGCCAATGACATTCTGGTCGTCATCGGCAACAACATGGATTTGAAAGAATTCGAAGAGCAGGCGTGAAGCATGAAGGAGAGTCAAACCATCACTTCGGTTCACAATCCCCTGGTGAAGCGGTTGTGCCTTTTGCACGAGCGGAAGGGGCGGGAGGAGGCCGGCAGCTTCCTGGTCGAAGGGGTTCATCTCGTGGAAGAGGCGCTTCTCTCCGGGGCTGCGGTGGTTTCGGTAATTTATGACGGAGAAAAGGGAATCGATCCGGTCTGCAGCCGTGCGCTGGAACGGCGGAGCGGGGAGGGGATCCATCTCATTGCGGCTTCTCCGGCTGTCATGGCCAAGCTGTCGGAAACCAAGTCGCCCCAGGGAATCGTCGCGGAAGTGAAAAAGCCGCAGCGCGATTGGAATGAAATGATTCGGCAGCTATCGTCCCGCGATTTTCTGGTGCTGATGCTGGACGGGATCCAAGATCCGGGCAATCTGGGCACGATCCTGCGCACGGCGGAAGCGGCCGGAGCTGATGCCGTCATCATCGGCAAAGGCACGGTTGATCTGTACAACGGCAAGGTTGTCCGTTCCACCATGGGGGCGTTGTTCAGGCTGCCCGTTTTTTCCTGTCCGTTGCCGGAAGCGGCGGCGCAGCTGCAAAGCCATGGGGGCGAACTCTACGTCACCTCCCTGGGGGAAGGGACGGAGCGGTATGATCGCCTGCCGTACGATGGCAAAATCGCCATCGTGATCGGCAACGAAGCGCGGGGAGTTTCCCGGGAAATGCTGGCCGTTGCCAACCGCCGGGTTCATATCCCGCTGTATGGTCAGGCGGAATCGCTCAATGCTGCGGTGGCGGCCGGCATCATGCTGTACGAGGCGCAGCGGCAGCGCAAACGCTAGACGATCTGCTGCTGTTTTAGCCTGTATTCTTCCCTGGCGAGCGACCATTGATCGCGCGCCATATTGATGATGCCGGTTTCGATGGTGCGGTCCTTCAATTCGGCGACTTTGGCAAAATACCGGATCGCCTGGTCGTACCGTTCGACCCTGCGCATCAATTCCCCGATCAGATAGAGAATCCGCGCTTCGGACATCTCTTTGTCCGCCTTGATATAGTCGGAATGGATGTAGGAGCGTTCGTACTCCTCCACCGCCACGTTGAGGAAACGTCGCTCTTCCGCTGCGTTTCCGGTGAAGCGGTGCAGCCAGGCGAGGCGCAGATAAAGCCCGGCTTTCACGCTGTGCGCTTCCCCCTTCAACCCGGCGGAATAGATGGCCAGCTTGTAGGTTGCCATCGCTTCTTCCATGGTCCGGATAATGCCGTAATTTTTGGAAATCCATTTGGATGTCAGCTTTTCGTGGATCTGTTTCCGGACAAGCGGGGGCATGACGGGATCAAACTGGTCGGTGAAGGCGAACCCGCAGGCCGGGCAGACATAAACCGTATAGAGGATGGGATTCAAGCGCTGGTTTTTGAAATAGGTGCAAAAATCGGTGTCCCGTTTGACAAATGGCTGGGAGCCGGAACGGACGCGCTTCGACGTAAACGTGGTGCCGCAGTGCAAGCAGGCGCAATTTTTATCGTAGAGGCAATCGGAGTCTACAGCCATTTGCAAGATCCTCCCTGACGTGATATCATTTTGTCGATACTCGCGCTGTGCCGGCCGGTTTGCCAAAGCAGCGTCCTTACGGTATAATTTACCTACATTTTCATATTATAAAACATTGCGTTGACGGAGACTAGTAAGCCAGACCCATAGTTTTGACAGGGAGGGGGTGCCAAAGACTGAGAGCATCTCCATACTATCCTGGCCGAATTCCCTCCCGAGCTGTCCCCTGAACCATTTCTCCCGGGAATGCAGTAGGGGCGACCGGGTGTTCCCGTTACCAACATGTGAGGTGAGGCCCGTATCGTGGGCCTAAATAGGGTGGTACCGCGAGCAAACTCGTCCCTTTGGGGGAACGGGTTTTTTATTTTTTTCAAAGGAGCGATGAGGTGTGCAGGCACGATTACAGGAAATGAAACAATCCGCCCTGGCACAGATCAGCCAGGTGGCGGACGCCCAGGCGCTGCAGGAGCTGCGCGTCAAATATTTGGGCAAAAAGGGCGAGCTTACCGAGATCCTGCGCGGCATGGGAAGCCTCTCCGCGGAAGAGCGGCCCATCGTCGGCCAGTTGGTCAACGACGTGCGCGAAGCTCTGGAACGCGCGCTGGGCGAGAAGCAGGAAGAGCTGGAACAGGCGGCTCTCAGGGCCAAGCTTGCGTCCCAGCAGATCGATGTGACGCTGCCGGGACGTCCCGTACCGGCAGGCACGATGCATCCGCTGTCCCGCATCATTGAACAGATCGAGGACATTTTTATCGGCATGGGGTTTGAGGTGGCGGAAGGTCCCGAGGTGGAACTGGATCACTTCAACTTCGAGATGCTGAATCTGCCGAAGGATCACCCGGCCCGCGACATGCAGGATTCGTTCTACATTACCGACGACATCCTGCTGCGAACGCATACGTCGCCGGTGCAGGCGCGGACCATGCTGAAGAAGGAAGGCCGGACGCCGGTGAAGATCATCTGTCCCGGCAAGGTGTACCGGCGCGACGATGATGATGCGACCCACTCCCATCAGTTCACGCAGGTGGAAGGCCTAGTGGTGGACAAAGGCATTCGCATGAGCGATCTGAAAGGGACGCTGCTCTCGTTTGCCAGACAGATGTTCGGGCCGAATCAGCAGATCCGGCTGCGGCCAAGCTTCTTCCCGTTTACAGAGCCGAGCGCCGAGGTGGATATTCAATGCGTGATCTGCGGCGGCGAAGGGTGCCGGGTGTGCAAACATACCGGATGGATCGAGATCCTTGGCTCCGGCATGGTTCACCCGCGGGTGCTGCAAATGGCCGGCTACGATCCGCAAGAGGTGAGCGGATTTGCTTTCGGAATGGGAGTGGAGCGGATTGCCATGCTGCGTTACGGCGTGGAGGATGTCCGCCATTTCTACACCAATGATGTGCGCTTCTTGCGGCAGTTCAACCGTGGTTAGGAGGGAAAGGAAACGATGAAGGTATCCTATCAATGGCTGTCCGATTATGTCGACTTGTCCGATATCACCCCGCATGAGCTGGCGGAGAAGCTGACGCGCAGCGGGATTGAAGTGGAAGCGGTGGAGCCGCGCAACCTGGGGGTCTCCCATGTGGTGGTGGGCTATGTGAAGGAACGGAGCAAGCACCCGGATGCGGACCGGCTGAGCGTCTGCATCGTGGATGCGGGCCAGGGAGAAGACCTGCAGATCGTCTGCGGCGCGGCAAATGTCGCACAGGGGCAAAAGGTGCCGGTCGCTCTGCCGGGAGCCAAGCTGCCGGGAGGGATTGTGATCAAGCGCTCCAAGCTGCGCGGCGTGGAATCCCAAGGGATGATCTGTTCCGCCAAGGAGCTTGGCATCAACGACAAGCTGCTGGCCAAGGATCAGCAGGAAGGCATCCTGGTGCTGCCGGATGAGGCGGAAGTCGGGATGGATGCGGTCACCTATCTCGGCCTGGACGACTATGTGCTGGAATTGGGCCTGACTCCCAACCGCTCCGATTGCCTCAGCATGATCGGCGTGGCATACGAAGTGGCCGCCATCCTGGGCAGGGAGGTGAAGCTGCCGCGCATTGAGGTGGTGGAAGACGGCGGGGAGAATCCCGTCACCGTCCAGATTGAAGCGAAAGACCATTGCTACCGGTATGTCGGCAGACATTTCACCCATGCGCAGATCGGTTCCTCGCCGCAGTGGATGAAAAACCGGCTGATGGCGGCAGGTGTGCGCCCGATCAACAACGTGGTGGATATCACCAACTATGTGATGCTCGAATACGGGCAGCCGCTGCACGCGTTCGATGCGGCCAAGGTAGCCAACCGCTCCATCGTGGTGCGGCTGGCGGAGCCGGAAGAGAAGCTGGTGACGCTGGATGATCAGGAGCGAACGCTCGACGGCGAAACCCTGGTGATCGCGGACCCGGAAAAAGGGCTGGCCATCGCCGGCATCATGGGAGGCGCCAACTCGGAGATCGTTCCCGACACGACGGAAATCATCCTGGAAGCGGCCTATTTCACTCCCCGTTCCATCCGCCGCTCTGCCCGCATGCTGGGGATGCGCACGGAGGGGTGCGTCCGCTGGGAAAAAGGCGTCGATCAGTCCCGTGTGGCGGAAGCGGGCGAACGGGCGGCCATGCTGATCCAGCAGCTGGCGAAAGCGACCGTCTCCCGTGGAGTGGCGAGCGCTGTGGTGCAGCAGGCGGAGCCGGTGACGATCGCCATCACGCTGGAGAAAATCAACGGCCACCTCGGCACGTCCTTGACGGCGGAAGAGGTGTCGGCCATTTTTGACCGTCTGCAATTTGCCTATGAGCAGACCGGCAGCGCCTGGCGCGTCACGGTGCCGACCCGCCGGGGGGACATTGCCCTGCCGGAGGATCTGATCGAAGAAGTGGCCCGGCTCTACGGCTATGACAACATCCCCACCAGCCTGCCGGAGGGAGAAACCGTGCAGGGGGGCCTGACACCGGAGCAAAAGCTGCGGCGCACGATCCGCCATCATCTGATCGGCCTTGGCATGGCGGAGGCCATTTCCTACGCCCTGGTTCATCCCAGGCTGAATGCGGCGGTGGCCGGACTCCATGAAGGGGAGCTCAAGCCGATCCCGCTGGCGATGCCGATGAGCGAAGACCACAGCGTGCTGCGCACCGGGCTGCTTCCCAGCCTGCTGGAGACGCTCACCTACAACAGGAACCGGCAGAATCACGACCTGGCGTTCTTCGAGCTGGGACACGTCTTTTTAAGCGCGGAAGAGAAGCTGACCCGGCTGCCGGAAGAGCGTTTCTACCTGGGCGGGGTGCTGACAGGCCAATGGGTTCCGCAAAACTGGCAAGGAGTGAAACAGCCTGTCGACTTTTTCCTGGTAAAGGGGATCGTCGAATCGCTGCTCTCCCGTCTGGGCATTGCTGACGCCGTGTACCGGCCGGCAGCCGATCTGACGGGCATGCATCCGGGCCGCACGGCTGAGGTGACGGTGAACGGGAAGAAGATCGGCTTCTTCGGTCAGCTGCATCCGCAGACCGAAAAAACGTACGATCTGGAGGAGACGTATGTCTTCCAGTTCGACGTCGCCCAGCTGGCCGCCTTGTCGACACCGCTCATCAACTATGCGCCGCTGCCGAAATTCCCGGCTGTGACGCGTGACCTGGCGCTGGTGGTGGACCGCGCCACGCCGGCGGCAGCGCTGGCGGAGACGATCCGGGAAGCGGCCGGCGACCTGTTGGAATCGCTCACCCTGTTCGATGTGTATACAGGCGAACGGATTGCGGCCGACAAGAAAAGCATGGCCTTCTCGCTCGTTTATCGCCATCCGGAACGCACCCTGCAGGATGAAGAAGTGCAGGAAGTAACCTCCCGCGTCATCCAGGCCCTCGCGGAAAAAACGGGAGCCGAGCTGCGCGCGTAGGGACTTCAAACCGGAAAATCTTGACGAAATCTGTCATTTTCAGTAACCTGAGAGAGACGAAGTATCGTCAGTTGAGGGAGGAAACCTTGGTGCAGGGTGACGGGAAGAATCGGTTAACGGTGGAGATATTCGGGCAGCAATATCGGCTCTGCGGCAGGGCGAGCGTAAGCCATATGCGGATGGTGGCGGGGCATGTCAACGACAAGATGACTGAGATCGCCCAGCACAACCCGCGCCTCGATACCGCCAAGATTGCCGTGTTGAGCGCCGTCAACATCGCTGATGAATACTTTCGCCTGCGTCAGGAATACGAGGAACTGCTGAAGCTGCTGCAGGAAGACGCAAAAGGCTGAAGGCTGTCGGGAATAGAACATGGAGAAGAGAGGCGGACGTGCGCCTCTCTCTTCTTTTCGTGCGATAAGAATTGATAAGTTGGGGACTCCGGTTTCGCCGCGTAGAATGGGTTCGGGGCCCCGCCCGGCGCAGTTGTTCAGGGGTCCCCGAAAAGTACTCGGAATAAGCTTCGCAGGCCAACTTCACTTTTTGGGGTTGAGCCCAGCTTATGCCGGGTGGGTTATTTAGTGATATAATGAGAGTCGTGCGTAACTGGAAAGGGGGAACTGCAGATGGCGGCACTGTCGAAGGAGCAGTTGGTCGAGCAGGCAAGCCGTTTGACGATACAGGAAAAGAATGCAAAGCTGGGAGAGCTTCTCCGCGAGTTGGGCACCGTGATTGTCGCGTTTTCCGGAGGGGTGGACAGCACCTTTCTGCTTGCGCGGGCGGTGCAGGAACTGGGGGATCGGGCAATCGCCGTGACGGCCTCCTCGGAAACGTTTCCCACGCGCGAGTTTGAAGCGGCCAAGCAGCTGGCCAAGCAGCTGAATGCGCGCTTTTACACCACGGAGATCCGGGAGATGGAGAACCCCAATTTTGTTGCCAATCCGGTAAACCGCTGTTTTTACTGCAAGGACGGCTTGTATCAGCATTTGGGGGATTTGGCGGAGCGCAATGAATGGAATGGCGTGATTTGCGACGGGGCCAACATGGACGATCTGGGCGATTACCGTCCGGGGCGCGTGGCCGCTGCGCAGCGCGGGGTCCGCAGCCTTCTGCAGGAAGCCGGTTTGTACAAGGAAGAGATTCGGCAGCTGTCCAGGGAGATGGGGCTGCCGACGTGGAACAAGCCGTCGTTTGCCTGCCTGTCGTCCCGGATTCCGTACGGCTCGGAGATTACGTTGGAAAAAATCGACCAGATCGACCGGGCGGAAGGATATCTTCTGAGCCTCGGCTTCCATCTGGTGCGCGTGCGCCACCATGACACCATCGCCCGGATTGAAGTAAGTCCCGAAGATTTCCCCAGGATTGTGGAAAAGCATGCCGAGATCAACCGCACGCTGCAGGAGATCGGTTTCCAATATGTGACGCTTGATCTGTTCGGGTACCAGACAGGCAGCCTGAATGCGATGCTGGGATCGGATGTGAAAGCGCAGCATGGCTGATCTCAGAAGAGTGCTGGAGGATGTGAGAAACGGCCGGTTGAGCGTGGAGGAAGCGGAGGAGCTGCTGACGGCGGTGGGCGACCTGGGGTTTGCGGCGCTCGATCTGAACCGGCAGGAGCGAACCGGTTTTCCCGAAGTCGTCTTTGCGGCAGGCAAGACGGTTGAACAGCTGGTCGCCATTTTTCAACGGCTGATGCAGCATCAGGATGTGGTGCTGGCGACGCGTGTCTCCAACGGGCAGGCGGAAGCCCTGGCCGCGGCCATCCCCGACATCCGGGTGGATCAGGAGGCGGGAATTGCCCTGTGGAGCAAAGAACCGCTCGTTCCCGTCCGACCGGGGTATGTGGCGATCGTGACGGCTGGAACCTCCGATTGGCGGGTCGCGCAGGAGGCGGCATGGACGGTGCGCTGTTTCGGCAGTGAAGCCCGCGTCATTGCGGATGTGGGCGTGGCGGGCATTCACCGTCTGTTCAACCGGCTTGCCGAGATCCGGGAGGCGGCGGTGATCGTATGTGTCGCCGGGATGGAAGGGGCTTTGGCAAGCGTGGTGGCGGGGCTCGTTGACAAGCCGGTGATCGCCGTCCCGACCAGCGTCGGGTATGGCGCCAACTTCGGCGGCCTCTCCGCGCTGCTGACCATGCTGAACGCTTGCGCCACCGGCGTGGCGGTGGTCAATATCGACAACGGATTTGGGGCAGGCTATCTGGCCGGCATGATCCATCGGATGGCGGCTCCCGGATCGGCATAAACCGCAAGAGGCTCACAGCGCGTGAGCCTCTTTTCCATGCGTCAGGTCTGCTGCTCGCGCGCTTCTTTCTGCTGACTGGCAAGGAAAGCCGGCAGCGGCAGCTCCGAGATGAGGAAAATGCTGCTCAGAATGACCGCTAGACCTGCCAGCGTGCCAAAGGTGACCTGCTCGTGCAGGAAGAGTACGCCCCAGATGACGCCGAACAAGGGGATCAGGAAGGTAACGCTCAGGGTTTTTGTCGGCCCTACGCTGGCAATCAGTTGGAAGTACAGCAGGTAACCGATGGCGGTACAAAACAGGGCCAGCCCGAGGACGGAGAAAATGACGACGGCAGAAAGGTCAGAAGCGGCAACCGGCAGGTCCCAAACCGCAAGCGGAAGCATGAGAACCGATGCCCCCATCTGCTGCCCAGCCGCGACGGCGAGCGGCGATTGGTTCTGAAAGGCTTTCTTGGCATAAACCCCCGCAAAGGCGTACGACAAGGTCGAAAGAATCGAAAAGAGTACGGACATTATCACCTCTCGCGTCAAGGGGAGGGAACTCCACCCGACCAACACCGCAACGCCGCTGATCCCCAGCATGATGCCCGCCCATTTTCGCGCCGTCAACCGCTCTTTCATCCAGATACCGGCAACGCACGCGGTAAACAACGGCGTCAAAGAGTTGAGAATGGCGGAGAGGGAGGCATGCAAATGCAGGGCGGCTGTCGCGATGAGGGAAAACGGGATCGCTGCATTCAATGCCCCGATGATCAGATACTGCTTCCAGTATTGCCGAAAGGCTGCAGAGCGTCTGGTCCCCCACAACAGAAGCAGCAGTGCGACGCCTGCAAGGGTGACACGCCCTTGAATGGTGAGAAACGGCCCCAGGACGGGCGCAGCGATTCGAATGAACAAAAATGATGCTCCCCATAAGGCGGCCAGTCCAAACAGCGCCAGTACATCTTTTGGTTTCATGGCATCCTCCCCCGTTGTCGTCTTTCTCTCTCTTTTTTTACCACAGAGATCGCCGTTCAATCATTCGACATGTTGCCGTGCAATTCTCCAAAAGAAAAAGGGATCATCCGTCCCTTGGAAGCGAAGGATCATCCCTTCTTGCACCCGGCTGGGCTTTGTCAGCTCTCCTGGCGATTGCCTGCATCGCCGTTGCGCATATCCATATGCGTTTTGATCGGGATAAACAGGTCGATGATCCCGATCACCAGCGAGGCAAGCAGCGCACCCAGAACGGTAACCCGAAAGCCGGATACGAAAAACTGGGTGACGTAAATGACCACGGCGCTGACCAGAAAACCGACGATCCCGCGATTATACGGAGAGATCCTGTCTCCAAACAGCGCTTCCACACCCCAGCCGATCGCAGCGATCACGAGGGCGGCAATAAGCGCAGTCCAGAAGCTGCTGACCGTGAAACCGGGAACCAGAAAACCGACAAACATCAGCACGATGGCCGCTACGATAAAGCGGACGACGTGACGGAGAATCGTCATGGCAGTTCCTCCTTGTAAATTGGGTTTATTAACATTCTGCGCACCGGCAGTGAAAGTATGTAAACGAACGCATGTCAAATTATTCTTCTCCTCCCCGGCATGCTATAATGAAGGGAATGAACGCATGTATGCAAGGATTTGAAGGAGGATCATTGTGGAAGTACGGGTGTTGAAAACCCTGGAGTATGACAAGGTGATCGCTTTGCTGGTGGACAAGGCGACATCCGTCCTCGGCAAGGAAAAGGCGGAAGAACTGCTTCCCTTTACACATATCGAACAGGTGCGGCTGGCGCAGCAGGAGACGGGGGAAGGGGCGACGGTCCTGCGCCTGAAAGGTAGCGTGCCGCTGGGAGGGATTCGCGATATCCGCGGGCCTGTTCAGCGGGCGCGGCTTGGCTCGATGCTCGCCCCGCAGGAACTGTTGGATGTGGCAAGCACCGTCTTCGCCGGCCGGCGGTTAAAAACCTTTCTCCTTGATCTGTGTGAGGATGAGCCCCTTCCCATCATTCAGGGGAAGGCGGAGCGGATCGAGGGGCTGCGGGAGCTGGAGACGGAGATCAAGCGCTGCATCGATGACAATGGCGATGTGCTGGACAGCGCCAGCCCCGAACTGCGCCAGATCCGGCAGGAGATCCGCCAGCTGGAAGCCCGCATCCGCGAAAAGCTGGACCAGATGATACGCTCGTCCAGCTATCAGAAGATGCTGATGGACAGCATTATCACCATCCGCGGCGACCGCTATGTGATCCCGGTGAAGCAGGAGTACCGCCACGTGTTCGGCGGGATCGTCCACGACCAGTCCGCATCCGGCGCCACGCTGTTCATCGAGCCGGAAGCGATCGTGGCGATGAACAACAAGCTGCGCGAATACCGGTTGAAGGAAGAGCGGGAAGTTGAGCGCATCCTGTACCAGCTGACGGAGCTGGTAGCGGCCCAAGTGGAGCCGCTCCGGGAAAACATCGAGGCACTGGCGGAGCTGGATTTCATTTTTGCCAAGGCGCAGCTTGCCAGCAGCATGAAAGCGATCGGCCCGAAGCTGAATGAGCGCGGCTACATTCGGCTGAAAAAAGCCCGCCATCCCCTCATTCCCCACGACGCGGTGGTGCCGATCGATGTGGAACTGGGCGGCGATTATACCGCCATCGTCGTGACGGGTCCCAATACGGGCGGAAAAACCGTCTCGTTGAAAACGGTGGGCCTGCTGTCGCTGATGACGATGGCCGGTCTGCATATCCCGGCGGAAGAGGAGAGCGAAATGACCGTCTTCTCCTCCATTTTCGCCGATATCGGGGATGAGCAGTCCATTGAACAAAGCTTATCCACCTTCTCGAGCCACATGACCAACATCATCCAGATTCTGAAGACGATGGATGAGCGCAGTCTGGTCCTGTTTGACGAGTTGGGCGCGGGCACCGATCCGACGGAAGGGGCGGCGCTCGCGATGGCGATCATCGACCATGTGATCGACAGCGGTGCGCGCCTGATCGCCACTACGCATTACAGCGAGCTGAAAGCATACGCCTACGACAGGCCGGAAGCGATCAATGCCAGCGTGGAGTTTGACGTCCAGACGCTCAGGCCCACCTATCGCCTGCTGATCGGGGTGCCCGGCCGCTCCAATGCCTTTGCCATCGCGCGGCGTCTCGGATTGTCCGAGGAGATTATCGCCCGGGCCAAGGCATCGATCAGCGACGAGGAGAATCAGGTCGAATCCATGATCGCGTCGCTGGAACGCAACCGAAAAAAAGCGGAGCAGGAGCGGCAGAGCGCCGAAGCGCTGCGCCGGGAAGCGGAGGATCTGCGCCGCCAGCTGGAAGAAGAGCGCGCCCGTTTCGCGGAGGAGAAGAATCGCCTGCTGGCGAAAGCCGAGGAAGAGGCCCGCATCGCCGTTCAGCTGGCGAAGGAGGAGGCGGACGCGGTCATCCGCGAGCTGCGGAGCATGATGGCGGAAGGCGTGGAAATCAAGGAGCACCGCCTGATTGCGGCCAGGAAACGGCTGAACGAAGCCGTGCTGGAGCTGGAGAAGGAAAAAGTGAAGAAACCGGCGAAACCGGCGCGCGCTGGACAGATCAAACCGGGGGACGAAGTGATGGTGACCAGCTTCGGGCAGCGCGGCACGGTGCTGGAGAAGGTATCGGGCCAGGAGTTTCTGGTGCAGATCGGCATGATGAAGATGAAGGTGAAGCAGGACGACATGCAGGTCGTCAAACCCGTGAAGACCGAGCCTATGGTCAGCTATACCGCGGTCAAGCGGAGCCGCGGCAGCGTCAAGATGGAGCTGGATCTGCGCGGGTACAACGTGGAGGACGGCATTCGGGAGATCGACCAGTATCTGGACGAAGCGCTTCTGGCCGGGCTGCATACGGTCTCCATCATCCACGGGCATGGGACGGGCGTCCTGCGCAAAGGCGTGCATGACTATCTGCGCAGCCATCGCCATGTGAAATCGTTCCGCCTGGGAGGACAGGGCGAAGGGGGCGTCGGCGCCACGATTGTGGAATTGAAATAACTGCGGGGGAGGCAGAGGTATGGCCAGCCTGTTGAGCAATCCATATATCGCGACGACCGCTTACTATGCGGTGACGGGACTTGCGATGATCCTGTTTCTCACGGTTTTTGAGCTGGTTACCCGCTACAATGTGATGGAGGAGATCAAGAACGGCAATCTGGCCGTAGCCATGGCGACGGGCGGCAAAATATTCGGCGTAGCCAACGTGTTCCGCTTTTCCATCGAGCATCACGACAGCATCGGACGGTCGCTGATCTGGGGATCGTTCGGCTTTCTCCTGCTCCTGATCAGCTATTTCATTTTTGAATTCATGACACCAAGCTTTCGGGTGGATGAGGAGATCGCCCGGGATAATCGGGCTGTCGGCCTGATAGCCATGGTGATCTCGATCGGTTTTTCCTATGTGATCGGGGCCAGTTTGTCGTTATAGACGCTCAGGCGGGGAGAGGATATCGTGGAGGCGGACAGCCGGATTGCAGTCAGCGTGATGGTGGGGAACGAGTGCAGGAAGCTGGAGGTAAAGCCAGGGGAGAATCTGCTGCTGGCGATGGTGGAAGCCAGCCTGCCCGTAACGTTCATGTGCACCACGGGAAAATGCGCCACATGCCGCTTGCGGATGGAGATTCCCGACGGCTCCGCGGCGCCGCCGAGCGGGACGGAACGCTACCGGCTGGGGGAGCAGGCGGTTCAGCAGGGGTGCCGTCTTGCCTGTCAGGTGTTTGTGCAGGGGCCCCTTACCGTTTACTTATGAAAGGCCCATTGCTATAATTAACAGTTGGTTGATACCGGCTTGTCGTCAGGGACAGGCGAGGAAGAGGGGGATCACCTTGGAAACGCTGTACAAGGTGCTGCTTGTGTGTTGTCTCTTGTTTTTTGCCGCAGGTGTGGTGTATGTGCTTTACTTCCTGCCGAAGGCGTCTGCCGCCCCAGCCGCCGTCCTGCCTGCCATGAACAGCGGCATTGAATGCGCAGGGAACAGACTAGAATAAGTGAAAGAGGAGATTCAGATGACACAACCCGTAAGTGTCGCCGTCATAGGCCTCGGTTTTGTGGGACTGCCGCTGGCGTTAACCTATGCCATGAAAGGGGCTCGCGTGATCGGTGTGGATGCGCTGCCGGGTCTCGTGGAGGAGATCAACAGCGGCCATTCGCACCATTTAGAATCATACCAGGGAAAAACGCTGGCGGAAATCCTCCGGGAGCAGATTGCGGCGGGACGTTTCCGCGCCACGACTTCCTACGAGGAAGCGGCCGGAGAGGTGAGCAACTATATCGTGACGGTCGGCCTGCCCGTGCATAACGGCGATCCGGATCTGCGGCCGCTCAAAAGCTGCGCCCAGACGCTCGGCAAAGTGCTGAAAAAGGGAGATATGGTCATGATCCGCAGCACCGTAGTGCCGGGAACGACGGAAGAGGTGCTGAAGCCCATCCTGGAAGAGGCAAGCGGTCTTGCAGCCGGAAGCGATTTTTACCTGACCTACTGCTCCGAGCGGATCGCGGAAGGGCGTGCCTTCGAGGAATTTATCCGCATGCCGCTTGTCCTTGGCGGAATCAACGAGGCAAGCGCCGAGAAAGGGAAAGAGCTGCTGTCGTTTATCAGCGAAGCGGAGATTACCCTGTCCGACATCCGTGTGGTGGAAACCGCCAAGGTGATTGAAAATATCCAGCGCGATGTCAACATCGCCATGGTGCAGGAGTTTGCCCGTTTTGCCGAAACATTCGGGATCGATACGTTTGAGCTGATCAAAGTGGCTAACACCCATACCCGTGTCAATCTGCTCACCCCCGGTCCCGGAGTTGGCGGCTTCTGTCTGCCCAATGCCCTCCATTACCTGCAGCCCAAAGCCAACGAGCTTGGCGTGCCGCTGCCCCTGCTGCAGCTGGCGCGGCAGATCAACGACGGCGTGCCGCGGGTAATCGCGGGCATGCTGGAGAAGGCGCTGCAGGAGGTTGGCAAGCCGCTGGCCGGAAGCCGGGTGGCAGTCCTCGGGCTGGCCATGAAGGATTTTTCCAACGATGACCGCGTCAGCCCCGTGCATCAGCTGGTCGCGGAGCTGCAGGCGCGCGGCGCGGACGTGGTGTCGTATGACCCGGCCGTTCCCCGCCGCTATGAGCACAAGGTGGATTCGCTGGAAGAGGCGGTACGGGGAGCGGACGCTCTCCTGCTGACCGCTGTGCAGCAGGAATTTGTGGACGCCGACTGGCTGTCGCTCGTGGAAAAGATGGGCAAATCCCCTGTTCTCTTTGATACGAAAAACCGCATTCCGCGCCATGTGGACGAGAAAGTAACCGTGGTGCGCATCTAAGCAAAAGGAATGGATAGAGGTCAGAACACAACTGATGCTCTATCCATTTTTTTGATTCGCATGCCCTTGCCTGTCCCAAGACGTTCATGCTTTTCACCGCGGAGGATGGCGCCGAACAGGAATGGAGGATATCATGATCATCAACAAACGGGAATTTTGTGTAAATGGGATCAGTTATACTATTAGATCTGCAATGGAAAAAGATGCAAAAGAACTGTCTGAATTAAGAGTACAGATTGATGGAGAGACCGAAAATTTGGACAGGGAAAAAGGGGAGGCGTTCATCGATATACCAGCATTTGAGCGGATGATCAAAATGGATGCGGAGAAACCGAGAAACTTGTTTCTGGTTGCTGTCGTTCATGATCGGATTGTCGGGTTTTCAAGATGCGAAGGAATTTATTTAAACAGATTCTCGCATAAAGTAGAGTTTGGTGTCTGCGTATTAAAAGACTATTGGGGATATGGGATTGGGAAAAATCTGTTAAAGGAATCCGTTTCGTGGGCTGACTCCAACGGCATTAAAAAAATGACCTTGAGTGTTTTGGAAACAAACGAGAAAGCCATTAACCTGTATAAAAGGTTTGGCTTTGAAATCGAAGGGATATTAAAAAACGACAGAAAGCTTGCCGACGGTAAATACTACAACACCATAATGATGGGAAGATTTCATGAATGATATCGTAAAAGGAACAGCCCCCCTATGGTAACATCGGTTATCCATAGGGGGTTTCTCCAATGTCTACGATAAGGCGTGCAATTCACGTCGGATTTTTCATGAATGGTTGGCTGTTTAAAAAAATTCGGCGGTTCCGGCAAGATTAAGCATCGCCCGCATGGTCTTGTACATCTCGCGGGGGTCTTCCACCAGGCAGGTAACTTCCGTGGTGCCCGGACGGAGGGAGGCCCCGGGAATGATTGCCGCCATCTCCGCCTGGCCGGTATGGGCGAACTCGATGGTAAGCTCGAGAGGCAGGCTTACCTGCAGCGGCTTGATTTCCCGCACGCGGGCAAGCGCCTGCTGGGTCGCCTGGCGCAGGAGATTGGCGCTCGCGGCAGGCGGCAGACAGATGGCGGAGGTGCGGGAGGTTGCCGTTTTCACGACCGCTGTGGAGATGGCAGGGATCAGTTCCTTGGCTTCCTGCGCGATCTGATCGTCTCCCGAAACCAGGCAGACCGGGACGCCGTAGTGGCCGGCATAGATCGCATTGAAGCCAAATTCCCCGACGACCCGGCCGTTGATGTACATGTTCTTGATTGCGCCGGACATGGTGTGGCTTAACACACCCGGCATGCCGTGGCGGGAATGGTACCCCAGAAAGAAGGCGGCGTCAAAGGTGCTGTCGAGCCCCTGCATCATCGAATGGTCGCGGGGGGAGCCGCACAGGAGGGTGGCGCCGGGATGCAGCTCTTCGATCAAAATGTTGTTCATCTTGTGGTGGCTGTCCGCCACCACGATTTCGGTCGCGCCCGCAGCCAGCGCCGCTTCCACAACCGCGTTCACATCGGCGGTCATCAAGCGGCGACCGCGCTCATAATTGTTCGCTCCCGGATTGCAGTAAGAGGGATCGATGATGCCGGTGGAGCCTTCCATGTCGGCGGAGATAAACAGTTTCATTGCCTTCGACCTCCTTATAAAAGCGCCGGATCACGGGGAGCCGGTGCTGGTTGCCTCTTGTTTCGTTGGCATGTCGCGCAAAAGAGCGTGGTACAAGGCGAGCGTCCGATCCGCCATCTGCTCGATGGTAAACGTCCGTTCCACCAACTGCAGGGCTTGTGCGGTCAAGCGGGTGCGCAGGTCCGCATCGGCGGCGAGCCTGTGCATCGCATCCGCCAATGCCCGCGCATTGCCGGGCTCGACAAGCAGGCCGGTCTCTTCCGGCTTGACCAATTCTTTCACGCCGCCCGCATTGGTGGCGACCACCGGGATCTCCGACGCCATCGCCTCGATGATCGTATAGCCCAGCCCTTCATACAGGGAAGAATGGACAAATGCATCAAAAGCATGCAGACACGTCGGGATGTCGCGGCGGAACCCGGCAAAGGTGACCAGCGGCAAGATGCCAAGCTCCTCCGCCTGTTGCTGCAGGGTCATTCTTTCGGGACCGTCCCCCACGAGCACCAGGCGGTAAGGGCGGGACGTATTTTCCTGAAGGAACAGCGCGAACGCCTGAAGCAAAAAAGAGAGCCCTTTGACAGGGACCAGCCTGGCGACCGAGCCGAACACGAAGGCGTCGGGATCGATTCCCCATTCCGCGAAAAGGCGCGAGCGGTCGTCCGCCCTTCTCTCCCTCTGGCGGAACGGCCCCATGTCAATGCCGTTGTAAATCAGGCTGATCGCCTGGGGAGGAACGCCTTCTTTTCGCAGGATCTCGCCGATCGCATCGCTTACGGCAATGTAATGGTTGTTCAAGCGGCGCGTGCTCCGCTCCATCAGCGAGACAATCAGGTAAGCGAGCGGATTGACATAATCGTAACGCAGGTTGCTGTGCACGGTCGTGAGCAATGTGCGGCAGATGCCGCGGGCGGCCAGGCGGGAGAAAAAGTTGGCTTTCACGCCGTGGGTATGTATGATGTCAGGCTGATATTCCTGAAATGTCCGTCTCAGTCCGCTGACCAGACGCAGGTCAAACCGGCCGTAGCGGGTCAACGCCGCAACAGGAATCCCCGCTTTGCGCAGCTGGGCGGCGAATGCCGAATCATAAAAACAGACGACCCCCACCTCCAGCGCATCTTTCGGAAAGGAGGAAAGCAGGTTGAGGATATGCTGTTCAGCGCCGCCGAATTCTCCTCCGCCGATCACGTGGAGGATGCGTAATTTCTTCATGTTGATCCACCCGAACCTTTCCAACAAGCCATTTTCACTATAGCAGATGGCTCATGGATTCGCAATAACACGGGACTTGTGGTATGGTTAACAATGAAGTTTGCACGACGAGGAAGGAATTAACATGACAAAGACGCGGAATGTACTGATCATTGCCTATATATTCCCCCCCATCGGAGGAGGCGGCGTTCCCCGCCCGCTGAAAATGGCCCGGTATCTGGGCGACTTCGGCTGGGGGGTTCACGTGCTGACGGCCGATCCGTCGTACCACGCCACCCTGGATCACACGCTGCTGGCCCAGGTGCCGGATGAGGTCGTCATTCATCGGGCCAAGGAGTTCTCCCTGCTTCCCGTCCCTGCCCCGAAAGCGGCCGCGCAGGGCGGAGGCAGTCCGGGCGAGCCGGGGCGGCCATCCCTCGCCGCCCGGATGAAGCGAATGGTGATCAACGGGCTGAAAAAAGTGAAGCCGTACCTGTTGATCCCGGACGATCAGATTCTCTGGTACCCGCAAGCCCTGAAAAAAGGGCGGGAAATCATGCGCAGCCATCGCATCGACGCCATCTTTTCCACGTCGGGGCCTGTCACCAATCATCTGGTGGCGGGCAGGCTTGCCAAAGAGTTTGGCTGCCGCTGGATTGCCGACTTCCGGGATCCCTGGACGCAGAACATGCACCGCACCGGCATTGCGTGGCGGGAGCGGCTGGAGGAGCGGCTGGAGGAGCGGGTGATGACGGAGGCGGACGCCATTACGACCGTGACCGCCACCTTTGCCGCCAACTTCAAACGGAAATATGGCGAGCGCATCCGCCGCCTGGAACTGATCTACAACGGATTTGACCGCGCCGATTTTGCGGATCTGGAGCCTGCGTATGCGGAGGAAGGAAAATTTCATGCCGTCTATGCCGGGATTTTGTACCAGAAGCGGAATCCCCGTCTGCTGCTTAGGGCCATCCGGGAGCTGATCGATGAGGGGATGGTGGAGAGGGACGATCTGCTGCTCAGTTTTGCGGGTGTCTTTGATTATCCCGGTTATTCGGAAAATACGGATTGCGTGCGGGAATTGGGCTTGTCCGACATCGTGCGCATCGTGGGGAATCTGCCGCACAAGGAAGCGCTGCGGCTGATGAAAAGCGCGGATGTGCAACTGCTGATCGGGGACGTCTCTCCCGACGCAGGGGCGTATATTCCGGGGAAACTGTATGAATACATGGGCATCGGCAAGCCGATCCTGGCGCTCAACATGGCAGGGGAAGCGACCGAGATTATCCAGCGCTTCCGGTTGGGTCAGGTGGCGGATCCGACCGACAAGGATGCGATCAAGGGAGCGTTCCTGCGGCTTTACCGCGAATGGAAAGCGGGCAGAGAAGAGGGGCAGGCGGATGATGCCAGCCGTGACGCCGACTTTTTCGAGCGGGTGAAGCCGTATGAACGCAGGGAACAGGCGCGCCAGCTGGCGTCCCTGCTGGACGAGCTGACCGCCCAACCAAAGAACGGAAATATGTGAAAGGAGCCCGGCGCTGCTATCGCGCCGGGCCGTTTTCATTACTGCCGAGCGGTTCGTTTTCCAGGAGCGCGAGAACCCACCGGCACCAGGCAATCTCCTCTTTTTCCAGCCGCAGCTTTCGGTGAAACAGAATGTAGCGGCCGAACTGCCTGGAGCCGATGGATGTGACCATGGCCGTCATGATGCTTCCCGCCGGGCTTTTGGCGGGCCGCTTGGGCGACAAACGATCGATGGTGGTCGGGCTGGGGCTTGTAGCGGTCTTTGCGCTGCTGTGCGGTTTTTCGGATACCATCTCCCAGCTGTCCATCTTTCGGGCCGGTTGGGGATTGGGGAACTCGCTGTTTTTTGCGACGGCCATGACCCTGCTGATTGCGCTGTCCGATCAGGTCAGCACGGCGGTAGGCCTGTATGAAGCGGCGATCGGACTGGGGATGGCCGGCGGGCCGCTGCTGGGCGGAGTCCTCGGCGGGTTCACGTGGCGCTATCCCTTCTATGCGACGGGCTTGCTGATTTTCACGGCCTTTTTCCTGGTGATGTTTTTCGTCAAGGAACCTGTGAACAAGCAGGCGCGGAAGGCTGCCGGCCTAAAGGAAATGGGCCATTTGTTCGCCCATCGGCCGTTTTTGCAGGGGGCCCTCGCGGGGATGCTGTATTACTACGGCTTCTTTACGGTGTTGGCCTATTCGCCGCTGGTGCTGAAGATGTCTGCCATCCATCTCGGCTTTATTTTTTTCGGGTGGGGCCTCTGCCTCGCCTATGGTTCCGCTGTCCTCTCCCACAAGCTGGAACATCAATGGGCGCCGGACAAACTGCTCCGTTTCGGATTGCTTGCCTTTGCCCTGCTGCTTTTCCTGCTGTTCACCGTTCAGGCGTTGTGGCTGCAGGTTGCGCTGATTATCCTGTCCGGACTGGTTTCGGGCTTGAACAACGCGCTGTTTACCAGCCATGTGATGGAGGTATCCCCTTACCCGCGAGGCATCACCTCAGGTGTCTATAATTTCGTCCGCTGGATGGGGGCGGCGATCGCTCCCATTTTGTCCGGGATCATCGGGAGCGCCGTTTTTCCCAAGGCGCCGTTCGGTGTCGCAGGGGTCATCGCCATTGCGGGGTTTTTCCTTCTGATGCTTCCTGCAGCCCGGGTGCGGTCAACGAGCTGAATAAAGAAAAAAGGAGGGCGCGCGCACCGGCGGCCCTCCTTTTTTAGTACAGCAAATATTTTTCCACTTCTGCCGGATCTTTGATCTGGATGCCCGGATCGTTGTACTTGTAAAAGCTGAACAGCACCTGCTGATCCATGTAACCGCCTCCCGGGAACGGCAGGATGATCCATGTTTCGTACTGGTGGATCAATTGATCCTCCTTGCCGATCCAGAGCGTTATCTTGACGGTGCCGTTGTCCAGGATCTGCTGCATGTCGGGACGGCCGGCGAGCTGATCGCGCAGCGGCCCGAACAGGGGGCTTTTGCTGGCAGCCACCCATTCGGTCGCGGTCATCTTCACCTGGTACGCCGCGCAATCCACCCCGTAAATCTCGTCGCTCTCCTTGGCCAGCACAGCCCGATCCATCAGCGGAATCAGATCCTCAAAGCCGTGCAGCACATCGAACGGCAGGGGATCTTCCTTGGCAGTCATCCAGGCGTCCTTTACGCGGACGTAGCGTTTGTCCCCGATGCGGTAATACTGATACGGCTGTCTGGCGATGCGGGCGTCCACATTATAGCCGTCCGGCTTGATCACCGCGCCTTCGAACATGATGGTGGTCGTCCGGGAAAGGACGGTGTTTTTCACGTGTCCCTTGTACCAGAATTTTTGGGCGTCAGGGTCCGTTTCCCCTTTTTCGATGGCGGCCTTCAGCAGCTGGCCCGCTTCGGCAGCCGGCTTCAGCTCGGTCGCGGCCGAATCCGCCGCCTCCAGGACAAAACGTTTCTCACCGGACTCGTACGTGCAGCCGCTCAACAGCAGCACGGCAGCCAACGCCAGCGCTCCCGCTCCTCGTTTGCCAACGTTACGCATGGCGGAACCTCCTTGCGATCCCGTAACCCAGCAATCCCGCAAAGAGCAGGATCACCATCGGCAGCACGGGAAGATCATGTTGCTTCAATACCAGCAGGCGGTGCGTATCGTAGGAAGTGGCGATGATTTCGTTCTCCTTGTCGCCATCCACATCCCCCACCTGGATGTTGAGGAGCGGCAGGTAAACGCGCCACAGCTGCTCCAGGCCGTCCGGGGTATAGCGGAAGCCGCTCACGTACCGGAGCGGGTTGCTGCTGACCCAGCTTTTGGCTTTGGCGATGATCTCCGGTTCGGTGTCATGACCGACCATCGCGAAGTTGGAGAAGCGGAAGCTTTCATCCCCTTCGGCGCTTGCCCAGAGAATCTGCCAGCCGCCATCCGCTTTGGGCTCCAGAATGTAGGAGGGCGTCCCCGCCACCAACAACTCGTCCGTATTGTCATGATCGATATCGGCCGGGATGAACTCCGAGTTGGCCAGCGACACCTGTTTGGTGGTCAAGGTGTAGGCCTCCGCGAGAGAGCCATCCGGCTGGACCGCATAGACGCTGAGTTGTTCCCCCTGGGCAAGCAGCCCTTCCCGCCCATCCGGCAGGCGCATCGTCCCGAGCAGCTTCGTCGCCGTGGTGGGTGCGGAGAACGGCTTGCCGTCGTACGTCCCGCTGATCTGTCCGGAGGTGATCAGCAGGTCGCGGAAGTTCGATTGCGGACCGAAGCCCGTCCGCTCGTCCATCCGGCCCTGCTTGGCGGCCAGGAGGCGGTCGATATTCTGCAGATCCAGCTGGAGCGCGCGATACGGCGCCGTTCCCACCTGCAGCATGCCTTCCGCGTAGGATTGGCGCTGCACATTGGGCACGAGCCTGCCATCCATGGCGGTGTAGTACGGGAAGCCGGGAAAGTCGGCCGGCATCTGTTCCTGCAGTTTGGCCATAGTGTCGGCGGAAATCCGGTCGTTGGGCACGCGGACCATGTGGCCGTCCTTCCAGGTAAACACATACAGGTAAACCGGCTCCTCCTTCAGCGGCAGCAGCTTGTCTGCCAGCGCCTTGCGTTCCGCCTCCGTCTCCGGTTTCTTGCTTTCCTCTTCCTCCGGCAGTTCATCTTTATTGCCGTAGGTGACGATCTCCTGCTTGCCGTCGCCGTCCACGTCATACAGGGTGATCGGGAAATAATCCACCCACTCCCCGTGATAGAGGCGCTCCGACTCCCATTTGACGTAGAAGTGGTTCAGCACCGCCAGATTGTCCCGGTTAAACGTGAAGTTGGCAAGGACGGCGACCAGGACGAGGGCGAGGACGGCGTTCCCCGCCAGCTTGCCGTACCATGCTGCCAGCGCGGCCACGACCAGGATGGCGACAGCCGCCCCGAACAGCATGGCGAGAAGCGAGTCCGTCTCCAGCCGTGTCAGCGCACGGTCCAGGAGCAGAAAGCCCAGGGTGAAGGTGACGACCTGGCGGCGCTCCGCAGGACGGGGAATGAAATAGGCCAGGGCGAGGACGGGGATGAACACGGCGAGCGCGATCCAGGAGCCGTCCAGAAACGCCGGCTTCACCAGCAAGTGATAGATCAGGAACAGGGCGATGGCGTACAGCGCCCAGCAGAGCGTTTGCAGTTTGAATATCTGTCGCATGGCATTCACCTTCCGGATAGTTTACCGCGATTGCTTCGCATGCGATTGATCAGCCAACAGACCGGTCAAGAAGCCGCCAAACAACCAAAAGTACAGAGCCATAAAGGGCACTTCGAAGATGTTCTCCACCATGTTGTGCAGGATGACGGCAAACAGGCCGCAAAACAGCCCGAGCACGAGAAAAAAATGGGGAGTGCCCGTCATCTGCCGCACCAGCCGGTAGCCGTAGCGGAGGGTGATCACCATCAGGGCGATCAGCAGGCCCACGCCGATCAGGCCGAGTTCGGCGATGCTTTTGAACAGGTAGCTGTCCGTATAAATCGTGCCAAAGTGGCGGGCGGCCACCGCGCCGCCGTGATGGCCGGGGCCTGCCCCGAACAGCGGCTCCAGCCGCAGCTGGTCATAGGCATCGAACCAGCGGGCCAGTCGGCCGTCGCTCAAGCTTTTTTCCAGATACTCTCTGGTAAACAGCGTGGCGATCCGGTCTTTGATGGTGCCGATCACGGGCAGATGGGGCGCGAAGTAGAGCGCGACCGCGCCGATCAGGCCGGCGATCAGGAAGCAGGCGGCCACCCGTCGGTTCCACATCAGGCAGCCGATGAACAGCACCAAGGCCAGGGCGAACCAGGCGCCGCGCGAGCCGGTAAACACCAGCGCCGCCAGCGAGGTCAGCGCGACGACCGCCCAGATGAGGCGGTCTTTTTTCGTGGTGCTGTGCAAAAAGAGTCCGATCGACACGGGACTGATCAAAGCCATGTAGCTTCCGAGCACGTTGGGGCTGGTCACGATGGAATAGGCCCGCGTGCGCGTCGCCTCCCCTGCATTGACCCAGGCGAGCGAGGTCTGAACGCCGAGCGCCACCTGTGCGATCCCGATCAAGCCGACGACAAAGCCGACGATGGCCAGCAGCTTGACATACTTCTCCAGCTGTCCGGCGGATTGAATCAGATAGAAGCCAACAAAAAAGGCGAGCATGTATTGATAGATCGCCCGAAAGCCTTCCACGCCGGCATCCGCATGGGCCATATCGGTCACGATCAGGGCCAGGCCCAGCACCAGAAAAGCAAGAAAGGGCTGCTTGATCCCCGGCATTTTGCGGGTTCCTTTCAGATAGGCCCCGAACGTAAACAGCATGAGCACCAAGAGCAGCCCATCGTCCCAGAACGAGGAGACAATGGGAATCGGCAGAATCTTTCGCATCACGTAGTCTATGATTGGATAACCGAGCAGCAGATAGAGCCAGGTGTCCGACCGGGTTATCCATGTCCGCAGCGTTTGTCCCATGTAGGTACGTCCTCCCGTGAGTAAGTTCAACCTATTTATTATAATGAATCTCTTCCGGTCGCCGCAAGGAAAGGCGGAGCGTGCGAGAAAGGATTGGTAGAATGGCGGGAAATCGGCTATGATTACAAAGAGTTGCAACACCAGATTTTCGTCACATGGGAGAACATCGCATGAGTCTAGTAAAAACCGCATCGTTGATCGTCGTGCTGACCCTGATGGGCAGATTGCTCGGTTTCTTCCGCAACGTGTATATCTCCAACCTGTATGGAACGGGAATGGAGGCGGACGCATTCGGGATCGCCTCCACGATCCCGCTTACCCTTTTTCTTGTCGTTCCCGGTGCCATCAACGCTGTCCTGATCCCGACCATGCGGGGGATCCTGGAAAAGGCAGACCGGCAGCGGGCGGAGCTGCTCTATCAGAAAGTGCTGGCCGTGGTGTTCGTCGGGTTTGCGGCGCTGGCTGCGCTGGGGATCGCGTTTGCCAGGGAGACGGCGTTCCTGTTCGGACTGGAAGGGGAGAAAGCCGCGCTGACGGCCGAGCTCTTGCAGTGGATGTGGCCATCCGCCATTTTTATCGGTTTGGCCGGCCTTTGGTCAAGCGTGTGCAACGCCCATCAGCATTTTTTCACGCCGACGCTGGGCACGGTAGCCAACGGCGCCCTTGTCCTGGTTGCGATCTATCTGCTGGCGCCGGTTTACGGCGTGGACGGGTTGGCGATGGCCACCACCCTGGGATACGCGGCCGCCGCAGTGACGATGCTGCCGACCCTGCGGCGGTTCGGCTACGCCCATCGCCTGTCGTTCCGCTGGCAGAAGGATGAGGCGCTGGCGAGCATGGGAGAACGGTTGGTGCCGATCCTGATCGGCGCGGTGATTGCGCAGGCCACCACCTTCCTGGAGCGGGGCTTCGCCAGCGCGTTGGGCGACGGGAAAATCTCGGCCCTGATGTTTGCCAATACCATCGCACAGCTGCCGATGGCCGTCTTTGTGGGGGCCTTTACACTGCCGCTCTTTCCGCTGATGGCAAGCTACGTGAAGCGCGGCGAGATGGCGCAGATGAAAACCGTCCTGCAGAAAGGGCTGGCCTACCTGCTGATCCTGCTCGTGCCGGTGACGGTCGGGTTGATCCTGTACGGAAAACCGCTGATCGAACTGGTGTACAAGCGGGGTGCGTTCGGGGAGACAGCCGTGGCATGGACAACCGGGGGATTGGTGTATTACAGTCTGGGACTCTACGCCTTGGCCGGCCGGGATCTGCTGACGCGGGCCTTCTATGCCCTGGAAGATACCCGTACGCCGGTAACCATCGGGGCGGTCGGCATCGGGATTTATATGCTGGCAGCCTGGAGCATGATCCCGTATCTGGATCACGGGGCGCTGGCGCTCAGCTCTTCGGTTTCCGCATTCTGCCAGATGCTGCTGCTGTTCGTCTCCCTTTGGCGGCGGATCGGCCGCCCGATTGCGGCCACCTTTGCGGCAACGGCAGGGAAGGTGGCGGCAGCGTCCGCCGTGATGGGGACCGCCATCGTGGTTGCGGAACCGTGGCTCTCCCGCCTGCCGCTCTGGCTGCATCTGGCGGGCGGCATCAGCGCGGCGGCCCTGCTGTACGGCATCGTCCTCTACCTGTGCAAAGAGGCGTTGGTGACGGAAATGCTGGAAAAAGCATGGCGCAAGCGCGCAGGCAGGGGAGCCGGATGATCAGGGGGAAGGCAGGGAGAATTGGCGGATCGCATAGCGGAATTTGCCCGAAGCGCTGGGGGGAATCTCGTCCACATGCTGCACGTCCAGCCGGATCGCGTCGCCGAGCGCCTGACGGATGCCGGTGATCAATTGTTCTTCTTCGGCGGGGGAATACTTCTCCGGGTATTTCACCAGTTTCAGGGTGAGGCGGTCCGGTTCGTGCTGGATGATCTGGAAGGTGCGAAAGCCTTCCATGCCCCGCACGAGATGGTTGAAATAATGTCCATGGACGTAATGGCCGCGCAGCGACAGGAACATATCGTCCTCCCTGCCGTCGATATGCGCCAGGACGGGATACTGGATGCCGCAGGGGCAGGGTTCGGTGGACAGCTGCACCACATCCCCCAGTTCGTAGCGCAGGCGGGGCATGGCGTAATTGTGCAGATCGGTAACCAGCAAAAGGCCCGATTCTCCGGGAGGAACCGGCTGCCTGCTGACCGGGTCCACCACCTCCAGATAGCAGTTCTCGGAAAAGATGTGCATGCGTCCCTCCCGACACTGATAGGCGATCATACCGCCGTCGCGGGCCCCGTATTCGTTTACCACCGGCGCATCCAGTGCGCGCGCGATGGTCTCGCGTTGATAGGGATGAAGGATTTCCGCCGTAGACACCACCGCTTTGAGCGGAATGCCCAGCGTCAGCCCGCGTCGCAGCATCATCTCGGCAAACAGGTGGAGGGCTGATGCGTAGCCGTACAGATAATGCGGCTGGAAGGAACGGATCCGTTTGAGGATTTGAGGCAGCTCCGCTTCGGACAAGTCATAGGCGGAGAGCAGCAGCCGGTTTTTCAGCAAGCGCTCTTTTACGCGAAACGTGAACGCCTGCCGCTGATTCAGCTCCAGGGGGGAGCCCCAGATCATCACGCAGGGATCGCCGATGCCGATCCCGTACCAGGACAGCCCCAGCCAGCGGGCGGCTTCGTAATGTTCCACCGTGGGCCGGTCGAGATAGAAGCGCGTCGGTTCCCCGGTTGAACCGCCCGTGCGGTTGGGGATCAGGGAAGACGGATGTATGTCCTGGGCGAGATAAGCCTCCGGATTTTCGTTAAACCGCCGCTTGCTCAAGCTCGGGATGCGCCGCAGCAGGGCGGACGCCATCTCCTCCTCGGAAGCAAGCTCTTCCCGGTACGCTCGGTAGGCCGGAACGCGGTCGGCGGCGTGGCGGAGCAGCTGTTTCAGCTTTTGCTCCTGGCTGGCCTGCAGCTGCGAAACCGGCAGCGATTGCGCCTGTTCGAGCTCCCGCAGGTATGTCCGAATGCGATTGCCTTTCCATTGTTCCATCAGCGGCCAATGGACATGTCTGATCAGAAAGCGTGTAAGCGGCATGGTTGACCCCTTTCTGGATAGGTGGGTTTTTTCAAACGATCAAGTAATTCCGTGGGGTTATTTCACCCATTATTCCAGCAACAAGGGCTTGATATACCTGCGCAACTGGTCTACTGTTATGAGGAAGGATCTTGAAGAAGGGATACGGACATTGTGAACAAAGGTCGTTTTCTTGGCGGTGCCATGATTCTGGCTGTAGCCGGTCTGCTTTCCAAGGCGATCGGGATGTTTTACTTGATCCCCTTGCAGGTGATCGTCGGCAACAGCGGATTTGGTTTGTTTCAACAGGTTTTTCCGTTATACATGACGTTTCTGATTCTGGCGACGGCGGGTGTGCCGGTGGCGCTGTCCCGCATCATCGCGGAGACATTGGCGGAGGGAAATCAGGGGCTGATCAGGCAGACGCTGGCACGCAGCATGGTGATGATGGGGAGCATCGGCCTGGTTCTGTTCGCCATATTGTATGCGGGATCGCCTCTTTTGGCCGATCTGATGGGCAATCCGAAACTGGTGGACCCGATCCGGGCCGTTTCGCTGTCCCTGCTGTTTGTGCCGCTGATCGCGGTGCTCCGGGGCTATTTTTACGGCTATCAAAAAATGCTGCACGTCGGCTTGTCCCAGATTTTCGAGCAGTCGCTGCGGGCGGCGTTCATTCTGATGGCGTCGCTTTATCTCGTTTCCCTCGGCGAAGATACCGGTACGGTGATTACCGGGACCAATTACGGCACGGCGTTGAGCACGTTGATCAGCGTGCTGTTTCTGGCGGTTCTGTTATGGCTGCATCGGCGCCGGGAGCCGGACGGGAACCCGGACGAATGGCGGCGCCTGCGGTGGTGGTTTGACCGCGATTTCTACCTGATGATGTGGCGGATTGCCTGGCCCATCTGCATCAGCGCCCTGGTCATTCCGATCTTCAGCCTGGTCGATTCGTTCCTGGCCATCAACATTTTCCGATACGTCTGGCACGTGGACGGGGTAACGGCCGATACGTGGTTCGGGATATACAGCCGCGGCGGCTCCCTAATCCAGCTGGCCAGCCTGTTCGGCGCGTCCATCGCACTGTCCATCGTGCCGGCGATTGCGGAAGCGAAACGCTCCCGTGACGACAAACGGGTCAGCATGCTGACCCGCCTCTCCTATCGGTTTGCCTGGCTGATCGGGCTGCCGGCCGGTCTTGGCCTGACCGCAGTGGCGGAAGGGGCCAATCTCGCGCTGTACGGCGACGCCGACGGCACGCGGGCCCTTGCCATCCTGGGGATCAGCTCCATTCCCCTCTCCCTGCTCTCGGCGACGAACGGCATATTGCAAGGGTTGGGCAGAGAGAAAGTTCCCGCCAAGCATCTGGCCTGGGGGGTGCTCGTCAAAGCGGGGACAACGCTCCTCTTCGCATCGCTTTTCGGCATCGACGGTCTGTCCATTTCCTGGATCTGCGCGACCGCCGTGGTGTGCTGGTTGAACGTGAGGGCCATTTCCCGGCTGGTGCGGGTGGATGTCAACTGGCGTTTTGACCTTACCTATCCGCTGATCGTGGCAAACGTCATGCTGCTGCTGGCGTGGGGCGCCACGGAAACGATCCATTACCTGTGTCACGGCCATCTGGGCGCGCGCCTGCTGGGAGCGGCAGAGACGATCGCCGGGATTGGCGTGGGCCTGCTGGTCTATTTCTCCTCGGCGCTCGTCATTCCGCTGATCGACGACAAGGAACTGGAGTGGGTGCCGGGTGGCGGCCGCCTGCAGACGCTGATGGCAGCGGTGCGGAAGAGAAGCATCGGACTCAAACGCGAATAACGGACTGCCATAAAGAACCCCCCCTTTTTCCCGCTGCGGAAAAGAGGGGGGTGTTCGCGTTCAGCGATCTTTTTGATAGACACAGACGACCATTTTGACCAAATACTCGCGCAGTCCGGGCAGCTTCGCCAGGGCGGCGACCTGAGGGCGCAACGGCACTTCCTTCTGGTAGACGGCCGGATACGGCACGCCGCGCTGAATCCGGCGGAATCGGGCGATCGTCATCCGGTTGATGTAGGAGAAATACTCCCGGCCGTCCGCCTTTCTGCCGATCCGGAAGGCGATGCGCTCCTGCCCGTCCGGCAGGGGAGCGACCAGCTGCTTGTATGCTTCGATCAGGGTTTGTTCCGAGAAGAGGGAATGGACCCAGGGAATGCCGATAACGTCGGAGAGATGGGCCCCGTACGGGTGATAATAGGGGGGGAAGTTGATGTACAGATGTCCGCCCGGCTTCAGCACGCGGAAGCATTCGGCAAGCGTTTGCTCCGGCTGCTCCACATGCTCCATCGCATCGTTCATGACGATCGTGTCAAACGTCTCGTCGGCGAAGGGCATCCGGGCGGCATCGGCGGTCATGAAAGAGGCGATATCTTCCAGCCCTTTCCGGCGGGCGAACGCGTTTCCCTCTTCCGCGTAACGGGGAACCACGTCGATCCCGATGATCTTTTTGGGGCGAAACGTGGCGTAATAACACGTCTTGCCCCCGCCGCCGCAGCCGATGTCAAGCACCGTTTTGTCCGTAAACATCTGTTCCTGCGTATGGAAGGGTAAAAAGAACTGAATGGTCTGCTCCCCTTTGACGAACTGCCA
Organism: Brevibacillus sp. SYP-B805; assembly: GCF_011059135.1. Taxonomy (GTDB): domain Bacteria; phylum Bacillota; class Bacilli; order Brevibacillales; family Brevibacillaceae; genus Brevibacillus_F. The sequence continues at coordinate 353,056 of NZ_JAALGD010000002.1, read as the reverse complement.
CTCGGTATAGCTCATTTTTCCGTCGTTTGCCAGATTGAACGGATGGACGGGGAGGGGGAAAAGCTTATTGAGTTGGCACAACAATCGGGCAGCGATCGTCATGCTTTATTCCTCCTTTCCCTACCTTTGGTTGGCTCGGAGTGCCTGCAGGACAAGCTCGCTGCTTTTGCCTGCTTCCCGGGCGAGCGCCTGGGAAGTGCGGGAAACGATGGCGCGCTCCCGCTCCAGATCGCGTGTCCGCTCGGTCAGCAGCGCCAGCAGCGCCTCGCTGTCCAGATCCACAATATGACCGGCGCAGGGCATCCCGGCGCGTTCCACAAAGCGATCGATCTTGGGATCGTAGGAGATGCCGGTAAACGGAACCTGCAGCATGCACGCCAGGATCAGCGAATGCAGCCGCATGCCCACGACATACTGGCAGTTTTTCAGTATGCTCATGATTTCGTGAAACGTGACTTCCTGCTCGATAATGCGGGCGCCCGGCCTTCCCATCATCCCGATGATCTCCTTGGAGGGAGCGATATCGCTTGGGTAATGCATGGGCAGAAAGAGAACGTTCCAGCCCTGTTCGGCAAAATAGTCGGCAGCGCGGGCGATGGCTTGTTTGAAACGCTCTTCCTGTTTCCAATTACGGACGGAAAAGGCGATGAGCGGTTTGCTCATATCGGAAAACAGGGAAGCCAGCATTCGGCGACCCGGTTCAGCATCGATCTCATCGGGATGGATCGTCAGGGCGGGATCCGCCGTGACATAGAGCGGCGCGGTGACTCCGCATGCTTTGAAATCTTCCCCCGATTCAAAATCCCGCACGGTGATCACGTCCACGAGGTTGACCACCCGCTTGATCATCCACCGGCTGAAGGGCTTCAGCACGGGACCGAAACCCTGGGCATAAAACACGACCGGCTTGCCCAGCATTTTGGCCATCGTCACAATCCCCAGATAGTAAAGCACACTCCTAGGACTGGTCACATCCTGCATCAGGGTGCCTCCCCCCATCACCAGGAGATCGCAGCGGGAGAGTTCACGGAAAATCACAGACAGGCGCCAACGGTTGTGGGCCGCTATTCCGAACAATGCAGCTGTACGCTCGGGCTGGTTGGACAGGACGGACAGCGAGATATGCGGTTGTTCCCGTCGAAGCGAGGAGATGATTCCGTACAGAACAACATCGTCTCCGGCATTGTTGAAACCGTAATAACCGGAGATGAGAATTCGCGGCATGTGAGAACCTTCTTTCTATGTAAATGACACTTTTTCCAGTATAATCGAGGAATCGCAGGGAAGTAAAGCGACCTAGAAAAGATAGGAAACCCCGGCAGCGACCAGCGCCGCGCCAAGCAGCATCAGGCCGATCATGACGACCAGCAGCGCCCTGTTCTTGCGGCGGCGGTAAAAGAATTCATCAAACATGGCACGTTCCTCCCCATGGGGATTGTCACATCCCCTCTATCATACCATGCAGCCGGACGAGAGACTACCTGAGTGATGGAAAGGAGAGAAGCCCATTGAGCACCGGTTACTGGTTGAAGTATACCCTGCATGTCGCCCATGAGCTGGAAGAAGCCTTTGTCGCCATGGTGCTGGACAGTCCCTATACCTTGGGCTGGACGGAACCGTACATCGATGTCCTTGTGACGGAGAACGGATACGATTACCGCGAAATAGAGGAAAGGCCCGTCGTCGCCTACCTGTTTGAACCGCTGACGGAGACCCCGCCGGTGCACGAAGCCCGCCTGCGCTCGTTTCTCGCCGGGTGGGGCGAAGGCGTACGGTTGATCGCGGCGGAGACGGTGGCGGAGGAAAACGAATCCTGGAAAGAAGCGTACACCCCGATTCAGGTGGGAGGCTGGACGATTGCCCCATCCTGGACACCGTCGGAGCAGCTTGCCGACAAACAGCACGTGCTGTGGATCGATCCGGGGGCCGCCTTCGGCACGGGCTATCACGGCACGACGCAGGACATCCTGCTCCTGCTGCAGGAGATGGATGTGACGGGCAAGCGGGTGCTGGACATCGGAGCAGGCTCCGGCATCCTCTCGATTTTCTGCGCCCTGCAGGGGGCGGCGACGCCGGTCCATGCCATCGACATCAATCCGCAATCACGCAGTGAGATCGGGCAAAATCTTGCCCACAATCGCCTGCCGGACACGGCGGTCGCGGTCATCATCGGCGATCCCCTGGTGGACGGCGACCTGCTGCCCGGCCAGGCCGATCTGATCCTGATCAATATCGGCGGAGGCGAAGCGATCGCCATGCTGCCCCTTGTGGAACGCACGCTGGCCCCCGGAGGATGTGTGATCCTGTCCGGCATCGTGGAGTGGATACGGCCCAAGGTGGAAAAAGCTTACGGACGCGCCGGATTCACGGTGGCTGCAGAAAAGCAGAGCGGCGAGTGGGTGACGCTGCAGATGCGGCAGAAATAGGGAGTGAGCCGGGGGCTTTCTTCCTGTTTCCACCAAGGCCTCTTTGTGCGATGATAGAGAAGAAGCAAGGGAGAGGAGGAAGAGCAGGTGGAACCGATTGTCATTGTGGCAGCCGGCCGGACGCCGATCGGTTCGTTCGGCGGTGTGCTGAAAGATGTAAGCGCTCGCAAACTGGCGGAAGTGACGATCCGGGGCGTGATCGACAAGGCGGGCATCGATCCCGGATTGATTGACGAGGTGATCCTTGGCAACTGCATTCAGCGTTCCGATGAGGCCAACATCGCGCGCGTGGCCGCGATCGATGCGGGGCTGGGGAAAGAGGTGACCGGCTTTACCGTGCAGCGCCAGTGTTCATCCGGGATGCAGGCCATCGTCAGCGGCTTTGCCCAAATCGCCCTCGGCGACCGGGACGTGGTGCTTGCGGGCGGGGTGGAAAGCATGAGCAGCGCCCCCTATGTGCTGAAAAACGCACGCTGGGGCAAACGGATCATGCACGGCGAAATGACGGATGCCATGTGGGAACTGCTCACCGACCCGCATCACCGGATTCTGATGGGGGAGACAGCGGAGCGGCTTGCGGACCGCTATGGCATTACCCGCGAGGAGCAGGATGAGGTGGCGTACCGTTCGCATAGGAATGCGATTCGGGCCATCGACAGCGGGACGTTCAAGGAAGAGATCATTCCCGTCCCGATCCGGAAGCGGAACGAGACCGTCTTTGTGGAGACCGACGAACATCCCCGCCGCGACGTGACGCTGGAAAGCCTGGCAGCGCTGAAACCGGCGTTCCGTGACAATGGGACGGTGACGGCCGGCAACGCTTCGGGCATCAATGACGGGGCATCTGCCGTCATCCTGATGAAGGAAAGCCGCGCCCATGCGCTGGGGCTTACCCCGCTCGCCCGCATCGTCTCGTATGCTTGGGCCGGAGTGGAACCCGACCTGATGGGCTACGGCCCGGTGCCGGCCACGAAAAAGGCGCTGGAAAAAGCGGGGCTGTCGCTTGCCGACATCGGCCTGATCGAAGTGAACGAAGCGTTCGCCGCCCAGTATCTGGCGGTGGAGAAGCTGCTGGAGCTCCCCCGCGAGATCACCAATGTAAACGGCAGCGGCATTTCCCTTGGGCATCCGGTCGGCTCGACAGGCTGCCGCATCGTCGTATCCCTGATTCATGAAATGAAGCGGCGCGGCGTTTCCCGCGGGCTGGCCACGCTCTGCGTCGGCGGCGGCATGGGCATGGCGATGGTGGTAGAGCGTTAGGAACCCGCTGCGGCACGTATAAGCTTCCCTCAAACAGGCCACACTGGTAACAGTCCCCATCTGTGCTTCAACAAGATGGGGACTTTTTCGATACGGGGCCGGCTGCGTGCAAACGCGGCGGTCGGCCAGCGCTTTTTTTACCGGAGGAGGTACGGTTGATGGGGGAAACATTCTTGTCGCGCCATGGCAGGCGCATCGTGCTGTGCGCTGTGCTTTTCCTGCTCGTGGGAACAGCCGGTTATGTCGGCTACTCCGCCTATCACTACAAACGGATGACCCAGGAGTGGTTTCAGCCCATCGGAGAAGAGGAGCGGACACCCATCCACGCGCCAACCGTCCAGCCCCTTGGACAGACGCCCCGGCCGCTTCCCGAGCTGCTGCCCAGCCCCAAGCCGCTCAAAACGTTCACGCTGCTGTTGATCGGCTCGGACAGCAGGGACGGGGAACGGGCGAGGGCTGACACGATGCTTCTGGCGGTGGTCCGTCCCGCCGACCGGCGCGCCTACCTGATCTCCATTCCCCGCGACAGCTATATGGTGCTGCCCGGGAGAGGGTATGACAAGGTGAACCATGCTCTTGCCTATGGCGGTCCCAAACTGTTGAAGCGTTCCCTCGAACAATTTTTCCAGGTGAACATCGACCGCTACATGAAGATCGACTTCGACGGCTTCCGCAAAATCGTGGACGAACTGGGCGGCGTCCAAATACATGTAAAAAAACGGATGAAATACACCGACCCCACGGATAACACCTACATCGATCTGTATCCCGGCCTCCAGACGCTCAACGGGGAGCAGGCGCTCGATTATGTCCGCTACCGGAAAAGCGACCTGGGAAAAGAAGACAGCGATTATGAGAGGATCAAGCGGCAGCAGGAAGTGCTTCAGGCGCTGGCCGGCAAAGGGGAGACGCTGCAGGCATTCATCAAGGCGTTTACCCTGATGGAGATTCTGGGGAAACACGTCAAAACCGACTTGAGCGAGGAAGAGATCGCGTCGCTGTTGGCCACCTATTACGATCCGAAGCAGCATCATCTGGAAATGGACACGCTGAATGGAACGGATGAGCGAATCTGGCGCAACGGCATCCGCGGCTGGTACTATCTGGTTCCCAAGACGGAGCGTTTGCGGGTGCAGAAGCGGCTCATGCAGGAAATAAACGGCAAGCAAGACGGAAAATGACGGGCGCCGATGGTTTGCCGGCCGCGCCAGACGCGGAATCGACGCCCTCATCCTGGTCAGCGCGATGGGGAGAACTTCATCGGTTGACTCCCAAATTCTGTTGGAATATTTTAATTTTTCGGCTACAATAATGGCAGGAAGAGGTTATGAATGTCGATCGTACGGGAGAGGTAAGCCATGAAGGGATGGAGAGAACATGATGTCTGTTGCCAAACCTTGGATTGCCAGCTACCCGCCTGAAATTCCCGCGTCGCTGGAATACCCCCGTGTCCCGCTGACGCACTTTTTGGTTGAAGCGGCCAGCGCCTACCCCCAGCATGCCGCTCTGTATTTCATGGGGAAACGGATCTCATACGGTGAACTCTTAACCATGAGCTACCGGTTTGCCCATGCCTTGATCGCGCGCGGCGTCAAAAAAGGAGACCGCATCGCGATCATGCTGCCCAATGCCCCGCAAGCTGTCGTGGCTTTCTACGGCGCACTCTTTGCCGGAGCGACCGTCGTGATGACCAATCCGCTGTATACCGAGCGGGAACTGATTCATCAGCTGAACGACTCGGGTGCAGAGACGATCATCACCTTGGATATGCTCTACAACAGGGTAAGGAGCGTCAAGGCATCCACGCCCCTGAAGCGAATCATCATCACAAGCGTCGCTGATTTTCTTCCCTTTGTGAAAAAGCTGTTCTACCCGCTCGCCCAGCGCAAGCAGGGACAAAAACCTCCGCAGATTCCTTATGGAGACGATACGGAATCTTTTCTTTCGCTGCTGAAAGAAAGCGCTGCCAATCCGGTGGAGGTGGAGGTTGACCCTGAACGCGATCTGGCTCTCCTGCAGTATACGGGCGGTACGACCGGCGTCTCCAAGGGGGTGATGCTGTCGCATCGCAACCTCGTAGCCAATGCGTACCAGTGCCAGGCGGTGCTTTACAAAATGAAGCCCGGCAATGAGCGCATCGTGGGAGCCCTGCCGCTGTTCCACGTCTACGGCTTGACGGCCGTGATGAACGTCGGCATCAAAATGGCCGGCGAAATTATCCTGATCCCCCGCTTTGACGTCAAGCAGATTCTGACCACCATCAACAAGCTGAAGCCGACGATTTTTCCGGGAGCGCCGACGATGTACATCGCCTTGATCAACCATCCTGATTTGCCGAAATATGATCTCTCTTCCATCGAAGCTTGTGTAAGCGGTTCCGCACCGCTGCCGGTTGAAGTGCAGCAGCGTTTTGAAGCGATCACGAAAGGCAAGCTGGTGGAAGGTTACGGCTTGACGGAAGCATCTCCGGTAACCCATTCCAACCCGCTGTGGGGCCATCGCATTTCCGGCAGCATCGGGCTGCCGTGGCCGGATACGGATTGCAAGATCGTCGATCCGGTGACCGGCGAGGAGCTGCCGCAGGGGGAAATCGGGGAACTGGCAGTTAGCGGCCCGCAGGTGATGCTCGGTTACTGGAATCGCCCCGAGGAGACGGCCGCCACCCTGAAGGACGGCTGGCTCTTGACCGGAGATATGGCTTACATGGATGAGAAAGGATATTTCTATATCGTGGATCGCAAAAAAGATCTGATCATCGCAGGCGGCTACAACATTTATCCGCGCGAGGTGGAAGAAGTGCTGTTCGAGCATCCGGCCGTGCAGGAAGCAGCGGTGATCGGCGTTCCCGATCCGTACCGGGGCGAGACGGTAAAAGCGTTTATCGTGCTGAAACAAGGCCATGAGACGACGGCAGAAGAGCTGGATCAGCACTGCCGCAAGCGCCTGGCCGCGTACAAGGTGCCGCGCCAGTACGAGTTCCGCAGCGAGCTGCCGAAAACGATGGTCGGCAAGGTGTTGCGCCGCAAGCTGCAGGAAGAGGAAAAAGAGCGCATGCAGGCGGCACAGGAAACCCGCTCCTCCTCGTGACAGGCAGTGGCTGCATGAACGGTTTCGCCTCCAGGCTGACGGGGGCGAAGCCGTTTCTTATAAACCCCGCCGACGTAAGCGAACGCTCCACCCACGCGGCGCAAGATATCACTCAACCCACTCGGCGATGGCTATCGCGGCGCCGAGCGGGGGCCCTCTCTGTGCCGAGTGGGGTCTCTTGCTGCTGCCGGCGGGGGCCCCAACTTTTTCTTCGCCATTTCAACACATTTCTCCGCTGACATATCCTGCAAAACAGAGAGGGATTGACACGTTTCAGCAGGATGTATTACACTTGGTTTGTGAATGAATAGTCATTCAGTTCGAATAAGTCATCTTAAGATCAAATGGAGGTATACATGGCGAAAAAAACGGGGGAAAAGTATCAGGCCATCATCGATGCAGCAGTTGCCGTCATTGCGAAACACGGGTATCACAACGCGCAGGTTTCGCGCATCGCCAAGGAGGCGAAGGTGGCTGACGGCACGATATATCTCTATTTTGAGAACAAGGATGACATTCTCATTTCACTCTTCAACGAGAAAATGGGACAGTTCATTGAAACATGCCGCGGACGCATTGCGGAGGCGAAAACGATCGAAGAGAAATTGTACGTGCTGGTTCACGCGCATTTGAGCCAGTTGGCGAAAGATCCGAACATGGCGAAAGTGACGCAGATCGAGCTGCGTCAGTCCAATCCGGAAGTGAGCAAAGGCATCGGCGCGGTGTTGAAACAATATTTCAACCTGATCGACGATGTGATTCGCACCGGCATCGAACAAGGAACCTTTCGCCCGGAGACCGATGTGCGCATGGCCCGCATGATGATCTTCGGCACGTTGGACGAGGCAACCACGTCCTGGGTCATGAAGCAGTGCAAATACGATCTTGTTTCTCTCGTAGATCCCATTCATAACCTCTTCCTGTATGGGCTGATGCGGAGATAATCCGGAGAAAACGCTTTAATTGTCAATGCGCATCTGATACAATGAGCACGTGTACAATAATACCGAGGGAACACTTCTATTCTGAGCGGTCGCTCAGTTCTGGGAATTGCGGCGATTCGCACATCGCGGAGGGGAGAAGGATGACCTATACCCATTTACGGTTGGCTGTAGAGGATCGCGTGGCTGTTCTGACGATCAACCACCCGCCGGCAAACGCATTGAACCAAACGGCGCTGCAGGAGCTGGACAGCGTATTGACACAGCTGGAAAGCGATCCGCAGGTAAAGGCGATCGTGTTAACCGGAGAAGGGCGCTTTTTTGTCGCGGGAGCGGATATCAAGGAGTTTACCCGGTTGGACGGCGGACAAGCGAAAGCCCTGGCGGAGAAAGGGCAGCGCCTGTTTGACCGGATCGAGCGCTTTCCCAAGCCGGTCATCGCCGCGATCAACGGCGCCTGCCTGGGCGGCGGCCTGGAACTGGCGATGGCCTGCCATATCCGGCTGGCCGCACCGGAAGCCAAGCTGGGTCTGCCGGAACTGAATCTCGGCCTGATTCCGGGATACGGCGGGACGCAGCGGCTGCCGCGTCTGGTAGGCAGAGGCGTGGCAACCCGGATGATTCTGACATCGGAAATGATCGGCGGCGAAGAAGCGCACCGGATCGGCCTGGTGGAAGCCGTCTATCCGCTGGAAGAGCTGCTTGACCAGGCCAAACAGCTGGCGCAGACGATCGCCCAGAAAAGCAGCGTAGCCATACGCCTGGCGCTGGATGCCATCCACAGCGGCTTCGAGCTGGGCATGGCAGAAGGGCTTGGTCGGGAAGCGGAGCTGTTCGGCGAAGCGTTTCGTTCGGAAGATGTGAAAGAAGGCGTCAGCGCGTTTCTCGAGAAGCGCAAGCCCCAATTCCAGGATCGCTAACGAGGAGGGATCTGCATGAACATACTGGTAGTACTGAAGCAGACGTTTGACACCGAGGAGAAAATCGTCATCCAAAACGGCAGCATCAGCGAAGACGGGGTCGAATTCATTATCAACCCCTACGATGAGTATGCGGTGGAAGAAGCGATCAAGTTGAAAGAACAGCATGGGGGCGAAGTGACGGTGGTCACCATCGGACCGGACCGTGCGGAAAGCGCACTGCGCACGGCGCTGGCGATGGGCGCTGACAAGGCGATCCTTGTTGATGACGAATCGCTCTTTGGCGATGAATATACAACGGCAAAAGTATTGGCTGCCGTAGCCAGAAAAGTGGGGTACGACATCATCCTGGGCGGCCAGATGGCCGTGGACACAGGAGCCGGCCAAGGCGGACCGCGTCTTGCCGAAGAATTGGGCATCAATCATGTCTCCACCGCTGTCAAGCTGGAAGTGAACGGCAGCACCGTCCGCGTTGAGCGTGACGTGGAGGGCGACCTGGAGATTGTGGAAACAAGCCTGCCCGTGCTGGTCACCGCGCAGCAGGGCTTGAACGAGCCGCGCTATCCATCCCTGCCCGGCATCATGAAGGCGAAAAAGAAACCGATGGATCGCTGGTCTGTCGATGATCTCGGCCTGTCCGCCGCCGAAGTGGGCGCGAAAACCGAAGTTGTGGAGAACTTCCTGCCGCCCAAAAAAGAAGCGGGCCGCATCCTGACCGGCGATTTGCCGGCGCAGGTTTCCGAATTGGTGCAGCTGCTCCGCCAAGAAGCGAAAGTGATCTAAGGGAGAGGGGATCGAGATGAAAAAAGTACTGGTATTGGCAGAAATTCGCGACGGTCAACTGCGCAACGTCTCCTTCGAAGCCTTGGCTGCGGCAGCGCGCATTGCGGAAGGCGGCGAGATTGTGGCGGCGGTCTTCGGCTCCGATGAGGCGGCTCTTGCCAACAAGCTGGCCGAGTACGGCGCCGGCAAGGTGTATCTGGTAAAACATGATGCGCTCGCCACTTATACGCCTGACGGGTATACCCAGGCATTTGTCCAGGTAATCAACGAGGTTGCCCCGGATGCGATCGTAACCGGACACACGGCGATCGGCCGCGATGTGGCTCCGCGGGTGGCCGCCCGCCTGGGGTACGGCTTGATTTCCGACGTCACCGGAGTGGAAGCGGGACCGGTCTTTACGCGCCCGATCTATGCGGGGAAAGCGTTCCAGAAGCGCAGGTTCACGGACGGCAAGATTTTTGTCACCATCCGTCCGAACAACATTCCGGCAGGGGAGCCGCAGGCCGGCAAAACGGCGGAAACCGTCCCGTTTGCCGCTGACATCAAGGATCTGCGCACCATCGTCAAGGAAGTGGTGCGCAAAACGACCGGCAAGGTGGATCTGTCCGAAGCGAAGATCGTTGTGTCCGGCGGGCGCGGCGTGAAGAGCGCGGATGGCTTCAAGCCGCTGCAAGAACTGGCTGACGTCCTGGGAGCGGCCGTTGGCGCCTCCCGCGGCGCATGCGACGCCGGCTATTGCGACTACGCGCTGCAGATCGGCCAGACGGGCAAGGTGGTAACGCCTGACCTGTACATCGCATGCGGGATCTCCGGCGCGATCCAGCACTTGGCGGGCATGTCCAACTCCAAAGTGATCGTCGCGATCAACAAGGATCCGGAAGCGCCGATCTTCCAAGTGGCTGACTACGGCATTGTCGGCGATTTGTTTGAAGTGGTACCGCTGCTGACGGAAGAGTTTAAAAAAGTGCTGGCATAAGAAATCCCACCCGGTAGCAACGAAGCATCCCGTCCCCCGATCGGCAGGGCACGGGATGCTTTGTTGGTATATAGGAGAGAGTAAGAAAGATTCGGGGCCCCCGCCGACACCAGCGTTAGCTTAGGTCGGCGGGGTTATGATTCGGGGCCCCCGCCGACCCCAGCGTTAGCTTAAGTCGGCGGGGTTCTTTTACGCCATATGATAATTCCGGACACCATAGCTGTGCAGGGCCACCAGCATGTCGGCGGCATCGTCGCATTCAAGCAGGACGGCGGCTCTGCCGTCGCCGAGAGCCTGCATGCAGCTGGCGCATTGCTCGGCAGCAAATCCCTGCCGATGAAGCGCATCGCTGATGGAGGAATCCGGGTGGCCCGGCATCGCATGATGGTCGTGACCATGCAGGAAAGTGATGGATTGGATGGCTGACTCCAGCACCAACTGGCGGATCACCTGCTGCGCTTCTTGTTCGTCCCGAAACAATGCGATGATGGCTGCCATGCTCAACCTCCCCTTTCCTTTCAATAGATTGGGCGAATCGGGGGAAGAATATGTGTGCCCCAAAGTGTCGGCCAGCGTAGTCATTTCAGGGAGAGAATGGTATACTGAAATCGGTCGAACAGATTGTATCGAAGCGAGTTGAAGGAGGTAGCGATAATGGCAATCGTTAACGTAACGGATCAAACATTCAGCCAGGAAGTGGAACAAGGAGGAACCGTCCTGGTTGACTTCTGGGCCCCTTGGTGCGGCCCGTGCAAAATGATTGCTCCGGTGCTGGAGCAGATCGACGCGGAAGTGGGCTCCAAGCTGAAAATAGCGAAGGTAAACGTGGATGAAAATCCGGAAACGGCAGGCCGCTTCGGCATCATGTCGATCCCGACCCTGCTGCTCATGAAAGATGGTCAGCCGGTGGACAAAATTATCGGCTTCCAGCCGAAAGAGGCGCTGATGGCGACTCTCGGCAAGCATCTGTAATCGATCGCAGCACCTGCAAGACGGCATCGCCCATTCGGCGGTGCCGTTTCATTTTTCCATCCGAGGAGTGGGATGAAAAACGGGGAACATCTGTGCTACCATGAGAGATGGAGACCCACCCGGCCCAGGCAACGCGGGGCCGGACGGAGCCCGAAGAGAAAGGAGAGGGCCCATGAGCAAGCTGAAAGACAAGCTCGCGGTTCTGCCGGAGAAACCCGGCTGTTATCTCATGAAAAACGACAAAGGGGAAATCATCTACGTCGGCAAGGCCAAAGTGCTGAAAAATCGCGTCCGCTCCTACTTCACGGGCAGCCACGACGGCAAAACACAGCTGCTGGTGAGTGAAATTGCCGATTTTGAATATATTATCGTCTCCTCGGCCATCGAAGCGCTGATTTTGGAGTGCAACCTGATCAAACAGCACAATCCGCGCTACAATGTGATGCTCAAGGATGACAAAACCTATCCGTACATCAAGATTACCAACGAAAAACACCCGCGCCTGGAGATTACCCGCAAGGTTTTGAAAGACAAGGCCCGCTATTTTGGGCCGTACGCCAATGCGGGGGCCGCGTCCGAAGTAAAGAAGCTGCTGGATCGGCTCTATCCGCTGCGCAAGTGCAAACATCTGCCGAAGCAGGTCTGCCTGTATTACCATCTGGGGCAATGCCTGGCTCCCTGTGAATACGAGGTGGACCCCGCGGAAAACCAGCGTTTGGTGGAAGCGATCACCGATTTTCTGAACGGCGGCCATGCGGAGATGAAGGCGGAGCTGACGGAGAAGATGATGCAGGCGGCCGAGAACATGGAGTTTGAACGCGCCAAGGAGCTGCGCGACCTGATCCGCAGCATCGAAGCGGTCATGGAGAAGCAGAAGGTGACGTTTGCCGACACGGTGGATCGGGACATCATCGGCTTTGCCGTGGAGAAGGGCTGGATGTGCGTCCAGGTTTTTTACATGCGGCAAGGCAAGATGATCGAGAGGGAAACCACCTCGTTTCCCTATTACGGAAATGAAACGGAGGACTTCATGTCTTTCGTCACCCAGTTCTACTACGACAAACAGCAGGCGCTGCCCAAGGAGATCCTGCTGCCGGAGCAGAGCGAACCGGAGCTTTTGGCGCAGTGGCTGGGTATCAAAGTCCTGACGCCGAAGCGCGGCAAGAAGCGCGAGCTGGTGCAGATGGCCTGCGAAAACGCCAAGATCGCCCTGCAGGAGAAATTTGCCCTCATGTCCAAAGACGACGCCCGCACCATCCAGGCGGTCCACAATCTGGGGCACGTGCTCGGCATCGGCACCCCGCATCGGATCGAGGCGTTTGACAACTCCAACATCCAGGGCGTGGAACCGGTATCCGCCATGGTGGTCTTTACCGATGGACGACCGGACAAAAAGGAATACCGCAAATTTAAGATCCGGTCGGTGGAGGGGCCGGACGATTACGCTTCGATGCGGGAGGTGATCCGGCGCCGCTACACCCGCGTCCTGAAGGAGAACCTGCCGCTGCCGGACCTGATCGTGATCGACGGCGGGAAAGGGCAAATCGCAGCCGCGATGGATGTGTTGGAGAATGAGTTGGGCCTGTACATTCCCGTCTGCGGCCTGGCCAAGGACGACAAGCACAAGACGGCCCAGCTGCTGTTCGGCGATCCGCCGGAGCCCGTCGAATTGCGCCGCGACAGCTATGAATTCTATCTGCTGCAGCGCATCCAGGACGAGGTGCACCGCTTTGCGATCACCTTCCACCGGCAGACGCGGACCAAGACGATGCTGGCTTCCCAATTGGACGAAATTCCCGGAATCGGCGAAAAACGGCGCAACATGCTCTTCCGGCATTTTGGTTCGCTCGCCCGCATGAAGGAAGCGACGGTGGAAGATTTCCGCCAGTTGGGGATCGGCGACAAGCTGGCGCGCGACATCATCCGCCACCTGCGCTCCCTCTGATTGGCGGGAAAAACGCATTGAACTGTCCCGGCCCGCATGTTATAATTCCCTTCAAGTGAATATGTGCCTCACTTCCCAAATGGAGTGAGGTAGAGGCGCGAAAACCATCAGTATCCTCTGCGAGATTGGGAGTCGGTGACCAGAGGGGAAAGGGGAATTCGCCGAAGTGCGGTACGTCACCCAAGGCGTCCGTGCTGGGCCTGCGTTGAATAAGCGCAGGACTGTCATCCGGCCAGATACCCGCTGTCCGGATGGAGCGCTATCTCACCGAGTCGGATGAGCTTGTGACGGGCTTTGTTCGTCTGCGTCCGACGACGTGCAAGGGAGGGAGGAACCGGTATGTGCATGACACAACGACAGGTTTTCCTTGTCGTTGTTTTTGCTTTTAGGGAAATGTAAGTGTGCGGGGCTTGGTTGGGCCCCCGCCGACCCCAGCAAGCGACCCCTCGGCGAAGCGTGAGATGGCGCCGAGTGGGTGGAGCATTAGCTTACGTCGAAGGGTTTGGCTCGGGGCCCCCGCCGACAACAGTGTCAGCTTACGTCGACGGGGTTCAAGACTTGATCATCAAAAGGGAGAGAAGCCAGTATGGGGTTGATCGTACAGAAATACGGCGGTACGTCCGTCGGGACCATTGAGCGCATTCAGCGGGTTGCAGACCGGGTGATCCAATACAAACAGGCCGGGCATGACATGGTGGTCGTCGTGTCCGCGATGGGGAAATCGACAGACGTCCTGCTGGAGATGGCAAAGGAAATCGCCCCTCAGCCTTCCGAGCGTGAATTGGACATGCTGCTGTCAACCGGGGAGCAGGTGTCGATCGCCCTCTTGTGCATGGCGCTGCAGCAGAAAGGGTACGATGCCGTCTCGCTGACCGGCTGGCAGGCCGGCATTACGACGGAAGCCGTTCATGGCAAGGCGCGCATCAAAAGCATTGACAATGAGCGCATCCTGAGGGAACTGCGGGCGGGCCGCATCGTGGTCGTGGCAGGATTTCAAGGCATCAGTGACGAAAAGGAGATCACCACGCTCGGGCGCGGGGGCTCCGATACGACGGCGGTCGCGCTGGCGGCCAGCCTGAACGCGGAGAAGTGCGAAATCTTTACCGATGTGGCCGGCGTCTTTACGGCAGACCCGCGCGTAGTGCCGACCGCGCAAAAGCTGCCGCGCATCTCGTATGATGAAATGCTGGAATTGGCCAATCTCGGAGCGGGCGTGCTTCATCCGCGCTCCGTGGAAGCGGCGAAGAAATACAAGGTAAAGCTGGTTGTCCGCTCCAGCTTTACGGCGGAAGAAGGAACGTACGTTGAGGAGGGTTCTACCATGGAAACAGGAAGAGTCGTAAGCGGCGTCGCCCATGATGAAGATGTGGCCAAAATCACGGTTGTCGGTATGCCCGTCCGTGTCGGCACGCTGTCGCGCCTGTTCAACACCCTGGCAAACAATCAGGTTAACGTGGACATCATCATCCAGAGCTCCTACGATGCGGCGGAATCCAACATCTCTTTCACCGTCTCCCTGACGGATCTCCCCCGGGCTTTGAGCACGCTGGAACAACACCGGGAAGAACTGGCGTTCCGCAAAGTGGATCATGAAGTGGGGCTGTCCAAAGTCTCCATCGTGGGCGCCGGCATGATCAACAATCCGGGGGTGGCGGCCGAGATGTTCCGCCAGCTTGCCGAACAGGAGATTTCCATCAAGATGGTCTCCACTTCGGATATCAAGGTGTCGTGCGTCATTCCGGCTGAACATACCGCCCTTGCCGTGCGCACGCTGCATACGGCCTTTGGGCTGGATGATGTGGAAGAAAAAGCGGTGGTGCACGGCTTGTAACGGTTACACTTATTGACAGTACACCCGTCTTGCCCGTATCATGATAAACAAACCAAGACGTGATCTCTTATCAAGAGTGGTGGAGGGACTGGCCCGATGAAACCCGGCAACCCCGCAGTGCGGAGAGGTGCCAATTCCAGCAGGCGTACGTGCGCCTGGGAGATAAGAGAGTGGGTGACTTTGCCAAAAACAAACCCTCTCTTCTCTCGGGAAGAGGGGGTTTTTCTGTGCGAAAAGGAATGCCTTCGCGTTTGATACGGGTGGAGGGGGAAGCAAGGATGCTGAAAGCAAGGCTTGGCCAGATAACCCTGGAATCGGGGGAAGTACTGAGCGAGGTGGAAGTCGGCTATCAGACCTATGGCACCTATGAACCGGAGAAGGGCAATGCCGTGCTGGTCTGTCATGCCCTGACGGGAGACGTGTACGCGGCTGGCGACGGGGAGCGTCAGGGATGGTGGGACGGATTGATTGGCCCCGGGAAAGTGGTGGATACGAACAAATATTTTGTCATCTGCAGCAACGTGTTGGGCGGCTGTTACGGCACCACGGGTCCCGCCAGCATCTGTCCGGAAACGGGGAAGCCTTACGGGTCGTCGTTTCCCGTGGTTACCATCCGGGACATGGTCCGCGTGCAGCGCCGGCTGCTGAGCGTGCTTGGGGTGGAGAGGCTGTACGCAGTCATCGGCGGCTCCATGGGCGGCATGCAGGTGTATGAGTGGTTGGTCGAATACCCCGACATGATGGACGTGGGCGTGCCGATCGCCACCTGCGCGCGGATGTCTGCGGTGGGCATCGCTTACAATGACGTGGGGCGCCAGGCGATTTGCAGCGATCCGGAGTGGAAAGACGGCGATTACTATCCGGGTGAAGGCCCGCGGCAGGGGCTCTCGATTGCCCGGATGGTGGGCATGCTTACCTATCGAACGGCGGAATTGTTTGAAGAGCGTTTTGGCCGCAACCTGCGGGATTCCGTAGCCAACCCCTTGACCGACTCGGTTTTCGAGATTGAAAGCTATCTGCGGTATCAGGGGGAAAAGCTGGTGAAACGCTTCGATGCCAACAGTTATCTGTATCTGCTGAAAGCGATGGATACGCATGATATCGGCCGGGACAGAGGGGGTCTGAAGGAAGCCATCGCGCACATCAAGGCCAGGGTGCTGGCTATCGGGATCGTCAATGACCTGATTTATCCGGTTGATCATCAGCAGGAGATGGTAGCGCTGATGAAACAATGCGGGGTGGACGTGGAGTTTTATACCATTGAGTCCAAATACGGCCATGATGCGTTTTTGGTGGATTTCCCCAAGTTTGCCCCGCTGCTGGAACCTTACTTCACCTAAGTGGAAGCGGCGGCTGACCCTACCGGTTTTCTTTGGCAGATAAAGTGACGAAGAAAGTTTGGGGGCCCCCGCCGACACAGCATGTTCAGGGGTCCCCAAAAAGTACTCGGATTAAGCTTCGAAGGTCAACGTCACTTTTTGGGGTTGAGCCTAGCTTAAGTCGGCGGGGTTACATCCTTCACTCGCGCGGAGGGATGAGCGTGACGCTGATGCGCGCTTCCCTTCGCTTGTCGGCGGGGTTGTGGTGCAGTTCCAGTTTCACATCAGCCTCCATCCCTCTCCACTGGCCGAGCGCCCCCGCCAGGATGCCGCATTCCAGGGACAAGCTTGTCCCCAGGCGCTCGATCGGCAGATGCTCAAACATGGGATGCGTCAGCCGATACAGGTAACGATCGGGGCTCTCCTGCATCAGCTCCAGCTTGCCCAGCCCGAGGCGGATAAAGGGCAGGACAAGCCCCTGGGCGGAATGGATGGGGATCTGCCTCCCGATATCTTTTCCCAGCCAATGGAGGATAGGCGCTTCGGAGCTGCCCAGCAGCTGTTGGGTCAGCGTTTGGCGGAGCAGATGATAGCCCAGATACGGCATGCTGGTCATTTCCGCATGGGGAATCGCGGTGACGGGGAGCAGGGCGGCGAGCTGATCCTCGACCGGTTTCATACGGGCCACACTCCTTTTCTCTTTGTTTGCTACCAACATATGAAAGAAAAGCAGCAGACATGCCAGGAAAACTATGAAAAAATAGATGGAAAAATGTGACTATTCCAACAATAGAACCAGTCTAACCACTGTCTTGACGCTGCGAAAGCACAGGAGTACAATGATTTTGGTCACTTTTTGATCACTTTTTTCCTTTATTCGACATATTTCGTGTTGGAAGGTTGGCAGCAAGCTAGCTAGTTTGTCATCGCCTCCTTTTTCTTTCGTTCAGGCAAAGAGGAAGAAAAGGAAAACGGTTGCAAACCGGCTTGGAAGGGGCTGTCTAACCGTCCGGACAATGGGCAAGGATAAAGGAGAAAAGGGTCATATTGTTTTTCATACTTAGAAGGGGGGACCCATGCATGGCGAAAAGCCATCACTTTTTCAACCGCAAGCTCCACTCCCTGCTTGGATTGTTTCCCGTAGGGCTGTACCTGCTCGTGCACTTGGTCACCAACTACCAGGCGACCAGGGGCGAAGCAGCATTCAATCAGGCGGTTGCCTTTCTGGAGAGCTTGCCGTTTTTGATTGTGCTTGAGTTCGTACTTATCTACCTTCCGCTGCTGTTCCACGCCATTCTGGGGATCTACATTGCGTTTCAGGCGAAGCACAATGTCTCTAGCTTCGGCTATTTCCGCAATCACATGTTCCTGTGGCAGCGTCTGACCGGAATCATTACGTTGATCTTTATTTCGTGGCACGTATGGGAAACGCGCATTCAATACGCCCTCGGCGCGAAAGAGCTGAACTATCAGATGATGGTGGACATCCTCAGCAACCCGGCCATGGTCGTGTTTTACACCATCGGTATTTTGAGTGCCGTTTTCCATTTCTCCAACGGTATCTGGTCTTTCCTCGTCCATTGGGGAATTACCGTCGGCCCGCGTTCGCAGCGTGCAGCCACCTATCTGACCATGGGCATCTTCGTGGTCGTCTCTTTCATCGGCTTGCGCGCGATGGCCGCGTTCATACAGTAGGATAGGGGGACTATCGCAATGGCTAAAGGCAAACTGATCATCGTCGGCGGCGGTCTGGCCGGCTTGATGGCGACAATCAAAGCAGCAGAGAAAGGCGTTCCCGTAGAGCTGTTCTCCCTCGTTCCCGTGAAACGCTCCCACTCCGTCTGTGCCCAGGGCGGGATCAACGGCGCGGTGAATACCAAAGGGGAAGGCGACTCCACCTGGGAGCACTTTGACGATACGATTTACGGCGGCGACTTCCTGGCCAACCAACCGCCGGTGAAAGCGATGTGTGATGCGGCACCGGGGATTATCTACATGCTCGACCGGATGGGCGTCATGTTTAACCGGACGCCGGAGGGTCTCCTGGACTTCCGCCGTTTCGGGGGAACCAAACACCACCGCACTGCGTTTGCCGGCGCGACGACGGGCCAGCAGCTTCTCTATGCGCTGGACGAACAGGTGCGCCGCTTCGAAACAGAAGGTTTGGTAAAGAAATACGAGTATTGGGATTTCCTTGGCATTGTCCTGGATGATGCGGGCGTTTGCCGCGGGATTACGGCCCAAAACCTGCGTACCAGCGAAATCGTGTCGTTCCCGGCGGATGCCGTCATTCTGGCGACCGGCGGCCCGGGGATCATCTTCGGCAAATCGACCAACTCCATCATCAATACCGGTACGGCGGCATCGGCGGCGTATCAGCAGGGCGTTATCTATGCCAACGGGGAATTCATCCAGATTCACCCGACTGCCATCCCGGGCGACGACAAGCTGCGCCTGATGTCCGAGTCGGCTCGCGGCGAGGGCGGACGCATCTGGACTTACAAAGACGGAAAACCGTGGTACTTCCTGGAAGAAAAATACCCGGCATACGGCAACCTGGTGCCGCGGGATATCGCTACACGCGAAATTTTCCATGTGTGTGTAGACTTGAAGCTGGGGATCAACGGCGAGAACATGGTCTACCTGGACCTGTCGCACAAGGATCCGAAAGAGCTGGATGTGAAGCTCGGCGGCATCATCGAAATCTATGAAAAATTCATGGGCGAAGATCCGCGCAAGGTGCCGATGAGAATCTTCCCGGCCGTTCACTACTCCATGGGCGGCATGTGGGTCGATTACAACCAGATGACCAACATCCCGGGTCTCTTCGCTGCCGGTGAGTGCGATTATTCGCAGCACGGGGCCAACCGTCTCGGCGCCAACTCGCTCCTGTCGGCCATCTACGGCGGCATGGTTGCGGGGCCGAAGGCGATCGAGTATATCAACGGCCTGGAAAAAACGTCTGAAGCCTTGTCCAGCGCCATGTTCGACGCTTATACGAAAAAAGAACAGGAGAAATTCGACAACATCCTGAAGATGGACGGTACGGAAAACGCCTACCTGATCCACCGCGAACTGGGCGAATGGATGACCGATAACGTAACGGTGGTGCGCTACAATGACCGTCTGAAAAAGACGGACGAGAAGATTCAGGAACTGATGGAGCGCTACAAGCGCATCAACATCAACGATACCCAGCGTTGGAGCAACTCCGGTGCAACGTTTACCCGCCATCTTTGGAACATGCTGATCCTTGCCCGCGTGATCACCATCGGCGCCCTGCTGCGCAACGAGAGCCGCGGTGCTCACTACAAACCCGAATTCCCCGAGCGCAACGACGAGCAGTTCCTGAAAACGACCATGGCGAAGTTCAATCCGGAAACGCTGGCTCCTGACATCTATTACGAGGACGTGGACATTTCGCTGATTCCGCCGCGTAAACGCGACTACACCCAGAACAAGAAAGGAGGGCATTGATCATGTCGGACAAATTCATTCACTTGATCATCACCCGTCAGGACACGCCTGACAGCACTCCTTACAAAGAGGAATTCAAGATTCCGTATCGTCCCAACATGAACGTGATTTCTGCCCTGATGGAAATCCAGCGGAATCCGGTTAACGCGGCCGGCCAGAAAACGTCTCCGGTCACCTGGGAATCCAACTGCCTGGAAGAAGTGTGCGGTGCCTGTTCCATGGTGATCAACGGCAAGCCGCGTCAGGCCTGCACCGCCCTGATCGACAAGCTGGAACAGCCGATCCGCCTGGAGCCGATGCGCACATTCCCGGTGCAGCGCGACCTGTCGGTGGACCGCAGCCGCATGTTTGATGCCCTGAAGCGCGTCAAGGCATGGATTCCGATCGACGGCACCCACGATCTCGGTCCGGGTCCCCGCATGCCGGAGGTGGACCGCCAGTGGGCCTATGAGCTTTCCAAGTGCATGACCTGCGGCGTCTGCCTGGAAGCCTGCCCGAACGTGAACGCCAAGTCGCCGTTTATCGGTCCGTTTGCAATTTCGCAGGTGCGCCTGTTCAACACGCATCCGACCGGTCAAATGAACAAACACGAACGTCTGGAAGCCTTGATGGAGGAGGGCGGCATTCAGGAGTGCGGGAACTCGCAAAACTGCGTGCAGGCCTGCCCGAAAGGCATTCCGCTCACCACGTCGATTGCCCATATGAACAAAGAGACAACCAAATACGCCATCAAGAAGTTCTTCTTCTCCTGATGCGGGATGCCCCCTGCCCGGACGACGGGCGGGACAAGTCGGCTCACGCCCGGCGCTGGCAGCAAGAAACAGCCTGGTTTTCCTTTCTGTGGAAAGCCAGGCTGTTTTGCATACCATTCATCCTCCAAAGGAAAACTGTTGGAAATGGGACAAATTCTGCTCGAGGAGGTTGCGATGGAAAAGCGATT
This sequence comes from Brevibacillus sp. SYP-B805, assembly GCF_011059135.1. Classification (GTDB taxonomy): domain Bacteria; phylum Bacillota; class Bacilli; order Brevibacillales; family Brevibacillaceae; genus Brevibacillus_F. The sequence continues at coordinate 332,179 of NZ_JAALGD010000002.1, read as the reverse complement.
GATCTGTGCGGGAACGGCTTTGTGGTATCTGATGCTTTCCATAACCATGCCCGCTCCGCTGGCGGCCGCAGTGGCCGGGGGAACGAACAGCGTGGATGCGGCAGCGTCTTTTACCCGACAGGTGATGGCTGATCTGCATGGCGCAGGCAGCCCTTTTTTGCAGGGAAACGGCGCAAAGCGGAGGGCGTCTGCTGCCGACGAATGGAGCCGACTCGGGGAAACCGTGCTGGGGGAACAGGTAAAGGAGGGGCCGAGGTCAAGCCTGGAGATGATCGAAGCGCCAAAAGTATGGGACCAGTTCGGGCTGAAAGGAGAAGGGATGCTGATCTCCATCGTCGACACGGGGATCAACCCCCGGCATCCCGATCTGCCGCCGCCGCGCGACAAACGGTTGGCCCAGCAGAAATCGGGCTCCACCCAAAAAGTGATCCCGGGGTACAACTGGGCGGATCGCAACCAGGTTACCGCCGATGTGGGAGAGGCGCAGCACGGCATGCACGTGGCCGGCATCGTCGCGGGCAACGGCAAGATAAAGGGAGTTGCCCCCGAAGCGCAGCTGTTGAGCCAGAAAGTGTTCAGCAACTATCAGGGGGAACTGCCGGGTTTGAGCGAATCCATTCTGTTCGCCATCAATGACTCCATCGCCAAAAAAGCGGATGTGATCAATCTGAGCCTCGGCTCTTCGGCCGGATACGTGGATGAGACGAATACCGAGCAGTATGCGATCAAGCGGGCTGTCGACAATGGGGTGGTGGTCGTGGCGGCCGCCGGCAACGACGGGTATTTCGGCAGCGACAAGGTGCTGGAGCAGAACCCTGACACCGCGATGGTAGGCTCACCGGGGCTGGCTCCGGACGCCCTGTCCGTTGCCTCTGCCAATTCCACCACCTTGGCGGGCGTCGGCTTCGCCGTGAACGGCGTCGACGCCCTGGACCGGATCGTCTATCTGCCGGCCCATGTGTCGGCGGGCGAACCGCTGCAGCCGACCCAATCGCTCGCTCGCCCCCATCCGCTGGTATACATGGGGAAAGGAAAAAGGGAAGACTATACGATCTCCGTCAAGGGCAAAGTGGTCCTCGTGGAACGCGGCGAAATCACCTTCGACGAAAAGCTGCGGATTGCGCGGGAAGCGGGTGCGGCGGGCGTGATCGTTTACAACAACGAGGCGGGGCCGCTCATGATCAGCGCGGCCGAGAGCAAAAACATTCCGGCCGTCTCCATTCTGAAGCAGCAGGGCGAAACCCTGGCCAACGCCCTGAAAAAGGGGAAAACGGTGACGGTCACCTTTGACGGCCAGTATGGGCAAAACCCCATGCCGTATCCAAATGGCGGCATCATCTCTTCCTTCTCCTCCTGGGGGCCGACGCCCGATCTTCAGTTCAAGCCGGAGATTACGGCGCCGGGCGGAGGGATTCTTTCCACCGTGCGGGAGGCGGATTATGCCGTGAAAAGCGGCACCTCCATGGCTACCCCGCATGTCGCGGGCGCCATGGCGTTGATGAAACAGGGGTATCAGAAGCTGGGGCGCAATCTGCAGGGCAGAGCCTTGGTGGAAACATTGAAAGCGGCTGCGATGAACACCGCTCTCCCCCTGATGGACCCCCGCGAGACCGCTGCGGCCTCCGTCGGCCATCAGCCGGGTTCGCTTCCATACTCCCCCCGCGTGCAGGGGGCGGGGATGATCCAGACGGCCAAAGCGATCCAAACCCCGGTGATCGTGACGGACCGCAAAGGAAAGGCAGGTGTCTCTATGGGGGAAGTGGGCGCGTCGGCCACGTTCTCCCTGTTCGTGGAGAACAAATTTGGTACGAAGCCGCTTACCTATGCCGTGCGCGACATGTTCGGCGTGCTGACGGATCTGCGCCGCGAAGGGGTGAACTGGCTGCGGGAGACACCGCTCCCGGGGGCCAGGCTGGAGATCCAGCCCCGGCAGGTGACCGTCGCGCCCGGGCAGAAGCAGGAAGTGAAGGTGACGCTCTCGATTCCCGCCAGCGCTCCCCGCAACATCTTCGCGGAGGGATTTCTGTCGTTTGTGCCGACCGGGTCCGATCTGCCCGAACTGCATGTGCCGTATTACGGATTTTACGGCGAGTGGGACGAACCCCGGATCATGGATGCGCCGATGTGGGAAGCGGGCAGCCAGGAAAAACGGACGGGCGTGAAAACCACCTGGTATCACGACAAGGAGAACGACAAGTGGAGATACCGCGACTATCTCGGGGTAACCGGCGTGGACGGGGACGGCAATGTACTGATCGATCCGGCCCGCATCGCGTTTTCGCCCAATGGAGACGGCCATTATGATGTGGCCGCGCCGTCCGTCACCTTTTTGCGCAATGCAAAGCAGGTGACCATCGATGTGATTGACAGCGAGGGCAAAGTGATCCGTTCCCTCGCCAAGGACGAAAAAGTGACCAAATACGACCAGTCCAGGCTGGGCATTCCCTATTACTACACAGAGAAGGAAGAATGGGGCTGGGACGGCAGGATGTACGTCCCGGAGAAAGGGGAGTACAAGCAGGTACCGGACGGTTCATACTACTTTCAGATTCGGGCCAGGATCGACGGCCGCCATGCCGACTGGCAAACGATGCTTCTGCCCATCCATGTGGACACCCGGGCCCCGACCGTGACCGCTTCGCTGGACGGCAGCCGCGTCCGCTGGTCAACCCGGGACAAGGATGTGCAGGGCTACCTCCTGTACGAGGACGGGAAGAAGAAAGGCGGCCCCTATTCGGCTGCGGAACACAGCGCCCTGATCAGCCAGCCCCGCAAACATATCACGCTGGTGGCCTATGATTTCGCCGGCAACGTGACGGCGGTCCATGTGAACGGCAAGAGCGACATCGACCCGCCGCTCGTCGCGTTTCCGCACGATCTGTTCGACGCCATTCTCCTGACCAACCGGCCGTACGTCCCGGTCCAGGGCCGGATCAGGGGCGAAGATATGCTGGACCGGGTCAGGCTGACGATCAACCAAACCCCCGTGAAGGTGGACGAGGAAGGTTCGTTTGAAACGGTGCTGCCGCTCCCCGAGGGACTGCACTACGTCACCTACCAGGCGACGGACATGTACGGCAACAGCCGCCAGTTTACCCAGCGGGTGATCGTTGACATGACACCCCCGCAGCTTCATTTGCTGAACGACGGCTCCGAAGAGCTGTATTTCGACCCCTCCGCCAAACGGATGCTGCTGCCGCTGCGCCTGCAGTACCGGGATGCCACCTACAAAGGGCACGTCAAGGTAAACGGCCAGATCATTGCCAGCTGGGAAGAGGATCAGCTGGAGAAAGCCGTCCACAAGCAGTTCGTCCATCCTCTCCCGCTGAAGCAGGGGGAGAACCGGCTGTTGGTGGAAGGGGCCGACGGGGCGGGAAACCAATCAACGCTGTCGATCCATGCGTATGTGGATACGAACGCCGGCACCCTGGTTCTGCACCACGGGGAACAGCGCTTCACCTATCAGGCAAAAACGCTGCCTGCCCCGACCATGCATGTGGCACAGCCCGGCTATGAAGGGGTGGCCGGCAAACCGTTGGTGATTCGGGGCAGGGTAAACGGCCAGCTTCCGGTACAGCTCCAGTTCTATTACAGGGAGAAACGGCTGCAGGGTGATGTCAACGACCGGAATGAATTCCGCCTGCTTCTGCCGGAAGTGACGGAAGGAAAGGAAAAAGTGATCATCGTCGGCAGGGACATCTTGGGGAGGGATGTGCGTGCCAGCGTGCCGGTGCAGGGTGTCCGTGCAGCCGGCCGGCAGGATTGATCGATCCGCTTCCCGAACGTGATTCCCACCCGCGCGCAGCGCCATGGCCGGGTGGGAACATGTTTGGCTGAAAAGGGGGGAAAACATGTTTTATCATGGAATCAAATGGGAATATGTATATCAGGATTATCCGATTCTTTCTCCGCGCCGCGGGATCTCCCGCAAAAGCCGGGAGCAGATGTCCGACCGCTTCCATCTTCTGGCACAGTTTGGGCTGGAACCGGTTCACCTGTTGGAAGCGGGTACAGCATATCCGGTGGAACAATGTATCCGGGAATGCCTTGCCTTCGGAGATACCGTCTTTGGGTTTGCCCATCTGCCCGATCCGCTCTGGCAGCTGAGCCGCCATGAAGTGGGGGTACCTGCGCTCGATCTGCGCCATTGTACAGAGATTTACCTCACCGAAGAGGTTGTCGAAATCAGTCGGCTGTTCCCGCACGTCCCCATCAGGCTCCTGCATACATAGGCAGTCGACGAAAAATGCTTGTTTCTCCGAAAATTCGACACTATAATGAGCCTAGCAGGGATAATCAGCCAAGAAAGGAATTGTTTAGCATGAACGCTCAGTACATTCATCCCTTTCTGGAATCGGCCGCTACCGTGATTCAACAGATCTGCAACGTGACCATCACCCGCGGTGAATTGGGTATCAAGGATGTGGCCTATTCCGAAGATCACATCTGGATCAGGATCGGCCTGACCGGACAGTTGGAAGGCGATGTCATCTTCGGCCTTCATCATGAGGTTGCCCTACGCGTTGTGTCTGCCATGATGGGGGGATTTCCGATCAGCGAGCTGGATGAGATCGGCAAGAGCGCGATATCGGAGCTGGGCAACATGATTTCCGGCAACGCCAGCACGCTGTTGTTCAACCAGGGGGTATCGATCGACATCACCCCCCCGCAGCTCGTCCAGAATCAAGAGGCGCTGCCGTCATCCGGAAAAGCGCTGGCTGTCCCGTTAAATCTTGGAGATTTGGGCCGCTTGGAAATCCACGTCATTGCGTTGTCCTGACTGCGGCAAACAGTTGCACACTGAAGGTAGCGCCCGCCATACGCAGGGCGTTTTTCTTTAGGGGGGCTGCCACGCCCGTTTTTGCGTTCCGGCGCCCGCCGTTACTCGCTGCGGCATTATTGGAACCCATTGCCCATTTCCGGAATAGAGTATAAGGCAAAAGCCTAAAATCCCTTATACTCCGGCACCATCACCCACTCCGCTACATAGGATAAGGTGACTGTATCCCTCAACCTTGTTCCTGTAGAGCCCACAAGGAGGGGTGGCACGATTGAAGGGTAGCGACCAAACCAAGCCGTTATTAACGAATCGCGAAAGAGAAGTGTTCGAACTCTTGGTCCAGGACAAAACAACCAAAGAGATAGCCGGACAACTCTTCATCAGCGAAAAAACCGTTCGCAATCACATTTCAAACGTCATGCAAAAATTAGGTGTAAAAGGTCGGTCTCAAGCGGTGGTCGAACTTGTTCGACTTGGAGAATTAGAGATTTGAACCCAGCCCACCCAGCACTCCCTTTCTTCGGACAGAAGGCAGGGAGATTTTTTTTTTGTTCGCAGCAACCGGTTCAATCGTTCTTCTCCAAGAAACTGGTCACTTTCCCTGTTATCCGGTCTACATACAGCCAATCGGTTGTTGCGGTATGCTGGTCATCGTTTCCATTGCGTACCTCCTCGTATATGTGAATCACCACCTCTTTCCCGTCTGCATGATCCACTTCCGTGTGAAAGATGGAACCCATGTTGTTTTGATCCCGACGGTTTTGGATGATTTGAGTGGTGTGCTTTTCCCCAGTGGCGATGTAAAAGGCTTCTTCTTCTGTCAATAATTCTTCTGCAGGATTTGGTTTACCTGAGTCAAAACGATCCATCAATACTTCCTGATAGCGATCAAATTCATCCTTTCGCAATGTCCGATAGATCGTATCCCTGGAGAATCCCAACGCCAGCAATTGATCATACATGTTACCGGTATCCTGCGGGTCGATTTCACCGATGGCGGTGAACGCCTTCTTCGCTTCATCATATACGACGACCTGATCCAGAACATAAGCGGAGTGATTCTCACGGCTTCGGGAACGCAGAAGAAGAAGCTCTGCTCCGTTCGCGATATCCGTTACAAAAACATCCGTAAGCCCATGGCGATATTGGTCTTCCAGATTCACAGCGTTGTACAGGTTTGTAAAAAATAAAGGTTCATGCTGACTGCCGGCATTTTTTAGGTAGTAGGTACCTTTTGGTTCTGCGTTTAATCCGCCGAACAACGTATTTTCGGGATAATCAATGATCAATTGATTTTCTTTGAAGGTAAGGGAGACCTTTTCATACTCCTTTTCCGTGAAACGGATGTGTCCGCCGGATACCGTAAAATCTGAATCGATGCTGCCTACATGGTGCGTAAATCCGAACGAAACCTCCACATGGAGATGGTAGAGGCCGTTTCCTTTCGCGGTTACCTCGGCGTCTCTTTGATTCAATGCATCTTCGCCCGCAATCGAGAAGGTTCCCAAGAGAATCTCCGGCAGTTTCCGGGGGCTTTGCTTGGGAGGTGCAACAGTTTGTACGGAAGGAGTCACGACCGGGACAGAGGAAGCATGCAAGGTGATGTGTTCATCCGTGGTTGGGAGAATTCCCGACGCTGCGGGTGATTGGCACCCTGTCACCAGCATCACGAGTACAATGATCGGAATGAATCGACGCATGAAAACGCCTCCTGCTTCATGTGGGGGAATAGCGGGATGAGCACACATCCGATTCTTCTTATTATACAAGGGCAAGGAAACCGTTACCAGATGATGATGGAATTGCCGCATGCTGCCAGTCTGTTTGGGCATACTAGAAAAACCAAACAGGAGCCAGTGATTGAAAGGAAATCGCGCGATGAAACCTACGCAGCCCGGAGCGAAGAGAGTCAAGCGAACCAAATTGCAGCGGTTGCTGCAAAAGAGAAAACCCGCTCCTTTTCCCCCGGATCGTTTTTCGTCCTCCCTGGAAGAGAACATCGCGGAGATACGCCAACGCCTCGGGCACAATGCGGATTTCGTCACCCGACGGCTGATTTACGCGGAACAGAAGGCCGCTCTGTTCTTCTTTGAAACCCTTGTGGACATCAAGCTCTTGAGCGAACAGGTGGTGGACCCTCTTCGGGCAGTCTCCCCTGGGGAAGGGACGAGCGGCGTGGAAGTGACCGACGGCGGGACAGGGACCAGCGTCGGGGAAGGGACGGCAGCCGGTTTGATGGAGGAGATCTCACTCCGCATCGTGCTCAGGGAAACGCATCAAGTGGCAGCGTGGAATGAGGCTGTTTCGCAGCTGCTGCAGGGATACGTGCTGCTGCTCGCGGAAGGAGAAACAAAGGGTCTTCTGATCGACGTGAAAAAGGTGGAGAAGCGGGGGATTGATGAGCCCGATACGGAGCAAAGCGTGATCGGTCCGCGCGAAAGCTTCGTAGAAAACCTGACGACAAATATCACGCTCATCCGGCAGCGGCTCCGCGATCCCCATCTTTCCGTCGAAGAGTGGCGGCTGACGAGGCGCGGGAGCGGGAGAGTGGCGCTTTTTTACCTGGCGGATGTCGCCAACCCACAGATCGTCCAAGAGGTGAGATCGCGCCTGTCCCGGATCGATGTCGATGCCATCCAGGGACAGCTGCACCTGCAGGAATTGATCCATGACAACAATTTTTCCCTGTTTCCCCAGATGCGTCCCACGGAGCGGCCGGACGCCACCTGTTCCTACCTGCTGGAAGGCAATCTGGCGTTGATGGTGGACGGAGGGGCGCATGCCCTCATCTTCCCCATCAGCTTTTTTCAGCTGTTGGAAACAGTAGACGATTACTACAGCAGCTGGCAGTACGCCACCTTGATCCGTTTCGTGCGCATGCTGGCGCTCCTGTTCAGCATTGTCGTCCCCGGGCTGTACCTGTCCCTCGTCGCCTACAATCCCGAGCTGATTCCCACGCGGTTGGTAATCTCGATGGATGCCGCCCGCGTCAAGGTAGCCCTGCCGATCGTGGTGGAAATTTTCGTCATGGAACTGATGATCGAGGTTCTGCGGGAGGCCGGGCTCAAGCTGCCGAAACCGATCGGCCAGGCGGTCAGCATCGTCGGCGGGCTGGTGATCGGCGATGCGTCCGTCAATGCCAATCTGGTCAGTCCCGTTACGGTGGTGATCGTGGCGTTTACCGCCATCTCTTCGTTCACCGCTCCGGTCTATTTGCTTGGCGTGTCGTTCCGAATCCTGCGCTTTTTCCTGCTGCTTTCCAGCAGCATGCTGGGGCTGTACGGTTTTTTGCTGGGATTGTTTCTGGTTCATGCCCACCTGGCCCGCTTGGTGTCGTTCGGGGTTCCTTACCTGGCACCGCTTTCCCCGCTGCGGCTGGGGGACTGGGTCGATTCGATCGTCCGCCTCTCGTACAAAATGTTGACCTCGCGCCCGTCCTTTCTCAAGCCGCTTCAGCGCGTGAAGGCGCTGTCCACGAGGGTTCGCCCGCGGCGCCATTGACGAATATCGGATCATCTCTAACCTGAAGGAGGGTCGTCGTGAAAGAGAGCAGCAATCCCCCTGTCATTAGCCCGCTTCAGCTCGTCTTCCTGATTTTTGGCACCATCGTCGGCGTCGGCTTCATCACCCTGCCGCGGGGCGTGATGGAAAAAGCGCGGGAGGATGCGTGGATCAGCGTGCTGCTGGCGGGGATCGTGTCGATTCTCGCCTTGTGGCTGAGCGTGCGGGCAGCCCGATTGTTTCCGCAGGATACGCTGGTCGAATACAATCCCAAAGCGTTTGGCCGCATCCTCGGCTTCTTGTTCAATCTGGCATATGCCGGTTACTTTTTCTTTTTTACCGTTACCGGCGTGCGGACGATGGCGGAGGTGGTGCGCGCCGAGATGCTGCCGTTCACTCCCCTGGAAGTGATTATTCTGACCATGCTGTTCGCGGTTGTGTACGTTTCCTGGGATGGACTGATGCCGATCATCCGGCTGAAAGAATCCGGACTGCCGCTCACCTTCCTGTTGATTGTGTTTTTTCTGCTGTTCGCCTTTCTGGAGGCCGATTGGAGCGAGCTGCGCGTCCCGTTTGTGGAGGGAATTGCGCCTGTTTTCCAGGCGCTGCCAACCACGATCTATTCCTATCTCGGCTTTGAAATCCTTTTCCTTTATTACCCGTTTGTCATGCGGAAAGAAAAAGCGCTGTTGGGAGGGAGCATCGCCATCGCCCTGACTGCCTTGTTTTACGCCTTCATCGTATTGGGAACGCTGGTGACGATTGGCGTGGATGTTGCGATCGCACAAACCTATCCGGTGATTACGATGGCCAAATTGATCGAAGTGGTCCGGCAGTTCGTGGAGCGCGGGGAGCTGCTCCTGATCATTCTTTGGCTGCCGCTCGCCTACACGACGCATATCGTCACCTTATTCTCCACGGCGTTCACGCTGCAGCGCATGTTCCCCCCCATCACCCTGCGCTGGTGGCTGTCAGGGCTGGTTCCGGCCGTCTTTACCGTTTCTTTGATCCCGCAAAATTTGATAGAAATGGCTGCTTGGACGGATAAAGTGGGCGTGGTCGGGCTGTTCTTTTCAACCGGATATCCGCTGCTGCTGCTGTTGGCAGTCTGGATCAGAAGAAAACTGCATCTGCTGCCCGAACAGGATCGGATAGGGGAAACAGGATGAAAACGAGGCGGCGCATGCTTTGGTTTCACGGTCTTGTCGTTGCGGTGCTGCTGGGCATGGTGATGGCCGGTTGCTGGGATTACCGGGAACTGGAGGATCGCGCCCTAATCGTCGGGCTCGGCATCGATGAACTGCCTCCTGCACGTTATCAGGGGAAAGAGATGCGGATGTATCAGCTTATCGTCCAGGTGGTGGAGCCGACCGGCCAGAGCGGTGGACCAACGCAAGGCGGCATGATAGGGAGGGGGCAGGGAACCAAAGGGTATACCAACTTCACTATTGAAACGCCGTCCATCGCGGAAGGCATTGATCGGATTATCACCCGCAGCGACCGCATCCCCAATCTGGCGCACCTGCAACTGATCGGTATGGGAGAAAAGGTGGCAAAAAAGGGATTCAATGAACTGTACGACTTTTTTACACGCTTTCCGCAGATGCGCCGCAAAACCGAAATGGTCGTATTTTCCGGTTCGCTGCCGCCGTTCTTTACCACACAGAGTATCACCGAACCGACCCCGGCCCTTCACATCGCGCAGTTGACGGATAGCGTCACGGAAACATTAATGATCCCCGATACCAATCTGGGCGTCGTAAGCAAGAATATCCGCGGCAAAACCCCTTATCTGATGCTGTTGGTCGCTTTGGACGACAAGAAGGAGATTGTGATAAACAGGGCGGCCGTGTTTGAGGGATTTAAGATGGTCGGCACCCTGTCACGCAGCCAGCTGACGGATCTCTCCATCCTGCATGACGAGATCCAGCGCGGGATTTTGCATTTTCCCTGTTATGGCGGCAAACAAGCAGCCCTGCAGGTATTACGCGGGAAAACCCGGCTCAAGCCAGACATGCGGGGAAACACGCCGCATGTTACGTTTGACATCCAGATGGAGACGGAGCTTGTCGAATACCAATGCCTGGGTGCAGCGATGGACAAGCCGGAGAACATCAAGCGGCTGGAGCGCAGCTACTCCGCCATCTTGTCCCGCAGACTGCAGCGAACCATGGAGGAACTGGTCAAGAAGTATCATTCCGATCTGTTTCGCCTGACCACACGATTGAAAAAGGATCCGGCCATGTACCGGGAGATTCGGCAGCGGCCAAAAGAGTTCTTTCAGCGCCTGACGTTCGACATGCGTGTGTCGCTGAAGATCCGCAATCTCGGCAACACCTTGGAAACTCCCAGCCGCTCGCTTCGGCCGTAAGCAGGTATATCGCTGACAGGAACAGGGATCGCCGTCTCCTTGCCAGTGTGCAGCGCCACCCGGCACTCCCTTTCTTCGCTTCGAAGAAAAGGGAGTTATTTTTGTTATATCGGAAATCGAGTTCTTTAAAGCGATAAAGCGAAGGTGGAAAGGTTGGGGGCCCCCACCGACACAGCATGTTCAGGGGTCCCCAAAAAGTACTCGGATTAAGCATCGAAGGTCCACGTCACTTTTTGGGGTTGAGCATAGCTTAAGTCGACGGGGTTTTCTTACATGTTTGTCAATGGTAAGGTTAGAGTGATGGTAGATACTTTGATAGAGGCGGGAAGGGATATCGCCCTCAGTCTGGCGGCGGTTTCTTGAAAAAGCAACATCACGTTTCACCAGCTTCATCTAACCCTGCAAATTGTCATGGGGTGGGAGAATCGGCATTTGTACTCGTTTGATTTTGGAGACAAAACGATAACCATGCCTGACCCGGACTCGAGGAATAAGCGCGTATTGAATGCCAGCAAGCAGCGTCTGAACGAGCATCTCACGCATGAAGGTCAAGAGGTGCGATATCTCTATGATTTCGGTGACAGCTGGAGCCACCGGATCGTACTTGAAAAAATCCTGCCCGTACAACCCGACCAAACTTATCCCTATTGTCTGGAAGGGGAGAGAAATTGTCCGCCGGAGGATTGCGGAGGAGTATGGGGATATCAAGAGTTTTTGACGGATCTGCGTGACGAGAACCAAAGCAAAGCGCTTCCCTGGGTTGTGAAAGAGTATGATCCGGACCGATTTTCTCTTTCAAAAGTGAATACTTTGCTGCGGAAAAAGGCCTACCAACTGAACCAATATCAAGAGAAGAAAAAAGCACCGCCTACGAAACCGCCGAAGCTGACGGCTGCAGCCTTGAAAAAGCAATTGCAAGCAATGACGCAGCAAGAGCTTGTCCAACTGCTTGTCGATTGCTTTAAGGCTAGCAAGCAGACGGAACAGTTCCTGACTGTCAAATTCGCGGGGGCAGAAGCGGCTGAAGCGCTGTTTCTGGAATGCCGGAAAAAAGTAAAGGATGAATTTTTTCCTGACCGGGGTGTGGGGAAACTGCGCCTGGGTGAGGCGAGGAAGGCCATTGACGAGTTTGAGAAGATCACGCGGCATCGAAGATATGCGTTGGATTTGAAACTCTTCTATGTGGAAATGGGGGTGGAATTTGCCAACGTTTATGGAGAGATGGAGTATCGTTTTTACCAAAGCCTGGTGAGCATGTTTTCCGCCGTCGTTGACATGCTGAACAAAGAGGAAGGAACCGAGCTGATCGAGGAATACAAAGATCGGATCGAAGCGGTCGTTTCTGCGTCGGCAGGCATCGGCTGGGGATTTGAGGAAGCGATGCAGGATATTTATGCAGAATTGGGATGGTGGAATGAAAGGGAAGCAGGCGCGGGAAGCGTGTCCTGACACCGGTCTGGTGGAGGGCACGCCATCTTTTCGGTTGGGCATCTCCTCCGGGGCTTTCCCCCTTTTGGAGATGTCAGAAATATTTGCAAAAAGGGCTCTGTTGTGATAAAGTGTAATCAAGCGTTTAACGTGTGGACGGCCGTTTATTGCCCGCCCGATAAACATCCCGCCGCATCGTCCTAAACGTTCTGCAAAGTGAGGGTATCGCATGTTTGACCGAGACACCGTCTACCTCGTCGGTGATGCGCAGTCGCCGAGCAATAATCCCATTACGCAGCAGTTCAGCGGTTTTTTCATCGGACTCGTGGTCGATACAACAAACGGCAAGATTGTGGACGCCGGTTGCTCCTCTACGATCCAGCTGACGTCCGATTTCGTCCGTTCCATCTTTGTCGGACAGTCCATTCTGGACACGCATGAAGTGGAGTCCCAAATCCGCCTGCGCTATTTCGGCCAGTCGCAGAAAGCGCTGGTCGTCGCCTTCAAGGACGCGCAGAAAAAATACAAGCTGGCCCTGGAAGCCAGGGAAAGGGCCGCGCTGGAAACTACATAACCGGGCTGCTTTATTTATCTGTATGCGCATCAACGCATGTACCGTAAATAAAACCCAGCAGATGACGCTTTCGGCGAGAGAGGTCATTTGCTGGGTTTTTGTGTGAAACACGTCATGAGGGAGGAGATTCCTGCGTGCTGGCTTATCTGTTGAAACGATTCCTCTCGATGCTGATCACCCTCTGGTTGATCGTATCCATCACCTTCTTCCTGATGCATACCGTGCCAGGATCCCCGTTTGACCGGGAAGGCAGGGCGATGCCCGCCACCGTCGAGAAGAACCTGATGGCGCTCTACAGCTTGGACAAACCGCTGCTGGTCCAGTATGCGGCCTACTTGAAAAGCCTGGTCCAGTTCGAACTGGGCCCCTCCATCATCCGCCATCCGGAAACGGTCAACAGCATGCTGGCCCGTACCTTTCCGGTGTCGGCCAAACTGGGATTCGCCGCGCTGTTCATCTCGATCATCGCGGGGGTGTCGCTTGGCGTCGTCGCCGCGCTGCGCCATAACCGCCTGATCGATTATGCGGCGACCGTCTTCGCGGTGATCGGGATCGCCGTTCCCAACTTTGTCGTGGCGCCGCTGCTGATCAAATATTTTGCGGTCGAGTGGAAGCTCCTGCCTGCCGCCACCTGGGGCACCTGGCAGCATGTGGTGCTGCCTGCGCTGGCCCTGTCGTTCGGGCCGACCGCCATCATTGCACGCCTGACCCGAACCAGCATGCTGGAGGTGCTGACGCAGGAATACATCGAAACGGCCAAGGCGAAAGGGCTCCATCCGGCGGTGATCATCGTGAAGCACGCCCTGCGCAATTCGCTCCTGCCGGTCATCACGCTTCTGGGGGCATTGGTGGCCAACGTGCTGACGGGCAGTTTCGTCATCGAAAAGATTTTCGCCATCCCGGGCATGGGGAAGTACTTTGTCGACAGCATCTACAACCGTGACTACACGGTGATCATGGGCACCACGGTCTTTTACAGCATTCTGCTGATCGTGATGATGTTTGTCGTCGACGTCGTGTACAGCCTGATTGATCCGCGTATCAAACTGCACAAGAAAGAGGGGTGACGCAGATGGCGGTCTCCAATGAATTGTTTGTCCCCATGAACAAGGAAAATATCCATGCCGAGACCATCGTCCGCCCCAAAATCTCGTACTGGCGCGGGGCGTGGATACGGCTTCTTTCGAATAAACTGGCGATGCTGGGCTTGCTCGTTATTTTGCTTGTCTCGCTGATGGCCGTTTTCGGCTCGGCGATCTCCCCGTACAATCATACGGATCAGTCCCTCCTGGAAAGCAATCAGCCGCCGTCGGCGAAGCACTGGTTCGGGACGGATGAATTGGGCAGGGATGTCTTCGCCCGCATCTGGTACGGGGCCAAAATCTCGCTGTTTATCGGCCTGATGGCGGCGCTGATCGACCTGTTCATCGGCGTGATCTACGGCGGGGTGGCCGGCTATCTGGGAGGCAACGTGGACAACGTGATGATGCGCATCGTCGATATCCTGTACGGCATTCCCTACCTCCTGATGGTGATCCTGCTGATGGTGGTGATGGGACCCGGGCTGCTGACCATTATCGCCGCCCTGAGCGCCACCGGCTGGCTGGGGATGGCCCGGACGGTCCGGGGCCAGGTGATGCAGCTGAAAGCATCCGAATATGTGCTGGCCGCACGCACGCTGGGCGGAAGAATGCCGTACATTATCCGCAAGCACCTGCTGCCCAATACACTCGGCATCATCATCGTGCATGTCACGTTTTCCGTGCCGAGCGCCATTTTTGCGGAAGCGTTCCTGAGCTTTATCGGACTGGGTGTGCAGCCGCCGCTCGCCAGCTGGGGCGTGATGGCCAACGACGCGCTTCCCACCATCCTGTCGGGTCACTGGTGGCGCCTTTTCTTCCCCGCCTTTTTCATCTCGCTGACCATGCTGGCGTTCAACGTGCTGGGAGACGGGCTGCGCGACGCCTTCGATCCGAGGCAGAGGAGGTAGGAAGCAATGGAAAAGCTGCTGCAGGTGGAAAATCTGCATGTCACATTCAAGACGCACGGCGGGGAGATCCAGGCGGTGCGCGGCGTCTCCTTCTCGCTTGACAAGGGGGAAACCCTCGCCATCGTCGGGGAGTCCGGCTGCGGCAAAAGCGTCACGGCCCGCTCCATCATGCGCCTGATCCCCGAGCATACGGGCAGGATTCGGGAGGGCCGCATCCTGTTTGAGGGCAGGGATCTGCTCGCGCTAACGGAAAAGGAGATGCGGGAGCTGCGCGGCTCGGCGATCTCGATGATCTTTCAGGATGCGATGACCTCGCTGAATCCCACGATTTCGATCGGGGAGCAGATCATGGAGGGCATCATCCGCCATCAAAAGGTCTCCCGGGCTGCCGCCAGGGAACAGGCGGTCGAGATGCTGCACCTGGTGGGCATCGCCAATCCCGAACGCCGGTTGAAGCAGTACCTGCATGAGTTCAGCGGCGGGATGCGGCAGCGCATCATGATCGCCATCGCGCTGGTCTGCCGGCCGTCCATCCTGATCGCCGACGAGCCGACAACGGCGCTGGACGTCACCATCCAGGCCCAGATTCTCGAACTGTTCAAGACAATCCAGCGCAGGACCGGCGTATCCATCATTATGATCACCCACGACATGGGCGTCGTCGCCAAAATGGCGAACAAGGTGTGCGTCATGTACGCCGGCAAGGTGGTGGAAGCGGGAACCGTCCGCGATATCTTCTACAACCCGCAGCATCCTTACACCAAGGGGCTGTTGTATTCCATGCCGCGGCTGGATGACGACAGTCACGAGCCGCTTTATTCCATTCCCGGGACGCCGCCGGATCTCTTTTCGCCTCCCAAAGGCTGTGCCTTTGCCGCCCGGTGCGACTATGCCCTGGAGGTATGCCGCCACCATCAGCCGGAATTCAGCTGCATCCAGAGTCAGCATCAGGTAGCCTGCTGGCTGCAGGATCCGCGTGCCAAACACGTGTTTCCGCTCCGGACGGCTACGGGCATGTAGCACTCGATTCCATATGTCCTCACGCTTGATGCAACCATCTTTGGAAGGCAGGTGATGGGTGTACATAGACACGCAAGCTGGCAGCAGAACAAAGAAAAACAAAAGGGGGAAGCAAAGATGAAAAAAATCGTATCGCTCGCAAGCAGCGCCTTCCTGGCGGCCGCGGTCATGCTGGCCGGATGTTCGTCCAGCCAGCCCGCAGCAGAGCCGCAGGGATCGGGGCAGCAGACGCCCCAACCGCAGGCGAATGCGCAGCAGGCTGGCTCCAAAATGCTGTACCTGAACAACCTGCAGGAGCCCACCTCGCTCGATCCGCCGATCGGCTTCGACCAGATTTCCTACGATATCCTGAACAACATGATGGAAGGCTTGACCCGCCTGGGCAAAGACCAGAAGCCGGAGCCGGCCATGGCGGAGAAATGGGAAGTCAGCCAGGACGGCAAAACCTATACGTTCCACCTGCGCGACAGCAAATGGTCCAACGGCGATCCGGTGACGGCCCAGGACTTCGAGTATGCGTGGAAGCGCTTGTCTGATCCCAAAACAGGTTCCAGCGCCGCCTTCCTGGCCAACGTGATCGCAGGGGCGGAAGAATTTAATGCGGGCAAGGGCAAGGCGGAAGACGTCCAGGTGAAGGCGGTCGATAACAAGACGCTGGAAGTGCACCTGAAGCAGCCGGCTTCCTGGTTCCTGCTGCTCGTCTCCAATCCGGCCTTCTTCCCGGTGCACAAAGCCACGGTGGAGAAAAATCCGGACTGGGCAAAAGAAGCGGCGACGATCCTCTCCAACGGGCCGTTCAAGCTGACCGAGTGGGTACACGACAGCCAGCTGGTGATGGTCAAGAACGAGAACTACTGGGATGCCGCCAACGTGAAGCTGGACGGCGTCACCTGGAAGATGGTGAACGACCGCAATACCGCCTACCAGCTGTTCCAGACCGGCGAGCTGCATACGACGGAGGTTCCGCCTGATTTGGCCGAGCAGCTGTTTGCCGAAAACAAGGTGACGGTAACGGATTCTGCCGGCACGGAATTCTACCGCTTCAACGTCACGAAGCCGCCGTTTACCAACAAGAATATCCGCAAAGCATTCAGCTTGGCGATTGATCGTCAGCTGATCGTCGATGTGGTGAACAAGCAGAAGCAGAAAATTGCCACGGGCTATGTTTCCTACAGTTTCCTGGAGCCGGACGGCAAGGATTTCCGCGATGTCGGCGGCGAGCTGATCAAATATGATCCCGTGGAAGCGAAAAAGCTGCTGGAGCAGGGGATGAAAGAGGCGGGGTATACCACGCTGCCGCCGGTTACCCTCTCCGTCTCGTCCGGCGGAACGAAAGAAAAAGTGGCGCAAGTGATCCAGGAAATGATCAAGAAGAATCTGGGTGTGGAGATCAAGATCGAGGTCATGGAAAGCAAGGCGCTCACCGCCAAGATGAAGAGCCTGGATTATCAATGGGCGCGCAGCTCCTTCCTGCCCGACTTCGGCGATCCGATCAACTTCCTGGACGGCTTCCTCTCCGACAACCCGTTCAACCGGACCGGCTGGAAGAACCCGCAGTTTGACAACCTGATCAAGCAAGCCTACAACGAAGCGGATGACACGAAACGCTTCCAGCTGATGCACCAGGCCGAGCAGGTGCTGATGGACGATGCGCCGATCGCTCCGCTCTTCTTCTACAACAGCGCCTACCTGCAAAGCGACAAGGCGGTGGACATCGTCCGGCACGCGCTTGGCTACATGGACCTGAAATGGGCGGACCTGAAGCCGTAATGTTTGTAAAAATCAAGTTGAGGGAAGGTTCATTCGCATCGGGGGATGAACCTCCCTTTTTCTCAATAACCCAGCCGACTTAAGCTATGCTCAACCCCAAAAAGTGACGTTGGCCTTCGAAGCTAATTCCGAGTACTTTTCGGGGACCCCTGAGTTCCACCCACTCGGCGCTAGCCAGCGCTTGGCCGAGTGTGGTCCCTTGCTGGTGTCGGCTGGGGCCCCCAACCTTTCTTGCCTCGCTTTGTTGTAAATTTTGCTATCTAAGCTAAAGGGTGGAGATCTATGCGTGAAGTCATCAAGGCTGCGAAACTGCAGCCGGGAGATACCGTTGGCGTGATTGCGCCGGCAAGCTGCGGCGATTTCGACAAAATTCTGGTGGCGGCCCGCTTTTTTGAAGGATTGGGTCTGCGTGTGCGGTTGGGGGATGCGGTGCGGCAGCAGCGCGGCTATCTCGCGGGAACCGATCGGGAGCGCGCCCGCGACCTGCACTGCATGTTTGCCGACAAGGAGGTGAAGGCGGTCTTTTGCGCCCGGGGCGGTTACGGTACGGGGAGGATTGCCGATCTCCTGGATTACGAGCTGATCCGGGCAAACCCGAAGATTTTCTGGGGATACAGCGATATCACCTTTTTGCATGCGGCGATCTTTCAAAGAACCGGTCTGGTCACCTTCCACGGCCCGATGCTCACATCCGATATTGCCGCCGATGACGTTCATCCGCTCACGCTCGCGACCTTTCAGCAGCTGTTCGATCCCCAACCCTTGCGATACGATGACACGATCGCCCCGCTGCGTGTCCTGGCGGAGGGAGAAGCGACCGGCCGCGTGGTCGGCGGCAATCTCTCCCTTTTGGTCAGCACGGTGGGAACCCCTTTTGAAATCGACACCACCGGGAAGCTGCTGTTTATCGAGGAGGTGGACGAAGAGCCCTACCGCGTCGACCGCATGCTGAACCAGCTGCGCATGGCAGGCAAGCTGGATGCGGCGGCTGGCATCGTCCTCGGCGATTTTCACAATTGCGATCCGGTCAAACGGAAAGAGGCTTCCCTCACGCTGGAGGAGGTGTTTGACGATTACCTCACGCCTGCGGGGAAACCGGTGCTGGCCGGCTTTCGCATCGGCCACTGCTCGCCCAATCTGGCCATTCCTCTTGGTGCCATGGGCAGAATCGATACCAAAGAAAAAACATTCACCATTGTAGAACCGGGCGTAACGGACGGCCCTGCCGCTGGTGAATAAATGAGGGAGAAACGTATGATCATTCAGAACATCGAACTGAGCCGACTCTATGTACCGCTGATCAAACCATTCAAGACCGCCCTGCGTACCGTGGAAAAGCTGGAATCCATCTATGTGAAGGTGACCTGCGACAACGGCATGGTGGGATGGGGAGAAGCGGCCGCGACCGTCGCCATTACCGGCGACAGTCTGGACAGCATCGAAGCGGCCATCCTGAAAACGATCAAACCGCAGCTGATCGGGCAGAACCTGCTTGCTTACGAACGGGTGTTTCATGCGCTTCACGCCTCCATGGTGGGCAACAGCAGCGCCAAGGCAGCCGTGGATATGGCCTTGTATGATCTGATTGCCCAGCATTGCGGCATGCCGCTCTATCAATTCCTGGGCGGCTATCAGAACCAGTTGGAGACCGATTATACGGTAAGCGTCAACTCTCCGGAAGAGATGGGAGAAGATGCGCTGCAGTACCTGAAGGACGGCTTCAATGTCTTGAAAATCAAGGTGGGCAAAGACAACATCCAGGATGATATCCTGCGTATCCAGGAAATTCGCAATCGCGTCGGCAACCAGGTGAAGATCAGGCTGGATGCCAACCAGGGCTGGCAGGTAAAAGAGGCGATCTCCTCCATCCGCAAAATGGAGGATATGGGGCTGGATATCGAACTGGTGGAACAGCCCGTCAAGGCGCACGATGTGGAAGGCTTGAAGATCGTTACCGATGCGGTGGATACGCCCATCATGGCGGATGAGAGCGTGTTCACGCCGAAGCAGGCGCTGGAAGTGTTGAAAATCAGGGCCGCTGACCTGATCAATATCAAGCTGATGAAGTCGGGAGGGATCTACAAGGCGCAGATCATCAATGCGCTGGCGGAAGAATGCGGCGTGGAATGCATGGTCGGCAGCATGATCGAATCCCGCCTTTCGGTAACGGCGGCCGCCCATTTCGCCGCCAGCAAGAAAAACATCACGCGCTTTGATTTTGACGCCCCCCTGATGCTGGCCGATGATCTGGTCGAAGGCGGCGTGAAATATGAAGGCAGAGTCATGACCCTGTCCGATCAACCGGGCCTCGGGATCGTGAACGTGCGTGTCGGGGAAGGAGTGGAGCGGGGATGATCGTCTCTGCAGCGGTCGCAACCGTATGGACTTCACCGGACTCGCCTCGGGAACTGGATCGGCCGGCGCTGGAAAACCCGGTGAGAATCCGCGAGTGGCTGGGCAGCATCAGCGTGGAAGAACGGCTGGCCCTTTCCACGAACAATCTCGTCCAGACCCAGGTTCTCTACGGGAGCAGGGTGCTCGTGGAAGAGGAGCAGGGGGACTGGGTGAAAGTCATCATCCCGGATCAGCGCTGCCGCAAGGACGAACGCGGCTATCCGGGATGGATTCCGAGGCGGCAGCTGATGGAAGCGCCGGAGTATGAGAGACAGTTGGCCGCAAGCGATCAAAAAGCGGTGGTCACCTCTCCTCTCGCCTGGCTGTATACAAGCGAATCAGCGGCTGAGATGGAGATCAGCTATCTGACGACGCTGCCCGTACTGGCCGTCCGTGATGCATGGACGGCCGTCGCCACCCCCCACGGCCCGCGTCTCCTGAAGTCCGCCGATGTGCGGGTGACGGATGGCAGCCCGCAGACCGGCGGAAACACCGGAGAGAAAATCGTAGCGTGCGCCAAACAGTTTCTGGGCCTGCATTACCTGTGGGGCGGCATGAGCGGATTTGGCTACGACTGTTCCGGCTTCGCCTACTCCATGCACCGCGCCCAGGGGATCCTCATCCCGCGTGACGCATCCGATCAGGCGAATGAAGGAAAATGGGTGGAAAAAGAGGACCTGCAGCCGGGCGATCTGCTCTTTTTTGCCCATGATGAAGGCAAGGGGCGCATTCACCATGTCGGCATCTACGTCGGGGACAATGCGATGATTCATTCCCCCGATTCCAGAAACGCGATCGAAATCGTCTCACTCGCCGGTTACAAGCTGGAGCGTGAGCACGTCATCTCGAGAAGATATTGGTGACCGGAACGGGAGGAAGGGTGTCGTGCCTAAGAAACTGCTGGAAGTGAAAAATCTGAAAATCCATTTCAAAATCGGCAAAGGGCAGTATGTGAAAGCGGTCGACGACGTGTCGTTCGACATTTATCAGGGTGAAACGTTCGGGCTGGTCGGAGAGTCCGGCTGCGGCAAATCGACGACGGGGCGGGCGGTCATCGGACTGTACAAGCCGACAGCCGGCGAGGTGCTGTTCGACGGGCAGGATGTCCACCGGGTCAGCGGCAGGGAGAGGCAGCGGCTTACCGGCAGGATCCAGATGATCTTTCAGGATCCCTACGCGTCCCTGAACCCGCGCATGGATGTGGCCGAGATCATCGGGGAAGGGCTGGTGCTGAACGGGTTGGCCAGCGGCAGGGAGCGCCTGGAGCGGGTATACGAGCTGTTGGAGATGGTCGGCCTGCAGAAAGAGCACGCCAGCCGCTTTCCCCATGAATTCAGCGGCGGCCAGCGGCAGCGCATCGGTATCGCTCGGGCATTGGCGGTCAATCCGGAATTCATCATTGCGGATGAACCCATATCGGCCTTGGATGTGTCCGTGCAGGCCCAGGTGGTCAACCTGCTGAAACGGCTGCAGCAGGAACGCAAGCTGACCTATCTCTTCATCGCCCACGATCTGGCCATGGTGAAGCACATGAGCGACCGCATCGGGGTGATGTATCTCGGCAATCTGGTGGAGCTGGCGGCGAGCAAAGAGCTGTATCGGGAGCCAAAGCATCCCTACACGCAGGCGCTGCTGTCGGCGATCCCGCTTCCCGATCCCGATCTGGAGCAGAGCAGGGAGCGGATCATACTGGAAGGGGAAGTGCCGAGCCCGATCAATCCGCCATCGGGCTGTGTCTTCCGGACCCGCTGCCCGAAAGCCATGGAGATTTGCGCTGCCCAAAAGCCAACGTGGCGGGAAGTGGCTCCGGGTCATTATACGGCCTGCCATTTGTATGAATGAGAGCACAGTCCTTGTGCTCTCTTGTTTTTTAGCGTTCGAACGCTGGCAACAGCGTCTTCAACTTTTTTCAGAAACATCAGTTATTTGTATCGGAAACCGTCCACTCTCCATGTTATAGTGAAAACAACAAACATCCACCGGAGTGTGATGAACATGGAAGTGACCATCCGCAGCCAACCTGAAATGCATCTCATCGGCTTATCCTATGCCGGGCCGTTTCCCACCTTGAGCCAAGGCGTCCCCCAAATTGTCCGGGAGCTGCAGGCGCGCCTCGATGAAATCCCGCACAAGCGCGACCCGCTCATCCGCTACGAACTCTCCATCGAAGATCCGAACGGCACCTACACCATCTACGCCTGCGCCGAAGTGGAGCGTTTTTCCCGAATCCCCCCTGGCATGTTCGGCTTCACCGTGCCCGCCTTAACCTACGCCACTGTCACCCACCGCGGCCCGCTCTCCGAAGTGCCCGGCACCTACATGAACATGTTCCAATGGCTCGAACAAAACGGCTGCGAACGTCTAACCAGCTTCCACAGCATCGAGCGCTACCATGCCGACACCCAGGCAAACACCGTGGAGATTTTCATCCCCGTTGGAAAATAGACGAAGCAACCACGCGCCCCTGGAAGAAAAACCAGCGCCAAGCAGCAGGATTTTTCTGTTCCTTACTTCTCCATTGGCTTTGCGCGAAACTGCCGGTTCACCCAGGCCTGCGCCTCCTTGAGAAAGGCGGCTGCGGCGGGGGAAGGGGACTGAAGGGAACGGACGGCCAGTCCGATCTGGCGGCAGGTGCGCGGCGCAAGCGGACAGACGTGGAGGCCAGGCACGCTGTCGGGAAGGGTCAGCCTGGGCACGACGGTGATGCCCAGCCCTTCCCGCACCATCGCCAGGATCGTGGCCGTGTCCGCCACCTCAAACCGGGTGTTTGGCGCATAACCGTGATTCACGAAGGCTGCTTCAACCAGGACTTCGCATCCAGCTTTCGGCATGATGAACGGCTCCGCGGCGATCTCCCCGACCGTCAGTTCGGACCGGCTGCTGCAGGGATGCCCATCCGGCACCACCACCACCAGCTCATCCTCCAGCAGCGGCACGATCTCAAGCCCCTCTTCCGGATAGGGGAAAAACGCGGCATCCACGGCACCCGCCTGTATCCACGCACGAATCTCCGGATAGCTGCCTTCGAACAGCGTCAGCTCGATGCCGGGGTAGCGGTCGCGAAACAGCCGCAGCAGTCCCGGCAGCAGCTTGGCAGAGACGCTGGGAAAACTGCCGACCCGCAGCGTGCCGATCTGCAGTCCCGCAGCCGCCGCAGCGGACTGTCTGATTTGTTCAAGCCGATTCAACACCTCCCTGGCATGAACAAGCACCGCTTCTCCCGCCTCCGTCAGGCTGACGCCGCTGCGGCTGCGGGTCAACAGCGAAATCCCCAGCTCCGCTTCCAACCCCGCGATGGCATGGCTCACCCCCGATTGGCTCAGATTCAGCTTTTCACCCGCCTTGGTAAAGCTCCCGGCCTCCACGACAGCGACGAAAACCTCCAATTGCAAAAGGGTCATCCGGGGCCTCCTTTCATGATGTTTTTCTCATGGAATTTATATAAAACATTCATTTTACAGATGTATGGCTGCATACTATCATAAGGGTAACGCGATGCGTGTGCAAGAAAGGTGTGAAAAAACATGAACAATCTGCCTTTTTACCTGGTGGACGCCTTTGCCGACAAGCCCTTCGGCGGCAATGCGGCGGGAGTGGTGCCGGATGCCGAAACGCTGGATGAGGGCGTTATGCAGAAGATTGCCCGGGAACTCCATCAATCGGAAACGGCGTTCCTGATGAAAAGCGACAATCCGGCCGCCGATTTTCGGGTACGTTATTTTACCCCGGCGGAAGAGATCAACTTCTGCGGTCATGCCACCGTGGGCGCCGCCTGGCTGTTGGCCCAGGAGTTCGGCTGGAGAGCGGAACGGGTCGTCCTGGAAACCAACATCGGTCTGGTGCCGGTCACCTTCGACAAGGCGGACGGTGCATTGAAGTCGGTCACCATGACGCAGGTGGCGCCGCGCACCAAGGAAATCCCGGTTGACAGGGACGAGATCGCCCGTCTTGTCGGCATCGCCCCAACCGATCTTGACGACCGTTACCCCATCCGGCTGGCCCATACGGGGAACTGGCATTTGCTTGTTCCGGTCAAGACGCGCCAGGCGATTGATTCAGCCCAACCGCTCTTGGCGGAGCTTGGGGCGATGAACCGCAGCCTGGAAGCGAGTACGACGCATCTGTTCAGCTTCGATACAGGGGATGATGCGTATGATCTGTATACGCGCGATTTTTGCCCGGCCATCGGCATTCCGGAGGATCCGGTGACGGGAGCCGCGAACGGCGCATTGGCCGGCTATCTTGTCCTGGAGCGGATTCTGCCCCCTGACCAGCCCCATGCCCTGACCATCGCCCAGGGCCATGCGATCGGCCGTCCCGGCACCCTCTCCGTCAAGGTCACCCCGGGGCCAAACGGTCCGGTCATTCAGGTCGGCGGCGCGGCCCGTGTGATGGCATGCGGGAACCTGCGCATCTAAGGGATCATGAAAAAAAGATGGACAAATCGTCCATCTTTTATTACTGTATCAGAAAAGTATTAACGTCATCGAACAATCGTCCGATCCGGGGTGTCTCTCTCAGTACGGCTGCCAGCGCAGGCGGCGGGCCTGCAGGTATCGGTCCTGCACATGCGGCCAGTTCACGACATTCCACCAGGCATCGATATACCTGCCGCGATCATTCCGGTAGGACAGGTAGTAGGCGTGCTCCCAAACGTCCAGCACCAGGAGGGGGATTACATCCCACTGCGACAGGTTTTGATGTTTTTCCGCCTGCAGGATCTCCAGGTGCTGGGCACGCGGAGACCAGACCAGGATCGCCCAGCCGCCGCCTTCCACTTTCTCTGCGGCTTGGGAAAAGTGGCGCCTGAACCCGTCGATCGACCCGAAGTCGCGGATGAGCTGCTCGGCCAGCTCTCCTTGGGGTTCACCGCCGCCGTTCGGACTCATCACCTGCCAGAAAATCGTGTGCAGGTAATGACCGGCGCCGTTAAACGCCGCTTCCCGCTCCCAGTGCTTGATCAGTTCGTAGTCATTGGCGGCCCGGGCGCGTGCCAGCATCAGCTCCGCCTTGTTGAGGCCGTCTACATAGCTCTGATGATGTCTGTTGTGGTGGATGCGCATGGTCTCGGCGTCGATGTACGGCTCGAGGGCATCATAAGCGTAGGGCAGCGGCGGAAGGGTATGGCCGCCGGGCGGCACCGGCCGGGTGACGGCCACCGATTGCCGCTGGTTCACATACGTGACGTCGGCCTTCTCTTCGTTTCTGCGGGATTGGACCAGGTGCAGCAGCTGGTGGAAGTGGTGCTGCACCTCTTCTGCCCGTGCCGTCAGGCGGCGTATTTCCGCTTCGTCAGGCTCCGATTTTTGCAGTTGACGCGCCTTGTCGCCAATCTGGTGAAACGCTGCGTCAAACTTTCTGACTTGGCGTTCCAACTCGTGAATCAGCGCTGGCTTGCGCCGCAGATAATCCACCCACTGGCGGCCCCATTCGCTCCAGTTGATGAGATGTTCTATCTTCTCTTTCAACGCAACTCCTCCTTAAATCATTGGCTAACCATACTATATGAACATCGCCCAGGAGGGGTGCGGCATCAGCGGAGTACAGGGCAGCCGCCTGACGCATAAGGTATTATCACGCATGCATACGAAAACGAAAACCCATCCATTGATACCACAGCACAAGGGAGAATCGGTATGAACGAGCAAAAAGCGATTGCCATCATTGATTCAGGCGTAGGGGGCCTTACGGTGGCGCGTGAGGTCATGCGCCAGCTGCCGCAAGAACGGATCCTTTATTTCGGCGATAATGCGCGCTGTCCTTATGGGTCCAGACCTCCCGGCGAAATTCGTTCGTTTAGTCTCCAGATGATCCAGTTTCTCTTCCAGTATCCGGTCAAGGCGCTGGTGATCGCCTGCAATACGGCGGCTGCGGTGGTGCTGGAGGAAGTGAGGGAATTTACAGCCGTGCCGGTTCTGGGCGTGATCGAGCCGGGAGCGCGGGCGGCCATCTCCGCGTCCCGAACCGGGCGAATCGGGATTATCGGCACCGAAACCACCATTCGCACCGCTGCGTATGAACGGGCCCTGCGCCGAATCAATCCCAACCTCTATGTGGCGGGGCTGGCCTGCCCGCAGTTCGTTCCCCTGGTGGAAAACCGGCTGATCCATACGCCGGAAGCGGAACGCATCGTGGCGGAAACGCTTGCCCCGCTCAAGTACGAAGAGCTTGACACCCTGATTCTCGGATGTACCCATTATCCGCTGCTGGCTCCGCTGATCCAGAAAGCGCTGGGGGATGAGATTACCCTGATCAGTTCGGCGGAGGAAACGGCCCGGGAGCTGAGCACGCTCCTGTCCTTGAGCGACATGCATGCGCCCGCCCAGTGGGACCAACCCCGCCATCAATTCTTCACCAGCGGCGAAATAGAGGTGTTCCGCCAGATCGGCGAAGAATGGCTGGGCTGTCCGGTAAACGTGGAACACCGCGTCCTGGAGCCATCCGTTCCCATCAAATAACCCTCCTGCCTCCTCGGCGTGCTTGGCAATTCCCTCGGGACAATCACGCATAAACCCGGGCCATGCTCGTATACATGGTAGTACAAAGGGTCCGAGGAGGTAGAAGGTATGATACACACACGCATCGGCAAAATAACGGCCGTGCTCGGGATTAGCGCCATGCTGACGGCAGGCTGCAGCCTGTTTGGGCCGGCAAACGAATCGACCAGCATTGACCCGCCGCCGCAGTCCGAAACGGCGCTGGAGACAAATCCCCCGGGCGAGGCGCCGCTCTCCGGCGACCAGGCCCAGGCTCCGGGCGATGCGGTCCAGGCATCGGTTGATCGGACGGTTTATCTGCTGGATGCCAATGGCTACGTTGTGCCGGTGTCGCTTACGCTGCCGAAGGAAGAGGGCGTCGCCAAGCAGGTGCTGGCCTACATGGTAAAAGGAGGCCCGGTGGAGAGCATGCTGCCGCAGGGCTTTGCGGCCGTGCTGCCGGAAGGGACGAAAATCCTCGGCATGGTGATCAAAGACGGTACGGCAACCGTTGACTTTTCCAGGGAGTTCAAGAATTACGACGCCAAGGACGAGAAGAAAATCATGGACGCGATCACCCGGGCGCTGACGGAGTTCCCCAACATCAAGAACGTCTCGATCTGGGTGAACGGCCAACCGCTGACCGAGATGCCGGTCAACAACACGCCGGTTTCGCGTCTGGACCGGAACCACGGCGTCAATGTCGAGCTGGCCGACGGCGCCATCCCCGGACAGACCACGGCCGTCACGGTATATTTTCAGAGCCAGCTGGATGACAAGCGCACCTATTTTGTCCCGGTCACCAGGCTGATTCCCAAGACCAGGGATGTGGCCCGGGCCGTCGTCGAAGAGCTGATCAAAGGGCCGAAGGAAGGGTCGCCGCTCTTCAGCGCGCTCCTGTCCACCACCAAGGTGCTGGATGTCAAGGAAACGGACGGCACCGTTACGGTTAACCTGAGCAGCGATATCCTGAGGTACGACAGCGGCAAGGAAGCCAATCCGGAATCGCTGGAATCGCTGGTGCTGTCGCTGACGGAAAACACCGGCTTCAACAAGGTGCAGCTCCTGGTGGAGGGAAAGCCGATCTCCGGCGGCGCTTTCGATTTCAGCAAACCGGTCGTCCGTCCCCTTACCATCAATACGATGCAGTTCTAAGAAACTCCCACGCCTGTACGCGGCGTGGGACGTTTTTGTTCATGCTTCTGAAACCGCAGAAGGGCCAGGCCGATCGCCAGCGAAATCAGCGTGATAAAGAGGCCGGAGATACATCCCAGCGTGCGGGGAGGAACAATGGCAAGCAGCCAGCCGCCCGCAAGCATGGAGCAGCCGATCACGACGCCGGAGAACGTCCCTTCCAGGGCGAACACCCTTCCGAGAAAGCGGTCCGGCACACGCTGCATCAAAAGCGTCTGAAGGCTCGCGTTCCCCATGCCGCCGGCGATGGTGGACAAGCAAAAGAGCACGGCGGCCGCAGAAAGGGAGGGGGCGGCGCTGATCAGGAGATGGGCAATCCCCTCCGCCGTCATGCTGACGGCCGCCACGTGAAACGGCCAGCGCTGCAAGGCAGCTGATAGCAGCCCCCCGACCAGGAATCCCACACCGATCGCCCCGTACAACAACCCAATTCCCGCATTGCCCGCGTGAAACTCCTGATACGCGTAGACGCTGATCAGGACGTTGGCGATGCCGCCCCCCACCGGCCAAAGCAGGGAAAACGCAAGAATCAGCGGCACAAGCGGTGTCTGGCGGAACAGCGGAAGCAGCTCCCGGAAGGTGGGGGAGGGTGCGTCTGGCGCGGCTGATTCCGGCGGGTGCTTTCGGTCATGGGGCACGGGAACCCCGATGATCAGCAGGGCGGATGCCACGAAGGAAAGAGCGTTGCAGACGAACGCAACCCCCGGCCCCCACACGGACGTGACAACCCCGGAGACCAGGGAGCCGATCGCCATCACGGTGCCCAGGACGCTTTGCTCCAGGGCGTTTGCGGCAGCGACGTCCTCTTTCGGGACAATCTGCGGGATCATGGCGGCGCGTGCCGGCTGGTATGCAGCGGAGAAGGCGATCAGGGAGAAGGTGCCCGCGTACGCAATCCAGATATCCTCCTTCGAGGAGATCAGCAAAAAGGAGAGGGCGATGAGCGCCCGGGCCGCGTCGCAGATCACCAGGATCCTTTTGCGGGAAAAACGGTCGGCCAGCTTGCCCCCGAGCGGTCCAAACAGCAGGTAGGGCAGCGTGCGCAGGGCAAGGGTCACCCCGACGGCCATGCTTGTTCCCGTCAATTGCAACAGCAGGCTGAGAATCGCCACACTGTTGAACCAGTCGCCGATGCCGCTGAGAAAGTGGGCGGCCAGCATGCGGCGGTAAGGACGATGGCGGAGCAGACGATAGGCGTTCATTTTGTCACCTTCTAATTAGATGTTATTTTAATTAGATAATAGTCGAATGTCTTGCGCTTTTGCAAGCGTTTCTGATGCCGGCGATCCAGTCATAACGATCGGCAGCGATCCGTAAACATTAGTAGAAACGGAACAGAGTGGCAGAACATTTCCGGCGTTTGGTATAATGAGCAGAGCCGACGAAAGCGATGTAGGAGGAACATAGAATGAGACATGATGGACGGGCAAGCGATCAGCTGCGACAGGTTACGATCACCCGCAATTACATCAAGCATGCGGAAGGGTCATGCCTGATCGAAGTGGGAGATACAAAAGTGATTTGCACCGCCACGCTGGAGGATCGCGTACCGCCGTTTATGCGCGGCGGCGGCAAAGGATGGATCACCGCCGAATACGGCATGCTGCCCCGCGCCACCGAATCGCGCAATCCGCGGGAATCGACCAAGGGCAAGGTGGGCGGCCGGACGATGGAGATCCAGCGTTTGATCGGACGCGCCCTGCGCTCGGTTGTCCACCTGGAAGCGATGGGGGAGCGAACCGTTTGGCTTGACTGCGATGTGATCCAGGCGGATGGCGGAACACGGACGGCCTCGATTACCGGCGCCTTTGTGGCCATGGTGGACGCCATGCAGAAGCTGGTGGAGAACGGCACCTGGAGCAGGCTGCCCATTACCGATTATCTGGCCGCCACCTCGGTCGGCATCATCGACGGCCAACCGATGCTGGACCTGAACTACAAGGAAGATTCCTGCGCCAGGGTCGACATGAACGTGGTGATGACCGGAAGCGGCAAGTATGTGGAACTGCAGGGGACCGGGGAAGAAGCGCCCTTCTCCGGCGAAGAGCTGCAGCAGCTTTTGGCGCTGGCCCAGAAAGGTGTGGCGGAGCTGATCGATGCGCAGAAAAAAATGCTTGGCGAGATCGAGCTGTACACAGCCGTGTCGTCCGCCGAAGCGAAAGTGACGGAGGGCAGCCGTGTCTAGCAGGAAACAGGTGGTGCTGGCCACACGCAATCAGGGAAAAGTGCGCGAATTTGAACGGTTGTTCGCGCCGCTCGGCTGGGAGGTCCACAGCCTGGCCGCCTATCCCGATGCCCCGGAAGTGATCGAGGACGGCGAGACGTTTGCGGCAAACGCCATCAAGAAGGCGGTCACCATCGCGGAGGCGCTCGGCATGGCAGCGGTGGCGGACGACTCCGGACTGGAAGTGGATGCGCTCGGCGGCCGTCCCGGCGTCTATTCGGCCCGCTATGCCGGGGAAAAGGCATCGGATGAAGAGAATTGGCGCAAGCTGCTCCTCGAACTGAAAGATGTGCCGCTCGAGAAGCGGACGGCGCGCTTTCGCTGTGTCCTCGCCTACGTGGAGCCCGGCGGTGAACCGATTCTCGCATCCGGCTCCTGCGAAGGGGTGATCCTGCCTGAACCGGCGGGAACCAACGGCTTTGGCTACGACCCCGTCTTTTTCCTGCCCGGGCGCAATTGCACGATGGCGCAGCTGGATCCCGACGTGAAAAACAGGATCAGCCACCGGGCGCAGGCGATGCAGTCCCTGCTGGAGGAGATCAGGAGGAGTGGGCAATGAGCATTCTCATCCTTAGCGATACGCACGGATTGATTCAGGAAGTGAAACAGGTGGTGGACCGCCATCAGGTGGACATGATCCTCCACTGCGGCGATTTCTGCGTCGACAGCCGCCGGGAGCCGTTTGCCGGCATGCAGCTCGTCCGCGGCAACTGCGACACCGCCACCGATGTGCCGCTTGAACGGAAAGTTACCTGGAACGGACTTACCATCTATCAGACGCACGGCCATCTGCACGGCGTCAAAAGCTCCCTGCTCAAGCTTCATTACCGTGCGGAAGAGGTGGGGGCCAACCTGGTGCTGTTCGGCCATTCCCATGTACCGGTCAGCACCGTGGAGCGGGGGATCCTGTTTGTCAACCCCGGCAGCCTGCAGCTCCCGCGCGGCTTTGACAGGCCGACCTACGCAGTAATTGCCAAACAAGCGGAGTTGCCCGAGGGACATCAGCTGGAAGTGGTCTTCTATGATCACAAGGGCAGCGTGGTGACAGAACGCGGCGGACGCTATCTGGTAAGGCGATGACTTCTTGAATTTTGGTTGCCATATGGTATACTTAAATGGTTATAATGGCAGGACAATGCCCGCTGCTGGGTCACAGGGCCGCAGGGCGGGGTGTGGATTCAATCTAGGAGGGGAAGTTTACGTGGCAGCAAAATGGGAAAAGGTAGAGAATAACCAGGGAATCCTGACGGTGGAAGTGGACGCCGCGCAGGTAGACGCAGCTCTGGATCAAGCATTCAAGAAAGTCGTGCAAAAAGTGAGCGTGCCTGGTTTTCGCAAAGGCAAAATCCCGCGCAAGATGTTTGAGGCGCGTTTTGGCGTAGAGTCCTTGTATCAAGACGCACTCGACATTTTGCTGCCGGCGGCGTACGGACAAGCTGTCCGGGAAACCGGCATCGAACCGGTTGACCGTCCGGAAGTGGACATTGAGCAGATCGGGAAAGGAAAGAACCTGATCTTCAAGGCGACGGTTACCGTCAAGCCGGAAGTGAAGCTGGGCGACTACAAGAACCTGACGATCGAACCCAAAGAGTTCGCGGTAACCGAGGAAGATGTTGACGCCGAACTGAAGCGCATGCAGGAGCGCCATGCCGAACTGGTTGTCGTGGAAAGCGGCAAGGCGGAAAACGGCGATATCGTGCAAATCGACTTCGAGGGCTTCCAGGATGGGGTGCCGTTCGAAGGCGGCAAGGCGGAAAACTATTCGCTTGAGCTGGGTTCCGGCACCTTTGTGCCAGGCTTTGAAGAGCAGGTGACCGGCATGGAAATCGGGGAAGAGAAGGAGATCAACATCACCTTCCCGGAGGAATACCATTCGCCCAGCCTGGCGGGCAAGCAGGCCGTGTTCAAAGTGAAGCTGAACGGCATCAAGCGCAAGAACCTGCCTGTGCTGGATGACGAGTTCGCCAAGGATGTCAGCGAATTCGACACGCTGGAAGAGCTGAAGGCGGACACCCGGAAAAAGCTGGAGGAGAAAGCGGCCAAGGACAAGGACACCTACGTGCGCGAGCAGCTGCTCCTGAAGGCGAGCGAGAATGCGGAAATCGACATTCCGGGCGTCATGATCGAGCATGAGCTGGATCAAATGGTGAACGAGTTTGCCCAACGCCTCCGCATCCAAGGCATGGACATCGACCTGTACTACCAGTTCTCCGGTATGGATGAAAGCCAGCTGCGCGACCAGTTCCGTACGGACGCCACCACCCGCGTGCGCACTGCGCTGACGCTTGACGCGATCGCCAAGGCGGAGAACATCCAGGTGACCGAAGAAGAGATCACCGAAGAGCTGAACAAGCTGGCCAGCGTATACGGCCGTCCTGCCGACGAACTGCGCAAGATCTTCAACGCGCAGGATGGGCTGGCTGGCCTGAAACAAGACATCAAGGCGAGAAAAACCGTCGATCTTCTGGTAGCCGAAAACAAAGTTACCGCATAGTCTGGTTGATGAGTCAATCACGAGGCAAGCAAGCAAGGCACGAACCGATTTTCGTGCCTTGTTTTTCCACCATCCATCTTTTCCTACAACCGTTGAAGGAGGGATACCCATGCTGATTCCTATGGTCATTGAGCAAACCAATCGCGGTGAGCGGGCATATGATATCTATTCCCGTCTGCTGAAGGACCGGATTGTCATTCTGGGTAGCGAAATCAACGATGAGGTGGCCAATCTGATCGTTGCCCAGCTGCTGTTTTTGGCGGCAGAGGATCCGGACAAAGATATCAGTTTATACATAAACTCTCCGGGCGGTTCTGTTACCGCAGGTATGGCGATTTATGATACAATGCAATTTATAAAGCCTGATGTCTCCACGATTTGTGTCGGCATGGCCGCAAGCATGGGGGCGGTGCTTCTTGCCGCAGGGGCGAAGGGCAAAAGATACTGCCTGCCGAACAGCGAAGTGATGATCCACCAGCCGCTGGGCGGCGTGCGCGGCCAGGCGGAGGATATCCGCATCCATGCCGACTGGATCCTGAAGACGAAGCGCCAGCTGAACCAGATCCTGGCAGAACGTACGGGTCAGCCGTACGAACGGATAGAGCGGGATACCGACCGCGACAACTTCATGAGCGCCCAGGAAGCGAAGGAGTACGGGCTGGTGGATGCAATCATTGAACGCAGGGATTCGATCTGATGAGAGGTGAAGCGAATGTTTAAATTCAATGACGACAAAGGTCAGCTGAAGTGCTCGTTCTGCGGCAAGTCGCAGGAGCAGGTGCGCAAGCTGGTGGCTGGACCTGGCGTCTATATTTGTGACGAATGCATCGAACTCTGCAATGAGATTGTCCAGGAAGAACTGGGCTCCGACGAAGAGATCGACATGAAGGAAATCCCGAAGCCGATGGAGATTCGCAAGATCCTCGACGATTATGTGATCGGCCAGGATATGGCGAAAAAATCGCTGTCGGTGGCGGTTTACAATCACTACAAGCGGATCAACTCCAATGCCAAGATCGAGGATGTGGAACTGCAAAAGTCCAACATCTTGCTGATCGGGCCGACGGGCAGCGGCAAAACGCTGCTGGCCCAAACCCTGGCGCGCATCCTCAACGTACCGTTTGCCATCGCTGACGCGACGTCCCTCACCGAGGCTGGCTATGTCGGCGAGGACGTGGAGAACATCCTGCTGAAGCTGATCCAGGCGGCTGACTACGATGTGGAGAAAGCGGAGAAAGGCATCATCTACATCGATGAGATCGACAAGGTAGCCCGCAAATCGGAAAACCCGTCGATCACCCGCGATGTCTCCGGGGAAGGGGTGCAGCAGGCCCTTCTGAAGATCCTGGAAGGCACGATCGCCAGCGTGCCGCCGCAGGGTGGGCGCAAGCATCCGCATCAGGAATTCATCCAGATCGATACGTCCAACATCCTGTTTATCTGCGGAGGCGCGTTCGATGGTCTGGAACAGATCATCAAGCGGCGCATCGGCAAGAAGGTGATTGGCTTTGGAGCCGATCTGGCGGACAACGTGAAAGGCGACCTGAAAGCGGGCGAATATCTGAAATATGCGCTGCCCGAGGATCTGCTGAAATTCGGCCTGATTCCCGAGTTCGTCGGCCGGCTGCCGGTGATTGCCACCCTGGAGCCGCTGGATGAAGAGTCGCTGGTCCGCATCCTGACGGAGCCCAAGAACGCGCTGGTGAAACAGTACCAAAAGCTGATGAGCCTGGATGGCGTTGAGCTTGATTTCGAAATCGGCGCCCTCAACCTGATCGCCAAGGAAGCGATCAAGCGCAACACCGGGGCCCGCGGACTGCGCGCCATCATCGAGCAGATCATGCTGGACATGATGTATGAGCTGCCGTCGCGCGATGACGTCAACAAGTGCCTGATCACCGAGGAGACCGTCCGCGACAAGGTGAAGCCGCAGCTGATCAACAAAGAGGGACGCACCATCCACAGCGAAAGCGCCTGAGACGACAGGGGCTGTTTCTGAAGCGGGCCGCCGCTTCGGAAACAGCCTTTTTGCGTTTTTAGCAAACTTCTTTATAGCGCTTAAGAGACGAAGAAAGGCTGGGGCCCCCGCCGACACAATTTTTTACAGGGGTCCCCGAAAAGTATTCGGAATCAGCTTCGAAGGCAAACGTCACTTTTGGGGGTTGAGCAAAGCTTAAGTCGGCGGGGTTTTCAACTGCCGGACAGCCCGAGGATGGCGTGCAGCCGCTCATTCACGTTTCCCTGCCACAAGCCGCCGTGGTAACAGATGACCGATTCCACGTCCAAGTCCAAGAATTTTTGCAGCGATCGGATGGCCGTGTCCATGTCCGGCGTCGTCTGCCGGACGGGTCCCCGCAATACCCCGTCCCAGATGATCATGGCGTCCCCGGCAACAAGGGTTTTGCTTTGCTTCAAGTACAGGCTGATGTGGCCGGGAGTATGGCCGGGGGTATAGACAACGCGAATCCCGCCGCAATACGGCAGCTCTTCCCCG
Source organism: Brevibacillus sp. SYP-B805 (assembly GCF_011059135.1). Lineage (GTDB taxonomy): Bacteria > Bacillota > Bacilli > Brevibacillales > Brevibacillaceae > Brevibacillus_F. The sequence goes on along the minus strand of NZ_JAALGD010000002.1, from coordinate 297,469 downwards.
TCCGCCAACGTCCTGTCCACCTTGGCCTTCGGGGGGTTCTCGTACAAGGCCAGCGTTTGCTGGCGCACTTCTTCCGGAAGGGAGCCCATGGCTTTCTCCATGCGGCCTGGCTCCAGCTTGATCAGCGGCAGTCTCCCTTCGATATAGGGTTGGTCAAGCGCATGCGCATACACCTCAATACGGCGTCCGGATGCCTGGAGGATTTCGGGAAGACCCCCGATGTGGTCGATATCCTGATGCGTCAGAATCACGGCTGTCAACTTGTCGAAAGGGACCCCGGCCCTGGCCATCGCCGCCCGGATTTGCTCCAATCCGCCGGGCATGCCGCAATCGATCAAGATAGCCGTTTCCTCGTCCCAAACGAGCGTCGGATTGAATACGGCACGGCTGCCGAAAACCTGCACGTCCAATTCCAGCATTTCCACCCCGTTCGAAATCTTCATGCGTGTTCCCTCCTTTTGGAATTTTCCTGCATCCTATTATGTATCACAAATCCTGGCTCCACATCAATAATAAAATATATAATCATACCACAAAAATTATTATTTGTCAAGTGCAATTTTGGGGATCTTTTCCTTGTTGATGTTCCCCCTTTCTGCCGCATCTCGTTTACTCCCCCGTTCGCTCGGCAATACTACTCTATATGATTCAAGAGACGCCATCGCAAAGCGTAACTTGGTGGGAGGGATAGACGATGGACTATACGACACTGGTGATTGCCTGTATCGAAGTGGTCGTGGGGATCATTATCGGTACCTACTTCTGGAATCTGCTTCGCACGCAACGGACGAATAAAGTATCGAGCGACAAGGAATCCCGCAAGGACCTGGACCAGCTGCGCAAACTGCGGATGATCGCCCTGACGGAGCCGCTTTCGGAAAAGACCCGTCCAAGCACGCTGCAGGAGATCGTGGGCCAGGAGGACGGGTTGAAGGCGCTGCGCGCGGCGCTGTGCGGCCCCAACCCGCAGCATGTGATCATTTACGGCCCGCCCGGCGTTGGCAAGACGGCGGCGGCCCGCGTCGTGCTGGAAGAAGCGAAGAAAAATCCTTACTCGCCGTTTAAACACGATGCGAAGTTTGTGGAAATCGACGCCACCATCGCCCGCTTTGACGAGCGCGGCATCGCCGACCCGCTGATCGGCTCCGTTCATGATCCGATCTACCAGGGGGCGGGAGCGCTGGGGCAGGCCGGCGTTCCGCAGCCCAAGCCGGGGGCTGTCACCAAGGCGCACGGCGGCATCCTGTTTCTGGACGAGATCGGGGAGCTTCATCCGATCCAGATGAACAAGCTCCTGAAGGTGCTGGAAGACCGCAAAGTGATGCTGGAGAGCGCCTATTACAGCGAGGAGAATACGCAGATTCCGTCTCACATCCACGATATTTTCAAATACGGTCTGCCCGCCGACTTCCGGCTTGTCGGCGCCACGACCCGCACGCCGGAAGAACTGCCCCCGGCGCTGCGCTCCCGCTGCCTGGAGATCTTTTTCCGTCCGCTCAAGGCGGCCGAGATCGGCAGCATTGTGCGCACTGCCGTCAAAAAGATGGAGATGCAGCTGATGCCGGAAGCGGTCCAAGTTATCGAAAAATACGCCACCAACGGGCGGGAGGCGATCAACACCCTGCAGATTGCCGCCGGGATCGCGCTGACGGAACAGCGGCGCACCATCACCCCGGCCGATGTCGAATGGGTGGTGCACAGCAGCCAGAAGTCGCCGCGTCAGGAAAAAGCGGTGCACACCACGCCGCAGATCGGCCTGGTCAACGGCTTGGCTATCTATGGCCCCAACATGGGCAGCGTCATGGAGCTGGAAGTGACCGCCACGCTGGCTGTTTCACCGGGCGGCGGACGGGTCGCCATGACCGGCCTGGTGGAGGAAGAGGAGATGGGCAGCCGCAGCCGCACCATCCGGCGCAAGTCGATGGCGAAAGGCTCCATCGAAAATGTGCTGACCGTCCTGCACAGGCTGGGCATCAAGCCGTACGATTACGATCTGCACATCAATTTTCCGGGCGGCGTGCCGGTGGACGGTCCCTCCGCCGGCGTCGCCATCGCGATTGCCATCTACTCCGCCATCATGGAGAAGCCGGTTGACAACTATCTCGCCGTCACGGGCGAAGTGAGCATCCACGGCAAGGTAAAACCGGTGGGCGGCGTCGTCGCCAAGGTGGAAGCGGCCCGGCAGGCGGGGGCCACCCGCGTGCTGATTCCGGAAGAGAACTGGCAGAGCATTTTTGAAGACATGGAAGGCATCCAGGTGATCCCCGTCGCCACCGTGGAGCAGGCGCTCCGTTTGGCCCTTGTGGACGAGAAGGCGGAAGAGAAGGTGGAAGAGACCCCCATCCCGACGATCGCCGTGCCGCTGCAGACCGCAGACGGGTTTGCTTCGTCGAGCCTGCATCTGTAAAATAACCCCGCCGACTTAAGCTATGCTCAACCCCAAAAAGTGACGTTGACCTTCGAAGCTTAATCCGAGTACTTTTTGGGGACCCCTGAACATGCTGTGTCGGCGGGGGCCCCCAACTTTCTTCCTCTAAGAAAGGCATCGATCGGAGCCTATTCCACAACCGGAGGCCCCGATGGTTCGCTCGCGCCGTCGGGGTCTTCCCAAAGTGCGTGGGAAATTAGACATTGTCTTCCGTTTACGCTAAAATGATACGAAAACGGCCTCAGCCGAAGGCCGTTTTCTACTGAAAAAAACAGAACGAGAACAATGCGACAGGGATCGGGAGGTGTCTGGCCATGAGCGAACAGAATGGTAAACGGGAGATTCCGCTGCTGCCGCTGCGCGGGCTGCTCGTTTATCCCAGCATGGTGCTCCACTTGGACGTGGGCCGGGAGAAATCGATCAAGGCCCTGGAGAGAGCCATGGTTGACGACAATAAAATCTTGTTGGCCACACAGGAAGAGGTACATATAGAAGAACCCAGTGCGGAACAGATTTACAACGTGGGGACGGTCGCCCGCGTCAAACAGATGCTGAAGCTGCCCAACGGCACGATCCGCGTCCTGGTGGAAGGGCTGCAGCGGGCCAAAATCGAAGAGTATCTGCAAGAGGACGACTATTTTTACGTCACCATTACATATCTCGACGAGAAGAAGGGGAACGAGAACGAAGTAGAGGCGCTGATGCGTGCCGTACTTAACCACTTCGAGCAGTACATCAAGCTGTCGAAAAAGGTGTCGCCGGAGACACTCTCCTCTGTCAGCGACATCGATGAACCGGGCCGCCTGGCTGATATCATCACTTCCCATCTGCCCCTCAAGATGAAGGATAAGCAGGAGATCCTGGAAACGGTGGACATTCAGCAGCGGCTGGAGATCCTGCTGAACATTCTGAACAACGAGCGGGAAATCCTGGAACTGGAGCGCAAAATCAGCGCCCGGGTCAAGAAGCAGATGGAAAAGACGCAAAAGGAATACTACCTGCGCGAACAGATGAAAGCCATCCAGAAAGAGCTGGGCGAAAAAGAAGGGCGCGCCGGCGAAGTGGAAGAGCTGCGGGCCCAGCTGGACAAGTCGGACGCGCCGGAGCGGATCAGGAAGAAGATCGAAAAAGAGCTGGAGCGGCTGGAGAAAATGCCGTCCACTTCTGCGGAAGGGAGCGTCATCCGCACCTATATCGATACGCTGCTGGCCTTGCCGTGGACGCGCAGGACGGTGGACAATCTGGATATCAAGCATGCGGAAGAAGTGCTCAACGAAGACCACTACGGCCTGGAAAAACCGAAGGAGCGCGTGCTGGAATATCTGGCTGTCCAGAAGCTGGTCAACAAGATGCGCGGACCCATTCTCTGTTTCGTCGGTCCGCCGGGCGTCGGGAAAACATCGCTCGCCCGCTCCATCGCCCGCGCCCTGGAACGGGAATTTGTCCGGATCTCCCTGGGCGGCGTGCGCGATGAAGCGGAAATCCGCGGCCACCGCCGCACCTATGTCGGCGCGCTGCCGGGCCGGATCATCCAGGGCATGAAGACGGCGGGGACGATCAATCCGGTCTTCCTGCTGGATGAGATCGACAAGCTGGCCTCCGATTTTCGCGGCGATCCGGCTGCGGCGCTGCTGGAAGTGCTCGACCCCAACCAGAACGACAAGTTCAGTGATCACTACATTGAGGAAACCTACGATCTGTCCAACGTGATGTTTATCACGACGGCCAACTCCCTGCACACCATTCCGCGTCCGCTGCTGGACCGGATGGAAGTGATCCACATCTCCGGCTACACCGAACTGGAGAAGCTGCACATCCTGAAGGATTACCTCCTGCCGAAGCAGCTGGAAGAGCATGGGCTTGGCAAGGATAAGCTGCAGATGAACGAGGAAGCGATGCTGAAGCTGATCCGGCATTACACGCGGGAAGCGGGTGTGCGCAACCTGAACCGCGAAATGGCCAATATCAGCCGGAAAGCGGCCAAGATCATCGTCAGCGGGGAGAAGAAAAAGGTGGTCGTCACGCCGAAATCGCTGGAGGCCCTGTTGGGCAAGCCGCGCTACCGGTACGGGCTGGCGGAGAAAGAGGATCAGGTCGGCTCCGTCACCGGCCTCGCCTGGACCGAGACGGGCGGCGACACGCTCAATGTGGAGGTCAGCGTGCTGCCGGGCAAAGGAAAGCTCACCCTGACCGGCCAGTTGGGCGACGTCATGAAGGAATCGGCCCAGGCGGCGTTCAGCTATATCCGTTCGCGCGCCAACGAATGGGAGATCGATCCCGAATTCGTCGAGAAGAACGATATCCATATCCATGTTCCTGAAGGGGCGATCCCGAAAGACGGACCATCGGCCGGGATCACGATGGCGACAGCCCTCGTCTCGGCGCTGACCGGTATTCCGGTGAAGAAGGAAGTGGGCATGACCGGCGAGATCACCCTGCGCGGGCGCGTCCTGCCCATCGGCGGCTTGAAGGAGAAGGCGCTGTCCGCCCACCGCGCCGGTCTGAAGGTCGTGATCCTGCCGAAAGAAAACGAGAAGGATATCGAGGAGATACCGGAGAGCGTGCGGAACGAACTGACGTTCATCACGGTGGAACACATGGATGAAGTGCTGCGCCACGCCCTGGTAACGAAAAAACGGTGAGACATGATGAAGATCATATCGGCTGAATTTGTCATCAGTGCAGTTGGACCGAAGCAGTATCCCACGGACGGCCTGCCGGAAATCGCCCTGGTGGGCCGCTCCAATGTAGGCAAGTCCTCCCTGTTGAACAAAATGATGAACCGCAAATCGCTGGTGCGGACCAGCTCCAAGCCGGGAAAAACGCAAACCCTCAACTTTTTTCGCGTCAACAACATGCTGTATTTCGTCGATTTCCCGGGATACGGCTATGCCAAAGTCTCCAAATCGGTGCGGCAGTCCTGGGGCAAAATGATCGAAGGCTATCTGGCGAAGCGCGATGAGCTGCGCTTCGTCATCCAGCTTATCGATATCCGGCATCCCCCGACGAAGGATGATATCGCCATGTACGCGTGGTGCAAGGAGAACGGCCTGGATACGGTGATCGTCGCTACCAAGGCGGACAAGATCGCCCGCGGCCGCTGGCAGCAGCATGCCAAAATCATCCGGGAAGCACTGACGCTGCGCAGCCAGGACCCGATCATACCGTTCTCTTCCGAAACCGGCCAGGGAAGAGACGAGCTGTGGCAGGAGATTCTGCGGCGGCTGGAGCAGGCCGGGGAGACGGAGGAGGCGCAGAAGGGGGAGAACCCGTGACCGATGCGGCAGCCTTCCCCGTACGCGGCGTGATCGAAGGCTTTTACGGGAAACCGTGGACGCAGGCGGAGCGGCTGGATATGCTTCATTTCATGGCGCAGCATGGCTTCAATGCCTATTTTTACGCGCCCAAAGACGATCCGTATCTGCGGGAGCGCTGGCAGGAGCCGCATCCCGACGGCCAATTCGCCCATGTTGTGCAATTGGCACACGCGGCGCGGGAGCTGCGGCTCGCCTTTTACTACTGCGTCAGCCCCGGTCTTGACATGCGGTACGGCAGGACGGAGGATTTTGAGCGGCTTGCCGGAAAGTACCGCCGGGCATATGAGGCAGGGGTGCGCCACTTCGGCCTCTTTTTTGATGATATTCCCCAGACCCTGCTGCATGAAGAGGACCGGGAGCGGTACGATGATCTGGCGGAAGCGCATGCGGACGTCGCGCTGCGCCTGTGGCGGCGATTGGGCGAATGGTCCGATGCGTGCCGCCTCGTCATCTGTCCCACGCAGTACCATGGGCTGGGAAACGAGCCGTACATCCGGCGGCTGGCCGGCCGGCTGCCGCAGGAGATCGAGATCTTTTGGACCGGCCGTTTTGTCTGCTCCCCGTATCTGACCGAGGGAGACGCGGCAAAATTTGCGCAATGGACGGGGCATCATCCGCTCTTTTGGGACAATTATCCCGTCAACGATCTGGGAATGGCGAACGAGCTGCATATCGGGCCGCTGCTCAATCGGGATCCCGCTCTCTGGCGCCATGCGAGCGGCTATGTCGCCAACGCGATGGAGCTGGCGGAAAGCTCCAAGATCGCCCTGTATACCACCGCTGCCTATCTGAAGGCACCCGAAAGCTACGATCCGGAACGCGCGTGGCAGCAGGCGGTGGCCGAAGTGGCGGGGACAACCGACGCCCCGTTGTTCCTGCGCTTCGCGGACAATGTCCGCAGCTCGTTTCTGAACGAACAGGAGTCGCCGCGTCTGATGGAGGCACTGCTGCAGTTCCGCTTCCAGTTCGAGCGCGGTGACCAGCGGCAGGCGGTTTTGGCCCTGCAGGCGGTTTTTGACCAGATGGAGGAGACGGCGGCATACCTGTTGACCCGGATGCAGAACGGCAAGCTGGCGGCGGAAGTGCGCGGATGGGTGGAAAAGTACCGCTGCTGGGCGAAGGTGGGGCAGTCGGCGGCCGCCATGATCGGGGAAGCGATTCAAGGCAGGACGGCACAGGCGGTCTTTCACCTGCTCAGGCTGAAGCAGTGGCGGAGGCGGGCGGAACGGTTGCCGCAGAAGGTGTGCGGCCATGTGATGAAGCTGTTTGTGGATGCCGTGCTGGCGAAAGCGACGAGGCGGAGATGAGACAAAGGCGTTCCGCCGAGCCGCTTTTTTTCTTTTTTTTCTGAGGTACCAGCGGGGTACCTTTTTTCATTGGTGGGGGTTGGCGGTTCCCCTTCATTCACTCAATCATTTTCCACGTAATTTTGACAAGCTGATCGGGCGACTGTTTGATTAAGCGTGCAACCTTTTCTTTTGGGACAGAGCGAAAAGGCAAGTCTTGATCAGAGGGCTGCCCAAGGACGGAAAACGCAGCATAAAGGGAAACGATGACGAGAACAATCCGGTTTTTAATTCCAGTAAAAACCAAAAATGGGTAAAAAACTGAACTTCACGACGGAAGACGTAATCTCAAAAATCAATGGTTTGATCATTTCTGATTCTCCTTTCCTGAATGTTTTTTGCCAACTTCATCGAACTCAGAGTCGATGAAATGGCTCGTATCGTTTAACTTATTACACAATTAGCAGGAGCTAACTTTGACAGAAGAAATCTTTGTATGATAGAATCTTCACATAATTTAAAGTATTGATACAAATAAAACGTAAGGGAGGAAAAACGGTAACGTATCAAAAAGACGCGCTTATTTTTTCCCTGCGGATACCATGAAAGGAGGGGGGTCCATGGTGAATATTGGGGAAGGGGCGGTTGCGGAGGCGCCGATCGATCATTTGTTGGTAGAGAAACTTTCGGACCCGAAAACGATCGAGCAACTGGTTCGCCTGCTCGACAAGCTGGAGCATGTGACGTTTCTGTTCGACATGTTGGAAAATTTTCTCCGTCGTGGGCCTGAAATCGCTGATTCGATCAACGATCTCGTCGTTCTTTTACGACATAGCTTGTCCAGGCCTGAATACGTCACGCGCTTCGAGCACGCCTTTGCCGCCTTGCGTCGAATGCAGGAGTTTCTTGATTCTCCTCAAGTTCAAGAGCTGTTGAAATCCGATGTCCTCGACGTGCGTTCGGTGCAAATCGTTGGAAAAGTGTCGCGTTCAATGATCCGAGCCACTGAGGAAACGGCCCAGACGGGAACGAAACGCGTGGGGCTCCTTGGGATCATGCGGGCATTGAGCGATCCAGAGTTGCAGCCGGCGCTCAATTTTATTCTCAATTTCACGCGACATTTGTCGAAGGAGTTCGACGATGCATGAACTGTCCATCGCCCATAGCCTGGTTGAATTAGCCATCGAAGCGGCAGAACATACGGGAATTAAACGGGTGCAAGCCCTTTACGTAAAACTGGGTGCCTTGTCGGGTGTGGTAAAGGAAGCTCTGGTATTTTCCTTCGATGCGGTCATCCAGGGGACACCTCTCGAAGGGGCAAGGCTCGTGATTGAGGACGTTCCTGTAAAAGTCTTCTGTCCTGATTGCCAAGAAGCGCATATTTTGCCTGAACCGTTTCCTATGCGCTGTCCTGTGTGCGGGACGAAAACAGGTCAATTGCTCGAGGGGCGCGAGATGGAATTGTATGCCTTGGAAGGAGGTGTAGAAGATGACGTTAAACCCCCGGATTGTTGAAATTCGTCAGAACGTCCTTAAGAAAAACGACCTCCTTGCTCGGGAATTACGAAAGCGCTTTCAGGAGGCCGGTGTCTACGTCATCAATATGGTCTCAAGCCCAGGTGCGGGAAAAACGACGCTGCTTACAGAAATGTTGTCTCGCCTTGGCGAACGGTATTGTGTGGCAGCGTTAGTCGGTGATTTAGCCACAGAAAACGACGCCGAACGTTTGCGTGAAAGCGGAGCGAAAGTGCGTCAGATTACCACTGGTACAGTTTGTCACCTTGAGGCGGACATGGTTGACAGGACCTTGGAAGGATGGAACTTGGCAGATATTGATTTTCTCTTTATCGAAAACGTTGGCAATCTCGTATGTCCTGCCAGTTACGATTTGGGAGAAAATCAGCGTGTCGTTCTCTTTTCTGTGACAGAAGGTGAAGACAAGCCAGTGAAGTATCCGACCATCGTCAACAGCGCCGATGTGGCAGTCATTACGAAGATTGACTTGGCCGAAGCCGTGGGGTTTCAACGGGATCGCTTCTATGAAGCGCTGAACGACGTAAGACCAGGCATCTCCATTCATGAAGTTTCTGTCCGCACGGGAGATGGTATCGACGAGTGGATTTCCCGCTTGGAGTCGGACAAAGCAGCGTTTGAGAAAGCGGTCGTTTCCTCGTAATCGATCACCAATCCATACCGCAATTCGCAGAACAACTGGTTCAAAAAACTCGCTCTTTTGGAGGTGGATGAAGTGGCGAATCTCCTTTGGATGCACGGCGGTGCGTGCAATGGAAACACCCAGTCGTTTTTAAATGCTGAAGAGCCGACAGTGATTGATTTGGTCACCGATTTCGGCATCAACATCCTCTATCACCATTCGTTGTCCATGGAATTCGGCGACCAGGTGCGCCGTTTGTATGATCAGATCCTCAATGACGAAATCCCCTTGGATATCTTTGTCGTTGAAGGGACGATCATTCAAGGGCCAAACGGTACCGGACACTATGACATGCTCATGGATCGCCCGAAAAAAGATTGGATTTGGGAATTTGCCCATAAAGCCCAGTACGTCGTCGCCATTGGCGACTGCGCATGCTGGGGCGGGATCCCGGCGACGAAACCGAATCCGTCTGAATCCATTGGTCTTCAATACCTCAAGGGGGAACGGGGCGGGTTCCTCGGATCCCAATTCCGTTCGAAAGCGGGATTGCCGGTTATCAACATTCCCGGTTGCCCGGCTCATCCCGACTGGGTGACACAGATTCTCGTCGCCGTTGCCACCGGTCGCGTGGAAGACGTCCTTTTGGACGATTTGCAACGGCCGCAAACCTTCTTTAAGACGTTCACCCAAACCGGCTGCACGCGTGTGCAATACTTTGAGTGGAAAGAACCTGTGGAAGAATTCGGACAAGGTACGCGGAAAGGTTGCTTGTTCTATGAACAAGGTTGCCGCGGCCCGATGACCCACTCGCCGTGTAACCGTATTCTCTGGAACCGTCAATCTTCGAAAACCCGGGCAGGTATGCCTTGCATCGGTTGTACGGAGCCACAGTTCCCGTTCTTCGACTTGGCGCCGGGTACGGTGTTCAAGACACAAAAGGTTCTCGGCTCGATTCCAAAGGAAGTACCGCAAGGCAGCGACCCGTTAAGCTACTCCGTCCATGCGGCAATGGCTCGCGCGGTAGCACCGAAATGGGCGAAGGAAGATATGTTTGTTCCATAAACATAACTGGTACCCCTACTTGTCTCTTTTTAGGGAAAACCATTTTTAAAGGTGGGGTTCGTGAGTATGAATAAGCAAGAAGTTACGACAAAAAGACAAAAAATGGAAATCAAAGTCCACTCGCTAGGGCGCGTGGAAGGTGACTTGGACGTCAAAGTGGCCGTCGAAGACGGAGTCGTTGTTGATGCTTGGACGGAAGCCACCATGTTCCGCGGCTTTGAAATGATTTTAAAAGGAAAAGATCCGCAGGCAGGTCTGATTGTTACCCCCCGGATTTGCGGCATTTGCGGCGGCAGCCATCTTACCAAGGCGGTCTATGCTTTAGACACAGCCTGGAGCACGGAAGTACCGCCTAACGCTACGCTTATCCGTAATATCGCCCAGGCAGCGGAAACGATCCAGAGCATCCCCCGTTGGTTTTATGCCCTGTTCGCCATCGGCCTGACGCATCGAAACTACGCGTCCTCTAAATTGTACGATGAAGTGGTTCGCCGTTGGGCGCCCTTTGAAGGCGAACATTATGAGGCCGGGGTGGTCGTTTCGGCCAAACCGGTGGAAATTTACGCGATCTTCGGTGGCCAGTGGCCCCATTCCAGCTTCATGGTTCCCGGAGGCGTTGTCAGTGCGCCGACGTTGTCCGACATAACCCGTTCCATCTCCATTTTGGAATATTACCGTGAAACCTGGCTGGAGAAAATTCTCCTAGGTTGTTCCGTCGAACGTTGGCTGGAAAACAAGACCTGGACAGATGTTCTTGCGTGGCTGGATGAAAAACCGGAACACCGCGATTCCGATCTTGGTTTGTTCATTCGTTACAGCATGGAAATCGGCTTGGACAAATACGGGGCTGGTCCGGGGCGTTATTTGGCGATGGGGAACTTCTTCCATCCGCAAAAATACCGTTATCCCACCATTGAAGGACGTAATGTTGCGTTGATCGCCCGCTCCGGGGTATTTGACGGGAAGGCATATCACGATTTTGATCAAGCCCGCGTACGGGAAGATCACACTCATTCTTTCTACCGTGGAGGCGGTTCCTTCCACCCGTTTGAAGGGGTGACCGACCCCATTGATCCGACAGAGGGCCAAAAAGAAGGGAAGTATACCTGGGCCAAGGCGCCCCGGTATGACCTTCCGGGGATTGGCGAGATTTCGTTAGAGGTAGGGCCGTTGGCTCGACAAGTGATAGCCGGTCGTCCGGGTGCGGAAGAGTGGCAGGATTACGATCCCCTCTTTTTGAATATCATCAACGAAATCGGCCCTAGTGTCATGGTGCGCGTGCTGGCGCGTTTGCACGAAGCAGCGAAGTACTATTTGCGCATGCGGGAATGGCTTAGGCAGATCGATTTACATGAGAAATTTTATGTCAAGCCAAAAGAGCTTCCTGAAGGGCGCGGTTTCGGGGCTACCGAAGCAGCCCGTGGCGCTTTGGCCGACTGGATTCAAATCAAAGACGGGAAGATCGAAAACTATCAAGTCGTAACTCCGACGGCGTGGAACATCGGTCCTCGGGATCGTCACGGCCAGCGAGGTCCTATTGAGACGGCGATGATTGGCGTACCCGTCAAAAATCCCGAAGACCCGGTCGAACTGGCTCACATTGCGCAAAGCTACGATTCGTGCCTCGTCTGCACCGTTCATGCTTACGACGCCAAGTCGCATAAAGAATTAGCCAAATACGAGGTTATCAAGATCTAGGGGCGGCGATCAAACTGCTCTGGTCCGTGGGTCGTAAACCGGTTACGTTCGTAGAAGGGGGAATTGATGTGACCGTCATTATTGGATGTGGCAATTTACTTCGTAGCGACGACGGAGCGGGCCCCATGCTCATCCGCAAATTGTGGGAACTTGGGGTTCCACCGGGAGTCCGCTTGGCCGATGGTGGAACCGCTGGCATGGATGTGACCTTTCAAATCGGGGATGCCGAGGAACTTATCCTTGTTGACGCATGTAAGACAGGGGCCGAACCGGGCACCATTTTTGAACTGCCTGGAGAAGAAGTGGAAACTCCTCCTCTAAATGACGTCAACCTCCACGATTTTCGGTGGGATAACGCCATCGCCTTGGGACGTTGGTTACTAAAAAGCCGCTTTCCAAAGAAAGTGACGGTCTTCCTCATCGAAGCAGAAAACTTGTTGCACGGGTTTGGCTTGTCTCCCACGGTGGAAGCGGCCATGGATCGTTTGGCCAAGGAGTTGCTCCAGCGCTTGGGAGGGAAAAATAGTGAAACTTGAACTTACCTCTACTGGTTATCTCCATATTCCCGCCGAAGAATCGGTGCGGTTCCCTACGGGAACCGCTATCGCTTTAGTACGCGGTGAAGAACTGTGGATCATGCCGGTGAGTCATCCAGGGGCAGGGGGATTATTGTTAAAACTGCGCAATTCCCGCGGTGACCGAAGTTTGTTTGTACAAGAGCTTTTGCCTGAAGGTGTGCCTCCTGGGGTTCGCGTTGCTGTATGGGATGATAAGCTCGTAGCGCTCCGCATCCCCCTTTTCTGCTCAAGTACTACGGCGCAGCTTTAGTCATGGCTTTTGTTTTCTGGATCTTGTTTTTCTGAGGAAAAAAAGGGGGGGAGAACCGTGCTGCGACCGCAACCGATCGGTGTTTTTCCTGGAACGGCAGGTTTTCTTCTTTTACCGTCTGTTCCGGAAGGAGACAATCTATTGCCGCTTCTCCTCCGCGGCTATCTTCCCGACATTTGGCCGGAGCACTGGCGTTTTTTTGCTGCGGCAATTGAGGGTAGAAGCGAGGATGTGATTTTAGCGTTATTGCCGGAAGGTCCGGAAGGAATTTACAACCGTTTTATTCTGGAGCCACAAGTCCACACATATGCTTTGGCCAAAGAATCGCTCACAGGGGACCTCTCCCTTCTTTTAGACGCGGTGGCGTGGCGACTCGGTTTATACGAAACGCCCCCACCGTATGGCAACGCCGCCGGGGAAGTACGGGCGTTTCTGTTAGCCACGCAGGCGTACGACGCGTTTAACCAAAAAGATTGGTCAACGGGGCTTGAGATCCTTTTGGAGGCGGCGGAAACAGTCAGGGATGTCTCCCCCGTTTTTTCCGCCCGCCTCTATGCCGAATGGGCGGCGACGAAACAGATGCTTGGCGATCACGGGCAGGATACGGTAGATGGATATCGCAGCGCCCTCGCGCTTTTAGAGACATCTTCCTTTCAGGAAGCCCGGGCTGAGCTGTGGTTTCAATTGGGCACCGCGTATCAAACGGACGCAGAGGGTCGGAAGGGGGCCCTCCTGGAAGCGGTCAGGTGCTACCATGAAGCGCTGAAAGTGTATCGAAGAGACACTCATTCCGAAGGCTACGCCATGGTTCATATGAATTTGGCATTGGCATATCTTGCCATGCCGTCATTAGATCGCAGCGCCCGTTTGCGCACTGCGATGGCCATTCAATCACTGCGGGAAGCCTTGGTCATTTTCCAAAAGGACACACATCCGGAGCTTTGGGCGAGCGCAACAGTCAATCTCGCCAACGCGTTACAGCATGTGGAAACGTCCCACCCGGAAGAAAACCTTTGGGAAGCTGTGGCACTTTATGAAGACGTGCTTGGTGTACGCCGCCCTGAGGACGATCCCATGGGGTATGCCCGCGTCTTAGCCAATCAGGGAAATGCCTTGGCTCATCTGGGCGCGTTTTCCCGGGCGGTACCTCGGTTAGAAGAGGCCAGTCGCTTGTTTCGTGCACAAGGGGAACACGATGCGGCAGAGGCCGTAGAGGGCATTTTAGCCGAGATTGCCCGTAAACGGATGGAAACAACATCGAATGAGAAAGGTTGAAGCAGGCAGGCACAAAAGGTGCAATCAATGGATGAAAGGGGGAGTGTGTCATGGATCCCCATGAGCAGCAGTACGTCAACCTTTTGTTGGCGATGGCCGTCGATCGCTTTAGTGAACGTATCATCCAGCGCAACGAAGGGGCACAAAACGCGTTAGATCGGCTCCGTACGAATCCCCAGGGAGACGGTGTGTGGCTAAATGAATTCGTGGACGCGTTTTTCCGGGATGCTCTCCTTGATAACCCTGCTGGATCGTGCTTGATTCTACAAGCGTTGGCCAATCGGCGTTTAAACGTTCCTTCCCCCATTTTCGAACGTGCCACCGTCGGGGAGGTGCTGCAAGAGATGGCTAAACAAACCTTCGCCACCTTGTTACAGCAGAAAACCGAAGAAGCGCTCGAGCAGACCTTGGTATTTGGAGGTGATTGACGATGAAAGTCCAGCAGGAGGACTTTCACGCTTTGGCGGAACGTGTGGATCGGGTGTTGGCCTCGATTAAAGAGTTGCCGGAGGATGCGCGCATAAAGGCGTTGGAGTTGAAAAAGGCCATCGAAGCGTTTCATGAACATGCCCTGAGAAAGCTCGTCCGTACGTTTCGTGAAACGGATGCGGGCAAAGAGTTGTTGCTTAAAGCGGCGGAAGACCCTGCCGTCTACGCGATATTTTCCATGCACGGGATCATTAAACAAGATCTGTTTACCCGTGTCGCTGCGGTAATCGAAGAAGTGCGCCCCTATTTGCGCTCCCATGGTGGCGATGTGGAGTTGGTTAAAGTTGATGGAGAGACCGTTTATGTGCGCCTTCACGGTGCCTGCGCAGGTTGTTCTCTGTCAGCTGTGACGTTGAAAAACGGGGTCGAGGAGGCGATCAAAGCGCGTGTTCCGGAAATTGAATATGTCCTCATGGCGGAAGACGAAGTTGCTTCCGGCTACTTGCCCCTGCATGTGATCGATGATGCAGGTAACCTGGAACAAAGTGGCTGGCTGCAAGGTCCGTCCATCTCGGAACTGGAGGAAGGACGACCGGTCCGCCTTACCCGCGAGGAGTGCGACGTACTGTTGGTCCGCATCGATGGAAAGGTGATGGCCTTTCGCAATCAGTGTCCCCATATGGGGATGCCTCTCGACGGAGGACTCGTCGAAGGATCTGCCATTACTTGTCCCTGGCACGGCTTCCGTTTCGATTTATCAACCGGGGAATGCATGACGGCGCCCCACGTGCAGTTGGAACCTTTTCCGGTACGAGTGGAGGATCAGCGGGTATGGATACGGTTAGGTTGACCGCTCACCCCGAGCGTTGGTTGGGGGGACCGGCTCCCGGCGGCCTGGCGTTGCCACCGGCCCGGCCAAACCGGATCCATCTTTACGCCCCGAGGGGAGTGTATGTGGACGATGACGTCGTCGTGGTGGCTGATAGCGGCAACCATCGTGTGCTCATTTGGTACGGTTGGCCCGAGAACGATCACGCCCCGGCCGACGTCGTTTTAGGACAGGCCGATTTTGAAGCAGAGGGACCCAAATTGTTTCACCTCCCAACTGGCGTGGCGGTGATCGAAGGACGGTTATTTGTCGCAGACGCATGGCACCATCGTCTTCTGATCTGGGAAACGCTGCCGGAAAAAAACAACCAGCCGCCCGATCATGTCTTGGGGCAGTCTGATCTGGAGGGCACCGCCACCAATCGAGTAGGGCGAGTAGGCCCGACGGGATTTTATTGGCCATACGGCTTCGCATACGTCAATGGCTGGTTTTACGTAGCCGATACGGGCAACCGCAGGGTTCTGGGATGGAAAGACATCCCGGAAGACGGTCGCGTTCCCGATCTGATTCTCGGTCAACCTCATGGTTACGTGAACGGCGAAAACCGAGGAAAGGGTGTGGGGGTGGACACGTTTCGCTGGCCCCACGCTCTCGCCGGCGATGGAAGCACATTGTATGTCGCCGATGCAGGCAATCATCGCGTCCTCGGTTATACCCCTCCTCCAGACGTGGACCGGCCAGCCGATCTGATTCTCGGGCAAAAAGACTTCACTCAGTCGTTTGAACTCCCCCACGTCCCCCAGGGACCCCGGCGATTTCGTTTTCCTTACGGCGTTGCGTTATGCGGCGATCTGCTTGCGGTGGCCGATACGGCCAACAATCGCGTCCTTCTTTATACAGAGTTGCCGCGAAAAGGGGCGTATCACCCCGCCTCATACGTCATCGGCCAAACCGATTTCGACGGGTCGGGAGAAAACCGTTGGCAGGCGGTGGCATGGGACACTTTATGCTGGCCTTACGGAATTTGGTGTCACAAGAACCGTTTGGCTATTGCCGATTCGGGAAACAACCGCGTCATCGTGTGGCGCCTCGGATTTGCGTAAACGGGGTTAGACACTGAACAAGCTTTTGATTACAAAGTGGGGAGGGACGCCGCCATGTGCTTGGCTATTCCAGGTCAAATTGTGGAGCTTCTCGACGGTGATCACCATTACGCCGTGGTCGACGTTTCCGGCGTGCGGCGGAAAATTAACATTGGCCTTCTGAAAAATGAAGGAACCAATCTTGGCGATTGGGTGCTCATCCACGTTGGATTTGCCATGAGCAAGATCAGTGAAGAACAAGCGGTCGAGCAACTGAGATTGCTCAGCTTGTTGGGCGAATCGGACGAGGCCATGCAGGAGGTAATGGGTTATCAATTTGATGACGAAGAAAACATGAAACTTTCAACGTCCAAGCCCTCAACTGAAAAAGGGAAAGAAGGATGACGGGATGACCAATGACGGGGAACTGGAAAAATTAGGAAGAAACACGTTGGCTCATGATGGTTGTTCGACATGTGGCGATGTGGCGGTTCCGGTTAAAGTTATCGAAGTCCACGGCGGGGAAGCTGTGGTGGAAGACCGCCTGGGCATACGCACGACCGTCGCCATCGACTTCGTTCCCGGCATCAAGGCAGGAGACATACTCCTTGTTCATATGGGCGTGGCTTTGGGGCGAGCATTGGAGGTGCGCTTATGACGATGAAATACGTTGACGAGTTTCGCGATCCGGAATTGATCCGTAAGACATCGGAAGAGATTCATCGTCTCGTCGATCCCAATTACCATTACCGTTTTATGGAAGTATGCGGCGGGCATACGTTTTCTATCTTTCGATTCGGGTTACAGAACTTGCTGCCGCCAAACATCGAGCTCGTCCATGGGCCGGGATGTCCGGTTTGCGTCCTTCCCATGGGGCGCATGGACGACGGCTTGTCGATCGCCCGGCAGCCGGATGTGATTTTTACCGCTTTCGGTGACGTGATGCGGGTTCCGGGTCGGCAGGGAACCCCGTTGGAACTCAGGGCCAAGGGAGCCGATATTCGTATGATCTACTCTCCCTTGGACGCTTTAAAAATTGCCATCGATCATCCTGATCGGCAAGTCGTGCTGTTTGCCATCGGCTTTGAAACGACGGCTCCGTCGACGGCGCTGACGCTCCTGCGCGCCCGCGATCTTAACGTGCCAAACTTTTTTGTGTTTTCCAATCATGTCCTTATTTTGCCGGCGATTCGCGCGATCTTGGATTCCCCGGATATGCGCATCGACGGGTTTATTGGACCTGGCCATGTCTCAGCTGTGATCGGCGCCCGTCCTTATGAATTTATCGCAAAAGATTACAGAAAACCTGTGGTGATCTCCGGTTTTGAGCCGTTGGATTTACTGCAATCCATCCTCATGCTGGTCAAACAAATGCGGGAAGGCCGTTCTGAAGTGGAAAATCAGTACAGCCGCGTTGTCCCTTCGGAAGGGAACATCCCCGCGCTCAAAGCGATGAACGAAGTCTTTGCAGTCCGGCCCTTCTTCGAGTGGCGCGGCCTTGGATTCATTTCCCAATCGGCGTTGAAACTGCGACCCGAATTCGCCCAGTGGGATGCGGAAGTTCGCTTCCAGGTAGAAGGCGTTCGCGTTACTGATCCGAAAGCAGCGCAATGCGGTGAGGTGTTAAAAGGGGTGCTTAAACCGCATCAATGCAAATTGTTTGGTAAAGAATGCACACCTGAACATCCTGTGGGTGCCCTGATGGTGTCGTCCGAAGGGGCGTGCGCCGCATATTACCACCACGTCCACTTGCGTCAGGCGGTCGGCGAATAGTCCGAAAACGAAAGGAGATACGTCGATGGATTGGTTGATTCTGCTCGGAATTGCCCTTTTTCTCGGTATACGTCATTCATTGGACGCGGATCATGTGGTGGCTGTTTCTACCTTGGTCTCTGAAGAACGGCGACTTTGGCCTGCCGCGTGGCTTGGCTTCATTTGGGGGATCGGTCACTTAATTCCCATCGCCTTCGTGGGGCTCCCTCTATTAATTTTGCATTTAGAGTTGGCTCCTCAATTTGAACAATTCACCGACTTGGGTGTAGCTATTCTTCTGGTGTTACTGGGCGTGGTTGCGCTCCGGCGCGTGATCAAAGAGCGTGTCCATTTCGATGTCCATTCCCACAATGAAACGGTGCATGGACATTTTCATCGTCCCGGCCATCGCCACCCGACGGTGAAGTTGGAACGCCGTCAATGGATCACTTTCGGGTTTGGCCTGGTACACGGTCTTGCCGGAAGCGGCGCTGTTGCCGTGTTGGCCATGCAGGCTTCGCCAAGCATGGGGATGGCGATTCTTTGGCTCTTACTGTTCGGTCTGGGGACGGTTCTTGGGATGTTTGCCATGACGATGTTCATCGCAGCACCAGCCCTTACGGCGGCTTCCAAGCGGGTCGCCGTCCACGCCAGCATCCGGACGGTGGCGGGTTTCGTCAGTTTATTATTTGGTGGTTATATGATCTGGACGATCCTGCCCGAACTGATTGCATAAGGAAACGCTTCAGGAATGTACGGCAAGAGATGAAGGGGAGACAAAAGTATGAAGACCACCAAGGTGCATTTTACCGATACCCACATTGAGTTGGCCCATGGCGCCGGCGGGAAAGCCAGCCGACGGCTGATCGAGGGGTTGTTGGTTCCCTACTTGATGAAAGACACGTTGACGGAGTTGAACGATGCGGCGTATGTTGACGCGGAGGGGCGGCGTTTGGCCTTTACGGTGGACAGCTATGTGGTGAAACCGCTTGTTTTTCCAGGCGGGTCCATCGGGGAACTCGCCATAAACGGGACGGTAAACGATTTGGCCATGGGCGGCGCCAAACCGTTGGCGATGGTCACCACGCTGATTTTAGAAGCGGGCTTGGCCGCATCCGAGTTGGAACGGGAAGTGGCGGCCATGGCCAAGGCGGCGCAGCGTGCCGGGGTGCCCGTGGTGGGGGGCGATACGAAGGTGGTGGAACACGGGAAGGCGGACGGGCTGTACATCACTACTGCCGGTATTGGTCTCACAGACCCACGCGTCCATCTTTCGTCTCAAAACGTTCGACCCGGTGATCAGGTGATTCTTTCCGGACCGATAGGGGATCACGGGATCACAGTCCTCCTGGCCAGGGGAGAACTGGATTTGGAAGCGGATCTTACCTCCGATACACGCCCGTTATGGCCGTTTGTTGCGGCTCTCACCGAGGTTGCGGCGCCTGGACTGAGGTGGATGCGGGATCCGACGCGGGGCGGCCTGGCGACGGCTTTAAACGAATTGGCACGAGATGCCAGGGTTGCCGTCATGCTGGAAGAGGAAGCGATTCCGGTACGTCCTGCGGTACGCGGTGCCTGTGAAATTTTAGGACTGGATCCCCTCCACATTGCCAATGAAGGGCAGTTTGTGGCCATCGTTTCACCGGAACATGCCGACATCGCGCTCGACGCTCTCAGACGTGTACCAGGCGGGGAGGATGCGCGGCGCATTGGAGAAATCCAGGAAGAACCGAAGCGGGTCGTCCTAGCGCGGTCACGATATGGAGGTACGCGGGTCATCGATATGCTGGTGGGGGATCCGTTGCCGCGTATCTGCTAACTAATAAGAAGAAGGGATCTGGTTATGGAACGTTTCCCGATATGGGTAAAAGAACGCCTTTATGCGCGTAACGAGGCCTCGCGGCGCTTTTTCCCCAAAGAATCGGAACGGCTTGCGCGAGCATGTCAGGAAATGGCCCTACGATTCCTCGACGGCGGACACCTTCTAGCGTTTGGCCGGGGAGCATACGCGACCGACGCACAGCACGTTTCCGTCGAGTTTGTGCACCCCGTTATCGTCGGCAAACGGGCGCTCCCCGCTCTGGATCTATCCATGGCGTTTTCTGAATGGGTAAAAACGATCGTCCGACCGGAGGACATCGTGATGGGGTTTTCGCCGCCGGAAGGGGACGCAGCGGTGGATGAGGCGTTGGCCTTTGCCCGGTTAAAGGGTGCGCAAACGTTTGCTTTGCCGGGGAGGATCGGCGATTACGCTGTGGCGCCGCCGGACGAGGATCCGTTTATTCAACAAGAATTGATCGAGATTTTGTATCATACCTTGTGGGAGACGGTTCACGTCTTTTTTGAACATCGGGAACTTGGCCGGGAAGCAGGGGAAGCATCGTTTTTATATCCGTTTCTCGGATCTGAACGGCAAGACATGTCGCGTGTCGTAACTGAAGTGGCCCGGTCGATCGAGGAAAAGGCGAAAGACGTGGAACAGTTACGGGAAAAAGTGGCAGACGAAGAATCGGAACAGATTGTCAGAGCTATCCACACCCTGGCTGAGCAGATTGATCGGGGAGGAAAACTGATTCTCTTCGGCAACGGCGGATCCGCCACCGATGCCAACGACTGGGCATTGGATATGACGCTCCCGCCTAAAGGGATGAGACCCTATCCAGCCGTTTCTTTGGCCATGGAACCGGCGATTCTCTCGGCACTGGCCAATGACGTGGGGGCGGAGGTCATTTTTTTGCGTCAACTTATTGCCCAAGCCGGAGCAAACGACGTCGTCATTGCGATTTCCACCAGCGGTGGCTCGAAAAACGTGCTCATGACCCTGGCGGAGGCGAGAAGAAGCGGATTGACGACGATGGCCCTTCTCGGCTACGACGGAGGCGAGATCGTCCGAAACGGCTTGGCGGACATACCCATCGTCATTCGCTCCGACTACATTCCGCGCATCCAGGAAGCACAGGCAAGCGTTTATCACATCATCCGTGAAGGTCTGGAGGAGCTGGTAAAGGATGCTTGAACTTTTTGGCACGAAAGGATGCCCCTACACGAAGGATCTGCGGGAATCTTTGCTATGGGACGGGGAGGAGTTTGTAGAATATGACGTGGAAGAAGACCGGGAGGCGTTAAGACGGCTGATCGCTTTGACAGGTGGAACCACTGTTCCTGTACTGGCGGAAGACGAACGTGTCATTCAAATCGGGTATTTGGGACGCGGATGCAATGTGGCACGCCCTTCTTCCACGGAAGATGCGTCTCTGTAAAAAGGTGGGTGGCTGGTTATGAAGACGGCACGTCGGATTCGCGTTTATGGCGTTGTCCAAGGAATCGGATTCCGCCCCTTTATCTTTCGCTTGGCCAAGCGGTGGGAGATCAGCGGATGGGTGCTCAACGGGGAAAGCGGCGTCGAGATCCATGCGGAAGGGGACACAGATGCCCTCCAGTCGTTTCTTCAAGAAATCACGACACGTCCTCCTGCGTTAGCCCAGGTGACCGGTCTGGAAATCGAAGACGCAGCTGTGGAAGGATTCCCCGATTTTCAAATCCGTGAAAGCATGCGCAATGATCGGCCGACAGTGTACATCCCTGCCGATCTCGCCGTGTGTCCGGCGTGTTTAAGCGAGCTGTTCGATCCTGCAAACCGCCGCTATCTGTATCCGTACATCAATTGCACGGAGTGCGGTCCGCGATATACCGTGATACAGCGCCTGCCGTATGACCGTCCCTATACGACGATGAAAGCGTGGCCCTTGTGCGAGACTTGTTCAGCCGAATATCATGCGCCGACCAACCGCCGGTTCCACGCGCAGCCAACCGCCTGTCCCGAATGTGGGCCTCATTATTACTTGCGGTGGCAAGGCGGAGAGATGCGTGGGGATGACAAAGTTATCGAAAAGACGGCCCAACTTCTCCGCGAAGGGCGCATCCTGGCGATCAAAGGGCTTGGCGGGTATCACCTGGCGTGCGATGCTGAAAACAGTCAGGCAGTGTGGACACTCAGGGAACGGAAGCTCCGCAAGGCGAAACCGTTCGCCCTGATGGTAAAAGACATGGAGACGGCGCGGACGCTGATAGATCTTTCACCCGAAGAAGAAGAACTCCTTACGTCTTCAACCTGTCCTATCGTATTGGCCAGGGCACACCGGACACTCCCGGGCATCGCCCCCGACAACGCCGATTTGGGCGTAATGCTTCCGTATACGCCTCTCCATCATATGCTGTTTCATTTCGGAGCGCCGCCTGTACTGGTAATGACGAGCGGGAATCGTTCCAGCGAACCCATCGTCTATACTGATGAAGACGCGACCGAAGCGCTGCGCGGGCTGGCCGACGCTTGGCTCATCGGGGAGCGTCCCATTGCCCGTTTCGTCGATGATTCCATCGTTCGTATGAGTGCATTCGGCCCCACCGTACTCCGCAGGGCGAGGGGGTACGCCCCGTTTCCTGTCACTCAATTGCCCGGTGAACGGTCCATTCTTGCTGTCGGGTCTGACTTGAAAAATACCGTTACTCTGGTCGTCAAAGGGCAGGCGATCATCAGCCAACATTTGGGGGATCTGACGCGGTACCAGGCGTATACGGCGTTTGAGCAGACCGTCTTCGACCTGATGTCGATGTATGACGTCCCATTGGCGGAAACGGTCGTGGCGTATGATCTCCATCCGGATCATCGCTCCGCCCAATTTGCACGTGGTTTGGAAGCCTGCGAGCACTTTGGCATCCAGCATCATCGTGCCCATGTGGCATCAGTGCTGGCGGAACGGAAGGCCCTGGACAAACGGGTGATCGGAGTGGCATTTGACGGGACAGGCTTTGGCGACGATGGGGCAATCTGGGGTGGGGAGCTGTTTGTCGGAAGTGCCGCAGAAGGGTTGGAACGGTGCGGCCATCTTCGTTACGCCGTGCTGCCCGGCGGCGATGCGGCGGCTCGCATACCGCTGCAGGCGATGACCGGTTTCTTTGCAGACGATCCGGGATTGGCGATGGATATGGGCCGACGGCTTGCTTTTCCGGAACGGTTTTTTACCGCCTTCAAACTGGTGGAAAAAAACCTCCGCACTTTTCCCACCACGTCCGTCGGTCGGCTGTTTGATGCAGCGTCAGCCATTTTGGGCTTCACCGATGCCATTTCGTTTGAAGGGCAGGCAGCCATTTGGCTCGAACATCTCGCCCGCACTGTCCCTGTGGAAAGGGTGTATCCTTTTCCGTGGGATGAAAAAGAGCTTGATTATCGTCCTCTTTTGCATGCAATGCTCGAAGATCGTTTGAACGGACGGGATGTGGCGGCGATTGCCCGTTCGTTTCACAGGAGCATCGCAGAAGGCCTATATAAAAGCGTCCTTGCTTTGGGAGAAGCCCACGGGGTCGACACGGTTGTACTGGCCGGCGGTGTCTTTCAAAATACTCTTTTGCTGACCGATCTGAAGGAACTGTTTGCGGAAAGCGCCATGAACGTATGGCTGGGGAGGCAGGTACCTCCCAATGACGGGGGCATCAGTCTGGGGCAGGCGGCGTTGGTGGCGGCCACATGCCGATATCGGTAGGATGCGACTTTTTTCTGTGGATTGATGCAAGAATTGGGGACCAGATCAGGGAGGGATGGAAAAATCATTATGTCAGAAACTTTGAATCCGTATGATATTGCGAAGAAGCAGATTGAAACTGCCGCAGATAAACTGCGCCTGGATTCGCACATTGTGGAAATATTGAAAAAACCGATGCGGGTTCTCTCAGTGTCCTTCCCTGTGAAAATGGATGACGGTACAATCCGGGTGTTTGAGGGGTACAGATCCCAACATAACGATGCGATCGGTCCGACCAAAGGCGGGATTCGCTTTCATCCCAATGTCACACTGGATGAAGTCAAGGCCCTGTCGATGTTGATGTCTTTCAAATGCGGGGTGGTGGGGCTTCCCTACGGAGGTGCCAAAGGCGGTGTCATCTGTGATCCGCGCAATCTCAGCCCCGGTGAACTCGAACGGATCAGCCGGGGATTTATCGAAGCGATTGCCCAGATTATCGGTCCGGACAAAGACATACCTGCACCGGATGTTTACACGAACTCGCAAGTGATGGGTTGGATGATGGATACATTCAGCCGCTTGAATAAATCGTTCTCCCCCGGCGTCATTACCGGAAAGCCGTTGATTTTGGGAGGCTCCAAAGGGAGAACCGAGGCAACCGCCCGCGGTTGTGTCATCACGATCAGGGAAGCGATGAAAGAACTCGGCCGGCCTTTGCAAGATGCCACTGTCGCCATCCAAGGCTTCGGCAATGTGGGGAGACATACGGCAAAACTGCTGTCGGGACTGGGATGCAAAATCGTGGCGGTCAGCGATTCGAAAGGGGCCGTTTTGGATCCGGACGGGCTCGACATTACGAAAGTAGAGCGTCTGAAAGATCAAGGTTCCATACTGGATTATGGCGCTGATTATCAAATCGATCCCCAGGCACTACTCGAACTGGATGTGGACATTTTGGTTCCGGCCGCAATGGAAAACTCTATTACAGCGGAGAATGCCGACCGGATCAAAGCCAGGATCATTGCGGAGGGGGCAAACGGCCCGATCACCCCGGATGCGGATCAAATCCTTGCGGCCAATCAGATATGGGTGATCCCGGATATTTTGGCGAATGCAGGAGGCGTGACGGTTTCATACTTCGAATGGGTGCAAAACTTGATGAATTATTACTGGAGTGAAGAAGAAGTGAACGTCAAGCTGTCAGAGGTGATGGTTCGCAGCTTCCATGCGGTCATTCAGGCGGCGAACACGTATAAGACCGATCTGAGGACTGCAGCCTATATGATTTCCCTGCAACGAATTGTGGACGCCATGAAAGCCCGCGGCTGGGTGTAGCCTGCGGAAAAGGAGGTTCATGGCATGAGACCGCCTGCCCGGCGGTTTTTTTGTGCGATTTCCTAGGAGAGAGTGGGCGATGCGGTTAAACTGGACAGTTAACCCAAACTTTGACTTAAATTTGACACAGAGCACTAAGGAATAATAATCGCTTCCTCGTAGTGGACAGTAATCTCTGCATCATCCATTAGTTTCCGTAAGAATCGCTCAATACCAGTTGTTCCCAAAGAATGCCTGTCGCACTCAGTTATCCACATGTAGTGGTTTGGTGTCAAACTTGAGTTTGAGTGTCGGAGGAGCGAGGATTCGAATCCGGAGAGTTCGCCGTCCGCCGGAAATACCCCGGCAGCAAAATACAGCTGATCCCATAGCATTTGACGATGAACAAGATAAGTATGGCAAACGCTCCAAACATAAAGTCGATACCTTTTGATGTATCGATAATCATTTTTCGCGCGATGGCAAAGATCAGGATGTCCACCATAATGTTCGGTTCACGCTTGACAAACAACATCGCGACTTCGAGGCCGATGATATACATTAACACGTTGTCAAGAAAAATTTGAAATGACTGCAACTCGCCTTCAAAAGTCACATTCCACAGCCGTTTTGCGTGCATAATTCCTTCGATGAAGATACCGATCACGATAAAAAAGGACAGACCGATTTCGAAGACGCGGATCATCAATTCCGCAATTTTATATGCTTTTTCGACGCGTTTTTTCATGGATCACTCCCCCTCCCCAACGCATTTCTGTTATATAACAATATACATAGTTATTATATGTTATGCAACAAAAATGTTGACGGCAGAAGTTGAGTCCTTATCATTGTGTAAAAACACAGTCTCTATAAAAAAGAGAGCCATTTCAAAAACCCTCGGTTAGAATGATGTTGTCCAGACAACATTCCAGGAGAGGGGATTTTGAAAATGACTCAATACCAGTGCTGCAGGAGGAGTTGTATCTCCCATGACAGGACGGGGCTTTGTCTCCACACTGACCCTTCCCGTCTCTGGAAGGTGATCCGCCAGTTCTGCCCTCAACCGGTCTCCTGTCTGGAGGCGGCGGGACGTTTCCGGCGCAGCCACTCGCCAACCGGCAGCTCGGCCAGGATCATGCCGGCAAAGATCAGGGCGCAGCCGAGGATCTGCCTGCCGGTGAGCAGCTCATCGATCCACAGATAGGCGCTCAGGGCGGCAAACACGGGTTCCATGGCAAAAATCAAGGCCACCCGCGTAGAGGAGGTTTGCTGCTGGAAAGCCGTCTGGGCCAGGAACGCCAGGGCGGTGGCCGGAATCGCTGTGATAAACAGCCCCCACGCCACTTCCGGAGAGAGCATCGCCTGCATGTCGAAGGCGAGCTGCCACTCCTCCAGGAAGAAGGCATATATCCAGCTGAACAGGGCGACCGATGCCAACTGGACGATGGCGAGCGGCAGCGGCGGGTGGTGCGGCGCATACTTGCCCGTAAACACGATCTGCAGCGCGAAGCTGATGGCACAGCCAAACACCAGCAGATCTCCCGTATTGAGCCGCGGCGATTCCCCCAGCGTCAGCAGATAGAGCCCCGCCACGGCGATCAGAACCCCCGCCACAGCCGGCCACTTGATTCTTTCGCGCAGGAACAGGAAGGAGAACAGCGGAACGAGCACGACGGACAAGCCCGTGATAAACCCTGCCTTGGAGGGCGTCGTGTAAACCAGTCCCATCGTCTGCAGGGCATACCCCGCGAACAGCCACAAGCCGACAAACATCCCGTTTTTGACGAGCTGCCGGTTGAAGCTGGCCCGTTCGTGCCGGGCAAACAGCAGCAGGATCAGTGCCAAAAAGAGCGAAGCGATGGTAAAACGGACGCCGTTGAATGTATTGGGAGGCAGTGTGGAAACCGCGTTCTGCACGACGAGAAACGTGGCTCCCCAAATAAATGCGATCAATAGCAAAACCAGATCGGCGACAAGCTGCTTCTTTCCCATGATTCCTCTCTTCCCCCGCATGTCTCTACAAATATTTCCCTGCATCATAAAACATTGCCGACGGGAACGCAAGCAAAAATCATATATATTTGGCGGAATATTCCGTGTATGATAAAGACAGGAAAAAACAGCAGACCTAAATTACGATCTCGTTCGGTAAGGGGGAGCAACGCTGTGAAAACATCCATCTTGCGTTCCAGACGAGCCCGTTTGGCAGAAGCAAAAGTGAAAGCGGTTGCAGAAATGCTGGCCGCCCGTTTGCAAGCGGCTGGCGATATTGATGAAATGCGGGAGGAGATTCGCCGCATCCTGGACGAGCATCTGGGGGAACAGGAGTATTTCGTGCTGGTGGATCAGACAGGCCTGGGGGTTATCCACACCAACAGGCTGAGGGAGGGCATTCTCTTTGGCGATGAGGTGGGGCAAAAGGCGGCCCGTACGCGCGAGGTGCTGTCCCAATTGTATCCGCGCAATACGGGGGAGTGGCTGATCGATTCCGCAGCGCCTGTCTGCAGCATCAATGGCATGTCGTATGTCCTGAGGATGGGAACCCTTGTGCACCGGCCGTTTCTCGGGCCGCTCATGCTGGGCGTCGGCATCCTCCCCTCCTTGTTCGCCGCCGCCATCGGCTGGGTTGGCCAGCTGCCCCTTCTGCCGCTGGCAGCCACGGCGGGCGGTTCCCTTTTTCTTGGCCTCTGTCTGAGCGGGTTGATCTATCGGATGTTCAGGCGCCAGATGAAGGCGTGGCATCAGATGGCAAGGGCCGTCTCCGCCGGCGATCTGACCAGGCGGTTGGAAAACGATTCCCGCGATGAGTTTCATCAGATGAGCTTCGAACTGAACAAAATGGCGATCGGCATCCAAAACATCGTCGGCGAGATTGCCGCCACGGCTGCAACCACGCGGGATATCAGCCAGGTGCAGGCCGGACAGGCCAGGGAGCTGACGGAAACGTTCGAAGAGCTTGGCGGGATGTTCAACCAGTTCAAAACGGGAGCCGGCCAGCAAGCCCATGTGACGGGGGCGGCGATCCAGCGGCTGGAGGAGATGCTGCGCATGCTGAGCGAGATGACGGATGCCGTCGTTTTGGCGGAGCGGATGAGCCAGGAAGCGGCGCTGGTAACCACCCGCGGGACCGAGGCCGTTGCTGCGGCGGCGGCAGAAGTGGGTCAGGTGGAGCAGGAGATGGCCGGATACGTCCAGCGGATTCGGCTGCTGGCCCAGGAAGCCGATCTGATCGGTGCGCAGGTGTCCGCGATCACCCGCATCGCCCGCCAGACCAATACCCTGGCCTTGAACGCGGCGATTGAAGCGGCAAGGGCCGGTGAACAGGGGCGCGGATTCGCCGTGGTGGCCAATGAGATCCGGCTGCTGGCGGAAGAAACCGCATCGTTTGCCCGGCGCATTCTGACGGCGGTCCAAACGATCCAGACGGGGGCCAACGAGGCGGCCGGCAGTGCGGAGACAAATCTCGCGGAGCTGCAAACGGCTGTCGGCCATGTAAAGCAGGCGGGGGAAGCGATCCAAAGCCTCCGGGTGGCGGTTGACGAAACGAAGCGGCAGTCCGTGGAAAACAGCGACCGGGCGCGGCGGGCGCTGGAGCACAGCCGGGCGATCGAAGAGACCCTCCGGCAGATCGAGGGAATCGCGGCAGCGTTCACCGAAAGCGTGACGGCGGCTGCGGCGGCGGTGGAGGGAAACATCGTGTCCATCTATCGGCTGGCGGAAGATGCCAATCAGCTGGCGGAGAAATCTGCGGCGCTGGACAGGATCGTGAAACGGTTTCGGATGTAGGCAGCCTGAGCCCGGTTACGCTACCGGGCTCAGGCTGTTTCACCGGGCAGCGCACCTGTTTGCCCAGAAAGGAAACGCCCGAAAACCGGCAGGCAGGACCTGCTTCCTCCTGTCGAAACGTGAACCTTAATAAACTTTTCACATTTTAACCTGCTTGTATGGGGACATAATGATATAATAAGAGTGCAATTTTACAGATAGAACGCACACACGACTGGGAGGAAGGACATGGACATCCTGCTCATCGGACTAAATTACAAAACGGCACCTGTCGAAATCCGCGAGAAGTTTGCCTTTACCGACGACAGCACGTCTCGGGCTCTTCATCTTCTCTCCCAAACGAAGAGCATCGTGGAGTGCGTGATTCTGGGCACATGCAATCGTACGGAGATCTATGTCGTGTGCGACCAATTGCACACCGGCCGCTTCTATTCCCGCAACTTCCTGGCCGACTGGTTCGGCGTGGAAAAGGAAACATTCCAGGACCACCTGTACATAAAAGAAAATGTGGACGCGATCGAGCATCTTTTCCGAGTCACCTGCGGTCTTGATTCCATGGTCATGGGAGAGACCCAGATCCTTGGGCAGGTGCGTGACGCCTTCCTGCTCGCACAGGAACAAAAGGTAACCGGGACGGTGTTCAACACGCTGTTCAAACAGGCGATCACGCTGGCGAAGCGCGCCCATACCGAGACCGGCATCAACGAGAACGCCGTATCCGTCAGCTACGCCGCGATTGAGCTGGGCAAGAAGATTTTCGGCTCCTTTGAAGGGAAGCACGTGCTGATCATCGGCGCGGGCAAGATGAGCGAATTGACCGCCAAGCACCTGCATGCCAACGGCTCCAGCCGCGTGACGGTGGCCAACCGGACGTTGGAGCGGGCAAGAGCCCTGGCGGCCAAATTCCACGGCGACGCCTGTACCATGGAGCAGCTGCCCCAGGCGCTGCTCGCCGCCGATATCGTCATCAGTTCCACGGGGGCGACCGGTTATGTGGTGACGCCCGAACAGCTGAAGCCAATTCTCAGGCAGCGCAAAAACCGTCCGCTGTTCATGATTGACATCGCCGTGCCGCGCGATCTGGACCCCGGTCTGCATGAGCTGGACAATGTCTACCTGTATGACATCGATGATCTGGAAGGAATCGTCGCCAGCAATCTGGCGGAACGCAGCAAGGAAGCGGAGCGCATCGAGGAGATGATCCGCGAAGAGGTCGCCGCCTTTACCACCTGGTACCAGACGCTGGGCGTCGTGCCGCTGATCGCCGCCCTGCGTGAAAAGGCGTTTGCCATTCACGGCGATGCGATGCGCAAGATCGAGAATAAACTGCCCAATCTGACAGAGCGGGAGCTGCATGTGATCCGCAAGCATACCAAAGGCATCATCAACCAGCTGCTGCACGACCCGGTCGTCCGGTTGAAGGAACTGGCGGCAGGAAAAAGCGGCGAGGAAGTGCTGGAGCTGTTCGCCACGATCTTCGCCCTGGAGGAGATCGTGGAGCGCAACCAACAGGAGGCGGCCTGGGCGAATGAGAAACAGCGGCAGGTCGTGCGCGAACAGGCGCTTGCCCCCCGCATCGGCGATTAGGGCGGCATGCCGCTAGGAAAGAGAGGAGAGCGAATATGGCGGACACGAGATGGATCTACGACCTGACGATCTTTCTCTATGCAGCGAGTGTTCTCTTCTATTTTAACGATTTTCTGCAAAGCAACCGGAAAGTCAACCGACTGGCTTTCGGGTTGCTTGCTGTCGTTTGGGCGCTGCAAACCGTTTTCTTCGTTTCGCAGATGGCTCAGAAGCCTTATTTTCCGGTGCTCACCCTGTTTGAGACCCTTTTTTTCTATTCATGGGTGTTGGTCTCCTTGTCGCTGTTGATTAACTATTTCTTCCGAATTGACATACTCGTTTTTTTTGCCAACGTGATCGGCTTTGTCGTGCTGACGCTCTCCATGTTTCTCTCGGAAAGCCCGCTGCATGGCGTCACGGATGCCCGCGTCTCCGAACTCCTGTTCATTCACATCACGATGGCGATGCTGAGCTACGGCGCGTTTTCCCTCTCCATGATCTTCTCCGCCATGTATCTCCTGCAGCACAAATTGCTCAAAGAGAAGCGCTGGACGCCGCTGTTGCGCCGTCTGCCCAGCCTGGAGCGCCTGGAGCAGTTTTCGTTTCACAGCAACATGGTGGGCGTGCCGCTGCTGCTGCTGGCTGTTATCCTGGGGAGTATTTGGGCACAACTGGTATTATCCGGATATTTCTGGCTGGACCCCAAGGTATGGATGTCGGCGCTCGTTCTGCTGGCCTATTCGGTCTGGCTGTACCGCCGCCTGACCGACACCTGGCAGGCCCGCAGGCTGGCCGTCTGGAATCTGGGGGCCTTTGCCCTGCTTATCCTTAATTTTTTGATGACGGACACCTCCAGCTTTCATCGCTGGCTGTGACGGGAAGAGAGGGATTGGATGCAGACACACTTTCCGATCGTCCTTGACCTGACGGGGAAGCCCTGTCTGGTGGTCGGCGGGGGAGAGGTGGCCACCCGCAAGATCGAAGCCCTGCTCCATGCAGCGGCCGCTGTGACGGTAATCGCGCCGCTGGCGACGGAAGAGATCGCGGCTTGGGCCGGTGCCGGAAAACTGACGTGGCGCAGGGAGCCCTACACCCCGCGGGCAGCGGCAGGATATGATCTGGTCATTGCGGCGACGGATCAGGCCGAGGTGAATCTGGCCGTCTGGCGGGACGTGAAGGAGGCGGGGGGCTGGATCAACATTGTGGATCGCCCTGATCTCTGCAATTTCATTGTGCCGTCGGTCGTCCAGCGGGGAAAGCTGTTGATCGCGATCTCCACCTCCGGCGCAAGCCCGGGATTGGCCCGCAAGATCAGGCAGCGGATCGAGAGGGAGATCGGCAGCGAATATGAATCATACGTGGATTTTCTCGCCGCAATCCGCAAGCAGGTGATGCGGGACGTGACGGATCCGGCGAAACGAAAGGCGATTTTTCGCGAGCTCTTGCACGATGCCTATCTGACGGCGGGCGAGGAAGAGCGATATCAGATGGCAGCGGTCCTGATCCAGCAGCAGCAGCGCGCGGCGGGACCGCAGGGAGGCAACGATGAAACTCTGGAAAGTAGGCACGCGCAGGAGCATGCTTGCGCTGACACAAACCAACTGGGTGATTGACCAACTGAAACGGCTCGATCCCGACGCGGGCTTCGAGATTCGGGAAATTGTCACCAAAGGGGACAAAATCCTCGATGTGACCCTCTCCAAAGTGGGGGGGAAAGGATTGTTTGTCAAAGAGATCGAGCAGTCCCTGCTTGACCATGAAACGGACATGGCGGTCCACAGCCTGAAGGATATGCCGGCCGAATTGCCGGAAGGACTCGTCATCGGGGCGATCCCGGAGCGGGTGGACCCGCGGGACGTCCTGTTGAGCAGAGACGGCAGGACACTGGATGAGCTGCCGGCAGGCGCGGTGGTCGGCACGAGCAGCCTGCGCCGCGCCGCCCAACTGCTTGCCCGTCGGCCCGATCTGGTCATCAAACCGATCCGGGGCAATATCGATACGCGGGTTCGCAAGCTGCAGGAAGAAAACTTTGACGCCATCGTGCTGGCGGCGGCGGGCCTGGAGCGGGTCAACTGGCAGGGGACGGTGACGCAGTTCTTGCCGGTGGAGATCAGCATTCCGGCTGTCGGCCAGGGGGCGCTGGCCGTCGAATGCCGAGCCGACGACGGCGACATGTTGGCCCTGCTGGCGCGCTTCGACCATCTGCCGACACGCCTTGCCGTGACGGCGGAGCGCGCCTTCCTGCACACGCTGCAGGGAGGCTGCCAGGTGCCGATCGGCGCCTATGCGACCGTGGAAGGAACAGCGGAGAACGGACTGCCGCTGATCAGGATGACCGGCCTGGTGGCCGCACCGGACGGCTCGCGGCTTTTTACCCATACACAGACAGGAACGGATCCGCAGGCGCTCGGCCGCGAGACGGCGGAGCGCGTATTGGCGGACGGTGCCGGCGAGGTGCTGGCCAAGGTGCGGGAGGAGAATCGGCTATGAGCAAAGGCAAAGTGTTTCTCGTCGGGGCGGGTCCGGGTGACCCGAAGCTGATCACCGTGCGCGGCCTGGAGACGATCAAACAGGCGGACTGCATCGTCTACGACAGGCTGGCAAGCCCCCGTCTCCTGGCCCACGCCCGGCCGGACGCGGAATTGATCTACTGCGGCAAGCTGCCGGATCGGCATACCCTGACGCAGGAAGAGATCAATCAAGTGCTGGTGGAAAAGGCGTTGGAAGGCAAAGTGGTGACACGGCTGAAGGGAGGAGACCCCTCCATTTTCGGGCGCGTGGGAGAAGAAGCGGAAGAGCTGGTGAAGCACGGCATCCCGTTTGAGATCGTGCCGGGCATCACCTCCGGCATCGCCGCCCCCGCCTATGCCGGCATTCCCGTGACGCACCGCGATTTCAATTCCTCGCTGGCCATCGTCACGGGGCACGAACGGCCGGAGAAAACGGCTTCCAGCATCAACTGGGAAAAGCTGGCCACGGCGGTGGAAACGATTGTGTTTTACATGGGGGTGGGCAACCTGCCGTTCATTCGGGAGCAGCTGATCAGATACGGCCGCTCGCCTCAAACCCCCGTGGCCCTGATCCGGTGGGGAACCACCGTGGAGCAGGAGACATTGGTCGGCACGCTGGAGAATATCGTAGAAAAGCGGGAAGAAGCGGGGCTCAGCAACCCGGCGATCATCATCGTCGGCGAAGTGGTCAGACTGCGCGAGAAGCTGCAGTGGTTTGAGAAAAAGCCGCTGTTCGGCAAACGGGTGCTGGTGACGCGGGCGCGCAGCCAGGCCAGCGAGCTGTCGGAGCGCATCGTCGAGCTGGGCGGAGAAGCGTACGAATTCCCGCTGGTCAAAATGATCCCGCCCCGCGACAGCCGGCCGCTGGATGAGGCGATCCAGCAGCTTGACACCTTCGACTGGGTGATCTTCACCAGTGTCAACGGCGTCTCCTTTTTCTTCAAACGGCTGCGCGAACTGGGTGTGGACATCCGCCGGATGAAGGCGAAGCTGGCCGCCGTCGGACCCAAAACGGCGGCGGCGCTGGAGGAAAAAGGACTGCTCGTTCAGGTGCTGCCGGGAGAGTTCCGGGCGGAGGGACTGCTGAACAGCCTGGCGGATCAGATGAAGCCCGGGGAAAAGGTGCTGCTGCCGCGCGCCGACATCGCCCGGGAAACGCTCCCGCGCGAGCTGCGGGAAAGGGGCATGGCGGTGACCGAAGCGGACACGTACGAGACGGTCATCGACGCGGAAAATGCGGCGGAAACCATTGAACTGTTGAAGCGCAAGGCGATCCATATCGTCACGTTTACCAGTTCGTCCACTGTGAAAAACTTTGTCCAGGCGTTGGGTTCCGAGCATGTGACGGAGCTGCTCGACGGCGTGCAGGTGGCCTGCATCGGCCCCATCACCGCCGAAACGGCCAAAGCGCTGGGCATTACACCGGATATCGTTGCGCAAGAGTATTCGATTCAAGGGCTGCTGGACGCCCTGCTGTCCAGCGAGTCCCGCGCGGCGCAGCGCTAACTGCCGCCGGTCGGGTAAAACCAGGGAGGGGACACGATTATGAACAGAACGTTTGAACGGCATCGCCGCCTGCGCCACAGCGCCGCGATGCGCAATCTGGTGCGGGAGCATCATGTGCGGGTGGAAGATTTGATTTATCCGCTGTTTGTCGTGGAAGGAACGGGCATCAAGGAAGAGATCGCTTCCATGCCGGGCGTCTATCATTACTCGCTGGATCTGTTGAAGCAGGAGCTGGATGAAGTAGTGGGCCTGGGCATCCAATCCCTGCTGGTGTTCGGCGTGCCGGCCGAAAAAGATGCATGCGGCAGCCAGGCCTACGCGGAGAACGGCATCGTGCAGCAGGCGATCCGCCTGATCAAGGAAGCGTATCCGCAGCTGGTGGTGATCGCTGACACCTGCCTGTGCCAATATACCGATCACGGGCACTGCGGCGTGCTGCATGACGGATACGTCGACAACGACGAAACGTTGAAGCTGCTGGCCAAGACGGCGGTCTCCCAGGCGCAGGCGGGCGCCGACATCATCGCGCCGTCCAACATGATGGACGGTTTCGTGGCGGCGATCCGGCAGGCGCTGGATGAAGCGGGCTTCGTCCATGTGCCGATCATGTCCTACGCGGTGAAATACGCGTCCTCCTACTACGGGCCGTTCCGCGATGCCGCCCATTCCGCGCCGCAGTTCGGCGACCGGAAAACCTACCAGATGGACCCGGCCAACGCGCGCGAAGGACTGCGCGAGGCGGCCGCCGATGTGGAGCAGGGCGCCGATTTCCTGATGGTGAAGCCAGGCCTGGCTTACATGGACATGGTGCTGCGGCTGCGGGCCAATTTTGATCTGCCGCTTGTCGTCTACAATGTGAGCGCGGAATATTCCATGGTGAAGGCAGCGGCGGCAAACGGCTGGATCGATGAGCAGCGGATCGTCATGGAGACGATGGTGGGCTTTAAACGGGCAGGCGCGGACCTCATCATCACCTACCATGCCAAAGATGTGGCGAAATGGCTCAAGGAGGGCGTGTAACATGTCAGTCGACTTACGGGATGAGCTGGATAAAGAGATTCTGGATATCGTGCAGAAGGAGATTCCCCTCGTCGCCGAACCATACAAGGCGATGGCGGAGAAGATCGGCACGACAGAGGAGGTGCTGCTGGAGCGCCTCCGCAGCATGAAAGGGCAGGAGATTCGCCAGGTATCCGCGATTTTCGATACGAAGGCGCTCGGCTATCAATCCAGCCTGGTGGCGGCGCGCATCGCCCCGGAAAAGCTGGATGAGATGGCAAAGGTGTTCAATGAGCATCCCGGCATCACCCACAACTACAAGCGGAATCACGACTTCAACCTCTGGTTCACCATCGCGGTTCCCCCCAACAGCCGCTTCGGCCTGGAGAAGACCGTGGAGATCCTCGGCGAACTGGGGCAGGTGGATTCGATCCGCCTGCTGCCGACCTTGAAGCTCTTCAAGATCGGCGTGCAGCTGGATGTGAAAAAGGAAAATGAAGCGAATGCCAAGGCAGACCCCAACTACACCGAGGAGATGCGCCGGGCGGCGATGAGCATTCCGCTGACCGATCTGGACATCAAGGTGATTCTGGAGCTGCAGAAGGACCTGCCGTTTGTCTCCCGACCGTTTGATGAATGGGCGGCCAATCTGAACATGACGACCGACCAGCTGCTTGCGCATGCGAAGTTGCTGGTGGAACGCGGGCAGATGCGCCGTTTCTCCGCCGTGCTCAACCACCGCAAAGCGGGCTTCCGCGCCAACGGCATGGGCGTGTGGCATGTGCCGGAAGACCGGACGGATGAGATCGGCTACAAAATGGGCAGCTTCCGGGCGGTGAGCCACTGCTACCTGCGCCCGATCTACCCGGACTGGAAGTACAACATCTTCACGATGGTGCATGGCCGCGATATGGAGGAGTGCGAAGCCATCCTGCAGGCGATCGAAGACGAGACCGGCATTACCGACCGCATCACGCTGTACTCCACCAAAGAATACAAGAAGACGCGGGTTTCTTACTTCACGCCGGAGATTTACGAATGGGAAGAGGCGGTCGCCCAGCGTTTGGGGCTGTAGCGGTTGTTTCCATAGTAGGATCGTGCAAACACTTGAAAGCGCTGAAGCAGCGAAAGAAGGGCTGAAGGGCCCCGCCCGGCGCAGCGATAGCTTTCGCCGAGTGGGTAGAGCATTAGCCAACGGCGTGTGGGTGGAGCGTCAGCTTACGTCGGCTGGATGATGATATGAGGTGAAGCAGATGCATAAAGGCTATGAAATGTCGAAGAAGCTCTATGCCGAGGCCCAGCAGTACATCCCCGGCGGAGTGAACAGCCCGGTCCGCGCGTTCCGGAGCGTGGGCGGCAATCCCGTCTACATCGTCAAGGGGGAAGGCTCCCGGGTGACAGACGTGGACGGCAATACCTACATCGATTATATCGGCTCCTGGGGGCCGCTGATCCTGGGGCACGCGCATCCGCAGGTGCTTGCGGCCATCCAGGAGGCGGCGTCGCTCGGCACCAGCTTCGGTGCGCCGACGGAACGGGAGACGGAGATGGCCAAGCTGGTGTGCGAGATCGTGCCTTCCGTGGAAGTGGTCCGGATGGTCAACTCCGGAACCGAGGCGACGATGAGCGCGCTGCGGCTGGCGCGAGGGTATACCAAACGCGACAAGATCATGAAATTCGAAGGCTGTTATCACGGCCATGCCGACAGTCTCCTGATCAAGGCGGGCTCCGGCGTGGCCACCCTGGGTCTGCCGGACAGCCCCGGCGTGCCCCAGACCACAGCCGTCCATACCATTACCGTGCCGTACAACGATCTCGACAGCGTACGGCTGGCGTTTGACAAATTCGGCCACGAGCTGGCGGCCGTCATCGTCGAGCCGGTTGCAGGCAATATGGGCGTTGTGCCGCCGAAGCCGGGCTTCCTGGAAGAGCTGCGCGAGATCACGGCGCAGCACGGGACCCTGCTCATCTTTGACGAGGTGATGACCGGCTTTCGCGTCGCGCGCGGCGGGGCGCAGGAGTTGTACGGCATCACGCCGGATTTGACCACCATGGGCAAGGTGATCGGCGGCGGCCTGCCGGTCGGGGCATACGGCGGCAAGCGGGAGATCATGCAGCAGGTGGCGCCGGCCGGTCCCATCTATCAGGCCGGCACCCTCTCCGGCAACCCGCTGGCGATGGCGGCGGGAATCACGACACTGCGGGAACTGGGACGTCCGGGTGTGTA
Source organism: Brevibacillus sp. SYP-B805 (assembly GCF_011059135.1). Lineage (GTDB taxonomy): Bacteria > Bacillota > Bacilli > Brevibacillales > Brevibacillaceae > Brevibacillus_F. Next base: position 259,895 of record NZ_JAALGD010000002.1, on the reverse strand, counting down.
TGAGCAGCTGGAAGCCCGCTCCGCCCGACTGGCCGAGGGACTGGCCGACAATGCCCGCAGGCTGGGCCTGCCGCACACCGTCAACCGCGTCGGCTCCATGGTTTGTCTCTTCTTCACCGATACGCCTGTCATCAATTACGAGACGGCCAAAACATCCGATCTGCAGCGCTTCTCCGCCTACTTCCACTACCTGCTGGAAGAAGGCGTCATGATCCCGCCGTCCCAGTTCGAAGGGATGTTCGTTTCCCTCGCGCACACGGAGGAGGATATCGAGCGCACGATTGAAGCGAGCTACCGGGCGATGAAACGGCTGTAACACCATTGGATGCACCCCCTTTGTCACATGACAAAGGGGGGGTTGTACAAGTCCCGGGGCTTCGCCTCGGGTTCAGTCTGATGAGAATCGTTTGTCCGCTTCATGGTGTGAGGGGGGCAAGCGAGCTCCTTTGACGACCGACATAGCGGAGAAACAAAGACGCGGGGGATCAGGGGGCGTGAGTCTCACATCCTTGAAACGCCCAGATGTTGAGCCCCCTGCCCGCGTCGCGTTTCGGAGCGGACACGGCCCACTTCCTCGCGGGGCGTCAAGAGAGCGAACAGGAACCATCACCCATGATCGACGGATTTTGTTTGCACACTGGGCCCGGGGCTTCGCCCTGGGTTTCTTCATGTCCGACCATGATTTTTTTCCAAAATCGCCTATACTGATGAATGAGGACATGAAACCTTTGGAAAGTGGTGAAACACCGTGAAAAAAGGAATCGAAGCAAACGGAATCCGACTGGCCTATGACGACGAGGGGAGCGGCGAGGCGGTGGTGCTGCTGCACGGACTGTGCGGCAGCGCGGAGTACTGGGTCCATGTGATCCCGAAGCTGGCGGAGAAGTATCGCGTGATCGTCCCGGATCTGCGCGGACACGGGGAGAGCGGCGTGCCGGACGAGGTGTACACGATGGAGCAAATGGCGGATGACATTGCCCACCTGCTGGATCGTTTGGGAGTGGAGAAGGCGGCGCTGTTCGGCCATTCGCTCGGCGGGTACGTCACCTTGGCCTTTGCGGAAAAATATCCGGAGCGGCTGACCGCTTTTTCGCTGGTTCATTCCACCGCCCATCCCGACAGCGACGAAGCCAAGGCGGCGCGGGACAAAGCGGTGGAAAGCATCGCGGCCCACGGCATGGAGCCCTTTATCAAGACGCTGGTGCCGCGCTTGTTCGCCCCCGGTCATCTCCAGTCCCACTCCGACGAGGTGGAAAGGGCCAAGCGGATCGGGCTGGCCACCAATCCGCAGGGGGCGATCAATACGATCCGCGGGATGAAAGAACGGCAGGACCGCAATCACGTGCTGCGGGAGACATCCCTGCCAGTGCTGCTGGTAGCGGGCGCCCACGATCAGGTGATTCCGCCGGAGCGCACCTTTTCCGCTGCAGGCGGCCATATTACCCAAGCTCTCCTCCCTGCCGCCGGACACATCGGCATGCTGGAGGATCCGCAAGGGCTGTGCGGCGTAATTTACCGTTTTTTAACAAAAGAATGACCGTGTTCGTCTAGCTTCTCTCTGGTATGTTTTGGTATAATTTTGGTAGTTTTTGTGAACAGAGAGGAGAATCAGTGTGAAGAAAAAGAATCGCGTCGTATTCTCGTTTCTGGCTTGTGCACTCGCTTCTTCCCTGTGGGCGGGGGCGGCTTTGGCAACACCGCTTCATCCGGTCAACCACACCGACTGGATGGTGAAACAATCGATCCTGACACCGGCGAAAGACGGCAACCTGTTCCTGGATCGCAACATCACGCTGGCGGAAGTGGTTGTCACCATCGCCAAGGTGAAGAAGCAGACGCCGCAACCTGTGGCGGGTGCCAAACACTGGGCTGAACCGTATCTGGCGTGGGCTCAGTCCCAGGGAGCCTTGGACGCCAACAAGGTAAAAACGCCCGGCGCGCTTGTCTCGGCAGCAGAGATCAACGCGATCTCCGCCAAGCTGGGCATACCGCTCGACCTGGCCGATAAGGCGACGGTTACCCGCGGCGAGTTCTTCCAGGCGCTTGGCGACGCCATTACGGAACACATCACCATTGCGCACACCAACGACGTGCACGGCCATATTACGGAAGACAAGAATCTGAAGGAATATGGCTATGCCAAAATCGCGACGCTGATCAAACAATGGCGGGAAGAGAACAAGAACTTCCTGCTGCTGGATGCGGGGGATACCTTCCAGGGAACGGTCTATGTAAACCAGTTCCAAGGAGAGTCGGTTGTGCCGATTCTGAACTCCCTCGGCTACAGCACGATGGCAGCCGGCAACCATGAGTTCGATTTCGGCTATGAACAGCTGCTGAAGCTGCGCGACATGCTGAAATATCCGGTCATGTCGGCCAACGTCTTCAAGGAGGACGGCTCCACGCTGCTGGTGCCCACCTACAAAACGGAAATCGGCGGCAAGAAGTTCGCCTTCGTCGGATTTGTCGCGGAAGACACCCCGATCCTCACCCATCCCAATAACGTCAAGGGACTTACCTTCAAGAATCCGGTCGAGATCGCCAAGCAGGTTGTCCCGCAACTGAAAAAAGAAGTGGATCATGTGATCGTGGTCTCCCATGTGGGCATTGACGTTGACCGCGAGATCGCCAAGAACGTGCCGGGCATCGACCTGATCGTCGGCGGCCACTCCCATACGCCGCTCCGCGAACCGGAGCTTGTGAACGGCACCTACATCGTCCAGGACTGGGAATACGGCAAATCGCTCGGCCGTGCGGATCTCTACTATTACAACAATCAACTGGTTGCCTTCAGCGGCGGTCTGGCCGAGTATGATGAGAAGGTGCAGGCGGATCCGGAAGTGGAGAAAATGGTGCAGGAGATCGTGAAGAAGATCGACGAGGCCATGAATGTGGTAATTGCCAGATCCGAAGTTGACCTGGACGGCGATCGCAGCCTTGTCCGCACAAGAGAAACCAATATCGGCAACTTCATCGCAGATGCCTTCTTGGAGCGCACCAAATCCATTCCCGGACATGAGGCGGATGTGGCGCTGACCAACGGCGGCGGCATCCGTACCCAGCTGAAAGCGGGCGACATTACGAAGAAGGATCTCTACAGCCTGCTGCCGTTCCCGAATACGCTGGTGGTCATCGAGGTGACCGGCGAGGAGTTGAAGCAGGCGCTGGAAAACGGGGTAAGCCAGGTAGAAACGGGGGCTGGACGATTCCCCCAAATCAGCGGCATGTCCTTCACCTACGATCCGAAGAAACCGGCCGGCCAGCGCGTGCTGGAAGTGAAGGTAGGCGGCCAGCCGCTTGATCTGAAGAAAACGTACAAACTGGCGACAACCGACTTCCTGGCAACGGGCGGTGACGGGTATACGTCCCTGAACAAGCCGGCATTCAACACCGGTTATACCATGTATAGTGTTGTGGAAGAAGCGCTGATCCAGCGCAAGACCATCAATCCCAAGGTGGAAGGCCGCATCGTGGAAGTGAAATAAGAGAACGTGCGCAGCGGAAGGAGGGAGAACCCCTCCTTCTTTTTGTCAAAGCATCGTATACTGGAGAATGAACTCCGTCCGGGGATGGAGGAAAAAAACCATCCGGAGATGGAACAAGGATGCATGCCGGTTCGGGTACAATGTTCTCCAGTCTGCGCAAGAATGAGGGTTCATCCGGGCCGGCACTGGCAGAATCGGGAGGAAAGATGATGACAAGGGTGGAGTTTATCAGGGAATTGGACCAACGGCTGAGCGAGCTGCCCGACAAGGAGCGGTTGGACCTCCTGTCAAATTATACCCAACATTTCTTGGCTGAGATGGAAAAAGGCAAAAAGGAAGAGGAGATTGCGGCCTCTTTGGGCAGTCCGGCGCAGATCGCCGAAGAGATCCTGACCGGTTACCACCTGAGCCGCATGAAAGCCAACGCCACCATCCCAAAAGCCCCCCGGATGATCATCGCGGGAATCGGGCTGGGATTTTTCAATGTGGTGGTTGTGTTGGGCCCCTTTCTGGCGATCGCCGGCAGCATCATCGGCCTGTGGGTCGCTGCCTTCGCCCTGATCCTGTCGCCGGTTGCGCTGATGGCTTATCTGGCCCCGCCGGTCAGCGGGGATGAGATGGCGTATGCGGTTTTCGGCGGCATGGCTGCAGTCGGCTTCGGCCTGCTGGTTGCCATCGTGCTGTATTATGTTACGAAGTGGATGTATCGGCTTACCGTCCTTTATGTGCGATTTAATCTGCGATTGATCAGGGGGGAATGAGATGGGACGATTGCTGAAGAAAGTGGCTGTGCTCGCGTTTCTCTTCTTCCTGATCGGCGTTTCCGGCCTTCTCTATCTCTCTATCAAAAACAAGGCGCTGCCTATTCAAAAGACCGCCGTCCATGAGCAAAAAAGCGTGAGCGGCAAGGATGTGTCCAGCGTCGCGATTGACACGGCAACGGCGGATGTGCGGCTTACCCGCAGCGCGGATGATACCATTCAGATCGGATTGACCGGGGATAGCTATATACAGGCCGCAAGCGGCGGTTTGCTGGAGGTAAGAGAGAACGGCGATGCCCTTGAGATCAAAGTGGCGGAAGAGGAGCGATTCTTTGATTTCGGGCCGGGGCAGGACTTGAATCTTCAAGTCGCCCTGCCGGAAAAAATCTTCGACCGGCTTCGGATCACCACGCAAACCGGCGACGTGGAAAGCAGCCAGCCCTTGCAGGAAAAGCGGTTCAAACTCGACACCGCGACCGGCGATATCGAGATCAACGGTTTTACCGGCGAGGAGATGCAGGTGTCCACCAGCACGGGAGACATGCGGCTTCTGCATATCGACGGCGGTGTCGAAATCAATACCGCCACAGGCTCGGTGGAAGAGCTCAGCCTTGTCCGGCTGGCCGGAAACGTGGGGGTGGAAACATCCACGGGGGATGTCGTGATCCGGCTGGAAACGCCCCCCGCTGCAGCCTCCCTGGATGTGGAAACGAACGCAGGAGACCTGTCCGTCACGCTTGACCACCTGAACATTGCGCATCAATCGGAGCGGCAGTTGAAGGCTTCGATTGGCAGCGGCGGGCCGTTGATCAACGTTCGCAGTTCGACAGGGGATATCTCCATCAGCCAACCATGAACGCGTCCCCATAGCCCCCCGCCCCCCTTTCTCCTATCATCGTCAGGTTGGCGGCCAATCTTCCAATCTCTTTTGCTCCTTTGCCGCCGTGGTCTAAAACTGCGGCAATGTCCATATAGTATAGGGAATGGATGGACTCGAAAGGAGGAGCACAGGTGGCTTTGCAGGATGGTTTGCTGTCGTTTCAAATCAAGGAAACTGTTTTCCTCTCATCAGATAAAACCGGCATCGGGGAGCTGCGGGAGCTGGAGCTGCAGCCGGATGTGGAAATCATCGAGAGCCAGCAGGAGATTTCCATCACCGGCTGCCTGCACTTGTACGGCAAATATGAACCCTATCGACCGGAGAGGGAGGAGGATGCGGCCGACGGCGATACATTGGTGGCGGCAATGAGATTTACGCCCTTTCAACTGGAAGAAAACAAGTCTGGAACGTTCCCCTACACAACCGAAGAATCAATCGCCCACCGCATCCCCGTAAACATCTCGATTCCCCTGGCGCGAGTGGAGGAGATCGGCGATATCTACGCGATCGTGGACAGCTTCGATTATCAGCTGGACCATCCTTCCCAGCTGCAAATCCAGGCGGTGCTGAAAATTGCCGGGATCACCATGCGCACACAGGGGGATGCCGCAGAAGAGCACGCGGAGGAGAAATGGGAATTTGTTCATGTGACGGACGAAGCGCAAGAGCATGTGCCGCACCCCGACTCCCTGGAAGAGATTGAACGGAAGCTGGCGGAATTGGAAGAGGAGATCCGTTTGCAGGAACAGCCGGGAAGAGAGGGGGTAGCTGCGGTCTTTGCCGCAGATGACAAGGGGGAGACCGGATTCTATCATTTCCCGACGGCTGCGGATGAAGAGCAGGTCAGCCATGGGCAGCCGTTCAGCTCGTATGACCAGGAGTCCGCGCAGCCGGTTGCTTCTTATCGGGACGAATCGGCCCAACCGCTGTACGGCGATCTGTCTGAATCATCCAGGCTTGATGCGGAATGGCAAACTGGCACTCCACAAGAACAGCCGGATGCCATCCTTCCCGTAGAGGCGGCTGCCGGGCATCCGGAGAACCAGCCGCAGGCAGCCGGCGGCTTGGATGAGGCGGCTGAGGCACTGGCAGAGACAGCGGAGACAGTGGAAACAGTGGAAACGGCGGAGACGGTGGAGGAGCCCGTCTTGGCCGAAACGCACGATGACGCCAAAGAGATGAAGGTGGCGATCGGCAGCAAAGCGGCGCCCGAACCGGAGGCGAAGGTGAACATTACCACCATCTTCACGCAGGCCAAACGCATGCCCGAGCCGCCGGCCATTGTCGATGCAGATGATTCCTCCCCTGCCGGCGGACGCTGGTCGGCCGAGGGCGAAGAAAGGCGCAAGCGCCTGGAGTCGTTGAGCAATCTGACGTCGGTGGTGCGCCAATCGGAAGAGAAGATGAGCAGGCTGCGCATCTGCATCATTCAGCGCAACGAGACGATCGAATCGATCGCCGCCCGTTACAACCTGTCGACTTCCCGCCTGTTGGAAATCAACAATCTCACCTCCGACCGCGTTTCGGAGGGACAAATTCTTTACATTCCCCAGTGAGCGGAGGGGAGGATAAGGTGGCACGTGAGCGGATCGACCTGACACAGGTATGTCAGCGCTACAAGGTAAGGGTGATTCAAATCACGCCGCACGACGATTATTATCTGCTGGAGACCAACCGGGGGCCGAAGGAGCTGCGGATGTGGCCGCGAATCGACGTGATGCGCTGGTCGTTTGCCTGGCGGGAACAATTGGCACGCGCAGGGTTTCGGGAGGTTGAGCGTTTTATTCGGACCCGCGATTCCAAGCCATTCGTTGTTGTCGGGCGCAAAGGCTTCACGATGACCGACCATCTGCGGGGAGCGGAACCGTTTGAGCCATCGCCTGTTCATGCCGAAACGTGCGGGCGGATGGTGGGAAAGATGCATGAGGCCCAGCAGGCCAACCATTTGCTGGATGCAGCGGAGCTGTTGAAAAAAGAGCAGGGATTTGCCGTTGCCGAAGCCAAACGGGCGCGCAGGCTTAAGAAAGAGTTTGTCTTGCGGCATGCTTTTTTGAGCGAGCGGGACCGATGGGTCGCCAGCCTGTTTCCGCCGCTGCTGGAGAGGATGGAACGCAGCGCCGAACTGCTCACCGGCACGCATGCCGATGCCGACTCGCTGGCGGTTTCCCACCGGCACATGGGCAAAGAAAACTGGGCGCTGGTCAACGACAAGGTCATGCTGCGCGGTTTTTTCCGTCCCGGTTTGTCCGTACAGCTGCGGGACGTCGCCGGGTATCTCAAACAGCTGTATGCCGACACGGAGGATACGCAGCGGATCGATGCCTTCCTTGACGGCTACATGGCCGAAAAACAGCTCGGTTATGAAGATTACAAGATGCTGCTGGCTTTTATGGCTTTTCCGCACGAGACGTGGCACAGCATCGAACAGTATGTATGCCACGCTTCTTCGGAAAAGGATGAGCAGTCGCCGCACGGCATCGAGCAGGCGCTGGCAGCCCAGGAGCGGGTAGACCGTCTGCTGCTCCACATCGCGCATCGTGCCGAAGAAACAAGGGGGTTTGTCCATGAGCCGCTTTGAGGATATACCTCCGTTGATTCAGGAATATGACATGTTCGCCCAATCCGTTGAGGTGCTGAAGGCACCCAATGTCTACAAGATCAAGACGCCCTACGGCTCCTATGTATGCAAACGGACAAACGCGCCGCCAAACCGGCTCCATTACATCAGCGGCGTGCTCCGCCACCTGCATCAGCGCGGGTGGGAAGGATGCGTGCCGCTTACCTATACCAAGTATGACGAACCGTTCGTCAAGCGCGGAGATGCCGTCTACTATCTGACGGCGTGGCAGCAGAGTCTGAAGCCTGATGGGATGCGCCCGGCCGAATGGGCCGGGCCCACGATTGAACGGTTGGCGGAACTGCACCATTTGACCCAGAACTTTCGGTTTGATGACCCGCGGCAGGTAGAGCCGCTTGTTGACTCCCTGCTGAACCGGTGGGAATACTGGCTGGCGGAAATGAAGCGGCAGGCCAAGGCCGCGCAGTCCCGTACATACCCGTCCCCCTTTGACGTCGTCTTTCTTGCCAATCAGGCGTTTATCGGGGATGCGGCCGAGCAGGCGATCCGGCTGCTGCGGGAGTGGCGGCAGAGACACCGCACCCACGCCCATTTTCGCCTCTCGATCATCCATGGGTACCCCCATCCCGCCCATCTCATCCTCGACCGTTCCGGGCAGGTGCGGCTGATCAATTTTGACCGGTCCGTGTTCGATTCGCCCGCTCGCGACCTGACCTTGTTTTACCGCACCTATTTTCATCTGGGCGGGGATGCGGACACGGCTTCGGAACTGCTTCGCCGCTATTCCAACGTCTTTCCCCTGCGGCCGGAAGAGATTGAGCTGACCGCCGCCTTCCTCTGTTTTCCGGAACGCGTCATGCGCGACCTTGAGATCTACTACGGACGCAAGCGGGACTGGAATGAACTGTACGCCGTCAAACGGCTGGAAAAGGATATCGATCGCCTGATGCATCTCAACCGCTGGATTCATCGGGCATTTTAGGCACAACGTCTCCCGGAGGCGTTGTGCTTCGCTCATATCCAGTCCAGCGATATGGACACATAAAGCGCTGCCAAGAGCCCTAGTATAATGACATCAAACGAGGTGGGGAAAATGACCGTACGTATGAACTGAAAACAGATCAACGGCAGCAGGATCTGCTTGCAGCCGTATTTGATGCGCAAGTACGTGGGGTGGTACTTCCAACGGGGATTCATCGCAATCACCTCGTTTCAGTATATGCGCCGTCGAACACGGCAGTGCCGAGGTTTTGCCATGCCGGAAAGCGGGTATAGAATGGCTAGGAACCGAACGGAATGGTAGGTGATTGGGTGATTTGGGAAGCGTCGTTATACGCCACCGGCGTGTTTGTCGCCTGCCTGTTTTTGCTCTCCTCGCGGCATTTGATCACGTTCAAGCGCTGGTATGATTTCTCTTTTCTCTATGGCATGGCACTCCTGGCCTGGGGGTTGGGGCATCTCTTCCGTCTGCATCCCAACCTGCTGCTGAAGCTGCTCGCGTCCCCCGTTTCGTTTCTGTTCTATCTGTTTCTGCTGATGGCGTTTCATGCGTTTCCGCTGTCTCCCCATCTGTATTATGAGCGGTGGAAATCCGTTCTGGACATCATCATCCTTTCTGCCATCTATCTGACGTATACCCTGACCGTCTGGTTCGATCCCTCCCGATCCGCGCTGTATGAGCCGCTGGTACATGCGCAGGCTTCCCTCTTTATCCTGGGCAGGGCCTATACCGTATACATGGGGAATGAAAAAAACGCCCAACGCGACCATAACCACCTGCTGTTGGTCGGGGCCGTTTTGTTCCTGTTATTCGACACGACCGGACACCATTTCTTCAAGAAGCCGATGGAGATCCTTACGGCCGTGACCTTTGCGGTGATCCTGCTCGGGTTGTACAACATGCGCAAATTGCGGGGAAAAGTGGATGTGCTGGATGAATATCTCTATTTTCACGAGAAGCTTAGTTTCCAATTCCGCGACGATCATGTCAACCGTGCCTATTTTTTTCTGTCCATCATTCTCCTGATCGCCATCCCGCATCATCCGCCCGTTTTCCTGCTGGGCACGGGCATCAGTCTGTTCATGCTGCTGGGGCGAATCTATTTCACAAGACGGGAGAATGACGCGGCCATGCAAGAAATGTTTCATCTCTCGCGCAGCCTGGAGAAGCAGTTTGAAGAGAACATGCAGGAGATCAGGCAGAAAAATGAACATCTCTCCAATCTGCTGTCCGCCAAGCAAAGCTATGAAATGCTGCTGGTGGAAAGCAACCGGCAGAGCATGCGGGAGGTTCATTTTGAAAACCTGCACCAACTGATCGAAGAGATCGCGGACGCCTGGTATGCCAACATGATCGGGCTGGATTTCCTCCGCATCTCTCTGCGCTCACAAGGAGGGACAAGCTATTACGAGACCGTGCGCGGCCGCCCGGAAGCGCGCGGTGAGACGCCGCACAGACCGGTCTCCCTCACCGTCCTGGTGGGCGATCGGGCCGATACGCCGCTTGTGCCCCGGCAGATCGTGATTGAGGCGCTGACCACGCCCACCTTCCGCAGCGATACGGAGATGGAGGATTCCATCTTCAACCTGCTTGCCATCCATATCCGCGGTCTGATCCAGCGCTGCCTGCAAAACCAGCAGGCGTTGGAACTGCGCTTGATGGAACAGGAAATGGAGCTTGCGTCCCGGATCCAGTTTTCCCTGATCCCGAAAGAACGGCTTGTGCTGCCCGGTCTGCAGGCGAAAGCCGTCTATCTGCCGGTCGCGTCGATCGGCGGCGATTATGTCGATTACGTGGCCATTGACGATCGGTTCAGCTGTTTTCTGGTGGCCGACATCTCCGGACACGGGATTCCCGCCAGCCTGCTGACGACAGGGCTGCGCATCGCGTTTCGGGCCGTCCTGCAAACGACGATGGCGCCGAATGAAATTCTGGACAGGCTCAATCGCCTGATGCACGAAGACTTGGCCAAAACACGCTCATTCATCACCATGTTTGTGGCCGTATACGATCAACAGGCCGGCGTGCTGCGCACCAGCCGGGCCGGACATCCGCAGCCGCTTTATCTTTCTGCTGCCAAACAGATGATTTTGCCATGTGCGAATGGCATCGGTCTGGGCCTCATTCCGGAGACGCGATACAAGATGGACGAATGGCCGGTGGAAGAAGACTTTATCCTGGTGATCTATACGGATGGCTTGACTGACCTGGGCAGAAAGGAAGAGGCGCTGACCGCACAGGACTGGCTGCAGCGGTTCCGGGCTGCTGTTTCGGCCGATAAACGGGAGGCCAGCGACCGGATCGCCGCCATCGAGGAAGAGGTCCGGCAGAGGACGCGCGCCATGGAACAGGAAGATGACATTTCCCTGCTGATCCTGGATGTAAAAGCGCGCCCCGCAGCGGCTCCTCTCCCCGGCAGCACGGCTGCGCGGTCGGGGCGGTGACACGCTTGGCGCAGGATTGCCATTGATGATACAATCAGGAATGGTAAGCTGCGGCTGCGCCCGTGGCAGGAATGTTTACATTCGCGGCGAAACGGGTAATGAACAGGGAAAGGCATACGCTGATGGACGTGCGGGGGAGCACGGGCAGGAAAGGAGCTTGACGGATGAATTACCGGATCGAAGAAGAACAGGACCATGCCACTCTCTATCTGGAAGGCGAATTGGATATGACGGTTGGGAGCAAGCTGGGGGAGGTGCTGCGGCAGTGCGGAGAGCGTTATTCCTCCATTTCGGTTGATTTTCAGGGCGTAACGTTTGTGGATTCATCCGGCATCGGCAGCCTGTATTACGCGACAAAAGAGCTGCTGGCAGGCGGCAGGGCGATGGAGATCGTCAATATCCGGGAAGAGATACTGGATATCCTGCGCATCCTGGGATTTGCGGAAGCCTTGGGCGTCCCGCTGAAACCGGCATCTTAAACGGATCCCCATTTGACTTGGCAGGCACCGTTCGTTTATAATAGTTGCGACAATTGAATGCAGGGAAGTACGATGAGTGGGAAGAGTAAACGTGGACAGCCTTGCCAGAGAGGAGAATCGTTTGGCTGCGAGATTCTCCAAGGCGGAAGCGTTGAAGGTCGCCCATGAGTTGTCCCGATGAACGGGAATGCGGATGTCTCGTTTTTCCGATAGTCGGGATCGGCCAACGCCGTTATCGGGAAAGAGTGGGCAGGCTCTCCCGCACGAGGAAGAGGAGCGTTTGCCAACAAAGGTGGTACCGCGAAGCAATCCTTTCGTCCTTTGGATGAAGGGTTTTTTATTTTTTGATGGCCAAATCAAGGAGGAAGTCGGCTATGTCAACCCAAGCAACTCCAGACATCGACAATCTGCTGCCCAAAAATTACGATCCCAAGGCAGCGGAAGCGAAATGGTATCCGTACTGGATCGACAAACAGTTTTTCAAAGCGGAGCGCGATCCGCAGAAAAAACCGTTTACCATCGTGATTCCACCACCGAACGTGACCGGAAAACTGCACCTGGGCCACGCGCTGGACACGACCCTGCAGGACATTATCACCCGGGCCAAACGGATGCAGGGATATGCCACGCTCTTTCTGCCGGGGATGGACCACGCCGGCATTGCCACGCAGGCGCGCGTGGAAGCGACCCTGCGGGAGGAAGGGATCTCCCGTCATGATCTGGGGCGGGAGAAATTCCTGGAGAAGGTGTGGGAGTGGAAGCATATCTATGCCCACCACATCCGCGAGCAGTGGGAGAAGCTGGGGCTGGCCCTTGATTATTCCCGCGAACGCTTCACCATGGACGAAGGACTCTCCCGGGCGGTGCGCGAAGTATTCGTCCGCCTCTATGAAAAAGGCTTGATCTATCGCGGCAACCGGATCATCAACTGGGATCCTGTGGCCCGCACCGCGCTGTCCGATATCGAGGTCATTTACAAGGAAGTAAAAGGCGCGCTGCATCACATGCGCTATCCGCTGGCCGATGGCACCGGCTATATTGAAGTGGCGACCACCCGGCCGGAGACAATGCTGGGCGATACCGCCGTCGCGGTTCATCCGGACGACGAGCGCTACAAGCATCTGGTCGGCAAGATGGTGGTGCTGCCGATCGTGGGCCGCCACATCCCGATCGTGGCGGACGACTACGTCGATCCGGAATTTGGTTCCGGGGCCGTCAAAATCACGCCGGCGCACGATCCCAACGACTTCGAGCTGGGCCTTCGCCACAACCTGCCGCAAATCGTGGTGATGGATGAGACGGGGACGATGAATGAGAACGCAGGCCCGTACAAAGGGCTGGACCGTTTCGCCTGCCGTGCCCAGATCATCAAGGATTTGACGGAGCAGGGCGTCATGTTCAAGATCGAAGAACATGTGCATCAGGTTGGGCACAGCGAACGCAGCGACGCCGTGGTGGAGCCGTATCTCTCCACCCAGTGGTTCGTGCGGATGCAGCCGCTCGCCGATGCCGCGCTCGCCAATGCCGCGAGCGACAAGAGCGTCAAGTTCGTGCCGGAACGTTTCAAGAACAACTACCTGCGCTGGATCGAAAACATCCGCGACTGGTGCATTTCCCGTCAGCTCTGGTGGGGACACCGCATCCCCGCCTGGTATTGCCAGGATTGCGGGGCAGAGATCGTTTCCCGCACCGACGTGACGGAGTGTCCGAAATGTCACAGCCACAAGCTGGAACAGGACAGCGACGTGCTCGACACCTGGTTCAGCTCCGGACTCTGGCCGTTCTCCACGCTCGGCTGGCCGGACGAAACCGAAGACTTCAAATATTTCTATCCGACCAATGTGCTGGTTACCGGCTATGATATCATCTTCTTCTGGGTGGCCCGCATGATCTTCAGCGGCCTGGAGTTCACCGGCCAGAACCCGTTTGAGACCGTGCTCATTCACGGGATCATCCGCGATTCCGAAGGGCGCAAGATGTCCAAGTCGCTCGGCAACGGCGTCGATCCGATGGAAGTGATCGAAAAGTACGGGGCGGATGCGCTGCGCTTTACGCTGGCGACGGGCAACTCGCCGGGGAACGATCAGCGTTTCTACTGGGAGAAGGTAGAGGCCTCCCGCAACTTCGCCAACAAGATCTGGAATGCCTCCCGTTTCGCGCTGATGAATCTGTCCGGCTTCACGGTGAAGGATATTGATCTTTCCGGCAAGCTGTCTGCGCCGGACAAGTGGATTCTCTCCCGCCTGCAGGCGACCATCGCCGATGTGACCCGCCTGATGGATGCCTTTGAGTTCGGGGAAGCGGGACGCATCCTGTACAATTTCATCTGGGATGACCTGTGCGACTGGTATATCGAGATGGCGAAGCTGGCGCTGTACGGGTCCGATGAAGCGGCGAAGAAAACGACGCAGTCGGTGCTGGTGACGGTACTGGATCAAACCCTCCGTCTCCTGCATCCGTTCATGCCGTTTATTACCGAGGAAATATGGCAGGCGCTCCCGCATGAGGGAGAGAGCATCACGGTAGCGGCCTGGCCGCAGGTGAACGAGGCCTGGAAGGACGCGGAAGCCGAAGCGGAGATGAGCCTCTACATGGAGATCATCCGCAGCGTTCGCAATATCCGCGCCGAAGTGAACGTGCCGATGTCCAAGAAAATCGAGCTGCTGATCAAGGCTTCCGATGCGGAAACGCTGGCCCGCCTGAAGCGGGGCGAAGACTACATCGTCCGTTTCTGCAATCCGGAGCGCCTGCAGATCGACACAGCGCTAACCCCGCCGGAAAAAGCGATGTCCGCCGTCGTGACGGGAGCGGAAATCTTCCTGCCGCTCGCGGGCCTGATCGACATCGAACAGGAGCTGAAGCGTCTGCAGAAGGAACTGGACACGCTCACCTTCGAAGTGGAGCGGATCGAGAAGAAACTGGCGAACGAAGGCTTCATCGCCAAGGCGCCGGCCAAGGTGATCGAAGAAGAGAAAGCCAAGCTGGCCGATTACGCGGAAAAGCGGGAGAAGGTGCTTGCCCGCCTGGCGGAATTGAAGGCTTAGGATCGGATCTTGTTCCGAATGCACGGGGCCCGCTCTGCCGGCGCATCAGCGGGCAGAGCGGGCGTTTCCAGGCATATCATGGGGATGGGAGTCATATGGTATGAGAGCGGAAAGTTTTGCTACGTACAAGGAAGCGCTTGATTGGCTGCACGGCCTGCTCCGCTTCGGCCAGAAACCGGGGCTGGAACGGATGCAGTGGATGCTGGAGCAGCTGGATCATCCGGAACGCACGCTTGCCTTTGTGCATGTGGCGGGAACAAACGGCAAAGGCTCCGTTTGTTCGTACATTGCACAGATGCTGCGGGAAGCAGGTTATAAAACAGGGGAGTTCACCTCTCCCTATCTCACCGATTTTCGGGAACGGATCCGCTACAACGGCGAATGGATCTCCGAGGAAGCGCTGCTGGCGCTCGCGAACGAGATCAAGCCGCTGGTGGACCGCTGCGCTGCCGAGACCGATTATGGCGCTCCCACCGAATTCGAAGTGATCACGCTGATGGCCATTCTTTATTTTGCGCGCGTGGTGCGGCCGCCCGTGGTCGTTTGGGAAACGGGACTGGGCGGACGGCTTGATGCGACCAACGTCGTTTTTCCGCTCGTGACGGTGATCACCAATATCGGATTGGATCATACGGATGTATTGGGATCGACGTTGCAGGAAATTGCCCAAGAAAAGGCAGGCATCATCAAGCCGGGAGTGCCGGTGGTGGTGGGCGAGCAGAATCCGGAAGCGCTGGAGGTGATCAAGTCCGTCGCCGTCAGCAAACGGGCATCGGTCTATGCACGGGGGAACCAGTTTGACGCCGAACCGCTGGAGGAACAGCTCGGCGAACAGGTTTTTACCTATCGCAGCCTGTATCGGCGGTACCCGTCGACCTACCGGATCAGGATGAACGGGGAACATCAAACCGCCAATGCCGCCGTGGCGATCATGGCGGTCGATCTGCTGCGCGAATTTTTCTCCTTTCTTGTGGAGGAAGAAGAAATGGCCCGGGGATTGGAGAATACCAGGTGGCCCGGCCGTCTGGAAATCGTGTCGCAGCAGCCGCTGATTCTGCTCGATGGCGCTCACAATGCGGAAGGGATGGCCGCCTTGGCCGCAAGCATGGCGAAGCTGGCTCCGGTACAGGTCCGGCTCCATCTGCTGGTGGCAGCGCTGGCGGACAAGCCGCTTGTCCGTATGGCGGAAACATGGCGACCGCTTGGCGACCGACTCGCATCGGTCTTCGTCACATCGTTTGATTTCCCCCGCGCCGCTTCGGCGGAAAAACTGCATGACGCATTATGCACGGGCGGATTGGATGCCGGCACCGTGACGACGGTTCCCGATTGGCGCTCCTTTTTGCGCACGTGGATCGATGAAGGAACGGCACACCGGAACGATTGGCTGATCGTCTGCGGATCGCTCTACTACATCGCCCAAGTGCGCTCGTACTTATCCATACTCGTAGAAGGGGCAGGTGAATAGGGTGGATCAGGGACAACACGTCCACTTTGTGGGCATTGGCGGTTATGGAATGAGTGCCATCGCCCGCGTCGTGATCGACCTTGGGCTGAAAGTCACAGGTTCAGACGTGGCAGCGAATGAATTAACGAAAAAGCTGGAGGCACGGGGAGCGATTGTGTACCAGGGGCATGATGCCTCGCATGTGAATGGGGCCGATCTTGTCGTGTATTCGACCAGCATACCGAAAGAGAATCCGGAGATCAGGGAAGCGATCGCCAGGGGAATCCCTCTCCTGCACCGCTCCCAGATGCTTGCCCGCATTCTGAACGAACGCAGGGGGGTGGCCGTGGCGGGTGCCCACGGCAAAACCACCACCACCTCCATGATCGCGCATGTCATGGAAGAGTGCGGCGTGGATCCCACGTACATCATCGGCGGGGAATTGATGAACGCCGGAACCAATGCGAAAGCGGGAAAAAGCGACTATGTGATCGCCGAAGCGGATGAGAGCGACGGTTCGTTTCTCGAATACCGTCCCGCCATCGAGATCATCACCAATATCGAGCCTGACCATCTCGAGCACTTCGGCGGCGATTTTGCCAATCTGAAAAAAGCGTATGCCGAATTTTTAAGCCATTTGAAAGAGGATGGCAAAGCGGTCCTCTGCCTGGATGACGAGCATGTCCGCCAACTGATCCCCCAGGTGAACCGCACGGTGGTAACGTATGCCATCACGCCCGAGTTTGCGGAGAAGGCGGATTACAAGGCGCTTCACATCGAACTGGGCGACCGCAAGACTAGCTGCGAGGTATGGCACCGCAATGAACGGCTGGGAGAACTGGTGCTGCATGTCCCCGGCATACATAACGTGGCCAATGCGCTCGCAGCCATCATCGTCTGCCTGGATGCGGGTGTGCCGTTCGGGCGGATCGCGGATGCGCTGTCCACGTTCCGCGGCGCCAAGCGGCGGTTCCAGATTGTCGGGGAAGCCCGGAACATTCTGGTGGTGGACGATTACGCCCACCATCCGACGGAGATCATGGCAACCTTGAAAGGCGCCCGGGCCTGCAATCGGCGGGTGATCGCCGTTTTCCAGCCACAGCGCTACACCCGTACCTTCTTTCTCATGGAGGAGTTCAGCAAGGCGTTTGCCGAAGCGGATGAGGTGATTGTGACCGACATCTATTCACCGGCAGGAGAAACGAAGATCGACGGGGTATCGGCAGAGGTGCTGGTGGAAAAGATTCGCTCCAACAGCCATCCGCGCGCCCGCTATATTCCAACCAAGGAGCAGGTGCAGGAGCATTTGATGAACGAGATGCGGCCGGGCGACCTGGTGCTTACCATGGGAGCGGGGGATATCTGGAAGTCCGCTTACTGGCTGGCGGAGCGGTTGGCAAAATAAGGGCTGCTGCAGCGGACTTTGTCTGCACACGGAGGCGTTCTCATTGTGCGAGAACGCTTCTTTTTTTTATTCAGATCATGTTTACACAGGTTATAAACTAGTTCATTTGTCATAGATAGAAGTGAAACTATTTTACCAAATCTTTCATTTCCGATGCTCCCGAATGTGATACTATTAGAGTAACAGGACAACCATGTCAGACGCTTCATGTAGATCAGGTGAGCAAAAGGGAGAGGATGTCTTTGCGATTCTTCAGGTCATTCATGGTTTTCTTCATCATCCTGCAGTTGGTACTCGGATCGTGGCATCTGCCTGTCGAAGCAAATGGCAGCGGGAATGGAAACGGAAACGGGAACACTCCCAACACGCCTTCCCTGGGGATTGCAGCGGAAGCCGCTCAGCGGGATATCCCCTTGCCGGCTGATGGTCCTGCGCAGGGGGCCATCAATCTGACGGTACTGCCTCAAGGAACGGTAACCAATGCAACCCGCGATCCGATCGATGTTGTGTTTGTTTTTGACAAGTCGGGATCGATGAAAGAAAAGGCTGGCTCCAAAACGAAACTGAAGCTGGCTCAAACGGCAATGGGGGAAGCCGTGAAGCTGTTTTCCGGGGTCAATTCGGAAGGGAGGAACCTGGGAGACCGTTTTGCACTGGTGCCGTTCAGCAGCGAAGACGAAACAGAGTCGAAAACATACGGACTAACGAACAATCTGGAGTACCTGTACCAAAAAGCGCTCGCGCTGGATGCGGACGGCGGTACCAACTATACCGTCGCGTTGGAGAAAGCAAGGCAAATCCTGAATGATTCCCAACGGCGAAAATATATCATTTTTCTGACGGACGGGATGCCTACCTTTTCCAAAAAGAATCTTTTGATCGACAATGCGGAGCGGTTGGTTTATTTTAAACTGTTTGACAGCGCCCGGCCTTATACTACCCAGAAGTATTACTACAAGAATGGAACGTCCCAGAAAGTTTATTTGGAAAATAACGTTTCATACCGGCCAAGTGACGACACGGTTTACAATGCGGTGAAATCGGAAATCAGATCGCATGGTATTGATGCCGCACAGGCCTTGTCAAAAGCCAACATCAAATTGTACGCCATCGGCTTCGGCGACATCGACGGCGCCCAAAAAGAAGTGGACCTGGATTACCTGAGAAAGCTCTCCGAACTGACGGGTGGAACGGCTGAACATGGCAGGGCGGACAATTTGAACAGCGTGTTCCGCTCGATTACGGACGATATCAACCGGCTGGTGCTGGGGCAGGTAAAATTTAAGGTGAACCTTTCGAAGTACAACGGCAAAGTGCGGCTCGCTCCCAATGCGAACGCCTATATGGACGGCGATTATGCGGTCATGAATCTGAATGACGTGCCTTACACGGTAGGTGGCGCCACCCCCAGCCCGCAATCCTATATGCTGCCGTTGGAATTTCTGGAAAAAGGGACATACAATTTCAACAATTCGGACGACAACAGCGGCAAGGACATGTATCTGGAATATGTCAACCTGCAGGGGGAAACCGTGCGGGTATATCCCGGACATGTGCAGTTCAAGGTGCGGGATCGGGTACCTCCCTCGTACCAGGTGACCATGAGCTACCTCGATAACGTCTCGGAGCTGGAGAAATGGCCGCCAAATGATGGACGGACCCGTGACACGTTCCGGATTCGGTACACCGTCAAAGCGGTCGGCGACGTCAACGGCAATGGCAACGGAAACGGGCACGGCAGCCCGTCAGGGAAACTGTCCAACGGCAAGCTGGTTCAACAGCTTCCGAAGGGAGTCAAGCTGCTGTCGATCAATGGAGTGCCCGTTTCACCAGGAACCGGTTCTCCGGTTGAGATCAGCCTGCAGGAGGTGGAATATTCCAAGATTTCCTCAGCGCCGGAACAGATTTTCACCTTGGAGGTGCAGGTGGAATGGGCGCTGAACGAACGCCTGCAGAACCCGGAAGTGTATTACACGGACGATGAATCCGCCAAAAAGACGACGTTTGAAGCGCCCAAGGACCCTGTCAGGCTGAAAGTGAAGCTGCCGGACGCCCGTGGCTACACCTATGAAGCAAATGAGCTGGGCCAGATTCGCAAACTGCTGAACGCGGACAATACGATGGCGGATTCGGTTACGCTCGTGCAGGATGACCGGGAGATCACCTTGCCCGTCAAAAGCATGCTCTTTAAACCGGGGAACAGCAACCGGATCATCGCTGTCACCTATCGCGATGTCGAAGGGGAACGGGATGTCACGGCAGAACTGCCGCTCGTTCCTGACGTCCTGATGAAGGAGAAGGAGAGTGGGGAGCAGCTCGCCGATCGCACCTGGACAAATGAAGCGGTGGAAATCTCGCTAACCCGGCTTGTTCCGGATTCCGGCAGCCATGTCGTGTATCAGTACCGCCTCACCGGAGACGGGACGAGGGAGGATTGGCAGACGCTGTCGGCTCCGTACAGATTTGATCTCGACGCCGACGGCAAGTATACCATCGAGGTCAAGGCAACCGGCGGCTTTGCGACAGGCGAGATCGTTTCCAGGGAAGCATGGATTGACCGGACACCGCCAGCGATCACCATCCTTTCGCCGGAAGACCGCGCCGTCCTGGATGCGGACAGGGTTACGATCAGCGGGAAAGTGACGGAGCCTTACCTTGATTGGCTGAAGCTGACGGGGGCAAACGACCTTCCTGCCGACGAAACCATCCCGGTCAACACCGATGGTTCGTTTTCGTACCAGGCTTCGCTCGCTGCCGGGGAGAATGATTTTACCTTTACGGCCCGGGACCTGGCAGGAAACAAACGGTCCGTAACCCTCACGGTAATCAAAGAAGGGGGGACGACCCGCTTTTCGCTTTACTACGATGCGGACGGAACCAACCCCGTACCGGAGGAGAAATATGGCGAGTGGTTTGGTCAAACCGTCTATGCCAAGCTGGATTTCCCGGCAGGGCTGCCGAAGGAATACCTGTTGGACGGCAGCAAGCATCCTTACACCGGCCTGATTGAAATCAGCAAAGAGGGGACGACGGAGATCAGCTACCGCGAATCGTCCGGCTCCGGCACCATGATTACCCGTCAGATCAAGCTTGATCGCACGGGGCCTGTGGTCACGATCAGCGGGGGTACCCCGGATGGACCGGATAAACAGGTGAAAGATATTCTTATTTCGGCCGAAGATCCCAACGGCTCCGGCGTTAAATCGCTCACGGTGTGGGATTCCATCGGCGGACCATCGAACGCCCGGACGATTACAGGAAGCCAGGGCACCTATACGACGCAGCCGACATCGACCGGTCAGGTAACCGTCTACGCGCAGGCCACGGATCATGCGGGTCACAGCACGACGGTCGAGCAACTGTTTGTCATCGACATTACCCCGCCGGAGGTTCATCTTGGCGACAACTTTATCATCCAGCTGAAAGGCGATAGCGGTAACATTACCATCAATGCCAACGTAACGGATGAGCCGGGGGGAAGCGGCATTGAGAGAGTCACCTATGAGATTTACAAGGCGGACGACCAATTCCAGTTCGGCGAGACAGCCGATGTATCCGGTGAAATGTACAACAGCGGCGGCAGCCAGTATTCGGCGAACGCGAATGCGGGCGATGAGCCCGGTTGGTACAAAGTGACGGTGAAGGCATACGACAGGCATAAGAACAAGTCGAACCAAACCGTGGAGCGGCTGGTAGACAGCCACTCGGACGTCTTTCTCGTCAGCCCGGGCTTCAAGCTTGCCGCCGACCCCAGCATCGATTTCGGACAACAACACTACGGCAATGATGTTGTTTCCAGCAGACCGATTGCCATTTCGTTAACCAAACAGGGCGCTTCCTACTTCACCACGACATTGGCGAAGCCCTCGACGGAAGCGGAGAAGCTTGCGCTCGGCAGCTGGTTTGACGTCAACCGTGACGGGCAGATCGGCCAGGGAGACTGGGATTGGGGCGTCAAGCTGATCGAGTACGCCATTTATCCGGAAGGTAGGGAACCTACCAAAGATGATTGGATTCCGCTGAAATCATCCCAGATCGTCATCACAACGCCTGACGTGCCGTGGAAGGTAGCCATCCGCATCACCGATTCCAACACACGCTGGAATCCATCCAAAGATGCGGTCGGGGTACAAATCACGAAGATATTGGATGGAACCTTTACAGTAAGGCCCAATCTGAAGAAAATGTAAGAAGGCACGAAGCGCAGCACCCTCCGGTATCTGACCGGAGGGTGCTGCTTTTATGGATTGTTCAGCGTGGCAAACTCATGAATATAGTAGGAAAACCTGTGCTTGATCGGAATGCCGGGCGGGGGATTTTCGAACAAACCAGGATTAAACTCAACCTTCAAACGGGCTGAGTTGGGATCCGGGTTCAACGGTCCATGGCTGGAATCAAAAACCACTTTCCCATCTGCATCCAGTTTGGCGACGCCATTTTCCAGCATGACGTCTCCTCTCACCGCATTCAGCTCGATCTTCTTGGCGTGAATCCCTCCGTACAGCCTGTAGTTGGAGGCTACGCCATACAGGGTGATGCCGTCGGGCGCTTCGGTGTAAACAAAGGAACTGATGGTTTTTTGGCTGTTTCGCATGCTCAGGTTAAACAGCTCCACTTTGCCGCCAGCCAGAATCACCAGGGTACCGGGGTTTTCTTCGTTGTTGGTCTCTTCTTCTGTAAATTGCACATTCCCTTTCACATAGACGGTGGCATTCATGTTGAAGGAGCCCTGCACCCGCAGATCGCCATTGATATAGATCGGCTCATTGCACGTCAGATCTTCAAAGACTGCATTTCCGTCAATATAGATCATATGCCCGTCACCTACGTCTACTGTTCCTCGCAGAAATGCAGCCTGGTTGTTGACCGCGTTCTTATTATTACCGGCAATGTACAGATTCCCGTCGTTGACGATGAGTGCGGAATCATTCCCATCCATCGTCAAGACACCGTTGACGACATAGTCGCCGCCATTGACAGTCAACGTAACGCCTTGTTTGATCCTGACACCCCCATTGGTGAATGTGGCGCCAATGTCTTGATCTGCCGTAATTTCCTCTTCCGTACTGTCAGAGGCGCCGAAAGACGGCCACGTCGGCCGTTTCTCCCCGATCACCTGCGCGATGGGCCGAATGTTGCCAAAAGCCGGCTGCAGATTCAGGTTGAGGGTGGGTTGGATGACAAACGCCTTGTACCATTCCGAAGAAATGTTGGAGATGTCCGGTACAAACGACGTCTCTTCCCAAAACATATGGTGGTTTGTGACATATGCATACGGACTGCCCAGCTGACCGACGACGGAAGGATAGGTAGTAGGTTCCTTTACTTCGTTCCCTTTGGAATAGTAGGTAGCCGTGTTTCTCATGGTAAAGGTGTTGGAATAGATGTCTCCTCGAATGAAAGGGGACCCGTTCAACACGATCTGGTAGCATCGGGCGGCATTCTTCTGGCAATCGATCGAATCATCAATAGGTGTGGACAGCACATAATGAAATTCTTCCGGGATCGTGCTTACATAGACGACGGCTTTCATTCTGGCTGTTTCGGTTCCGTAGGCGGCAGGGGCTGTCCCCGTTGCTTCTATCGTGAATTTTTCCACGATCGGCGTGCTCGGGTTCGCCAGTTCGGTTTCTGCGTTACCTGCATCGGTTGGTTTCTTCGGCTCGCGGGTAACCGTCAGCTCGTATTTGGCGGGGGCATCGGCTGCCGGATAGGTTTTGGTAAACGGGCTTTCCGGAAAATGTTTCCGCATGACGGGGAGATAGATATCGGTGTAGATCTCATTGCTCTTCTCTTTGCCGGTTGCCTCGATCTGATCATTCACCACTTCAACCGCTTTATCCAGCCTCGCCAGCGCTTCCTCCATCCCCATGCGGGCAAGATACTGGGATTCGCCCCGCGCCTCCGTCTTGCGTGCCATCGCCAGACTGCCCAGCGTTACTTGCAGCAGGTTCGTCCCGAGCAGCGTGAGCAGCAAAATCACCAGGATGGCGACGAGTGCGGCATAGCCCTGTTCGTCTTTCAGTTTTGCTTTGCTATTGGGCATAGAAGATCCCCCTCAACGACTCGATATGGATCCTGCTGCGGAATTCATAGGGCAGCGACTCCTGACCGCGATCGGGGTCGTATTCGCACAGCACAAGACTGATCTCCAGCGAACGCTCAAATTTGTCGTTATAGTCGGGTTTGACAAAAGATTGCTGCACATGGTTATTGCCTTCCGCATCCGACACTTTCACATCATTCAGCAGGGGAAAACGCGGGTCGTTCAGCTGAATGGTGGAACCGGGATCCGGATCTTTGCCGCCGTTTTCTTTGCTGGTAAAGTATTTGGTTGCCGGAAAAGGCAGATAGTTTTGCCCTGGCGGCTGGGTAAACGTTTCGCGCACCAGGCGGTAATGGGTGTGCTCACCGGGTCTTGGGGCGCCGTCCTGCTCGATTTTGTACAGCGTATTGACCCAGTGCTGGTCCGGCTGCCCTGGATTGACCAGCTGGGTCAGCCATATTGCGCTGATGACGGCGGAGGCCTCGGCCGTTTTCGTCTGTCTGCCCACCGTCGTGTTGGGAGGGGCGGTCATGTAGTCGGTAACGTTCTCGATGCCGTATGCGTTTCGGGTTGAGGTGATAATGCTGTTGGCAAGGGCGTCCGCGTGATTGCGCATGGTTGCCTGGCTCGTTACCTTGTTTTTCAAGGAATACCCTGACATCAGCACCCCATACAGCATGGCAAGCACCATGCTGAACAGCAGCAAACCGGCCAGGAGTTCAACGAGGGTAAGGCCCTCCTCATTCGCCAAGGAAGAGCGAGGATTTGCCTGCCTCATCGGCGCAGCACCTCCTTTGCAATGAATGCCTCGACGGAGGAGGAAACCCGCAGCTTGTCCGCTGCTGCGTTATACTCCGTTTCATTCAACCAGGTTACCGTGACCTTTATTTTCAACAGTTGGTCGTCGTAATCATTGGCATCGTCCGGCTGATTGTCGTCCAGCGAGGTAATCTGTACCAGCGTATGGTAGATGGTGCCGTTTACCGTATCCAGTTCCTTTGCTGTCTTTTTCGGAAACGGATTGGCTGGGTTCGTATCCAGCTTCGTGTCAAACGGATACGTTTTCGTCACAGCCCTGCCATCCGTCAGATCGGGATCAACATCAGCCAATATTTTTTGAAAATCTCCCAGCTTCCACTTTTCCACTTCCTGCCGCGCCAGGGTGGCGGCGATCAGCTTTCTGTCGGAAACCTGAACGGACTGCTCGGCCTGATAGAATGACTTGATGAAATACATGGCCACAAGCGTAACGACCGTCAGCGCCAAAATCACTTCGATCAGGGAAGATCCCCGCTCGTCTCGCCAATCCATCCAATGACCCATAACATCACCTGTCTGGTGTTGAACTGTTTTTACCGGGATAGTACATATTTCACTGTGATAATAGTAAATTTGAATCAACTATTTTCAGTATGCATAGGACTATTGTAAGATAAAGAGAAAAGGAATGAAATACCAAGTTGGGGGACAAAGGGAGAAGGGGAGGTCCGCCTTCCCCCTCTTCGCAGCAGGAGGTGCTATGATCACACTGGTAATCGCGTTGCTTGTCAGCGGCGGTCTGTTGTTTCTGGGAAAGCGCTTGGCACCGCCTTTTCTTCCCGAAAAGCATGTGACGATGGTCCGGTTTGCCGCCGCAGGTACCGTGCTGCTGTTTTTTTTGGCGGCTGAGTACGTTGGATATGGTATCCCGGTTGCGCTGCTGGTGCTGCTGGTACTGGGGATCTCCGGCTTGGCAGGTTGGCTGGTCGCAAAGGAGCGGCAGCAGGCGGTGTTGGTACAGGCGGCAGAGGGAATAGCGGTCAGCCATCATCACGCGGAGCCGCCGCTTGCCGCCCGCGATCCGGAACCTGGGGTGATGCAGGAACAGAGCGATGATGCAGCACAGGCCGCCGCATTCGCCGTAGAAACGGCCCCCTTTGATGAACAGGCGGCCATTGATGAGCTGATTCGGGGGTTACGGGCAGCAGGCGAAGAAGAGACCGCCGCTGCACAAGAGCCCGCATCGGCGGACGCCGATGCCGGCGCAGACGACCGGACCGGCATGGAATCGGTGATACTGGAAGTTATTGACAGAACTGCCTTTATCGAGGAAGATAGGGAAGCGGAGCCCGATGTGCCCAGCGGAGAAGATGACGGCGAAGAACTCCTTCTCTCCAATCTGACCGCCCTGCTGGACGAAAGCGAAACCGCCTCTCCCGGCAGCCTCGAGACGGCATATGTGCCCCCCGCTCAGCCGGACAAGCCTGACATGAGCGACATGCGTAGGCTTGTGCTGCAGCTGGAGGAAATCGAGGCGGACGGGCTTTCTGCGCAGGCGGCGGATGGGTTGGAACAGCAAACGCCGCGCCATGCCAAGCTGCTGGAACTGGAGGAGATTGCGGAGTTCCCCGAGCGATAAGCATTGGCATGGGAATGGAACAGGACATGAGGTGAGGGAAGATGGAAGAAAGACGATGGCGTATCCCGGAAAAGGCATCCCTGCTCATCCTTTACCTTGTGATGGTTGTGTGCGGTATCGTGGTCACCGGAATGGTCGCTCCCCCGCTGGAAGAAGCCGTGCAGCCAACCAGGCTTTCCCCGGACGTAAAGATCGGGGGCCTTTCGCTGGGAGAACTAGAGGTGGAACAGGCGCGGCAGCGTGTGGCGGCACTGATTCATGCGGCCCAAGCCAAACCTCTTGTCCTGGAATACGACGGACAAACATGGACGCTGACGCCGGAACAGCTGGGACTTGTGTACGATCTGGAAGGCACCACATCGGAACTGCTCCAGAAATCGACCGCTACCCAGGGGCTGCGCAAGCTTTGGCACACGTGGACGGGAGAGCCGGTCAATCCGGTCGTGGAACTGCGCTATACCTGGAAACCGGAGGAAGCGGTTCGCGCCCTGGAACAGATCAAGGCAGCGATCGACCAGCAGCCGGCCAATGCCGTCATCCGGATTGACGGAACACAGGTGCGCGTGATCCCGCATCGGACGGGGCGCACGCTTTCCATCGACGAAACATTGAAACGGATGGAGCTGTCCCTGCACAGCCTGGAGGCGGATCGCCGCATTCCGCTGGCGGTGCAGGAGAAGGAACCGGCCGTCGTCGGCACCAGGCTGGAGATGATCGACACGCTGTTGGCGGAAGCAAGCACGGCACTGCCTGCCCAGATCGCCACGGACCGGCAAAACATCAAGAAGATCGTCTCCCGCCTCAATGGCCAAGTGATTGACAGCCATGCGGTCTTCTCGTTTCTCCAGACGATCGGACCGTTTGTGCAGGGGGGAACCTATGTGACGGGCACGGACGCCGGTTCCGTACAGAAGACAGGCGGCATCCAATTCGGCATCGGCCAGGCCGCTTCCACCCTTTACTGGGCGGCGCTCAAGGCGGAGCTTGCCATCGTGGAGCGGCACCCCCACCTGCAGCCGCAGGCGTACGTTCCGCCCGGGCTGGATGCCGCCATTTGGGACGGCAAGCTTGATCTGAAGCTGGAAAATCCGTTTGATCACCCCGTCTATGTGGACGCCCGTCTGACAGGCGGCCAGCTGCACATCGGCCTGTATGGAAACAATGCGGATCGGAAAACGAGCAGCATCGTGCTGGAGCAGCCGGAACGCTTCAGGCCGGAAACGGTCGTTCTGATTGACGGATCGCTGGCTCCCACTGAGCGGCGCATTGCACAGGAGGGAGCGGAAGGCGTGCTCGCCAAAATTTTCCGTGTTGTCAAAAAAGAGGGCTCCCAGCAGGAGGAAAGCAGGCAGCTGATCACGAAAGACTACTATCGACCTATTCCAAAACTTGTGTATGTAGGCCCTCCTTCCCAAATCATCAATCAAGGAGACGGCAATCTGGCGGTGTTCGACTCCGCCGGCCAGCCGTCGCCGCCTGTGCCGCCGCAAACGGCAGAAGGCGGATTTGCCAACGATCCGAACATGGTGCCAGATGCGGCCCGTCCGCCCGACATTCCCGACACCGTGCCGGATACAGCCCGTCCTCCCGACATTCCGGAGGATCCCAATGTACTCATTCCGTCGCCATAAACCGGAAAATCGCGAGGTGGTAGTATGATCCGGAAACGATTGGGTGACCTGCTTGTCGAAAGCGGACTGATCACCGAAGAGCAGCTGCAGAAAGCGCTGCAGGAGCAAAAAACGACCAAGCAGAAACTGGGCGACGTGTTGCTGCAGCAGGGCTACCTTTCCGAAAACCAGCTGATCGAGGTGCTGGAGTTCCAATTGGGAATTCCCCACGTCAGCCTCTTCAAATACAAGTTTGATCAATCCCTCACCAGTGTCATCACGGAAGCGATGGCCAGGCGCTATCAGGTGATTCCGTTGCGCAAAGAGGGGAACAAACTGATGGTGGCGATGGCGGACCCGCTCGATTATTTCGCCATCGACGACCTGCGCATGTCCACGGGCTTTCAGATCGAGCCGGCGATCGCCACCAAAGACGAGATCCAGCGCGCCATCATCCGCTACTACAGCTTGCAGGAATCCGTAAACGAGCTGATGGAGGACTTGTCGGTCGATCAGGAGATGGTGGAAACGGAGCTTGCCGATGAAGACTCCCCCATCGTGCGTCTCGTCAACCAGCTGATCCAGCAGGCGGTGCAGACCCGGGCAAGCGATATCCACTTCGACCCGCAGGAGGACAGCCTGCGCGTCCGCTTCCGTGTGGACGGCGTGCTGCGGACGGAACGGACGCTCCCCCGCCACATGACCAATGTGGTGATCGCCCGCCTCAAAATCATGGCCAATCTGAATATTGCGGAGCGGCGGATTCCGCAGGACGGACGGATTAAGCAGGAGATCAACATGAAGGAGATCGACATCCGCGTCTCCACCTTACCTACCATCTATGGCGAAAAAGTGGTGATGCGCATTCTGGATGTGTCCGCGGCGATCAACGATATCAACCGGCTCGGGTTCAACAAGCGCAACCTGCCGCTGTTCCGCAGGATGCTGGAGCAGCCGAACGGCCTGATCCTGATCACGGGGCCGACCGGCAGCGGGAAATCCTCCACCTTGTACGCGTCGCTCAACTACTTGAACAGTGAGGATGTGAACATCATCACCGTGGAAGATCCGGTGGAATACCATCTGGACGGCGTCAATCAGGTGCAGGTGAACACGCAGACGGGCCTGACGTTTGCCAAGGGGCTGCGCTCCATCCTTCGCCAGGACCCCGACATTGTCATGGTGGGGGAGATTCGCGATCTGGAGACGGCGGAGATTGCCATCCGGGCCTCCATGACGGGACACCTGGTGCTGAGCACCCTGCATACCAACGACTCCGTCACGACGGTCACCCGCCTGGTGGAAATGGGCATCCATCCGTTTCTGGTCGCTTCCTCCCTGACCGGCGTGGTGTCACAGCGCCTGGTGCGCAGGATCTGCAACGATTGCAAGCGGGAAGTGGAACCGAGTGAGCACGAACGCTCCCTCCTGGAAAAACGGGGGTTCAAGCCCCAGAAGATATACAGGGGGGAAGGCTGCGGCAACTGCGCAATGACCGGCTACCGGGGGAGGATTGCGATCCAGGAGGTACTGGCGGTGGATGACGCGCTCCGCAGGATGATCCTGGAAAACCGCACCGCCAGGGAATACCGCATGCATGCCGTCAAAAACGGGATGGTGCTCCTGATTGACGACGGCTTGTTGAAAGTGCTGCAGGGGCTGACCACCATCGAGGAAGTTCTGCGCGTTGCCGTGAACGACTAGGAGGTTTCCATGGAAGAGAAGTCGCTCGACATCATCCATTTGCTCAAATTGGCCCACTCTTCCCAAGCGTCCGACCTGCATGTCACCGCCGGGGCACCGCCGATCTTCCGGGTGGACGGAGACCTGAAACGGTACGGCCAAACCATCCTGACGCCTGCCATGACGGAACAGATGGCCCGCACGCTGATCAAGCCGGATCAGTATGAGATTTTCCTGCAGCGCGGCGAGATTGATTTTTCCTACGGCGTGCCGGGGGTAAGCCGTTTCCGCATCAACGCCTACATGCAGCGCTCCTGCATCGGCCTGGTGGCGCGGGTGATTCCAAGCACCATTCCCTCCCTGGAAGAGCTGAACATGCCGGAGATTCTGTACAAGTTTGCCCAGCGGCCGCATGGTCTGCTGCTGGTGACAGGGCCGACGGGAAGCGGGAAGTCCACCACGCTGGCCGCCATGATCGATTACATCAACCAGAACATGTCCCGCCACATCATCACGTTGGAAGACCCGATCGAATATCTGCACCGCCATGGCCGCTCCATCATCAACCAGCGCGAGGTCGGCTTTGATACCAACAACTTCGCCAACGGCCTGCGGGCGGCGCTCCGGCAGGATCCCGACGTGATTCTGGTCGGCGAGATGCGCGATCTGGAAACCATCCATACGGCGATTACAGCGGCCGAAACGGGACACCTGGTGCTGGCGACGCTGCATACATCCGATGCCTCCCAGACGATCGACCGGATCATCGACGTGTTTCCCGCCCATCAGCAGCCGCAGATTCGCATCCAGCTTGCCTCCGTGCTGATCGGCGTCGTCTCCCAGCGCCTTTTCCCGAAAGCGGAAGGCAAGGGAAGGATTGCCGCGACAGAAGTGCTGGTCAACACGCCGGCCGTCTCGAACCTGATTCGTCAGGAAAAAGTGCATCAGATCAAGCTCATGATGCAGACGGGAAAGGCGCAGGGCATGCATACGCTGGAGATGTCCATCAAGGAACTGCTGAAGCAAGGGCTGATTGCCGCCGACAAGGCGAGACTCTACCTGCCGGAAGGGGAGTGAAGGGATGCCTGAATATGCCTATCTGGCCGTCGACGAGCGGGGAAAACGGCAGAAGGGCGTGCTCTCCGCCTCGTCCAAGGGCGCGGCGATTGCCGAACTGAAAAAGCGCGGCCTGGCTGCCAAATCGATCACCGAGAAGGAAGAATCGATCTGGCAGATGGAGATCACCATCGGCAAGCCGGTGAAGATGGAGGATTTCGTCGTCTTCTGCCGCCAGTTTGCCACCCTGTTCCGCGCCGGCGTCCCCATTGTCGACGCCATCACGATCCTGAGCAATCAAACGGACAGCAAGGCGTTAAGCAGGGCGCTGGTCCAGGTGGCCGACAAGCTGCGCAAAGGGACAGCCCTCTCTGAAGCGGTGGCCGAATTCCCGAAGATTTTTCCGCCCATCTTTGTCAACATGGTGCGGGCGGGGGAGACCGGGGGGAATCTCGACGAGGTGCTGGACCGGCTGGCCCGCCAGTTCGAGAAGGATCACTTCACCATCGAGAAGGTAAAGTCGGCGATGACATACCCCATCGTCGTTGGCATTGTAGCTATTCTGGCCGTCGCGTTTCTGCTGATCAAAGTGGTGCCGCAGTTTACCGGGATGCTGACCGCGGCCGGTGCGGAAGTGCCCGCCCTGACAGCGTGGGTCGTCTCGCTCAGCAACAGCCTGGTGGATGATTGGTATGTTTGGCTGCTCGGCATTCTTGCCCTGATTTTGCTGTGGCACGTATTGATCCGGCTGGATAAAGGCAGATACGCCGTCGATTATGTGAAGCTGCGCATGCCGATTTTCGGCGTGTTGTTCCGCAAGGCGGCCATCGCCCGCTTTACCCGGACGCTGGGCTCTCTTTTCCACAGCTCCGTCCCGGTGCTGCAGGCGCTGACGGTGGTGGAAAAGGTGATTGGCAACGCGGTGATCGCACGGGTGATCAACGAATCCAGGGAAAGCCTGCGGCAGGGGCAGCGCCTTTCCGATCCGCTGCGCAAATCCTGGGTCTTCCCGCCGCTGGTGACCCAGATGATCGCCATCGGGGAAGAGACAGGGGCGCTGGACCAGATGCTCGCGAAAATCGCCGATTTTTACGAGGCCGATGTGGAGAATACGGTGGATCAGCTGAAATCGTTGATAGAACCGCTGCTGCTGCTCGTTGTCGCTTCCATGGTGGGCACCATCATCGCATCAATCATGATGCCGATGTTTAAAATCTATGAAACCATACATTAAAAAAAGGGAAAAGAGGTTGAGAAACATGAAAAAGTGGCTGCAAAGAATATGGAAAGAGGAGAAAGGGCTGACGCTGATCGAGCTGCTGGCGGTCATCGTGATTTTGGGGATTATCGCGGCGATTGCCGTGCCGGCGATTACGGGGATTACGAGCAATACCAAGAAAGAAGCTCACAAGGCGAATGCTAGACAAATGATCGAAGCTGCGAAGCAAATCGTAGCGATTAGCGGATTCAATCCTGATACACCAAATGTTAGTGTCTATCCAGTAAATAATGATGGAACACTTGGTACTGCAGTAGTAGAAGGGGATGATAGTGGCAATAATAAGGAAGTTATGGAGATTACGCTCAATGAACTTGAATCAGCTGGTTACTTTACCGGCATAAAAGATCCAGAATCTAACAACAACTATTCTGGTAGCAGCTCAGCGGTTTACGTGTACAAGAAAAATTCTTCCGATAAAGCATACACATATGCGGTTAAATTAGAAGGTAACTCGAATACTTATATTAAGACTATCGAAGAAAAAGATATTGACAAATACAAGGTTCAATAATTTTTACAATAACCGACACGACACCCGTGGTGTCGTGTCCTCTTTTTTCAAATCCGGAAAGGAGTACCCATGGCTCCCTTGGACATCTTTCTCTTGCTCTTCTTCTTTTTGCTGGGACTCATCTTCGGTTCCTTTTTCAACGTGGTCGCCCTGCGCGTCCCCCGGAAGCAGTCCATCATCCGACCGCCGTCCCATTGTCCCAAGTGCAGGCGCCGCCTGAACGCACTGGATCTGCTGCCGGTATTGGGCTACCTGCTGCGGCGCGGTAAATGCGCTTCCTGCGGGGGAAGCATCCCGATCCTTTATCCGCTGGCGGAACTGGGTACAGGGCTGCTGTTTGCCCTGGCGTACATCGAGCGCGTCCATGAGCCCGGCGAACTGCTTGTCGCCCTGGCGCTCGCGTCGCTCTGCGTGATCGTCTCGATCAGCGATATCGTCTACCGACGCATTCCCAATGCGGTGCTGCTCGTTTTCCTGCCGATTCTGCTGATCCTGCGCCTGTTCTTTCATCCGCAGCCGTTCCTCGCCTATGTGATCGGCGGCGCGGTAGGCTTTCTCGTCCTTTTCCTGATCGCCGTGATCAAGCCCGGCGCGATCGGTATGGGCGACGTGAAGCTGTTGGGCGTGCTCGGATTGGCGGTGGGCTGGCAGGCGCTGGTTGTGACCCTGTTTCTCTCCTCGCTGCTCGGGCTGCTGCTGGGGATCGGGCTGATGCTCGCCGGCAAGGTGAAGTGGAAAGGCAGCATTCCTTTTGGCCCGTCCCTGTGTGCAGGGGCGCTGCTCGCCTACTTTTATGGCCCTGAGCTGCTGGCCGGTTATCTGTCGTTATACCCCCATTTCTGAGGTGAAGGTTATGTGGAAGCGTCTCTTTTCCTCCAATAAAGCCAGATGGCAGCTCGGGCTGCATGTGCTTCCTTATGCCATGCGCCTCACGGATGTCCGACGAAAAGATTCCCTGTCCATTCGCAAACACGAGACGATTCCCCTCCAGAGCGGCATGGTGGAAAACGGGCGTGTCCGCGACAAGGAATGGGTTGCGTTTGAACTGCAGAAAAAAGTGCTGGAATGGAACTGCAAAGGCAGGGAGGTCGTCCTCTCCGTGCCGCTCTCTACGGTGGTGATCCGGTGGCTGCAGATTCCCCGGGTGCCGGACAAGGAAATCCGCGATCTGGTCGATATCGAGATTGAAAACACCCTGCATTTGCCCTTTACCCATCCGGTCTTCGACTACGTCAAGCTGTCGCCGGAGCATGCCCATCTGCCCGGCTTGTCAACCCTGAAGGCGCCGGGTGATGAGGGGCCGCAGGAAGAAAAGCTGAGTTTGCTCGTTGTCGCTGCGCCGCAAGCAGCCGTGCAGAGCTTTGTGGACGTCGCCCGCGCAGCCGGTTTGAAACCGGTTGCCGCCGATGTGGAGCCGCTCGCCCTCTACCGGTCGCTGGAAGTGGAATGGCCGGCGATTGCCGGAGCCGGTACGATGCTGCTCAACATCAATCTGAGCGGCGTGGACGTCGCCATTTTTTCCGGGGGAATCCCCGAATTTATCCGCCATATTCCCTTGTCCGTCCCCTTTTTTGATGAAACGGATGTAACCACCTCCCTTGCGCTGGCCCAACATGCCGTTTCCCATATGGAGCGGGAAGGGACGTACGGCGGATACCTGCACGATCTGCTTGCTGAAGTGAACCGGATCATGAACTTCTACCAGTATTCGATGTACGAGGGTAGGCAAAAGGTGGAACAAATCTGCCTGACCGGCGATTTCTGCGATCTGGCCGGTCTGGCCGGCCATCTGCAGGAACGCCTGCTGGCACCGGTTTACATACCGGGATATAAACATTTTCTCGCTGCTGGAGACGACTTTGCCGGTCCTGCTTTTGCCGTTGCGGTGGGCCTCGGCTTGAAGGATGTGAGCGGCCTGTGACGATCAATATTAACCTGCTGCCCCGGACAAGGCGGAAAATCCGGCAGGAGCCGCTCATCCTGCTGCTGGGGCTGGTGCTGTTGTTCGGCTGCGATTACGTGCTGTATCGGCATTACGAGCACACCCTGGCGGACAGGGAACAGACGGAGCGCGAGCTTGCGGCCGTCCGTGCGCAGAAGGAAAAGCTGCAGCAGCAGCTGACTGCCGAGCAGCAAGCCTCCGACGCGCAGGCTGGGGCAAGGTACAAAGAGCTGCCGCAGCTGATCGAGGCAGCTTCGGTAGATACCACGTTCCTGTTGGAAAGGCTGGCGGCGCTGCTGCCGGAAGGAAGTCTGGTCAGCTCGCTCGAATACCAGGCACCCGATCAGGTGAAGGTGGGCATTCGCTTCGCCACCATCGAGGAAGCGGCCGGTTTTATCCAGGCTGCGCAGCATTCTCCCTATTTTGGCGTGAAAAGCGTGGGCTCCGTTGCCGAGGGCAAGATGCAGGGCTCCCTGGAGATCCTGTCCGAAGGCGACAAGATCGGTTCGGTCTACAGCATCACCTTTGAGCTTACGGTGAAACGCAACACGCTGGAGAAAGCGGACCGGCAGGCAGGCCTTGCGCAGCAGCGCTGACACCGTTGGCAATGAAAGCGAGGAAGCATTGATGACCATAACGAGACAAACGATTCTCCTGATCCTCATGCTTTGCTTTCTGGCAAGCGGCGGGTTCTATTACGTGTTCATTCATCCTCTTGCCGGTGAACAGGAAAAACTGCAGGAAGATCTGAAGCGGGAACGCCAGTTTGTCACCGCCCTGCAAAAAGCGTCGCAAGAGAAAAAGACAAACGGGGAGATCCGTTTCCCGCCCGATTTTCAGTATCGGATTCCGGAAGCGCCCTATCTCGAGCAGCTGATGCTGGATATGACCCGCGTGGAAACAATCAGCGGCGTGGAGATGGACGGCATCGGGCTGTCCGACGGCGGCCGGCAGGAAGAGGGCGGCGCGCAGCAACAACAGGAGCAGGAGATCCAATTCACCCCCATCGGCGGTGCCCCACAGGGACAAAACGGGGCCATCCCCGGGTTGAAGCGCGTCAGCATCACCACGAAAATCAAAGGGAACTACGAGCAGATTCACCGGTTCTTTGCCGAGGTGCTCAGCCTGCCGCGGCTTATTCGTGTCGAACAGGTGAAGCTGTCTGCAGGCGGGAAGGACGACTTCATCTTCCTCAACCCGCAGGAGGACAAGCGCAAGGAGTTGAGCGCGGAAGTCACCCTCTCGGCCTATTACGCTCCCAAGCTGAAGCAGTACTTTCCGCAGCCGCTCCCGATCATTACGCCGCAGCCGGCCCATCGCTCCAATCCGTTTTATTGATTTAGATGAAGGACAATCAGTCATAACCATCCTCCTCCCCTCGTAAGCTAGTACTACCAGAGCTGCGGAACGAGGAGGTTTTTTCATGGAGAGGAATGGAGCGGGGCGGATTTCGATCAAGCTGAACGGCCAGCAGACAGAGCTGAGGCAGCGCCCTCCGGAAAAAGCGGCGCCGGCGGCAGAGCCGAAGCCGCCCGCCATGGAACCGGAAGAGAGCGCCTATGAGCGCTTGCACAAGCTGCGCATCACCATGGGAAAAATGGCGGACCAACCGGCGGACGCGACGTTCGGTCAGCCGGAATACTCGTTCGCCGGCACGCGGGTGCATGAGGAAGAAGATGGCGGTGAGCCACTGCCGCCTCGTCGGGCAAGAAAAATGCCGTCGTGGCTTTCCAGGCCGCCGATCAAGCTGATGATCTCCACCGTCGGGGCCGTTGCGCTCGGCCTGGTGTTCGGATTTCTTGTCCTTGCCGTTTTTACCCAGGAGCAGCTTGGCGAGTCCTATCGCAATGTGCTGGGCGATACGCTGAAAACGATGGCGGCCGATCAGGCGGCACAGGAGTCGGCTACGGATGGGGGCGACGGGCATACAGCTGCAACCGGAACGACCGCAGAGCAGGCGGGGCAGCCGGTGAACCTGGCGCTTGCGGAGCAGACCTTCTCCATGGCGCAGGTAGGGGCATTCGCCAATCCGGAGGCGGCCCAGGAAGCGATCGGGCAGCTGGCGAAAAAAGGGTTTCCCCATTTCCTGTACAAGGGAAGCGACAGAGCGTATCTGTTCGCCGCCACCGCATCGGCTCGGGATGATCTGCTGGGAATGGCCAGCCTGTTTAAAAATCAGGGGTTGGACGTCTATGTGAAGGATGTGACGCTGCCCGGCTTCCAAAAGGAAGTGAAGATGGTTGGCACGGCCGATCCCGCCCGGATTCAGGCGTTTTTTGCAGACGGCATGGAACTGGCCCGCCGCTTGACGAGCTGGTCGGGACGATATCTGGGCAATGCGCAGGGCGTCGCGTTGACGGCAGTGGAAGAAGGCGCGATCAAGGAACTGCACCGCAGAGTGCTCGATGGCAGCCGGATTCTGCAAACAACGGCCCCCGAGAGCTGGCAGCCCCATGTCACCGGCATGCTGAACGGGCTGAATCAGGCGGTTACCGCGATGGAACAGGCGAAGTCAGTGATGGCGGAAGGCAAGACAGCCAATGCGGAAGCGAACGCGTGGCAGATTCAGGCGGGGGCGCTTTCCTATCTGGAACACTATGCGATGCTGGTAGGCGAAGAAACCAAATAATGGAGGACAAGACAGATTTTTTGCGCAATCTTTCCTTGCGTGCAAAATCTGTCTTTTCGTACATTTAGGATGAGAGGAATGAGGGATTGTATCCCCCCTGCCCATTTGCTACACTTAAGTGTGGCTACGAGAAAATGATTTTTTTCCCGGTGACCCGGGGACAAGGGATGAGGAGCATGAAGGGCTGGGAAACCCTTACGTTTGTGGTCGTCCTGTTGGCAGGGATGATCTTCGGCAGCATCATCGGCGATATTCTGGGGCCGTGGCTGCCGTTCTTGAAGGTGTCCAAGACGATCACCTGGTCTCCGGCTGCCGATTTGGAAATTTTGAAGTATGATTTGAACTTGCAGGTAAAACTAAATCTGTGCAGCATCGGCGGACTTGCCCTGGCTTTCTGGATCTATCGCAGGATCAAGTAGCCGGGCGGATGTCTGGCATTCGTGCGAGTAGGTGGAAAATCATGCAAACGCCATTACCCATTATCCTGGCTTCTTCTTCTCCGCGCCGCAGGGAGCTGCTGCAGGCGATCGGGATGCCATTTACCGTAATGACCAGCGACGTGGACGAGGAGACATCGCCAGGGTTATCGCCGGCGGAAATTGTGGAAAGCCTGGCCCTGCGGAAAGCCCGGGCAGTTGCCGGGAAAGAGAAGGAAGGCCTCGTTCTCGGAGCCGATACCATCGTCGTGCTCGATGGCCGGGTGCTCGGCAAACCAAAGGATGAAGAAGACGCATTCCGCACGCTGCAAGCTCTGCAGGGGCGGGAGCATACGGTTTACAGCGGAGTGGCTCTCGTTGATGCCGCGACCGGCAGGGAAGAGGTTGCCCACTGCTCGACCCTCGTGCGGATCAGACCGCTTGCCGAGCGGGAGATCCGGGCGTACATCGCGACCGGCGAACCGATGGACAAGGCCGGTTCATATGCGATTCAAGGCTTGGGCGCCACCATTGTAGAGGGGATTGAAGGCGACTACTTCACCGTGGTAGGTCTGCCGCTTCACCTCACGGCAGCACTGCTGTCACGTTTCGGCGTCCATCTGTTATAGCGGACAGGCCATCGCTTCTGTGACCGTCTCCCAGAGGCTTGCCGCTGCCATGCAAAGGGAGGCGGTCATGTTGAGACAGGCGGCATGTAACAAATTTCGCGTTAAAAACGTCCCATCCTATGAGCGGCCGCGCGAGCGTTTGCTCTCAAACGGCGCTTTTGCTTTGGCTGATGCCGAACTGCTGGCCATTCTGCTGCGCACCGGCACGGAACAGGAAACCGCCTTTCAATTGGCCCAGCGGCTCTTGGCAACGTTTCAGGATCTGCGCGGGCTGGCCCAGGCTTCCCACGAGGAGTTGATCGGGCTTCGCGGCATTGGCCCGGTAAAAGCGGCGGAGCTGCAAGCTGCATTCGAACTGGGGCGCAGGCTTTCCGGCATGACCAGATCAAAGCCCCGTTCCATTCGCCTCCCGCAGGATGTGGCGGAGATCATGCTGCCGGAGATGAGCCATCTTACCCAGGAACACTTTGTCTGCCTGTTTTTGAATACCAAGAACCACATTATCGGGAAGCAGACGATTTTTGTCGGCAGCCTGGATTCCTCCATCGTCCATCCCCGCGAGGTTTTTAAAGAGGCCATCAAGCGGAGCAGCGCCGCTGTCATCTGCTTGCACAACCATCCCAGCGGCGATCCTACTCCCAGCAGAGAAGACATTCAGGTGACCCAAACGCTTCGTCAGGCAGGGGAAATTGTGGGCATCCCCCTCCTGGATCATGTGATCATCGGCGATGGGCGATTTGTCAGTTTGAAAGAGCAAGGGTATGTGTAAGAAATAGAAGCAAATGCAGCATCGCCTGTATCCGCCCTGGACAGCAAAAGCTCTGAGGGTGGGCTTCACCAAGGATCATGTGCAGAACTCACATCGAGACTGTGCTGGACAAACGGAAGGAGATATTACTATGCTCGGTGGATTTTCGCGTGACATGGGGATTGACCTCGGCACAGCCAATACGCTTGTTTATGTGAAAGGAAAAGGAATTGTCGTACGGGAACCGTCCGTTGTGGCAATCCGTACCGATACAAATACCATTGAAGCCGTGGGGAACGCGGCCAAAAGCATGATCGGCCGCACGCCCGGCAATATCGTGGCCGTCCGGCCGATGAAAGACGGCGTGATTGCCGATTTTGAAACCACGGCGACCATGATGCGCTACTTTATCCGTCAGGCGCAAAAGAACCAGGGATTGTTCTCGCGCCGCCCCAACGTGATGGTATGCGTACCGTCCGGGATAACCGCCGTGGAGAAACGCGCGGTCGAAGATGCGACCAAGCAGGCGGGCGCAAAGGAGGCGTACACCATCGAGGAGCCGTTTGCGGCTGCGATCGGTGCCGATCTGCCGGTATGGGAGCCGACCGGCAGCATGGTCGTCGATATCGGAGGCGGGACCACCGAGGTGGCCATCATTTCGCTCGGCGGCATCGTCACCTGCCGTTCCCTGCGCGTGGCGGGGGACGAGATGGATGAAGCGATCATCCAATACATCAAACGCCGTTACAACCTGATGATCGGAGAGCGCACGGCGGAAACCCTGAAGCTGGAAATCGGCTCCGCCCTCCCGCCGGAAGAGCCGGAGTCGGTCGATATCCGCGGCCGCGATCTGGTCACCGGCCTGCCAAAAACGATCAGCGTCTCCAGCGCCGAAATTGCGGAAGCCTTGTCGGAAACGGTATCCGCCATCATTGAAACGGTCAAGATCACCCTGGAGAAAAGCCCGCCGGAACTCGCAGCCGACATTATGGATCGCGGCATTGTGCTGACCGGTGGAGGGGCGCTGCTGCGCAATCTGGACCGCCTGCTCAGCAAGGAGACAGGCATGCCTGTTCACGTTGCCGAGAATGCGCTGGACTGCGTTGCGATCGGCACGGGCCGCGCGCTGGAGAATCTGCACCTGTTTAAATCGAAACACGGCATTACTTCCTCCCGCACGAAACGGGGCAGATAGACGGAGGAGTCGGCATGTCGTTCTTCGGTAACAAACGGCTGATCATCGTGCTCGTCGGGTTGGTTTTGCTTATCACCGTCATGGGGTATACCTCCAGAGAACGCACCAGTCTTACCTGGCCCGAGATGTTTGTGAAAGACTTGTTTAGCGTGGTGCAGGGCATTTTTTACCGCCCTGCCCAGGCTTTTTCCGATTTTATTCATGACGTGCAGGATGCCTACAATGTGTATGAAGAAAATCGCGCGCTGAAGGCAAGCCTGGACCAATATGCGCAGACGGCTGCGGAATTAACCATGCTAAGAGCGGAAAACGAGCGGCTGCGCGACATGCTTCAGGCCAAATCCAATTTGAACAAGTTTCAGCTGCGGTATGCGGAAGTGGTGGCGCGCAGCAGCGATCATTGGAATGACGTGATGACGATCGATAAAGGCCTGAAAGCAGGGATCAAGAAGGATATGGCCGTCATCACGTCCAAAGGCTTGATCGGTCGGATTCAATCGGTATCCAATTTTTCCTCGACGGTGGAACTGCTGACGAACATTGAGCGGAGCAACCACATCTCTGCCACCATTCTGACCGAGCAGACTGTGAACGGCAAGACGACCTACCTGCCTGTCAACGGCGTCGTTGAGGAATACGACCCGCAGCAGCAGCTTTTGATAATGCGCAAAATTCCTTTGGGCCAGAAGATTGGGGAAAAACAGCAGGTAATTACCTCCGGGCTTGGCGGTGTGATGCCGTGGGGTTTGCCGATTGGCCGGGTGGTGCGTGCCCAGCCGGACGTGCTTGGGCTGACTCAAACCGTCTATATTCAGCCGAACGCCGATTTTTCCCAGATCAGCGAAGTATTCGTGGTGGAGCGAATGGTTACGGTGACGCCTTCCGGTGATCTCGTTCCGTCCCAGCAGGCGGAGGTTTCCGGCCAACCGCCTGCCACGGCTGATTCACAACCGGCTGCCAATCCCGCTCCGGCGGCAGGCAGCGGAGGAGGTCATTGATGGCACGACTGATTCTCACCTCCACACTGCTGGTACTCTTCATCCTGGAAGGCACCGTCCTGCAAATACTTACACCAAGCGCTTGGGGTCTGTCATGGATGGCAGTACCCCGCTTTGCGCTTGTCGGCGCCATTCTGGTCGCCATGCTGCTGGGTCGCAGAGAAGGGCTTTTCTACGGCCTGGCGATCGGCCTGCTGCAGGATGTGCTTTACGGTCAGGTTATCGGCGTCTACGCCCTCACCATGATGGTCGCCTGCTATTTTGCCGGTTTGGCCGTGCTGCTGTTCCACCGGACGCCCGCGGTTCTTTTTGTCACGGTAGCGCTGGTGCTTTTTGGACATGAGTGGTTTTTGTACAGTTTATTCCGCCTGTTTTCCACTTTCCCTGTTGATGTACAATGGATATTAACCAAACAGATCTTGCCCAGCGTCGCGTGCAACCTGCTGTTCGCCATGCTGATCTACCTCCCGTTTTCACGGCTCTGCAGGGAGGTAGCGCTGCAAAAGAACGGACGACATGAGTAAGCTGCAAGGCGTGAAAGGAAGCATCATCGGCGCAGGGCTCGCCGATAAGGAGGATACCGGCCAATGGGAGAAAAAAAAGAGCACCTGTCCCATATCCCGACAAGATTGAATATCTTGTTTTTCATTGTCTTCCTGTTTTTTGCCGCCATTATTTTGCGTCTGGCTTTCGTCCAATTGGTGGAAGGAGAGCAGTACAAGCACGCACTGGAGAAATACAGCACCCGTGAGCTGCCGATCGCCGCGCCGCGCGGTCGCATTCTGGACCGGAACGGAGA
Source organism: Brevibacillus sp. SYP-B805 (assembly GCF_011059135.1). Classification (GTDB taxonomy): domain Bacteria; phylum Bacillota; class Bacilli; order Brevibacillales; family Brevibacillaceae; genus Brevibacillus_F. Next base: position 218,430 of record NZ_JAALGD010000002.1, on the reverse strand, counting down.
AGTGCTGGTCTCCAACAAGCCGGTGTACACCGTCACCTATGTGGAAGAGCAAAACCAGTCGATCGATGAAGAGGAAGTGGCGGACAAACTGGCCCGCATCCTCAACATGGACGGCGAAAAGACCGGCACGGACAAGGAGCTGCTGAAGCTGGCGCTTGATCTGCAGGCAACCCTGCCGGTCGCGTTCGGACCGAAGGAGACGGAGAAGCTGATTGCGCAGATCGAACCGAAGCTGAAGGCGCTGCCCACGGTCGCCCAGGTGGACGCCCTGGACAACCGGCAGCTGGTGAAGACGGCAAGCGCGGTTGGGCTGAAGGCTCGGGTCACGCTCGACAGCAAGGATCGGGAGTTGATCAAAAACAGCCTGAAGGGCACGGTGAAGAACAAGGCGGCCGGGCAGCCTGCCGTTCTCGCGGAGATCCCGGACAGCGAGCTGCTCAAATATGCGCTGCAAGCCAATCTTCCCTTCAAGATTTCCTTCACGTCGGAGGAACGGGATGGCCTGATCAAAGAGGTAAAAGCGCAGCTGCGGATGCTTCCCGACCCGGCCAGTCTGCGCGAAAAATCGGATATGGACCTGCTGCGGTACGCCGCCATGCTTGACATCGATGTGCCGCTGCCGCTGACCGACCAGCAGCGCCGCTTCCAATGGCACAAGCTGAACATTCTGAAAGAGATGCGCTCCTACAATATCGCGAGCTACATCCCGCGCCGGGTGAAAGTAAACATCTCCGAGAAAGAGATGTTCATGATCGAAGAGCGGCGCAACGAGCTGCCGGGTGTCAGCGTGGTGCTGGAACCGATCCGGCAGATTCGCGAGGAGGCGGACGGGACCACGGTGGGCACCCACTTTTTGGGGTACATTAAGCCGATTCCTCCCGATCAGGTGGAGGAATACAAGGCGCAGGGATACAACCCGTTTGACCAGGTGGGCATCACCAATCTGGAAAAGTATTATGAACGCTATTTGCGCGGCAAGGACGGCGTGATGGAAGTTCACGTCAACAAGGATTCCGAAACCATCGAGAAGCGGGAGCGGCAGGCCCCGCAGCCCGGGGACGATCTGGTTTTGGCGCTGGACTGGCGCTTCCAGAGCCGTGTGGAACAAATCCTGAAAACCAACTTTGAGGCCATGAAGAAAAACCCGGCGTATCCCAAGGAGATGAAAGACGCCCATGCCCTGGTGATGGACCCGAATACCGGCGAAATTCTGGCCATGGCAAGCTATCCGGATTACAATCTGAACTGGTATTATGACCGAAAAACGTTCAATGAGAAGTGGGAAACCCAGATTCTCCCCAACGAAGCCAACCGCTTCATCGGCAGTGCGTATCCGCCTGGGTCCACGGTGAAGCCGATCTCCGTCATGCTTGCCCTGCAGGAGAAGCTGACGACGCCCAATGAAACCATTTTTGACCGGGGCGGACTGAAAGTGGGGAACGTCTTCATGCGCAACTGGAAGGCGGGAGGCCATGGTCCGGTCAATGCCCGCCGCGCCCTGCAGGTTTCCAACAACACCTACATGTACGAGATGGCGGTCCGCTTCGCCAGACGGGCCAAAAACAGCTACAAGGAACAGTTTTCCGTTCTCGATTTTTACAATGCACAGTTCGGCCTGGGGGTAAAGACAGGCGTAGACCTGCCGTATGAAAGCTCCGGTTGGGAAAACCCCAACGACTACTACGGCAACCTGGCCCATGCGTTTATCGGCCAGTACGACCTGTTTACGCCCATGCAGTTGGGGCAGTACGTGTGCACCATCGCCAACGGCGGGTATCGCATCCGCCCGCATTTTGTCCGAGAGATCCGGGAAGGGTCCAACGATCCGAAAAAGCCGGGCAAGACCTTGATGAAATTCGAACCGGAAGTATTGAACAAGATCCAGATCGATCCCCAATGGCTGAAACTGGCCCAGGAAGGGATGCACATGGTTACCCTGCCGGGCGGGACGGCCTCCCGGGCCTTCGCCGGTCTGCCCTTCAACGTGGCGGCCAAGACCGGTACCGCCCAGACGGGAAAACGTACGGACAATGCGCTCTTGATCGGCTATGCCCCCTATGAGCATCCCAAGGTTGCGTTTGTGGTCATCATTCCGAACGGATTGCTGGAAGGGGCGCACAGCTCCGATGCCTCCGGGCCGATCGCCCGTCAAATCCTGGAGGCTTACAACGAGCTTTATCCGGGAGAACTGACCGGCCAGAAACCTTCCCAGCCAGCCGTTCAAAAATAGCGACCTGTTTCGGCAAATTTTGCTAATGAGCAGGAATCTCTCCTTATCATGGCGAATGGTAACGGTCGAGGTGAAACAGGTCCATGACGACGGGAAGAAACAAGGTAACAATCAAAGGAACAAAAGAGGGCTTGGTCTTCTTCATGGACGATACATGTTCATTCGATGAGCTGCTCGCCGACCTAAGGGAAAAGATTGAGCACAGCCATCAGCAAATATTGACAGGTCCGCTGGTTCGGGTATCGCTCAAGCTGGGCAAGCGCTACTGCACCCCTGAACAGCAGGAAGAGCTTACCGGCATCATCCGCCAGCGGGGCAACCTGGTCATTCATACCATTGACTCCGATGTGATCACCAGGGAAGAGGCGTTTGCCGAGCGTCTCAAGACGGGGTTCAAAATCCAGACGCATACCGTCCGTTCCGGACAGGTGCTGGATGTTGACGGGGATGTGCTGCTGCTGGGCGATGTCAATCCGGGCGGTACGGTGAAAAGCACGGGCAGCATCTTCGTGATCGGTCATCTGCGCGGGGTTGCCCACGCGGGAACCAACGGGGATGACCAGGTGATTATCGCGGCGGCGGCGATGCGTCCGACACAGCTTCGGATCGCGGATGTGATCAGCCGGCCGGGCGAAGAATGGGCGGAGACGACAGGAGCCACGGAATTTGCCTATTTGCAGGACGGGAAGATGCTGGTGGCCAAAATGAATTATCTGTCGCGGGTCAGGCCCGATTTGGGATTGAAGAAACGGTAGTGCGCGCAAGAATGAGGAGGTAGCGACGTGGGAATCGGAATCGTAGTCACTTCAGGTAAAGGCGGTGTCGGGAAGACGACCAGTTCTGCCAACATCGGGACGGCTCTCGCCCTGCATGGCCAGAAAGTATGTCTGGTGGATACCGACATCGGCCTGCGCAATCTTGACGTGGTCATGGGGCTGGAGAACCGGATCATCTATGACCTGGTCGATGTTGCGGAGGGAGCATGCCGCCTGCAGCAAGCCTTGATCAAGGATAAACGGTTCGAGACGCTTTCCCTGCTGCCGGCAGCGCAAACCAAGGACAAATCGGCCGTGACGCCCGAACAGATGGAGGAGATCATCACCCAGCTGAAGCGGGAATTCGACTATGTGATCATCGATTGTCCGGCGGGCATCGAACAAGGCTTCCGCAATGCCATCGCCGGGGCGGATCAGGCGATCGTGGTCACCACGCCCGAAAAAGCGGCGGTGCGCGACGCCGACCGGATCATCGGCCTGTTGGAGAGGGAAAAGGTGGGCATGCCCAAACTGGTGATCAACCGCGTCCGCTCCCACATGATGAAAAACGGCGACATGCTGGATGTGGAAGATATCCTGGATTTATTAGCCATTGACTTGCTTGGCGTTGTGCCGGATGATGAATTTGTGATCAAGTCGGCAAACATGGGTGAGCCGGCTGTCATGAGTCACGAATCACGCGCCTCCCTGGCTTACCGGAATATCGCCCGCCGCCTTTTGGGCGAATCGGTGCCGCTGCTGCCGCTGGAGGAGAAAACGGGCGTGTTGAGCAAAGTACGCAAGTTTTTTGGCTTGAAATAGCAAATCGTGCGAATGGGACAGGGACAACCCTGTTTCTTTCGTTGCACTTTCAGAAAGTTTAATTTCGCTAACGCGATAAAGGATGAAAGTATAAGAAAAACTTCGGCTTTCGCCATAGGACTGGGCGACAAGCCGAGTTTTTCTAAAGGCCCCAGCCGACTCAGGAAGAACCCCCATTTGGCGCCAGTGATCGCTTGGCCGAGTGGGTGGATCGCTAGCGCTAGTCTCGGCTGGGTATTTTATGGGAGGGAGAAGCGTGGACCTCGAAAAACGGCACCTGAAGCAGCTTGATTGGATGATCCTCCTGATTCTTCTTGCCCTGGGTCTGTTCAGTTACCTGGGGATTTCCGGCTCGGCTGCCGGCGTGGAAACCGCGAACAAGCAGGTCTTGTGGTATATCGTGGGCTTCCTTGTCTTGTTTGCCACGCTGTCGTTCGATTACCGGCTGTACTATACCTTCGCCTACTTGCTGTACGGATTCGGGATCGTTCTGCTGCTCGGCGTGTTTCAGACAAGAGAGATCAATGGCGCAACCAGCTGGTATGATCTTGGCCCCGTGCTGTTCCAACCTTCCGAACCGATGAAGTTGTTTACTATTCTGGCAGTCGCCAGGTTGATGTCCAAGCAGGCGGAAAACCCGGAAAGATACCGTCATCTCAAGGATTTGATACCCGTTTCGCTTGTGCTCGGGGTTCCGCTCCTGCTCATTCTGGTGCAGCCTGATCTGGGCACGGCGCTCGTCTACTGCGGCATTTTTGCCGCCATGATGCTTGTAGGCGGCATCCGGTCCCGCCATATCGTGTTGGGGGGGATCCTGATCGGCAGCTTTTTTGCCGCCATGACGCTCCTGTATCACTACAAACAGACGATCTTCTTCAAAATCATCAAACCGTATCAGTGGAAACGGATTGTGACCTGGCTGAATCCGGATGTTGATCCGATGGGAGATGGCTTTCAATTGATCCAGTCGATGATCGCCATCGGTTCCGGGGAGCTTTTGGGCAAAGGGGTAAACACGGCGACACAGGCCAGTTTCGGCTGGGTACCGGTAGGGGAGAGCGACTTCATTTTCACCGTGATAGCCGAGAAGATGGGCTTCATTGGCGCAAGCTGCCTGATGATCCTCTTTTTCTTTCTGATCTACCGGATGATCCGCATCGCCTTCGAAGCGAAAGATCCGTTCGGCAGCTATGTGGTTGCCGGGGTGGTCGGCATGCTTACCTTCCAGGTGTTTGAGAATATCGGGATGACCATCCAGCTGATGCCCATCACCGGGTTGCCTCTGCCGTTTATCAGCTACGGGGGCAGTTCCCTGATCACCAACTTTCTCATTATGGGCGTGGTGCTCAACATCGGCATGCGCAAAGACAAGTTGCGATTTGATTGAAAAAATCTTTTCTGGAAGCAAAACGCGTGACAAAGCGGGGAAAGTGTGTTAAACTCGATGTAAGTTAACCGGATTTTTTTCCCTATAAGTGATTTGATGATTGGATGAGAAGTCGTACCTTTTATGAGATGCGTCACCCATGTGATCAAATCTCTTTCAGGTGCGGCTTTTTTTCATACATGAACGAATCGCGGGAAAGCAGTCGGTTAGCGTATCATTTTACGTCTCCACGGGCGGCGTATATTTTTGGGAGGTTTTTCTTCATGCAACAAGGTACTGTAAAATGGTTTAACGCAGAAAAAGGCTTCGGGTTCATCCAAGTTGAGGGCGGAGACGACGTATTCGTTCACTACAGCGCTATCAAAGCGGAAGGTTTCAAAACACTCGAAGAAGGCCAAAAGGTTGAATTCGAAATCGTGCAAGGCAGCCGCGGTCCTCAAGCAGCCAACGTTGTAAAACTGTAATCGTCCTGCTGGTTAAAAAGCAGTCTCTCTGTGGAGGGACTGCTTTTTTGAGTATATCGGAAAGTTCAAGATCTTTAAAGCGCTAAAGCAAAGTAAGAAAGATTGGGGCCCCCGCCGACATCAGCGTTAGCTTAAGTCGGCGGGGTTATGGTTGGGGGCCCCCGCCGACACCAGCAAGGGACCCCACTCGGCAGAGGGCTCCCACTCGGCGCAGCGATGGCTATCGCCGAGTGGGTGGAGCGTTCGCTTAAGTCGGCGGGGTTATTTGATGCCCGTTTCCCCTGTCGATCCCCTGATCATATTGCACATAGACAAGTCATAAGATGGAGTAGACGGTTGGGACAGGGGGGGACTCACATGTTCAATGAAGTGGAGCGCGTCCGGGAAAGGCGGCGCGCCCGACTGGAACGGATACGCACGCAAATGCGGGACGGGATGCCTCCGTACCTAAACGACCTGGTTGATCCCGTGGAGGATCGCTATACGCCGGGGACGCTGCCCTTTGCCGGCCTGATGGATGAGGAGAATCCCCCGTCGATTCCGCCGCAGGAGAAGCTGGGCATTCAGGTGTTTCTTTCCCTGCTGCTGATCGGTTCATGCTGGTTGCTGTTTCAATCCGGCATCGCGGTTCCGGCTTCCTGGAAAGAGGGGGTCAAGGAAGTGATGACGCGGGATTTTAATTTTGCGGGAGTGGCCGCATGGTATGAAGCCCGTTTTGGCCGCCTGCCCGGCGTGCTGCCCGTTCTTACCACGCATAAGGCGGTGCCGGCACAGTCGGGTGTCAGCAGCCAGAAACCGTGGCATCTGCCGGGAAGCTGGAAAGTGGTGAAGCCGTATGACCCGACCCTGGGCAAGCTGGTGCTGGATGTCGGGGCGAAAGGGCAGGTGGTGAACGGCGAGACCGGGTGGGTGGCCGAAGTGGGGGAGAAGGATGGCTTTGGGCTGACGGTCGTGGTCCGGCTGGCGGAACAGCGGGAAGTCTGGTACGGCAATCTGGAAGCGGTGGCCGTCTCCAAAAATGACTGGATCAGGCAGGGAGACGTGGTGGGGGTGGCCAAGGCGGCCAATGAAAACCAGCGGCTCCTCTATCTGGCGATGTTTGACAAGGAGCGCGCCACAAATCCGCTGGAAGTGATTTCGTTTGAATGAGCGACGGGTGTCGGGCATCCGCCTGCGCGTTCATCTGCTCTTCTGGGCTGTCATCGGGCTGTCCGTGGCGGCGGGATATTTTGTGGAGATCCTCACGCTGTTTGTGATCGTGCTGATCCATGAGATGGGCCATGTTGCGGTGGCGCGGGAGCTGGGCTGGCAGGTGACGGAGATTCAATTTCTGCCCTTTGGCGGCGTGGCCCACATGGAAGAAGAGGCGGCGGCCGAGCCGTTGGATGAGATTGTGGTCGCGCTCGCCGGTCCGTTCATGAACGTCGTCATGGCGTTTCTATCCCTGGTTTTCTGGCGCATCGGCCTGTGGTCGGAGGAGTGGACCCGCTTTTTTGTGACGAGCAACTTTCTGATCGCCGGCTTTAATCTGCTGCCGATCTGGCCGCTTGATGGCGGCAGGATCCTCCAGGCGCTGCTTGGCCTCCGCCTTCCCTACCGGATGGCCGCCCTCTGGTCCCTCGGCGCCAGCATTTCGTTATCGGCCGTGCTGCTTGGCGTAGGCGTGTTTCAGCTTCATGTCAACGCCGTGGCGGTGGGAGGATACCTGCTGGCGGTCAATGTACAGGCTTTCCTGCGCTTTCCGTATCAGTTCATCCGCTTCCTGATGATCAAGTACAGCCGGGCTCCGCAGGGGCATGGGCTGTATCCGGTACGGCTCACGCCCCGGACAACCGTCTGGGAGGCCGCTTCTCATCTGCGCAAGGGACGCTACCATCTCATTTACATCACAGGAGGCGAGGGCGGATTGGTCGCCGAAGAGAAGCTCCTGCATGCCCTGCTGTTTGAACAGAAGAAGCATCTGCCCATCAGCACCTTGCTGTGACAGGCATGGGTGGCGCGGCGCTCCTCCGTGCGCAAACGAACTGTCTGGTGTACAATCAAGGCAGCGCACAAAGGAGGGAGCGGCTTGAAACAGATATTGATCAGCTCCGACGGGGAGACGGTGAGGATCGCGGTCACCCAGTCCGGGAGGCTTGTCGAATACCGCATGGAGGAAGGCAGCGATGGCCTTTCCGGCAGCATCTATCTCGGCCGCGTGACGGACGTGCTCCCGGGCATCCGGGCGGCGTTCGTCGATATCGGTCTCCCGAAGAACGGATATCTTGCGCTCGATGATGTTCCCCGCAGCAGCGGGAAAAGGGCGGAAGAGAAACGCAGCCCTTCCCACACCGGGCGAATCCATGAGGGAGAGGCACTGCTCGTCCAGATCGAGAAGGAGGAAACGGGAACCAAGGGGGGGCGGCTCACCGCCGAGATCAGCCTCCCGGGCAGAAAACTCGTCTATTTGCCGTTTGGCAGACAGGTGATGGTTTCGCGGAAAATGGTCGGGGAGGCGGAACGTTCCCGGCTGCGGGAACTGATGGCGGGCCATCTGCACGACGGGGAGGGGGTTATCGTGCGTACCATGGCCGCAGGATCCGATGACGACGACCTGATACGCGAACTGGAGTATCTGCGCGGGCTTTGGCAGGAAGCGGCGGCGCGGGCGAAAGGGGCAAAACCTCCCCGCCGCCTTTTTGACGGGGGAGGACTGGCGGCGCGCGTGCTGCACGATTGGCTGAATCACGAGGTTGGCGAGGTGCTGCTGGATCACAGCGCCACCTATCAACAGGTGAAGCGGGTGATGGAGAAGCTCTATCCGGAGCTGGTGGACAGGCTCTCCTTCTACCAGGGGAAAGCATCCCTTTTTGAGCGGGAAGGCGTGGAAGCCGAGATCGACAGGGCGCTGCAGCGGCAGGTCCCGCTTCCCCACGGGGGTTTTCTTGTGATCGATCGCACGGAAGCCATGACCGTGATTGATGTGAATACGGGAACGTTTACCGGCCAGGGCGGCAGGCAGGTGGAAGAAACGATCCTCCAAACCAATCTGGAGGCGGCCGCAGAGATTGCCCACCAGCTGCGGCTGCGCGATATCGGCGGAATCATTATCATCGACTTCATCGACATGACCAGGCCGGCAGATCAGGAGCGCGTGCTGGAGCGGCTGCAAGCCGAATTGGCGAAAGATCGCACGCCGACACGGGTGGCCGGCATGACCCGGCTGGGACTGGTGGAGATGACACGCAAGCGGGAGCGCAAAAGCATCGGGGAGCTGCTAACAACCCCCTGCCCTGTCTGCAGGGAAAGCGGCCGGACGCTGGCTCCCGCTGAAGTGGCCCGCCGGTTTTTGCGGGAGGTGCGGGGGCTTGTCATGCACCAGGATGCCCAAGCCATCGTCGGGCTGCTGCCGCCGCAGGTGATGGCGTGTCTGGATTGGGCGGAGCAGGAGAAGGCGCTGTCCGTCCATCTTCTGCTAAAGGAAGAGGGGAGGCTTGCTCCTCATGCCTACCGGATCATCTATGCGGGCAGCCTGCAGGAAGCCAGGCAGCGTTTCGCCGGCCTCGGCGGGATTGACACTTGACCGGCCTGTGTGATTCGTGGTATCCTATTTTTTGTTCATGCAGATATGCTTGTGCCTCAAGCATGCTGTAACCGCTCGAGACAGGTTGGACAAGACGGTTCCCGGGGAGCCGCACCTGGATAGGCGAGTCTGAGTATAGGGAGGTGCAATTCATGTACGCTATTATCGAAACAGGCGGAAAGCAGTACAAGGTGGAAGAAGGCGCAGTCCTCTACATCGAGAAACTGGCTGCCGCCGAAGGTGAAACCGTTACGTTCGACAAGGTTCTCTTCGTCAGCAAAGACGGCAAAGTGACAGCGGGCGCTCCGACTGTTGCGGGCGCTACGGTAACCGGCAAGGTAGAAAAACACGGCAAAGGCGCGAAAGTGATCGTGTATAAATACAAAGCCAAGAAAAACTACCGCCGCAAACAAGGTCACCGTCAGCCGTTCACCAAAGTCGTGATCGAAAAAATCAACGCATAATCGGGTGCCGCGATGATTGCCGTAACCGTTAAACGCGATTCATCCGGCATCAGAGAGATCGAGATCACCGGGCATGCCAATGCCGCCGCGTACGGTTCCGACATCGTCTGTGCCGCCGTATCGGCGATCAGCATCGGTATCCTGAACGGGATTGAACCTCTTCTGGGCCTTCTTCCCGATGTGGAACAAGCGCCCAGCGGCGGCGGCTTTCTCCGCTGGAGGCTTGGTCATCCCGACGATGACGGGCTCCATGAGAAGCAGCAGCTGCTGGCGGAAGGCATGGTGATCGCCTTGATCAGCGTAGCCCAACAGTACGGTCAGTACGTTTCTGTACACGATGCAAAATGGCAAGGAGGTGCTTCACAATGAACCTGCGTTTTACCATGGATCTGCAATTCTTCGCCTCCAAAAAAGGTGTAGGTTCCACGAAAAACGGCCGCGATTCGATCGCGAAACGCCTGGGAACCAAGCGCGGTGACGGTCAATTCGTCAAAGCGGGCAACATCCTTGTTCGCCAGCGCGGCACGAAGATTTTCCCGGGTGCCAACGTTGGAATCGGCGGCGACGATACCCTGTTTGCCAAAGCGGATGGGATTGTACGTTTCAAACGCCTTGGCCGCGACCGCAAGCAAGTGGTAATCGAGCCGGTAGCAACGGAAGCGTAAGAGATGAAGAGCAGAAACCCAGCCAAGCCGCTGGGTTTTCTTTTTGAGCCGACCGGTCTTATGGTACAATAAGGAGTACGGAAAATCCAATGGTGCATGGGTGAGGGTTGATGAAGGACGAGCGCAAGCTATTGACGGAGCAAACAGACTTGCTGCTGCAGGTACTGAACCATCAGCGGCATGACTGGCTGAATCATTTTCAGGTCCTGCTCGGCTATTTGAAGCTGGGACGTCCCGAACAGGGAGAGGAATATCTCAAACGCGTAACGGCGCTGGTCTGTCAGGAAAGCATGATCGCTCGCATCAATTGTCCCCCGCTGTCCGTGTTTTTCCTTACATTTAACGCCATTCATCATGATCTGTTGCTCGAGGTGGAGGTTTGCGATCAAATGGATCTCTCCACACTGGCGATGGATACCCAGGAGTTCTTCCGGTTTGTTACCAATCTGGTGTTTTTGATCAAGGAACACCAGCGACCGGGAGCGCATAACGCCAACAGTTTGCTCATCTCCATGGCCAACGAAGAGGGATTGATCCAGATCCGGTTCGATCTGGCCGGAACCCTGCTTGCATCCGGGAATGAGGAAGTGGAGAAACTCTTGGAAAGAAGCGGGCGGTTGGCGCCGATCGTCACCGAATGGTCAAGGACGGAAGACGAATGGTTATTGGCAATGAATTTCCCTTGCCGTACATAAGAAGAGGGTGACATCCATGTTTGTCGATCAGGTAAAGATTTATGTGAAGGGCGGAGATGGCGGGAACGGCGCCGTCTCCTTTCGCCGTGAAAAATACGTACCGTTGGGCGGACCGGCAGGCGGCGACGGCGGCCGCGGCGGCGATGTCGTGTTTGTCGTGGATGAAGGGCTGCGCACGCTCGTCGATTTCCGCTACCAGCGCCATTTTCGGGCGCCGCGCGGGGAAAACGGCCGGAATAAAGGCATGCATGGCGCGGGAGCGGAGGATCTGATCGTCCGCGTGCCCCCCGGGACAACCGTGGTCGATACGGATACGGGTGAAGTGATCGCCGACCTGGTGGAGCATGGTCAGCGCGCCGTCATCGCGAAAGGCGGCCGCGGCGGCAGAGGCAATATCCGCTTTGCCACCGCGGCCAACCCGGCGCCGGAGATTTCGGAAAACGGCGAACCGGGGCAGGAGCGGAACGTCACACTGGAGCTGAAGCTGATTGCGGACGTCGGTCTCGTCGGCTATCCGAGCGTCGGCAAGTCTACCCTGCTGGCCAGCGTGACGGCGGCGAAACCCAAGATTGCGGCCTACCACTTCACGACGCTGACGCCGAATCTGGGCGTCGTCGATTTGGGCGAAAAGAGCTTTGTCATGGCCGACCTGCCCGGACTCATCGAGGGGGCTCACGAAGGCGTCGGGCTGGGCCATCAGTTTCTCCGCCACGTGGAACGGACGCGCCTGATCGTCCATGTAATCGACATGGCGGCCACGGACGGGCGCGACCCGTACGAGGATTACCAGCAGATCAACCGGGAACTGAAACTCTACAACATCAAGCTGGAAGAACGTCCGCAGATCATCGCGGCCAACAAGATGGACCTGCCGGAGGCCGCAGAGAATCTGGCCCGTTTCCGGGAACGCGTGCCCGATGTGCCGATTTACCCCATTTCGGCCGCGACGAAGCAGGGGGTACAGGAGCTGATGTACGCGGTGGCGGATCGGTTGGAGACGATTCCGAAGAAGCTGCAGGTGGAGGAAGTGGCCGAGGTGGAAGAGCGCGTGGTATACCGGGCCGAACCGGAACCGGACGAATTCCGCATCTCGCGGGACAACGAAACATTCGTGGTACATGGCGAGAAGCTCGAGAAGCTGGTGCGCATGACCAACCTGAACAGCTACGACGCCGTCCAGCGCTTCGCCCGGATCATGCGCAGCATGGGCGTGGACGACGCCCTGCGCCGCCACGGTGCCAAGCACGGCGATACGGTGCGGATCGGCGAGATGGAGTTCGAGTTTGTGGAGTAGGCCGATTTTCCCACAATATCATACAAGGTACGACAATTGACATCCTGCGATTCCTGACTTTCGCAGGATGTTTCTTTTTGGGGACAAGCTGTAAGATCATGGTAGGAGAGAGAAGGAGGCGATGCAGATGAGAAAATGGTTCTCCATGCTTCTTGCACTGATGTTGATGCTTACCCTTGTCCCCCTGGCGCAGGCCCATGGATCTGACGGGAAACTTGCGGGACAATCGGTCAAATGGGTGGACAAAGGCAAACCTGACAAAGGGAAGCCCGAGAAAGGAAAGCCCGAGAAAAAGAAAGTGGAGAAGATTGCCGGCAAGGTGGCGGCCGTGGATGCGGCGGCAGGCAAGCTCACCGTGTCAAACGGCAGCAAACAGGTGGAACTGCTGCTGACAAGCGAGACGTCGATCAAAGTCAAGGATTGGAAAACGGCGACCGCTGCCGATATCTGGGTTGGCGATCAGGTAAAAGCGGAATACACGGCCGCCGATACCGGAAACACGGCGAAGAAGATCGAGATTGCCAAGAAAAAAGGAGTCGTGTATGGGAAGGTAACGGCCGTTGATCCTGCCGCCCAAACCCTGACCGTTTCCGGCAAAACCATCCACGTCCTGGACGATGCCAGCATCCGGTCCGGGAAGGAACAGCTGGCCTTCGCCGATATCGTGGAAGGGGACCAGCTGAAAGCGGAAGGCTATCTGAAAGAAGGCACGCTGCAGGCGGTAAAGATCGAGGTGAAACGCCAGGCCGCCGTGGTGAAAGGGAGCCTGCAGTCCATCGACGCCGCCACCCGGACGCTGGTGGTGGACGGAAAAAGCATCGTGGTGGCACCGGATGCCAAGATCCGTCTGAATGGAAGCGATGCCGCGCTGGAACAGCTGGCGGTCGGCGATAAAGTCGTGGCTACCGGCAAATGGAGCGGCAAGCTGTTCACGGCCCGTATCCTCAACGTTCAGCGGACTGCCGTGGAAGTGGAAGGCGAGGTGGAAAGCGTCGATGTGGAAGGCAAGAAAGTGACCATTGGCGGGAAAACGCTGACGGTTACCGACGCGACCAAGATCACTTCCGACGACAAGGCCATCGCGCTGGCGGATCTCACCGTCGGCAGCAAGGCTGAGGCAAAAGCCCTGCAGATGGGAGAAGAATGGATTGCCCTCAAAATCGAAGTGAAACAAGCGCCGGAGGACAAGGAAGGCGAAGTGGAAGGAAAGGTGGAGGCGGTTGACGCGGCTGCCATGACCCTGACGGTGGGCGGCAAAACGGTCCACGTCAGCGACACGACACGGATCAGCGCGGAGGATCATCAAACGCTGACCTTTGCCGACCTCGCCCCAGGCATGGAGATTGAAGCGAAAGGCACATGGAAGGAACAAGTGCTGGAAGCGTCCGAAATCAACGTGGAATTGAATGACGAAGAATAGAGCGAATGGCGCCCCTCCTGATTCGGAGGGGCCTCAGTGTGCAGACAAAGTCGGTCGATCATGGGTAATGGTTCCTGCTCGCTCTCTTGACGCCCCGCGAGGAAGCGGGCCGTGTCCGCTCCGAAACGCGACGCGGGCAGGGGGCTCAACATCTGGGCGACTCAGGGATGTGAGACTCACGCCCCCTGTGACCCCGCGTCTTTGTTTCTCTGCTGAGCCGGTCGTCAAAGGAGCTCGCCTGGCCCCATTCCTCCATGCCCCAAACAGACGTTTGTCATCAGTCTGGCGCCCCTCCTGATTCGGAGGGGCGTTTTTTGCCATCTTGCCATGCCCCAACTTTTTCTGCCGCTTCGTCTGATCCAATTGCAGACCTCCAATGATAGAATAAGCAGGTTGTCTTCCGTCCGACTCGGGGCTTCTGCCTCAGGTTTTCCAATCGTCGACAAACAGGCTGATGACTGTCGTAAAAATTCAAAATGTTCTTGCAACATTGTACAAGCCTTCTCCGTCTGAGAGGCAAATTGGGAACGCATTCCACTTTTCGGATAGGAGGGTCATGATGAAGAAGAGAAGCATCTTGGGTATTTCGTTTTTCCTTGCCTTTATGTTAAGTTTTGGAAGCGCTTTTGCGGATACGGCACTTCCCGTCCCACCGATTCTGGGGAATCCGCTGCCACTACCGCAGAGTCCTCTGCCTGCTCCGCCGATCCTGCCGCCGAACATCCTCCCACCCCCGCCCGCCATCGATGATTCCATCCTGCCCGACGGCACGCTGCCCAACCTGCTGCCCAATCCGCTATCGAATCCACTTGAAAATCCGTTTTCTACCCCGCTGCTGGATCCTCTGGAAGACGCGCTGCAAAATCCTCTGGAAGACACGCTGCAAAACCCGCTGCAAAATCAGCTTCCCGATCTCCTGAACGGTTCGGCCGGCATCGCGGCCAAGGGGAGCATCAGCATGACTGCAGACCGTTCCCTGGTTCTTGCGGGCATTCCCAACTTCAATCGGGTGACCATCCGGGTCCAATACAGCGCCCAAGGACAGGCGACCCTGCGGGCTGCTGTTCCGGATGGCGCGGAGGTGACAGCGGCTGGAGGCGGAAAGGTGCAGGACGGGATGATTGTCTGGTCCCTCTCTTCCTCGCAAAAAAACAGCGGGGATGTTTCCTACACGCTTGCCTTTTCCGGCCAGGGGGTGAAGACGCAGCCCATGTCAAAAACCGTCACCTACTATGCCGATCTGCTGTCCAGGTCCAATGAGGTGCTCAGCCGATCGGAAGCATCGACGACGGTGATTTTCCCTGCTGCCGAATGGGAAGAGAGGCCGGCTTACATTTACGGATTTCCGGACAAAACCTTCCGTCCAGACAGCACCCTGACCCGCGCGCAGGCGATATCGATCATCGTGCGTCTTGCTTTCCCCGACGGCACATACAGGAAAGAGCAGGTCAGGGAGACATTCAGCGATGTGAAGTCCCACTGGGCATCGAAAGAAATTGCAAAAGGCGTCAAGGAAGGATTGATCACCGGTTATCCGGATGGAACTTTCCGGCCGGACCGCCCCCTCAGCAGAGGCGAATATGTGCTGATGCTTGCACGTGCCCTCGCCAAACAACCGGTCAGCCAGCTTCATGTCCCGTATGTGGATGTCACCGATCCGAATCTGAAAGCAGCGGTTGGCCTGCTTCAGGAATTGCAGGCCCTGCGGGATTTTCCGGGCAGCAGCCTGCAGCCCCAATTATCCATGTCCCGCAAGGAAGTGGTGGCCGTCACGAACAAGGTGATCCTCCGCTTCCCGCTGGACAATAACGGCAGGGCCAGTTTCCGCGATGTAAAACCCGGCGACTGGTACTATGGCGATGTGGAAGCGGCTGCCACCTCCCAGAAATACATGCGCATGCCTTCCGTGACCAACCCGCTTGAGGGCATCGGGAAGCTGCTGGGACAATGAAGGCAGGATACCCATGATCAGGAAGACATGGAAGCGCTGGTTGATTCTGATGTTGGCCCTTTTTCTGGCGACCGCAGGTGTTGCGAGTCTCCTGGCAAACGAGAAGGAAGAAACGGACTGGAAGGCATACGACTTGATCGGCATGCTTGATACCATCTCCCGGCACAATGCGGAGCTGGATCAGACCAATAAAACCATTGTCGGCAGGATGGAAGCGCTTGACCGGCAAACGGGGAAAACCGGAGAGGTAGCCGACCGGCTGCAGGAAGTAAGCAGCGGCTTGGCCGGACAAAATGGCACGCTGCATGACCTGATCCCCGTGACGGCGGATCAGGTAACGCTCAGCACCAACCTGCGCAATCTCAGCATGAAGATCAAGGGAAGCATGAAGCAGATTGAGGATGTTTCCCTGAGGCAGAAAAACGAGCTTGCACGGATGCAGCAGACGGTATCCGGAACACGTCAGCAGCTCGGACAGGTGGCAAAGGAGAACGAGGAGTTGAACCGGCTCCTGCAGGAAGCCGAAGCAAAAAGCAGGAAAATCGAACAATCGATCCCATAAGGGGGAGGATCGGATGGTGTGGGTAAAAAAGGGGCTGGCCATCCTGGGTATCCTGCTGCTCAGCGGGCTGCTGGTCAATTCGATGGTCATGACCTACTATCTCAAGAAAATCGACAGCGGGTTAAACGAAAATCTGAAGTCAACCCAGGAGCTGGCACACTATCAGGAATCGATGCTCGCCAAAAACGGGGAATTGCAGAACATGCTGTCCACGGTGGGAACAATCGATGCCGGCATGGACCAGGCTGTGGCCCGCACGTCGCGGCTGCTTTTCCTGCTGGCACAGGTTGTCGATCTGAATGCGCAAACCCTGCAGTTGAATCAGGATATGGAAAGCGTTTCACGCCAGTCCGGTTCCGCCATTGCAGAAGTAAACCGTCTGGTTCGGGAACTGAACCCCCAGACAACGTGGATGAAAGCATACATGGAACAGATCCAACAAGCGGCGGAATCGGATGCGGAAAATCTGGATGCCATCAGGCGCAGTACGGAAAAGATGAATCGAAAACTTCCAGGGGTGCTGTGACATGAATCAGGCGGTTCGAAACGTCGAAGAAGAAGCGGTGGAATCGGAAGCGAAAGTGCCCGGGAAGAAGCCCGCCTTTCCGCTTGTCTGGACAATCGTCGCCGCCATGCTGGCGGCATTGGCGGCCAACACGCTGTTTCAGCTGCAGCTGGGGGAGGCGATCCATGAGAAAGCGGTCAAACTGGAGCAGGAGCTGAACCGGTCGGCGGAGTCCTCCCGGAAAATGAACGAACAGCTGGAAGCGATCCAGCAGCTGAACCTCATGACAAAACAGTTGAACGAGAAGCTTGGCCGCATCAAAGCCAATACCCAGGGGATGCATCGTGAAATCGCGGACCTGGACCGGATCGTGGCGGGCATCGCGGCCAAGGTGGGCCAGATCGACGGCAACACCAAAACCGCGCGGGAGCAGGTTGCGCAAATTGCTGCCGCCCTCAGCGCAAACATCGCGATCATGCAGCAGATGGCCCGTACAAATGAACAGATTGTCTCGTCCCTGACCCGCATGGAAAAGATCCAGACGCAGGTCAATCAGAATCTGGCGGCGATGAACGAGAAAACAAAAATTCTGGAGAATGCTTCGCTTTTGCAAAATTGGGGGTTATCCCCGTAGGAGGGTCGGCGATGGCACGTTGGTCATTCGTGTGGCGCAAATCATCGGTCACCATCCTGGCCTCCATCGGGATCGTGGTGGCCGGAACGGCAGGAATCGCTGCGGCTGTGGGAGATTCGCGCATGATCGAAGCGGTTCATCATTTGGATATCTTCGGGTTAACCAATGAACTGGTTGAGGTGACAGGGGATATGATCGAGGATACCCATCAATTATCGGAGCGTATCGGGCAGGTGGGCACAAGCCTTGCCCAGCTGGATGTGCAGCAGGCAGAGCTGATGAAACAGGTGAAGGCCAATGCAGAGATACAGGCCCAGTTGGAAAGACAGCTCCAGTTGAACCGGGAGGCGCGGGGACTGATGGAAAACATTTTGTCACTGCAAGGCACAACGGCTGCGCTGACCGGCCAGGTTGGCACACAGGCTGCACGGGTGACGGATCAAATCGTGAAAACGTCGGGCTATCTCTCCCAGACGGGCAGCACCACCGTCAAGCTTCGGGCGGATACAGACGCCCTGATCGGAAAGCTGACCGCCCTGAACCAGGAGCTTGATCGCTCTGCGGACAGCTTCCGCTTTATCGGACGGCTGGCCCAGCTGAAACAGATGCTGCCGCCCCCTGTAGCGGATACGGTCCAAAAGTTGCAGGAAGCGCTCACGCCGTCATCGGGCGTGCTGCCGCTGCCAGACATCAACAACCTGCTGCCTGTCCCCTCGAACGGAGCCGGAAACCTGTTGCCCGTCCCATCGGGGGGCAGCGGGAATCTGCTGCCCATCCCGATTTTACCCGGATCGTAAAGGAGGAAAGCCATGTGGTCTTGCCTTGGATGTATGTGCGAGCCATGCTCGCCTTGATCAGTCTCTTTTCCCTGTGCACGTTTGGGTGGGGCACATACTGGCAGATCGCCGGTCAGGCCGAAACCAACCAAGAGATGAAACAGGTTGCCCGGCATATCAAGGAAGCCAGCGCCCTGACGGCGGTTACCATCGATCGCATGAAACCGCTGCAAGAGACAGCGGCCATGCTGGGCACGATGAACGGGGGATTGACGGCGACAGCCCAGCTGTTGACGGAGATGAATCGCGGGCTTGCCTCCGTGACAAACAGTGAACGGTTGATCGTGACCAACCTGACCGCCTTGAATGGCAGCATTGCTTCGACCGGCGACGCCTTGCAGCAGGTATCTGGCATCAACCTTCAGCTTGCCGCCTCAACCGGTTCGCTGCGCTCTCAGGTAGAGTCGGAGCATCGCTTGATGGCGAGAATGAATAGCCTGTCGGATACATCCGTGGCGGAGATGCGCAACCTGAATCGAAAAATCGCGGTCCTGCGGGCATTGCCATGATGGAAACCGTACTCTTTCTCCTGTCTGCCGCGACGATCCTGTTTTGTGCCGTCCGTTTCTGTATAGCGATGCTGAGGCGTGATGAACGTGCTTTCAGGTGGGTTGTGCCGATTCCGATCGTCGGGATCTGCTACACCGGCGTTCTCTATGTGCTCTTTCTATTATCTTGACAGTTTCACTTCCAACAAGAAAACCAAACGGAAAGGATGCCCGTTTGGTTTTTGCTTTTATCTTGGCCACAGGCGCGCGGTCGACCAATCGTGCGCCTTTCTTTTTTAGCAAACCTCCTACTCAACCGTTGCCGCTGGGGTCTTCTATAACGTTGGGGGACTGAGCCATTCGTTTCCCGCCTTTGTCGCCGCCGAATTGATCCAGATCGCTTGGCTTGGCCGCCGGATGGTTGTTGCGCCGCTCTGACTTGTCCGATTTGCCGCGTGGCATGCGTTTTCACCTCGCTTCCTGAAAGATCTGGTATAGTGTGCGCCATAACAGGGGTTCTCATGTAGGCGAAATTCTCAAAAAGATTTTGCGATTTGGGATTGTCATGGCCGGAAGAGTTGTTTATAATGTCCTCTATAAGTAAACAACTGTTCTTTTCAGGAGGACATATGACGAAACGGGAGGAAAAATTTTATTTGATTCGTTCCGATATTCTGCCGGAGTCGATCGCCAAAACGATTGAAGCGAAAAAACTGCTGGAATCCGGCGAGGCGGATACGGTCAATGAAGCCGTGGAACGTGTCGGATTAAGCCGCAGCGCGTTTTACAAATACAAAGACGGCATCTTTCCGTTTAACGCGATGATGAGCGAGAAAATCATGACGATTACCTTCTCGCTGGAGCACCGATCCGGGATATTGTCCCGCGTGCTTCATTACGTGGCGGAGCAGGGGGGAAATGTCCTGACAATCAATCAGACGATTCCCCTGCAGGGCATCGCCAATGTGTCCATGTCGGTGGATATGGCGCACCTCACGATTTCCAGCACCGAATTTCTGGATGGGCTGCAGGAGCTGCCGGGTGTGCGCAAGGCGATGATCGTCGGCCGCGGGTAACTGCCTGCCTCAAAGGGTTCGAGACACAAGGAGGAAGTGGAATGGAGAGAAACATCGTAAAAGTGGGATTGATGGGGTTTGGCACGGTCGGAACAGGTGTCGTCCGGATTGTGCAGGGGCATCAGGAAGACCTGTACAAACAGACCGGGCTGGGCATCGAAATTCATAAGATTCTGGTTCAGGACAAGGAGAAGCCGCGCAGCATCAGCGGCATGGAGGACCGGATGACCCTGGATCCCCAGGAACTGATCGGGGACCCGGAGATTGACGTGATTGTGGAAGTGATCGGCGGCATCCATCCGGCCAAGGAATATATTCTGGCCGCCCTGGAAAACCGCAAGCATGTCGTCACCGCCAACAAGGATTTGATGGCCCTGCACGGGGCGGAAATCTTGCAAAAGGCCCAGGTAAAAGGCTGCGATGTGTTTTATGAGGCCAGCGTGGCCGGGGGCATCCCGATCCTGCGGGCGCTGGTAGAAGGTTTTGCCTCCGACCGCATCACCAAGATGATGGGCATCGTCAACGGCACGACCAACTATATCCTCACCAAGATGAGCGAAGAGGGGGCCGATTACGCGGAGGTGCTGAAAGAAGCGCAGGCGCTGGGCTATGCCGAAGCCGATCCCACTTCCGACGTGGAGGGATACGACGCCGCACGCAAGATGGCGATTCTCGCGACGTTGGGATTCCGCGTGCCGATGCGGCTGGAAGACGTAGAGGTGAAGGGCATCAGCGGTGTCAGCAAGGAAGACATCGCCTACGGCAAGAAGCTGGGCTATGTGGTCAAGCTGATCGGCCTTGCCCAGCGCGACGGAGATGCCATCGAAGTGAGCGTGCAGCCGACCATGGTGCACAAGTCGCATCCGCTCGCGTCGGTAAACGGGGTGTTTAACGCGGTTTATGTCCACGGGGAAGCGGTGGGCGAGACGATGTTTTACGGGCCGGGCGCAGGAGAACTGCCGACGGCGACAGCGGTGGTCTCCGATCTGGTGACCGTGGTCAAAAACATGAAGCTGGGCGTAAACGGCCGCGGCATGGTGGCGCCGTATCGAGAGAAGGTGCTGAAAGAGGATCAGGATAAACTGTCCCGCTATTTCCTGCGCATGATCGTGGCGGACAAACGGGGCGTACTGGCCCAGATCACCCATCTGCTGGCCGACAACAACATCAGTCTGGTTCAGGTGCTGCAGCAGCCCTACAACGGCGGGCAGCAGGCCGAGATTATCATGGTTACCCACCAGGCTGCCAAACGCAACATGGATGAGATGCTGGAGACGCTCGCCGGCATGGATGTGATTCACGAGATCAAAAGCTGCTATCGAGTAGAAGGAGAGGAAGAATAGCCATGGTCCGCCCGTACGTATCTGACAGCCGCCAACAAGGAATCATCGCCCGGTACCGCCCGTTTCTCCCGGTCACGGAGAAGACGCCGGCGCTCACCCTGCATGAAGGGAACACCCCGCTGATTTATGCCCCCAACCTGTCGAAGCAATGGGGCGTGGAACTTTATTTCAAGTATGAAGGCTTGAATCCGACCGGCTCCTTTAAGGATCGCGGCATGGTGATGGCCGTCGCCAAAGCGGTCGAAGCAGGCAGCAGGACGATCATGTGCGCCTCGACCGGCAACACGTCTGCCGCTGCCGCCGCCTATGCGGCGCGCGCCGGGCTGCGCTGCATCGTCCTGATCCCGTCCGGCAACATCGCCCTGGGCAAACTGGCGCAAGCGATCGCGTACGGCGCGGAAGTGATTGCCATCGACGGCAATTTTGACGAAGCGCTCCGGATCGTCCGGGATATCACCGCCTCGGAACCGATCACCCTGGTCAATTCCGTCAATCCGTACCGGATCGAAGGGCAGAAGACGGCTGCCTTTGAAATATGCGACGCCCTGGGAGGGGCACCGGACATTCTCGCCATCCCGGTTGGCAACGCGGGCAATATCACCGCCTACTGGAAAGGCTTCAAAGAGTACAAGGAAGCCGGACGCATCGATGCGCTCCCCCGCATGTTCGGGTTCCAGGCCGCTGGGGCTGCGCCGCTTGTCCACGGGGCGCCGGTTGATCGGCCCGAGACGATCGCCACCGCCATCCGGATCGGGAATCCGGCCAGCAAGGAAGGAGCCCTGGCGGCGCTGAGGGAATCGGATGGTCAGGTTCACGCCGTGACGGATGAGGAGATCCTGGAAGCGTACCGCATGCTGGCGAGCCAGGAAGGGATTTTCTGTGAACCGGCTTCTGCCGCCTCGCTGGCCGGGGTGGTGAAGCTGCGCCGCGAAGGAAAGCTGCAGGAAGGCCTTCGCATCGCATGCGTGCTGACCGGTCATGGCCTGAAGGATCCCAATATCGCCTTGAAAACAATTGCAGAGGAGCCGCGCACGGTTCCTGCCACCCGCGATGCGGTGCTGGCCATCATCAATGCGCATAAAGCAGGTGAATAGACTCGTGGTCAAAGGATCGGTGCGGGTCAGAGTTCCCGCCAGTACGGCCAATCTCGGTCCCGGATTCGACGCGATCGGGATGGCTTTTCAACTCTATACGGATATTGCCATGCAGACAGCTGAAGAAACAACGATTACGCTGAAGGGAGAAGAACTGGGGAGCCTGCCGGCCGATAAAAGCAACCTTCTCTACCAGACGGCGGCACGGCTGTTCCAGCTTGCGGGTCTGGCCGTGCCGGAGCTGTCCATCGAAGTGGAGACCCAAACGCCCCTAACCCGCGGGCTTGGCAGCAGCGCGTCGGCCATCGTCGGCGCCCTGACGGCTGCCAATCTGCTGGCGGGGGAACCCTTCTCCCGCGAAGAACTGTTCGCCATTGCGACCGAGATGGAAGGACACCCGGATAACGTGGGGGCCTCCCTCTTTGGCGGCATTATTGTGGCCACCATGCCGGAAGCCGGCAGCAGCAAGGTGCCGTATGTCCGCTTTTCCGTACCGGCGGGGCTGAATACGCTCGCCGTCATCCCGGACTACTGGCTTTCCACCGATCAGGCGCGCCATGTGCTGCCGGAGAGCTACAGCAGAGCCGATCTGGTGTACAACGTCGGGCACAGCAGCCTGCTGGTCGCTGCGCTGGCCCAGGGAAGACTTGATTTGTTGGCGACAGCCATGCGCGACCGCATCCACCAGCCCTACCGCGCGCCACTGGTGCCGGGAATGGCCGAGATGCTGGCGGAGGCGACGGATCACGGCGCGCTGGGGGCCGCATTGAGCGGAGCGGGACCGACTACCCTGTTCTTCTATGCGGGGGACAAACAGAAAGAATCTCTGCTTGCCTTTATCGAGGGAATCATGGCAAAATACAGGATAAGTTATCGCGCCATGGAGCTGCCCGTGGATGAACACGGGGTTCGGATCTTACAGAGAGAGCCATGATAGGATAGGAGATGCCATGAAAACCAGATTAGCTTTTTTGGGTCCCCACGGAACGTTTACGGAGGAAGCGGCCCGTTCGCTGCCCATCCGGGAAGAGATTGCGTATCAGCCGTATCCCAACATTATCGAGGTGCTGACGGCAGTCGACAAAGACGAAGCGGAGTACGGCGTCGTGCCGCTGGAGAACTCGATCGAAGGCACGGTCAATTCGACGCTCGACTGGCTGATTCATGAGGTGGAACTGCCGATCGTTGCGGAGATTGCCCTGCCGATTTCCCAGCATCTGGTGGTGGCTCGGCGGGAACAGCCCCTGCCGCTCAGCAGCATCCGGAAAATCTTGTCACACCCCCATGCGGTGGCGCAGTGTCACAACTTTATCAAGCAGCATCTGCCGCATGCGGAGATCGAATATACCAACAGCACCGCGATGGCTGCGCAGATCGTGAGCGCTCATCCGGAAGAAAGCTGGGCCGCCATCGGGACGCGTCTGTCCACCCGGATCTATCCGCTGATGTTCGCGCGCCAAAATATCGAAGACTACGACAACAACTATACGCGCTTTGTCTTGGTCGGCAAGCAGCCGCCCGCCCTGCCGGCTTCCCCTGCGGAGAAGACGACCATCCTGGTGACGCTGCCGGAGGATTTTCCGGGAGCGCTGTACCAGGTGCTGGCCGCTTTTGCCTGGCGGAAGATCAACCTGTCGCGCATCGAGTCCCGGCCGACGAAGAAGGCATTGGGCAGCTACCATTTCGTGATCGATATCGAGCAGCGGATGGATGAGGTGCTGCTGCCCGGCGCCTTTGCCGAGATCGAGGCCCTCGGTTGCCAAGTGCGCCAGTTGGGAACCTATCCGTTGTATGTACACAACGGCAGCAAGGAGAGCGAGTGAGCATCGCTCTCTTTTTGCACTTTCAGAAAATGAAAGTTCGCTTACCTGATAAAGGATGAACGTCTATGAATATCCGCGTGAGCGTAAAAATTGCATTTGCAGACGGTAAAAAAAGCAATAGACTGGAAGAAGAAGGCTCATTCTCCAATACGTTCATGCGGAACGAGATTTCAAAAAGAAAGGAGTTTGTCGAATGACCGCAAGCAGGCAGATCAAATACATCAATCCCGACACGATGCCGCCTCCGTTCGGTTACACCAACGTGGTGGAAGTCAGAAACGGGCGCATGATCTATATCTCAGGGCAGGTCGCCCTGAACCGGGATGGGCAGATCGTTGGAATCGGGGATTTGGCGGCCCAGACGAAGCAGGTGTTCGAAAACATCAAGGCAGCGCTGGAAGCGGCGGAAGCCAGCTTTGACGATGTCGTGAAATTCACGTTTTTTCTCACCGACATTTCCCAGATTCAAGTCGTACGGGACATTCGCGATACATACATCAACACGGCGAATCCACCCGCCAGTTCGGCGGTTGAAGTGCGGCGGCTTGTCAACGAGCACTTCTTAATCGAGATTGAGGCGATCGCAGCTGGAAAACTGTAGGAAAGGGCTTCGGAGATCGGCAGGTAAATTTTCAGGGTGGAATAACTCGGCTGCTGCCAGGAGGATCGGGCGGCAAGCCGGGTTTTTTGTTATTTTTAGGCGTGCCCAATCTTCTGCGTCTGTGAGCAAACAGCCTATGGGTGCATACCATGGTAAGGACTTACAGCGAGATTGGAGGAGAATCACCACGTGAGGATTCATATTGTGCAAAAGGGCGACACCATGTGGAAAATTGCCAAGAAGTATGGTGTGGACTTCCATGAACTGCTCCGGTTGAACAGCCAAATCATTACGCCGGATGTGATCTATCCGGGGGCAAAGATCAAGATTCCGCCGAGACGGGTGCCGGTTCATCCGCGCAGCGAGGATGGGGCTCGGCCAGCTCCGCAAAGACCGATAAAAGAAGCACCGCAGCCGCCGATGATCGAAGAGGAGCAGCCGCCGGAGGTACCGCCGCAGGTTGAAATGAGACCTCGCGAATTCGAAGAAGAGATGCCGCCGGCGCTGGAGGAAGCGCCTCCCTATCCGGAAGAGCCGCCGCAAGCACCGATGGAGCCGCCTTCCGTCCCTGAAATTTTTCAGGCACCCGCCATGCCGCCGGTTCAGGAAGCGCCGCAACCGCAGATACAGCAACCGCTGATGCCGCAGCCGCCGATGCAGATGAGACCATCGATGCCGCCTGTGCCGCCACAGCAAATTGTACCGATGATACCGCCGATACGGATCATGCCGGCTCCGCCGCAGGCACCGATCATCATTGAGCGTCCCTGCCCGCCTTGCCCGCCATGTCCTCCCTGCCCGCGGTGCATGCAGACGCCCCAGTTTCCGTCCATGCCGTATGCCGTGCCGGATTGTCCGCCCATGCCGTCCCCCATGATGCCGATGTATCAATCGCCCAGTTACCATCCGTCGTATCCGCATTATACGCACCCCTATTCATCTTCCTCTACGGTATCCTCATTCGATGAGTCGTCCGTGACAGAGCGGGAGAGCTTCGACAGTAAGGAGCAGTCATCGATCTATTCCTCTGACATGTACAGGTCAATGCCGGGGCAGTCTCCCGCCTGGATGATGCCGTATGGGTATCCGGATTTCGGAAGCAGCGCGGTCGGTATGCCACCCCACCCTCATATGCACAGCTCGACGTATCCATCCTCCACATTCATGCCGCCAATGCCCAGGCAAGAGGTTTGGCCGAATTGGGAAAAGGGGCATGAAGAATCCTCTTCGGCGTGTTGACCAGCGGCATGGACAAAACGCTGGTACCTAACCTGGAACGAATATTTCGCTGTCATATTCATGGGGTGAAACCGCAACGAAAGGTTTGGTTGGCAAAGTCAGACCGCGGGCTCTGGATTGTGAAAGGATATTCCCAGAGAGAAAAAGCGGAATGGGTTACCAGACTGTCCGTCATGCTGCATGAGAAGGGCTTCTATCATACCGTCCAGTATCTGGGCAACGCCGAAGGAGAGAAAGTGTTTCCCATTGCCGGCCGTTACTACACGGTGATGAAAGCGATCATCGCACGGGAAGCGAACAATGCGTCCCTCTACGACGTCAAGCGGTCCGCCGCCACCCTTGCCCGTTTTCATCAGGCGGCGAAAGGATTTCCGGCTGTATTCACCTTGGCCGGTTACAAGCCGCCTCTCTTGGAAAAATGGGAGGGGCGGTTGGAAGAATTTAACCGGATCGTTTCCAAGATTGCAAGACGGGGTCCGCAAAACCGGTTGGAGCAGATCGTGCTCGGCCTGGCCGAACAGGTTCGAAACGATGCCGAGCAGGCGCTCGAAAGTTCCTACAAGATGCCTCTGGCGGCAGAAATGCAGCAGGCCGCCATCAGGGGGACGTTGGCCCATCATGATGTGGCCAGCCATAACTTCCTGATTACGAAGGCGGGGAGCTGTTACCTGATAGATCTCGATACGGTGGGCAGCGACATGCAGCTTACCGATCTGGTTCAGTTTTTCGGCAGAATGCTGCTCATGCAGGGTTACAGCCTCTATGCGTTTTACGAAGCGATTGATGCGTACAACAAGATCAAGCCATTGCGGGAGACGCAGATCTGGATGATCCATCAGTTGCTTCGTTACCCGGACAATATCCTGCGCGAAGTGACCGGCATGTATGCCAAACGGCCGGGATATCGTGCGCGAAACGTGCAGCAACTGCTGCTGCTGGAAAGAAGGTACCAGGAGGAAAGGGAACGGTTCCTTGCCGCCGAGGGGCAAATCCTGCAGCGGACGCCGTGGGGCGCCTATCATTTTGTCGGGTAAAAAAAAGCTGATGACGGGTTGGTCATCAGCCTTTTTGTTATGGGCAGAAAGTCGGCAGCGCTGCTGTCGGGCCGGGTTATTTCTGTGCTTTGGACAGGTCGATGGCGTATTTCGCAAAGCCGTTTTCCAGCGTGGTGATATATTTGATGTTGGAAAGTTTTTCGGCGAACGGTTTGGCATCCGGGGACGTGGTGAAGGTGACGTTGACCTTCTCCTGAATCGGCGCAAACGACCAGTTGTTGTCAGCGGTCGGATTGATCGTCTTGTTCGCCAGGATGTAGTCGATCACCACCTGCCGGTTTTCATCCGGAGAGTCGATCACGATGTTGCTGCCGTCAAGACCCGGGAAGTTGCCGCCGCCGCCAGCACGGTAGTTATTGGTCACCACGATGAACCGGTCTTCCGGTTTCACCGGCTTGCCGTTGTACTGCAGGTTCTTGATGCGGTTCGCTTTTTCATTGACGAGCTTGCCGTCGATGTCGTATCTGGCCGGCTCTGTCACATCGATTTGGTAGGTTACCCCATCGATCACGTCAAAGTTGTAGGTAGGGAAAGCCTCGTTGATCAGCGGCTGCTCTTCCGTTTTCTTTTTGTCGATTTGATTGAACTGGCCTGCGGAACGCTCCAGCCATTCTTTCACGGTCGCCCCATTGACCAGGACGGCTTTCACGGTGTTCGGATAGATGTACAGGTCGGAGACGTTCTTGATGGCGATGGTGCCGGCCGGGATGTTGGTGTAGTAGGAGGCGCCGCCGCGTCCGCCCGCCTTGAACGGAGCGCCCGCCGACAGAATCGGGATGCCTTCGTACTCGGTCCCCTGGATATTTTTTTCGATGTACCATTTTTGGGCATTGGTAACCAGCTGGATGGACGGATCGTCCTGAACCAGCGCAAAGAAGCTGTAGATCGGCGCTGTCGTCGTTCCAACGGCGGAGCGCACCCATTCGATGGTATGCTCATGGTCTTCCTTTACCGCGTCGAGAATCGCCGGATCAGCGTCAGCAAGCGGCTTCTTGTTTGCCTTGTCATAGATGGGCAGCGCCTGGGACACGGAGTCGACCACTTTCCACTTGCCGTCTACCTGCTGCAGGGAAAGGTCGACGATGCCGAGGTGGTCCCCCCAGAATCCCGGCATGACAGCGGCTTTGCCGTTAATGGTACCCTTGGTGTTGTCCACACCGGCGATATTCTCAAAGCCTTTGCCCGGGAAGACGAGATGGGAGTGGCCGAACAGGATCGCATCGATGCCATCCACCTTGCTCAGCTGATAGCTGGCATTTTCGAGATTGGGAGACGACTCGACGGGCCCCATGCCGGAGTGCGCAAGCGCCACGATGATGTCCGCGCCTTTTGCCTTCATTTCCGGCACGAATTTCTTCGCGGTTTCCACGATATCCTTGGCGATCACCTTGCCGGACAGATTTACCTTGTCCCAGTTCATGATCTGCGGGGGAACAAAGCCGATCACGCCGATTTTCAGGGTGACATCCTTGCCGCTTTCGTCTTTGAAGGTGCGCTCCAGGATCTGATACGGCGTAAAATAGTTTTTATCATTGCTGGGATCCTGATCTTTGTCGTCTACATAGACGTTCGCGTTGACATACGGGAACTTGGAGCCTTTCAGACTGGTTTGCAGAAATTCAAGGCCGTAGTTGAATTCATGGTTGCCGATGTTGCCAGCGTCGTAATTCAGCAGGTTCATGGCCTTGTAAACCGGATGGGTTTCGCCGTCTTTCAGCGGGGCGATCTTGGCTACATAGTCGCCGAGCGGGTTACCTTGGATCAGGTCGCCGTTGTCGAAAAGAAGACTGTTTGTCACTTCTTCGCGCGCCTTTTTGATCAGGGTAGCGGTTTTCGCCAGGCCGAACTCATCCGTGGCCTTGTCCTGATAGTAATCATAGTTGACAATGTTCGTGTGGATGTCGGTCGTTTCCAGCAGTCTCAGCTTCAGGGTGGATGCGGTTTCCGCACTGACCGGGGTCAACGGAAAAGAGAGAGCGGCCACCGTGAGAGAGACTGCAAGGAGACAGCCAACCAATTTCTGTCTGCCAGCTTTCTTCATGAGACCTTCCTCCATAAAAATTTTTTGAAAATACAAGTATACTGTAACATAGAATTGGTGTATTTGGTATAAATCTCATGTGAAAGAAACATATGACATGCATGCCACCCCGGCTGCGTGGCGACCCAGGTCCCTTTTGGCTGCAAAATCAAAAGAGTATGCATATTTCCCTTTTCCCTTGGCAATACTGGAGAGTAAAACTTGGTCGGGTAAGGGGATATTGGCATGAAGCGTCACAAATGGTTTTCTTGGAGATGGACGGTGCTGGCGGCAGGAATCCTGGCGGGGGGATACGTCTGGGTTTCCGGCATGCTGCAGGATGTGTATGGAACGGGCTCGCCGCTTGCCGGACGAATTGGCGGCACGGACGGACAGGCCGTGGAAGCGATGGCCAAACCGGACGAATTGGTGCTGGCCCGTACCTATCTGTGCGGTGTGAAGGATGAGGAACACATCAGGCTGACGAATGAACCGCTGGAGCAGGTGCTGTCGAAATACAAAGGCTGGGAAATCATCTCATCCGAGCAGGGGAAGCTGATTCTGCTGAAACGGGAGAATGACATCGCGCCGGCATGCAAGGCAAACGGTTACTTCGGCTTGTCGGCCGACGGGGTGCTGACGCTGTTCAACGGCGTGCCCGGCGAGCAGAAAGTGATCCAGACGTTCTATCAGATCGATACGGCCAAAATGGAAGCGGCGCTGCCCAAAGAAGAGGTGGAGCTGTTGAAAAAAGGGATCCGGGTGCGCGATTTGTCGGAATATAACAGCGTGTTGTCTACCTTCAGCGAATTTCAGACGGATGAGACGATGCCGGAGGGACATTGAAAGGGGCTGCTGCGTTGGAATCAGCCCCTTGTTGATTGGGGCCCCCGCCGACACCAGCAAGGGACCCCACTCGGTATTGCCGAGTGGGTGGAGCGTTCGCTTAAGTCGGCGGGGTTATTCCTATTGTGAAATGGTTGCCTGCTGTTTGGTTTTCCGTTTGCCGGCATAGACGCCGCCGATCAGGGTAAAGCCCGGATACCGGCTGAGCAGGTGCGTGACGAGGACGGTGATGATCGTGGTGGCCGCATACAGCAGCAGCATGCCGGCCGTGCCTGACCAGAGCCTCGGAAACAGTTGTGCCGCCTCCGCCAGAAGGCTGAGCATTAGCGGATGCAGCAGAAAGATCATGAACGAATGGGTAGAGAGCCAGTCCAGCCATCTGCCGATCCAATGACGTCCTCGTTTGAGGCGAAGGGCGAGCGCATACAGGAGAAAATAGCTGCCGAAGCAGTACAGGATGACGCTCGGCTTGATGGAGGAGGCATGGGTTTGGGTAAGCCGGCTGTCGGCAAGCAGGATGGCGAAGGAGACCAGCCATACCAGCGCGAGCGGGATCAGCTTGTCGGCGATTCTGCTCTCCCAGGCATCTTTATGGAAGGCCGCCGCCATTCCGAAGGCGAAAAAGAACAGCCAGAGGGGGAACAGACTGACGTACGGTATCCCGATGCTTGGCAGCACCAGCACCTGCGTCTGGTGCAGATAGATCATCGTTTGGGCAAACAGCGTTACCGCGAATGAGATCAGCAGGAAGGAAGACGCATGCTTCTCGAGCCAGCGGCGCAGAAGCGGGTAGAGCATGTACAGCTGGAGCATGATCAGCAGGAAGTAGAGATGGACATACCCCGTTCCCATCAAGAGATGTTTCCCGCTCAACAGGAACGGCTGCCAATAATCGCCCGAGAGCCATTCCCCCCACTGCCTGCGCTCGCGGTAGAGCACATACAGGATGGTCCAGAACAGATA
Organism: Brevibacillus sp. SYP-B805; assembly: GCF_011059135.1. Taxonomy (GTDB): domain Bacteria; phylum Bacillota; class Bacilli; order Brevibacillales; family Brevibacillaceae; genus Brevibacillus_F. The sequence goes on along the minus strand of NZ_JAALGD010000002.1, from coordinate 187,636 downwards.
AGGCCACAGGATCTTGTTGAACCGTTTCTTAAGAAAGGTCCGGTAGGAGAGCGGGGCGCGCCCCTTCTCGACATGGTACAGCAGGAACCCGGACAGGATGATGAACAACGGCACGGCGTACCGCATCGCCTGATTCCAGACATAAGCCGCCCCGTTTGCCGCCACATACCCTGCCGTCACGTGGATCGCGATGACGGAGAGGGCGGCGAAGGCACGGATGAAATCAAATTCACGCAAACGATTTTCCATGATCTTCTCCCTCGACGATCGCATTCATTGAGCCATTGTACCATTGAATGGGAAGATCGAGTAGATGGAAATTCAACCGCTCAGTCATCCGCTTTCTCCCCGCGGGTGATGCCGGTGATTTTCCAGCGCTCCAGAAAGGAAGAGCGCTCCAGATGGAACAACCAGGTTTCTTTCCGTTCCCCTCCCTCTTTTGTCAGATAGCTGACCCGGACGGGGATCTTCGCTGTGACCAGATGAACGTCGTCCGGATCGGTTTCCCCGCCGACACGCGTCAGCCAGAAAATCTCATCCGGCCGGAAAGGCAGCGCTGCGCCGTCCGTCATCATGTCGAGGATGGCGGTATCCTGTTCACGCGCGGCGGTCAGGAAGTATTCCACCAGCATATGGGGCTCAGCCGTCATGAGCTGTTGGGGCAGCTTGCCGGCGGCCTTCAGGATCATCAGGCTGTGGCTGGGATCGGGCACATTCCGCCGATGGGTGGTGCTGCCGGCAAAATGGATGCAGAAATGGCCCGGAAAGTCGTTTCCCTTGATGGCGCCCGCCCCGTGCGGCATCCCGTGCATGGAGGCGGCATAGCAGTTGTTCCCCACCTTCACCAGGATCGCCCGTCTCTTCCAACTCCACTTCCCTTGATAAATCCCCTTCATGATCCGCGTGTCTTCCTTGGTCAGCGGCTGGACATCGGCGTGGCGGCTCCCGGCCCGTCGCTGGACCCGAAAGCGTTGGCCCGTTTCCAGATCGATCACGTCGGCATAGGACATGCGGTGGAAATCTTTGCGCACCAGCTCCCAGGCGAGAAAGCGGCCGAAGTGTTTTTGTTCCGCCGCGGTCACCCAGTGTTCCAGTTCCCGGCTGACCGTTCCCGACAAGAGAATCATCCGGCTGTGCGACGGTTCGAACAGCCGGGAGAGCGAGTCATAGACGAACCGCTTCTTGCCGATGGCAATCTTCGCCCGCGGCAGTTCCGGTTTCTGCGAGGTTTTCCGGGCAGGTGAACGCAAAATCTGTTTCGCCAATCGGCCGCTGTCTTCCACGGTCAAGGTGGTGGAAAAGGCGGACTTGGAGGAGGCCGCCACGGTAATTGTCACCAGCTGCTGCGGAAAGGCGGACGCCGTGACGGGAAAGGCAAGAAGAAAAACCAGCGCACACATCAGTCCTCTGAACATGGTGTCACCTCCGTCCTAGTATGCGCAGCGGCGTTGTTTCCAAACGCATAGTCGATCCGGAGGTACGCCATACTGAGTCATACGGCGCACGCAACCAAAGGGGGAGTCTTGCAGCATGTCTTCGATGCCAAGAGGAGGCTACAACGACTTATTCCACCACCGTTTGTACGTGCAGTTGAACCAGTTCAGCAACAAACTGGACTATCGCCGGATCAACCAAATCCGCGAGAACATGCAGGAAGAGGTAGACCAGTATGCGCACATGCAGCATGACTTGTCTGAAGCTCTGGGCATGAACAAACACTAGCGTCGCCGTGCCGGCCCGACCCCAGTGGGGGTTGGGTTTTTGGCTGTTTAGCAGATAGGAATTTATAAATTTTGTCCTATCTGCATAAGTGCAACTACGGCTCCGCCATCGCCCAAGGCTCGGCGATCGCCGAGTTTTCTAATAGAAATGCATGTTCGCTTTTTCTGCCTCTTGTGGTACAGTTAGGGAGAACGCAACAGAGGCGGAGAGTGGATCATGCGTATCATCGGAATAGACCCCGGAATCGCCATCGTCGGTTTCGGCATTCTTGACAAAAAAGGGAGCCAGCTGCTTCCTGTCCAATATGGCAGTATCCAGACAGAGGCGGGACTTCCCGTGCCGCTGCGCCTGAAACAGATTTTCGAGGCGATGCAGCAGCTGCTCGCGGCGTACCGGCCGCAGGAGATGGCCGTGGAGAAGCTGTTTTTCAACAAAAATGTCACGACCGCCTTTACCGTCGGGCAGGCGCGCGGGGTGATCCTGCTGGCGGCAGAGATGGCGGGCCTGCCCGTCTATGAATATACGCCGCTGCAGGTGAAGCAGGCGGTGACCGGTTACGGCTCGGCGGACAAGAAGCAGATCCAGGAGATGATCCGCATTTTATTGAAGCTGCCGGGTGTGCCCAAGCCGGATGATGTGGCGGATGCGCTGGGGCTCGCCATTACGCATGCGCAATTTCGGACTTATCTATCCCTTTCGGAAGGTGTGCAACGATGATCGATTTTGTGGAAGGCATCATCGCCTATCTTGCTCCCGAATATGTGGTGGTGGAGACGGGAGGCATTGGTTATCGGCTGTTTTGTCCCAATCCCTATGCGTTTGCGGCGCATGAAGGGGAGAGACGCCGTTTTTTCACCCACCACCATGTGCGGGAGGATGCCATTCAGCTGTATGGCTTTGCCACACGTGACGAGCGGGATCTCTATCGGCTGCTTCTGGAAGTGTCGGGGATCGGGCCGAAGGGAGGCCTCACGATTCTGGCAGGGGCAACGCCGGAGCAGATCGTTCTTGCCATCCAGCAGGAAAACGTTAATTATTTGACCCAATTCCCCGGCATCGGCAAAAAGACGGCGCAGCGGATCATCCTCGATCTGAAGGATAAATTGAAAGGCTATACGCCCTCCATGCTGGCGGCCGTGACGGCAGCGGCGCCCGTCATGGAGACCGGCGGCGGGACAGCCGTGGAGGAAGCCCTGGAAGCGCTGATGGCGCTGGGATACTCGGATGCGGAGATTCAGCGGATCAAATCGCAGCTTGCCGCACAGGCGCAGGCCGGCGCTTCCGTCGAAAAGCTGGTCAAGCAAGGGCTCGCCTTGCTGTTGAGGGGGTAGACGAAGATGGACGAACGCATTATCACCACCCACATGCAGTGGGAGGACGAGATGGTGGAAGGAAGTCTGCGCCCCCGTTACCTGGCGGAGTATATCGGGCAGCAGCAGGTGAAGGAGAATCTGAAGGTCTTTATCGAAGCGGCCAAAATGCGGCGTGAACCGCTTGACCATGTTCTCTTGTACGGGCCGCCGGGACTGGGCAAAACCACGCTCTCCCAGATCATCGCCAACGAACTGGGAGTCAATATCCGCACCACTTCCGGGCCTGCCATCGAGCGGCCGGGAGATTTGGCCGCCATCCTGACCAACCTGCAGGAAGGCGACGTGCTCTTTATCGACGAGATCCACCGCCTGAACCGCAGCGTGGAAGAGGTGCTTTATCCGGCCATGGAGGATTTTGCCCTGGACATCATCATTGGCAAAGGGCCGAGCGCCCGCAGCGTGCGCATCGATCTGCCGCCGTTTACCCTGGTGGGGGCGACGACCCGTGCCGGCATGCTCTCCTCCCCGCTGCGGGACCGTTTCGGCGTGGTGAACCGGCTGGAGTATTATACGGTGGAGGAACTGGCCTTCATCGTCTCCCGCGCGGCCGATATCATGCAGATCGGCATCCGGGAAGAAGGCGCGCTGGAGATTGCGCGGCGCTCCAGGGGCACGCCGCGCGTCGCCAACCGGCTGCTGAAACGGGTGCGCGACTTCGCGCAGGTGCAGGGCGAAGGGGTGATTACCCACGAGATTGCCAAGGAGGCGCTGGAACGCCTGCAGGTGGACAGCTGCGGACTGGATCATATCGATCACAAGCTGCTCCTCGCCATCATCGACCTGTTTGGAGGCGGGCCGGTCGGACTCGACACGATTGCCGCCACCATCGGGGAAGAGCCGCAGACGATCGAGGATGTATACGAGCCGTATCTCCTGCAGATCGGCTTTCTTCAGCGGACACCGCGCGGACGAACGGTGACGCCGCATGCGTATCAACACTTTGGACGGGAGATGAAAGCGTGAATCCGGTTGCGAAACTGTTGATTATCGCGGGAATCGTGCTGGTGGTTGTCGGGCTCTTGTGGCAGGTGGGCGGCCGCTTCCTGCCGCTGGGACGCCTGCCTGGCGATATTGTGGTGGAAAAGGAAAATGTCCGGTTTTATTTTCCGATCGTCACCTGCATCGTGATCAGCATCCTGCTGTCGCTGGCCAGCTATCTGTTCCGGCTGTTCAAATAAACCGGACGCGAAAAGCTCCCTGCCTTCACAAGGGCAGGGAGTCAGGCCAGCGATAAAGTCGGCAGCCGTTTTACTTTTGAAGCGACCTCCTGTTGCTCGCTCCGATACCCAACCTGCAAGGAAGCGCGCCGGTGTCTCACGTCCCTTCGCTGGATGGTTGGGTAAAGTCGCTCGCACATGGAGACTCGCTTCTAACCACGGCCAACTTCTTCGCGGGTCGAGCGGGAACCGTCATCCATGACAGGACTTTGCCATCACTCTGAGCCTTGATTAAAAAGTCAAGCTTTCTCAATAATCTAGCTCCCTGATCGAATGGAAGCAGGGAGCTTCTTTCTCCCTGCAAAACCGGAACACCTCCTACTCTTGACCCAAATTGCGCAAAAGGGCAGGAGATGACACAACGGTTGTCGAAAAATACCACCTTACGTGCAGATTTCGACAATGAAGACGTAAGGGGAACGGATGCGCATGAGTAAACGTTTGGCGAAGAAGGGTTGGCAGTTCCTCGCAGGATGGATCGCACTCTCGTTGATATGGCCTGCCGCCCCCCTGGAAGCGGCGGCGAAAAACATTCGCGTCGCCTTGTTTGTGGACACGGGTCAGGGGTATCGCGGCACGGTGCCCGCTGTCACCCTGACGAGCGACAGCGGATTTGCCGTGACGCTTACAGGGAAAAAGGATGCCATCGCTATCCCTAAGATGGATGAGCAAGCGATCCGTTTTCGCGTGGATGAATATCAGGTGGTTGTGGCTGAGACGGATGATCTGGGGGAGGCGGAACGAATCGCGCAGCGCCTGAGCCAGCGCAAGGCGGATGCGCAGATTCTGCAGGAAGAGCGCGGCGGCAGCGATCGCTACCAGGTGGTCAGCGGCTCCTACAGCGATTATCAAAGTGCGGCCGCGCAGGCGAAAACACTTGCCCAGGCTGCGGGAGGAACCCCTGTGGTAAAAGGGCCGTTCCGGCTGGAAGCGGGCCGATATGCGTCCCTGAAAGAGGCGCGCGACTGGGAAGCGGCCTTTGAACTGTCCGGGGTACCCGCCCATACCGTCTGGGTAGGGGAGAAGGCGAAGACGAGCTACGCCGTCTGGATCGGTGACGAAGTCTCCAAAGAGAGGCTCTCCTCCCTGAAAGCAAAGGCGGAGTCGCTCTTCCCCGGCTTTTCCTATCGGGAGCCTGCGGTAGATACCTATCTCCTGCTTGATCAGGAAGTGCTGACCGGAGGCGGAACGAAAACGATCCCATTCTATGCATTCTCGCCGCAGGCAAAGGTAACGGTGGCCGCGCAGAAAGGCAAGCCGCCGCTCATCGGCGTGGAGGAACGGGAGCAGCGCAGGTACCGCGGCAAGATGGAGCTCTCCTCGTACAAAGGACACCTGACGCTGGTGAATGAGCTGCCGCTGGAGGAGTATCTGTACGGGGTGGTCGGTTCGGAGATGGCAAGCGGCTGGCCCCTGGAAGCGCTGAAGGCGCAGGCGGTTCTGGCCCGTACCCGCGCGCTCGGCCAAGGGAACAAATACGGGGTGGCCAATGTCTCCGATACGGTGATGGAGCAGGCCTATTACGGCTATGACCGGGAGGCGGCGGACATTCGCAAGGCTGTGGACGCAACGGCCGGCGAAGTGATCACGTATGGCGGCAAGCTTGTCGAAGCGCTTTTTTACTCCAATGCCGGAGGGATGACCGCCGACGGCACGGAGGTATGGGGGAATCCTGTCCCCTACCTGCGTCCGGTAGACAGCCCCGACGTTGCGCCGCTGGTGGATGCCAATCTCTGGTATGAGGTGGCGCTGGCGGATGGCACGATCGGATACGTGCGCAGCGATTTGGTCACCCTGACAGGGGAGAGCAATGCGCTCGGACTGCCTCTTGCCGTGGTGAATACCGATCAGCTTAATTTCCGTTCCGGGCCGAGCACCGCTTATCACAAGGTGCTGCAGACGCTTCCCGTCGGCGCGCAGGTGACGATCATCGGGCAGGAGCCCGAGGAGAATGCGTATGCCTGGACGCGCGGACCGTATACGCCTCAGGAAATCACCGCCATGATCAATGAGAGCCAGAAACGGAACAAGGCGGAGCAGTTCCGCCATGACATCAGCTCGCTCCGCGTCACGGCGCGCGGTCCATCCGGAAGGGTGCTGGCGATGGAGGCGGACGGCATCCCGCTTACGGTGTCGTCGCCGGACGCCATTCGTTCCATCTTTGCCCAGGGCGGCAGCGTCCTGCGCAGCACCAAGTTTGAGGTGGAGGAGATGGGCTCCTACACCGTGCTGGGAGCGAACGGCCGCAAGGTGACCTACCCACGCAGCGCCGGACTCTACGCCATCGGCAGCAGCCTTGTACCGGAGGCACCCAACGGCTATGCGGAAGCCTTTCTCATCTACAGCGGCGCGGGCGCATGGAGGACAGCCACCAAGGAGCAGGCTTTCCTGCTGCGCGGGAACGGTTTCGGCCACGGGTTGGGCGTATCCCAGTTTGGCGCCAAGGCGATGGCGGAGGACGGGTATGACTACCGGCAGATTTTGCAACACTATTACTATGGAGTGGAAATCGGACGATAAAAGGAAGCCCGGCGATAGCCCCGCTATTGCCGGGTGGATTATTTTAGGCATAAGGGAGTTTTGGACGTGAACGTAGATCAATTTGATTTTGAACTGCCAGAAAGACTGATCGCCCAGCATCCCCTGGCGGAGCGCACCGCTTCCCGTCTGCTCGTTCTCGACAAGCGGACGGGTGCCATCGCGCACCGCAGGTTTGTCGATTTGCGCGAGTATCTGCAGCCGGGGGATGTGCTGGTGCTGAATGACAGCCGTGTGATGCCCGCCCGCTTGATCGGCGTGAAGGCGGATACGGGGGCCCACATCGAGCTGCTGCTGCTTCGCTCGCTCGGGGAAGATCGCTGGGAGACGCTGGTCAAGCCGGGCAAGCGCGTCAAGATCGGGACGGAGATTCTTTTCGGGGAAGGGCTGCTCCGCTGCGTATGCGAAGCGATTACGGATACCGGCGGTCGGATCGTCCGGTTTCAGTATGACGGCATTTTCTATGAAATCCTGGATCAATTGGGTTCCATGCCGCTTCCTCCTTATATCCATGCCCGCCTGGAAGACAAGGAACGGTATCAGACGGTATACGCGCGGGAACGGGGGTCTGCCGCCGCGCCGACCGCCGGCCTCCATTTCACCCGGGAGTACCTGAACGAATTGGAGCAAAAAGGGGTACGGCTGGCCTATCTGACGCTGCACGTGGGGTTGGGCACCTTTCGGCCGGTCAGTGCGGATACGGTGGAAGAGCACGTGATGCACGCCGAATATTACGAGATCTCCGAAGAGACGGCGCGGATCGTCAATGATGCCAAGGAGGCGGGCAGGCGGATCATCGCGGTCGGCACGACGTCCTGCCGAACGCTCGAAACCGTCGGACGGGAACACGGAGGCAGGCTGCGGCCGCAGTCCGGGTGGACCGACATTTTTATCTATCCCGGCTTTACCTTCTCGGTGGTGGATGGGCTGTTGACCAATTTTCATCTTCCCAAATCGACGCTGGTGATGCTGGTAAGCGCGCTGGCCGGGCGGGAGAACGTCCTCGCCGCCTACCGGGAGGCGATTGCGCGGGAGTACCGGTTTTTCAGTTTCGGGGACGCGATGCTGATCGTCTGAGAAACGAATGCATCTTTCCTTGTGATTCTTTGCCATTCCCTCTATAATAAGAAAAGCTTCCTCATGGACAGACAGTAACGTCAAGGAGTGCAAGAGATTGGCTGTACGCTATGAACTGATCAAAACATGCAAACAAACCGGCGCCCGCTTAGGCAAGCTGCATACACCCCACGGCACGATCGACACGCCCGTTTTCATGCCCGTCGGGACGCAGGCCACGGTCAAAACCATGAGTCCGGAAGAGCTGCGCGAGATGGGGGCCGGCATTATTTTAAGCAACACCTACCATCTGTACTTGCGTCCCGGCCACGATATCGTCCGTGAGGCGGGCGGTCTGCACAAGTTCATGAACTGGCCGGGAGCCGTCCTTACCGACAGCGGCGGCTTTCAGGTCTTCAGCTTGAGCAACATGCGCAAGATTACGGAAGAAGGCGTCACCTTCCGTTCCCATTTGAGCGGGGAAAAGCTGTTCATCGGCCCCGAAGAGGCGACGCAGATCCAGAATGCGCTGGGTGCAGACATTTTCATGGCTTTTGACGAGTGCGCGCCGTATCCGGCCGACTACGATTATGTGAAGCAGTCGATGGAGCGGACGACCCGGTGGGCGGAGCGATGCCTCAAGGCGCATCAGCGCCCGCAGGAACAGGCCTTGTTCGGGATCGTCCAGGGCGGCATGTACCGGGATTTGCGGGAACAAAGCGCCCGCGATCTCATCTCGCTCGATTTTCCCGGCTATGCGATCGGCGGCCTGAGCGTGGGAGAGCCGTTTTCGCTGATGTACGAGGTGCTGGATTACACCGTGCCGCTGCTGCCGGCGAATAAACCGCGCTATCTGATGGGCGTTGGTTCCCCGGACGCCCTGATCGAAGGAGCGATTCGCGGCATCGACATGTTCGACTGCGTGCTGCCCACACGGATCGCCCGAAACGGCACATGCATGACCAGCCAGGGGCGGCTCGTGATTCGCAACGCCAAGTATGCGCGCGACTTTACCCCGCTGGATCCGGCATGCGACTGCTACACCTGCCGCAACTACACCCGGGCGTACATCCGCCACCTGATCAAGGCGGAGGAAACGTTTGGCATTCGCCTTACCACCTATCACAACCTGTATTTTCTGCTGAAACTGATGGAGCAGGTGCGTCAGGCGATCGCGGAAGACCGGCTCGGCGATTTTCGGGACCAGTTTTTCGCCCAATATGGATTGGGTGAAGATAGATCATTTTAACGCTCAAAGGAGGAGTTTCCATGCCCATGCAGCAAGGCATCGGACAGTTTGTGCCAATCATCATCATGATCGTCATCTTTTATTTCCTGTTGATCCGTCCGCAGCAGAAACGCGCCAAGCAGCGCAACGCCATGCTCAGCGCGTTGAAAAAAGGTGACAAGGTGGTAACCATCGGCGGCATGCACGGTACCATCCAGGACCTCACCGACGATACCGTCACCCTGCGGGTCGCCCACAACGTCAACGTCACCTTCGACCGGGGCGCCATCAACAGCGTGCAGTCCAGCGCAGCCGCAACATCGGCAGGCGATGCCGACAAGGCGGAAAAGGAAGGCGCCAAATCGTAAGGCAGGTTACATAGCATACGGGAAGGCTGTCCACAGCAGGGCGGCCTTTCTTCATTTCCTGCCCGGGGGATTGATCCTTCACCGGCGGGCGGCGGAATTGACTCCGATCACGCCCCCTGCCGCCGCGATGACAAACGCCCCGATCAGATAAAACAGCGTCGTCAGTTTCATGGACACATCAAAGCCCAAAAAACCGACCAACAGCACGAGCAGAAAGTATGCGCCGCCGGTAAGCCCCCCATAGTACCAGCCCTTTGCTCCGCAGCGGCGCCCGGTGATGAAGCCCCCTACCAGCAAGCTGATCACATTGATGGTATAGGTGAAATACGGCAGCGTGCTTTCCCGCAGGCTGGTAAAGGCGAGCAGCAGGGCGGTAATCAGCGAACCGATCAGAACCAGGCAGAAGGTGTAGACCAGGCCGGTCATGACAGAGGCGGATGTACTGCGCAGAAAAACCCCTCCCTCGCAGGTAATGTTTGTACCATCTATATGAAGGGCTTGGGCGGGGTATTCATCTTCCGCGTTGAACATCAGGGAGAATTTTCGTATGATGGATGGGGAACCAGACGGGGGTGAAAAACGATGATCAAGACCTACTTTTACAATCATTCGGAACAGAAGATGTACCACGATGTGGAATTGGAGAAAAAAGACGAATGGCTGCGTTCACCGGAAGATTTGCTGTGGATCGATCTGTACGATGTGGGAAACAACGAACTGCAGTACATTGCCAAAATCTTTGACTTTCACCCGCTGGCTATTGAAGACTGTCTGCACGTCAGCCCTCGCGCCAAGGTGGACAAATATGATGATTATTATTTCTTTGTCTTCCACGCCTTGCGCTACAATGAGGAAAGCGACAATGAGATTACCACGGTGGAGCTGAATGTGTTCCTTGGCCCCAACTACCTGGTCACGATTCATAAATCGCCCATGAACACGATCGGCAGGATCGCCGCCCACTGCCACCGCAGCAACGCCTACCTGAACCGGGGACCTGATTATCTGCTGTACGCGATCGTCGATGGGATCACGGATGAATATTTCCCCATCATGGACCGGATCAGCGTGCGGATTGACGAGCTGGAAGACGAGATCTACGAGCACCAAATGGAAGAGATCACGGAAGAGTTTCTGGCGCTGAAGCGGACGCTGATTCTGATCCGGCGCGTAATTATCCCGCAGAAGCGGATTTTTGCCAATGTGAACGGGCGCTATTCCTTTGACATCTCTGAAGAGAACCTTCCCTTCTACATCGACTTGACCGACCACCTGGAGCGGATCGCCGATTCGACGGAGACGTTCCGCGATCTGGTGAACGGCGCCCTTGATACCTATTATACCATCATCAGCGCCAAAACGACGGAAACCATGCGCGTGCTGACCATCATCTCCACGATCATTCTGCCGCTGACGTTCGTTACCGGCCTGTTCGGGATGAACACCTTCACCTGGCTGGGCGAGAAGGCGGAGCCGTACATGCTGGTTCTGGCATTGGCCATCATGCTGATCATGACGTTTTTCATGCTGCATATCTTTAAGAAACGAAAATGGCTGTAGGGCGAGAGCCAATCATTCCCGCCCGCGCCCGCGCATAGCGACGGTACCCGGCGTCGAGACTAAAAACGATACTCGACGCGGGAGGTACGGACAAAGTGGAACAGATGACCACCATTTTGCTGCGCACCCTTTTTACGTATTTTTTCCTGCTGCTGCTCTTGCGCATCATGGGAAAAAGGGAGCTGGGCAAGCTTTCCGTGTTTGATGTGGTCATTTCCATCATGCTGGCGGAAATGGCTGTGCTCGCCATTGAAGATGTGAAAAAGCCCGGGGTCTATTTTTATGCCCCGATGCTGTTGATCGGAATATTGGAAATTGTGCTGGCGTTTTTCTCCTTGAAAAGCAAGAAGTTCCGCGATGTCGTCGACGGTACCGCCGAGTTGATCATCGAGAACGGGCAGATCAGGGAAGAGGCGCTGAAACGGAACCGCATGAACCTCGACGATCTGATGGTTCACCTGCGCCAAAAAAACATCAGCAACCTGGCGGACGTGGAGTTCGCCCTGCTGGAGCCGACCGGGCAGGTCAGCGTCTTTCCGAAAAGGGAGAAGAAGCCTGCCACGCGGGAAGAGGTGCATCTCCCGGAACCCAATCCCGTCTCCCCGATCCAATATGCCGGGCTGCCGATTCCGCTGGTCATGGACGGCAAGATCCGCGATGAAGCCCTGCGCAAGATCGGGCAGAACAAATTCTGGCTCAAAAAGGAAATCCGCAAGCACGGCATCAAGGACATCAAGGAGATCAGCTTTTGCTCCATTGACCGGCAGGGGGTGCTGTTTATCGATCTGAAAGACAAGCCCCGCCCGCAGCGCTAGCTAACGGCGGGGAAAAAACAGGGCGAGCTGTTCGCCGATCCAGGGAATGCGCCTGACGTCCTGCTTGCCCAGGACCCGCAGTCCAACCAGCATCAGCAGATACAGCAGGCAGCTCGCCAGGGAGCAGACGGCCAGCATTCGGCCTACGGGGAGATCGGCGAACCAGTGAGACGCCATATAGGAGCCGCTGTAGCCCATGACAATCATGGCTGATCCGATCTTGGCGAATTCGGTCACATCCATGGTGAAGCCGATGCCTTTCATCAGGCTGGCAAAATGAAGGAGCGTGACCAGCGTGATGCCGAGATTCAGGGAAATGACGGCTCCATGAATCCCAAAGGCGGGCTGGGCCGTAAGAAGTAACATGGCGATTGTTTTGACAACGGCGCCGATCAGCGTGTTTCTCAGGACGGTGCGGGAGCAGTCCAGCCCCTGCAGGGCGGAGGCGAGGGGAGCCTGAAAGAAGAGAAACACGGAGAAAGGGGCCATTTCCTTCAACAGGATGCCCACTTCGGCGCTGCCGTAGAGCAGGGCGCACAGCGGCTCGGCAAATACATACAGCAGGACGGTGCAGGGGGCGCCGATCACCAGGGTGATCCGCATCGCCTGATAGATCCGGTGGTGTACCAGCGGCGCGTTTTTTTGGAAGGCTGCTTCCGCGACGGCAGGAACGAGCGAAATCGACATGGAATAGGTTAAAAATGTTGGAAACAGGAGCAAAGGAACGGCCATTCCCGCAAACTGGCCGTACAGGGCGGTGGCTTCGGCCGTCCGGATGCCGGCGTACAAGAGGGCAAACGGCACGATCATCGGCTCCAGGACGTATGCCAGGGAGCCCACCAGCCGGCTCATCGTCACCGGGAAGGAAACGGCCAGCAGTTCCCGCAGGTTTTCCCTGCTTTCCGCCAGCGAGGCCAGCAGCGGCGTTTTGGCCATCATTTCCGCCGATTGGCGGCTGCTGCGCCGATACTGCCAGATGATGTACCACAATCCGGCACATTCGCCGAAGATGATGCTGGCTACCGCCCCCGCCGTGGCATACTCCACACCAAGATGCATGAACGAGAGCGACATCACGACGACGAGCGTCATCCGCACGACCTGTTCCAGCAGTTGGGAAGCGGCAGTCGGGATCATGTTGTGCTTTCCCTGGAAATACCCCCGCAGAACCGACGAGATGCTGGCGATGGGGATGACCGGAACGGCTGCCAGCAGCACCACGGAGGCTCGGGCATCCGTAAACAGGCGGGCTGTCAGCAACTTGGCTCCGAGCAGGAGGATCAGGCAGACAGACAGGCTGATGCCTCCGCAGATGAACAGGGACAGCAGCAGCACCCGGCGTGTTTTTTTGTGGTCGTTGGCCGCTTCCGATTCTGCGACCTGTTTGGCAATCGCCACCGGCAGCCCGAATGTGGTGAGCGTGATCAGGAAATACAGGATGGGAACGACCATCTGATACAGCCCCATGCCTTCCGCGCCGATGATGCGCGACAGGACGATGCGATTGGCAAAACCGAGAATCTTGGTGACGGCACCCGACACGATCAGAATAACGGTTCCGTAAAAAAACGATTGTCTCATGTAAATGCCCTTTCCTTTATGGATCGTTCTCTGTTCTATAAATATGGACGTGCCGGCGGGAGAATGACTACTTTAAAGGGAGTGATGGTATGAGCGATTTCATCGGGTTGACGGAAGACGAACTGTTTCTCCAGGTATACAATCTGTGCAAAAGCAAGGCCGAAGAATTTGGGCTTCTCGGCTACGAAAACATCACCGCCAAGGATGTCTGGGAATGCGTGTCGGCCGGCTACAAGGAACTGCCGCCCATCCATCGGCTGGTCAACGATATCCTGTCGCTGAAAATTACCAAATATATGAACTGGCAGATGATGAACATCTACCGGAATCATTCGTAAGTTTTGGCAGCAATTTGACCTGTTTTACCCACTTGGCTATAATGGGCATATTGACTACATAGGGGTTGCATGTGGGGAGTCCGGATGTGACGAACCCAAGGGGAGGTAACAGAGACGTGATCAAATGGAGCAGATTTCTGGTGTTCCTGGCTGTGGTGGGCGTATTGGCCGCGCTGATCGTCACCACGACGGTACCGACAGCCAAAAACATTACGCTGGGGCTGGATTTGCAGGGCGGCTTCGAGATTTTGTATGAGGTGCAGCCGCTCGAAGCCAATCAGAAGGTAACAACGGATTTGTTGAAGGCAACCGCGCAGATGGTGGAAAAGCGGGTCAATATCGGCGGAGTGGCAGAGCCTGATGTCAGCATTGAGCTGCCGAACCGGATTCGGGTCAAAATCGCCACGCAGGTGGCGGATCAGGACAAGCTGCGCGCGTTGATCGGCAAACCGGCTGTCTTGACGTTCCGCGATGAGAAAGGCAATATCCTGCTGCGCGGCAGCGACCTGGCGCCGGGCGGGGCATCGGTCGGCTTTGACGAACTGAAACGGCCGATGGTGCTGCTGAAGTTCTCCGATCCCGACAAGCTGGCCAAAGTGACACGGGAAAACCTTCACAAGCATATGGCTATATTCCTGGATGAAAACATGCTGACCAATCCGGTTATCCAGTCGGTGATTACGGGCGGCAGTGCCCAGATTACCGGTGACTATACCGTGGACTCCGCCCAGGAGCTTGCGGATATTCTCAATTCCGGGGCACTGCCGGCGAAGCTGATCGAGAAGCAGGTTACCTCGGTGGGAGCCAGCCTCGGTGCCCTCGCATTGCAAAAAACCATTTATGCGGGCTATGTCGGTGGAGCGCTGATTGTGCTGTTCATGCTGCTCGTCTATCGCATGCCCGGCATGATCGCCAATATCACATTGGCCGGATTCGTATATCTATGTCTGGTGGTCCTTTACTGGATGCAAGCGACCCTGACGCTGCCCGGCATCGCCGGATTCATCCTCTCCGTGGGGATGGCGGTGGATGCCAACATCATTACCTATGAGCGCATCAAGGAAGAGATCCGCTCCGGCAAGACGATTCTGTCCGCCTTCCGTGCGGGCCAGCGCCGGTCGTTTATTACCATCATCGACTCGCACGTGACGACGCTGATCGCTGCCGCCGTGCTGTTCTTCTTCGGAACCAGCTCGATTCAGGGATTCGCGGTCACCTTGACCATGACGCTGATCGTCAGCCTTTTCACCAACGTGTTCGGATCCCGTTTCCTGCTGTGGCTGCTCATTCGTGCGAACATGTTCAAGAAGCCGTTCTGGTACGGGGTAAAGGAGAGTGAAATCGGTGAGCTCTAAGCAGCAGAATGACATCGTCAAGTTTGACATCGTGAAGAATCGGCGAAAATTTTACTTCCTCTCCGGCGCGATCCTCGTTTTGGGACTTGTGGTCATGCTGGTGATGGGGCTCAATCTTGGCGTTGACTTCAAGGCGGGGACCCGGCTCGATCTGTTGATCGGCAAGGAGTTCAACGTGGCAGACGTCGACAAGATCCTGAATGACAACGTCCCGAATATCACGCATACGCCGCTTACGACATATGGGAACTTCCAGGCAGCCACCCGCTTTGATCAGGTGGTGCCGCAGGACAGACTGATTGCCATAGAAAAAGCCTTGCAAGCGAAGTACGGGCCGCAGGTGACCAAACAAGAGTCAACCGTCGATCCGTCCATCGCCCGGGAACTGGCGGGAAAAGCGGGGATTGCCCTCCTGATCGCATCGATTGGGATCGTGATCTATATCGCCATTCGCTTCCAGTTCCTGTTCGGGATCGCCTGCATCATCGCGCTGCTGCACGATGCATTCATTCCGATTGCCTTGTTCTCCCTGCTCCGTCTGGAGGTCGATTTGACGTTTATCGCCGCCATTCTGACCATCGTCGGCTATTCGATCAACGACACGATCGTGATCTTTGACCGGATTCGGGAAAATCTGAGAACCATGAAAGTCAAAACAGTGGAAGATCTGGAGCACCTGGTAAACGTCAGTTTGTGGCAAACCATGCGCCGGTCGATTTACACGGTGGCAACCGTCTTCTTTACGGCTCTTGCCATCACCATTCTGGGCAGCGAGGGCATCCGCAACTTTTCACTCGCGCTGATTTTCGGACTGGTCAGCGGTACCTACTCGTCCATTTTCATCGCTGCGCAGGTATGGGTTACCTTGAAAAAGCGTGAAATGGCCAAAAAACGTTTGTCATCAGCACCCAATGGGGGATGATTGCAGAGGCCCTGACCGACGCCGGCGAGATGCGTCGGGCGGGCAGTCAGCCGCGGGAGAAATTCCGCGGTTTTTCCGTCGTTGGCAGTCAATATCGTCCTGCCGCCGCCAGCGTTCAGCCCGGCTGCACCGGTGGGCATTCTGGAGGGATTCGCAGTGGACAATCGTTTGGCTCAGGCACAGGTTGGAGCCTGGGTAGGGATTGTAGGCAATTTGCTTTTGGCGGGAATCAAATTGATGATCGGCTTCTGGAGCAAGTCGCAGGCGCTCATCGCCGACGCCGTCCATTCCGCTTCCGACGTAGCCGGCTCCATCGCTGTGCTGATCGGCTTGCGCGCCGCCGAACGGCCGCCGGACGAGGATCATCCTTACGGTCACGGCAAGGCCGAATCGATCGCGGCTATCATCGTCTCCGTGCTGCTGGCGCTGGTCGGCTTTGAGATCGGAAGGGCCTCCGTCCTGACGCTGTTTGCTCCGCCGCAGGCGCCCGCGATGATGGCCGTCTGGGCCGCGATTGGTTCCATGATCGTCAAGGAAGCGATGTTTCGCTACAAGTACAACCTGGGGAAAAAGCTGAACAGCCCCTCCCTGATCGCCAATGCCTGGGAGCACCGGTCCGACGTCTACTCTTCCTTTGCGGCCCTGATCGGCATCGGCGGCGCCATCCTGGGGGAAAGGCTCGGGATCTCCTGGCTCGTCTACCTCGATCCGATCGCCGGGATCTTCGTCTCCATCCTCGTGCTCCAGATGGCGTACAATATCCTGATGGAGTCGATTCACAATACGCTCGACCACGTGCTGCACGAAGAGCAGACGGTCGAACTGCGCAAAACCATCGAAGGCGTGCAGGGGGTCATCCGCATCGATTCCCTGCGGGCCAGGGAGCATGGCCACTATCAGATCGTCGATGTGAAGCTGAGCGTCGATCCATATATCACCGTAGAGGAAGGGCACAGCATCGGGAAGCTGGTGAAACAGACGGTCCTGCAGCGCTTCGAGGATGTCCGCGACGTCTTCGTGCACATCAATCCGTATGATGACGGCGATGCCCAGGAGCCGTCCGCAGGCCGCCGGTGACGCTGTCGGCGCTGCCTTATTGTCAGCCCCTCCCTCATTTCATATAATGAGATGGGGATTGGAGGGCGGCCTATGCTGAAAGCGAAAACGCGTTGGCAACTGGCCACGTATGATGAAGCGCTGGCGGATGAGATCGCACGGGTGTGCGGCATCTCTCCCCTGATTGCGCGCCTGCTCGTGATACGGGGCATCGACTCCCCGGAGCGGGCCAAAGCGTTCCTGCATGTGGGCGTGGAACAATTCCATGATCCTTACCTGCTGGATGGCATGGCTCGAAGCGTGGAGCGCATCCGGGAAGCCATCAAGCGGGGGGAGCCGATCTGTATCTATGGCGATTACGATGCGGACGGTGTCAGCTCCACAGCGCTGATGTACCATACGATGAAAGAGCTGGGGGCTACGTTCGACTACTATATTCCGAACCGCTTCAAGGAAGGCTACGGCCTGAACAAGGAAGCGCTGACCCAACTGCATGCGGCGGGTTACAAGCTGATCGTGACGGTGGATACCGGCATCAGTGCGGTGGAACAGGTGGAACACGCCAAAGCGCTCGGGCTGGATGTGATCGTGACCGACCACCATGAGCCGCCGGCCGTGATTCCGGACGCCTTGGCGGTGATCAATCCGAAGAAGCCGGGATGCCCCTATCCGTTTGACATGCTGGCGGGTGTGGGCGTCGCGTTCAAGCTGGCCCACGCGTTGCTGGAAAAACCGCCGGTGCATCTGATGGATCTGGCCGCCATCGGAACGATCGCCGACCTCGTGCCGCTGGTGGAGGAGAATCGGGTGCTTGCCAGCCTCGGCCTGCGCCGTTTGAACCAGACGCGCAATGTGGGGCTTAAGGCGCTGATCCGCGTCTGCGGGCTGGCGGATACGCCGGTAACCGCTGGCCATGTCGGCTTTGCGATCGGGCCCCGCATCAATGCAAGCGGGCGGCTGGAGACGGCGGAAGCGGCGGTGAAGCTGCTGACGACCGATGATCCGACAGAGGCGGAACACCACGCACAAACGCTGGATGCGCTCAATCAGGAGCGGCAGGAGCTGGTGCAGGCCATAACGGAAGAAGCCATCGCCATGGTGCAGGCCGATTTTCCGCCGGAGAAAAACGGCGTGCTGGTCGTGGCGAAGGAAGGCTGGAATGTCGGGGTGGTGGGCATCGTCGCTTCCCGGCTGGTCGAGAAGTTCTACCGGCCGACGATCGTCCTCGGCATCGATCCGGAAAAAGGAATAGCCAAAGGCTCGGCGCGCAGCATTGCGGGGTTTGACATGTATGAGGCGCTGACCGCCTGCAAGGAATGGCTGCCCCATTTCGGCGGCCATACGATGGCAGCCGGCATGACGCTGCCGGTGGAAAATCTGCCTGCCTTGCGGGAGCGGTTGAATCAGCTGGCGGCCGAATGGCTGACGGAAGAAGATTTCATCCCCCTCACGAAAGTGGATCTGGCGATCGGGCTCGATCAGATCGACATCGACCTGGCGGGACAGATGGAAGCGCTCGCTCCGTTTGGCATCGGCAATCCCACGCCGCTCATCGTGCTGAGCGATGTGGAGCCACAAGGGCTGCGCAGGATCGGGCGGGATGAGTCCCATCTGAAATGCGCATTTTGCCAGGGTGGGCAAGCGCTGGATGCGATCGGGTTCCAGTGGGCAGAGGTGCTTGACCACATCGCGCCCAAAGCGCGGCTGCAGGTCGTGGGCGAGCTGGATGTGAACGAATGGAACGGCGTGCGGAAGCCGCAGCTGGTGATCCGGGATCTCGCCATTTCGCACCGGCAGATCTTCGACTGGCGCGGAAGCAGGGAGAAGGAGCGGAAGTGGCAGCGCCTCGCGGAAAATCCCGGCGTGCTGACCGTCACCTTCCGCGAAGCATCCTACCAGGCGCTGCTTGCCTCCGGACACGCGGCGGCCGAGGGACGAACGGCCAGCCGCATTCTGTTGGTTGACCACCGCCGTGACGGGTATGAACGGATGCTGGATGAACTACAATGGTATCATACCCTGGTGATCTACGACATGCCGAAGCAAAAAGCGGCGCTCGCCGCCATCATGGCGCGTTGCCATCATATGGAACGCATCTACTGCCTGTTCGGCGATCCCGATCTCGGCCTGGAGCTGCTGCATGCTCCCAGCCGCGACCAGTTCAAACACCTGTACCTGTTCTTGAGCCGTTTTCCCTCGGTGGAGAAGATTCATCTGGAAAAAATGGCCCAGAAGCTGCAGGTGAGAAGAGAGATGCTGGAGGGCATGCTGGCCGTGTTCCAGGAGCTGGCGATCGTGCGGGAAGAGCCGGAGCGCTACATGCTCCACGCCGGGGCGGCCAAACAAAAGCTGGAGAATTCAATCTTGTACACCGAGTGGCTGGAGGAATCCGAGCTCGCGACCGAGCTGCTGCTCTCATCCTATGACGCACTCGTTCGTTACTTGAATCAATGGGTGGAACAACCCGCCCTTTAGGAGGCCATGATCCATGGATTATAAACCGTACATTCGAGTTATTCCTGATTATCCGCAGCCGGGGATCCGTTTCAAGGACATCACCACGCTTTTGAAAGAAGGGCCGGTGTACAAAGCGGCGATTGATGAACTGGCTCAATTCGCCAGGGAACTGGATGCCCAGGTGGTGGCGGGACCGGAAGCACGCGGATTCGTGGTCGGCGCGCCGCTTGCGACTGCCCTGGGACTGGGGTTCGTGCCGGTGCGGAAAGCCGGCAAGCTTCCGTATGAAACCATCAAGGCGGATTACAGCCTCGAGTATGGCAAAGATTCTCTCGCCATGCATGTGGACGCCATCGAGAAAGGGCAGCGCGTGCTGATTGCGGATGATCTGCTGGCGACAGGAGGCACGATCACCACCACGATCAAGCTGGTGGAACAGCTCGGGGGCGTCGTGGTGGGAGCGGCGTTTTTCATCGAGCTCTCTTATCTGGAAGGACGGCAGAAGCTCGGAGACATTCCGGTTCGGTCTCTGGTGACATATTAAACGACAACGGGCATCTGCCCGTTTTTCGTTTTTCAACCTTTCTCCACAATTGATGGACGTATTTGCTTTACATGACAAAGGGATTACAAGATAATATAATGAAATGCAGCAGAAATTGTCGGCAGAGTATGCCGCATGGTACAAGCTTACCCATTCACCACGATGCAATTCCACCCTTATGAGGTTTGCCATAAACTGTTTGTATCGTATCGAGAGGATAAGGGAAGGGAACTATGACAACGGGCATGGAAGAAGTATTACAGAAAGCGGGCAGCTATCTGCAGGAAAACGATCTGAAGCTGATCCGGCGCGGGTATGAAGTGGCCGAGAAGGCGCACGCGGGGCAGGTTCGCAAGTCAGGCGTGCCGTACATCATGCACCCGATCGCCGTCGCGGGCATTTTGGCCAATCTGCACATGGACGCCGTCACGATCGCCGCAGGGCTGCTTCATGACGTCGTCGAGGACACAGACATCACGCTGGATTATATCCGCGAAGAATTTGGCAGCGAAGTGGCGCTGCTGGTGGATGGCGTCACCAAGCTGGATAAGATCAAGTACAAGTCAAAAGAGGAACAGCTGGCGGAAAATCACCGCAAAATGCTGGTGGCGATGGCCCAGGATATCCGCGTCATCATGATCAAGCTGGCTGACCGTCTGCATAACATGCGGACGCTGCGCCACATGTCGGAAGAGAAGCAGCGGGAAATCTCCGACGAGACGCTGGAGATTTTCGCGCCGCTGGCTCATCGGCTGGGGATCGCCTCCGTCAAATGGGAGCTGGAGGATACGGCTCTTCGTTACCTGAACCCCCAGCAGTATTACCGGATTGTCAATCTGATGCAGAAGAAGCGGACCGAGCGGGAAGGGTACATCAACGAAGCGAAGGAAATGATCCAGGAAAAACTGCGGGAGCTTCACATCGAAGCGGAGATTTCCGGCCGGCCGAAGCATATTTACAGCATCTATAAAAAGATGGTGACGCAGAACAAGCAGTTTAATGAGATCTATGATCTGCTGGCGCTGCGCATCATCGTCTCCGATATCCGCGACTGCTATGCGGTGCTGGGCATCGTGCACACGCTGTGGAAACCGATGCCGGGCCGTTTCAAGGATTATATCGCCATGCCGAAGCCCAACATGTACCAGTCCCTGCATACCACGGTGATCGGTCCCAAGGGTGAACCGCTGGAAGTGCAGATCCGTACCTGGGAGATGCACCGGACGGCGGAGATCGGGATCGCCGCACACTGGGCCTACAAGGAAGGCAAAAGCGTTGTGCAGGGGTCGTTTGCGGAGAAGCTGGGCAATCTGCGCGAGCTCATTCAGGGCGGACAGGAAGAGATTCCAAACGCCCAGGAATTTATGGAATCCTTGAAACAGGATCTGTTTTCCGATACGGTGTTTGTCTTTACGCCAAAGGGCGATGTCGTGGAGCTGCCGAAAGGGTCCGTCCCGCTTGATTTCGCGTACCGGATCCACTCCGCCGTCGGAAACCGCTGTATCGGCGCCAAGGTGAACGGCAAGATCGTTCCCCTTGATTTCCCCCTGCGCACGGGCGACATCGTCGAAATCCTGACGTCGAAACATTCCTACGGTCCGAGCCAGGACTGGCTGAAAATCGCCAAGTCGGCCCACGCCCGCAACAAAATCAAGCAGTGGTTCAAGAAGGAGAAGCGCGAGGAAAACGTCGCCAAAGGGCAGCAGATGGTGGAGGCGGAGATCAAGGCGCGCGGCTTCGACGTGAAGGAAGTGCTGACCGAGGAGAACCTGAAGGAGGCGGCCGCCAAGTTTAACTTCCAGGGCGCCGAGGATATGTTCGCCGCAGTGGGATACGGCGGGATTACCGCCGCCCAGATTGCCGGACGCCTGACGGAAAAACTGCGCCGCGAGCGGGAAGAGCAGGCCATGCCCGAATTCAAGCCGTCCACGCCGGCCAGGAGCAGCCGCAGCGAATCGGGGGTCACGGTGCGGGGCGTGGACAACCTGCTGGTACGCCTTTCCCGATGTTGCTCGCCCGTGCCGGGGGATCAGATCATCGGGTTCGTGACCCGCGGCCGTGGGGTCTCCGTCCACCGCCGCGACTGTCCCAACGTCCTGGCGGAAAACTGCTCGGAGCGCCTGATCGACGTGGACTGGGAAGGGGATCCCAAGCAGAACTACCATGTGGATATCGAAATCACCGGGCATGATCGGCACGGGTTGTTGAACGACGTGCTGCAGGCCGTGGCAGAGACAAAAACCAACATCTCCGCCGTCAGCGGCAAGGCGGACAAGAACAAGGTAGCCACCATCCACATGACGATCTCCATCAGCAATCTGGATCATTTGCACAAAGTGGTGGAACGGATCAAACGCATCAAGGATATCTACTCCGTCCGCCGGATTCTCAGCACTTAGCAGGCAGAGCCTGCGTCAGTGTGCAGACTACGTCCTTTTTACCATGGGTAATGGTTCCTGCTCGCTCTCTTGACGACCCGCGCAGAAGTGGGCCGTGTCCGCTCCGAAACGCGCCGCGGGCAGGGGGCTCAACATCTGGGCGTCTCAGGGATGTGAGACTCACGCCCCCTGGGATCCCGCGTCTTCGTTTCTCCGCTGAGCCGGTCGTCAAAGGAGCTCGCTTGGCCCCATTACGCCATGCTACTAAGTTTGTCATCAGTCTGAAGCAGGCAGAGCCTGTATGATATTGTCCGCCGGGTCATTTGATTGGGAGGAAAGAGAAGCATGCGCGTCGTCGTACAGCGTTCGAAGGAAGCGAGCGTGACCGTCGCAGGCGAGGTGGTCGGGCAGATCGATCACGGCCTTGTCCTGCTGGTGGGTGTCACGCATACCGATACGGAAGCAGATGTCGATTTTGTCGCGGAAAAAGTGGCCCATCTGCGCATCTTTGAAGACGAGGAAGGGAAAATGAACCGCTCGGTGCTGGAAACCGGCGGCCAGATCCTGTCGATCTCGCAGTTCACCCTGTACGGGGATTGCCGGAAAGGGCGGCGCCCCAACTTCATGGCGGCGGCGAGACCCGACCAGGCGGAACCGCTGTATGACCGGTTCAATCAACGCTTGCGGGAGATAGGATTGCACGTGGAAACGGGGCGCTTCGGCGAGATGATGGAAGTCCGCCTCCTCAACCACGGGCCGGTCACCCTGATCGTGGAATCTTAGCGCAGCACATGATCGCACCGGGTATGTTGGCCCAATGACCGTCTTTCATGCAGGCGGTCTTTTTTGGTATATAAGGTTAAGATTGCAAATACTTGCGAGATGAACAGGGAGGCAGCAATGGAACTGTTGGAAGTATTTAAAGCCTTGTCCAACGAAACGAGGATGCAGATTCTCCAATGGCTGAAACATCCTGATAGGCATTTTCCCAAACCGCTGCACGGCGATATCCACGAAGACGGGGTTTGCGTCAGCGATATCCACAAAAAAGTGGGGTTGTCCCAATCCACCGTTTCCCTTTACCTGTCCATGCTGCAAAAAGCCGGATTGATAAAAGCCAAACGGATTGGGCAGTTTACGTATTACAAGAGGGATGAGGAGAACATCAAAAAAATGATGGAATGGTTGTCGCGGGAGCTGTAGTTCACATTGCCGTTCCAGCACAGGCACCTTGACAGATTTTGGCCTTGCAATGATCAAGGCTTTTGTCTTATTATTATATCGATAATTATAGATATATAGATATGGAGGGGCCGTCATGAACAGGTTTGCCAACCATAAGGGATATTCACGCATGTTTCAGGAAAACCAGCTGACGCTTGGCTTGTTTTTCCCCTTGGAATCCTACGAGGGCAGCATCCCGGAGATGAACATCGAGAAACAGGTGAAACTGGCCAAACGAGCGGAAGAGCTGAACTTTGCCGCTTTGTTCGTCCGGGATGTTCCGCTGCATGATCCCCATTTCGGGGATGTGGGCCAAATGTATGATCCCTGGGCCTTTTTGGGGTATATCGCCGCCCAGACCGAAACCATTGCCCTGGGCACCGCGAGCATCATTCTTACCCTGCGTCACCCTTTGCATGTTGCGAAAGCAGCCGCTTCCATCGACAAGCTGTCCGGCGAGCGACTGGTTCTCGGGGTGGCTACCGGGGATCGCCCGATCGAATTTCCGGCCTTTTCCGTTGACTTCGAACAACGCGGGGCGCTGTTTCAGGAAGCCATGGCGGTCATGAAAAAAGCGTGGGAGGAGAACTTTCCGGTGATCCAGTCGCCGCGGGTCCACATGCGGGACGGGGACATGCTGCCCAAACCGCGTCTGCTGGACATTCCGGTGCTGGTCACCGGCCACAGCTCGCAGTCCGTCGAATGGATCGCCCAACACAGCGATGGCTGGCTGTACTATCCCCGCAACTTGCGCTTCCAGGCGGAACTGATTAACAATTGGCGTTCTCTGACGGATCGGTTCAAACCATTCAGTCAGTCCCTCTATATCGATTTGACGGAGGATCCGAACCATCCGCCCATTCCCATACACCTGGGGTTCCGAATCGGCCGCAATCCCCTCATTGCGTTTATCGAGAGCCTGAAAGATGCGGGGGTCAACCATGTGATCCTCAACTTGAAATACGGCCGCCGTCCTTTTGAAGAGGTGCTGGAGGAATTGGGGGAAGAAGTTCTTCCGCACTTTCCCGCCTTGACCGGCAAGACACAGGAGGCCCTCAGCCGGCAATCATGAACGGCGCTCGCTTCTTTGCAGATTGTGGATTGGAACGGGCAGCCGGAGGCGCTGCGAAATAAAAATGGCTGCCGGCTTGCCCGACAGCCAAAAACGAGCCCTTGCGTCGAGGGCTCGTTCCTTTTTTTCTCTTACTTTTGCGCCGCGAAGTAGCGCAGTATCCCCTTGAAAATCCCTTCCGCCGCCAGGTCCTGCTGCTTGGACGAACGGGCGCGGATCTCGTCCTGATAATTGGACAGGAACGCGATCTCGGCCAGGATGGAGACAACCGGATTCTCCCGCAGGACAAAATAGTTGCCGAAGCGGGAGGAGAGATCTTTGTAGTTGGTCGCCTTGACGAGTTCAGCCTGTACGTAGGAAGCCAGTGTGCTTGATTTTCCCTGGTTGTAGTAGAACACGATGGAGCCGTTCGTCAGCGCGTTCGGATGGGTGTTGTGATGGATGCTGACGAAAATGTCGGCCTTGTTGTTGACGGCGATATCCACGCGGTTCTGCAGGGTAAGCTTCCGGTCGTCGCTGCGCGTCATGATGACGGTCGCGCCGGCCGCTTCCAGCTTGTTTTTGAGAAGCAGGGCCACCTGCAGATTGACGTTTTTTTCCAGCGTGGAGAAGCTGGAGCCGGTTGCTCCGTTATCGTCGCCGCCATGGCCGGGGTCGACCACGATCACTTTGCCGACCAGTTCGTTTCCTCTCACGACATTGGCGGTGCCGTCGGCATTGACCAGCCATCCGGCGATATACCCGGTGGTCCCGTCCGGCAGCCGAATCTGAAACCAGTCATCCTCCCGCTTGACGATTGGGTAGCGTTCGCCCGCCTGCACGCGTCCCACGATGTCGTAGGAGGTGCCCGGCCCGGAACGCAGGTTGGTGTCTGGATTCAGCACCGTCACATAAGCCTGTTCAGGAACGGCGGCCTCCTGCACATCGATCAGCCAGCCGGCGATCCAGCCCACTTTGCCGTCGGGCGTTTTCACCTGATACCAGTCCCCCTGCTTTTGAAGAACCTCCAGGCTTGTCCCCAGGGCGAGCGTGGCTAACCGTTCGCTCTGCGTCGTAGGCTGGCTGCGCAGGTTTACGCCGGAGCCGGACACGGTGGCGGTCGTCCTGCTGCTGCTGTCAGCTGGCCGAGCTTGCTGCGGCGCGCTTCCGGCAGGCTCCGACTGCTCCTGGCCGGACGGCGGCGCCGGCGTTGGCGTAACGGTTGAGCCCGTTCCCGTCTCCTGTGGTATCCAGGCGGGCACCCCCTGGTAATCGATCTGGATCCAGCCGTCGCGCTGCGCCAGTTTTGTTACGGTTTGCCCCTGACTCAGCTGACCGATGGCGGGAACCGTCGCATCCGGTTCCGGATACACATAGGGATCATGGTGAAGGGTGATGGTATCGCCTGCGCTTGTGCTGCCCTGATTCACAGGTACCGAAGCGGGCGGCTGCACCGGCGCAGGAGACGGGGAAGCCGCAGCCGATGCCCCTTGCGTTTCGCCGGCGGTTTCCTTTACCAGCCATCCGGCCACCCAGCCTTTCTGGCCGCCGGGCAGCTGGATTTGGTACCACTGTCCGCTTTTTTGCACAAGCGGATAGGAACGGTCGGGGTTGATGGCGGCCATGACGGGAAACGTCGTGCTCGGGCCGGAGCGTACATTCAGGTTCTGCACCTGGCTGGTTACCTGATTGACGGCGGTTTTCGGCGGGAGGGCCCTTGTCAGCCAGCTTGCCAGCCATCCCGTGTTTCCATTGGGCAGTTTGACCTGTACCCAGTTATCTTCTTCAGCCAGCACAGGAAGAACGGTATCTTTGGCAACCGTGGTCACAACCGGCTCATTCAGGCCGGGACCGGAACGGACGTTCAAGTTATCGACAGTCACCTGTACTTCACCGGCAGCAGCCCACACGGTATACGGCAGGGCGATCAGGGACAAAATGGTGAGAATACGCCCGTGAAGCTTTTTGCGAGTGAACACCTATGACATCCTTTCTGCGTTGATCGATATGGATCGTCTTGACAGTTTTCTATTCGGGATGCTGCCTTCATTTTCCTGCACAATACGACATCTTCCCGCATTCTCCGCCAAATCCCCGGCAAGAATAGGAATAACCCATCGTCCAAGGAGGCGTCCAGATGCGTCAGTCTCACAAGGAGAGTTTTGCCCAGGCGTCGAATCGGCGGCTGTTCTCTGTCGATTTTCACGATTTCCTCGAGAAGGAGGCCCAGCTGAACGATGTGGAACTGGCCCAGGAGTTTCACATCAGCGTGCGGGATGTCCGGCTGCTGCGCCGGAACATGAAGCGCTGATCCCGTTCTTTTCCGCGTTGACCGTGCTTTTCAGGTCGGATAATATGAAAAATGGCAGACTGAAAAGCAGGTGAACGCATGATCCAAGTCATATGTGAAGGGCACTCCTTTGAACGGGAGATCGGCTTGATCCTCGCCCTTTTCGAAGAGGAACCGACGATTCGGTTTGTGAAGGAATTTGAACGCCAAAATGGCGCTCTCTATATTCGACTGTCGGCGGAACCCAAGCCGGATGGAGTGAAGGCCGCAGGTTCGCTGGAAGCGGAAGGACGGCGCCATGACCGCGCCTGTTTCCGTCCCTATGCGGCCCATGACGAAAAAGGCATGCGCAAGACGGCCAAGCAGGCGGTCATGTATACCCTCCTGATGCTGTTGGAGGAATACACGGGCATCGAACAGGGCTGGGGGATACTGACCGGGATCCGTCCCGCCAAACTGCTGCATCACCTCCTTTCGAGCGGCATGTCGCGGGAAGAAGCGCACCGCCATCTGACGGCCGATTACATGGTGCGCCCGTACAAGCTGAAGCTCCTGCAGGCAATTATTGACCTGCAGCTGCAGGTCGTTCCCGACTTTTACGACATTGACCAAGAGCTGTCCGTCTATATCGGAATCCCCTTTTGTCCGACGAAATGCGCCTACTGTACGTTTCCTGCCTATGCCATCAGAAGTCATACCGCCTCCGTCAATCCGTTTCTGGAAGGGCTGCATTACGAGATTGAGAAAACGGGCGAATGGCTGAAGCGGCAGGACAGGCGGATCACCTCCATCTATTTTGGTGGCGGCACTCCCACCAGCGTGACGGCGGATGACCTGGACCGGCTGTTTGCCGCCCTCCACGCATCCTTTCCCCACATGGACAAGGTGCGGGAGCTGACCGTGGAAGCCGGACGTCCGGATACCATCACGCGGGAGAAGCTGGCGGTAATGAAGAAATGGGACGTGGACCGCATCAGCATCAACCCGCAGTCGTTCACGCAGGAGACCCTGCAGGCGATCGGCCGCCATCATACGGTCGAGGAGACGATTGAGACGTATTATCTGGCGATGGAGATGGGGCTGACCAATATCAATATGGACCTGATCATCGGCCTGCCCAATGAAGGGCTTGCCGAGCTGACCCACAGCCTGGAGCAGGTGGAACAGCTGATGCCTGCTTCGCTCACCGTCCACACGCTCTCCTTCAAACGCGCTTCTGAAATGACCCAGCACAAAGAGCGCTACCGGGTGGCCGGCCGCGACGAGATCAGGCGCATGATGGAGCTGGCCTCGTCCTGGACGGCGGCGCACGGCTACCGCCCCTACTACCTCTACCGGCAAAAAAACATCCTGGGCAACCTGGAAAATATCGGCTACGCGCAGCCGGGCAAAGAGAGCATTTACAACATTATGATCATGGAAGAGGTGCAAACCATCCTCGGCCTGGGCTGCGGGGCGGTCTCCAAGCTGATGAAGCCCGGTTCCGGCAAGCTGATGCGCTGGCCCAACCCGAAAGATCCCAAAACCTACAACGACACCTACCGGCAGTTGATCGAAGAGAAGCTGGCCGATCTGGACAAGGTGTACAGCGAATCGGAGGGGGCGCTTGCGTCGGCGGGGTCTTAAAATTAGTTTTACCGACAGGGACGTTGACTCGCCAACGCCGATTTGCTATCATTCCATATAAGTTTTATCAAGTGATCTGATGACGGGACCAAGTACCCAGGCACCGGATAGCCAGAGAGAAGGCGCCGCGGCTGAGAGCGCTTTTCTATCACGACTTGGCGAATGACCTCCCGGAAGACCCCAGTGAACGGCTTTCGTACCCAGTAACTGTTAGGCGTATGCCGGCGTTAACGGCGGAAGAACAGCCCCCGGGCTGTTCGTTGAGCGGGATATCGTCTTTGCGGATATCCAAGCAGGGTGGCACCACGGGAGCAATCTCTCGTCCCTGACATGGCGTTTGGCTCATGTCAGCGACGGGAGTTTTTTTTATGAGGTTGGCAAGTACGCAAGGAGGTTTTGAACATGGCGAGGATTCAAATTCCACGCGGCACCCAGGATATTCTGCCTGGCGCCGTCGAGCAGTGGCAGTACATTGAAGCGAAGGCGCGCGAACATTTTCGCTGTTACAACTATCGCGAGATTCGCACGCCGATGTTTGAACATACGGAGCTGTTTCAACGCGGGGTGGGCGAGACGACGGACATCGTCGAGAAAGAGATGTACAGCGTGCGCAACCCGCGCAGCGAGGATCAGCTGACGCTGAGGCCCGAGAATACGGCGGGAGTGGTTCGTTCCTACGTGGAGAACAAAATGTACGGCTCTCCCAACCAGCCAACGAAGCTGTACTACATCGGGCCGATGTTCCGGCATGAGCGTCCGCAGGCTGGGCGGCTGCGCCAGTTTACCCAGATCGGCGCCGAGACCTTCGGCTCCAGCGATCCGGCCATCGACGCCGAAGTGATCGCCATGGTGTTCCGCTTTTTCGAAAAGATGGGGCTGAAAGGGCTGCGCGTGGACCTGAACAGCGTGGGAACCCGGGAGGATCGGGCCCGTCACCGCAGCTACCTGCTTGATTTTCTCAACAACGTGCGCAGCGAGCTGTGTGAAGACTGCCAGTCGCGGATCGACCGCAACCCGCTGCGTGTGCTGGACTGCAAAAACGAGAAGTGCAAGGCGCTGACCAAGGATGCGCCGTCTCTTCTCGCCTATCTCAGCGAGGAGTCGGCCGCCCACTTCGCAGCCGTGCAGCGCTATCTGACGGACCTGGGCATTCCGTTTGTCGTGGATAACCGGCTGGTGCGCGGGCTGGACTATTACACGCTAACCGCGTTCGAAATCAAGATGGCGGAGATCGGCGCCGTCGAAACGCTCTGCGGCGGCGGACGGTACAACGGCCTGGTGGCGGAGCTGGGCGGCGACGATATGCCGGGGATCGGGTTCGCTTTCGGCGTCGAACGCCTGCTGCTCGCCCTGGAAAAGCAGGGCATCCAGCTGCCGGTGGAAGAGGGCATCGACTGCTATCTCGTGCTGCAGACGAGCGAGGCGAAGGCACAGGCATTCCGCCTGCTGGACGAGCTGCGGCAGGCCGGGATTTCGGCGGAGATGGATTACCTCGACCGCAAGATGAAAGCGCAGCTGAAGGCGGCCGACCGGCTCTCGGCCCGCTTTACCGCCATTATCGGGGAAGCGGAGCTGGCGAACGGCACGGTGGTGCTGAAAGAGATGGCGACCGGGGAGCAGCGGGAGATTCCGGCTGGGGAACTGGTGCAGGCCATCCGCGGACATTAACAGCTTTTCAACCTGGAGAGTGGAGGATAGGAACGATGGAATGGAGCAAACGAACGATTTTTTGCGGGGAAGTCGGCAAGGAACAGATCGGACAGGAAGTGGTGCTGAACGGTTGGGTGCAGAAACGGCGCGATTTGGGCGGCGTCATCTTCATCGACCTGCGGGACCGTACGGGGATCGTCCAGATCGTCTTTAACCCGGAATACAACAAGGCGGCGTGGGAGCTGGCGGACAAGGCCCGCAGCGAGTATGTGCTGTCGGTCAGGGGGGAAGTGGTCGCCCGGGCGCCGGAAGCGGTCAATCCCAAGCTGAAGACCGGGGAGGTGGAGGTGCACATCTCCGAGATCACCATCATTAACAAGGCCAAGACGCCGCCGTTCGAGATCGAGGATGAGGTGGATGTGGATGAGCAGGTGCGGCTGAAATACCGTTATCTCGACCTGCGCCGTCCGGAGATGCAGCGCACCTTCATCCTGCGCAGCAAGGCGGCCAAGGCGTTCCGCGACTTCCTGGACGCACACGGGTTCCTGGAAGTGGAAACCCCGATGCTTACCAAAAGCACGCCGGAAGGGGCGCGCGACTATCTGGTGCCGTCCCGCGTGCATCCGGGCGAATTTTACGCGCTGCCGCAGTCTCCGCAGCTTTTCAAGCAGTTGCTGATGGTCTCCGGGTTCGAGCGGTATTATCAGATCGTCCGCTGTTTCCGCGACGAGGATCTGCGGGCGGATCGTCAGCCGGAGTTTACCCAGGTGGACATCGAGACCTCCTTCCTGCCGATGGAGGATCTGCTGCCCCTGATGGAGCAGATGGTGGCCCATGTGTTTAAACAAACGATCGGCCTCGATATTCCGACCCCCTTCCCGCGCTTAACCTATGCGGAAGCGATGGGGCGCTACGGTTCCGACAAGCCGGATATCCGCTTCGGCATGGAGCTGGTGGACGTCTCCGATCTTGTGCAGCACAGCGATTTCAAGGTGTTCGCCAACGCGGTGGCAAGCGGCGGTCAGGTGAAAGCGATCAACGCCAAAGGCTGCGGTCATTACTCCCGCAAAGAGGCGGACGATCTGCAGAAATTCGCGGCGCGTTACGGGGCGAAAGGGCTGGCCTACATCGCCTTGAAAGACGGCGAGGCCAAAGGGCCGATCGCCAAATTCTTCAAGGAGGAAGAGCTGGCTGTCCTGAAGCAGCGTCTGGACGCTGAGGAAGGAGACCTGCTCCTGTTCGTCGCCGACAAGCCAAGAGTGGTAGCGGACGCGCTGGGGGCGCTTCGTTCCAAGCTGGGGGCGGAGCTTGGCCTGATCGACCAGAGCAAGTTCGCCTTCCTGTGGGTCGTTGACTTCCCGCTGGTGGAATGGGACGAAGAGGCAGGCCGCTTCGTGGCGCTGCACCATCCGTTCACCCGTCCCAAAGACGAGGATCTCCACCTGTTCGAAACGGAACCGGGCAAGATGCGGGCGCAGGCGTACGACCTGGTGCTGAACGGCTACGAGCTGGGCGGCGGTTCGATGCGGATCTTCCAGCGTGATGTGCAGGAGAAAATGTTCAAGCTGCTCGGCCACAGTCCGGAAGAAGCCAGGGAGAAATTCGGCTTCCTGCTCGATGCCTTTGAATACGGCACGCCGCCGCACGGAGGGATCGCGCTTGGTCTCGACCGGCTGATCATGCTGCTGGCCGGCAGAAGCAACCTGC
The DNA here is from genome assembly GCF_011059135.1 of Brevibacillus sp. SYP-B805. Lineage (GTDB taxonomy): Bacteria > Bacillota > Bacilli > Brevibacillales > Brevibacillaceae > Brevibacillus_F. The sequence goes on along the minus strand of NZ_JAALGD010000002.1, from coordinate 155,580 downwards.
GCGAGGTGATCGCCTTCCCGAAAACAGCCAGCGCCAGCGACCTGATGGTGGACGCGCCGGGCGAAGTGGATTGGGCGCAGCTGCGCGAACTGCATATCGCGACCACGGCCGTAAAGGAAGGGAGCAAGGCGTAAGCCCGCTCAACTTGAAAGCGTGATTTTGACTGTGATACCATAACTGTAACGCATGAAAAAAGCCCTGCGATGTACGTGACAACCGATGGTTTTGAGCCACAAGAACGTGAAAGGGAGTACTTTGTCCGAACCGCGATGACATGCCTCCGGAGAGTGGACGTCCGAGGCGGTTTGGCGGCACACCCACCTGCTGGCAGCAGGTTCAAAACTGAGGGATGGCCACGGCATAATGGGGCTCTTTTTCCGTCTTCATCCTACTTTTCCTGATAGAAAGGTTGTTATGGACTCATGCTGCATCAATTTTCCCGCTGTGAGCTTGCTTTCGGCCCCGAAGGCCTGGAGAAGATGAAAAAGGCGGCGGTCGCCGTTCTCGGGATCGGGGGTGTCGGCTCCTTTACGGTGGAAGCCTTGGCCCGCACCGGCGTCGGCAAGCTGGTGCTGCTGGACAAGGACGTCGTGGACATCACCAACATCAACCGGCAGATCCACGCCAACCTGAACACCATCGGCCAGCCCAAAACCGAGCTGATGAAGGAGCGCATCGCGTCGATCAATCCGGCGTGCGAAGTGGTCACACTCAACATGTTTTACAACGAAGAGACGTATGAACAGCTTTTTGCCCATCGGCTGGACTACATCGTGGACGCCATGGATACCGTATCCGCCAAGATCCATCTGATCAAGGAGGCCAAAAGAAGAGGGATTCCCATCATCTCCAGCATGGGGGCGGCCAACAAGATGGATCCGACGCGGTTTGTGGTGGAGGACATCTCCAAGACCAGCTATGACCCCATCGCCAAGGTGGTTCGCCGTGAACTGCGCAAGGCAGGCATTGCCAAAGGCGTCAAGGTGGTCTACTCCAAGGAGATTCCGGTTACCATCCGGACGGACGTGCGCGAACAGATTGTGCAGGACCCCAATTCCCCGATTCGCAAGGTGCGGCAGCCCCCGGCGAGCAATGCGTTTGTGCCGTCGGTGGCCGGCTTGATCATGGCGAGCGTCGTGGTGCGCGATCTTCTCGACTGGCAGCCGGCGAAAGGATAAATCGAATCGAAGCGAAAAATCGTATGTACCAGGCTGTCGATGAGATCGGCAGCCGTTTTTCATGGGAAGCGATCTCCTGCCGTTCCCCCAGCGCGATGGGCTGTGCGACTCCAAACCCATATGTAACGAATCCATTCCCTTCTAAGTCCTAACAGATGTGGATGTTTGCACAAGAGACAGGAGGGGAACGGATTGACCCGAGGAGCAGCGAACAAGGAACGCATTGCAGAACTGGATGGATTAAGGGGATTGGCTTTTCTCGCGGTTGTCCTGCAGCATGCCATCGGTTCCTACATCCGCCGACCGGAAACCGGATTGGATCAGGCCATCGCGCTGGGCAGCCTGTTTAATCTGGCAAAGTTTGCGGTGCCGACGTTTGTGTTTATCACGGGAATCGTGCTCGTGTACAACTACGGCGACACGCTTCACTATCCGAGTTTCATCCGCAAGAGAGGGGGGGAGATTCTTCTCCCTTATGTGCTGTGGACCGGCATCTACGATTTTTACTACAACGGTGTTCCAGCCCTTGATCTGGCATGGGGAAAGGAGCTGTTTCACCGCTTGGTTACCGGGACAGGCGCATACCATCTCTGGTTTGTGGTGATGATTTTTCAGTTTTATCTGGGCTATCCGCTCTGCCGCAAGCTTTTTCAAAGCCTGCGCAGACACAGGAGTGCCAGCGTAACGGCGGTGGTGTTGGGGGGATGTGCCATCGGCTATGCGCTCTTAATGTGGCTCTCCGCTACCTACATCCCCGTTCGCCAGTTCCGCTTCGATTCCGACTGGCTGCATGCCGTCCTAATTCAGTATCGCGACCGCAATGCGTTGTTTTACAGCTTTTATTTCATCCTGGGCGGGGTGGCGGGGCTGGCGCTGGAAACGTGGCGCAAGAGCATGTCGCGGGCGGCGGTGTGGAACGCGGGATTCATGCTGGTCCTGTTTCTGTGGGTGGGACAGGAGATGGTCATGCAGGGGAAAATCGACCTGAACCGCTCCACTTCCCTGAAGCCAAGCATGTTTTTGTTTACGGTTCTGGAGATGCTGGTGCTATATGCGCTGGTTGTACGGATTGCCAAGATGCATCCCCGCCTGCAGCGATTCCTTTCCGCCATCGGAACCTATTCCTATGGGGCATATCTGATCCATGCGCTGGTGCTCAACTGCGTGATCAGCGGGTTGAACCGGTGGATCGGGTGGAATCACGCGCTGGGCATGACCATGGTGGCATGTCTGCTTGCGGCATCCGTTTCCCTGTTGCTCACCAAAGCGATCAGCCTGCTGCCCTACGGCAAACTGTTCATCGGTCAGGTGCGAAAAAGGGCGGTCCGCGCACCGGCAGGAAAAATCGAGGCATTTGAGCAGGCGTAACACTTTGTATTGCCTGCTTAATCTGGTAAAATAGATATCATTGATCAGTTTTGTAGGATATAGAAAGGTTGCGCATCATGGACTTGTTTTCTTTTGCTTATGAACAGGAAGATGCAGGCAAACTGAAGCCGCTCGCCGCCAGAATGCGGCCGAAATCGATTGAGGACGTGCTCGGGCAGGAGCATATTCTGGGCCCCGGCAAGCTCCTGCGTCGCGCGATTGAAGCGGATCGGGTCTCTTCGCTTATCTTTTATGGGCCGCCCGGGACGGGGAAGACCACGCTGGCAAAGGTGATCGCCAATACGACGCGTTCTTGTTTTGTTGAGTTGAATGCCGTGACGGCCGGCGTCGCCGATATCCGCAAAGTGGTGGAGGAAGCGAAGGAACGCCTGGTGATGGAAAAAAGACGCACCACGCTGTTTGTAGACGAAATCCACCGCTTCAACAAGGCGCAGCAGGATGCGCTGCTCCCTTACGTGGAAGAGGGAACGATCATCCTGATCGGTGCCACGACGGAAAATCCGTATTTTGAAGTAAATGCGGCGCTGCTGTCGCGTTCCCAGATTTTTCCCTTGCACCCCCTGTCGGAACAAGACCTGCGCAGAGTGATCGAACGGGCTTTGAATGATCGGGAGAACGGCTTGGGAGAGCTCAGGATCACCATCGAGCCGGAAGCTGTCGACCATTTGATCCGGTATGCGGAAGGGGACGCGCGGCGGCTGCTCAATGCGCTGGAATTGGCGGCCACCACCACGCCGTACGGACCGGATGGGACGATCGCCATTACGCTTGACGTGGCTGTCGAATCGATCCAGCGGCGGGCTGTCCGCTATGACAAGGACGGTGACAACCATTACGATACCATCTCCGCGTTTATCAAATCGATTCGCGGTTCTGACCCGGATGCGGCGTTGTACTGGTTGGCCCGGATGATCGACGCCGGGGAAGATCCCCGCTTTATCGCGCGCCGCCTGATCATCGCCGCCTCGGAGGATATCGGCAATGCCGACCCGCAGGCACTGGGCGTCGCCGTCGCCTGCTTTCAGGCGTTGGAGCTGATCGGCATGCCGGAAGGGCGCATTCCGCTGGCGCAGGCCACCACTTACCTCGCGACGGCTCCGAAAAGCAACGCCGCCTATCTCGGGATTAATCGGGCGCTTGCGAAGATTCAAACGGACGGCCACAAGCCCGTGCCGGTTCATCTGCGGGACCGGAGCTATCGGGGAGCCGCCCGGCTGGGGCATGGGGAAGGGTATCTCTATCCGCACGATTACCCGGATGGTTACGTGGCGCAGCAGTATTTGCCCGATGGGGTGGATGACCGGTTCTACCATCCCAAGGAGATCGGGTATGAGAAAGAGATCCGCGCGCGGCAGGCGTCCCGGTCGAAGCGGCAAGAAGGATAGGAAAACCCACCCGGCCTTAAGCTGCCGCTCCACCCACCCGGCGCCGGCGAATGCTTGGCCGAGCGGGGGCACTCGCTGTGCCGGGCGGGGCCCCGAACCTCCTCATGGATGGAGCCGTCCGAAGTTGGGCGCCGCCTAGGGACTAGGTGCGGATGGTTCCGCCCGGTTTGTTGGGCAGATCGCCTTCTTCGTTCGGCTGTTTGCTCACTTCGCTCGCGCCGTAGCGCGCTTTGTGCGCGATGGTTCCGGCAGGCTGGTCATACAGTGTCTGGGACGGATGATTCCGCCCTTTTTCGGAGCGTTTGTTCGTAGGCATCGCAGTCACCCCCTCTGTCTATTCTGAACCCCATGGGAAAGACTCATGTGCGATGTCCGCATGAGAGTTGATGTTAATCAAACCAGGATGAAGCCAATACTAGAGGAGAGTTGTCCATTGAAGATTTCTACCAAAGGCCGCTACGGCCTGACCATCATGATGGAATTGGCCAATCGATACGGGGAAGGGCCGGTTTCGCTGAAAAGCATCGCCCAGCGTCATGAACTGTCCGAGCATTATCTGGAGCAGCTGATTGCCCCCCTGCGCAATGCGGGGCTGGTTAAAAGCATCCGCGGCGCATACGGCGGCTATGTGCTGTCCAAACCGCCGGAAGAGATTACCTCCGGAGACGTGATCCGCGTGCTGGAGGGACCGATCAGTCCGGTTGAATTCACGGAAGAGGAAGATCCCGCCAAGCGCCATCTCTGGCTCCGCATCCGCGACAGCATTTCGGCCGTGCTGGACTCCACCACGCTGAAAGATCTGATCAGCTATCAGGATGATGGCTTGTCGGACGGCTATATGTTTTACATTTAAGGACAAAAGACAGGTGAAATGGAAGTGGCTACCCGTTCATATCTCTATTTTGACCACGCCGCCACCACGCCGGTGCATCCCCGCGTCCGGGAAGCCATGCAGCCGTATCTGGACGTTGTTTTCGGCAATCCATCCAGCATTCATGGGTTTGGCCGCCGCGCGCGCATGGCGATGGAGAAAGCCAGGGATGAGATCGGCGCCGTTCTCGGGGCCGATCCCGCCCAGCTCGTCTTTACCAGCGGCGGCACGGAGGCGGACAATCTGGCAATCATCGGCGTGGCCATGGCCAACCGGGAGCGCGGCAAACACATCATCACCTCGCAGGTGGAGCATCATGCCGTGCTGCATGCCTGTGAGTATCTGGAGAAGATCGGCTTTGACGTGACGTATCTGCCCGTCGATGACACGGGCATGGTGCGGATCGGTGACCTGCGCGAAGCGATCCGCCCCGATACGATCCTGATCTCGATCATGTACGGCAACAACGAAGTGGGCACCATTCAACCCATCGAGGAAATCGGGCAGCTGGCGAGGGAGCGGCAGATTTACTTCCATACGGACGCCGTGCAGGCCTTCGGGACGCTGCCGTTCCAGATTCGCGATCTGCCGGTTGACATGCTTTCGGTCTCCGCCCACAAGGTAAACGGGCCCAAGGGGATCGGCGCGTTGTACATCGCCCGCAACGTCACCTTTTACCCGCATCTGCACGGCGGTTCCCAGGAGCGGAAACGGCGTGCCGGAACGGAGAACGTGGCCGGGATCGTCGGGTTCGCGGAAGCGGCCAAAATCGCCGCGGCGGAGAGGGAAGAGCGGCGCGCCAAATACGAGGCCATGCGCAGGGCGATGATTGCCGAATGGGAAAAGGCGGGCATCGCCTTCCACGTCAACGGCCATCCGACCCGCTGCCTGCCCCATATTCTGAACGTCAGCTTCCCGGGAACGAATACGGAAACGACGCTGCTCAATCTGGACATGGCGGGCATTGCGGCCTCCAGCGGCTCGGCCTGCACGTCCGGTTCGCTGGAGCTGTCCCACGTCCTGCAGGCCATGTGCCTGGGGGATGCGCGCGCCCGGTCGGCCATCCGCTTCAGCTTCGGGATCACCAATACCGTCGACGAAGCCAGGCAGGCGGCCCGAACAACGGCCGAGATCGTGCAAAAAACGTCGAAAGCCGAACGGTTGTCATAGCGGGGAAAAGGGTTTACAATTTAACCAGGCAACAAATCCACTTTGCTGCAAAGTGGATTTTTGTGTCTTTTGCCCAATCTCCAGGCGGCCGTGAGCTTGGGCGGATGACACGTTTCGATGGGAGGCGGCGTCAAATGTCCCAGCAGATGCTCCCGCTGTTTACGGACAGTTTCATCCGGGGGTACATGGTACAGGAGATTTTTTACAACGAAAGCAACTGGTACGGCATCATTCGCCTGAAAATAGAGGAAACCAACGAACCGATCAAGGAATCGGAAGTGATCGTGGTCGGCAATTTTCCACGTCCGCACGCGGAGGAGCTGTACACCTTCTACGGGGAGTGGAAAAACCATCCCCGCTTCGGGATGCAGTACGCCGCGTCCCGGTATGAACGGGAAGCCCCCAAGACGCGGGCGGGCGTCGAGCGGTATCTGGCGAGCGGCCTCTTTTCCGGCATCGGCAAGAAAATGGCCAAGCGCATCGTCGACCATCTGGGCGTGGATGCTCTCGCCATCATTGCAGACCACCCGGAGCGGCTGGAAGAGATTCCGGGGATTTCGACACCGCGCGCCAAGCAGATTTACGAGTCGGTCCTGGAGCACCGTTCGCTGGAGCGGACCATGGTGTTCCTGTACGAGTTCGGGATCGGCGTGCATCTGGCGCTGCGGATTTTTCAAACATATAAGATGGAAACCATGGATGTGCTTACCAAAACCCCTTACCGGCTGATCGAAGACATCCAGGGCATCGGGTTCAAACGGGCGGATGAGATCGCCCGGGCGACCGGCATCGCGGCTTCTTCGCCGGAGAGGGTGCAGGCGGCATGCCTGTACGTGCTGCAGGAGAGTTCCTATAGCGAGGGGCATGTGTTTCTGCCGGCAGACGAGCTGGCGGAAAAAACCGTTCGGCTGCTGAACGAGATCGGCGGCCATCCGTTTACGGCCGACGATGTCCGGGAGGCTGCCCGCACCTTGTTCCTGGAACAGAAAATTGTCTGGGACGAGGAGCGCATCTACCTGCCCTCCCTCTTTTATGCCGAGATCGGCCTGGCCAATCGGCTGCGCCAGTTTGCGGAGCGGAGCGATTTCGGCACCTTTCCCGCGTCCGAATTTTTCAAGGCGCTGGGCAGCGTGGAGGAGGAGCTTGGCATCAGCTATGCCCCGGCGCAGCGGGAGGCGATTGAGCGGGCCATCTCCGCCGGGCTGCTGCTGTTGACCGGTGGGCCGGGTACGGGGAAAACGACGGTGATTCGCGGGATCTGCCGCGTGTTTGCCATTCTGCACGGCATCTCCCTCGATCTGCGCCGGTATGATCCGCATGACAACCCGTTTCCGATCCTGCTGGTGGCTCCTACCGGACGGGCGGCCAAGCGGATGGCGGAGGCGACAGGGCTTCCCGCCATGACGATCCACCGGCTTCTCGGCTGGAAGGGGGAAGGCTTCGAGCATGATGCCGAGCACCCTGTGCGCGGGAAGCTGCTGATCGTCGATGAAATGTCGATGGTGGATGTCTGGCTGGCCAACCAACTGTTCCGCTCGCTGCCGGAGGACATGCAGGTGATCCTCGTGGGGGATCCTGACCAGCTGCCGTCCGTCGGTCCGGGCAACGTGCTGATGGACATGATCGCGTCGGGCCTGCTGCCGCGGGTGCAGCTGACGGAGATCTACCGGCAGGCGGAGGAATCTTCCATCATCCGGCTCGCGCACGATGTCCGCCAGGGAAAGGTGCCGGCTGATCTGATGGACACGACAGCCGATCGCCGTTTTTTCACAAGTTCGCCACAAGATGTGGTGGAAGTGGTGAAACAAATTTGTCTCGGGGCCGTAAAAAAAGGATATAAGGCAAAAGACATCCAGGTGCTCGCCCCCCTCTACAAAGGGACGGCAGGCGTCAACCAGCTGAATATGGAACTGCAGCAGTTGTTTAATCCGAAAACGCCCGGCAAACGGGAAGTGCAGTTCGGCGAGACGGTGTTCCGGACGGGGGACAAGGTCCTTCAGCTGGTGAACAACGCGGAAGAACAGGTGTTTAACGGGGACATGGGGGAGATCGTTGCCATCTTTTATCCCCAGGAAAACGAAGAGAACGAGGAGATGCTGGTGGTCTCGTTTGACGGCCGGGAAGTGGTATACCGCCGTTCCCAGTATCACCAGCTGACCTTGGCCTATTGTTGTTCCGTGCACAAATCGCAGGGGAGCGAGTTTCCCATCGTGGTGATGCCTTTTGTCCGCAATTATTACCGGATGTTGCGACGGAAACTGGCCTACACCGGCATTACGCGCAGCAAGTCGTTTCTCATTCTCTGCGGGGATCCGGAAGCCTTCCGCATCGCCGTGGAGAATGATGATGAAGGCGTTCGTTATTCCTATCTGGAAGAGCGGCTGCGTCAGGCGTGATCCTGCTGGAACAGTTTACTCCGCATGCATACTCCCTTTCCGCCGATACTAAGAAGGCGGAAGGGGGATGTCCCTTATGCGCAAAGCATCGGATGTAATCGGGCTGCCAGTCCTCTCCCTCCAATCGGGAGATGAGATCGGCAGGGTCCGGGACATTCTGTGCGACCTGGAGTGGAGCGTGCTGGGGGTTGTGTTGAAAGAAGCAGGCTGGTTCCAGGAGGGAGCTTACATTCCTTTGGACAAGATCTGTTCGGTGGGCACGGATTGTCTCACCGTCGCGGATGATCGCGCAGTCACTTCTCTGCACGAACTTGCTGACAGCGATACGGTCGGTTTCCTGACAGGCAAGGGCACGTTGAAGGGGAAATCGGTTTATACGACATCCGGAGAACATGTAGGTAAGGTGGAAGATGTTTATTTTTCCCCCAATTGGGAGAGACTCGTAGCATACGAAGTTTCCAATGGATGGATCGCGGATGTGAAGGAAGGGCGGCGCCGTCTGCCCGCGCCTTTGTCCGTCACCATCGGGGAAGAGAATTTGATTGTGCCGGATTCGAACCGTTTCCAGGCGTGATTGTGCAAGGAGGACTGGATATGCGCGTGATATGCCCAAACTGTGGCTCCAAAGATATTGGCAAAATCGGTACCAACCAATACTACTGCTGGAACTGTTTTATTGAGATGAGTGTGGCCGGTGACCAGATCTCCTCCGTTTACCAGGTGGAAGAGGATGGTTCGCTGCACTCGCTCAATGATCTGTTTTTTGAAGACCAGCCCATGCCCGCCCACTAAAGGTACCTGTTTGGCAACAGAACTGGTTCGCAAGCTCAGGGGGGGTGTTAACCATGACGGGACGCGGTCTTCTTGGTGTGATCCTCACCAGCGGCCTGATTGCCGGAATTGGGTACATGCTGCTTCCGCAACGGAAAAATCGCTTTACACGTAGAGCCATGAAAGCATTCCGCTGGGCACTGGCCAAACGCAACCTGGGCAGATGGGGGCGAATGGTCATGCGATCTGCGGCACGTTTTGCCCAGTAACAACAGGTTTGCGAGGAAACGCCCGATCAATCATCGATCGGGCGTTTTTTCTCGATGAACCGGCAGTTGATGAGAAATTTTTTCATAACATATTGTATACGATAGAGGGGTATCGTATATTTGTTTCAAGAGCTGGATGCGGGGCTCGTCGCCATTACTGCCGCATGGTGAGTGGTAAAACAGAAATACACAACGCAGGAAAGGAAGAATCGGATGCACGTCACTCTTTTGCGCATATATAACTATTTCTACTTTTCGTTATTCGCCATTTTCCTGTCCTTTCTTCCGGTTTATCTCACCGCCCAGGGAGTGTCGGAAACACATATCGGATTCATCATCGGCATGGGGGCGTTTATCGGTATCGTATCCCAGCCGATATGGGGCTTGATCAGCGACAAGCTGCGCACCATCAAAAAGGTATTACAGCCGATTCTCGGTTGTTCCATCCTGATCGGCGCTATGTTGTTTCAAACATCTGATCAGGTACTCTTATTGCTGCTGGTCTCACTGCTGTTCTTTTTCTTCTTGCCAACCGACCCGCTGGTGGAGAGTCTCAATTATCAGACATCTCAAAAGAATCAAGTGAGCTATGGCTCCGTGCGAATGTTTGGAGCGCTTGGCTTTGCCATCTCTTCCTTGTCGATCGGCTATATCGCGAACAGATTGGGCATGCATGCCTTGACCTATCTGTTTTGCGGTTATGGAATCCTGTCCTTTTTGCTCGGCTTCCTGCTTGCGGATGTTTCCACCACAAACAAACCCATACGCTTGCAGGATCTAAAGGCTTTCGTGTCCGATAAACGAACGATCGGCTTCTTTATGCTCGTCTTCATTTCAGCCTTGCCCCAACGAATGAACGACTACTTTATCGGGATTTATATCGGCCAATTGGGGGGAAATGTGCAGCTCGTAGGTCAAGCTTGGTTCGTCATGACCATGATTGAAGTGGTGTTTTTCGCGCTGGCCCACCGCTTCATCAAACCGGGAAACGAGCTGAAAGTGATAGCCATCGCAGCCTTTTTTTATACCTTGCGCTTTTTGCTGTGCGCTTTAACGCCGAATCCGGCTCTGATTGTCTGGTACCAGCTGTTTCAGGGAGTGACATTCGTATTGTTTTATACGGCGGCCATTCAATACCTGCATGCGATCGTACCTGATGAATGGAAATCTACCGGTCAAACCGTCCTTGCCGTCCTGTTTTTTGGCGTTTCCGGCATCATCGGTTCGGTCATGGGCGGTTGGTTCATGGATACTTTCAGCGGATCTGCTTTGTATCTGTTTATGGCTCTCCTGTCTGCTGCAGGCATCGGATGCAGTTTTGTGATTCGGAGCAAAGAAACGCGGTCAGCAGCGCCATAAACCGGGGGCTGCGGCATCCGTTATTGTGAGTGGGTCATGCGTTAGCTTCCCTCGACGGGGGTATGATGGGGGTCCCCGCCGACACAGCATGTTCAGGGGTCCCCAAAAAGTACCCGGATTAAGCTTCGAAGGTCAACGTCACTTTTTGGGGTTAAGCATAGCTTAAGTCGGCGGGGGTTTCTTAGGATTGTTCCGCAACCTCTTTTCGGTGCGGCTGGTTTTTGATCCTGCCAAGGAGCAGGACCCCGGCCACCAGGATGAGGCTCAGTCCCCACTCCAGGAGCGGGCTGGCCGCAATGTACCGGGAGACGAGCGGCTCCTTGATGATCATGTCGGCTGCGGTCCACGCCAATACCCCCGCCCCGAAATAGATCACCACGGGGAAGCGTTCCATGATTTTGAGGATCAAGGTGCTGCCCCATACCATGATCGGCACGCTGACCAGCAGGCCGACGATCACCAGCAGCGGATCGCCATGGGCGGCTCCGGCCACGGCGATCACGTTATCGAGGCCCATCACGGCGTCGGCGATGATGACCGTGCGGATCGCCGCCCACAGATTGTCACCCGCCTTGATCTCGTTTTTCTCCTTCTGGTCGCACAGCAGGCGGTAGGCGATCCAGACCAGCATACAGCCGCCGATCAGCAGCAGGCCGGGGATTTTTAACAGCCATACCACGGCCAGGGTGGCCAGCGCCCGGATGACGACCGCTCCCAGCGTTCCCCAGACAATGGCCTTGGTTTGTTGTTCCTTGGGCAGTTTGCGTGCCGCAAGACCGATGACGATCGCGTTGTCTCCCGCCAGCACCAGATCAATCACGATAATCGCAAATAAGGAAGACCAGAAAGCCGTCGTAAACAAGATCTCCATGTTCCTCACCCATCCATTCCAATTTTTTCTATAAAAAAAGACCTCGCCTGGCAGGCAAGGTCATTTTCCCATATCCGCACAAGAAAAGACCTTTACCGTGCTCGGCAAAGGTCTTGCTTACAACGTGCGCGTTGCCAACAAAGCCGGGGACTCTCATCCCGTAATGACGACGTTTGTTGTTCAGCTACTCCCCTTTGGAAGTTATCCGTTTGTTATCCTCATTGTATGCCGGGAAGAGAAAGCTGTCAAGGGATACATGTTTCCCCAATGTCTGTGCAAGCTAAAGTGTGTGAAAAGCAGGAAAGGGGGATATGGCCCGTGAACGAGCCATGGCGAAACCGGTTTTTCACGTTTTTGGTCTATGCGATCCTGACGCTGGTGATCGTGAACCTGCTTTGGCTGCTGCGGCCGCTGCTCTCCCGCTTCTCCCATCTGGCCGGCGAAGTGGTGGTGCCGTTTCTCGTCGGACTGGTGATCGCCTACCTCCTGCATCCCGTCGTGCAGGCGCTGGAGAAGAGGAAAGTGCCGCGTCTGATCGCCGTCCTGCTAATTTACTTCTCCTTCCTGCTGCTCCTTACCGTCGCCTGCATCAATGCGATCCCGGTGTTTGCCCGCCAGCTGGTGGAACTGTCCGACGATCTGCCCCGGCTGATGGCCTGGTACCATGCGTGGATGCGGGAGTGGGAAGATCACAAGTACTTTCTTCCGGACAGCGTCTCCCTCGGGGTAGACCGCGTCATCGTGCAGTCGCATGAAAAAGTGTCCCAGGCGATCAGCACGCTGGTCAACAATGCCCGCAACACGCTCGGCAAGCTCCTAGCCTATGCCGTTGTCCCGTTTATCGCCTTTTATCTGTTGAAAGACATGAAGGAAATCCATCGCGCCGGGATGACGCTGCTGCCTGCCCGGTACCGTCGGCAGACGCTGGCGGTCCTGCGTGATGTCAATGAATCCCTCAGCAAATATATCCATGGGCAGATGATCGTCGCCCTGGTGGTCGGCGTGATGGCCTATCTGGGGTACTGGTTGCTCGACATGCCGTATCCGTTTGTGCTGGCTTCCTTTGTCTGCCTGACCAACATCATCCCCTACATCGGCCCGCTCATTGGAGCGGCGCCGGCCATCCTGGTGGCGCTGTCGATCTCCACCAAAACGGCGCTGCTGGTGCTGTTGGTCAACACGGTGATCCAAGTGCTGGAGGGCAATATTCTCTCCCCCAACATCGTGGGGCGCACCCTTCACCTTCACCCGCTCCTGATTATCATGGCGCTGCTGGCCGGGGAGGCGGTGGGAGGCATCATCGGCATGATCCTGGCTGTGCCGGTGCTTGCCGCCTGCAAGGCAGTGATCAGCCGCATCGCCGTCATCATGCATGAAAGTTGACAGCCTGCCGTGAACATTCTATAATACGGACTGAACAGTTCATGAGAGATCTTGGAAGGATCGAGTATGTTGCAGCCCTTCTACAGAGAGGACGATCCGTGGTTGAGAGATGGTCCAGAAGAAGAGCGACAGAAGGCTAATCCGGAGACCGGGCAAAAACCGGCGGTTAGGCACCGTTACCCGCCCCAAAGCGACAGACGCGGATCATTGGCCTATGCCAGGCGTTTGTAAGCAGGGTGGTACCGCGAGATCAAAGTTCTCGTCCCTGAAGGGATGGGGGCTTTTTTATTTGATCGAGGGGAATGCGCGCATTCCGAAGCAAACTTCTGTTTGATCATGGCGTGATGGGGCCAAGCGAGCTCCTTTAACGACCGACGCAGGACTTTGTCTGCACACGGAGCCATGCACGCATTCCGCATACTATCCGTTGACGCAAGGAGGAAAAGAGCATGAAAAGGCTGACAGGCAACCAGATTCGCCAAATGTTTCTCGAATTCTTCAAAGGCAAGGGGCACCACGTGGAACCGAGCGCGTCGCTCATTCCGTACGATGACCCGTCCCTTCTCTGGATCAACAGCGGGGTCGCCACGTTGAAAAAATACTTTGACGGCCGCGTGATTCCCGATAACCCGCGCATCACCAACTCGCAGAAATCGATCCGCACCAACGACATCGAGAATGTGGGCCGCACCGCCCGCCATCATACCTTCTTTGAAATGCTGGGGAACTTCTCCATCGGCGATTACTTCAAGCGCGAGGCGATTCACTGGGCGTGGGAATTCCTCACCAGTCCGCAATGGATCGGTTTTGAACCGGAGAAGCTTTCCGTGACCATTCATCCGGAAGATGACGAGGCGTTTGAAATCTGGCACAAGGAAATCGGCATTCCCGAGGAACGGATCGTCCGCTTGGAGGGCAACTTCTGGGATATCGGGGAGGGTCCCTGCGGGCCGAACTCGGAGATCTTCTACGATCGCGGCGAGCGCTTCGGCAATGATCCGAACGATCCGGAGCTTTACCCGGGCGGTGAAAACGAACGCTATCTCGAGGTATGGAACCTGGTATTCTCCCAGTTCAACCACAACCCGGACGGCAGCTATACCCCGCTGCCCAAGAAAAACATCGATACCGGGATGGGCCTGGAACGAATGGCATCCATTCTGCAGGAAGTGGACAACAACTATGAAACCGACCTGCTGTTCCCGCTGATCGAAGCGACCAGCGCCATTTCCGGCGTCAAGTACAAGCAGGATCCGGAACTGGACGTGGCGCTGAAAGTGATCGCCGACCATACCCGGACGGTGGTGTTTGCCATCGGCGACGGCGCCCTGCCGTCCAACGAAGGGCGCGGCTACGTGATTCGCCGCCTGCTGCGCCGTGCCGTGCGCATGGGCAAGAAGCTCGGCATCGAGAAGCCGTTCCTCTACCGCCTGACCGAAGTGGTGGGCACCATGATGGGCGAATTCTATCCGGAAGTGGTGGAGAAGCGCGCCTTCATCGAAAAAGTAATCCGCGGCGAAGAGGAGCGTTTCCATGAGACATTGAACGAAGGCCTGGCGATCCTCGAAGAGATGGTGAAAGCAGCCAAGGCGGCAGGCCACACGCAGCTTTCCGGCCAGGATACGTTCAAGCTGTATGATACCTACGGCTTCCCGATTGACCTGACGGAAGACTTCGCGCTGGAACAAGGCCTGACGGTTGACCATGAAGGCTTTGAACGGGCGATGGAAGAGCAGCGCGAACGCGCCCGCGCGGCCCGTCAGGATGTGGACAGCATGCAGGTTCAGGGCGGCCCGCTGTCCGATCTGGCGGTTAAGAGCGAGTTTATTGGATATACTGAATTGGTAGCAACTGCCAAAGTGGCGGCGATCATTTCCAACAACCAACTGGTCGATGCGGCGGAAGAAGGGCAAACGGTCCAGGTCGTCCTTGACCGCACCCCCTTCTATGCGGAAAGCGGCGGACAGATCAACGACGAGGGGATCCTGTTCTCCGATGTGGTGAAAGCCAGCGTGAAGGATGTGCAGAAAGGGCCGATGGGGCAGCATGTCCATTCCGTCGTGATCGAAGCCGGCACCCTGCGCGTCGGGGAAGAGGTGCGGGCGGAGGTAAACCGCGCCTCCCGACTGGACATCACCAAAAACCATACGGCGACCCACCTGCTCCATCAGGCGTTGAAAGATGTCCTGGGCCCCCATGTCAACCAGGCGGGGTCCCTGGTGGCTCCCGACCGGTTGCGTTTCGACTTCACCCATATCAGCGCGGTTTCGCCGGAAGAGCTGGAGCGGATCGAAGCGATTGTCAATCAGAAGGTGTGGGAAAACATTCCGGTTACGATCATGCACAAACCGCTTGCGGAAGCCAAGGCGATGGGAGCCATGGCGCTGTTCGGCGAAAAATACGGCGACATCGTGCGGGTGGTGCAGGTCGGCGACTACAGCCTGGAGCTGTGCGGCGGTTGCCACGTCAGCAGCACGGGCGATATCGGTCTCTTCAAGATCGTCAGCGAAGGCGGGATCGGGGCGGGCACGCGCCGCATCGAAGCCGTAACCGGCCGCAGCGCATACCAGTACCTGAATCAGCAGCTGCAAACGCTGCGCGAAGTGGCCCAGGCCGTGAAAGCTCCGCTCCTGTCGGAAACCCCTGTTCGCGTGGAAGGGCTCCTGCAGCAGATCAAGGAGCTGCAGCGGGAGAATGAATCGCTGCGCGCCAAACTGGGCCATATCGAAGCGGCTTCCCTTGCGGAGCAGATCAAGCAGGTAGCCGGCATCAACGTGCTGGCCGCCCGCGTCTCCGCCGCCGATATGGACAGCCTGCGCGGCATGGTGGACGAGTTGAAAAACAAGCTGGGCTCGGCGGTCATCGTGCTGGGCGCCGTCGATGGCGACAAGGTGAACCTCGTGGCGGGCGTGACCAAAGACCTGATGGAGCAAGGCTTCCATGCCGGCAAACTGGTCAAAGAGGTGGCAACCCGCTGCGGCGGTGGCGGCGGCGGTCGCCCCGACATGGCGCAGGCCGGCGGCAAAGATCCGTCCAAGCTGGCGGATGCGCTCGGCCTGGTGGCGGAATGGGTGCAGAGCCAGGCCGTGGCGAAGTAAGCCCGCCTGAACCCAAACGGTGAAAAATGTGCTGGCCAACAAGGATTTGTCAAGCGGCAAGGAGAATACACTGGTAAGAGAGAGATGACCGTGAGAAGGTAATCCTTCTTTACAGGTGAATCGAGGTGTTGGTAATGAGTTCCATGGACAATACCATGAAATACACGGTGCCGAAGGAATCGAATGAACCGGAGGTACGCCAGACCCTGATCGAGGTATACAATGCCTTGCAGGACAAAGGGTACAACCCCATCACCCAGATCGTCGGTTACCTGCTCTCGGGCGATCCGGCCTTTATTCCGCGCCACAACAACGCACGCAGCCTGATCAGCAAGATCGAACGCGACCGTCTGCTGGAAGAGCTGGTCAAGGTGTATTTGGCGCAGCAGCGGTCAGAGTAGCCGGCTGGCGGCGGATCATGGCCGCCGCGGCCGATACAGGCAGGAGGCACTATGCGGATAATGGGTCTTGATGTCGGCGATCGGACAATCGGCGTGGCGGTCAGCGACGAGATGGGATGGACCGCTCAGGGGGTGGAAACCATCCGGCGGCAGTCGAACGACAAAGATATCGCGCGTCTGCAGGCGTTGATCGAAGCGTATCAGGTCGCCGAGATCGTCGTGGGTCTGCCGAAGAACATGAACGGCACAATCGGACCGCGCGGCGAGAGCTGTCAGGCGTTTGCGGAGATGGTAGCCAGACGGACATCGCTTCCCGTCAAATTGTGGGATGAGCGTTTGACGACGATGGCGGCGGAACGCATGCTGATTGCGGCCGATGTCAGCCGGCAGAAACGAAAGAAAGTGATTGACAAAATGGCGGCCACGTTAATCCTGCAGGGTTATCTGGACGCAAGATCGAGGTGACCTCAGATGAGTGACGAGATGTTGGAAGGATTCGACGTTGGCGACGTGATTGCGCTGACCGAGGAAGGAACGGATGAGGCGCGCGATTTCCGCGTGATGTACATTTTTGATATCGAAGACCGTTCCTATCTGGTGTTGGTTCCCGTCGACCAGGAGGAGGAAGAGGAATACGAAGTGCATTTCCTCCGCTACGACGGCACCGATATGCTGCAGCCGATCGAAGACGATGAGGAATGGGAACAGGTGGAAGCGACGTTTGAAACACTGATCGCCGAATTGGAAAAAGAAGACGGAATCTGAGGAGGGACGCCATGTCCCTCCTTTTTTCGGTCAGGCTGGATGCAACCGCTGACAATCTTCGCTATAATGGATGACGATGCAGGAGAGGGGGAGCGATATGCAAGCCAACACCAAAGAGACGGCAGACGAACGAATTGCGGTGGTCAACTCCGGCAACAACCGGAGGCGGGGACGCCGCTGGCTCCGGTTTTTGGCGCTGTTCTGCATGGTGCTCGTCCTGGCGGCGGGAAGCGGCGTCTATTATGTGTACGCCCAGCTGCAGCCGGTTGCACCAGGCTCCCAGGCGGTGCAAAAACAGGTGAAGATTCCTCCGGGGGCGAGCGTGCGGGAGATCGGCGGTCTGCTGGAAGAGAACGGCCTGATCCGCAGCGGCACGATCTTCGCCTACTATGTCCGGAGCAAAGGCGTCGGCAGCAGGCTGCAGGCGGGAACTTACAGCTTCCGTGTCGGGCAGACGATCGATGAGATGGTGGCGAGCATGGTAAACGGGGACGTCATCCCAGACAGCGTCCGGTTTACCATTCCGGAAGGCTGGAATGTGGAGCAGATCGCCACGGCGCTTGCCGAGCAGAAATTGGTCGATAAAGAAAAGTTTCTGAAAGAAGTGAATACGGGTTCGTTTCCCGAATTTCCGTTCGTGGCGGCCATCCCGAAAAAGGCGGAGCGGAAATACCGCCTGGAAGGATACCTGTTCCCCGACACGTACGAGGTAAAAAAAGGGGCTACCGAGCATGAGATCATCGCCAAAATGCTGGCCCAGTTCCAGAAAGAGATGAAGCCCGAATGGGTGGAAACGCTGAAAAAACGGCAGATGTCGATCGATGATGCCGTCAACCTGGCCTCCATCGTCGAACGGGAAGTGGTGGTGGACAAGGAGCGCCCGATTGTTGCCGGCGTCTTCTTCAACCGGATTCGGGAACACTGGCTGCTTCAGTCCTGTGCCACCGTCCAGTTTGTGCTGGGCAAACAGCGCGACCGCATCACGTTCGATGATCTGAAGGTGGACAGCCCCTATAACACCTATCTCCACCCCGGGCTGCCTCCGGGACCGATCGCCAATCCCGGGCGCGCTTCGCTGGCAGCCGTCGTTCAGCCGGCCAAGCACGACTATTTCTTCTTCGTGACGAAAAAAGACGGCTCGTCCGAGCATTACTTTTCCAAAACTTATGAAGAGCATCTGGCCAAAGACGCCAAAAGCCGCGGCAGCTGGTGATTTTTTCTGCGTGCGGCGGCGCGATGTGGTATAATGTGGCGGTTGCGTGTACAGGGAGGTGATACAACGTGATAACCAATCCAGCCATCGAGGCCTACCTGACACAGCTGGCACCCGAACGCTCGCCGCTGCTGGCCCGTCTGGAGGCGGAGGCGGCTGCGGAAGGGATTCCCATCATTCAGCTGCCGGCGGCTCAGGTGCTGCGGCTGCTGCTGCAGCTGCACAAGCCTTCCGCCATCCTGGAAATCGGGACGGCGATCGGCTATTCCGCCATTTGGATGGCCGAGGCGGCGCCGGAGGCAACCATCGTTACGATCGAGATGGACGAAGCACGGATCGCGCGTGCCCGCCAAAATTTTGCCGAGGCAGGCGTGGCAGAGCGGATTGAACTGATCCACGGGGATGCGACGGCCGGCCTGCCGGACCGTTACCGCTTCGACTGCATGTTTATTGATGCCGCCAAAGGGCAGTACCAGACGTTTCTCGACCGCTATCTGCCGCATCTGGAGGAAGGCGGACTGGTCATCTGCGACAACGTGCTGTTCCGGGGGTTGGTACCCGAACCGCAAGCCGCCGACAAACGGCTGCGGCCGCTGGTGGAGAAAATCAACCGCTTCAACGCGGGGCTGGCGCATCGTTCCGAACTGGAGACCACCTTTCTGCCGGTGGGAGACGGGATGGCGGTCAGCATAAAAAAACAGCGAACATCCTAGTTTTTGGACACAGGAAGGAGATTGGAAACATGGGTCACCCCGTTTTGATTGGGGTAGCCGGGGGAAGCGGATCCGGCAAAACCACGGTAGCGACCGAACTGTTTCGACAGTTTCAGCATGAAAGCGTGACATTGATCGAACAGGATTCCTACTACAAGGATCAAAGCCATCTCAGCATGGAAGAGCGCGCATTGACCAATTACGATCACCCGTTCGCCTTCGATAATGACCTGCTGCTCTACCATCTGCAGCAGCTGCTGGCACGCCGGGCGATCCAAAAGCCGATCTACGATTTCAAGGTGCACAACCGCCGCCCGGAAACCGTTCTGGTGGAGCCGAAGGACGTCATCATTCTCGAGGGCATGCTGATCCTGGAAGATCCGCGCATTCGCGAGCTGATGGATATCAAGGTGTTTGTGGATACCGACGCGGATGTGCGGATTGTCCGGCGGATCAAACGGGACATCGAAGAGCGGGGCAGAACCCTGGAGTCGGTCGTCAACCAGTATCTGACGGTCGTGCGGCCGATGCATCTGCAGTTTATCGAGCCCACCAAACGGTACGCCGACGTCATCATTCCGGAAGGCGGCTACAACCGCGTGGCGCTTGACCTGTTATCCACCAAGATCCGCAACATCCTGGCGGAAAAACAGCTGAGCTGATTTTGTTGATCATCTTTTCAAAAGCAGAGGCGTGCCGGCATACGGCACGCCGCAGACTGCTGACAAACTTCTGTTAGCGTCATGGCGTGATGGGGCCAAGCGAGCTCCTTTGACGACCGGCTCAGCGGAGAAACGAAGACGCGGGATCCCAGGGGGCGTGAGTCTCACATCGCTGAAACGCCCAGATGTTGAGCCCCCTGCCCGCGACGCGTTTCGGAGCGGACACAGCCCACTTCCTCGCGGGTCGTCAAGAGAGCGAGCAGGAACCATCATCCTTGACAGATGGACTTTGTCTACATGATGAGGCGTGCCGGCATACGGCACGCCATTGTTTTGGGTTCCCCCTCCTGTTGGGCATACTGGATAAGACAGGAAGGGGGAATCGCGGGTGAATCCGGCAATGCGTGCAAAACGGCGCAGTTTTCTGCTGCTGCTTCTGCTGACGACGCTCTGGGCGGGGCTTGTCCTGCGTCTGTGGTGGATTCAGATCGCCGCCACGCACCATTTCTCCGCCCACGATATCGATCTGGTGAAAAGCGCGGTCAAACAGCGGCAGCAAAGCATCATGCTGAATACCGGCCGGGGAGAGATCCTGGACCGGCACGGGCGCTCCTTTACCGGCGTGGAACAGCAAGCCCTGCTTCTTTTCCCGCTCGCCAAGGGGAGGGACGATCTGGAAGAAGCCCTGGCGCGGGTGGCCCACATCGTCCATCAACCGGAGGCGGCACTTCTGCGTACCCTGCAGCAGGCCAAAACGCCGGTGCTGCTGCGCGATGAGGAGGGGAAGGTGGTCCCGCTCGGGGAGCAGCAGGCGAAAGCCGTCAATGAGCTTCATCTGCCCGGCATTCTGGCCCTGCCTGTCACCGAACGATACCCGCCGGATGGCGTGGCCAAACACGTGATCGGGTATGTCAACCGGAATCCGGACATCATCAGGCAGGCGTATGAACCGGAATGGAAAGAAGGAAAAATGACCCTGGACAGCATGGTGGGGGCATCCGGACTGGAGCGCAGCTTTGACCGGTTTCTGCAGGGCGTGGAGCCGTCCATCCTCTCCTATTATGTGGATGGCAGCGGCGCCCCCCTGCAAGGGCTGAACGTGCGCTACAACCGTCAGGACAACGCTTTTTACCCGCTGTCCCTCGTCACCACCCTGGACCGCGATATCCAGCAGCGCATGGAGGAGATCGCCGACCACAACGGGATCCGGGAAGGTTCCATCGTGGTGCTGGACGCCAAGACCGGGGATGTGATCGCGATGGTCAGCCGCCCTTCCTTTGACCAGACGAAGGTGGAGGTGGCTGGCGGGGCCTGGCAGAACCATGCCCTGAAGCAGCTTCCTCCAGGCTCGGTGTTCAAAACGGTGGTGGCCGCCGCTGCCCTGGCGGAGGGGACGGTCTCTCCCACCGAACGCTTTTTCTGCGACGGCGAATACGGGAAGTACGGCTTTTCCTGCTGGCGAAAGGAAGGGCATGGCTGGCTGACGATGGACGAGGCGTTCGCCCAGTCCTGCAATGTCACCTTCGCCCAGATCGCCAAGCGGGTAGGCGGGGAAAAGATCGAGGAATACGCCAGGCGGCTCGGGCTGGCCGCACCGGTTGGGCATCTTTCCCCGCAGCTGTTCAAGCTTGCCGATTTTCGCCAGTTTGACGGTGAAGAGGCGGGAAGCGTCTTTGCGGACGGTGCCCCCCA
Source organism: Brevibacillus sp. SYP-B805 (assembly GCF_011059135.1). Classification (GTDB taxonomy): domain Bacteria; phylum Bacillota; class Bacilli; order Brevibacillales; family Brevibacillaceae; genus Brevibacillus_F. The sequence goes on along the minus strand of NZ_JAALGD010000002.1, from coordinate 133,994 downwards.
CAGCGACGAGGGCGTGCTGATCCAGACGGCGATCGGCCAGCGGGACGTGCGGATGACACCGCTGCAGGCAGCCAACATGATGGTGACGATCCTGCGCGGCGGGACGCCGGGTACCGTTCGCATCGTCTCCGACATCACCTACCGCAACGGCGTGACCTTCCACCATTTTGCGCCCCAGCTTCTGGAGACGGAGGGCATTGATCGGGTGACGGCCTACAAGCTGCAGCGGCTGCTGGCGAATGTGGTAAGCGACGAGGATGGCACCGGCAGCATGCTTCAACACGCGGCCTGGACGGTGGCGGGCAAGAGCGGCACCGCCCAGACGGCATCGGCGGGTGCACAGCTGTATCATCAGTGGTTTGTCGGGTATGCGCCGGTCAAGGAACCGCGCTATGCCATCGCCGTCGTGGTGGAGAACCAGCCGGCTAACCGCTCCCATCTCGCAACCGCTGTGTTCGCACAAGTTGTAGGAGCGCTTGCCGCTCAATCAGCGAAATCTGACGAACCTCACGCAGGGAGTTCGCCAGAATGAACGCGCGGGCCTGGATCTGGTCCTGCTTGCCCAGGCCGACGATCAGCATCAGCGGCGAGGACGAACTGTAGACGGCCTGAACCGCCTTCTGCTGCAGGGTTTCCCTGTCGCCCCGGCTGGGGGAGAGCCGCCGCACGGTGTGGCTGTGCCAGTCCCCGATATAACGCCACTTCTTGGACCGCTGCCGGTGCAGGCGGCGGATCAACCCGCGCAGATACTGATCATCGAAAAAGATGGATCGCCGTTCATGTATGGCCTTTGGTCCCGGTTCGCTCGCGTAAGTCACGACCCAATCCGTCTCGTTTAACGGATAGCCCATCATGATCCCACCGGTTTCAACTCCGGGAACTCGGCGTACGGCCCGCTCGATTTGTTTCCATGCCCGTGTGGTAATATAGAGTGTCGTCAAGAGAACCATTCCTCCTCATGCAGCTCCCGACTGTACAGCGGAACGGTATATGATATGACGATGTGCGTACATTTGCCTCCCTGCCAACGGGAAAAACCAGCCGGGGCGGGCGGGGAGTTTTTATCTGAATAGTGGCGCTTGTTTGACACAAGACAAAAGGTTTCCTATAATTACCAGTAGGCTGCCTGACAGCCATCCGAGCCGGAAACGCTTCAAACGGGGTGATGGTATGCCGGACAAGCGATTTTTCATAGCCGTCCTCCTGTCGATGAATCTGTCGCGTCTTTCGTTTTCCCAAAGACGGAGAAAACGAACAGGAAGGGGAGGTCGCCTGACATGGTGGTTGCGAAACACGTACAATATACTCAGGCCGGCAGCTTTCTCAAAAGCATAGCCGACCGCGAACGTGCAAAAGTGATTCTGTATGGAGCGCCCATGGATTATACGGTGAGCTTTAAGTCGGGAAGCCGCTTCGGTCCGCAGGGCATTCGCCAGGCGTCCCAGGGCTTTGAAGAATACAGTCCCCATCTGGACCGCCATCTTTCCTCCATCCCTTTGTATGACAGCGGCGATCTGGTGCTGCCGTTCGGCAACGTGGAGAAGTCGCTCGCCATCATTTACGAAGCCACACGGGAGATTGTCAGCCAGGGACAAATTCCTTTTCTGCTCGGCGGGGAGCACCTGGTTACCTATCCGGCGGTGCGGGCCGTGGCGGAAACCTACCCTGATCTGGTGCTTCTCCATTTTGATGCCCATACCGATCTGCGGGAGGAATTCTTTGGCGAGCGGCTCAGCCATGCCACCGTCATCAGGCGCATCATGGAATTCCTGCCTCCCCGCCGGATATATCAGTTCGGCATCCGGTCCGGAGAGCAGCATGAGTTTCGCTATGCGGCGGAACATACGCATCTGTGGCAGGACGGCGTGCTTGCCCCGCTGATGACCATCCTGCCGGAACTGGACGGCCGTCCGATCTATCTCACGCTGGATATCGACGTGGTGGACCCCGCCTATGCGCCGGGCACAGGCACCCAGGAACCCGGGGGCGTCTCTTCCGCGGAGATCATGCAAGCCATCCGGCTGCTCAGAGGGCAACATATCGTGGCCATGGACCTGGTGGAAGTTTCCCCGCCGCATGACAACGCCGGGATCACGACGGCGCTTGCGGCCAAGATCGTCCGCGAAGCGATTCTTTCTTTCTGGTAAACAGATGGCTCCGCCTGATGCAGCATCTGCTGTGCCGGGTGGGGCTTTGTACTATTCAGGGAATCTCCGGGAGAATGGCATGGGAATATTTGTAAAATATTGACGGAGTGATACCATTGAATCTCATCATTTTCTTGTGGTGGATGTCAGGCATACTCTCCATTGGGGTTTTATTTTTGGCAATCGTGGCACAGTCCTCGGCGTTGTCGCTGATCAGCGCTGTATTGTTTCTGCCGATTGCTTATTATTTCATCGGAGCAGAAAATGCCTTTCAGTTGATCGGGTTGTTTCCGCTGCTTCAGATCGTCTTGGCCGGTGTGTTCTTTTGGAAAAGAAATACCACGGGTCGAGGGGGAGGAGTTTAGGTGAAGAAAAAAATCGCTTTCATAAGCGTATGGGTCGTCATTTTAATCGCCATCGCTTTTTCGCCATTTCTTTATGTCCAAGTAAATAAAATGATTTACGTAAACAGGGTAACCACATACCTTTTGGAAGAAGAGGGCTATAAAAAAGAGGACATCAAATCGATTGAGGGCGTTTGGAACATTAAGCTGCCGCCCTTTTATGTGGTTGTCGTCTTTAAAGATGAACCATATGTCCAATATATCTATTTTGCACACAATGAAGTAATGCAGTTTGAGCACAAAATTACAGAAGAGGGAAAACAAAAAGGCATAACGGAGGAAAATTTAAAACATGTTGTTCAATGAGAGAGCCGGTTCAAAAGCAGCATGGAACCGGCTGGTCGAGGCTTCACGTTTGGGAACGTATCGAGTCATTTTCACCTGTTGATTGTAAGGATTATTTCGCAGCTTTAATCAATTCATTGCCGCGAATGTTTAATATTCCATAAGCCTGGTCGATCATTTGTCTGTCTTTACCGTATATGTGATGGGCGATGTCATATGCTCCACTGATTTTGGCAATTTGATCCAGTTGATTTACCATAAATCGGGAGTTGCACAATACAGCGATTTTATCACAATACTTGGTGATTTTCTCTTAGATCTTGATTGCTTTCTCTGCAACATGAGGCGAGTAGACAATCGGCTCTCCGTTCACCTTCATTTCCCGATGATCGACAAGAGCACGGACTTCTACTGGTTTAAAGTAGGATAAGGCGCTCCCCCCGCTCCACACCGCTTATGTATGTCCGATCCAACCCCGCCCTGTAAGCCAACATCTCCTGCGTCATGCCGCTTCTAGTCCGAAGTTCCTGTACTCGCTGTCCAAACTCGGATCGAATGTCCATGAAGAAAAGACCTCCTGACAGTACGCATGTTTTGCTTACGAGCAATATCGGCAAAGCAGGTCAAAAGTGGTAGAACTTTGCCATTCTATCCGCACGATGTGACTCATAGTCAACAGACGATGGAAAGGACTTTGCGTATGATGATTTTGAAAAATACTGTACATACAGCCAGAAAGGAGACGATCAAATGAAAAAATATGTAAGTGCCTTGCTATTTATTGCAATGCTGTTTGGCATCATGCCTATGGCTGCTGCGGAAGAGGATCACGAGTATCTGCCATACGACATGGTTGGTTCGATCAGTGAAGGTCTGGCATGGTATTTGGACATAAGCATGGACATGGAAAATGGTATGGAGAAGGAGCAATATGGCTTTATTGATACCAATGGTAAAGTCGTCATTAAGGCAATATATGAGGAAGTAAGCGGTTTTAATGAGGGGCTGGCTGCTGTTAAGAAAAATGGGAAATGGGGATACATCGACAAGACAGGCAAAGAAGTTGTCAGTCCTCAATATGATGCGGTTGCTTTAAAGTTCAGTGAAGGATTTGCCCAGGTGCAGAAAAATAAGAAATGGGGATATGTGGATCAATTCGGAAAAGAAGCCATCCCACTACGGTATGAAGATACAAATAGTTTCGGTGAAGGTCTTGCTCATGTGAAAAAGAATCATAAAGTTGGATACATTGATCAGACAGGCAAAGAAGTCATCACACCTCAATATGAGGATGGTCATGTATTCAAAGATGGATTGGCACCGGTTAAGAAGAATGGGAAATGGGGTTTTATCGACAAAACAGGCAAAGAAGTCATTACATTTCAATATGAGGATGCGTACAGCTTCAAAGAAGGTCTGGCGCCGGTTAAAAAGAATGGAAAATGGGGTTTTATCAACACAAAGGGTATTGAAGTTGTCAAGCCCAAGTATAGTGAAGTGCATCATTTCAGCGAAGGTTTCGCAAGCGTTCGCGTTGGCAACAAAATGGGGTTTATCGATAAGAAAGGAACGGAAGTGATTCGCCTTCAGTATGTGGCAAATAACTTGGATGATTCTGTTTTTGATTTCAGCGAAGGGCTGGCAGGGGTTGTAAAGCTGAATCGTAACGGTGACGAAGTATTTGGATATATCGACAAATCGGGAAAAGAAGTCTTGGGATTTGATACCCCTGAATTTTGGGGAACGCCTTTTCGTGGTGGTTTTGCTGTCGTTTCAGATGCTGGTCAAAGAAGCTATTACATCATCGCCAACCCTCTTACCGATGATCAATCCACTGTGCACAGCATTACCGTTTCTCCCACGAATGTTTCACTCAAACCAGGCAAAACGAATCAGCTGACCGTTACAGCCACCATGTCGGACAAGACCAAGAAAGATGTAACGAAAGCTTCGACTGGCACGGTTTACACAAGCAGCGATGAGAAAGTAGCAAAAGTGAGCAAGGACGGCAAGGTCACGGTTGCCAAAACAGCGAAAAAAGGGGACAAGGCAACGATAACAGTTGAAAATAACGGCAAGACAGCCAAGGTTAGCGTGAAGGTTTTGTAATGGTTCAAAGCTCCCGGCAAGTACTCTTTTGTAGAGTTGGATTGTTTTTAACTTCTAGGAAAGGAGACGATGAAGTTGAAGGGGTTTGTAAGGGTATTGTTATGTATGGCAATACTGTCCGGTTTCATACCAGTTATGATTTCGACAGCTGCTGCGGAAGAGTCTCCAACTCTCGTACTGGAATCTCAGCTCTATCCCACTGAAATTTTTCCAGCTGACAGTTTCAGTGAAGGAATGGCGATAGCCAGAATCGAGGGAAAGTACGGTTATATTGACAAGTCGGGGAATGTAGTCCTGCTGCTTCCATATGAACTTGTTCATAGCTTCCGGGAAGGACTGGCGGCAGTCTATGCAAACGGGAAATGGGGCTATATCGACAAGACGGGCAAAGAAGTGATACCGCCGCAATATCAGTGGGCGGAAAGCTTCAGCGAAGGTTTGGCATTGGTTCAAAAAAACGACAAGTATGGTTATGTAGACAAGACCGGCAAAGAAGTGATACCGCCACAATATGATTGGGGATCGAATTTCAGTGAAGGACTGGCGATTGTAGGAATCAAAGGGAAGATAGTTTGTATTGACAAGACAGGCAGGGGTGTATTTCCTCTGGAATATTATTTGGGAAAGGAACGTTTCAGTGAAGGATTATTGGTAACCAGGAAAAATGGAATGCTGGTTTATGTTGACAAGACCGGCAAAGAAGCAGTAAAGCTGCAAAACCAATATGATTATGCCGGAAATTTTAGTGAGGGTTTAGCGTGGGTCGAAAAGAACAAGAAATGGGGCTATATCGACAAGACAGGCAAGGAAGTGATTCCGCTGACATATAGCTGGGCATCGGATTTCAGCGAGGGTTTGGCAGGAGTTGAAACAAACGGGCTGAGAGGTTTTATCGACAAGACAGGCAGGGTAGTCATTTCACCTCAGTATCATACGGTTCAAAGCTTCCGAGAAGGTCTCGCAGCAGTTGTAAAAAACGGGAAGGGGGGCTATATCGACAAAAAGGGCAACGAGGTCATCCCGCTGCAATACGATGGAACGTATAGCTTTAGCGAAGGATTCGCTTATGTGTTGGTCATGTACGGCAGGGAATCGGGCTACCTAGCCAATCCTCTTAGAAAAGATAATGCCAATGTATCTTCAGATGGGACGAGCATTGAAACAACAGGAGATTCGGCCGCAACGACCACGGGGTTAAAGCTGGAAAATAATAAAACCAGGATGGAGAATAAAATCAAGCTGATAAGCGAGATCGCCGCAAAGTATGGGTATACGCTTGGCCTTGAAGAAGGAGCTGCATCGGATGACACGTTTCGAACGTATTTTGTGCAAGAAAAAAACGGCAGCAGGATCATGAAGTTCATTCAATCTGTCAGTGAGTTTGGGGCTGAAAGCCAGATTATCCTGGAACCAATCGTTCTTCCTCATCAGGATGAGTCAAAATTCTTGTTTATTCAAGAGGTGGCGGAGCGCCTTTCCGGCACGAAAACACCTGATTTGGCCCAAACGCTGATCAACGCTTTTGCGGAACCGCCAAAACGTATCGATGCATTTGTAGAAATTCGAGAAAATTCCTCTGTTACGGGACTGGTCACCTATTCGTTCGAAGGGATAAGGGATGTGGATGATTTCGATGGCGTGCAGGGGACGGCAGACTTGCGTATTTCCAATCGATGAGAGGCACCCTCCTTTTTCCGTACAGGCACGCGTAGGCATCCGCCCACATAAGGTAGGGATAGGGAGCATCCAGAAAGGGGAGGTGGCACCTGTGTCCAGCATCTTCATGGCCCTGTCGCTGTTCTTTAAAGAGCTTGTCATGTTCGTTGCGTATGTGAAGAATAACGCTTTCCCCCAGCCGCTTCCGGAGGCGGAAGAGGAGAAGTATCTGCGGTTGATGGCCGAAGGGGACTCCTTCGCGCGGAACAAGCTGATCGAACATAACCTGCGGTTGGTTGCTCACATCGTCAAAAAGTTCGAAAACACCGGCGAAGACAGCGAAGACTTGATCTCCATCGGCACCATCGGCCTGATCAAAGCCATCGAAAGCTACCAGGTTGACAAGGGCACCAAACTGGCGACATACGCTGCACGCTGCATTGAAAACGAGATTTTGCTGACAAATGCACCCCATGGCGGGTGCTTTTGTTTTGTAGGAGCCGCCGACGCCAGCGACAGCTTACGTCGGCGGGGGTTCTTATCGCGGCTTTCCTTTCAGATGGGAGGTGGTGGTTCTCCATACGGTTCTCAACGTTTGCAGGGTGCCCTTGCCGAGCGTTCCGTTTGGATTGGAAAGGAACTTTTTGACGGGAAGGACGCGAAACATCGTCCGGCCCTTTGCCAAGCCCTTGTGGGTGTAGGTGGGGATATAGTGAACGCCGGTTACGCTCGCCTGGCCATTCGCAGGCTTCGAGATCGTCAACTGCAGAATGACGCCGCTCTGCGAACGAAGGCTGCCCAGCATCCGATCGGAGATGAAATTGCCGAGTGAGTAAATGACGAACTTACGCTTGGCAGGGGTCCGCACCACGGCCATCGGCTGCAGCACATGGGGATGGGCGCCCAGGATCACGTCCGCCCCGTTGCGCATGAGGAAACGGACGAGGCTGCGCTGGCTGTCGCTTGGATACCGATGAAATTCCTTACCGAAATGGAGGGCGACGATCACCAGATCCGCTTTGCCGCGCAGCGCCTGCAGATCGGCCAGCATCTTTTTCCGGCGGATGCGATTCACCATCCACGGGCTGGAGGAAGGAACGGGGATGCCGTTGGTGCCGTACGTGTAGGCAAGAATGCCCACTTTTACCCCTTTTACTTCCTTTATCAAAAAGGATTGCGCTTCGCTTGCCGTACGAAAGGTGCCGGTGTGGGAGATGCCGTATTTGTCCAGGATGTTGAGCGTTCGCTTGAGCCCGCTTGCCCCCCGATCCATGCAGTGGTTGTTGGCGGTCGTCAGGACGTCGAACCCGGCCTTTTTCAGGGCCGGCGCCAATTCATCCGGACAGTTGAACATCGGATAGCCGTTGCGGGGATTGCGCCGCTGGTAGCGGGTCTCCCTTCCCGACAAGGTCGTTTCCAGGTTGCCGATTGTCAAATCCGCGCTTCTCAGATAGGGAGCGACATGCTGAAACATCTCATCGAACGAGTAGGCGGATTCCCCGGTGCGTTTCGCCGAGGCGATCTGCTTCCCCCACATCAAGATGTCGCCAACGGCCGCGATACGGATCGTCGTCGTCATTGCTCCACCCCTTCTGCTTCTTTGCTTGCTCCAGTCTATTCGGTCAGCCGGGAATCTGCCAGTAGACAACCGCCCAAGCTGTCCTGTATACACCTGTCTATACAGGCGATCCAACCTTGACATAGAATGATATGCACCCGTACGCAAGCAATTCATCGGGAAAGGTGGGAGTCTCGTTGAACCGACCGCTAGTCCTCAGAAAACCGGTGATCGCCATAACCGGCAGCGCGGGGAAAACCACAACCAAGGAAATGATCGGATCCGTCTTAAGGAGAAGGTGGCGGATCGTCAAGACGCCGTATAACCAGAATACCGTTCCGTACACCCGGAAGCTTGTGAAAAAGATAACGGCTGCGCACGGTGCTGTGGTGCTGGAATTCGGGATGCTGCGTGCCGGCCACATCAGGAAGCATTGCCAGATCATTCAGCCCAATTACGGAGTCATCACCAACGTGGGAACAGCCCATATCGGCAACGTTGGCGGCACCATCGCAGGAGTGGCGCGGGCAAAATCGGAGCTGATCCGCTTCATGCGGCGAACCGGCAAGCTGTTCCTCAATGCGGATGACCCCCATTCGCGTCTGCTGTCGACCGGAGGATTCCGGGGCAGGATCTTCCGGATCGGCGTGAAGGAGCATGCCGATTATCAGGCATACAACATCCGTTACAGGGAGAACGGCATGTCGTTTGATGTCAAATTGGACGGCACCGAATACACGTTTTCTATCCCGGTGCCGGGCGAACACAATATTTACAACGCGCTGTTTGCCATCGCCGTCTGCCATCAGCTGAACTGCAGTCCCGGCACGATTCAGCTTGGATTGCGAAGTTTTCGGAGGCCGAAGAGCAGATTAACCATGTATCGCTTGTCCCGGGGAATCAAGGTGATTGATGATTCGTACAGCGCCAATCCCAGCGCCGTGAAAGCCGCCCTGGACGTGCTGGCCAAGGTGGGAACCGGAACCAACGTGGCCGTTCTCGGCAGCATGCTGGAAATGGGTAACTATGCCGTGAAGGGGCACAAGCTCGTGGGAAGGTATGCGGCGCAGAAAAAGGTGGATTATCTGTACACGCTCGGAAAAAGCGCCCGCTACATCAAACGGGGAGCGACGCAGTCCGGTTTTCCGCAGGAAAGAGCGGTCCACTGCGCAACAAAGGCGCAGCTGCACAGGCTGCTGCGCCGCCGGTTGCGGCCGAACACAACCTTTCTGGTGAAAGCTTCCCACAAGATGAAGATGAAAGAGACCGTTCAGTATCTGCGGAGGGCATCCACCCGGCTGTCCTCATCCGATTGACAGCATCCATGCAAAAAGACCATTCCCCGGCAGATGGTCTTTTTGCCATGGCGGGACCATAGACCGGGAAACGGTAACGATCTGCAGCCGATTGCGGCGGCATCGGCTGCATTGGGACTATCGATTCAAAAAACCGATTGGAAAGTTTTACAGCCTTATAAGTTTACATAACTTCCATTATCATGGGAATGTACCCAGTCGCTTGTAACGAGGGAAAACATCACAGCCAGGAGGAGAAGGAATGACGAAACGAGATTGGTTGCAAAAATCTTCGGTGGCCGTCCTGCTCAGTACATCCCTGTTGATGTTCACTGATGGTGGACAAGCAGCTGCGGCGGCGGCAAATTCGCAACTTTCCGCGAAATCCGAACAAGTCGTGAAGCTGGCGTATGATCTGGTTGGCGAAGATTATCAATACGGCGCGGAGGGGCCGGACGCTTTTGGTTCTGCCGGATTCGTCGCCTACATTTACGGACAGGCAGGTTTCGATTTGCAGAACAGCCTTTCTTCTTTGTATCAGGTGGGCGACAAAGTGGACAGCAGCAACCTGCTGCCGGGAGATCTGGTCTTTTTCTCCAGCAACGGTTCCCATACTCCCCAATATGTGGGAATCTACGTGGGCGATGACACCTTCGTCTACGCTTCCCAGAGCGCCGATGAAGTGATCAAGGTTCCGTTCTCCAAGCGGAGCGGCGATTTTATCGGAGCGCGCCGCCTGCTGAAGGAGCCGGCAGCCAGCGTGGGCAACAGCCCGACACCGGACAAGCAGTCCCCCGCTCCTTCCGCAACCATCGGGGACAAGGTGATTGCAGCGGGACTGAAATACCTGGGGACGCCGTACAAGTTTGGCGATTCCCGCTCGGACAAGCGTTATATGGACTGCTCCGATTTTACCTACAATGCCTATAAGGATATCGGCATCAAGATCCCGACAAACTCCCGTTCGCAAAAGGAGTTTGTGGAGAAATACGGTGCGCCTGTCTATCAGGTGAAGGATCTGCAAAAAGGCGACCTGATTTTCATGATGAGCTACAAAGGCTCCAAGAAATCCGATTACCAAGGGATCGACAAGTCCAAGCAGCGCATTACCCATGTGGGCATCTATCTGGGGGACGGCAGGATTCTGCATACCTACAGCAAGGAATCCGGCGGCGTCAAAATCACCAAGTTTACCGATACATCGTGGGAGTACCGTTTCGTGATGGGCGGACGCCCCTATTAAGGACGAAACGCCGGACTTTGTTTGCATACGAAGCCACCTGATACGTCAGGTGGCTTTCTGTTTATAGGAAAGTTTAAGATCTTTAAAGCGCTAAAGCGAAGTAGGAAAGGTTTTGGGCCCCCGCCGACACCAGCAAGGGACACCAACGGCGTAGCGATAACTATCGCTGAGTGGGTGGAACGTTCGCTCAAGTCGGCGGGGTACTCTTTCTGTCAAGGAAACAAGCGGTTGGTGCATATCTTCTCTGCAGGGGAGGGGATGTGCGGTGCAGGTGCAAATCATCGCCGGCAGCTCTGCCGACAGTATCCGTTCTGACTGTTACCGTTACTTGCTTGCGAAGTACAGGAGGGAGAAGGGGAATGGTCGGAATCTACGCGAGGGTGAGCACGGAGGAACAGGCGAGAAGCGGATTCAGCCTCCACGACCAGATCAGGGCGTGTAGGCAAAAAGCCGCAACGGAGGCGTGTGTCGAATACATTGACGAAGGGATCTCGGGCGAGTTCCTGGATCGGCCGGCGCTTACCCGATTGAGACAGGATGTGAAAAACGGGGTGATCACCCGGATCGTTTGTCTCGATCCGGACAGATTGTCGCGCAAGCTGATGCATCAGCTGCTGATTACCGAGGAATTTGACAAGCGGGGCGCAGAGCTTGTGTTTGTCAACGGCGATTACGCGAAAACCCCCGAAGGCCAGCTCTTTTACAGCATGCGCGGGGCCATCGCCGAATTTGAAAAGGCGAAAATCAACGAGCGAATGAGCCGGGGCCGCAGGGAAAAAGCGCGCCAGGGGCGTGTGCTGCGCGACTTTCACATCTACGGCTACGATTATGATAAAGCATCCGAGCAGCTGGTGATCAACCCGGCGGAAGCGGCTGTGGTGCGGGAAATCTTTGCGCGCTTTACGCAGCCGGATGACAAGGTGAACGGAATCAATGGCATCGCCAGGTTTCTCACCGCGCAGGGCATTCCGACCAAAAAGGGAGCCAGCGTCTGGCATCGCCAGGTCGTCCGCCAGATACTGTCCAATCGCACCTATATCGGTGAATTTTACCAAAACCGCTGGAATACGGAGGGGCTGCTCGCAAGCAGGCACGATCCGTCCCAACCGCGGCGCCCCATGCGCGAACGCCCCGCAGAGGAGTGGATTCGCATCCCCTGTCCGGCGATCATCGACGAGGAGACGTTCCGGCTGGCCCAGGCGAGACTGGAAGCGTCGCGGCGGCGCTGGGCCGGCAGGGGCGAACAGCGCTATCTGTTGAGCGGACTGCTGCGCTGCGGCTTTTGCGGCTGCACGATGATCGGCAGACAGGCCCACAATTGGGGTCGGCAGACAAGGGAGTACACCGACAAAAAACAAACGCCAACCGGGCAAACCGGCTGCGGCCTGCGGATCAGATGCGAAGAAACGGAACAGCACGTATGGGAGGCGGTGCGGACGTGGCTGGCTGATCCCCTGGCTGTCGCCAAGGCCATCGACCTGGACAAAAGCCGGGACATCCGGGAGGACGAGCTGGCTTTGCTGCGGAAGGAACAGGAAAAAGCGGCCGTCGCGAAACGCCGGTTGCTCCACCTGTACGCCCATGATACCGCGATCGGGCTGACGGACGTCCAGCGGGTGCTGGCCGAATGGACCCAGAAAGAGGAGCAGCTGCAAAAACAGATTGCCGCCTTGACCGAGCGGCAGCGGATGCAGCATGGTGAAGGGATGGAGCGATCCCTGCTGCGGCAGGCGATTCACCATTACCTGCTTGCATCCCCGGATGAGCTTTCCGTTTCCGACAAGCGCGAGCTCATCAGGCACGTGATCCGGGAGATCCGTGTATATCCGCAGCGTCTGGAAATGGACACGTTCTAGGAGGATGCGCGGAAAATAGTTTGGTGTCCCGTGACAAGCGCTCATGCCATTTCATCTGCTTCTGCATCTCCTGTTAACAGACATGTTGGAGGTGATGAAGAGTTGGCCTATAACTTCCCGCCCGGTCCTCCTGGTGGCGGCAACTTCCCCGGCCCGCCGCCTGGTCCACCCCCGTCCACCATTCCCTTCCGCGGTTTTCAACAACAACGCTTTTCGTCGTTTCGCCCCTGCCTGTTCCGCAACACCTTTGTGTGGCTGCGAAACGGCAACCAGTTCTGGTTCTATCCTGTTTTTGTTGTGCCAGGAGGGGCCAGCGGTTATCGCTGGACTGGAAACAGATGGAGATTTTACGCGCTGGAAATCCGCCGCGTTGAGCATTTCGCATGCTTTTGATGAATGAAAAAGAGCCGCGTCGTGCGGCTCTTTTTCACATGCGCCCCTTAGACAGGAAAATGGAGATTCTCATGCACCTGCGCAGCCTGAAGAAAACGAAAAAAGATGTGTCGCTGCACGATCCCATTGGCACGGATAAGGAAGGGAATGAGATCACACTGATCGATGTCCTGGGAACGGAAACGGACGAAGTGGTGGATGCCGTGCAGTTGAAGCTGGAGAGCAACAAAATTTACCAGCATATTCATATCCTCGATGAGCGGGAAAAAGAGGTCATCATCGGCCGCTTCGGACTGGATCAGGACAAAGAGAAAACCCAGCGGGAGATCGCGCGGGAGCTCGGCATCTCCCGGTCGTACGTGTCGCGCATCGAGAAGCGGGCACTGATGAAATTATTTAATGAGTTTTACCGGTCGAAGCAGGCGCAGGGGAGGTAGTCCCTGCGGAAAGCCGTCCCCAATCGCTGCCACATAAACATATGGCAGGAGGTGGTTCCAGTATGAGAGCTCGTCGGGTAATCGTAGAGCCTGCACATGGCCGAATGGGCGATCATCAAAGAAATGTTCCAGAAACAGACCGGGTGAAAGCCCGGCTTGCCGGACAAGCCATGAAAGGTGTTCCAGAATCACCCGAAACTGCAGCGGAACTTCACCACGAAAGACGTTTAACTGCGACTGGTGCCGGGACAATATCACAGACGGTTGGGGCAAAAAATAGATTACTCAGACTTGTTCATCCTGTTAATACCACTAACAGTTTCCAGTTTTTGATTGATGCGGTGCAAGATCTCGATGATTTCAGCAAAGCCATGTAAGAGAATGCCGCCGACGATGGTGCTGCACACCGTGGCAATTAGCAGACCAAAATGATCATAAGGATCCATCAGCAATATAACTAAACCACCAATAAGCCCAAAGACAATGATTACTACTGCTATCGCTTTAATCCATCGAGCATATTTATTGGAATACCTTTTTAAAATGAACATCCCCCACTATCTTGGGAATTTTTAGAACAACCAAATTATACCATAAGCATTGGAGGAAAGATGATTGTCTCCTTTGCTTAAACTCATAATTAAAAACATAAAATCCCTGATACCGAGAGCGCCGCCGTCACGTTGGGTGGAATGTATCTGTTTACGATGTGGCTGAGCTGAACCGAGCTATTATGTCACATGAAATCCATCTATATGTGAAAGAAGTTTTTTCTGGCGTGGTATTTGTGACCGCGGGGAGCCCTTTGTTATGTAGAAACAACGTGGGGAAACCCATCTCATCCGGATCCACGAGAACAAGCTGCAGGCAGAGGCTGAAAAGCGACAGGATCTTTGTAAAATAAATAACACCAACCCATCGTTAATTAAGGAGTTCATATGCCCACCATGCTATCATTGCACTTATACAATAAGACCATGCAAAGAAAACCTTCATTGTTGTCCTGATTTTGTTTTTTAAATAATACCACAACGTCAATAAATAAAGATAATGGTAGGCACACATCATTATTACCCATAATAGTTCTCCAAAATGCCCATACTCCCAAGTCAGCCCAAAAAGTAAAATCCATCCGCCTACAATGCCAACCCCTATAAATAACAAACTAATTAATAATGAAATAAGAAAATGCATTATTGTCATACTTATCCCCCATTTCTTGTTTTTTGAGAGATGCGTGCATTCCCGGTCACGGCCATCGGCAGCAACGCGAAGAACGATGTGCCGGCGTGCATGGAAGAAGTTACCTAACCCACGTGTTAATATCAATATCATAAACAGATAACCAATAAAGGTAAATGAAACCACGTTGATCGGTGTCCTGGGAACGGAAACGGACGAAGTGGTGGATGCCGCATATCCTCGATGAGCGGGAAAAAGAGGTTATCATCGGTTGCTTCGGACTGTCAGGATAAAGAGAAAACCCAGCGCGAGATCGCGCGGGAACTCGGCATCTCCCGGTCGTTCGTGTCGCGCATCGAGAAACGGGCATTGATGAAATTATTCGATGAGTTTTACTGGTCGAAGCAGGCGCAGAATAGATAACTTATATGCCTGAAAAAGGCTAACGTGAACGGTCACCCGTAAGAAGCACTTTGAAAAAAGTGCGATCTTACGGGATATTTGTGTTGTCCGAGGACATATGTCCTTCCCCAGATACCAGGATGTATCATTTAATTATGGAATATCGAAATGGAGGAGAGAGAAGGATGAAAGGGAGTTTATTTGCGTTCTTAGGCGGGGCCTTTATTACCCTGCAAGGAGTGGCCAATTCCCGGATTAGTCAAGATATTGGCACTTGGCAAACGGCGACGATCACCCAGTTAACCGGATTCATAACGGCCTTGCTTATCCTGCTGTTCGTCCGAGACGGGAAATGGCAAGGGTTTAAGCAAGTGAAACCGTTATATCTGACTGGCGGCGCCTTGGCGGCGGTCATTATTTTTAGCAATGTCACGGCTATTCGGCAGATCGGTGTTACCCTTACGATATCTGCTTTACTGATTGCCCAGCTGAGTCTGACCTTTTTCATTGAGAGTAACGGATGGTTCGGCGTGGTGAAGCAGAAGATGAGGCTGCCGCAATTCATCGGCATCGGGATGATGATAGCTGGTGTGGTGATACTAAAATATTGATCCTACAAGTGAAAGGATGGAGGTGAAACCGGGGCATGAAAGAAATGAAAGATCGTGAGCAGCTGATTCAATATTTGCAGGCTCACCAAATAGAATCCATATTTCATGAACAATTAATACCCCATTTGTCGCTATACAGCTTTGATCAAGGGGAGCTCATCTGTTCCCAAGGAGAACCTGCACAATATCTGTACGTGCTTGTAAAAGGGAAGATAAAAATCTATACTACCTCGGCGGAAGGCAAAACACTTATTCTCTCTTTTAAGACACCTCTTGAGGTGATCGGGGATATTGAATATATACAGGGTATTCATAATCTAAATACGGTTGAGGCGGTATCGTCTGTCTGTATGATTGGGGTTCATCATCGTTGGTTGAAAAAATACGGAAGAGATTATGCCCCACTGTTGCAATTTCTACTGGAAATTATTACAAAAAAGTTTTGCATGAAATCCAATTCATTGAGCTTCAATTTGATGTATCCGGTGGAAGTGCGATTGGCAAGTTATCTATTGTCTGTCTCCTTTGATGAATCCGATTCTCTCATGAAAGGGCAACGTAGTCCTGTCAGTCTCGTGGATGCAGCGAACTTAATTGGAACCAGCTATCGACATCTAAATCGGGTTATCCAACAGTTCTGCAAAGAGGGGCTGATTGAGCGCAACAAAGGGTTCATTCTTGTGAAGGACAGGGAAGGATTAGCTGCGCTGGCAAGTCACAATATCTACGAATAGACTTATTCATTCATGCAGCGCGCAGGCAAGGCCATTCCATTACGCATCGGCATACAATCAGCAAACGGGAGAGTAAAGGGTATGATTCCAGGACTATTATTGGCGCTTATCGCAGGATCGCTGGTCAGTTTGCAAAATATTTTCAACAGTAAGGTGAATGAGCGCGCGGGAACTTGGGCAACCACCACATTAGTGTTAGGGATGGGATTTCTGGCTTCCCTGACGATCGGTCTGATCTTTGAAGGGAAACATTTATTTACCTTGCCACATATGCAGCCCTGGTACTGGTTCAGCGGGATGATCGGAACAGGCGTGGTCATTTGCCTGGTGCAGGGGATCAGGCTGCTTGGTCCCACGTACGCCATCTCAATCGTGCTGTCATCCCAGCTCGGGTTTGCTTTATTGTGGGACTCACTGGGATGGTTCGGTCTGGTTAAGGTCCCTTTTACCATCAAGCAGTTGATAGGTGTGCTGGTGATTGTCGGTGGCGTTTTGGTATTTAAATTAGGCGGTGGACGTGAGACCCAGCAGTCCGCTAAGATGACTTAGAATCGGCAGGCGCGAAACCCCGATTGATTCCTTGGGCATCTGAAATCACGCGGATCGATGTCCAGACAAAATTGCCATCGAATAATCTCCCGTAAGAAGCACTTTAAAAAAAGTGACGATCTTGCGGGAGATGTTTGTTGTCCGAAGACAGATGGCCTTTCTCAAATACATTTCAGATCCAGCAATTTTTTAAGGATTATGATAAGAAATGACAAAGTGCAAAATCGTCAAGGAGGAGGAGGGGTTGGCATACTTATGGGGACGATTCCCTTTAAAACGAATGGAATCGTACTCATCCAGGTGATATGTATCGCCGTCCACTTCCACCGTTAATCGGCCGGACATCACGGTAACAAATTCCATCACACCCGGTCGGTGTGCTTCCGAGAAATATTCCCCCCGAGGCTGCAGGTATCCCCGATAAAGCTCAAACAAGCCGTGAGAATGAAACAGAGGCTCAGCGACAAATACGTCGTTTGAACTGATCAGTTTCAGCCCATCCTTCTTCCTCGCGATGGAGACATCCGATTCAATGGACAATAGAGCGGTTACCGGGATATTTAGACCATTTGCGATTTTCCAGATTACCGACAATGTAGGATTGGCTTCCCCGCGTTCGATCTTGATCAATGTTAATTTGCTAACTCCGGTTTGTTTCGCCAATGCCTCCAGGCTGATTCCTTTATTCACCCGGAACTGCCGCAGATTGGCGCCGATACGCTTCCCTACATACCCGTCTTCCCATGGGTTTTCGGTGTTCATGTTCACGTTTTCCTCCTTCGGCTGAAATACCTGGTTTCATTGTTCGGTATGGTGTATTATAATAAACTAAAAGTTAAGTTTATTATACCATTTCAGCGCTTCTTTTACACCACACGGATTTTAGCTAAGGAGGTGTGATGAAAATGAATGATAAAAAAAGCGCGATAAAAACCGGTTTTACGGAAGCTTTGCCACTAGCAGTCGCCATTGCGGCGTATGGGTTATCTTATGGCGTGCTCGCTACTCAAGCCAATATTAGTTTGATGGGTGCCGTGGCGATGTCCTTGCTGGTGTTTTCCGGGTCCGTACAAATGGTAACCGTCGCAATGTTGACGGCGGGCGCAAATCTGACAAGCATTCTGTTTACCTCCGTTTTGTTAAATTTGCGCAATTTGTTATACGGAGCTGCCCTTGCAGAAGGTCTTGCTCCTGCCAAGAAGTGGAGGTGGTTGTTATCTTTTGGTGTGTCAGATGAACCTTTTGTGTTAGGGAGTTCAAGGTTTAAACAATATGGACCGGACCCGCTTTACTTTGGGATCGTTGTTGGTACGTTCTATATGGCTTGGGCTTTCTCTTCGTTCATTGGCGCTTTGATTGGAAACCAAGTTGATCCTCAACAATGGGGATTGGACTTAGCGTTTCCGGTTACTTTTGTCGCTCTTCTTATCCCTGGTCTTCAAGAAAAACCGGTCATTGCAACGGCGCTCACTGCTGCAGGATTAGCGATTGGGCTCGAATGTGTAATGCCGGGCAATGAATTTACCATCATTATTACTGGTGTTTTGTCGCCGCTTGTGGGTCTTTATGTAAAGAGGAGGTCCCAAGATGCTGAATAATTGGATTCTCATCGGATTACTAGCCGTGTCTACCTATGTATCACGCATCATCGGCGTCGAAATCATGGCAGGACGAAAGATGAGTCCTATCTTGCGTTTATATTTTCAATATGTTCCTGTTGGAATTATATCGGCTCTTATCATCAAACAAATCTTCATACCCACGGATGGACAGCTGGCTGTTTCATTTCCGGTCCTTATCGGCTGTCTTTCCACAGCCATTACCATTCAGATCATAAAAATGTTTCTGCCTTCTGTTGTGATTGGCGTAATGATTGGATTGTTAGCCCGTTATATGTAACAAGCAAAAGTCCTGCTGAAGATGCTGTCAACCCTGATATGCGCCCTGCTCCTGCGCACCGGTACGCATCCTGACCAGCGGGGTAAAGAGGAGCACCCCGATGCCGGATATCACCGTCACCGTGCCGCCCAGCAGGATCACCTCGGCGGCTCCCAGCCAGCTTGCCAACTGTCCGGACAGCAGGATGGCGGGCGGCAGCAGAGCGAAGCTGAACGTCATCAGAACGGAAAAAACCTGGGCCTGCTGGCGCGGAGGGACAACCGTCTGGACAATCACCATCTCCGGGACGTTGATGGCTGAGACGGCCATGCCCGAGACAAGGCAGGCGAAGAGCACAAGCGGCAGCTGCTCGGTCAGTCCCATCGCCATGGTGGAGAGGCCGCCTGCAATGCCGGCATAGGTAAAAAGTGCGCCATGGCGGCGGATTTTCACGCGGGTCAGCAAAAGTCCCATCCCCAACGCCCCGATGGCAACGCCCGCCCTCAGCATGGTTAAGGTGGAGGCGTCGCCGTTCAAATGCTCCGTGACATAGATGGGCGCAAGGGCCAGGAAGGGAGCGCCGCCCACATTGAGGCAGACGGCAAACAGATTCAGCCCGAAGAGAAGCGGGTGCCTGCGAACAATGGAAAAGCCTTGTTTGACCTGCGCGAGGTACGATTCCTTTTCTGCAGGAGCGGCATCCCGACGGTTGACATGCCCGGTGCGAACCAGAAGAATCAGCAGGGCGGACAACAGGAACAACGCAGCTGTCACCATCAAGGTAACGGGGGCGGAGAAGAGTTGAATGACCACACCAGCCCCAGCCAGCCCGATAATCGTGATCACCTGGCTGGAAGATTGCAAGAGCGCATTGGCTTGCTGCAGCTGCTCCTGTGCCACCACCCGCGGCAGCAGGGCGACGGATGCCGGGGGATACAGCGAGCCGATCGCCGATTGCAGCACGGCCGAGACAAAAAACAGCCAGAGAGGCAGCGCGCCAAGAAGATGGCAAACCGGCACCAGCAGGATGGCCAGCGCCCGGAAGCCATCGGAAGCAAACATCCACTGCTGCAGTCTCCCTTTGGTCAGCAGGGGGCTGACAAAAGAACTGAGCAGCATCTGGGGAACGACACTGCAAAAAAACAGGATGGACGTGCCGAGCGCATTGCCGCCGGATTCAACCAGCAGCCAGACAAACGCGATCGAAGCGAACCCATCCGCCAGATCCTTTACGGCGCGTGAAGCAAACAGCAGTGCAAACGATCGATGCCATAACCGGCCCTGCCGAAAGCGGTTGGTCATCTCCCTCCCTCCTTGTTGTTTCGCTGAAGCTGGATCAGGACTTCGACTTCCTCGAGAGGCTCTTCCGACTGCGTCGGGATGCGGCTTTCCCATCGCAGCAGGAGCGCTTCCAATTCCTTTCGCAGTTCCTCACGCTCCTTTGCGGTCAGGAGCAAATGAGACATCAACCTCTCTTTTCCCTTCTGGCTGTCAGGAAAGCCGATCAGGTGGAAACGGGTGTGATGGGCTTTGTAGTATTTTTCCACGATCCCGCCGACTTCCCGGGTCTCCGTAAGTTCAATGAGTCCCCCGTCATGCAGCCGCTGGATATGGTAATGTACATTGCCGGGGCTTTGACCGAGCAGGTCGGCCACCTGTTTGGCGGTGCGCGGCTCCTGGGCCAGCAGATGCAGAATCTGGATGCGGATGGCGCTGGCCAGCAATTTTTGCTGCTCAAGCGTGATAGGGATGGCATCGCCCTTGAAAGGCTCGTTTGCGTTCATGGAAGTTCACCCACTTATTCTGGAAAATTAGAATGATCGATAAATACAGAATAAAATGGGCCGCCAGCTGTTGTCAATCCATAAAGAAACCGGTATCCTCCGTGATGAGAGAATACCGGTTTCTTTGGAAGAAGGCTTAGTCTTCCAGATATTCCTGCAGCCTGGCGTTGGCCAATTCGGGATCCGCATCCAATTGAAACAGCAGATTGAGATTGCTGGTTGAGGTAATGCTCATGCGCGTGGCGTGGTACAACTCCGGTTTCGTCTGTTTGATATGGCACATCAGTTCCACGGTGGGTGGCACCAGGTTCTTGGTGCGCAGCAGCCTGTTTAACAGGGCGATCAATGCTCTCACCGAGGATTGTTCGTCATTATCCGGGATCCTGGAGATCTCCGTCAGCATCTCTCTTACCAGTTTCTTCTGCTCCGGCGTGTGCTGCTTATGCATGCTCATCGTTGACACCCCCGCCATTCACTCAATTTCCTTCATACAAAAGAAAAACCGATCCAAGGCATCTTGGAACGGTGGAAATGATCCAAAATGCGGCAACCTGGCAGTCATAGGATAGAGATATCCCGTAGACCCATGGCTTTGCGCCCCGGCCTTTCGCACCGGTTTGCCCTTGACGCTCCATTCTGTTACGGTTCGGTCATACCGTTATTATACTAAATGAACCAATAACGGGAAACTCTTTCCCGAAGAATCCTGCAAGATACTAGAAACGGGCAAGCCCTCTCGCCGGGGTGCCG
The DNA here is from genome assembly GCF_011059135.1 of Brevibacillus sp. SYP-B805. Lineage (GTDB taxonomy): Bacteria > Bacillota > Bacilli > Brevibacillales > Brevibacillaceae > Brevibacillus_F. The sequence continues at coordinate 112,721 of NZ_JAALGD010000002.1, read as the reverse complement.
ATCAAGAGGGCTTGCCGTGGGCTATCATTCGCTTTTCAGTGATTCCAGCCAATCCGCATAGCAGGTATCGCACAGGAGTTCATTGCGTTCCTGCTGTCCTTGGAAAACGGTGATCATGTGGGCGCTTTCCGTTTGGTGCTCGCAGTAAGCACATCGATAGGTTGGCATAGCCATCCTCTCCTTCCGCGCGTCAGATTGAACGGATTGTCGCCTTTATTGTTTCCCGCTGGGGGCTGCGGGTTGTGAAGAAATTTCTGGGTGTCGGCGCGAAGGTGAACCTTGTTGTTCCGACGAGCGAATATATGGGTGTAACAAGTACAGGAGGGCCCTCTGATGAATGAATGGGAAGTACAGCAGTTGCTGAAGCGGTTGGCAGCCGGCGACCTTGCCGCGTTTGACCGCATCTACGAGATGACGTTTCAGGATGTGTATCGCACCTTGTCTCTGCTCTTGGTCAACAGGGGGGATATCGAAGACGTGATGAACGAGGTGTATGTCGGCATGTGGCTGTCGCTCCCCCGCTACGACCCCGGCCGTCCGTTCCGTTATTGGCTGCATGGCTTGATCGTGCGTAAAGCGCAGGATTGGCGGCGAAAGGCGTGGAGAAGGCTGCGCCTGCTGAAGCGGGCCAATTGGGCGAAAGGGACGGATGGTTGGACCGATGACTCCGTTCTGGCTGCGGAGACGCGGCAGGAGGTGTTGACGCTCGTCCGCAGACTGCCGTACAAACTGCGGGTGGTCATCATTCTTCGTTATTACCACGACTACACCCTGGAAGAGATGGCAGAGCTGCTGCAGATCCCTCTCGGAACGGTCAAATCGAGGCATCACCATGCATTGAAAAAATTACGGCGGCAGTTGGAGGAACGGCCGCAGGGAAAGGTGGCATCCACAGATGATCTTGGAACGACAACTACGTGATGAACTGAAACAGTACGCTTCCAGCCAGCAGTGTCCCCCTGACATGCATGCGCGACTCCGTCAGCAGATGGAACAAGCGATGGGGAAGGGAGCTTTTCGACCCGCACGGTTCCGGCGCGGGGTGATGGCGGCCGCCATCAGTGCGGCGCTGCTGCTGCCGGCGGCCGCGTTTGCCGGCAATCCGATGCTGGCCGACCGGATCTACGGCTCCTTTGAACAATTGAAAAAGAAGATGACGGCGGTCACGATGGAGCAGTACGCCGCGCTGGCGGGCAAACTGTCCGGCGCACAGGCCCAATTGGGGGAAAAGGAATACGCCAGGTACGAAGCATTGCTCAAACAGTACGTGCGGGCAGCCTACGAGTACGGGAACGGCAAAGGGTACATCGATTTCGACGCGCTTCCTGCGGAAAAACGGGCGGAGATGAAACAGCTGCTCCGCGAGCTGCAGCCGTATTTTGACCGGTTAAACGGAGAGCGCTCGGCCAAGGAGGTGCTGTCGCCGGAAGCATTCGATCGCTATATCGAAGCGCAGATGACATATCAGACCGTCCTGGCGCAAGCGGGGATAGAGGCCGGCCAGCGGTTTACCTCGCAGGACATCCCGGCCCATCTGCGGGATCGATTTGAAAAAGCGGAGGCGGTGATTCGCGAGGTGTCCCGCGCCACCGATCCACGGCGTTGATGGATGGATCAACCGAGCCGGAACAAGGATTCGCGGCGGGCAGCCATTGGGCATGCTTTGCGTAGGGGGAATGGCGGCCGCGTAACGGAAGCAGGACAAGATGACCAATAATCCGCCAATCCGTAGAAAGACGACTTTTTTAAAAAAAGGTATTGAAATGGTGTTGGTTCTGTGCTATTATCTCAATTGTCCGCTCCGACAGGTCGGTTGACAGAGCGGACGGTACCGCAGAGCGATCATGCTGGCGTAGCACAGTGGTAGTGCAGCTGATTCGTAATCAGCAGGTCGGGGGTTCGAGTCCCTTCGCCAGCACCATTTCGATACAAGATAAAGCAGGGGAAACCCTGCTTTTTTGCTTTCAAAAAAATGCTCCCATCAAGCAAAAAACCGATAACCTTTTTCAAAAGGTTACCGGCAGTTTGGCATTAATTGATGCCCAGCATTTCTGATCCCATCACATGATCGAGCGGGATAAACCCGATGTCCCTGCTGTCCTTGCTGTTGTTGCGATTGTCTCCCATGACAAACACATGGTCTTCGGGAACGACCCATTTCTTGTCGGAAGTGTACTCCATCGGCTCCTTGATGTAAGGTTCATCCAGGGCAACACCGTTGCGGTATACTTTGTGATCCTTGAACTCCAGGACATCGCCCGGTCTGCCGATCACCCGTTTTACATAATACGTGTGATCTTCCGATTCCCCTTTAAGCAGAAGAAACAGCGGATTTTCCATGATGTCATCCTTCAGGGTGCGTTTGCGGTCCACGCGGCTGTCAATGACCACGATATCCCCATAGTCCGGAAGGTAGGAGAAGGTATGCGACAATTTGGATACATAGATCAGTTCCTGGTCATGCAGGGTCGGATCCATGGAATGTCCTTCCACCCTGAACGGCTGGAACACAAAGATGCTGATCAGCAGTGCCAGGACGACGGCAAAGAGTAACGATTTCGCCCAACTCCAGACTTCCTTCACGATATTCATTGCAAAACCGCCTTTCCATGTCGAGTCAAACATCCGAAGTATACCGGAAATATGCTCCCTCTTTCAATACGTTTGAAAGTGCGGGTTCGTTTCATCAAAAGAGAGGAAAATCGGACGAACCCTCAGGACGCCGTCTCTCCTGCCGCATACAGACAGACGTCGCGCCCGCGAAAAGTCACCATCCGCTCAAAAGACATCCCGATCTTCTTGGCAACTCCGATCGAAGCGGCGTTGGCAGGGTGGATCAGAGAGACGAGGCGGGGGAGCCCGAGTGTTTCCCGGCCGTACGCCAGGAAAGCGGACGCGGCCTCCGAAGCCAGCCCTTTTCCCCAATGGGCGCGAGCGATCCAGTACCCCACTTCCATTTCGTCTCTGCCCTCAACCTGTTGGGGAACCAGGCCGACGTGGCCGACAGGCTGGCCGTCTTGTTTCTGTACCGCAAGCATCAGGCCCGTGCCCTTGCCGGCCGCATAATGGCCGAGAATGCGGTCCAGAAAGGCGCGTATTTCCTCCCGGGTGCGGATCTGGCCGTGGCCGATATAGCGTACCATTAAGGGGTCTGTCAGCATGGAGGTAAGAAAATCAAGGTCATCGTCCGTGTAGCGGCGAAACAGCAAGCGTTCCGTTTCCAGCACAGCTTTCACTCCTTTTCGATGGGAAAATCCTGCCGACTGCATAACCGGTGGATTGCAAGGTTATCTTACCGGATAACAGGAGCCGATTCCATACATTTGTCACATTTGTCGCGCTGCCAAAAAGAGTCTTGAGTCGACGGGGTTTGACAAAAGGAGGGCGACCGGCATGACGCTGCTGCAACGGGCCGGTGTCAATCTTGGCTACAAGCTGCTTGTCTTTCCGGCACTCATATGGGGGTTTGCCGCCTTGTTCCCCGGTCTGATCCGGTTCGCAACCGTGTGGCAGCCGATTGCGATCAGCGGGCTGTTCATCCTGACCGGACTGATCGCCGATGAGACCATTTTACCGCGTGCGGGGAATCTGCCGGCCACATTCCAGGGCTTCCTGTTCATGACCGCCGTCCTGTGGGCCAGTCAGTTCCTGTTTTCCGGCAGCAGGGTGACGGGAATGGGCGCGCTGGCGCTGGGCCTGCTCCTGGGAATGGCCGAACTGTGCATGCACCGCTGGATTCTGCAGCAGCGGGAGAAACAAGAAAAATCATCGTGACCCGAGGGGGAGCGATGATTTTTTTTCATGATGTGACTTTCCTCACACCTCCTTACTAAAGGAGGAGATATACTGAAGCCGTCATCAGGGAAGGGCTGCGGACATCTTTGCAGAAACGAAAAACGAGAAACCCTGGGAAACGGCAGCGCCCTTCCATGAAACCGGTGACAAACGCACCGGAAAACGGCGTGAAGGAGGAGTGGCGATGCAGCCGGATACGGAAAAAAAGACAGGGAAGATCAGTCCACACACGGAGGAGGAGCCGCTGAAAGGTACGTTCGCCTCGGTTTTGATGCTTGGAGCATTTATCGTGGTTTGCTGGTTTGCCGTATTTAGCCTGTTTCTGAATCGCGCGTAAGAGGAGGTCCATTATGCAGGTACATCGCTATGAAAAGATCTGGCTGGCGATTGGAGGGGCCGTATTGGCGCTGTTTATCGTGCTGCTTGCCGTGAACGCATTTGCGATGGGCATGCACCCGCCAAGCGATATGCAGATGATCGACCCGCAGAAGGTGGATCAGACGCCTCCCTTTGACAAGCCGGGTCTGAAACAGATCGGGGAGAAAGAATACGACGCGTTCATGACCGCCTATGCGTTCAGCTATGCCCCGGCGGTGATCGAAGTACCGGTCGGGTCGAAAGTGAACTTTCATGTCACCAGTAAGGACGTGGTGCACGGCTTTGAAATTCCCGGAACCAACATCAACTTCATGGTGGAGCCAGGATTTGTCAACTCCGCCTCCCAGGTGTTCGATCAACCGGGAGAATACCTGATCTTGTGCAATGAATACTGCGGGGCCGGTCACCATCTGATGGCGACCAAGATCATTGTGAAGTAACGGGAAGAAAGGAGACGGCCTATGCTTTCGCAAAAAGCGGACCACATCGCGTACACGACCCGCATCGACCGGGCAGCAGCCCGCTTGAGCCTGGCTTACATTTTGGTGGCGTTCAGCGCCTTTGGGATCGCGGCCCTGTTCGGGATGCTGCAGGGTATGGTGCGCGGCGGCTTGTTTGAACTGCCGGGTTGGTTGAACTATTATCAGATTTTGACGGCTCACGGCGTACTCATGGGATTGGTTTTCACCACCTACTTCATCATTGGCTTTTTCTTCTCAGGCATTGCCCGAACCACGGGCGGCAGCTTGCATGGAACGGCTCTGAGATTGGGCTGGATCGGCTTTGTCACCATGGTGATCGGAACGGTAATGGATGTGGTCACCATTTTGAGCGGTGACGCCTCGGTACTTTATACCTTCTACGCACCGATGAAAGCATCTCCCTATTTCTACATCGGCACCGCGCTGCTGGTCGTGGGCAGCTGGCTGGCCGGTTACGGCATGTTCGCCAGTTACGCGAAATGGAGACGGGAACACAAAGGAGAAAGATCGCCGCTGTTTGTCTATCTGGCGGTCGCCACGATGATCCTGTGGCAGGTATGTACGATTCCGGTCGCCGTTGAGGTTTTGTTCCAGTTGATCCCCTGGTCGTTCGGCTGGACACCGACCATCAACGTGCTCCTTTCCCGCACGCTGTTCTGGTTCTTTGGCCATCCGCTGGTCTACTTCTGGCTGATGCCTGCCTATGCGGCCTGGTATGTCTGCATCCCGCGCATCATCGGCGGCAAGATTTTCAGCGATACGCTTTCCCGCGTGGCCTTCATCCTGTTCCTGCTGTTCTCGATTCCGGTCGGGTTCCACCATCAATTGATGGAACCGGGGATATCGCCTGCGTGGAAAATGGTGCACGTCGTGCTGACGTTGGCGGTCGTGCTGCCGTCCCTGATGACGGCGTTCTCGATGTTTGCCGTCTTTGAAACGACGGGAAGGGCCAAAGGCGGCAAGGGGTTGTACGGCTGGTTCAAACACCTGCCGTGGACGGACGTTCGCTTCTTTGCCCCGTTTGTCGGCATGCTCTTCTTCATCCCGGCCGGTACGGGAGGGATCATCAACACCAGCAACCAGATGAACGCGGTCGTGCACAACACGATTTGGGTAACCGGCCATTTCCACATCACAGTGGGCGCCGCTGTGGCGATGACCTTCTTCGGGGTTGCGTACTGGCTGGTGCCGGCATTGACCGGACGCAAGCTGACCGCAACAGCCAACCGGATGGGGATGGTGCAAACCGTCTTCTGGACCGTCGGGATGGGCATCATGTCCCTTGCGATGCATACGATGGGACTGCAAGGCGTGCCGCGCCGGACGGCCTATACCACCTATATGGATAATCCGGAGGCGCTGAACTGGATACCATGGCAGCGAGTAATGGGCATGGGTGGAGGCCTCCTGTTCGTATCCGCCATCCTGCTCATCGCTATCCTGATCTATCTGGCTTTCTTCGCGCCGAAAGGGTATACGGAATACCCGATCGGCGAGACAGACGGGGAACAGGCCGCTCCGGCGCTTTTGGAGCGCTGGACGGTATGGCTTTCCGTTCTGGCTGTCCTGTGCGTGCTGGCCTACGCCTACCCGATCATGGAGCAGATCCAGCATGCACCTCCGGGGTCACCTGGCATTCGTACCTGGTAACCGGAAAGCAAATCAAAAACCGGCGCCCTGCAGGGACAGCCGGTTTTTGGATTGCAGGCCCCACTCGGCATTAGCGATCGCTTTGCCAAGTGGGTGGAGCGTTCGCTCAAGTCGGCGGGTTGTTTACAGCGTGGCGGGGTTTATTACAGAGTGTAGGCGCCGGGACCGGTAAGGGCAAGGCCGACGGCAACCGCGATCAGGATCAGGTTGTATTCGAAGCCGTTTTGGGTCACCCAGAAGCCGTTTTTCCCGTGAACCTTCACAATCGCGACCAGCATGGGGATGACAAACAGGACAGCCGCAACGGGCATTCCCCAGCCTGCAGCCATCAGCAGGCCGCCAAGCAGTTCGCTGAGGCCGGCCAGGAGCGCCATGAAGACGCCGGGTTTCAAGCCAAGCGACTCCATCCACCCCCCGGTTCCTTTCAGCCCGTAACCCCCGAACCAGCCGAACACCTTCTGCGTGCCGTGACCGGCAAACGTCAGTCCTACCACCAAACGAATGAGAAGCAAGCCAAGATCAACCATGAAATGATGACTCCTTTCTTAAAAATAATTATTAACTTACTTTACGTTAGTTATTTTATAGTAACACCTTACTTTTGTAAAGTACCTTTCTAAATTTATATGAAAACGGGAGCCGATTTAGAAGCGAATCTACTTTCCGGCCCTTGCGCATCGTTCCGACAGAAAGGAATCGTTTCCATGCGAGGAATGCGGTACAATAAATAAAAGAAATGCATGGCAATCGCATGCGGATGGAGTCGTGCATGATGGATGCTCGTGTGCCCATGGAAGTGAGACCGCTGCTTTACGGCTTTGTGAGACGGCTGCAGGAGGATTGGTCTGGCATCGTTACCGGTTGCTACCTGTATGGATCGATCGCCTTGGGGGAGTACGTTTCAGGAAAAAGCGACGTCGATTTTCTGGCGGTAACGTCGCGACCGCTGACCTCTCCCGAAACCAATCGCCTGGCCCGGCTGCACCATGATTTAACCCGTGACTATGCCTGTGCAGCATGGCTGGACGGGGTGTACCTCCCTATTTCCGATCTCGGAAAAACGAATCGGGAGATCTCTCCGTATCCGTACTGCAAGAGAGGAATCTTGGAGCTATCCGGCTATTGGGACGTCAACCATGTAACGTGGTGGCTCGTCAAACATCGCGGCATCGCCCTAATTGGCAGCCCTCCTTCGCAACTGCCGTTTACGGTGACATGGGAACATGTTCTCACCACCATGCGAGAAAATCTGGTTTCCTACTGGGCTGAAAAAGCGGCGACCCCCCATCTCTTGCTGTCTGACGAAGCAGTAGAGTTCGCCTTGTGCACGATGGCCCGCATCCTATACACGCTTCAACATCGAACCATCGTCTCCAAGCAGGAAGCGTTAAATGCCGTTGATTTGGCTGCTTCGCCGGAGTGGGAGAAGCTCAGGCGGGAAGCCATGCGCATTCGTACGGGGAGCGGGGCTCCCTCCCTGTTTGCCACCAGGGAGGAACGGGCGGAAGCGGTGAGCCGCTTTCTCTCCCGGTCCATCGCGCGGTCGATTCATCATGTTTGGCAAGGAGGAACGGACGATGAAACTGGTATCCATTGAACCCACACCAAGTCCCAACACCATGAAATTGACGGTGGACGAGACGCTGCCGCAGGGCATGCAGCGGGAATATACCCCGGAGAAGGCGGAGAGCGCTCCTCCGCTCATCAAACGGCTGCTGGCGATCGACGGGGTGCGGAGCGTTTTTCACACGGCGGACTTTCTTGCGGTGGAACGGAAAAGCAACGCAGACTGGCAGCGCATTTTGGCGAAGGCGCAGGAAGCGTTTGGAGAGACGGAGCTGACGTCTGGAGTGTCAGATGCCTTGACTCCCCAGGAGGGGTGGGGCGAGGCGAAAGTATACATCCAATTTTTCCGCAATATTCCCATGCAGGTGAAGGTAACGGCCGGGACGGAACAGATCCGGACTGCGTTGCCGGAGCGTTTCGGCAAAGCGGCGGTCACCGCAGGCTCTGCCTCGCCCAATCTGATCATGGAACGGCAGTGGGTGGAGCAGGGGATTCGCTATGGGGAACTGCGCGAGATCGGGGAAGAGGTGGCGCAGGAGGTGGATGCCGCCTATGACGATGAGCGGCTGCAGCAGCTGGTGGAGCAGGCGATCCGGCAAGGAACCGGCGAGCCGCTCCCGGCCCCCGTACCGGAAGCTCCACCCGCTCTCGAAATGCTGGAGCATCCTGACTGGCGGAAGCGATACGCAGCTTTGGAAAAACTGAATCCGACCGCGGAAGATCTGCCGTTTCTGGTCAAGGCCCTGCATGACCCCAAACCCTCCATCCGCCGTTTGGCGACGGTTTATCTTGGAATGGTGGGCGGCGAGGATGTGCTTCCCTATCTGTTCGAAGCGCTGAAGGACGACTCGGTCGCCGTCCGCCGCACCGCAGGAGACACGCTGTCCGATCTGGGGGACCCGCGCGCCATTGGCCCCATGGCGGAGGCGCTGCAGGATCCCAACAAGCTGGTGCGCTGGCGTGCAGCCCGTTTTCTGTATGAAGTTGGGGACGAGACCGCGCTGGAGGCGCTGCGCCAGGCACAGGATGATCCCGAATTCGAGGTGCGGCTGCAGATCAAGATGGCCCTTGAGCGAATCGAGAGGGGAGAGGCAGCAAGCGGCACCGTTTGGCAGCAGATGACGCGGCGCAGCGAGTAGCTTGGGGAATCGTTGAAGCATTTGGAGCCATCTTGAAGTGGCAGGAGGAGAATGCCGTATGTTCCTGCAACCGACCGCTACTCGGAAACAAACACAAACGGTTGTGATGGTCGGCATAGGCGCGATCCTTTACGGATTCCTTTCCTACCTCACCCAGTTCATCACGGTGGAGGGAGGGAGCCTGCGGCCAGCCATTGTCGTGCTAACGCTGTGGGGAGCGCTGTACGGGCGGCTCGCCGGCTTCTTCGTCGGGATGCTGGGAGCGCTCATCAATGACCTGCTGTCCATGGATGTCTGGCTGCATTGGGACATCGGGAACGGCATCATCGGGTGGTTTGCGGGACTGGCTTACCACATGAAAGAGTTTGATCTGAGGAGGGGCCGAATCCGGGGTGTCCATTACTGCCGGATAGCCGGATACGGGCTCTTGGGGAATTACATCGGGCTGACCGCTCCGGCTCTGGCAGACCTGCTCCTGCAGACACCGGGAATCGATGTGATCGGCTGGGCGATCATGCCGGCCACCGTCAACGCGATCTGGGTGTGCACGCTGGGACTGCTCGTCATAGCGGCCCTTGCCCATCGCAACGCTAGCCAGCCTTCGATCGATCCGGACCCATAAGTGCGGAATGGATGGAGCAGCCGGTTTGATGAAACATCGAGGAAATGGTAATATGATACATATATCGGAAATTTTTGAAAGGAAAATCGAGGAGCAGGATGGTTATGAAGCGATGGTTGAACGTATTTCTTGCATTTGCCATGATCCTGGGATTCGGCATGGCCAACGCGCCGGCGGGAGCAGCCTCGCCATCCGACAACAAGCTTGAAATCGACTTCCGTTCGCCTATCGATAACTTGGCGGTTGGCAAGAAAATCAAGCTTGAGGTCTATACCACAAATATCGGAAAGCTGATCGAGCCAGGCACATTCAAATTCCTCTCTTCCGCTGCCGAAAAGGTGGAAAATGTGAAAACCACGCTGTCCAGCAATAAGAAATACTATATCACCACCGGCTACTACACCCCCAAAGCGGAAGGAAAGCACATTTTGCTGTTCGGCATCAAGGTACGGGACAACAGCGGCACGGACCGCACCGGCGCCACGATGAGAGTGGTAAACGTCATCGATCCGAACAAGCTCTCGCTGAACGTCGCGTCCAATGATACGACCGTTACTTTGGGAGAGTACGTGACGGTGACCCTCACTTATACCGTGAACAGCAAATACAGCTATAAATTGGAGTACAGCAACAAGGTAAAGCTGGTGAAAAGCACCGTCAAAAATGGCGTCTACACCAGGACGGTCAAGTTCAAACCGGAGAAAACAGGAACGTATCGGTTTACCGTTACGCTCTCCCAAAGCAAGACAGGCAAGAAAATCACCAAAGGGATTACCTACACGGTTGTGAACAAGCAGGGGAACAACCCATAGCCCTATGCCATGAGGCATAAGGCTTTATTTCTTTCAGGCTTTCACCATAAGGGCAGGGCGACAAGCCGAGCTGTTTTCTATCTGCAGATGGCAGCGCTCATCGTCCGTTCCGATACAGGTTGTAAACAAGCTCGCCGATCCGTCCGATGGTATCCCGCGCCGTTTTGGTAGGCACTTGGTGGGAAAGGGCAGCGATGATAACCGCGGACTGCCCCACGTACAGGATGCCGCAGTCGTGTTCGTTCGTACTGACGGAGCCGGTCTTGTTGGCCAACTCCCACAGGGGCAGGCCGCCGATGATGTCTGCGTCAGGATCCGGCAGATGATAGGGCAGGCTGTCGCGCACCTGCTGTTTTTTCAGGATCGCAATCATCCGCAGACAGCTGTCATATGAGATCGCTTTGCCCGTGGCCAGCAGCTTGAGATGACGGGCCATGTCGGCGGCCGTCACTTCGTTGTAGCCTTCCAGCTCCGCCGGGATAATCATCAGCTTGTTGTAAAACTGGCTGTTGGTCATCCCGGTTTTGCGCATGATCTCCCGGATGCTTTCTTTGCCGACGAGATCGATCAGGAGGTTGGTCGCGGTATTGTCGCTCTGGATAATCATCAGGGTGACCAGATCAAGTATCGTCAGCTCCGTACCGGGCGTCATATGCTGGAGCACGCCAGAGCCGCCGACCAAATCTTCCTGCCGCAGCTTCAGCTTGTCCTCGAAGGCGAACTTCCCCGCGTAAGCTTCGGCAAAGACAGCCGTCATGATCGGTACCTTGATCAGGCTCGCGGCAAAAAAACGGTGATCTTCGTTCAAGGTCCAGCGTTCATTGGTGTGTACATCCTCGAGGACGATTCCCCAGGTGCCGCCCGCCTTTTCCACGAGCGCCATGATCCGGTCATGCAAGGTGCCAAGCATCAAAACTCCTCCAGTCATTCAATGGATAGACATAATTTTCATACTAGTATATCATTGATTCTGTTTCGAGTCCCATAGGGCATACAGGATTTGGTAACAGATATGGACCTTGATGCCTTGGGGTTCATCGCCTTTACGCATGCATCCAATGAAAACAGACAGGGGGTAGGACCGTTGGCTCCATTGATTGGCATCGCCAGCCCGAAGAAGTATCTTGAAGGAAACACCGTGGATCAATTTTTTTATGTCAGCAGCGGATATGTGGACGGCATTGCGCGTGCAGGGGGGACGCCGTTCATCCTCCCGCTCATGACCATCCCGGATGCGCCGTATCGCCGGATGGTGGAGGCGCTGGACGGCATCATCCTGACCGGCGGGGAAGATACGGCTCCCCATCTGTACGGGGAGGCGCCGCAGCACGGGCTCGGGGAAGTGGCGTACGAGCGGGATCTTGCGGAGCTTGCGCTGATCAGGTTGGCGGTGGAGTTGAAAAAACCGATCCTCGGCATCTGCCGGGGCATGCAAATTCTGAATGTGGCCCTGGGCGGCACGCTGATCCAGGATATTCCAAGACAGGTTCCCGGCTCGTACCAGCATGCGCAGAAGGGCTCCAAGCAGTACGGCACCCATACAGTCCAATTGAAACCCGGCTTTCTTGCGTCGGCTTTCGGCCAAACCGAGGTATTCGTCAATTCCTCCCACCATCAGGCGGTGAAAGATCCCGCTCCCGGCTTCACCGTGACGGGGAGGGCAGGGGACGGCGTGATCGAGGCGATCGAGAGCGAGAACGGCTTGATGTTCGGCGTGCAGTGGCATCCCGAGCGGATGTGGGGGCATGACGGCACGATGCAGAAGCTGGCGGCAGCGTTTGTTGACCTTGCTGCCCGCAAGCAGCTGAACAACCGATAGCGATTCATGGGAAAGCCGCCGCTGCGCGAAGCAGGTTGCGGCTTTTTTTGTCAGAGAAAAGTTTGGGGGCCCCCGCCGCACCAGCAAGGGACCCCACTCGGCATAGAGGGCCCCACTCGGCACAGCGATAGCTATCGCCGAGTGGGTAGAGCGATAGCTACCGCCGAGTGGGTAGAGCGTTAGCGATCGTCGAGTGGGTGGAGCGTTCGCTTAAGTCTGCGGGGTTCTTCTGTTTGGCGCGATCAGAAGAAGGCTCACCCCCCTGTTTTTCCAGCCATACATTAAGCAGATGTCTTTGAGAGACGCCCTGGAGGGGCTGCGCCGTCACTTGAACCGGAGATGATCGGGCGGTCCGTCCCACTTTACAGAGCTTGCGCTTTCACCTGCCAACGGGGATAATGGAAGGGGAATATATGTTTGGGGTGACCCGCATGAAAAAATTCCTGCACCTCGACATCGACGCCTTTTTTGCCAGCGTGGAGCAACTGGATCGGCCGGAGCTGCGCGGCAAGCCTGTGATTGTCGGGGGGACGGGCAACCGCGGGGTGGTGGCCACCTGCAGCTACGAAGCGCGCGCGTACGGTGTCCGCTCCGCCATGCCAGCAGCCCTGGCCCGCAGGAAATGTCCACAGGGGATTTTTCTGCCGGTTCGGTACGAGCGCTATCGGGAGAAGTCGGCGGAGATCGCCGCCATCTATCGCGGTTATACGGATTTGTACGAGACGGTCGGCTTGGACGAGGCCTATCTGGATCTCTCCCATTATGACAATGCGGTCCCAATCGCCCGTGAAATCAAACGGCGGATCAGGGAGGAAACCGGGCTTACCTGCAGCATCGGCCTTTCCTACAATATGTCCATGGCCAAGATCGCAAGCGATTTGAAAAAACCGGACGCCTTCGTCGTGATCCGGCCCGAAGAGGCGCTGGAGATACTGTGTCCGCTGCCGATCGGGGCATTGCATGGCATCGGCAGGAAGTCGCAGGAGCTGCTGGCGAAGAGGGGGATACATACGGTCGGTGATTTCTGGGCGCTGTCGCGCGATGAGGTGATCCGCCTGTTTGGCAAGTTCGGCGATGCGCTGTATCGGCGAGCGCGCGGGGAGGACGACCGGGAGATTGTGATGGATCGGCCCATCAAATCGCTCAGCAGGGAAACGACCCTGCCCTACGATCTGTATGAGAGGGAAAGCATCGCCAGCGTGGCGCATGCGCTGCTGGACGAGGTATGGCAGGATGTTGAGCAGGAAGGGGTCCAACCGCAGACGTTGACGTTGAAAATCAAGTATGCCGATTTCACCCTGCGCACCAGGCAGCGAAAAGCAGCGGCAGGCGCGGTCTGGAAAGAACTGCTGGAGGAGCTGTTGGATGCCTTTGACTACAAACCGGGCGTCCGGCTGGTCGGGGTCGGTTTTTCCAATTTCCTGCCAGACGGGGCAGCAGGAGAACGTTACGAACAATTGAGTCTGTTTACCCTGTTGGGGGAGGAGGGGGGCAGATGACCGGTGAGAATCGGTTCCACTGCTGTGCCACTTGTGAACACTTCCGTACCGAGAAGCGGGAGCAGGGCATCGTCTACCGCTGTTCCCGCCTTGCCTATGAGACACGGCCGGAGTGGCAGTTCCACTGCTGGTCCCCGACGGAGAAGGTGAAGCGGCTGATAGCCAAGGAAATGAATCGGATGGACAGCCCATGATCGTCCCTGGCTGCCCGTTTGTTCCCGTCATTTTGCCAGATAGCTGTTGTCCACGGCGCTCTGGATCAGCCCGCGGACATATTCCCAGAGCTCCCCGCCATTGTCAGCAATGGGCTGCATGCGTTTCATCACCATGTCGCTGGTAATCCCGTGTTTTTGCCAGACGGCCCCTTGGGTCTGGTAGTTGAGAAGGAGCGGCTGCAGCCTGTCGCAGACGTTGGCAAACCGGGCTTCCGGGGTTTCTCCCCGTTCGAACTCCTCCCACAAAGCATGGAACGCTTCCGCCTGATCATCAGGCAGGAGGCTGAACAGGCGTTTCGCGGCGTTCTGCTCCCGTTCTGCCTTGTCCAGGTAGCCTTTTTCATCATACGCGTAGGTATCGCCTGCATAGATTTCCACCAGGTCGTGAATGAGCAGCATGCGGATCACATGCGGCAGATCCAGCTGCGGCTCCTGGGCGTATTCCGCCAAAACCAGGGCCATCATCGCCAGGTGCCAGGAATGCTCCGCATCGTTTTCACGGCGCGATTGATCCGCGAGAAGCGATTGTCTCATCACCTGTTTCAATTGATCGATTTCGAGGAGAAAGCGGATTTGTTGTTCCAGCCGCTTCATCGGCTCCACTCCTTTATCGTGTATTCCCTGATTTTCCTATTCTCTCATGTTTTCGCGCAGCTGTCTTCCCGCACTTCCCGGCGGCGATCTGATCCCCGCTTTTTCTTTGCAACGATGCGGTGGAATATGGTATAGTAAGTCCCGATACAGGGAGGTGCTTCGCGTGCTGGGGAAGCTCATGCCCAACGAGTTTGTGGAATCGATCCATCACATTGATCCGGAAGAGTTGAAGAAACGAAAGATCCGGGGTGTGATTACGGATCTGGACAATACGCTGGTGGAATGGAACCGGCCCGACGCCACCCCCGAAGTGGTCGAGTGGTTTCGCCGCCTGCGCCAGGCAGGCATTCAAGTGACGGTGGTGTCCAACAACAACCGGGAGAGGGTTCACCGGTTTTGCGAACCGCTTGAGGCGCGCTTTATCTGGGCGGCCCGCAAGCCGCTGGGACAGGCGTTTATGCGGGCCGTGCGCGACATGAATGTTCCGATTGAAGAGACGGTGGTCGTCGGCGACCAGTTGTTTACCGATATATTGGGCGGGAACCTGCTCGGCTTTCACACGATTCTGGTCGTTCCGGTGGCGCAGACGGACGGCATCTTGACCAGATTCAACCGACTGCTGGAGCGGATCGCGCTCTATTGGATGCGCAGGAAAGGAATGATCTCATGGACGAACAAGTCGTAGAAACAGGGGAGCAAATCCACTGTGCCGGCTGCGGCAAGGCCATCCAGACGGAAGACCCGACAAAGCCCGGCTACACGCCGAGGTCGGCTTTGGCGCGCGAGGTCGTGGTCTGCCAAAGGTGCTTTCGGATCAAGCATTATAATGAAGTGGCGCCCGTTGCGATGGATGATGACGACTTTCTCCGCATCTTGAACGGCATCGGCGCCACGGACAGCCTGGTGGTCATGGTGGTCGACCTGTTTGATTTTCAGGGCTCCTGGCTGCGTGGACTGCCCCGTTTTGTAGGAAAAAATCCGATTCTGCTGGTGGGCAACAAGGTGGATTTGCTGCCCAGAAACATCAATTTGAACCGTGTGCGCAACTGGATGCAGCATGAGGCCAAGGATCGGGGGCTGAAACCGGCGGATGTGGTGCTGGTCAGCGCGCAGAAGGGGATCGGCATCGACGAGCTGCTCAGCCGGATCGGGCGGCTGCGCGAGAAACGCGACGTTTACATCGTCGGTGTCACCAACGTGGGCAAATCCACCTTGATCAACCGCATTCTGCATGATTACGGATCGGCTGAGATGGAGATCACCACCTCGCCGTTTCCGGGGACAACTTTGGATAAAATCGAGATTCCGCTGGAGGATGGCCGCTTCCTGTACGATACGCCGGGCATCATCAACCGGGATCAGATCGGCCACATGGTGACCCCACAGGATTTGCGCAAGCTGACGCCATCGGCCCGCATCAATCCGAAGGTGTACCAGCTGAACGACAAGCAGACGCTGTTTCTGGCTGGCCTGGCCCGCGTGGATTTTGTGCGCGGCGAACATCAGCCGTTTGTCGTTTATGTGGCAAACAATCTGTATATTCATCGCACCAAGCTGGAACAGGCAGACGACATTTTCGCGAGGCACCACGGGGAACTGCTGGCACCGCCCACCGGGGAAGCGGTGAAGCAGCTCCCTCCCTTCACCAAGCATAGTTTGAAAATAGGAGCCAACGGACCAACGGATATTGTCATTTCGGGGCTGGGCTGGATCAGCCTGCAGGGCAAATACCCGGCCGTTGTGGATGTGCATGTGCCCAAAGGCGTCGGGATCGCCGTCCGCAAAGCGCTGGTCTGATCGGACAGCGGAAAGCCCCTGCCAGGCAGGTTCACATGGCAGCCGTTGAGTGGGTTTCGGGGAAAGGAGAAGCCAATGATCACAAGCAAGACACAGATGGTTGGACTGCTGGGCCACCCGGTGCATCATTCGCAATCGCCCGCGATGCACAATGCGGCATTTGCGGCGCTGAAACTGCCTTATGCCTATGCCGCCTTCAACGTAGCGCCGGAACAGCTGCCGGAAGCGGTTGCCGGCGTCCGCGCCCTGGGGATGCGCGGCGTCAATGTGACGATTCCGCACAAGGTAGCCATTGTGCCGCTGCTGGATGAGATCGATCCGCTGGCCAAACGGATCGGCGCCGTCAATACGGTGGTCAACGACAACGGCCGGCTGATCGGCTATAATACGGATGGCAAAGGGTATGTCCGCTCGCTGGTGGAGGAAACGGGCATCAATCTGGCGAATCAGGTGGTAACCATGATTGGGGCGGGAGGCGCGGCGCGGGCCGTTGCCTGCACATTGGCCGAACACGCCGTCAAACAGATCCGCATCGTCAACCGTTCCCGTGAGAAAGCGCAGCTGCTCGCCGAGCTGTTGAATCCGCTGGTGCCGACCGTTTCCGTCGATCCGCAGCAGGCGGGTGAGGCGATTGCCGACGCCACGCTCTTGATCAACACCACCTCCATCGGCATGTATCCGCATGTGGACGAGATGCCTGTGGCGGAGGAATGGCTGCATCCGGGGCTGATCGTGAGCGACCTGATCTACAATCCATTGGAGACGAAGCTGCTGAAAACCGCGCAGGCCATCGGCGCCAAAACCCATTCCGGCGTCGGCATGTTTATCAATCAAGGGGCGCTTGCCTTCGAACTGTGGACGGGCGAGACCGCTCCCACCGAGCTGATGCGCTTGACGGTATTGAAACAACTCCTGCAAGGGGGCAAATAAATGTTGACTGGCAAACAGAAGCGGTACCTGCGCTCGCTGGCCCATCACCTGACCCCGATTTTCCAGGTGGGAAAAGGCGGCGTAAACGACAACATGGTGAAACAAATCAAAGAAGCATTGGAAGCGCGGGAATTGATCAAGGTTTCCATCCTGCAAAACAACCTGGATGACAAACACGACGTGGCGGCTGCGCTGGCGGAAGGAGCGGAAGCGGAACTGGTCCAGCTGATCGGCCACACGGTTGTGCTGTACAAGGAATCGACCGAACACAAGACCATTCAGCTTCCGTAAGGTGTATGATGGAAGTGAGCGGAAAACGGATTGGCATTTTCGGCGGTACGTTTGATCCCATTCACTACGGCCATCTGCTGGCTGCCGAGCAGGCGCGCGATCAGGCCCGGCTGGATGAAATCTGGTTCATGCCCGCGCGCATCCCGCCTCACAAGCAGCGGAACGATATTGCGGCCGAGGGCCATCGGCTGCGCATGACGGAGCTTGCGACCGCCCCTCATCCGGCGTTTCGCGTAACGGATATCGAGTTGCACCGGGATGGCCCTTCCTATACGATCGACACAATGCGGCAGCTGGTTGCGGCTTATCCGGAGCACCGGTTCTGGTTTATCATCGGCGGGGATATGGTGGAAATGCTGCCGAAATGGCATCGTTTCGACGAACTGGTGACGCTCGTCCGGTTTATTGGCCTCGCTCGTCCCGGCTCCCGTTACGATGAAGAGGCGCTCTCCGCGTATGTCACGTTTGTGGAGATGCCGGCGGTGGAAATTTCGTCCACCCTGATCCGCGAGAGGGCGGCGGCAGGCCGGAGCATCCGCTACCTGGTGCCCGATGCGGTGGAATGCTATATAAAGGAGCATCGACTGTATGAATCTGTGGGCTGACCGTGAAAAACTGCTCGCGCAGGTGCGGGCGCAGATGAATCAGAAACGCTACGATCACACGCTCGGGGTGGCTGACGCCGCCCGCACGCTGGCGGAACGGTACGGGGCCGATCCCGACAAGGCGGAGCTGGCGGGGATTCTGCACGACTACTGCAAGTGCTGGCCCGTGGAGAAGATGCGGGAGATTCTCGTCAGGCATGATATGCCCCGGGAACTGATTGACGGGGATAAGGAACTGTGGCACGCGTTTGTCGGAGCGGTGGTGATCCAGACCGAGCTGGGGGTTACTGATCCTGAGATTTTGCAGGCTGTCCGCTATCATACGACCGGCCGGGAAGGGATGAGCCTGTTAGAAAAAGTGGTTTGTGTGGCAGACTATATTGAACCGAACCGATCGTTTCCCGGCGTGGATGAGATTCGCAGGCTGGCGGAGAAGAATCTGGATGAAGCGCTGGCGTTTGCGCTGGGAGGAACGATCACCCATCTGGTGGAGCGCAAAAAGCAGGTTTATCCGCTAACCCTGCTCGCCTATAATGATCTCGTTCGAAAGGGAGGAAATGGATGGTAAAAGTGACGGAAGATTTGGCGCGTTTGGCCGTCAAGGCGGCGGAAGAGAAGAAGGCGGAGAACATTCTGGTCATGGATATCCGCGAGCTTTCCATTATTGCCGAGTATTTCGTCATCTGCCACGGCAACAACGAGCGGCAGGTGCAGGCGATCGTGACGGAAATTCGCGACCAGGCGTACAAGAACGGCTATACCGTGCGCGGCATCGAAGGGGCGGACGAAGGGCGCTGGGTGCTGGTGGATCTGGGCGATGTGGTCGTCCACGTCTTCCACCGGGAAGAGCGCGAATTCTACAATATCGAGCGGCTCTGGAGCGATGCCCGCCAGGTAACGTTCAGCGGGTAAGGGAAAATGTCGTACGCTCATTTGGCAGCCATCTACGATCGGTTGATGGCAGACATCCCCTACGAGAAGTGGCTGGCATGGGCGGAGCAGACCTGGCAGAAGCTCGGCAAGCCAACCTCAGTGATCGATCTCGGATGCGGGACAGGCAGCATCGCGATTCCCCTGGCCAAACGAGGGTATCGGGTGACAGGGGTGGATTTGTCGGCGGAGATGCTGTCCATCGCTTATGCCAAGATGCGCAGCGCCCAGACGGAAGTAACCTGGGTGGAGCAGGATATGCGCCGGCTGGAACTGCCCCCTGCGGATGCCGTCATCTCCTTTTGCGACTCGCTCAGCTACCTGACGGAAGAGGCGGATGTGCAGGAAACATTCCGCCGCGTCTACGCCCATCTTCAGCCGGGAGGAACGTTTCTGTTCGACGTGCACAGCCCTTACAAGATCCTGCATGTATTTTCCGATCACACGTTCACCCTGCTGGAAGAGGATATCGCCTACATCTGGGAATGCTTCTGCGATCCGCTACGCTGCGAGGTGGAACATCAGCTGGCCTTTTTCCTGAAGCAGCCAAACGGCCTTTATCGGCGGGTGGAAGAAAGCCATCTGCAGCGGGCCTACCAGCCGATGCTGACGGCAAAATGGCTGCGGGAGGCCGGCTTCGTCGATATTGCCATCACAGCCGACTTTACCGACCAGCCGCCCCATGAAAAAAGCGAGCGCCTCTTTTTTGCGGCGCGGCGCCCCCGGGATTGACACGGCGAGTCAGGTTTGACTATAATCGGCGTATACATCTGTTGAATAAATGAGAGCGATGATGAGGACCAGTAGAAAGCAGCGATTCGGTTTCAGAGAGTTGACGTCCGGTGCAAGTCAACCCGAACGGTTTTTGAACTCGCCTCGAAGCTCCCAGCCTGAAGGCCGCTCGCGGCTGCGTAGGGCGGGCGCCATCCTTCACGTTACGAAGGCAATGAGCGGATGAATGGCAGGACAACAATCCAATGCCAGTCATCAAGTATGGGTGGTACCGCGGGAATTTCCTCTCGTCCCTGACACAGGCGTGTTGGCGGCGGGGGGTTTTTTATTTTTTGATCATTTGTGGAGATTGAGGAGGAAAACGTCATGGCTAGGCAATACGTACCGGCTGAGATTGAAGCCAAGTGGCAGAAGCGCTGGCAGGAAACCGCAGCCCACCGGACCGTGGAAGATGATGCGAAACCGAAATTTTACTGCCTCGAGCAGTTTCCTTATCCGTCCGGACGCCTGCACATGGGACATATGCGCGTCTACTCGATCGGTGACATCATCGCGCGCTTCAAGCGGATGAACGGCTATCAGGTTCTCCATCCCATGGGGTGGGACGCGTTCGGCCTGCCGGCTGAGAATGCGGCCGTCAAGTTCGGCGCCCAACCGTCAAAATGGACCTATGAAAATATCGCGTACATGAAAGAACAGCAAAACCGTTTGGGCGTCAGCGTCGACTGGTCGCGGGAAGTAACCACCTGCTCCCCCGATTATTACAAATGGACGCAATGGCTTTTTCTGAAATTTTATGAACAGGGCCTGGCATACCGGAAGCGGGCGTTTGTCAACTGGTGTCCGGAGTGTTCGACGGTGCTGGCCAACGAGCAGGTGATCAACGGCCTGTGCTGGCGCTGCGATTCGGAAGTGACGAAAAAAGATCTGGAGCAGTGGTTCCTGCGGATCACCGACTATGCGGAACGTTTGCTGAATGACCTGGATAAGCTGCCCCACTGGCCGGAGAAGGTGCGCACGATGCAGCGCAACTGGATCGGCAAGAGCGAGGGGGCAAACGTTACCTTCACCGTTCCGGAGCTGGGCAACGACACCATCACGGTTTTCACCACCCGCCCGGACACCTTGTTCGGCGTGACCTACATGGTGCTCGCGCCGGAACATCCGCTGGTGGAGAGACTGATCGCAGGCAAGGAGCAGGAAGCGACGGTGCGGGCGTTTATCGAGCAGATGAAAAAGGAAAGCGAAATTACGCGGACCGCTGCCGACGCGGAGAAAATCGGCTACTTCACCGGCGCCCATGCCGTTCATCCGCTCACCGGCGAGCAGGTGCCCATCTGGGTGGCCAACTATGTGCTGCTCGATTACGGCACCGGGGCTGTCATGGGCGTGCCTGCCCATGACGAGCGCGACTTTGCGTTTGCCAAGAAATATAACCTGCCGATCAAAGTGGTGATCAATCCACCTGATCCGGACATCCTGGCGGAAGAGGTGGCGGTCGACGCCCCCTTTACAGAGGAAGGGACGCTGATCAACTCCGGCAGCTTTGACGGGATGCCCAACCGGGAAGCGATCAAGGCGATCAGCGCGCATCTGCAGCAGCAGGGCAAAGGCGGACCGGCCGTCTCCTACCGTTTGCGCGACTGGCTGATTTCGCGCCAGCGCTACTGGGGAGCGCCGATCCCGATGATTTACTGCGATACCTGCGGCGTTGTCCCGGTGCCGTACGATCAACTGCCGGTCATGCTGCCGGAAGACGTCGTCATTGACGGCAAACGGAATCCGCTGACCACATCCGAAAGCTTCGTCCATACCACATGCCCAAGCTGCGGCGGCCATGCGCGCCGGGAGACGGATACGATGGATACGTTCATCGATTCGTCCTGGTATTATCTCCGCTATACGGACGCGCACAATGACAGCCTGCCGTTCTCCAAGGAGAAAGTGGACAAATGGCTGCAGGTGGACGAATATATCGGGGGGATCGAGCACGCCATTCTGCATCTGCTCTATTCCCGCTTCTTTACGAAAATCCTGTATGACATCGGCATGGTTTCCTATGATGAACCGTTCCGCAGCCTGCTGACGCAGGGGATGGTTCTGAAAGACGGAGCCAAGATGTCCAAGTCGAAAGGCAACGTGGTCAGCCCGGATGAGATCATTGAAAAATATGGGGCCGACACGGGACGTCTCTTCATCCTCTTCGCCGCTCCGCCGGACAGGGAT
This sequence comes from Brevibacillus sp. SYP-B805, assembly GCF_011059135.1. GTDB lineage: Bacteria > Bacillota > Bacilli > Brevibacillales > Brevibacillaceae > Brevibacillus_F. The sequence goes on along the minus strand of NZ_JAALGD010000002.1, from coordinate 90,639 downwards.
CTGGACTGGACGGATACGGGCGTGGAGGGCAGCTACCGCTTCCTGCACCGCGTATGGCGGCTGGTGGAAGGGCATGCGGACCTGTTCGCCGGTGCGGTATCACAGCCGGCCCCTGCTGATGAGGCGGCAAAAGATCTTTACCGCATGGTTCATTACGCAATCAAGAAAGTGTCGGAGGATATCGGCGAGCGGTACATGTTCAACACCGCCATCAGCACGATCATGGAGCTGGTGAACAAACTGTACGCGTATCCGGAAACAGCCGATCGCGGCACGCTGGCGTTCGCGCTGAAAACACTGGTGATCCTGCTGGCGCCGATCACGCCCCATATCGCCGAAGAGCTGTGGGAGATGATCGGCCATACGGAGAGCGTCCACAAACAGCCGTGGCCAACCTATGACCCGCAGGCACTCGTTCTCGACGAAGTGGAGATCGCCATCCAGATCAACGGCAAAGTACGTGACAAGCTGGTCGTCCCCAACGGCTTGTCCAGGGAAGAGCTGGAAGCCCATGTTGTAAACCATGAAAAGGCGAAAGCTTTGCTCGAAGGCAAGGCGGTCAAGAAAGTGATCGCCGTGCCGGGCAAGCTGGTCAATATCGTGGTCGGGTAATATTCCGCCATCCAGACCGCACAGGTTTCTGTGCGGTTTTTTGTAGACAAGTTCGTTATGTCATGAGTGATGGTTCCTGCTCGCTCTCTTGACGACCCGCGCAGAAGTTGGCCGTGTCCGCTCCGAAACGCGACGCGGGCAGGGGGCTCAACATCTGGGTGTTACAGCGAAGTGAGACTCACGCCCCCTGGGATCCCGCGTCTTCCTTTCTCCGCTGAGTCGGTCGTCAAAGGAGCTCGCTTGGCCCCATCACGCCATGCCTCTCACAGGTTTGTCATCAGTCTGACCGCACAGGTTTCTGTGCGGTTTTTTTCTTTCCGCAAACTGGCAAAAGAGTTATAATGGTTGCATGGGAACAAATGATCGTATGAAGGAGAGATGCGGATGCGGCTGCCAACACAGCTAACCGACCAATTTGACAAGGTTGTCCAGCATGTGGAGCGGATGGGAAACGTGCTGTCCAGCTCCGCTACGGCCGTCATGGTGATTCACCGCGACAAGGTGGTTACGGAACATTACGGGGGGCGTCACGGGCCGGCGGCGGACAGTCGGCCGGTTCAGGCGGATTCCCGCTTTCATGTGGCGTCTGTCCGCAAAAGCTATCTCGGGTTTGCCGCAGCTTATGCCGTGTTGAACGGCGATATCGCCAGCATCGATGATCCCGTCCTTGCCTACCTCCCCGAATTGGACCCGGAGGTGGCAGCGGGTACAACTATCCGCCATCTGCTTACCCATACGCATGGGCTTGGGTCGGATGAGCAGGGGAATCTCTGCCGCCGGTTTCCCGCAGGAACAGCCTGGGAGTATCGCAATGAAAGCATCGCGATGCTGGCTGAAATCGTGAAACGAACGACCGGTCAAACCGTGGCTGCCATCCTGCAGAAGCAGGTATTCGCTCCTTTGCAAATGACGGAAACGGGCTGGCAGACGGAGGCGGCGCCGGAGCTTGTCCAGCTTGTGATGGGGCCGCATGAGCCGCCGGTTGTCAAGCTTGATCAAAGCCCGGATGGAGCTGGCATGAATCTGTATGTGAGCACCCGTGAGCTGGCATATTGGGGGTACCTGCACCTGAAGAAAGGCAACATGGAAGGCAGGCAGATCGTCCCCCCATCGCTGATCGAAACGGCAACCACGATCCAAAGCCCGTTACTGGAAGACAAGGATTCTCCGCAAAACGGTTACTTATGGTTTGTCAAAGACCTGCCTGCCGCCCGCACGGAATTGGGAGAGCGGGTGCCGGCCGGCTCCTATCAAATCCTGGGCTACACAGGAGCCACGCTGCTGGTTGTGCCGGATTGCGATCTGGTTGCGGTCCGCATGTATAACAGATGGGGGAGCTCACCTGGTTACGACTATTTGCGGGATGTAAAAGATTTCGGCAATCTGGTCATGGATTGTGTTATGAAGTAGGGTCTGCAAGCAGGTGGCTGCTCATCTCATGCCTGTCTTCGGCAAATTTGGCGTGCGTCCTTCTGAATACCTCGTTAAACACGCCGGGAATGCTGTTTTCCAAGGCGATCAGACCTTCGCCGGTAATGCCGCCCGGCACGCATACCCGCTCCTGCAGGGCTGGCAGGGTGAAGATCTCACGTTTCAACAGATCCGCAAAGCCGATGATCATCTGCGTGGTCAGAAAGGTGGCAGCTTCCCGGGAAATCCCTGTCTCCTCCACGGCAGATTGAATCATGTGCTGCAGGATATAGCTGACAAATGCCGGACCGCAGCTGCTGATATCCGAGGCGATGCGCAGAAATTTTTCTTCCACTTCCAGCGGACAGCTGATCCGTGAAAAGAGCGAGAGCACCCTGCTTCTTGCTTCCGGCGTCGTGCGTTCGCCATACTCAAACAGCGTCAGACCGCTGTGTGCCGCATTGGTGATGCTGGGTACCACGCGTATCACCTGGCAGGGGACGAGCTGTTCCAGTTCGTGCAGTTTCACCGGACTGGTGATGGTCACGAGGATATGCTCCGGGGACAGCGCCTCGCGCAGCTGGTTCAGCGCCTGCCTGTATTCAAACGGCTTCACGCACAACAGCAGAAGCTGTGCGCTGCGGGCAACCTCTGTGTTATCCCCGGCGACCTGCAAGCCGGGATGACGCTCGGCCAGCTTCTCCGCTTTGGAAAGGGTGCGGTTGGATGCGATGATCTGCCTGGGGGGGACGGCTTGAGCGGCGATGAAGGCGTCGATCAACAAGCTTCCCATGCTGCCGGTCCCGACAAACCCAATGTGCATGTGAATCCCTCCATCCTCTCTTCTCCTGACATTGTATGAACCAAGCGTGGAGATCATGACGGAATGGGGCTATTTCACCACGACCCTGTCCTTCAGCCGCTCAAACGTTTTGTCGCCGATTCCGGCGATGTTCTTCAACTGTTCCGGTTTGTCAAACGGCCCGTTCTTCTCCCGATAGGCGAGAATGGCTTGTGCGCGCGTCTCACCGATGCCGGGCAGCGTCTGCAGTTCCTGCAGTGTCGCCGTGTTGATGTTTACTTTTCCTGTCGAAGGGGCTGCCCCCGCAGCCGCTGTCCGCTGCGCCGGATGCAGGCTTTGCGGAGGGGCGCAGGGGAAAGAGGCGTTTCCTTTCTCTCCTTTGGCGGGGATCCATATGGACATGCCATCGGTCAGCGGCTGGGCCAGATTGACCTGCAGCGGGTCCGCCTCAGGGGTAAGTCCCCCCGCCTTGGCAAGAAGATGGGCGACCCGTTCGTTGGGCTGAAAGGCGTACATGCCCGGCCGTTTGACACTTCCCTTGATGTCGGCATACATCGGAGGGGCGGATTCTTGCTGCGGGGGGATCGTGCCGTTCTGCTCATCATTTCTTTCCTGCCCGGCATCCTTCACCTCTGCCGCATAAACAGGTGTCTCCAGCGGCAGAGACCCTGTACGTTCTGCTCCCCGGTACAAATAAAAACTGAGCCCGAGAAACAGCAGGATTCCCGCAGCCGACAGCCAGCGCCCGTACCGTTCCCAGATTTCATACAGCACGCAGATACCACCTTTCCATCCTTTTGCTGATTCCACCCTAATCAAAGAAAGAGAGGGGATGCAAAGAAAAATGATCAATCCGGCATCTATCACGAGGCTTTATTGAAATGTGGACTTGATTATGTTCACAAGGAAAGCTGGCAAACGGCTGTCAATCAAATGATAGCAAACATAAAAACAGGCCAAATTAATAAGGCCATTCCATTGTGGGAAAAACTCCGTTCCGATTTGGCCGAGACCGCGGATGCGGTGATCATCGCTTGTACAGATTTGAATGTTGTCACGGACAAGAAACGGGAACATCTTTGCATTGTGGATTCGTCTGCCTGTCTGGCCCGAGCCGTCGTGAACATGTATTTGTCGCTGTCTGATAAAAAAGAAGGAATTCCGGAATGAGGATGCGTCATTTCATGCCTTTTTCCCATACACAAAAAAATGCAGCCCGTTTATTCGCCGGGCTGCATCTCTTTTATTCGGTTATCCGATCGGCTGCAGTTCGGCAGACCGTCTTTTCCGGACTTCTACGGACGGGCTCACATACGGTTCAAACGCATATTTTTGCTCGATGAAGATTTGGTGCCAGAGCATGAAGATGAGGATGGTCCAGATCTTGCGGCTGTAATCGGCTTTTCCTTCGCGGTGTTCATCCAGCATATACAGGACAAACGCCTTGTTGATCAGCTCGTCAACCTTCGCCTCGAAGATCAGCTCCTTGGCCCATTGATAAAATTCGTCCTTCAGCCATTGGCGTGTCGGTACAGGGAAGCCCAGTTTGGGGCGCGTCTTGATCTCGGGAGGCAGGAACTCCTTCATCGCTTCCCGCAGGACATGCTTGGTCGTGCCGTTGGCGATCTTGTATTTCGTCGGGATCGTCGCGGCGAACTCAAACACCTTGGTGTCGATAAACGGCACGCGCAGCTCCAGGGAATTGGCCATCGTCATCTTGTCGGCCTTCATCAGGATATTGCCCCGAAGCCAGGTGTGGATGTCCAGATACTGCATCTTGGTCACGTCATCATAATCGCTTGCCCGGCGATAAATCTCTTCCGTGACGGTGAGCGGGGAACGGTAGCTGGCGGAACGGAAGATGTCTTCCATGACGACCTGCGCTTTCAGTTCCTCGGAAAAAATCAGGGCGTTGCCAAAGAAGCGTTCCTCCACAGACTTGGAACCGCGAATGAGGAAGCTCTTGCCTTTCACATGATCGGGCAGCTTCTCGGCCAGCTGCCGCAGCGAACGCTTCATCCAGCCCGGCATATGGGCAAACATCCGCAGCGAGTGGGGCTCCCGATAAATGTTGTAGCCGCCGAAAAATTCATCGGCCCCTTCACCGGACAGCACCACCGTCACATGCTGACTCGCCAGCTCGGCGACGAAATAGAGGAGGATGGCGGACGGATCGGCGACCGGCTCGTCCTGATGCCAGACCAGCCGGGGCAGTTCATTCATATACTGCCGGGCGTTCACGATGATTTCGTGATGCTCCGTCCCCAGATACTGGGCGGTGCGCCGCGCATAGTCCAATTCGCTGTAGCCGGGAATGTCGGAACCGACGGAGAAGGTTTTCACCGGCTCGAAGGTGCGCAGCATGGCCACGATGCTGCTGGAATCGACGCCGCTGGAGAGAAAGGCGCCGCGGGGCACTTCGCTGACGCGGTGCTTGTCGACGGATTCCAGCAGGATCGCGCGGGTGCCTTCCACAAAGTACGAGAACGGTTTGCTTTCATCAGGCTGGAACGCCACATCCCAATAGCGTTCCGTCCGGATCCGGTCATGCTCGATGACGAAGTAATGGGCGGGGGGCACCCGATAAATTCCCCGGTACATGGTCTCCGGATCGGGAACATACTGGAAGGTCAAATAATGGTAAAAAGCCGTCTGATTCACTTCCCTTTTCACATCGGGCAGTTCCAGCAGGCTTTTGATCTCGCTGCCGACGGCGATGGCATCGGCGGTCTCCGTATAGTAGAGCGGCTTGATCCCGAAGTGGTCGCGTGCCCCGAAGAGAAGCTTGCGCCGGCTGTCCCAGATGGTGAAGCCGAACATGCCGCGCAGATGTTTGGGCGCGTCGAAACCGACCTCTTCATAAAGGTGGAGGATGGTCTCAATGTCCGAATCGGTATGAAAAACATGGCCGCGCTCTGTCAGCCACTTCTGCAGCTCTTTATAGTTGTAGATTTCACCGTTGCCGATGATCCACAGCTCTTTTGTCTCGTTGAAAAGCGGCTGATGGCCGCCGGCTACGTCGATGATGCTGAGGCGGCGAAAGCCCAGGGCGATGTTCTCCTCCAGATGAAACCCGTCGTCGTCGGGTCCGCGGTGCAGGATGACGTTGGTCATCGCGCTGATCGTATCAAGCTGGACGGGCTGCTGCCGTTTATTGAAAAGGGCTACGATTCCACACATATGATGATTTTCTTCCTCTCAGAGAACTTCAAATTGCGATATAGCTAAATCTATCACTTCTGACAGGGCAGTGCAATCTCACAAAATACCCAATCGGGCGGATTACTCGCCGGGGAAATGAAATGTGACTCGGTTTCTCTCCTTTGGCGGCTTGCCGTTTTTCTATCATGATAGACCGATTTTTGCCCTTCTGCCAGCGGTCAAGCGCTTTTTCTGTCCGGTTTTCCTGCTTTATGCTAACGGCAAACAAAATGGAGGGGAAAACCGAGTTGATGTGGAAACGGGGGATGTTTTTTTCGCTGAGCCTGGCCGTAACTGCCGGCTTCCTGGCGGTTGTGTATCTGCCTCCTTTTCTATGGGCGCTCAGTGCGGCCATCGTCCCGGCGCTCTTTCTGTCCGGCAGGAAAGCATGGGGGAGGAAGGCAGCCCTCTTCCTGCTTGCGGCAGGCGCGGCCGCCTTCTACTTTGCCTGCTATGACCAGCAGCACCGCTCTTCCCTGTGGGGAGCGGCGGCGGAGGGGCGCACCCTTGTTCTGGCAGGAACGATCGATTCGCCGGTCATCCGGGACGGTGATACGGCCCGGTTTGCCTTGGCTGCGGAGGATGCCGGCGACCCGGGCGGCTCATTGGCGAAGCTTCCCCGTGCCGAACGCATCGCGATGCGGGTGCTCTTGACGGAAAAAAGCCAGATCGAGCCGGTGGAGAGCTGGCGGATCGGCCAGCGGTGGCGGGGAGAGGTGACGCTGGCGGTACCGGATCCCGCCCGCAACCCCCATGGCTTCGATTATGCCCGCTATCTGCGGTGGCAGGGAATCTCCGTCACAGGGACGGCCTCCTTCGCGTCTGTGCGGGTGGAGCCGGGGACGGGGAGCCTGTCATCTGTTTTCCGCGGCTGGCAGATCGCGCTGGGCAAGAAGGTGGAAGCGCTCTTTCCCGACCCGGACACGGCGGGATATATGAAGTCGCTGCTGCTGGGACTGCAGACGGACCTCTCGCCGGAACTGCAGCAGGTGTACGCCAATCTGGGGGCCCTGCACGTCTTGGCCATCTCGGGGCTTCATGTCACGATCCTCGGCAGCCTGGCTCTCTGGCTCGCGGAACGCTGCGGCCTCTCCCGCCAAACCGCGCTGCTTGTGACCATGTGCGTTATCGCCCTTTACGTGCCGCTGGTGGGGGCGAGTTCATCCGCCGTGCGGGCGGGAGTGATGGGCGTTCTCGGACTATTGGCCCAGTTCGGCGGCCGTCGGGGAGATGTCCGCGAGATGTGGGCGGCATCCTTCCTGCTCATGCTCGCCTATGATCCGTATCAGCTGTGGCAGGCCGGATTCCAGCTGTCGTTTGGCGTCACGCTGGGGCTGATCGAGTTCGTTCCGCTGCTGATGAGCCTGCCCTCTCCCAAACTCGCCTGGCTTCGCTCGCTCTTGGCCGTTACGCTGTCCGCGCAGCTGGTTTCGTTTCCGCTGCTCATCTATTGGTTTCATCAGTTTTCACCGTTATCGCTTCCGATAAACCTGCTCGCCGTTCCCCTGCTGTCCGCGGTTGTGCTGCCCCTCGGCCTGATCGCCCTCCTGCTCGGCATGGTTCATCCCGCCATGGCCATTCTGCCGGCGCGTGGTGCCGCGTTCCTGCTGCATTGGATCCATCAGGCGTTCGACCGGCTGGACCAGCTGCTTCTGCCCTTTCGGCACTGGCCCCATCCGGATGGGGTATGGCTCGCCGCCTATTTTTTCTTTTTGTGGATGCTGCCGCTGTTGTGGAAAAATGGCTATCACCGCAGGCGCGACCTGCTTGCGTACGGGCTGTGTCTGGCGCTGTTCCTGTGCATGGCCCGGCAGCCGTTCACCGGCCGGGACGAGGTGCGCATCACCTTCCTCGACGTGGGTCAGGGAGATTCCATCGTTGTCGAGGTTGGCAAAGAGAGGGTATACTTGATAGATGGGGGTGGCACGCCGCGCTTCCAACAGGAGGAAGCGTGGCGGAAAAAACGCGATCCTTACGAGGTTGGCAAGGATGTTTTGCTCCCCTTTTTGCGTGCACGAGGCATCGAACATATCGATATCTTGATCATGACGCACGGTGATGAAGATCATGTCGGCGGCTTGCCTGCCATCCTGCCGTATGTTTCTGTCGGCGCTGCGCTGGTCAATGGCGAACCACCGTCAGAAACGGAACAACAAGTGATCAAGGCATTGCAAGACCGCCACGTACCCATATGGACCGGCAAACCGGGCGACAGCTGGCAGGACAATCCGCATGTGAGATGGACATGGCTGCATCCCGGGCCGGGCAGCGAATGGAGCGGCAACAATGCATCGGTGGTGATGCTGCTGTCCGCTTACGATACGAACCTGTTATTCACCGGCGACCTGGAAGAAAGCGGCGAAAACGCCCTGCTTCAGGAAAGGCTGCCGCCCGTTGACGTGCTGAAGGTGGGCCACCACGGGAGCCGCACGTCCACCACACCGGCATTGCTGCAGCGTATCAAACCGAAGGCGGCCGTGATTTCCGTCGGCCGCCACAACCGATATGGACATCCCTCAGCGGTGGTGTTGCAAAGATTAGCAGACGTTGATGCCAATGTCTACCGGACCGACCGGCAAGGGGGGATCACCCTGATCGTCCAGCCGGAAAAAATGATCTGGCAGACGCAGATTTTGGTACAGCGCCCGATGCAACCTTTTTGAGAGGCCTCGCGTCTGTAGAGGGGAGAGGAGAATATGCGCGAAGCAGAGCTGGTCAGAAGAGCGCAGTCCGGCGATCATGATGCGATGGTCGAGCTGCTCCGTTCCATCGAACACTCTGTGTACCGCAGTGCGTACTACATTCTAGGAAACGAACAAGATGCGCTTGACGCTTCACAGGAAGCATTGATCCGAATATACCGCAAAATTGACACCTATCAAGAGAAAGCGAAATTTTCGACGTGGGTGCAGCGAATCGTCAGCAACGTCTGCATGGACAAATTCCGGGCGAAAAAGGAGACGGTCTCGATCGAAGAGCACGAAATGACGCTGATGGACCGTCAGAATGTGGAGGATGAAATTCTCGCGAGCAGCATGGCAAGCGATATTCAGCGGGCGATTGCCAAACTGCCGCATCAGTATCGGATGGTCGTGCTCCTGCGCTATCTGCAGGATCTCTCCTATCAGGAGATCGCGGATACCCTGGAGCTTCCGCTTAATACCGTGAAATCGTATTTGTTCCGGGCGAGGCAGCAGCTGCAGGAACTGCTGCATGACTACCAGAAAGGGGGGATTGGCTGATGCTCAGAGAAGCGGATATGGAGCTGCTTCAGCGCGATTTGGACAATGATCTTTCGTGGGAGGAAAAAGAAAGGCTGCAGGCGCTGCTCTCCTCAAATCCGGATCTGCAGCTCATGCAGGAACGCCTGAGAAGAGTATCGATGCAGCTGGCGGAACTGCCTCCCGTTACCCCCCCATACAGTCTGGTAGACGCCATCCTGCCGCAGTTGGAAAAAGCATCGGTAAAGCCTGCGGCTGCCGCTGTGAAGCCGATGCGTGAGGAACTGCCCGTCCTGGAATGGAAACAGCCGGAAAAGAAGCCGTTCCGCCGCAAACAGCTGCCGGTGTGGCTGGCGCGCGTGGGAACCGGCATAGCCGCAGCCTGCCTGTTGCTGGGGATATTCGTCATGGCGAAAGGCGTTATCGATCGGACCGGAACCGGTAGTCGGCCCGTCCCCGTTGAAGAAAAGCCGGCTGTGGTTGAGACCGAGCCCCAGCCGTCGGCACCGGCACAGGAGCAGCCCGACAAACCCGATGTGCCCCAGCAGCCTGACAACAAACAGCCCGCGAAAGGGCAGCCCGCCCAACCTAACCCGCCAGCCAACAAGAAACAGGCCCCTGCCGCCAAGCCGCAGAAGCTGAACAGCCCTCCGGCGGTTGCCACAACCCCGGCGAATGAAAAAGGAAAGGCAGCGACTCCCGCCAGACCCGCCATCATCGACGATAGACCGATTCGGGAGAAAGATGACGACAAGGACAATAAGAAAGAGAAGAACAATCCCGATCCGGAAAAAAAGCGGGAGGCTGGCGGCGACAGGAAAAATGAGAAGGAGAACAAAGGGAAAGACGACGACAAAAAAGGCAACGACAAAGGAAATGGCAGGGACAATGAGAAAGGAAACGGCGACGGCCGAGGGAGAGACAGAAATTAAGATGGGGAACCGGCAGCGAATCTGGTACGGAATCTCGTTCTCCATTTCCATGGCCCTATGCTGAGAAGATAGCGCAGCCGCAGCGATCCGGACAGGAATGGAAATTGTCGGGGACTGGCACCATTGCCGGCAAGCCAACGTATATTACAGTACCCAGCACCCCCTGCTTACCGCTTAGGGAGAAGGGTTCCCGGGGCTTCTCCCTAAGCGTTTACATAAAGGTGCGAATATACGAGAGAAAGCCGTGACAGCCGTTGGAGGTCACGGTTTTTCGGCTTTCCGGATTCCCTTCCGTCCTGTTGAATATGGTATAATGGCCCAATGATGGAGCGGGAAGGAGGAGAAACCCATGCCGCTGACTTCGGCTATTCGGGATATCAGGCAGAAGCGGTTCTCTCCCGTTTATGTCCTGTATGGCACCGAAACCTTTCTGGCCGAGGAACTGATCAAGCTCGCGCAGCGGGAAATGATCGACCCCGCCTATGCCGACCTGAATGTAAGCCAGTACGACTGTACGGAAACATCGCTGGCCGACATCTTGCAGGATGCCGAAACGCTGCCGTTTCTCGCGGAACACCGCATGGTGGTGGCAAAACAAGCCTATTTTCTGACGGGGGCCAAGCCAGCCGTCAAGGTGGAGAGCGATCCCGACGCCCTGCTGGCTTATTTGGCGAACCCTCCCGCCTATACGTCGCTGTTTCTCCATGTGGAGGCGGAGAAACTGGACGAGCGCAAAAAGCTGGTAAAGGCCCTGCAGGAGAAAGCGGTGGTTATCCCGTTTTTGCCGCTGCGCGACGCCGACCTGTACGGTTGGGTGGAAAGAAGGGCCGTGCATTATCAGGCGAAGATCGAGCGCCCCCAGGCGATGAAGCTGGTCGAGCGGACAGGCAGCGATCTGCGACTGTTGGACAAGGAGCTGGAAAAATTGGCCTTGTACGCAGGCGGAAACGGTGCCGTGATCACCGACCAGATGATCGAGAAGCTTGCCTCCCGCACACTGGAACAAGATGTCTTTGCCCTGGTGGAAGATGTGGTGGCAGGCCGGCTGGAATCGGCGTTCCGCACCCTGTATGACTGCATGAAGCTGGGGGAGGAGCCGATCAGGCTGCTCGCCCTGCTCGCCCGGCAGTTCCGGCTGCTGTTGCAGGTGAAGATCTGGGCGCCGCGCGGCTACTCGCAGCAGCAGCTGGCCGGCATGCTCAAAGTGCATCCGTATGCCGTGAAAAAAGCGATGGAGCAGGCCCGGTTCTTTGACGAGGCCTCCCTGCGCCGCTTGCTCGGCGAACTGGCGGAAGAGGATTACCGGATGAAATCGGGACAGGTGGACAAACGCCTGGCGATCGAACGCTTCATGACCCGTGTGGCGGGACACGTGCACAGGAGGGCATGACAGGCTGCCATGGCCTCCTGCTTCGAATTTTTCTTGCATCGGCAGCACATCATCAATGCGGTGGAAAGGGCGGCGCATGCTAAAAAACCCGTGAACCATTCCGGTTCACGGGTTTCTCGCTTCCTGCCCGATTACGCGTTCGCTGCTGCGTTCAGCTTCTTCATCAAGCGGGATTTTTGACGGTTTGCGGCATTTTTATGGATGAGACCTTTGGTAGCAGCCTTGTCCAGCTTTTTAACAGCCACCAAAAGAGTAGACTTCGCCAATTCCAGATCGTTGGATGCAATCGCTTTTTCGAAGTTTTTCATTGCGGTGCGCAGATCGGATTTTTGAGAAGCGCGTTGGGCGCGGCGTTTCTCGATTTGTTTGGTGCGCTTGATCGCGGATTTAATGTTTGGCATGTGTGTCACCTCCTTAAGACGCAAAGCAATCATTTCAAGAACGAAATGCAACAAAACATATTCTAGCATGCCGCAGGGGCGAATGCAAGAAAGGATTCCGAATAAATTTGCCACATCTATGCAAGCTAGAATAACAGGAAAGCAGCCGAAAGGAGCGAGCGATCGTGCAGCATAACATCGACTTGGCTGGTTACACCATTCGCACCGATCTTGCGCTGGAAGCCCATGAAGAGGCGAGCCGGCAGACGGGCAGCGAGATTCCGGGCGTGGAGATGGAGGTGGATGACCGGGAACCCGGCATCAAGGTGACCCGCATCACGGTGAAGGACGAAGAAGCGGGCCGCCGGATCGGCAAGCTGCCCGGCCATTACATCACCATCGAGGTACCCGGGCTGCGCGACAACGATACGATGCTGGAAGACCAGGTCGCGCGCCGCTTTAGCAGGGAGTTTGCGCAATTTTTGCAGAAACTGGGCATTACGGAAGAGATGACCGCGCTGGTCGTCGGGTTGGGCAACTGGAATGTGACGCCTGATGCGCTGGGGCCGATGGTGGTGGAGAACCTGCTGGTGACCCGCCATCTGTTTACCCTTGCGCCGGAATCCGTGGAGGACGGTTATCGGGAGGTGAGCGCCCTGTCGCCCGGCGTTCTCGGCATTACGGGGATCGAAACAAGCGAGATAGTGTTTGGCGTCGTGGAGAAAAGCCGGCCGGATTTCGTCATCGCCGTCGATGCCCTGGCGTCGCGCGCCCTGCACCGCGTCAACACCACCATTCAGATCTCGGATACGGGCATCCACCCCGGTTCCGGCGTGGGCAACAAACGGAAAGCGATCGACCGCCATACCCTGGGCATCCCCGTGATTGCCATCGGGGTGCCGACGGTCGTCTTCGCCTCCACGATCGTCAACGATGCCATCACCTACCTGCTGGGTCATTTCGGCCAGTCGATGCAGGAACAGAACCGCGCCTTCAACCGGCTGGCGATAAGCAGCGTGCCGGAGCGCAAGGAGCCCTACACGGAGGAAGATCTGCCGGACATGGAGGCCCGCAAAACCTTTCTGGGCCTGGTGGGGCAGCTGGCCGACGCGGAAAAGGGACAACTGATCCGCGAAGTGCTGCAGCCGCTTGGCCAGGAACTCGTGGTGACGCCAAAAGAGGTGGATGATTTCATGGAGGGAATATCCAACATCATTGCCACCGGCTTGAATACGGCGCTGCACCGGGCGGTATCCCGGGAGAATGCGGCCGCGTACACCCACTGACCGGCCATCCATCCCGGCGCTCTCTTGCTAGAGAGGAAAGTTCAAGTTCTTTAAAGCGCTGAAGCGACGTAAGAACGATCGGGGGGCGGCTGGGATATTTTGCTTCTCTAGCGAAATACCTATTTTCTGCCAATCTGTTCTACCTTCTCTCTCTCTCTCATAAGGTAAGAGAAAAGACATGCCAGCAATGGGAAGAGGAGGAGGAACCATGGCAGCGCTTTTGCAGCGGCAATTTGTACTGCTTTCAATCATTACCGCCGTTCTCTTCGTTCTAAGTGGGTTGATGGCACTTGGCGGCAATCGGTCGGTGTTCTCATCGTCGACGGTTCAGCAGGCAACGGCCCACATCTCCAGCCTCGCGCTGCTTTCCCTCATGAGCAAGGAAGTTCCGGCGCTGGAGGAGACGGTGCAGCCCCGGACCGGCCAGGAAACGGACAGCTTCACCAGCTTTGCGTTCGGCATGCTGACCGGCATCAATCCGGGGGATCTGCGCAGTTTGCTGGGCCGGGAACTGCCGGGACTGCTGACCTTTGACGACGCCCGGCTGGTCGTGGCGGGAAAAGGAACGGGGCTGGATGATCTCTACGTCGAATCGCCCGCCCCTCCGCGAACGGTGATCGATGCGTCACCGGCGGGAGACGTGCCCGCTCCGTCCCCGGAGGAAACGGAGACGGATGCTGAAGGAAAAACAGCAGCCGAACGCCCGGCATCGCCGCCGCCCAATCCGACAACGGCCGGCAAGAAGGTTGTCTTTGTCTACAACACCCACAACCGGGAATCCTGGTTAAGTGTGGCCAAAATGAATCCCGCCACCGGTGGAGTCGATCACGAGACCAAAAACATCTCGCTCGTCGGGAAACGGTTTGCCGAAGCCCTGGAGGAAAGGGGGATCGGCGCCGAATACGGGACGAAAGATTTTTACAGCATGGCCAGCTTCCCGCTTGCCTACGCCGAGTCGCTCAAGGCGGTGAAGGCTGCCGCCCAGGAACACCGGGAACTGCGGTATTTCATCGATATTCACCGGGACGGGAAGCCGCGCAGCAAAACAACCGTCACCATTAACGGCAAAGCGTACGCCCGCGTCTTTTTTGTCATCGGTTTGCGCAATAAAAACTACGAGAAAAACACGCAGTTCGCCCATGAGCTGCACGAGCTGATTGAGAAGAAGTATCCGGGCCTGTCGCGCGGCGTAACGGAAAAAAGCGCAAAAGAAGGGAATGGCGAGTATAACCAGTCGTTTTCGCCGGGCAGCCTGTTGGTGGAGATCGGCGGCATCGAAAATACCCTGCAGGAATGCTACAACACCGCCGAAGCGCTGGCCGATGTGTTCGCCGAGTACTACTGGCAGGCGGAACGGGTGTCCGGGGAGATGGCTGACAAGCCCGACAAGAGGTGACCGTATGTGAACGTAACCCTGAAGTTTATCGGCCTCGTCGCCATCCTGCTCGTCGGCGTCGTGCTGGGACTGCAGACGGCGGAGCGGGGGCTGCAGAAGGTGGAAGGCGTGCCTGCGCAGAATCCGCAATCCTTTTATATCAAAAAGGTGGATAACGGGAAGATGGAGATCGCGGTGATGGGCAAACAGCTCAGCGCGGATGCCGGGAAAGCCACCACCTATGTCAGCCGTTTCGGCGAGACGTTGGGCGATGCCGTCAAAGACGGGACCAGGAAGCTGATCGAATGGGTGGCGGCGTTTTTTTAGCGAATGGATAATCGGTGTGATTCCGGAAAGCAGCGTTGACCAGCGCTGCTTTTTCGCTTGTCGGCAGAAGACGGAAGGAAACCGCTGCGCAAAAAGCGAAATCCACGTGAACCGATCCGGTACCTCGATGATCTTATAGGTGTATCTGTTACGGAAAGGAGCGTTGACATCTTTTGCAGGAAGCGCATGTGGAAGCGGAGGTTAGATTGGCCCAACAAGGGAGCAGGGAAGCATTCGCGGGACTGATCAGGCACTATGAAGGCATCATGTACCGCGTTGCCAAATCGATTCTGAAGCAGGATGTGGACTGCGCGGACGCCATTCAGGAGACGATCCTCAAGGCGTACCGCCAGCTTCACACCCTGCGCGACCCCAAATTGTTCAAGGCTTGGCTCATGCGCATCCTGGTCAACCAATGCCGGACGATCTTGAAGGCGCAGAAGCGGATGATCCCGACGGTGGAGCTGGTGGAGCGGAGCGCGACAAACGACGGTTATCAGGAAGTTGAAATCAGGGAGATGGTGGATGCGCTGCATGAGGAGCTGCGCGTCGTGATCACGCTTTATTATCTGCAGGACATTCCGGTCAAGCAGATCGCGCAAATCCTGGACCAGCCGGAAGGCACAATCAAATCGAGGTTAAGCCGGGCACGAACGGAACTATCCCGGATGTTAGGCCTGAAAAAGAAGGGGGAGTCGATGCATGAGTCACTTTGACCAGAAAACGGATGGGCGTGCCGGCGGCTCCATGGCTCTGCCCGAAGTGGTCAAAAGGCGAATCGAAGAGACTCTTGCCTCCCTGCCCGAACGGCATGCGGCGGAGACGGAAAGACCGGGACGCAGCAAGAGGCGGAGGAACAGGCTGTGGATCGCCGCGGCGGCTGTCGTGCTGGTTGCCGGAAGCGTGATCGCGTCCGGCTTTGCTTCCCCGACATTGGCGCACACGCTGCAGCAGATGCCGATCCTGGGGCGGATATTTCAGCTGTTTGGCGATCCCGGACTGCAGGCGGCCGACCGGCAGGGCATGACCCATCCGGTCAACATGTCGGCAACCGATCAAGGCATCACGCTCACCATCACCGACTATCTGTACGATGGCGTCCAGCTCTCCCTCGGCTTTGCAGAGACCGCCGCCCAAGGATCAGACTCCCTGCCTGCAATCAAGTCGGGAGCGCTGCGATACGGACCCATCCAGACAAACCTTCCCGCCGACCTCCAATACCGGGTGGAGCGGGTGGCAGCGAACCGGAACGCCGGCGTGTTTTATCTGTTCCCGTTTCAAGGGCAATCCTTTGCGGAACGATTTACCCTTGAACTTGCGGTTACCCGAATCGGTGAGAAAGAAGGGAACTGGCGATTTGCCATTCCGATCGCCCGAAGCGATGCGCAGCTTCAAAAGATTGTCCCGGGCATCACCAGGGCGGACGGAGACGTAAAGTTCACCGTTGACTGGCTCACCCTCTCGCCGCGCGCGACGGCCATCAGCTACAGGTGGAAGACTCCCGGTCTTCCCGCATACGACATTCAGGTAACCGATGACCGGGGAGTCCAGCTAGATCGCCTGTACGGCGTCGGGGAAAGCCTGCCTGGAGATGCATACACGTTTGCAGGGCAGGAGTTTCTCACCCCTGTGCAGGGAGAGCCGAAATACCTGCTGATTCGCCCCTTTACCGGCGGCGAACACTCCGGCGGGAATCACCAGACAGGCGAAACGGCCAGAGAGCTGACTGGTCTGCCGTTCACCCTGCAGCAGGGGGAAGCGGGTTCCCTTACCGTCACGGCCGTTGACTTCGAAGCGGATAAAACGGTGCTGCATTACGTGACGGAAGGGCAGAATCCCTCCGCGCAGGCATTGCCTGTCTGGCTGCGGGACGAACAGGGGAATGATGTCGATGCGGTGCGCGAACCCAGGCTGGTCGGCATCCAACACGGCAAATACTCGTTTGAACGGGAATATCCCCCGCTGCGGAAAGATCAAACCGTCAGCGTCGTCACCAAGCATATTTCGGCCTTTCATTTTAACAAGGAGCTGGAAATCAAAATCCCGTTGGATCATGGTATCGGGCGGTGAGGACATAACGGTGAACGGCACGGGCTGGCGGGAGAGGAGAATCCCCAAAACGGGTGACTTCTCTCGAGTGCCCGTGCGTTTTTTTCTTGACAGCTGGAAACATTTGCAATTAGAATTACCTCGAACGAAAATATCTGTTCGAAGGTGATCGAATGAATCATTCATATTCCATAAAAATCGAATATTCTCCCGCTTATGAACTGGTCGTCAGCTTCTACGTGTACATCTATCACAACCATCTGAAAAACGTCGTCCCGGATCACGCCTGGCGGCAGGAAACGGAAAGGAAGCTTCCGGCGTCGTTCGCCCGTGAATTGGAGGATGAGCGGTGGGAAGTGCTTCACCGGATGGTGCTGCTCATTTCCCAGGCTCCCGCGAAAGAGACGGCGGAAGACTTCCTGCACTGGCTGGAGCGGCTGCCGGCCGGGGAAATCTACGAACGGCTGGCCCCGTGGGTGGAATCAATCCCGCTCAATCTGGGGGAGATACGCGACCGCAGTCTCTATCTGCTGTCCGCGTGGAACGAGCATTATTTCCGGCATCTCCCGCCGGAGATCATGGATCGCCTGCGGGCCGATGCGCGCAAACAGGAGCAGGCGGCGGCGCACTGCGCCCCGATCGACCTGATTGAACAGGCGACCAATGGCCTGCGCATCGAGCCGACAGCCAACCTGAACCAGGTGATTCTTGTCCCGCAGTATCATTGCGCAGGAGGGACGGTTCTCGATTTCTTTCGCGGCATCGCCACCTGCCTCTACCCGGTGCGCCTGAGCGTCCGTCCCGCCGAACCGCTGCTGCAAATGGCGCAATGCCTTGCAGATGAAAAGCGGCTGGCAATCTTGCGGCTGCTGGCCAGAAAAAACTGTACCCTGGGTGAGCTTCAGCAGGAGATCGGCCTCGCCAAAAGCACCGTACACCATCACATCACCGCGCTGCGGCGCGCCGGCATGATCAGAAGCCACTTTCTGGATCACACCACGCCTGCTTACTACAGCCTGCGCAGCAGTTTCATCGACCGGCTGCACGGCGAGCTGCGCCGGTTTTTCGACGAGGAGGTGCCCCGTTCATGAATCGCGTCCGGCGCTACCTGGCCGCCTATCATCCCATGGTGCATGTCCTGTTGGCAGGCACGGCATTCATCACGCTGTCCAACTCGATGAGCATGCCGTTTTTGGCCATTTACCTGCGGGAAGCGACGGGCCTGGATTATGCAGACATCGGCGTGGTGATCGGAGCCGGTGCCCTGGCTGCCACCATGGGCGGCTTTGTCGGCGGCGTTCTCTCCGATGTTTTCGGCAGGACCCGGCTGATGATCGGCTCCCTGTTGCTGCTGGCCGCCACGTATGCGGGGCTCGTGCTCACCATCGATCCGCTCTTGCTTCTGTTCCTCAATATCGGAAAAGGGTTGGGGGCATCGTTTTTTGCCACCATCTCCAAGGCGCTGATGGGGGATGTGACGCCGCAGGAGAAACGGTACCGCGTGTTTGCCAACCGCTATCTGGCGAACAATATCGGCTTTTCCCTGGGGCCGCTGCTGGGAGCGCTGCTCGGCATCAGCGGGGATGCATCCGGCTTTTATCTGACGGCTGGCGCCTATCTGATCTATGCCGCCGCCCTGATGCTCCTGCTTCGCCGCTGCCGCGTTCAGCCGCTGGAAGAGGCGGGTGCAGAGCGAATCAGCGCGGGCTCTGCATGGAGGGTCCTGCGCAGGGATGGTGTGCTGCTGCTGTTTCTCCTCGGCAGCATCTGCCTGACAACCGTCCACGGGCAGATGTCCGTCCCCCTCTCCCAGTACCTGAAAGAGCGGTTTGCGGATGGCGTCGTGCTGTTTGCCCTGCTGATGAGCATCAATGGCGTTACCGTGATAGCGGCACAGATCCCCCTGACCCGCTGGGCGGAACGCTTCAGCCTGTTTCAGCGCATCGTCCTGGGAAGCTCCCTGTTTGCGGCGGGGGAGGTTGGGTTTGCCTTCTCCACCGGGTGGACCGGCTTTATCGTCTCCATGATCGTTTTTACAGCCGGCGAAATCCTGGTGGTACCCGCCGAATTTGCACAGCTTGACGAGATCACGCCGCCGGGCATGAGGGGAACCTATTACGGCGCACAAAGCTTCAGCGAACTGGGCAGCTTCCTCGGCCCGTGGCTGAGCGGGATGCTGCTGTCCGCGTATGGGGGAACGGTCATGTTTCTGGCCATGGCGGCGATTGCCGCCGGCAGTCTGCTGTTTTTCGCCCAGGGACGTCTCCTGTATCGCCGCAGAAGCAGGGCGGCGGCTTCCATTTAAGAAAACAGCCGTGCGAAGAGACTGGATTTGCCACGTGCAAATCTAGTCTTTCTGTTTTGTCAAGTAATAATAGTGTGAATTTCATATGTTGCGAAAATATTGGGTACATGGCATAATGGTCACAGTTGGTAATTGATTACACAATAAATCGTTCAATCGTCGGCAAGAGAGGTGCGCTACGTGACACAGCCCATACTACAGATCGAAAACCTGCAAACGCACTTTTTCACAGACCGAGGCCAGATCCCGGCGGTAGACGGAATTGATATAATCGTCCGCCAAGGAGAAATCCTGGGGATCGTGGGCGAATCCGGCTGTGGAAAGAGTGTAACCTCCCTTTCCGTCATGCGCCTGGTGCCGAACCCTCCCGGCAAGATCGTCGGGGGCTCCATTAAATTCAAAGGCGAAGATCTCGTCACCGCGAGCGAAAAGCGCATGCGCGAGATTCGCGGCAATGAGATTGCGATGATCTTCCAGGAGCCGATGACTTCGCTCAATCCGGTCTACACGATCGGCAATCAGATCGGCGAAGCGATTCGCCTGCACATGAAAGCAAGCAAAAAAGAGGCGCGCGAACGCTCGATCGAAATGCTGAAAAAGGTCGGCATTCCCCGGGCGGAAGCCATCGTGGATGAATATCCGCACCAGCTGTCAGGCGGGATGCGCCAGCGGGTGATGATTGCGATGGCCATGGCCTGCAATCCGGAACTCCTGATTGCCGACGAGCCGACCACGGCGCTCGATGTGACCATTCAGGCGCAAATCCTCGACCTGATGCGCCATTTGAACAAGGAATCCCAGACCGCCATCATGATGATCACGCACGATCTCGGCGTGGTGGCGGAGATGTGCCATCGCGTGGTGGTCATGTATGCCGGCAATATCGTGGAAGAGGGGGATGTGCGGACGATCCTGAAGAACCCGAAGCATCCCTATACAATCGGCCTGCTCAATTCGATTCCCAAACTGGAGGAAACGAAAGAACGGCTGTACTCCATTCCGGGCAACGTTCCGATACCCGGTTCGCTCACCGTGGGCTGCCGGTTTGCTCCGCGCTGCGAACACGCGACCGACCAGTGCCGTGCACAGATGCCTGAGCTGAAAACCGTGGGAGAAGGACACCGCTCCCGCTGCTGGCTGAACGACTAGAACCCCGAAAGGAGCATGCAAGTGGCAGCAGAACTACTGACCGTCAAAAACCTGAAGAAATACTATCCGATCACGGGCGGCATCCTCGGGCGTGAAACAGGCGTAGTAAAAGCGGTTGATGATGTTTCGTTCAGCGTGCAAAAAGGAGAAACCCTCGGATTGGTAGGGGAAAGCGGCTGCGGCAAGTCGACCACGGGCCGCTCCATCCTGCGTCTGATTGAACCGACGGCCGGGGAAGTATGGTTTGAGGGCAAGGCGATTACCGCCCTGGGGAAGGAAGAGATGCGCAAAATGCGCCGCGATATGCAGATCGTCTTCCAGGATCCGTTCGCCTCTCTCAATCCCCGTCACAATATTGAAAAGATATTGGAAGAACCGCTGATCGTCCACGGGATCGGCACACCGGCGGAGAGGAAAAAACGGGTGCACGAAATCCTGGAGGTCGTCGGCTTGAGCAGCTACCATGCGAAGCGGTATCCGCACCAATTCAGCGGCGGCCAGCGGCAGCGGATCGGCATCGCCCGGGCCCTGATGCTCAATCCGAAGCTGATCGTGGCCGACGAGCCGGTCTCCGCGCTCGACGTGTCGATTCAGTCGCAGGTGCTCAACCTCATGCAGGACCTGCAGCGCGAACTGGGCCTGACCTATCTCTTTATCGCGCATGACCTGAGCGTGGTGCGCCATATCAGCGACAGGGTCGGGGTGATGTACCTCGGACGCCTGGTGGAATTGACCACCAGCAAGCAATTGTACGACAATCCGCTGCACCCCTATACGAAAGCGCTGCTGTCCGCAGTGCCGACGCCGGATCCCGACGTGAAACGGGAGCGCATCATCCTGCAGGGGGATGTTCCCAGTCCGGCGAACCCGCCGAGCGGCTGCACCTTCCGCACCCGCTGTCCGCATGCGACCGATGTTTGCACGAATGTGCGGCCCGAGTTTCGCGACATCGGTGACGGTCATTTCGTGGCCTGCCATCTTTATCATGAATAGGGGTGGCCATTGCGGGCAGGAGGCTGTTCAACTGAAAAAGGGGGGATGCGCCGGATCTCGACGATTGTACTGGCCTGATTCCGTCTGATGCCTGATCAACCGAAAAGGGGGAGTTTCATTTATGAAAAAAAGAATGCTAACGGCTGCGTTCGCCGGTCTGCTGGCGCTCTCGATGGCGCTTGCCGGCTGCGGCGGTGGGCAAGAGACGCAGCAATCCGCAAACAACCAGCAATCCCAACAGCCCGCACCGGCGGCTGAACCGGCGCAAACCGGTCCGAAGCAGCTGATCGTCGGCCGCGGCGGCGATTCCGTCGGCTTGGACCCGATTACCGTCACGGACGGCGAATCCTTCAAGGTTACGGAAAATATTTTTGACACCCTGGTTTCTTACGAAGAAGACAATACCAACGTAGTGCCGGGCCTGGCCGAAAAATGGGAGGTTTCCCCGGACGGTCTGACCTATACCTTTACGCTCCGTCAAGGCGTGAAGTTCCATGATGGCACCGACTTCAACGCAGAAGCGGTGAAGTTCAATTTTGACCGCTGGATGGACAAGAACAACCCGCTACATAACAAGGAAGGCTTTGAATACTACAACGACATGTTCGGCGGCTACAAGGGAGACGAAACCCATGTGATCAAATCCGTCGATGTCGTGGATCCGTACACGGTGAAGTTTACCCTGAACCGTCCGCTGGCTCCGTTCCTCCAAAACCTGGGGATGTCCTGCTTCGCGATCGCATCTCCCACCGCGCTGAAAGAGATGGGGCCGGAGAAGTTCAACGAGCATCCGGTTGGTACCGGTCCGTTCAAGTTTGTGGAATGGAAGCGCAATGACACCATTACGCTGGAGAAAAACCCGGACTACTGGCAAAAAGGCTATCCGAAACTGGACAAGCTGGTGTTCAAGGTGATTCCGGAGAACACCGCCCGTCTGACCGCGCTGACTTCCGGCGAGATCGACCTGATGGACGGCCTGAACCCGGACGACGCCCAAACGGTGAAAGACAACAAGGATCTGCAGCTGATCCTGCGTCCTTCCATGAACATCGGTTTTGTGGGCTTTAACGTGGAGAAGAAGCCGCTTGACAACCCGAAAGTGCGCGAAGCCCTCGCTTACGCCATCAACAAGCCGGCGATCGTGGAATCGTTCTTTGCCGGTCTTGGTCAACCTGCTGTAAACCCGCTGCCTCCGTCCATTTGGGGCTATAACAGCGATATCAAAGACCGCGAGTTTAACCTTGACAAGGCGAAAGAGCTGCTGAAAGAGGCCGGTTACCCGAACGGCTTCAAGATCAAGTTCTGGGCGATGCCGGTTCCGCGTCCGTACATGCCGGACGGTGTGAAGATCGCGGAAGCCATCCAGCAGGATTTCAAGAAAATCGGCGTGGATGCTGAGATCGTCACGATGGAATGGGCAACCTACCTTGACAAGACCAAGAAGGGTGAGCAGGAGATCTTCTTGCTCGGCTGGACGGGCGACAACGGCGACCCTGACAACTTCCTGGCCACCCTGCTTGACAAAAACAACATCGGCGGCAACAACCGTACGCGCTGGGCAAACGAAGAGGCCCACAAGCTGCTGATGCAGGCCCAATCCGCCACATCCAAGGAAGAACGCGAAAAACTGTACAAGCAAGTGCAAGAGATTATCTTCAAGGACGTGCCGATGGTACCGCTGGCGCACTCCACGCCTGCGCTTGCCGCGAAAGCGAACGTCATCAACTACAAACCGCATCCGAAAGGTTCCGAGAGCCTGGAGAAGGTTGACATTCAGCAATAACGGACAGATTGAGCGAAAAGGGTAAGGGAAGCGCCTCTTCTTGCCCTTTTCTCCACGCAGCGTGGGACAATCTGCGAAGACTGGTTCTAGTGTTTGGGGCCCCGCCCGACGCCAGCAACAAATCTGAGTCGGGCGGGGTATTTTTTCGTCATGATTTATGAGGAAAGCGAGGAGATGGCATTGCTGTCCTACACCATACGAAGAATCCTTATGCTCATCCCTGTGCTGTTTGGCATGTCCATCGTGGTGTTTTCCATCATTCACGCCATCCCGGGAGACCCGGCGCTTACCATTTTGGGAGAGAGGGCGAGTGCCAAGGCGGTTGAAGAGCTGCGCGAAGCGCTCGGTTTGAATCAGCCCTGGTATTTGCAGTATTTTCATTATCTGAAGGATATTCTTACCGGCAATCTGGGCGTGTCGCTGCATACAAAAGTGCCGATTAGCCAGGAGATCGGACCGTATCTGGCGGCGACAGCGGAACTGACGGTGTTCAGCATGCTGTTTGCCATTATCATCGGAGTCAATGCAGGGATCATCTCTGCGTGGAAACAGAATTCCTGGTTTGATTACATTGCGATGCTGGTAGCGTTGATCGGCGTTTCGATGCCGATTTTCTGGCTGGGCCTCATGGAACAATGGCTGTTCGCCCAGGAACTGAAATGGCTGCCTTCCGTTGGACGAGACAGTACGCGTGATCCGGTCATGGCGATTACGCATTTTTATATAATTGACACGATCATCGCCGGGAAATGGGACCAACTCCGCGATGTGATCGATCACCTGATCCTGCCGAGCATTGCGCTCGGGACGATCCCGATGGCGATTATCGCCCGGATCACCCGCTCCAGCATGCTGGAGGTGATGCGTTCCGATTACATCCGCACGGCACGGGCGAAAGGGCTTGGGCAATTTTTCGTGATTTACAAGCATGCCCTGAAAAACGCCCTGATCCCCGTCTTGACGGTCATCGGCCTGCAGACAGGGCTCCTGCTTGGCGGAGCGGTGCTGACCGAGACCATCTTCGGGTGGCCGGGGATCGGCCGGTATATCTATACGGCGATCGGAAACCGGGACTATCCGGTGATTCAATCGGGCATTCTGGTCATCGCCACCATCTTTGTCCTGATCAATCTGCTGGTCGACCTCCTGTATGCCTATGTCGATCCGCGCATCAAATACCGCTAAGGAGGGTTCCGCTATGGCAGACATAACCGTACAAACCTCGACCGGCAAGCCCATGGAAGAACCGGTATCCTCCCCATGGCGCGATGCCTGGAGAGCGCTGCGGAAAAACAAGGCCGCCATCGCCGGCTTTGTCATCATTTTCTTCTTCATCCTGGTGGCCATCTTTGCTCCTCTGCTGACCCACTACAAGTATGATGAAGGGGAGCTCTTGCTGAAAAACAAGCCGCCTTCCTCCGAACACTGGTTCGGAACGGATTACAACGGCCGGGATGTCTTCACCCGCGTCGTGTACGGCGCCCGCATCTCGCTGTGGGTGGGAACGTTTTCCGTCCTGGGTTCCATCGTGGTGGGGACCGCGCTCGGTCTTGTCGCCGGCTACTATGGCCGCTGGATCGATATGCTGATCTCCCGGATTTTCGATGTCATGCTTGCCTTTCCCAGCATTTTGCTGGCGATCGCGATTGTGGCCATTCTGGGGCCGTCCTTGCAGAATGCGCTGATCGCCATTTCCATCATCAACATCCCCACCTTCGGACGGCTCGTGCGGTCGCGGGTGCTCAGCCTGAAGGAAGAAGAGTTCGTCATGGCGGCGCGTGCGCTCGGGATGAAGGATTCGCGCATCATCCTGCAGCACATTCTGCCGAACAGCCTCGCGCCGATCATCGTGACCGGCACGCTCGGCATTGCCACGGCGATTATCGAGGCGGCGGCGCTGGGCTTCCTCGGGCTGGGGGCACAGCCGCCGGAACCGGAATGGGGCAAGATGCTGGCCGACTCCCGGCAGTACATTCAAAAAGCGCCATGGAACCTGATCTTCCCGGGTCTCTCCATCATGCTGACCGTTCTGGGCTTCAACCTGATCGGAGACGGTTTGCGCGATGCCCTCGACCCGCGCATGAAAAACTGATCGATTTTTGCATGAAAAGCCTTTTTCCTGCCAGGGAGGAAGGCTTTTCACGTCACATCTACGCGCATATGCTGGCCGGTTTATGGAAACTTCTTTTGTTTTCTCTTCAGTTCTTTCGGGAAGTATGATATGTTCGGAGTATTACTGGATAAGTAGGTGGAACTGATGACAGAATCCCGTTTGCAGCAACTGCGTACATTCATGGCAGCCCATCAGCTGGATGCAGCTATCATCACTTTGCCCAAACATGTCTATTACCTGACGGGCTTTTTCAGCGAACCGCATGAGCGTTTTCTGGGGCTGATCATCCCTTCCGACGGCGAGCCGACGCTGGTGGTGCCGGCCTTGGACCGTGAAGCGGCGGAACAGGCGTCAAGCGTCAAGCAGATCGCCACGCACAGCGATACGGACAATCCCTATGAGGTTGTGAAGCGGCTGTTGAAAGGCCGATTGCAACGGGTGGGGCTGGAAAAAAGCCATTTGACCGTCAACCGGTATGAAGCGCTGGCTGCGGCGCTGGAAGCCGAAACATATGTGGATCTGGAAGCGCCCTTGCAGGAGATGAGGATGATCAAGTCGCCCGACGAGGTGGCCCGCATCCGAAAAGCCATCGATGTCGTGGAAAAGGTGCTGGCGGAAGGATTGAAAAAAGTAAAGGCGGGCGTCACCGAGCTGGAGCTTGTGGCTGAGCTGGAGTACCTAATGAAGCGCATGGGAGCCGAAGGGCCGTCGTTCAGCACGATGGTGCTGGCGGGAGAAAATTCGGCGCTGCCCCACGGCCATCCGGGCGATCGCACGATTCGGGAAGGGGAGCTGCTTCTCTTCGATATGGGGGTGGCGCTTGATGGCTATGTCTCGGATATCACCCGCACGTTTGCCGTAGGGGAGATCAACGAGCGGCAGAAAGAGATCTACCAAACCGTTCTCGCAGCCAATCTGGCAGCGATTGAAGCGGTCCGTCCCGGCGCTGCCCTGGCGAGCCTGGACAAGACGGCCCGTGATCTGATCGCGGCAAAAGGGTATGGGGAGTACTTCACACACCGCCTGGGCCACGGCATGGGGATGGATGTGCATGAATATCCCTCCGTCCACGGCAAGAATCAGGATGCGCTGCGGCCGGGAATGGTCTTCACGATTGAACCGGGCATTTATCTGCCGGGCGTCGGCGGCGTACGGATTGAAGACAACGTGCTGGTGACCGAGACAGGGTGTGAAGTGTTAACCAGCTTCCCCAAGGAATTGACCGTCATCGGCTAGACAAGAGGAAAAGCAAGACGCAGCGGGTCCGCACAGGATCTTCTGCGTCTTTTCTGTTATTTTTCCGTGTAACAGGTTTGCTTCTGCTGCATCTAACAGAAGGGCAGGCGGGGAGAAACCGCTTGCGAAGGGAGTGAGGCACGCTGGACGATCTGGATACCTTGCAACAGACGAAAGATGCCCGCTTCGAACAAGTGATGCGCGAGTACGGCACCCGGATTCTGCGACTCGTCTGCTTTTTCGTCAAGGATCCCTCACTTGCGGAAGACATTACCCAGGATGTGTTTGTGAAGGTGTACCGCCACCTTGCCGATTTTCGCGGAGAAAGCGCCATGCACACCTGGATCTACCGGATTGCGGTGAATGAGTGCAAAGGTTATCTCCGTTCCTGGTCGTTCCGCAACCTGTTGCTGAAACCGCTTGCCGACTGTACGGCCGAGCGGACGGTGGAAGCCGAGGTGCTGGCGAATCTGGAAAGAGAGGGCATCGTCCGGCAGGTGATGAAGCTGGCGCCGGCATACCGCCAGGTGATCGCCCTGCATTATTACGCCGAACTGTCGACGGCGGAGATTGCGGAGATTTTGGGAACGTCGGAAGGGGCGGTGCGGACGAAGCTGCATCGGGCCCGCCAGCAATTGAAAGCGCTCATGACCAGGGAGGAGGGGAAGGAATGGATGTGGAACAATCGCTCCGCCACTTGAAGGAAACCGCCGATGCCACGCTGCTTCGCGATCGCTCGTTTACCCCGGAGATGGAACGGCGGGTGTGGGAGCGCATCCGGCGCAAGGGCAGGAGGAAGGGAGGGTTCCCCTTCTCTTTGCTGGTACCTGCCGCGGTGGCGCTGGCCATCCTGGCCGTCTCTCCGCTGCTTGCACCGGCGGGACCTCCTTTCGAGCGGGAAACCGGTCAGCCTCATAAGGAAACCGAGCCGATCCTTCCGGGAGCCGTCTGGCACGTCCCCACGTTGTGGAAGCCATCGCCCAGTTACACAGAATCCTACGGGCAGCATGCTTTCACCTACTATGGGACAAAACCGGTGCGGATCATGACCGAAGAGTTCTATGAGGGGCAAGCGCAAAAGGTGATGTGGCTGCTCAACGGGGCGGTTGCCAAAGAGGTGCAGATTGTCGCCGTCAACGAACAGGGCGTGCGCAAGGATCTGGGCACCTGGGAGGTAGGGGGGAGGCTGTATGATGCGGATGCCCATTTCCCGTCATCGATCGTCCTCCCGGAGCCGGGGATTTGGAAGCTGCAGGTGCTCTCCGGCGGCAAACATTTTGGCCTGGTCTTTGTCGAGGTGAAGCCCGGTGTTTCTCCGGCCAACAGAAGCCTGGTGGAACCCCTGATTACCCGCTATCTGCAGTCGCACAAGGACTTCGGCGGGGGATCAAAGGAGAATCGGATCGGGCTGGAGCTGTTGGGCATGGAGAGTCCCGACGCCGAGCACAAGACGGTCTATGCATGGGTCTCCGTATTGGCCGAGGAACCGTATAATTCTTCCGGAGTCGATGCGCCTGCGCGATTTGACATCGCGTTTGACGGCAGCAGCTACCGGGTGGTGGGGCATCGGCTGCCGGCAGGTGGGGAGCAATACTGGCCGAGCATCGAGCAGATGTTTCCCGCCAAAGTGGTGGAAAAGATCAAGGAACGGGTTCGGTCCAACTGAGCGGATGCAGCCGCAGCGGCACATCCGCTTTTTTCTTCAAGAACCCGGTGCGATCCGTGTCAGGGTTTCATTCTATAACCCTGATTGACATTTTTTGCATTTTTTATGTTACATTTCATTTATGAAAACGTTGCCGGAAAACAGGCGAGAGGAGTACCCATGATTGATGCGGAATTTGCCAAAAAGCTGATCTGGAAGTTGGCCTTGACGGTGGGCATTGTGATGTATGTCGCGCTGTACATGTGTTACAACCTCGTCATCGATCTGCTTCATTCATCGTTCAGTATCGTCAGCGTTCCCGCCGTGCTGGGACCGTACCTGATCGTGACGGGGATTCTCTTCGTAGTGTGGCGGAACAGGAAAAAGGGAGAAAAGCCAGGGAAGCGTCTGGTGTTCGGGGCGCTGGCGGCCACCGCCATCTTTTTGTACTCCTTTGCCAAACTGGCCGTGAATGAATACGAATCAAGGTTTACCCCTTCCAAGTGGATGGCTGCCAAGGAGAAACGGGTCTATATGGTGGATGACCTGCTTGAGCGGCATCAACTGGCGGGGATGACGCGCGGGGAGGTTCGCAATCTGCTGGGGCAGCCGACCGATACAGCCTATTTTCAAGAACAGAACAATTGGGTGTATGAGCTCGGGCCGGAGCGGGGGCTGGTGCGAATCGACAGCGAGTGGCTGGTGATCTGGTTTGATACAGACGGCACCGTCTCCCGGTATCGCATCATGACGGATTGACAGGAAAAAGGACAGCAGAACCCGTCGTGCGGTTGACGATCCGGCTGTCGTGCGGTTGCCGTCCCCATGCGGCTTTGCTATAATAATCGTTAGTGCATTTTTCAGGTAGTTCGCAAGTCGGGAAGCGACAGTTCCGGATTGCGTGGGAGGGAATCACACACAATGGATCGCCGAGAAAGACAGAAAAAGATACGCAATTTTTCCATCATTGCCCATATCGACCATGGAAAGTCTACCCTGGCTGACCGTATTCTCGAGCTGACCGGAGCGCTTTCCGCACGGGAGATGGAAGACCAGTTTCTCGACACCATGGAGCTGGAAAAAGAGCGCGGCATCACGATCAAGCTGAATGCCGTCCGATTGAATTATAAAGTGGATGACGGTGAGGAGTACATCCTGCACCTGATCGATACGCCGGGACACGTCGACTTTACGTACGAGGTATCCCGCAGTTTGGCCGCCTGCGAGGGAGCGCTGCTCGTGGTGGATGCGGCCCAGGGGATCGAGGCGCAGACGCTGGCCAACGTTTACCTGGCGCTTGACAACAATCTGGAGATTATCCCGGTGATCAACAAGATTGACCTGCCGAGCGCCGAACCGGAGCGCGTCAAGCAGGAGATCGAGGATGTCATCGGGCTTGACGCCAGCGAGGCGTGCCTGGCCTCCGCCAAAGCGGGGATCGGGATCAAGGAGATCCTGGAAGCGGTTGTCAAAAAGGTGCCGGCTCCGGAGGGAGATCCGGATGCGCCGCTGCAGGCCTTGATCTTTGACTCCTATTTTGATCCGTATCGCGGCGTGATCGCCTCCGTGCGCATCGTCAACGGCACGCTGCGCAAAGGGATGAAGATCAAGATGATGGCGACGGGCAAAACGTTCGAGGTGACGGAAGTGGGAACGTCCACGCCCCGCCAGACACAGGTGGATGAGCTGTCGGTAGGGGACGTCGGCTACGTGGCCGCGTCGATCAAGACCGTCGGCGATACGCGCGTCGGGGATACCATCACCGATGCCGCCCGTCCGGCTGCCGAGCCGCTGCCGGGGTACCGCAAGATCAACCCGATGGTGTTCTGCGGCATGTATCCGATCGACACCAGCGAATACAACGACCTGCGTGACGCGCTGGAGAAGCTGCAGCTGAACGACGCGTCCCTGCAGTTCGAACCGGAAACCTCGCAGGCGCTGGGCTTTGGCTTCCGCTGCGGCTTCCTGGGCCTGCTGCATATGGAGATCATCCAGGAGCGGATCGAGCGGGAATTCAACATCGACCTGATCACCACCGCCCCGAGCGTGGTCTACCGGATCACCAAAACGGACGGCACCGTCATCGAGATCGACAACCCGTCCAAAATGCCGGAGGTGCAGAAGATCGAGCAGATCGAGGAGCCCTATGTCACGGCGACGATCATGGTGCCGAAAGATTACGTCGGCGATGTCATGCAGCTCTGTCAGGGCAAGCGCGGCGACTTCCTCGACATGCAGTACCTCGGGGAGAACCGCGTGCAGCTGAAATACGACATGCCGCTCTCCGAAATCGTCTACGACTTCTTTGATCTGTTGAAGTCGGGAACGAAGGGATACGCTTCCTTCGACTACGAGATGGCCGGATACAAGCCGTCCAAGCTGGTCAAGATGGACATTCTCCTGAACGGCGAAGTGGTGGACGCCCTCTCCTTCATCGTTCACAGGGACAATGCCTACCAGCGCGGCAAGGTGATCTGCGAGAAGCTGAAGGAACTGATTCCGCGCCAGCAGTTTGAGGTGCCCATTCAGGCGGCGATCGGCCACAAGGTGATCGCCCGGGAGACCATCAGCGCGATGCGCAAGAACGTGCTGGCCAAGTGCTACGGCGGGGACATCACGCGGAAGCGGAAGCTGCTGGAGAAGCAGAAGGAAGGGAAAAAGCGGATGAAGGCCGTGGGCTCGGTGGAAGTCCCGCAGGAAGCGTTCATGGCCGTGCTCCGCATGGACAACAAGAAATAACGATCATCATCCTTGGACATTCTGGGAAAGCCCCTGGAAGTGGATACGGGGCCTCGGGCGGTGTGGTCATTAGGCGGCCTGGCGGGGGGATCTGCTGTCAGGCTGCCTATTTTACACTTTCAAATGTTCAATTTCGCTACCGCGATATAGGATGAAAGTATAAGGGGAAATTCGGCTTTCGCCATGAGGACCGGGCGGCAAGCCGAGTTTTTCTAATTAAACAGGAGGGAAACCGATGCCCCCTGCATCCGTCTACATTCATATCCCGTTTTGTACCAACAAGTGCTATTACTGTGATTTCAATTCGTTTGTCACCAACAACCCGCAGTTGATCTGGGATTACCTGGAGACGCTGGACCGGGAGATGGCGCTGACCTTTGCCGAGATTCCCCCGGCGCGGGTGGAGACCATCTTTGTCGGCGGCGGGACCCCTACCTTCCTCGATCAGGCGCAGATGCGCCGTTTCCTGGAGATCGTCCATGCCCATCTTGGCCCCTATATGGCGGATGGCATGGAATTCACGATGGAAGCCAATCCGGGCACGACAGACCGCGAAAAGCTCAGGCTGATGCATGCCATGGGCGTGAACCGGATCAGCTTCGGGGTCCAGTCGTTTGACAACGGCTTGTTGAAACGCCTGGGCCGGATCCATGACACGGACGATGTATACCGCAGCATCGACAATGCGCTGGCGGCCGGCTTTCGCAATCTGTCCATCGATTTGATGTTCGGGCTTCCGGACCAGACGGTGGAAGGCTTTGCGGCCACGCTGGAGGAGGCGCTGCGCCTGCCCACCACCCATTTCTCTGCCTACAGCCTGAAGGTGGAGGAGAATACGCTCTTTCATACGCTCTACCAAAAAGGGCAGCTGCCCCTGCCGACGGAGGAAGCGGAGCTCGCCATGTACCTGATGCTAATCGACCGGATGGAGGCCAGCGGATATCCGCAGTATGAAATCAGCAATTTCGCCAAACCGGGCATGGAAAGCAGGCATAATAAAACCTATTGGCTCAATAACGAATATTATGGTCTTGGTGCCGGTGCCCACGGGTATGTCAACGGGATGCGGCATGTCAACGCCGGACCGCTTGCCGTCTACATGCAGATGGGCAGGGAAGGACTGCCCCGGGTGGAGCAGTTTGCAGTCAGCGCCGAGGAAGCGATGGAGGACCAGATGATTTTGGGACTCAGGCTGCGGGAGGGCGTCGATCTGCAGCGATTTGCCGACCGCTTCGGCCGCACCGTGGATGATGAGTTTGGCGGCATCGTGGCCGAAGAGATGGCCAAAGGCATGCTGGAGCGGACGCCGACGCACCTGCGTTTGACCAGGAAGGCGCTGCCGCTGGGCAACGAGGTTTTTGCCCGCTTCCTGCGCGGATAGGGAGAGACATTGACAAAACCTTTTTCTATTGATAATTTTATTATATGGTTTAGCACTCGTTTGTCGGGAGTGCTAACAAATTGGAAGAAGAGCAAGGTTTCTCAAGGGGGCGGAGCAGCATGCTTTCTGAGCGGCAGCGGTTGATATTGAATGCGATTATTGACAATTATATCCATTCCGCAGAACCCGTTGGCTCCCGAACCATTTCCAAGCGTAACGATATCGGTTTCTCATCCGCTACCATCCGCAACGAAATGGCGGACTTGGAGGAATTGGGCTATCTGGAACAACCCCACACTTCTGCGGGACGCGTGCCCTCCACCAAAGGGTACCGTTTTTACGTGGACAATCTGATTCGTCCCGAGCATTTGTCCGAGCAGGAGCTCAACAATATCCGCAATGTGTTTGCCGAGCGGATCAACCACATCGAACAGGTGATTGAAAGCACGGCATCCATCCTGTCCCAGGTGACCAACTACACGGCGATCGTGCTGGGACCGGAAATATTTGAACACCGGCTGAAAGCCATCCAGATCGTCCCGCTCAATGAGCAGCAGGCGGTGGCCATCATCGTCACCCATACGGGACGGGTGGAGAACAAGCTCTTGGATTTGCCCAAAGGCATTCATCCGGGCGAGATTGAGAAACTGGTCAATATCCTGAACAGCAAGCTGATTGATGTGCCGCTTTGGCAGCTTCGCCAGCGGCTTTACCAGGAGATCGCGGGCGAGATGCGCCGCCATGTGGAGCAGTATGAAGAGATGCTGCACATGCTGGAACGTTCGCTCAATCCGGAAGAGGGCGAGCGGGTTTTCCTGCGCGGCGCCACGAAGATCATGAATCAGCCGGAATTCCGGGATGTGGAAAAGGTAAAAGACATTCTGGAACTGCTGGAGCAGAACGATCAATTGATTCGTCTCCTTGATGTTCCCGGTGAAGGGATTCAGGTGCGCATCGGCCAGGAAAACGACATGGATGCCATGAAGGAGTGCAGCATCGTCACCACGTCCTACTATCTGGGCGGCAAACCTGTCGGGGTCGTGGGGATTCTGGGCCCGACGCGCATGGAGTACGGCAAGGTGATCTCGGTCTTGGATTATCTGGCACGCGGGCTGTCGCAGATGCTGACCAAACAATTTGAGTGACGCAGGAAGTCCTGCGTGCTAGGCAGGAGGGTTAAGGCGTTGAGTGAAGAGAAAGCAAATGTAGAACTGGAACAGGAAGTGGACCAGGAACAGGCGGAGACGGCGGAAGAGCAGCAGCCGCAGGAAGCGGACGCAGCCGAGGAAACGCCGGATCTGGCAGCCGAGGTGGAGCGCTGGAAGGCGGCCGCCGAGGAGCATCACAACCGGTATCTCCGCGCGATGGCCGACATGGAAAACATGCGCAAGCGGCTGCGCAAAGAGATGGACGATTTGACGCAGTATGCCTCGCTTAAAGTGATCGCCGAGCTGCTGCCCGCGCTCGATAACTTCGAACGGGCGCTGGCGGCCGACAAGGAGTCGCTGACCGTCGATTCGCTGCTGCAGGGCGTAAGCATGGTGTACCGTCAGATGGTGCAGGTATTTGAAAGAGAAGGCCTGACGCCGATCGAAGCGGCAGGCAAACCGTTCGACCCCCATCACCATCAGGCGGTCATGCAGGTGGAGGATCCTGCTTTCGAATCCGGGGTCGTCGTGGAAGAACTGCAGAAGGGATACATGTTTAAAGACCGCGTCGTTCGGCCGGCGATGGTAAAAGTAAATGCGTAAAGAAGAGAGCGAACGAAGGAGGAAACCATAGTATGAGTCGCGTGATTGGAATTGACCTGGGTACAACCAACTCTTGTGTAGCCGTGATGGAGGGAGGCGAGCCTGTCGTCATCGCCAATGCGGAAGGAAACCGCACCACCCCATCCGTTGTCGCATTTAAAAACGGCGAGCGCATTGTCGGGGAAGCCGCAAAGCGCCAGGCCATCACCAACCCTGATAACACCGTGATCTCCATCAAGCGTTGGATGGGGACGGATCACAAAGTGACCCTGGAAGGCAAGCAGTATACGCCGCAGGAAATCTCGGCCATGATTCTGCAGAAGCTGAAAGCGGACGCTGAAGCGTACCTGGGCCAACCGGTCACCCAGGCGGTGATTACCGTACCGGCGTACTTCAACGACGCACAGCGGCAGGCGACCAAGGATGCGGGCAAAATCGCCGGTCTCGAAGTGCTGCGCATCGTCAACGAGCCTACAGCGGCAGCCCTGGCCTACGGGATTGACAAGTCGGAAGACCAAACCGTCCTTGTATACGACCTGGGCGGCGGTACCTTTGACGTTTCCATCCTCGAGCTGTCCGACGGGTTCTTCGAAGTAAAGGCGACCGCCGGTGACAACCGGTTGGGCGGCGACGACTTCGACCAAGTGATTATCGATTATCTCGTGAACGAGTTCAAGAAAGAGCACGGCATCGACCTGTCCAAGGACCGCATGGCGCTGCAGCGCCTGAAAGACGCTGCGGAGAAAGCGAAGAAAGACCTCTCCGGCGTGCTGACCACCACCATCTCCCTGCCGTT
The DNA here is from genome assembly GCF_011059135.1 of Brevibacillus sp. SYP-B805. Lineage (GTDB taxonomy): Bacteria > Bacillota > Bacilli > Brevibacillales > Brevibacillaceae > Brevibacillus_F. The sequence goes on along the minus strand of NZ_JAALGD010000002.1, from coordinate 55,763 downwards.
CATCACGGCGGATGCGACGGGACCGAAGCACCTGGAGGTTAACCTGACCCGCGCCAAATTCGAAGAGCTGTCCGCCCATCTGGTGGAGCGGACGATGGGACCGACCCGTCAAGCGCTGCAGGATGCCGGCCTGACGCCGAACGATATCGACCGCGTCATTCTCGTCGGCGGCTCCACCCGGATTCCGGCGGTACAGGAAGCGATCAAGAAGTTTATCGGCAAGGAGCCGCACAAAGGCGTCAACCCGGATGAAGTGGTGGCGCTGGGCGCAGCCGTACAGGCGGGTGTATTGACCGGTGACGTGAAAGACGTTGTGCTTCTGGACGTGACTCCGCTTTCCCTGGGGATCGAAACCCTGGGCGGTGTGTTCACCAAGCTGATCGAGCGCAACACCACGATTCCGACCAGCAAGTCCCAGGTGTTCTCCACTGCAGCGGACAACCAAACCTCCGTGGAAATCCACGTGCTGCAAGGGGAGCGTCCGATGGCTGCGGACAACAAGACGCTGGGCCGCTTTATCCTGAGCGATATCCCGCCGGCACCGCGCGGCATTCCGCAGATCGAGGTCACCTTCGATATCGACGCCAACGGGATCGTCAACGTGCGGGCCAAAGATCTGGGCACCGGCAAGGAGCAGCGCATCACCATCACCTCCAATTCCGGCTTGTCCCAAGAGGAAATCGAGCGCATGGTGAAAGAAGCCGAGCTGAACGCGGAAGCTGACCGGAAGCGCAAGGAAGAAGCGGAAATCCGCAACGAAGCCGATCAGCTGGTGTTTACAACCGAGAAAACCTTGAAAGAAGTGGAAGGCAAGATCGACCAGGCGGAGATCGACAAGGCCAACGCTGCCAAGGAGAAAGTGAAACAGGCTCTTGCGGGCGGCAAAATCGACGAGATCAAGAGCGCCAAGGACGAGCTGGCACAAGTCGTCCAGCAAATCTCCGTCAAGCTGTATGAGCAGGCGGCACAAGCTGCACAGGCGGCGCAAGCGGCTCAAGGCGGCAATGCGGGTGCGGGCGAAGCGAAGAAAGAGAATGTCGTCGACGCCGATTATGAGGTTGTAGACGATAAGAAATAATCGTGCATAGCGATCGTTCGAAGAAAAGTCAAAGTCAGGTTCAGTGACTTTGGCTTTTTTTCGAGTTGACCGCGTGTTATGATAAGACATGATTTGTCAGCGATACGGGAGTGATTGACGACATGAAACGGGACTATTATGAGGTGCTGGGTGTCGGCAAGGATGCAAGCCCGGAAGAGATCAAGAAGGCGTACCGCACCTTGGCCCGCAAGTACCATCCCGATGTAAATAAAGAGCCGGACGCGGAGGAAAAATTTAAGGAAGTAAAAGAAGCGTACGACGTGCTGTCCGATCCCCAGCGCAAGGCCCAGTATGACCGCTTTGGCCATCAAGACCCGAATCAGGGATTCGGCGGCTTCGGCGGGTTCGACACCTCGGGCATGGGCGGCTTCGGGGATATCTTCGACATGTTCTTTGGCGGCGGCAGCAGCAGACGCAATCCCAATGCGCCGCGCAAAGGGGCCGATCTGCAGTTCAGCCTGCAGGTCAGCTTTCTGGAAGCCGTGTTTGGCAAGGAAGCGGACATCGAGATTCCCAAAGAGGCGGAGTGCAATACTTGCCACGGCTCGGGAGCCAAACCGGGATCCGGCGTGGAAACCTGCAAAACCTGCCAGGGAACCGGCCAGCAGGAAGTGGTGGCCAACACCCCGTTCGGCCGGATCGTCAACCGCCGCATCTGCCAAACCTGCGATGGGAAGGGCAAGGTGATCAAGGAGAAATGCCCGTCCTGCCGGGGAACCGGCCGCGTGAAAGTGCGCCGCAAGATTCATCTGAACATCCCGGCGGGGGTGGACGACGGCGCGCAGCTGCGCGTGGCGGGCGAAGGGGAACCCGGTATCAACGGCGGGCCTCCCGGCGATCTGTATGTGATCCTGCGCGTCAAAGCGCATGAATTCTTCGAACGGGAAGGCAACGACATCTACTGCGAAGTGCCGATCACGTTTGCCCAAGCGGCCTTGGGGGACGAGATCGAGGTGCCGACCGTGGACGGACGGGTGAAGCTGAAGATTCCGGCCGGCACACAGACGGAAACCTTTTTCCGCCTGCGGGGCAAAGGGGTGCCTTACCTGAGGGGAAGCGGCAGAGGCGATCAGCATGTCAAGGTGCGTGTGGTGACCCCAACCAAGCTGACCGAGCGACAGAAAGAGCTGCTGCGTGAATTCGCGGGACTCTCAGGGGATGTGCCCATGGGGATTCCGGCAGAAGATGAATCGTTTTTTGAAAAAATGAAGCGGGCGTTCCGTGGCGAGTAGCGTCAATCACGAAGGAAGCCTAGGAGGACGGGGAGTTGAGCGGATGAATTGGACGGAAATATGCATTCACACAACGGCGGAGTCTGTCGACGCGGTATCCAATATCCTGTACGAGATCGGGGCGAACGGCGTGGTGATCGAAGACCCCGAGGTGCTGCACCGCGAGTGGGACACACCGTTTGGTGAAATTTACCAATTATCTCCGGATGATTTCCCTGCCGAAGGGGTGTTCGTGAAAGCATACCTGCCGGTAGATTCCAGCAAGCTGGGCGACACGCTGGAGTCGATCAGGGAACGGCTGGCGGAATTGGAGAGCTTCGGCCTCGATGTAGGCAAAGGAACCATTTCGGTGAACGATGTGCATGAAGATGAATGGGCGCACGCCTGGAAGAAATATTACAAGCCGGTTGCCGTTTCCGACCGGATCACCATCAAACCGGTGTGGGAGGAATATACGCCGAAGCGGGATGACGAGATCGTCATCGAGATGGACCCGGGCATGGCGTTTGGCACCGGAACCCATCCGACCACCATCCTCTGCCTGCGCGCGCTGGAGAAATATCTGCAGCCGGGCGATACCGTCTACGATGTGGGAACCGGCACCGCGATCCTGAGCGTCGCCGCCGTGAAGCTGGGGGCGTCGCGGGTGCTGGCCATGGACCTGGACGAAGTGGCGGTTCGCTCGGCGCAGGCCAATGCCGAACTCAACCAGGTGCACGAGCACGTCACCGTGATCCAGAATGATTTGCTGAACGGCATTGCAGGGCCCGCAAACGTGGTGGTAGCCAATATCCTGGCCGAAATCATCCTCCGTTTCACCGACGATGTCCATCGGGTCCTCACTCCCGGCGGATTGTTCATCGCCTCGGGCATCATCCGTGCCAGGGAGGCAGATGTGGTGGCGGCCCTGGACAAATCCCGCCTGGACGTGATGGAGACGGTATCCATCGATGATTGGGTAGCCATCGTCGCGAAAAAAAGGTAAAATAGTGAGGTTGGATAGATGCAGAGATATTTTGTGGCGCCATCCCTTTTTGGCGAGCAGGAAGTGACGATCACCGGTGACGACGTGCATCATATCGTCAACGTGATGCGCGCGGAAACGGGGCAGGAGATTATCGTCTGCGACGGACAAGGACGGGTTGCGCTGGCCCGTCTTTCCCAGCTTTCGGCCAAGCAGGTGAAAGCCGCCATCGTTCGCCATCTGGAAGAGCGCAGCGAACTGCCCGTCCGGGTGACGATCGGCCAGGGGCTGCCCAAAGGGGACAAGATGGAGTGGATCCTGCAAAAAGGCACAGAACTGGGCGCCTTTGCCTTCCAGCCCTTTTCCTCCGGGCGGACGATCGTGAAGCTGGATGCCAGGAAGGAAGAAAAGAAGCTCGAGCGCTGGGGCAAGATCGTCAAGGAAGCGGCGGAACAATCCCACCGCTCCCGTTTGCCCGAGGTGCGGGCTCCCCTCTCCTTCAAGGAGATCGTGGCGCAGGCAGGCCGCTATTCCCGGGCCGTCATCGCGTATGAAAAAGAGGAAAGGGCCAACCTGCACGCCGTCTTCTCCTCGCTTGCAGCCGGAGATTCGCTGCTGGTGCTGATCGGGCCGGAAGGCGGCTTTACGGCTGACGAGGTGGCGATGGCGGAAGCCGCGGGGATTGCGCCCGTCGGTTTGGGACCGCGCATCCTGCGCACGGAGACGGCGAGCCAGTATGTGCTGTCCGCCATTTCCTACCACTTTGAGCACATCGGGTCTTACGCATAGATCTCTCCATCCAAGAGAAAGGAGGAATCGCAATGGCTACCGTTGCATTCCACACGCTGGGCTGTAAAGTGAACAGCTATGAAACGGAAGCGATCTGGCAGCTGTTCAAGTCGAGCGGGTACCAGCGCGTCGACTTTGAGACAGATACCGCCGACGTTTACGTGATCAATACATGCACCGTTACCAATACCGGGGACAAGAAGAGCCGGCAGGTGATCCGCCGCGCCATCCGCCGCAATCCCGACGCGATCGTGGCCGTTACCGGCTGCTATGCGCAAACCTCTCCCAACGAGATTGCCGCCATTCCCGGCGTTGACATTATTGTGGGGACGCAGGGGCGGGAGAAGCTCCTGGAATACGTGGAGCAGATCAAGGCGGAACGCAAGCCGATCAACGCGGTCGGCAACATCATGAAGGCCCGCGAATTCGAGGAGCTGGACGTGCCGGCGTTTACGGACCGCACCCGTGCCTCCCTGAAGATTCAGGAGGGCTGCAACAACTTCTGCACCTTCTGCATCATTCCATGGGCGCGCGGCCTGATGCGTTCGCGCAAGCCGGAGAGCGTGATCGAGCAGGCGCGGAAGCTGGTCGACGCGGGGTATCTGGAAATCGTCCTGACCGGCATTCATACCGGCGGTTACGGGGAAGACCTGGAGGATTACAATCTGGCCAAGCTGCTGGTCGACCTGCATCAGGTGGAAGGGTTGAAGCGGATCCGCATCAGCTCCATCGAAGCGAGCCAGATCACGGAGGAAGTGATCGACGTGATCAACCACTCCGACAAGCTGTGCCGCCATCTGCACGTGCCGCTGCAGGCGGGGGATGACGACGTGCTGAAACGGATGCGCCGCAAGTACACCACCGCCGAATTTTACGAAAAGATGGTGAGGGTGCGCGAGGCGCTTCCCGGCGTCGCCATCACGACGGACGTGATCGTCGGTTTCCCGGGTGAAACGGATGAGCAGTTCATGAACGGTTACCACTTTATCAAAAAGGTGGGATTTGCCGAACTGCACGTGTTCCCGTATTCGATGCGCACCGGCACGCCTGCGGCCCGCATGCCCGATCAGGTGGAGGAAGAAGTGAAGCGGGAGCGCGTCGCCAAGCTGCTGGAGCTGAATCAGGAGCTGACGGTCGCGTATGCTTCGCAGTTTGTCGGGGACGTGCTGGAAGTGATTCCGGAGCGGCCGTACAAGGAAGACCCATCGAGCGGGCTCCTGATGGGTTATTCCGACAACTATCTGAATCTGGTCTTCCCGGGGACGGAAGAGATGATCGGCAAGGTGTGCAAGGTGCGTCTGGACAAACCGGGCTCCGAATACTGCCAGGGGACGTTTGTGCGGGTTCTCGATGACGTCCGCCTGCCGCAGCTTGAGGAACGGGCGATATGAAGGAGATTTCGGCAGGCGGTGTGGTCTACCGGCAGGGGAAGGATGATCTCTTCTTCCTCATGATCGTGGACCGCTATGGCAAGGTTACGCTGGCAAAAGGAAAGCAGGAGCCTGGTGAGACAATCGAGGAGACCGCCTTGCGGGAGATCGCGGAGGAGACCGGGATTCGCGGCAGGCTGATTGAACATCTGGAGACGGTTCATTATGACTACATCCATCCGGCAAGCGGCGAAAAAGTGGATAAGGAAGTGCATTACTTCCTGATCGAAGCCTATACCTCCGAGATCACCGTGCAGGAGACGGAGATTCAAGCGGTGCGCTGGTGCACCCCGCAGGAAGCATGGCAGCTGCAGCTGCAAAACGGCTACAAAAACAACGAGAGCGTTCTTCGCAAGGCGCTGAAACTTTTCGGGACCGAGGTGTAAGTTTTCATGAACAACCTGAACAAATATATCGACCATACCCTGTTGAAGCCGGAAGCCACGGCGGCCATGATTGACAAGCTGTGTGACGAGGCGAAACAGTATGACTTTGCTTCCGTTTGCGTCAACCCGTTTTGGGTGAAACGGGCTGCCGATCGTCTGGCAGGTTCCGATGTGAAAGTATGTACCGTAATCGGTTTCCCGCTCGGGGCCAACACGCCGGAGGTCAAGGCGGCGGAAACCCGTGACGCGATCGCAAACGGGGCGTCGGAAATCGATATGGTCCTGAATGTGGGAGCGCTGAAGTCAGGCGATCTGGAGACGGTGAAGCGCGACATTGCGGCCGTGGTGAACGCGGCAGGCGGCGTGCTGGTCAAGGTGATCCTGGAAACGGGCCTGCTGACCGATGAAGAGAAAGTGACCGCGTGCAAGCTCTGCGTGGAAGCGGGGGCCCATTATGTGAAAACATCCACCGGCTTTGGGCCGGGCGGGGCGACGGTGGAAGATGTGGCGCTCATGAGAAAGACGGTTGGACCTGACATCGGGGTCAAGGCATCCGGCGGGGTGCGCGACCGCGCCACGGCATTGGCCATGATCGAAGCTGGCGCCACGCGCATCGGAGCAAGCGCCGGAATCGCCATCGTCTCCGGTGCCACGGCGCAGGGAAGCGGGTATTGAGGAGAAAAGTCTGACCGAGCGTGGTCAGGCTTTTTTTCTTTGGTAGGTTTGGGGCCCCCGCCGACACCAGCAAGGGACCCCACTCGGCACAGATAGGGCCCCACTCGGCGCAGCGATAGCTATCGCCGAGTGGGTGGAGCGTTCGCTTAAGTCGGCGGGGTTTTTTATTGCCAGGCTGCCGGCCTGTTCCGTACAATGAGGAGAAGGAATGGGGGGAGAGAAAGAAAATGCGAGGATGGTTGATCCTGCTGCTCTTTTATGGCGTGGGGACGGCTGCCTCCAAGTGGGGGCACGTCCCGCTCCCCGGCAATATGCTCGGGATGCTGCTTTTGGCCGCTTTTCTGCTGTCCGGGATCATCAAGCCGGAGACCGTGGAGAAAGCCAGCGCGTTTCTTCTCCGGCACATGCTGTTGTTTTTTGTACCCATTCTCATAGGTGTGACGGACTTTATTCCCCTGCTGTCCCGGAATCAGGGCCCTCTTCTCCTGGCGCTGCTGATCGGGCCGCCGCTTGCCATGCTGGGGACAGGGTGGACCGTCCAACGGGTCGTTTCCCGCAGGAGACGCCAGCAGCTGCTGCAGGGGATCGGGAAGGAGGAAGTATCATGATGCAGTTCTTGGCGATCGCTGTTACGGTATTGGGCTACCTGGGGGCGAGAAGGCTGCAGCGCGCATTTCCTTCCCTCCATCCCCTGCTGATCGCCACCCCTGCCGTCTGGCTGGCCTGGTGGGGGATGAGCGGCGACTGGCAGACGTACAAGATGGGGGGAGAGTGGATCACCTTCTGGCTGGGCCCCGCCACCGTAGCCCTCGCTGTCCCGCTGGTCAAGCACATCCGCGCCCTGGCATACCTGTGGAAGGGGGTCCTGCTCGGGGTGACGGTAGGGTGTACGGTTTCGCTTCTGTCCGGCTGGCTGGTCATGCAGGTGGCAGGCGGAGACGACACGCTTGCCCGCAGCATGCTGACCAAGTCGGTGACGACCCCGTTCGCGGTGGAACTCACCCTGACCGTCGGCGGCGTTCCCGCTTTGGCCGCCTTGTTTTCCGTCGTGACCGGACTCATCGGGGCGGTGATGGCGCGTACCCTGTTCAAACTGGCAGGCATTCGGGATGACTGGGCGATCGGCATCGCCGTGGGCACCAGCTCCCACGCCATCGGGACAGCCAGCCTGCCGCCTGAAGCGGCGGCGCAGACCGCGGCCTCCAGCCTGGCCATGATCCTGGCGGGCCTCGTAACCTCCCTGCTGCTGCTGCCGTTTTAAGCCGGTTGCCCCAGGCAGGCGGCTGACCGCCCTAGGGCCGGGTGGAAGCCCGATCCGGGACAAGCCATTGGATCACGCGGGCGATCTGCGCGGCAAACGGCAAAGCAAGCAGCGAACAGACGAGATTGAAGATGGTTTGGGCATGGGCGATCTGCAGGGAAGGGGTCGCTGTTAAAAAGGCGGCGGCATTGGCAAGACTGGAAAGGAACGGCATAAACAGCAGCGCGCCCGCCAGATTGAACAGCGTGTGGCACCAGGCGACCTGGCGCGAGGCGGCGTTGGTGCCGATGCTGGCGATCAGGGCGGTGAAGCAGGTGCCGATATTGGCCCCCAGCACGACGGCGAGCGCGGTTTCCATCGTCATGATCTGGTGTGTCATCAGCCCCATGGTGATCGCGGTTGTCGCCGAACTGCTGTGGATGAGCGCGGTGAAGACCGTGCCGGTCAACAGGCCGATCCAGACCGAATGGCTGCTTTCCAGAAACAGGTTGCGGAAGGTTTCCGACTGCTCCAGGGGCTTGGCCATCACCTGCATCGTATCGATGCCGAGAAAAATCAGCCCGAAACCGCCCATCACGAGCCCGATGCAGCGGATCACCCGCTTTGGCTGCAGCCAGAAGGCGGCGCCGACCAGCAGCATTGGGACGGCCAGCGATTCGAGACGCAGGGCGAGCAGCTCCGTGGTGATGGTGGTCCCCACATTGGTTCCCAGAATGATGCCCACCGTCTGGGCAAACCCGATCAGCCCGGCATGGGTCAGCCCGATCGTGACCACGGTGACGGCGCTGGAGCTCTGCAGGGCAAAGGTGGCCAGAAGGCCGGTCATGAAGCTGCGCGTGGGGGTTTGGGTGAAGCGGGCCAGCACGGCTTCCATTTTTTTGCCGGCGAGAAGGTGAAAGCCGGTTCGCATGGCATACATACCCAGCAAAAAATAACCAAGACCGAGCGTAAAGGGGATCAATACGGAAAGATATCGCACGAGACCGTCCTCCTGGCGCGTTCTACTACTATAGCTATGCCTGTACACAGACAAGCATGACAAGGAGGGTTCACAGGCTTCATGGCAAAAGTGTTGCTGCACAAGAATCGGAAACGCCGGCTGGAAGCGGGCCATCCGTGGGTGTTTCAGTCGGAAGTACTGGAGATCCAGGGGGAGTACCAGCCAGGCGATATCGTAGAGGTAACCAACCATCAAGGCCATTTTCTCGCCAAGGGGTATATTAATCCGTCCTCTCAGATCATCGTGCGGATCATGACCTACGACCCGAAGGAGGAGATCGATCTCGCCTTCTTCGTCCGCCGTTTTCGGCAAGCCGGGGAATTCCGCAGGCGATTTGTCGACAATCCGCTGGCCTGCCGCCTGGTGTACGGCGAAGCGGATTTCCTGCCCGGCCTCATCGTGGACCGGTACAATGACGTGCTGGTGGTACAGATCCTGTCGCTTGGCATGGAGCGGCGGCGCGACCTGATCACGCAGGCCTTGGTGGAAGTTTTTCAGCCCAAGGGGATCTACCTGCGGGGCGATGTTCCCGTGCGCGAGCTGGAAGGCCTGGAGCAGCGGAAAGAGGTGCTCTATGGCGAGTGTCCCCGCGAAGTGATGATCGAGGAGAACGGGCTGAAATACGTGGTGGACATCGTGGAAGGGCAGAAGACCGGCTTCTTCTACGATCAGCGGGAAAACCGGGCGGCCATCGCGCCCCTGATGACCGGCTGGGGAGAAAGGCACGGCATCACCCTGCAGCCGATCGGGAGCGACGGCGAACCGCTGTACGACAAGACCGGAAGCAGGCGGGCCGGCGTGGAGCCCCTCCTGGACGAGCAGGGGGAACCGGTGCTGAAACCGGTGGACAAGCGCGGCAAAATCGTCAAAAACCCGTTCTGGGACGGGGCCGAAGTGCTGGAATGCTTTACCCATACCGGTTCCTTCACCCTGAACGCCTGCAAGCATGGGGCGAAAAAGGTGACGGCGCTCGATATCTCGGAGCATGCGATCGAGACGGCCAAGCGGAACATCACGTTGAACGGCTATCTGCATCGCGTCCAGTTCGTCGTCGCCAACGCGTTCGATTATCTGCGCGAGAGCGTGGAGGCGGGCCTCTCTTGGGATGTGGTGATTCTCGACCCTCCCGCCTTCGCCAAGTCGCGGGCCGCAGTGAAGGGCGCGATCCGCGGATACAAGGACATCAACCTCCACGGGATGAAGCTGGTGCGCCCGGGCGGCTATCTGGTGACGGCCTCCTGCTCGTACCACATGTCACCGGAGCTGTTCCTTTCCACCATCCAGGACGCAGCGTTCGATGCCAAAAAGATCCTGCGCCTGATCGAATGGCGCGGCGCGGGCAAGGACCACCCGGAGATCAGCGGCGCCGACGAGGGCCATTACCTGAAGTTTGCCATCTTCGAGGTGCGCGACAGGAAATAAGAATACCCCGCCCGGCCTAAGCGATCGCTGCGCCGGGCGGGGCCCTCAGCTTATCTCACATCGCTTCATGCTTTATAGAACGTAAACTTCCGATATCGTATCAAGCGGCATGTTGCCAACCGGCAGCATGCCGCTTTTTTTGAAGCACTGTAAAGGCGGTGCGTCATTCGCCCGTGAAAACGACGGACAGGTCGGTTTTATTTTTGTTTCTTTTTGCAGGAAAGTTTGATACAATGAAGCGTCACAGATGGAACGTTTTTCCTTTCATCTGTATGGCGGAGTTGCCAAAGAGGAAAAATAATCGGGAACGCATTCGCGGCACCCAAGGCATTTGTTGATAAGAGGAAGGAGCATTCTATTGACCACATTTTATGAGTTTCACCTGCATCATTCGGTAACACGCGCCATCTCGGAGATGGGCTTTGAAGAAGCCACGCCGATTCAGGAAAAGGTGATACCGCTCGCCTTGTCGGGCGCAGACCTGATCGGCCAGGCGCAGACGGGAACAGGGAAAACAGCGGCGTTCTCCATCCCGCTGATCGAGAAGATCGACGTCGATTCCCCCGCCATTCAAGGATTGGTGCTGGCCCCGACGCGGGAGCTTGCGATACAGGTGGCGGAGGAGCTTTCCAAATTCGGGGTTCACAAGGGAGTCAGACATCTGCCCATCTATGGGGGGCAGGATATCGGCCGGCAGATCCGCGCCTTGAAAAATCGGCCGCATGTGATCATTGCGACGCCGGGCCGCCTGATCGACCATCTGGAACGGCGCACCATCCGGTTGCAAGAGGTGCATACCGTCGTCCTGGATGAAGCCGACGAAATGCTCAATATGGGCTTTTTGGAGGAGATCCAGAAGATCTTGACCGCCGTACCGGCCGATCGCCAAACCATGCTTTTTTCCGCCACCATGCCGGCCCCTATCCGCAAGCTGGCCGATCAATTCCTGAAACATCCCGAACACATCGCCGTCACGCCCAAAGTGGTGCAGAAGCCGACGATTGCGCAATTTTACTGCGAAGTGGCGGAGCTGCAAAAGTTTGATACGCTCTGTCGGCTGATTGATATCGAAGGGCCGGATCTTGCCATCATCTTCGGCCGGACGAAGAGAAGGGTGGACGAACTGGCCGCCGCCTTGCAGAAGCGTGGATATCTGGCGGAAGGATTGCACGGGGATCTGTCACAACATCAGCGTGATGCCGTGATGCGCAAGTTTCGCGAAGGGCAGATCGAGATACTGGTCGCGACCGATGTCGCGGCGCGCGGGCTTGACGTCTCCAATGTCACGCATGTCTATAACTTCGATATTCCGCAGGATCCGGAAAGCTATGTGCACCGGGTGGGACGTACGGGCCGGGCAGGGCGCACAGGAGTGGCCACCACCTTCGTCACCCCGCGGGAAACCGAGCACCTTCATTTTATCGAACGGATCAATCAGGCGAAGATCAAGAAACGTCCTGTCCCGACCATCGCGGAGGCCATCAGCGGCCAGATGCGGGGTGCGGTGGAAAAGATTGTCCATACCCTGGAAGCGGAGAAGCTGGACCCCTATGTGGCGCTGGCCAATGACTTGCTGGACGAGCACGATGCGAACAGACTGGTAGCGGCTGCTCTCAAGTTGTTGACCCGTGAAACCAGCGACGTGCCGGTCGAGCTGACACCGGAAAAGCCGCTGCGGACGAAACGCTCCAAGCCGCCTGAAAGGAAGTTCGGAGGGAGCGGGGAGAGACGCGGGTTCCGTCCGCGTGAGAAGGAAGCAGGCAGGCGGCTCGGCGGCTCCAAACCCCCAGGAAGAACGGTGAAGCTATGAAAAAGTTTGAAGCATGGAGAGATGGGGCCTACGCGAGCTCCTGACAGGACAAACCTTGTCTGCACACGAACCCCCGTGGAGTTCCACGGGGGTGTTTTCCTTAGGCAAATTGTCGATCGGAACGGACTTCTTTCAGCACTTCAATCGCCCGTTTGATGCCCAGCTCCTTGCCGAGCAGGACCTGGCCTTCCGCCGGGGTTGCCGCTTTGGTGTTTGTCAAGCTTTCCAGCTCGCGCTGCAGCAGATGCTCGACGATGTGAAGCTGCACCCTGCCGATCTCCCGTTCGCTGCGGCGGTCCATCTCATGGAAGCGGACCTGTTCCAGACTCTCTTCGACGTATTTGTCGATGTCGTTTTCGAGGAAATGGGTGGCTGTACAGATGATGTTCATGTATTCGTCCGTTTTGGAAGGGATGGTGCGAAGCGTGTGTCCGAGATGGGCGAGGAGGAACTTGTGCAGAATGACGCTGTTGCGCGTGTATTCATTATGCAGCAGCGAGTATTCTCCGAGAAAGGTACCTGACTCTTTGTCGTAGCTGTGCAGCAGCGTGTACGCAGAACAATACGTACAGTACAGCAAATAATCTCTCATGGTAGATACCTCCCATTTCGAAAAAACTTGCCATACAATATGATACCCACAAACGAAAGGTGAGTCCAGAAACCCTTGTGTTCCGCATGCGCATTGTGTATGCTGAGAAAATGATCGCTGCCAAGAGAGAGCGCACATCGCCGCATGTGTGCATAACATAGGGAAGGATTCTGCATGCGGGATAGGCAGAGGAGAAAGGAGTATTCACAATGGGGAACAAAATCCGGCTCGGGATCATCTACGGGGGCAAATCGTCGGAGCATGAGGTGTCGCTTAGAACCGCCCTGTCCATCATCAACGCGGTAGATCCCGAGAAGTATGAGATTACGCCCGTTCATGTGCAGCTGGACGGCACATGGGTCAAAGGGAAACCGGCAGCAGGACAGATCACCCATGTCGAGATGCTGCGGCTGGCGGAATCTGCAGCCGGTACAGGTATGGCGGAAGGGGCCCTGCAGCAGGCGGGTGGCGGAAAAGCTGCTCCCGTGTTGGCATTGGGCAGAGAGGTGGATGTGATCTTTCCGGTCATTCACGGGCCAAATGGAGAAGACGGTACGCTTCAGGGGCTGTTGGAATTGGCTGACATCCCGTATGTGGGGGCGGGGGTGCTTGCGTCCGCCGTGGGAATGGACAAGTGGATGATGAAAAATGTGTTTGCGCAGGCCGGATTGCCGCAGGTGAACTATGTGGGTGTGCTGCGCTCCCGGCTGCAAAGCGACCTGCAGGGCATCGTCGACCAGATTGAACGCGAACTGGGATATCCGTGCTTTGTCAAACCGGCCAACATGGGGTCCAGCGTCGGCATTTCCAAGGCCAAGACGCCGGAAGAGCTGGTGAATGCCCTTCAGCTGGCGGCCAGGTTTGACCGCCGGATCATCGTGGAGCAGTACGTCAAGGCGCGAGAGCTGGAGATCGGCGTCCTCGGCAATGAACAGGTGATCACCTCCGTGGTGGGTGAAGTGATCGCCGCCAAGGAATTTTACGATTATGAAGCCAAGTACAAAGGGGCAGGCACGGAGCTGCAAATCCCGGCCCAAATCCCGGCGCACGTCGCGGAGGGCATCCGGGAGATGGCGGTCAAGGCTTTTCAGGCGATCGACGGCTCCGGATTGTCTCGCGTGGATTTCTTCTGGAATGAAGAGAACGACCGGCTCTACATCAACGAGATCAATACCATGCCGGGATTTACGCCGTACAGCATGTACCCGATGCTCTTCCAGGCGGCGGGGATCGGCTATGCCGAATTGATCGACCGTCTCGTGCAGCTTGCCATCGAACGGCATGCGGACAAACAGCAAAATATCATCGCAGCCGAGGAGCTGGATTAAAGGATGCAGTGCTCAAACGCCTTTGCCTGGTGCAAGGGCGTTTTCTTTATGGAACTACCGGTTGTCAAACCATCCTTTTTTCCGGAACCAGGCGTACATGCTGAAACCGACAACCGCCATGACCCCCAGCACGGCAAAGTAGCCATAACGCCAGTTCAACTCCGGCATGTACGAAAAGTTCATCCCGTAAATGCCGGCGATAAAGGTAAGCGGCATGAAGATGGTGGTGATGACGGTCAGGGTCATCATGATGCTGTTCATCCGGTTGGAGTTGAGCGAGAGATAGCTGTCCCGCATGTCGGCCGTCATCTCCCGGTTGGATTCGAGCATTTCCGTCAGCTTGAGCAGGTGATCGTAAATGTCGGTAAAGTAGGCGCGCTGTTCCCGGGATTGGGAGAGTGACTCGGAGTTGATGATCCGGTAGAGTAGATCCCGCATCGGCACGATGGTGCGGCGCAGATGCAGCAGCTCTCCGCGGATGCGAAACAGTTGGTCCATCAGCTGGCGGATCGTTTTTCCCTGCGTGTTCTCCTCGATTTCCCCCAGCTCGTCTTCCAGCTTGTACATGGTCGGAAAATAGTTGTCGACCAGCTTGTCCATGATGGTATAGGCGATGGCAAGCGGCCCCTTGGGAACATGGTTTTCGGACGCACGTATCCGGCTTCGGATCAGCTCGATTTCCGCCGACGGTGTCTTGTGGAAGCTGACCACAAAGCGGGAACCGACAAACAGGTCGACCTCCTCGGCCTCCATTGTCATCTGATTGAGCGCATGGACGACGAAGAAGGTGTAGCCGTCATAATGGTCCAGCTTGGGTCGCTGCAGGAAGTGGAGACAATCCTCGATGGCGAGCGGGTGAAAGCGGAAAAAATCAGCCAGCAGGTTGGTCTCCTGTTCGGCAGGTTGGTCAAAATCCACCCAGTACCAGGCAATGTCGGGGTCATTGAGCCGGTCGATGGGCAGATCAAACAGCAGGGTGCCTTCTTGGGTTGCGGCCAGCGTGTGTATCAAGCGCAAACCTCCTTTACGGTCATGAAAACCATGGAGAAACGTTTCACCGGATCTGTCGTCAAAGAATGAGAAAGAAACGAAAAGGTGATAAAGGTGATGATGATGCTGCGAAAAATCCTGATCCTGAGCCTGATGGTGGGGAGTCTCGGTTTCATGGCGATCATTCCCGCAATGCCCATCCCCAACGCCCATGCCCAGGCAAGTCCTTATCTATTTACATATAAACTTCCCCCAAATGTGAGTCAACTGGTCACCTTCACGACCATCCGCGATGATTTCCCGGACCCCGTGAAGAAAGTGCACGCGTACACGCTCGGCACCTATTTTGATGATACGAACGGCGGATACACCCCGGAGAAAATCATGGCGACCGTGGATAAATGGGAAACGTTGAAAATCGGCTTCCTGTTTCAACTGTTCGATACAATCGGCGGGCTTCCCCCTGTCTATCCGGAAGGCTACCGGCCGGATGAGATGAACAAGCGAATTGCCGAAACGGTAGCAAAGAGAGACGGGTACGATCGGGAAATCGCCAGGTTGAGCGAGGGGCGGGCAACGCTGCCTCCGGAAGAATGGGAGAAGCGGTTGAAGGAGCTGCAGGACAAGTACGCGCCTTACGCTCAGGAAGCAGGCAATCTCCATCGGCAGCGCGGCGAAATCGAGATGCGGGCCCGCGTCCAGGCGCTGATTGACGCGGGCTTCGTGCTGCCCGAAGAAGTGGCGGGCGAGCGTATCATGGAACCGGCCACCAAAACGTTTGTGGCCAATGTGCTGTATCGTGCGTTGCATGAGGTGCGGCCGTACAAGGGAAGCGTAGCGCCGCTGGATACGCAGGATATTGCGGTTCGTTGGGCCATCGAAGTGGGGCTGCCCGGCTTTGATGTCGACCCGCGCGGCAACGTCTATCCGGATGTGCGCCTGCAAATGACACCTGGACCCAATGACGTGGTCGGCGAGTATCCTTATCGGCTGCTCTTTATGTACGTCCAGCGGCTGCTGCCGTCCAAATGGGTGGATGGCAAATGGCAGTACTATCAGACCGGCGGGGCGAATGATGTGATTTGTGCCGAATGTTTTCTCTATGTGAACGGGCAGCCGTACAGCCAATATGTGGCACGCCGGCCCACCCTGTTGAACAACCCGTCCTTTAAACAGCAGCTGGAACAGACGAAAGCCAGGATGATCGCGGATACCAACGCCAGAATCCAGCTGGAACTGCAAAAGAAACGGCTGGACGTGATGAAACCGCGCATCTGGAATTGGAGCACCGATCTGATTCACAATCCCCGTTTCGCGCAGGTGATCGCAAGCTATCGCAAGACGCGCGGGGCGAAAGCGTTGAATGCCGTCTATCAAGCGGTCAAAAATGAATATCATCTTTTCCCCCGGCAGGATTCCTTGGTCGTCATCCAAAATGTGCTGGATCATGTGAAATAGGATAAAAAATTTTTGACAGGAATCCCGGCAGACCGTGCCGAACTTTCTCCAGGAGAAGGTTAACACAAGGGAGAGAGGGGTCTGCCATGAGCGACTTTGTTCATTCTTTGGAAAAATATGCGCAGCTTGCGTTGAAAGTGGGGGTCAACCTGCAGGCCGGACAAACGCTGGTGATCCGGGCGCCCATCACCACGGCGGAATTCGTGAGAACGGCCGTAAAGGCGGCCTATGAAGCCGGGGCCAGGCAGGTTTATGTGGACTGGGAGGATGATCAGGTCCGCCGGCTGCGCGTCCTGCATGCTCCGCAGGAATCGCTTGCCCAGTTTCCCGCGTGGAAGGCGGAGATGCTGGAGCAATATGCCAGGGAAGGCGCCGCGTTTCTGACCGTTGTTTCGCGCAATGCCGATCTGCTGAAGGGGGCGGACCCGCAAAGAGCGGCGCTGCAGATGAAGGCCGATGCCGGCGTGCTGGGTTCTTTGCGCCAATACACCCGAACCGGCAGGGTATGCTGGGCGATCGTCGCAGTCCCGTCGCCCGATTGGGCCGCCCGCGTTTTTCCTGAACTGGACGAAAACGCCCGGATGGAGAAACTGTGGCAGGCGGTCTTTCGGGCGAACCGCATCGACAGCGACGATCCCGTACAGGCGTGGCAGGACCATCTTGCCCAGCTTGTCCGGAAACGGGATTACCTGAACCGCAAAAGATACAGACGCCTCCATTTCAAGGCGCCGGGAACGGAGCTGGCCGTCGATCTCCCCGAACTGCATGTCTGGAATGGCGGACCCTGGCGAGGGGAAAACGGTACGGTCTTTGTCCCCAACCTTCCGACCGAAGAGGTGTTCACGATGCCGAAGAAGGATGGGGTAAACGGCGTGGTGACGAGCACGAAGCCGCTCAATTACGGCGGCAGCCTGATCGACCGTTTTACGCTGCGCTTCGAAAACGGGCGCATCGTCGACTTTTCGGCCGAAACGGGACGGGAAGCGTTGAAAAACCTGATTGAAACCGACGAGGGGGCACACTATCTGGGAGAAATCGCCCTTGTTCCCCACCACTCTCCGATCTCCGAAATGAACATCCTCTTTTACGACACCCTGTATGACGAGAACGCTTCCTGCCACTTGGCGATCGGCAATGCCTATCCGGTCTGCCTGGAGGGCGGGACACGGATGACGGGCGAGGAACTGGCCCGCTGCGGAGCGAATATCAGCAGCGCCCACTCCGACTTCATGATCGGTTCCGCCGACATGGAGATTGACGGCGAGACGGCGGAGGGGATGCGCGAGCCGATTTTCCGCAAGGGTAACTGGGCGATCTGAAATATGGTATGATCAAGGGGAAAACGAAGAAGAGAAAGTAGGTACCCACCGTGCGTCATCTGATCAATCAACGGGTAAGAGAGATCCAAATCTCCGGCATCCGCAGGTTTGCCAACATGGTTGCCCAGGTTCCGGACGCGATCTCGTTAACCATCGGGCAGCCCGATTTTGAAACCCCGGAGCATATCAAGGAAGCGGCCGTCACCGCTATCGGGAACAACCGAACCGTCTACACGCCCAACGCGGGACTGCCCGAACTGCGCCAGGCGGCCAGCGGTTACATGAAGAACAAGTACAGGCTGACCTACGATCCGGCAAATGAAATCATTGTGACCATCGGGGCCAGCCAGGCGTTGGACATCGCCATGCGCACCATTCTGGAGGAAGGCTGCGAGGTGATTCTGCCGGGGCCGGTTTACCCCGGATACGAGCCCTTGATCCGGCTGTGCGGCGCCGTGCCGGTCTATGCGGATACGAGGGGGAATGGCTTCAAGCTGAGCGCGCAGCTGTTGCAGGACTGCCTAACGGACAAGACCCGCTGCGTCATCCTGCCGTATCCTTCCAACCCGACCGGCTGCGTGATGGCGGCAGAGGAACTGGGCGAGATTGCTGAATTGTTGAAAGACAGGGAGATCTTCGTCATTTCGGATGAGATTTACAGCGAACTGATCTATGGACAGCCCCACTGCTCCATCGCATCATTTCCGGGCATGCGGGAGAAAACCATCGTGATCAACGGCTTGTCCAAGTCCCATTCGATGACCGGCTGGCGGATCGGCTTTACCTTCGCCCCGGCCTATCTGACGGAACAGATGGTGAAGGTCCATCAATATAACGTCTCATGCGCAAGCTCGATCAGCCAGTATGCGGCGCTGGAAGCCCTGACCAGCGGAGCGGACGATGCGGAGCCGATGAAAGAGGCGTATGGGAAGCGCAGAGACTATGTTTATGACCGGCTGGCGGCCATGGGCCTGGAAGTGACCAAACCCCAGGGCGCATTTTACATCTTCCCCTCTGTGCGGAAGTTTGGCATGGGCTCCTTCGACTTCGCGACCAAACTGCTGGAGACCGAAAAGCTGGCGGTCGTCCCGGGGGATGCTTTTTCGGCGTTCGGGGAAGGATACATCCGGATCTCCTACGCCTACTCCATGGCGCAGTTGGAAGAGGGGATGAACCGGCTGGAGCGGTTTGTCCGCCGCATTGGATAGAAAGTTGCAGCAGCGAGCAGGAACCATCATCCATGACATGTGGACTTTGTCTACACACTAAAACAGGAATGCCTTCGAAGGCATTCCTGTTGTCCGTTTATGAGGGGGAACCAATCTGTCAAGAGGGGAAGCTTTCCAGCAGCGTCCACAGCTCCATGCCGCGGGAAGCTTTGAACAGGATGGCATGGTCGGCCGTATCGAACCGGGAAAGCGTGCCGACGGCTTCCTCTTTCGTGGCAAAATAACGTTTTTCCCCCTGGTAGGCCTCATAGAGATGACGGGCGTTGTCGCCGATGGCGATCAGGAGGGAGAAGGCGTCCCGATATCGGTTCGCGAACGCTCCCACCCCGGCATGCATCTGCGGGCTGTCCGGCCCCAGTTCGAACATGTCGCCTAGCACGAGCACCTTTTTCCGCTCCGGGAAAAGTTCCGCGAATGTCGTAATGGAAGCCTGCATGGAATCGGGACTGGCGTTGTACGCATCGTTGACCAGCACGGCGCCTGAGCGGGCATGCAGCACCTCGAAGCGCATCGCGGAGAGGCGCACGGTCGCCAGGGCTTCCTTGATGTCCGCAAGCGACAGGCCAAAGTGGCGGGCGATGGCAATGGCCGGGAGGGAATTCAACACGTTGTGTCTCCCGTAGAGGGGAAGAAACAGGGAAGCGTGTTCGCCGTCCCGGAAATGCACCTCGTAATGCAGCCCGCGTTCATCCATGCGTATCTTGTCCGCCCAGATGTCGGCAGGGCCTGTAACCGAGTAGTAGAGAATCTTCCCGTCATACAGGTGGGCGATCCGGCGCAGGTATTCGTTGTCGCCGTTCAGGAGCACCATTCCCTCGGGATCGGTGTGGGGAAGCAGCTCCGCTTTCGCCAGCGCGATTTTTTCCCGCGACCCGAAAAATTCGATGTGCTGTTCGCCGATGAAGGTGATCACGCTGATGCGCGGCTTCACCAGGGAAGCGAGGCGCTCGATTTCGCCCGGATGGTTCATGCCCAGTTCCAGCACCGCGGCCTGATGCCCCTCTTCCACCTGAAGGAGCGAATACGGCACGCCCAGGTGATTGTTCAAGTTCTTGTACGTTTTGTAGATGGAGAGCTTGTGCGCAAGCAGATGGGCGATGATGTCCTTGGTGGTCGTTTTGCCGTTGCTGCCGGTCACCGCGATATAAGGGATGGCGAACTGACTGCGATAGGCGGCGGCCAGTTTTTGAAAGGCGCGCAGCGTATCATTGACCAGGATGATGCCAAAGTCGGCGGGCAGATCGGCCGGCAGAAGGGACGGATCGGCAATGATGGCCCCCTTCGCCCCTTGGGCCGCTGCCTGCGCCACAAATTCGTGCCCGTCCCGCGCCCCGCGGATGGCGACAAACAGCCCGCCGTCTTCCAGCTGCCGCGTGTCAAAATGAACGTGATGTATGGTACGCGACGGTTCGCCGCCGATCAGCATTCCTTCCGCCATTTTGGCGGCTTGTTGCAGTGTAATCGGATTCATACCGCGTATCCCCTTCCTTCCATGTCGAAGCCATGCTATCATGCGCGGCAGCATCCGCGCAAGCCTTGCCAAGGGCTGCTTTCGTCCGTTATAGTGGAAATGATATCCTGTAGAGTATATGAAGGAAGCAGCCAAACTAGAGACGATGGGAGGCTTTTCAATGGAAAAAAGTGTATTTACCCGCATCATGGAAGGGGAGATTCCGGGCCGTTTCGAATACGAGGACGAGCAGGTGATCGTCATTCACGACATCGCGCCCAAAGCGCCGATTCACCTGCTGATTATCCCGCGCAAGCCGATTCCCACCCTGATGGATGTTACGGAAGAAGATCTGCCGCTCATCGGCCACATCCATGTGGTGGCCCAGAAGCTGGCGCAGAAGCTCGGGCTGAAAGGATTCCGCCTGGTGAACAACTGCGGCAAAGAGGGCGGACAAGAAGTTTTCCATATCCATTACCACTTCCTTGCCGGTTTCCAGGAATAATTTTCTCGTGAGGTTGACCTTCCCCGTCCTTCTGTCCTATAATGTAGTTTGACAGTCTGTGCACGAACAGTTGTCTCACGGTTTTTAGCGGAGGGAGGGAAGTCAGATGGCAGAAGTTCGCGTCAAGAAAAACGAATCGTTGGAAAGTGCACTTCGCCGCTTTAAGCGTGAAAGCGCCAAAGCAGGAGTACTTGCTGAGTTACGCAAGCGCCGCCACTTTGAAAAGCCTAGTGTAAGACGTAAGAAAAAATCCGAAGCGGCTCGCAAACGCAAGTATTAATCGGATTCGGGGGGCCCATCATGAGTGTAATAGAGCGGTTGAATCAAGATATGAAGCAGGCGATGAAGGACAAGGCTACGCTGAAGCTCTCTGTTATCCGCATGGTGAAAGCTGCGATTGCCAACGAGGAGATCAAAAAAGGTGGGGCTTTGTCCGAAGACGAAGAGCTTACCATCTTGACCCGTGAACTGAAACAACGCCGTGAATCCCTCCACGAGTTTGAAAAAGCCGGCCGGGAAGACCTGGCCAGCAAAACGCGCGAAGAGATCGAGGTATTGAACGCATATCTCCCTGCCCAATTGAGTGAAGACGAGGTTCGCCAGATCGTGCGGGATGCCATTGCCGCCACCGGTGCCGTCTCCAGAAAAGAGATGGGCAAGGTGATGGGGGCGATCATGCCGAAGGTGAAAGGGAAAGCGGACGGCTCTCTCGTGCAACGAATCGTTTCGGAAGAATTGCCATCATAAAACCATACAACCCGGTCGATGTCGCGGCCGGGTTTTCACTATTTTTTGGCGGAAAAACGAAACGCTTTTCCCCTCCCCTCGTATACCATGATAGCGTTGATGAGATGATGACAGAAGGGAGGGAAACAGAATGGCACGTGGAAAAGCATCGTCCCTGTCCGCGCTGCTGAAGCAGCTGTGCGCGGCCAGTCTCCTGCTGCTGGTGATGATCGGTGCGAACCCGCAAGCGGCTGCGGCCGCCTACCAGAAAGCGGTCTGGATTCCGGTCGATCAAGAGATTGAGCGGGGCTTGGAGAGCTTTTTGACGCGGGCGTTTGCCGAAGCGGAAGCGCAGGGAGCCGATCTGGTGATCCTGGATATTGACACGCCGGGAGGAGAGGTGGAGGCTGCGGGCAACATCGGCCAACTGGTGCGGCAGGCGCCGATGGATGTGGTTGCCTTCATCGACAACAAAGCGTTCTCCGCGGGTACCTATATCGCGCTGAATGCGGATAAAATCGCCATGACGCCCGGCAGCAGCATGGGGGCGGCCACTCCGGTCGACCGGGTCGGCAATGCGGCCTCCATCAAAATGATTTCCGCTTGGTCGGATCAAATGGTTGCCGCGGCCAAGCTGAACAACCGGAATACCGATATCGCGCGCGCCATGGTGGAGATCGACATGGACCTTCCCCCTTTGAAGAAGAAGGGGACGGTGCTCTCCCTGGATGCCGATCTGGCCAAGCAGGTGGGATACGCCGACCTGCTCGTGGCTGACCGGACGGAGCTGGAGCACGCCCTGGGGTTGGAGCAGGCGCAGGTAAGCGAAATCCAGCCGACTGTCGGGGAAAAAATCGCCCGTTTCGTCACCAGCCCATACGTGATGAGCGTTCTCTTCATCATCGGGCTTGTCGGCATCGCGGTGGAAATTTTCCATCCCGGGTTCGGTGTTGCGGGAGCGATCGGCATCGCGTCGTTTGCCCTCTATTTCTTCGGCCATTATGTGGCGGGCTTTGCCAACTGGATTCATATCGCGCTCTTCCTGCTTGGCATCGTGATGGTCTTTCTGGAGCTGTTTCTCCCGGGCGGCATCGTGGGCGGCATCGGCTTTGTCAGCCTCATCAGCGGATTGGTGCTGGCTGCCTATGATACCCGGCAGGGGCTGGCTTCCCTGGGGATTGCGGTGCTGGTGACGGGCATCGTGACGTTTGTGCTCGTCAAATACTTCGGCCTCAAAGGGATCTGGCAGAAGCTGACGCTGCGGTATACCCAGCAAAACGAGGCTGGTTACGTGGCCCATGAGGATCGGCGCGGGCTTGCGGGCAAGGCGGGGATCGCGCTGACACCGATGCGCCCGGCCGGGGTGGTGAAGATCGAAGGCAAGCGCATCGATGCTGTCTCTGCCGGAGGATTTATCCCGGCCGGATCGGCCATCGTGGTCGCATATGTGGAGGGCACCCGCGTCGTGGTGCAGGAACAGGAATCTGACCGATAAAGGAGAGAAGATGAATGCCGATTGACGGATTGCTGCCGTTGATATTTCTGGCTTTTTTGGCCATCGTCGTATTGTCTGTATTTTTTACATTCGTTCCCGTCATGCTTTGGATTTCCGCCCTGGCTTCCGGTGTGCGCATCGGGATCATTACCCTGATCGCGATGCGGCTGCGCCGGGTGATTCCGTCCCGGATCGTCAATCCGCTGATCAAGGCGCGCAAGGCAGGGCTTGCGCTCGACACGAACCAGCTGGAGAGCCACTACCTTGCCGGAGGGAACGTGGATCGCGTCGTCGATGCATTGGTCGCGGCTCAACGTGCAGACATCCCGCTCGGGTTCGAACGGGCAGCGGCGATTGATCTCGCCGGTCGGGACGTTTTGGAGGCGGTGCAGATGAGCGTCAATCCAAAAGTCATCGAAACGCCCGTCGTCGCTGCCATGGCCAAGGACGGCATCGAGCTGCGCGCCAAGGCGAAGGTAACCGTGCGTGCCAATATCGACAGGCTGGTCGGGGGGGCCGGGGAAGAGACGATCATCGCCCGTGTCGGAGAAGGGATCGTCAGCACGATCGGCTCTTCCGATCGGCACAAGGATGTGCTGGAAAACCCCGACCGGATTTCGCAAACGGTGTTGAACAAAGGGCTTGATGCGGGAACGGCCTTTGAAATCCTCTCCATCGACATCGCCGATGTGGATGTGGGGAAAAACATCGGGGCCCAACTGCAGACCGATCAGGCGGAAGCCGACAAGCGGATCGCGCAGGCCAAAGCGGAAGAGCGCCGGGCCATGGCGGTCGCGCTGGAACAGGAGATGAAGGCGCGCGTGCAGGAGATGAGGGCCAAAGTGGTGGAAGCGGAAGCGGAAGTGCCCCTGGCGATGGCGGAAGCCCTGCGCAGCGGCAAGCTTGGGGTCATGGATTATTACAACCTGCAGAACATCGTGGCGGATACCGCGATGCGGCAATCGTTCGGCCAGACCAAGACCTCGGATGACGAGAAGAAGTAGGAGAGAGCGGGATGGATGATCTGTTGGAGTTTCTCTTCCATCTGATCGGGAAGTTTTGGCCTGCCCTACTCGCTTACCTGGCCTACCAGGCATTTCGGACCCGCAGGGAGGGGGAGAAGCGCGCGAAGGGGCAGCGCCCTGTGCTGACCCCCGTCCACGGCGGCGGATTTCCGCGGCCGCATGTCGGACAGCGGGAGGAAGGGGAGCGGCTGGCTCCTCCTGACACCCCCGCAGACGCAAGCGCGGTGGAGGAGCGTGATGCAACTCCGCAGGAAGAAATGTTGGTGGCGGTGTCGCTTGCCCCTCCTACCGCCGCCGCATCCGATAGAACGTCCGTGGAGAAAGGGGAGGGCATTCATACTCCCCGGGAAGGCATGAAGTGGGCGCTGATCTTTTCGCCGCCCAGAGCCAAAATGCCCTATCTCCCTCCCACCCTGCCCCGCCGCCGGATCTGACAGACATGGAGACGAGTCTACGGCTCGTCTCTTTTTTGTCGATTTTTGTCAATGGTTTGCCCTTGTACTTCCTTTCCGCTTTTTCTACGCTTATGGGAGAAATTGGGGTAAGGGAGGAAATGCCATGTTTGATCTTCGGATGAAGCGGATATGCATGCTCCTGCTCGCTCTGTGCCTGGCGGGCTCCGCAACCGCCGGGGCGGCACCGCCAGCCTTCGAAGCTTCACCCATGGTTGAGACGGGATTTGATCATACGGTTGCTTTGGACCACGAAGGAACCGTTTGGACGTGGGGGCGAAACGACGAAGGGCAGCTGGGGGTGGGCGATGTTGACCGGGAAGAAACCTGGTCCCCGCAGCGTGTCAAAGAGCTGGAGCATATCGTATCGGTTTCGGCGAATGGTCATCACACACTGGCAGTTGATGAGAACGGCGATGTTTGGGCATGGGGAGAAAATGCATACGGGCAGTTGGGCGATGGAACGAGAGAAAACCGTAACGCTCCTGTGAGAGTAAGGAACCTCACCGATGTTATCGCTGCAGCAGCCGGTGAGGAACATTCCGTTGCCGTAACGAAAGACGGCTCTGTTTGGGTGTGGGGACGCAATACGTTCGGGCAGCTCGGCGACGGGACGCAAGAAGACAGGCTGACTCCTGTCCGCCTTGAGAAGCTGAGCGATATCGCTGCGGTTGCGGCAGGTGGACAATATACGCTCGCCTTGACGAGAGACGGTCATGTGTGGGCATGGAGGGGAGCGGAAGAGGCACCTCCACCTGCCGCAAACAGCAGGCAGTCCGATTGGATCGTGACGATTCCGCCCCACGAAATCCCGGAGCTTGATCAGGTTGTGGGCATTGTTGTCCATGGCGACGATGCATTTGCGGTGCGCAGGAACGGTACACTGTGGCGGTGGGATGCTCACTCGGAAAAACCAAGGCAGCTGAAAGAAGTGAATAACGTGTCCGCCTTGTCGGTCAACTTCAGGGAGGCGGTGATCCTGAAGAAGGATCGCACGGTATGGGTGCTTGATTTTTACCGAGATCGTCTGAGCCAGGTCAAGGAACTGACGGATGTACGCTCGGTAGCAGCCGGATGGGATCATGTGGTGGCGGTCAAGAGCAACGGGACGGTCTGGAGCTGGGGAGAGAATGATTACGGTCAGTTGGGGGACGGTACCACTAAAGATCGGGAATCGCCGGCCAAAATTCCCAATCTGCTGCTCAGCCAACCCTCAGGGGAAATGATCATCCAAAAACTGAAACTCTCCCCAACCAGCCTGTCCTTACGAGTGGGAGAGAGCCAGCAGCTGGAAGCGACCGCCTATTACAGGAACGGCAGGCTGGATGTGACCGAAACAGCCCGATGGACGTCCAGCAATCCGGACGTGCTGCAGGTAACGGACGGCAAGGTGACGGCCCTGGGCGAGGGGACGGCAGAGGTAAGCGTCGAGTACCGGGGAAAGCGGGCGGCGATCAAGGCGAAAGTCTCAGCCCTTCCGATCAAACAACTGCTCCCTTCCAGCAAAAAGCTGGCGCTTGCGCCCGGGCAAAAGACATGGGTCACCGTGAAAGCCCTCTACAGCGATCAAAGCACCAAGGATGTGACCGCCATGGCTCGCTGGTCCAGCAGCAGACGTTCGGTGGCCGCGGTGGAGACGGGAGAGATCACGGCAATCGCTCCAGGAAAGACGGTGATCCGGATCAGCTACAAAAACAGATCGGTCGAAATTCCCGTTACGGTCACGGAGCCGGAGCAACAGGCCGACTGACAGCGGAAGGCGGGGCTTGTCTCCTCTGCCCGTTTATTCTAAGATTAAAATAGAAGAAATTACCAGAAACGTTTGCATATCGGGTGATCGAATGGGAAAGAGCGAGACGAAAGAGATACAAAGCGCCGTCTTTGCACGCTTGGGGAAATTCCGCCAAAAGGTGATAACCCTGCGCGTTTTTCAAAAGAATTCGTTAAAGACGACTGCCAGAGCGTGCGGGTGTACCACTCGCAAAATAAAGCGTGTGGAAGAAAAATGGAAAATGCTGCTTCAGCGCGAAAAAGCGAAGCGGAAGCTGCAGCAGGACTCTGCTCCCCAGTAATTGGGGGGAGCGGAGTCTTTTTGTATATCGGAAATTTTAAACTCATTAAAGCGCTAAAGCGAAGTGGAAGGGTTGGGGGCCCCCGCCGACAACAGCGTTAGCTCAAGTCGGCGGGGTAATTTTATTCGCATGATTTTCCCTCCTTCACGCATAGGGTTATAAGAGAAAGCCGCCTTCCTGAGATCCGGAACGGGCTGGCCCAACAAGGGGGGCTTGACCATGAAGCGATGGAGCCGCCGTTTACGCCATCTGGCGGTGGGCATATTGGATTTGCCGCAAGACGTGGTTCTGGAAGTCCCGCGCATCACCATGATCGGCCATCTGCAAATGTACATAGAAAATCACCGCGGAGTTCTTCATTTTACGGATCAAGAGCTCCGTTTGCTGTTAACCAACGGCCAGCTCCTCGTCAACGGGGAGCAGCTGGTTATCCGGGCCATTTTGCCGGAAGAGGTCCTCTTGGAAGGCAAGATCGGAGGCGTGAAGTTCCTGCAGAAACCGTAAGGAGGAAGAGCCATGCGCAACCTGATGAAAGAATGGCTGAAGGGACACATTACCATTACCATTCGGGGAAAACGTTTTGAACGCCTGCTCAATCTGGCGGTTCGGGAAGGGATACAGCTCTGGAACATCCGCCGGATCGCCCCAGATATCGGCAAGTGCGACATCTGGATCAGGGATTACTTTCGCCTTCGTCCGCTGCTGCGTCAGACAGGCTGTCGCAGCCATGTGGAGCGGCGGGAAGGGCTGCCTTTCTGGCTGATTCGGCTGCGCATGCGGGCGGGCTTTACGCTGGGCGCCGTTCTCTTTCTGGTCGGCTTGTACATGATGTCGACGTTTGTTTGGAGGGTCGAGATCAGGGGGGCTCAACAGATCCCCGCCTATCAGGTACAGCAGGCGGCGGAAAAGGTAGGGATTAAAGAAGGGGCATGGAAGGCCAAACTAAAAGAAACAAAAGTGCTGCAGCGTGAATTGTTGAATCTTCTTCCGCAAGCCTCATGGATCGGAGTAGAGCTGAACGGGACGAAGGCGATCATTCAGGTGGTGGAAAGGCAGACGCAGGAGCCGGAGAAGCCCCTTGGGCCGCGCAACCTGATTGCCAAGAAAAGAGCGGTCGTCCACAGCATCGTCGCGGAAGCCGGGAAAAGCATGGTCCGCGTCAACCAATTTGTGGACAAGGGACAAGTCCTGATCTCCGGCGTCTTAGGCAACGAAACGAGACAGGCCCTGGTGGCGGCACGCGGCAAGGTGGAAGGGGAAGTCTGGTATGTAAGCAATGTCTCCGTCCCGACGACCCGTACCCAATATCACCTGACCGGACAGCAGCAGGAGTTATACTATCTGGTCCTCGGCAGCTACGCCGTCCGCCTGTGGCCGTTTGAGGCACAGTCGTATGCCCAATCCAGGACCACGGAGGAGCGCTACCAGGCAGGCTACGCGCAGTACGCGCTGCCGATCGTCTGGAAAAAGGTGATCCAGCAGGAGATGGCGGTAGAGAAGAAAGAGATCGGCAGGGACGAGGCCGTGGAGACAGCCAAGCGTTTTGCCCGGATGGACGTGCTCTCCCGTGCCGGCAAAGGCGCGATCATCCAAGACGAAAAAGTTTTGCACGTCAAGACGGAGAATGGTAAAGTTTACTTGAGTATTCATTACTCCGTCATTGAGGATATCGCGGCGGAACAGCCGATCGTGGCGCGGCCGCCGGTGCCTCATCCTTCCGGAAATTGATTCCCATCACCGTGGCAAGGAGTTGGAGACCTTTTGCACGTACAAGAAGAGGTAAAGATCCAGTTTGCGGACGCATCCGAGGCATTGCTGCTGTTCGGTCCCCATGATGCGTATCTGAAGCAGATCGAGGAAAAGACGACGGCGAAGATCATCACCAGAGGCGGCGAAATGGTGATCAGCGGCGACAAGGAGGAAGTGGATAAGCTTACCGCCTTGTTTGAAGTGTTGCTGCAGTTGATCAGGCGCGGCATCGACCTGTCGGAGCGGGATATCGCCTACGCCATGCAGCTTGCCGACAAGGGGGAGGTCGACGCGCTTCTCGACCTGTATGACGAAGAAGTGGCCCGCACCCAAAAAGGAAAGCTGATTCGGGCCAAAACGCTGGGACAGCGCCATTATCTCTCTGCGATCAAACGCTTCGACATCGTGTTCGGGATCGGACCCGCCGGGACGGGCAAGACGTATCTGGCGGTGGTCATGGCGGTCAATGCGCTGAAAAACGGCAGGGTGAAACGGATCGTGCTGACGCGGCCTGCCGTCGAAGCGGGGGAAAGCCTTGGCTTCCTGCCCGGCGATCTGCAGGAAAAAGTGGATCCCTACCTGCGTCCGCTGTACGACGCCCTTTACGACATGCTGGGCAATGAACAGGTAAGCAAAATGATGGAGCGCGGGCTGATTGAAGTGGCTCCGCTGGCATACATGCGCGGCCGCACCCTGGAAGATTCGTTCGTCATCCTGGACGAAGCGCAAAACACCACTGCGGAACAGATGAAGATGTTCCTCACCCGCCTTGGCTTTGGCTCCAAGATGGTGGTGACGGGGGATATCACGCAGATCGACCTGCCCAAAGGGAAGAAATCGGGTCTGCGCGAGGCGGAACGCATTCTGTCTTCCATTCGGGAGATCGCCTTTATCCGTTTTCAGGAATCGGATGTGGTTCGCCACAGCCTGGTTCAAAAGATCATCGATGCATACGGCAAAGCGGAAATGGATCACAGTTACCAGTAAAGAAGGAGCATTGACGTGTTAACGATCGAGATTTTGCACGAAGGGGTCGAGCCGGTCAGCGAAGCCTTGCAGACCCTGATGGAACAATGTTTGCACAAAGCGGCCGAACTGGAAGAGGTATCCGGCGAGGTGGTCATCACCATCGTCGATGATGCCCGCATTCACGAGTTGAACCGGGAGTACCGCGGGGTGGACCGACCGACCGATGTGCTCTCGTTTGCGCTGAACGAAGCGGGGGAAGAGGAGCCGGATATTTTTCTGGACGAGTCGGAAGCGGACGACTATCCCAACATGCTGGGTGATATCGTCATCTCGCTGCCCCGGGCGCGGGCGCAGGCGGAGGAGTACGGCCATTCGCTGGAGCGGGAGCTCTGCTTTCTGACCGTGCATGGTTTTCTCCATCTGTTAGGGTATGATCATGGTTCTCCCGACGAGGAGAAAGAGATGTTTGGCCGGCAGGAAGAAGTGCTGCAGGCAATCGGCTTGACGAGGTAGGAGATCCGGTGTGAAAGAGTGGCGTCGTTTTGGATGCAGTCTGGTTCATGCCTGGAACGGCATCCTGTATACGATCCGGACACAGCGCAACATGCAGATCCACATCGTCATCGCGGTGCTGGTCTTGTTGGCCGCCTGGTGGCTGCGCGTGCCGCGCGGCGATCTGCTGCTGGTTCTCTTTTCAATCGGCCTGGTGATGGCGATGGAGACGATGAACACGGCGATTGAACGGACGGTTGATCTGGTCACAAGGGAGCATCATCCGCTGGCGAAAGCGGCGAAAGATGCGGGCGCGGGCGCGGTGCTGCTCGCGGCCGTCACGGCGGCGGCCATCGGTTTGTACGTGTTTGTGCCGCCGCTGTTGGCAAAATGCTTCGCACTGTAACGGTATACGGGAACCGAATGAAACCGGATGAGGACGAATCTGGTTTCTTGGTGTCGCCGCAAACAGAACGCGCATCACCAGAATGAAGAAGCGAGGGATAGAGAATGACAACCGAAGAACTGATCAAACGCGCGCTGGAAGCAAGAAACCGCGCGTATGTACCCTACTCCAACTTTCCGGTGGGAGCGGCGCTGCTGACGGAAACGGGCAAGGTGTACCTTGGCTGCAACATCGAGAACGCCGCTTATTCGCTGTGCAACTGCGCGGAACGGACCGCGCTTTTTAAAGCCTGGTCCGACGGGGAACATGCCTTCAAGGCGATCGCCGTGGTGGCCGATACGCCCCAGCCGGTCTCTCCCTGCGGCGCGTGCCGTCAGGTCATGTCCGAACTGTGCGGCCCCGATACCAAAGTGATTTTGACCAACCTCGCCGGCGACGTGATGGAAACCACCGTCGACGCCCTGCTGCCGGGAGCATTTACCAAGGAGGATTTGCTGCGTGGATAAACGGGCAACCAAACGCACATTCAAATCGGGCTTCGTCACCATCGTCGGCAGGCCCAATGTGGGGAAATCGACCCTGCTGAACCACATCGTGGGCCAAAAGGTCGCCATCATGTCCAACAAGCCGCAGACGACGCGCAACAAGATCACGGCCGTTCACACCACGGAAGAAGGCCAGATCATTTTCCTGGACACGCCCGGCATCCACAAGCCGAAATCCAAGCTGGGCGACTACATGGTGAACGTCGCCATCAACACCCTGAACGAGGTGGACCTGATCCTGTTTGTGGTCGACGTGACGGAAGAGCGGGGCCCGGGGGAAGAGTTTATCATCGAGCGGCTGAAGCACGTCAAAACCCCCGTCTTTCTGGTGCTGAACAAAATCGACAAGGTACATCCCGAAGCGCTGCTGCCGATCATTGACGATTATCGCCAGCGGTTTGATTTCAAACAGATCATCCCCATTTCCGCGCTGGAGGGGAACAATACCGGCGCGCTGGTGCAGGCGATTTTCGACGAAATGCAGGAAGGGCCGATGTATTATCCGGCCGACCAGGTGACCGACCACCCGGAGCGTTTCATCATCGCGGAGCTGATCCGGGAAAAGGTGCTCCATCTGACGCGGGAAGAGGTGCCTCATTCCATCGCCGTGACGGTGGAAGAGATGAAGCGGGGCGAAGACGGCAGGACGGTGTACATCTACGCCGCCATCTATGCCGAGCGGGATTCCCAGAAAGGCATCCTGATCGGGAAAAAAGGGGAGATGCTGAAAGAGATCGGCAGACGGGCGCGCATGGATATCGAACGGCTGTTGGGCGACAAGGTCTTCCTGGAGATTTGGATCAAGGTGAAAAAGGACTGGCGCAATCAGGAGCGGATGCTGCGCAACTTCGGTTTCTACGACGAGGAGTAGGCGCCGTGTCAATTTTTCCAAGGCATAGATTAAAGGGCTTGGGTGATTCTAAAAAGGAAATGGATACAGCCGAAACAAGAAAGGATGATGCTTCATGCTTCGTGACTTTTCTTGGAACTACTTTGCATCAACCGGTGACATCCATGCTTACCTTCTTTATCGAGAACACCATCAAACCGCGCTCCCGAGCGAAGAGGAGCCGTTTGATTTCGCCCAAGAGGAGCCGGGTGAATCGCACGCATGCTTGTAAAATGGGAAGGGATTGTGATCCGCAGCGTCGACTACGGTGAATCGAGCAAGGTGATTACGCTGTTCACAAGAGAGCACGGCAAGGTTGGCGTCATGGCTCGGGGGGCCAAGAAACCCAAGAGCCGCCTCTCTGCCGTGTCTCAACTGTTTACACATGGGTTCTTTCTGTGCAAGGCCGGCACCGGTACAGGGATGCCGGATCTGTCGCAGGGAGAGATCATGGAAGCCTACCGGGATTTGCGGCAGGATATCATGCGGACGGCGTACGCGGCCTACATCGCCGAGCTGATCGACCGCACCACCCATGAGCGTGAACCGAATCCGTTCTTGTTCCAGCTGCTATCCTTAACCTTTCGCTACATGGATGAAGGCAAAGACGCCGAAATATTGACACGGATCGTCGAATGCAAGCTGCTGACCGTCGCCGGCATCCGGCCGCAGCTTCACGCCTGCTGCAACTGCGGGCGGGAGGAGGAGCCGTACACGATCAGCGTCACCCAGGGCGGCCTGTTGTGCCCCCGGTGCCAGGAAGCGGACCCGCACGCCATCGCGGTCATGCCCGGCACCTGGAAGCTGCTCCGGCTGTTTCAGCTGTTTGATCTGGAGCGCTTGGGCGAGATCGAAGTGAAGCAGGCGACGCGCAGCCAGCTTCGGCATGTCCTGCGCAGCTTTATCGACCATCATCTGGATCTGCATCTGAAAAGCCGGGCTTTTCTCGACCAGGTGGAGAAATTGTCCTTTTCCTGATGGGCATTCATTGACATCTTTTTTTCGATTCGCTATGATAAATACCAATATGTTTTCCATATGATGCGGTGAAGGAAAAGAGTAGTCGGCCTCTGACTGATGAAGCGAGCTGGGGAGGGTGGAAGCCCGGCCGTCACGCCGATGAATGGCGTTCCGGAGCATCACGGCTTAAGAAAGCGGGCGGACGCTGTTAGGCGTTCGTCAAGTAGGGTGGAACCGCGGGAAAACCTCTCGTCCCTACACTGTCGGACAGTGTAGGCGGCGGGGGTTTTTTATTTGCTGGCCCCCGCTGACACCAGCAAGGGACGCCACTCGGCAAGCGAGGGACCCCAATTGGCAAAGCGACAGCTATCGCCGAGTGGGAGGAGCGTCAGCTTCAGTCGGCGGGGTAACGTTGATCGGAGGTGGAAGAAGCGTGAAAATGACTTTTCAAGACATCATTTTAACCTTGCAAAATTTTTGGGCAAAGCAAAACTGCCTGGTCGTACAGCCGTACGACGTGGAGAAAGGGGCCGGGACGCTCAACCCGATGACCTTCCTGCGCAGCATCGGCCCGGAGCCGTGGAACGTCGCCTATGTGGAACCTTCGCGCCGCCCGGCAGACGGCCGCTACGGGGAAAACCCGAACCGGCTCTATCAGCACCATCAATTTCAGGTGATCATGAAGCCGTCCCCGGACAACATCCAGGAGATCTACTTGGACAGCCTGCGTCAGCTGGGCATCGAGCCGCTGGATCACGACATCCGTTTCGTCGAGGACAACTGGGAGCATCCCGGCCTCGGCGCGTGGGGACTCGGCTGGGAAGTGTGGCTGGACGGGATGGAGATCACCCAGTTTACCTACTTCCAGCAGGTAGGCGGCCTGGAGTGCAAGCCGGTGGCCGTGGAGATCACCTACGGCCTCGAACGGCTGGCCTCCTACATCCAGGAGAAGGAAAACGTCTTCGAACTGGAGTGGGTGAACGGCTTTACCTACGGCGACGTGTTCCTGCAGCCGGAGTATGAGCATTCCAAATACACCTTTGAGCTCTCCGATACGGAGATGCTGTTCCAATTGTTCCATACCTACGAGACGGAAGCGAAGCGGCTGATGGCGGAACATCTGGTTTATCCCGCCTACGATTATGTCCTGAAATGTTCGCACACCTTCAACCTGCTGGATGCGCGCGGCGCGATCAGCGTGACGGAGCGGACCGGCTATATTGCGCGCGTCCGCAACCTTGCCCGCGAAGTAGCCCAAACGTACTATGCGGAACGCGAGCGGCTGGGCTTCCCGCTGCTCAAGAAGGGAGTGACCACCAATGAGTAAACGCGACTTGCTCTTGGAAATCGGTACGGAAGAAATGCCGGCCCGTTTCATTGCGGGGGCGGCGGAACAGCTGAAGGAAAAGGTGGAGAAATGGCTCCAAACGGAACGCATCGCCTACGATAACCTGCAGGTGTTCGAAACGCCCCGCCGCTTGACCCTGCTTGCAACAGGGGTGGCGGAAAAGCAGGCCGACCGCAATGAGGAAGCGAAGGGGCCGGCACGCAAAATCGCCCAGGATGAAGCGGGCAACTGGACAAAAGCGGCTCTCGGCTTTGCCAGAAGCAACGGCGTGGAGCCGGATGCCCTCTACTTCAAAGAGGTAAACGGCGTGGAATACGTATTCGCCCGCAAGAACGAGGCGGGCAGGGAGACCATTCAGCTGCTGCCGGCCATCCGGGAGATCATCGTCGGCATGACGTTTCCCAAAAACATGCGCTGGGGCGCCTACGAGCTGAAATGGGCCCGCCCGATCCGCTGGCTGGTGTTCCTCTATGGTACGGAAACCGTCGACATCGAGATCGCCGGTGTGAAAAGCGGCCGGACGACCCGGGGCCATCGATTCCTCGGGGAGACCTTCACCGTCGATTCGCCGGCTTCGTATGTGGCGCAGCTGGAAGAACAGCATGTGATCGTCGATCCCGCCAAGCGCCGCGAACTGATTCTGAACCAGCTGCATGCGCTCGAAAAGGAACACGGCTGGCGCATCCCGATTGATGAAGGGCTGCTGGACGAAGTGGTTCATCTGGTGGAGTACCCGACCGTGCTGTACGGTTCGTTCGATCCGGCGTTCCTGCAGATTCCGCGCGAGGTGCTGATCACCTCCATGCGGGAGCACCAGCGGTACTTCCCGGTCGAGAATGAAGCAGGCGCCCTGCAGCCGCATTTCGTCACCGTGCGGAACGGGGATGCCCGTTCGCTCGATGTGGTGGCCAAAGGGAACGAAAAGGTGCTGCGCGCCCGTCTCTCCGATGCCCGCTTCTTCTATGAGGAAGACCAAAAGCTGAAGATTGACGACTGCCTCAAGCGGCTCGAAACCATCGTGTTCCACGAAGAATTGGGCACCATCGGCGACAAGGTGCGCCGCATCGGCCGCAATGCGCAGCAAATCGCGGAGCGGCTGGGGCTGGGAGCAGGCGAGACAGGCCGGATCGCCCGCATCGCCCAGATCGCCAAATTTGACCTCGTCACCAATATGGTAGGCGAATTCCCGGAACTGCAGGGGATCATGGGCGAAGATTACGCCCGCAAAGCCGGGGAACCGGAAGGGGTGGCCCGCGGCATCTTCGAGCATTATCTGCCCCGCTTCGCAGGCGATCAGCTGCCACGGTCGGTGGAAGGGGCGGTTGTCAGCATCGCGGACAAGCTGGACACGATCGTGGGCTGCTTCTCCATCGGCATCGTGCCGACAGGCTCCGCCGATCCTTATGGACTGCGCCGGTTGGCTGCGGGAATCGTCAGCATTCTGCTGGATCGCGGTTGGAAGCTGCCGCTCACCGAGCTGTGGGAGATCGCCCTGCAATCCTACGGCAGCCCAGCGGAGAAGAAACGGGCAGCCGATGAGATCAAGCGTGATCTGGCCGATTTCTTCACGCTCCGCCTGAAAAACGTGCTGCAGGAGAGCGAAGTGCGCTACGATATCGTGGATGCGGTGCTGGCAGCCGACATGGCGGTGGTGCCGGATGTGACGGGCAAAGCAAAAGCGTTGATGGCCGCGCTCCAGTCTGACGATTTCAAGCTGACCGTCGAGCAGTTTACCCGCGTCAACAACCTGGCGCAAAAAGCGGAAGCGGACGAGATCGACGCGTCGCTGTTCCAGGAAGAGGTGGAGCGCACCTTGTATCAAGCCTATCTGTCGGTGGAGAAGGAGGCATCCGGGAAGGCTGCCCAAGGCGATCTGACAGGCGTGCTGGCCGCGCTCTCC
This sequence comes from Brevibacillus sp. SYP-B805, assembly GCF_011059135.1. GTDB lineage: Bacteria > Bacillota > Bacilli > Brevibacillales > Brevibacillaceae > Brevibacillus_F. The sequence goes on along the minus strand of NZ_JAALGD010000002.1, from coordinate 19,796 downwards.
ACCCTGCGGGAACCGATCCGCTCCTTCTTCGACGGCGTCATGGTGATGGCGGAAGACGAACGCGTCCGCCGCAACCGTTTGGCCCTCCTGAAACGGCTCTCGTGCCTCATCCAGGATTATGCAGACTTTACGAAGATCGTCTTTGCCTGACAATCTCACAACGCCTCCCCTCTATGGAGGCGTTACATTTTTGGGGCGGCAAAGAAGGAAAATGTTCAGCGATAGAGTAATACTAGGGATAGAAATATTGGCCCCGCCCGGCGCTGCCGAACGTTTGCCGGGCGGCCAAAGTGCAGAATCGGTGGTGATTGGTCATCGAGCTTACCAAACGACAAGAACGCATCTTGCAGATCGTAAAGGATGAAGGGCCGATTACCGGCGAACAGATCGCGGAACGGTTAAACCTGACCCGCGCCACCCTCCGCCCCGACCTCTCCATTTTGACCATGTCGGGCTATCTGGACGCCCGTCCGCGCGTAGGCTATTTTTATGCGGGCAGGCCCGCCGGCTCGGTCATCAGCGAACGGCTGCACAAGCTGCTCGTGAACGATTACAAAGCGCTGCCGATTGTGGTGCAGGAGTCAGCTTCCGTTTATGATGCGGTCGTTACGCTGTTCCTGGAGGATGTCGGCACCCTGTTCGTCGTCAACCAGAAAGGCTATCTGGCCGGTGTGGTATCGCGCAAGGATCTGCTGCGGGCTTCCCTTGGCAATAAATCGCTGGAGGATATACCGGTCAGCATCATCATGACACGGATGCCCAACATCGTGACGTGTACGGCGGATGAGAGCCTGTACAGCGCGGCGAAGAAGCTCATCGACTTTCAGATCGATTCCCTTCCCGTGGTCAAGGCGAGCGATGGGGACAGCCGCCAATACGAACTCTTGGGACGGATCACCAAGACCACCATCACCAAGGCGTTTGTTGAACTTGGGCAAGAGCCGCATGTATAGGAGGAGAATCCATGCAGGATAACCGTCAAGGACAGCTCATTTATATTGTCTCCGATTCCATCGGCGAGACGGCGGAATTGGTCGTTCGCGCCGCCGCCAGTCAATTCGACCGACATCTGATCGATGTGCACAGGTATCCCTACATCGAGGATAAGGAAGCCATTGATGAGATCATCGCTTCGGCCCGGGAGTCCAAGGCGATGATCGTCTTTACGTTGGTGATCCCCGAGTTGAAGGAATACATCCAGGAACAGGCGGCACAGGCCCAGATCCCGACCATCGACGTGATGGGCCCGCTGATGAACACGCTGCAGGATGCCCTGCAGATGAAGCCGACCTGTAAGCCGGGCCTGGTGCGCCGGCTGGATGAAGAGTATTTCCGCCGCGTGGATGCCATCGAGTTTGCGGTCAAATATGATGACGGCCGCGATCCGCGCGGTCTGTTGCGGGCGGATGTCGTCCTGATCGGCGTTTCCCGGACATCCAAAACCCCGCTTTCCATGTATTTGGCAAACAAGCGGCTTAAGGTGGCCAATGTGCCCCTGGTGCCGGAAGTGGAGCCGCCGGAGGAACTGTTCCAGCTTCCTCCCGAACGCATTATCGGGCTGACGATCAACAGTGAGCAGCTGAACAGCATCCGGACGGAGCGGCTCAAAGCGCTCGGTTTGACGGCCCAGGCCAATTACGCCGCCATTGATCGGATCCAGGAAGAACTGACGTATGCGGAACAAATCATGAAACGGATCGGCTGCCCGGTCATCGATGTGTCCAATAAGGCCGTGGAGGAAACAGCCAACATTATCCTCGAGATGATCAAGCGAAACTCCGTGATGAAGGAGAAAAAATAGGCCGTTGGAAGGATACCCTTTTTTGGGTGCAGTACTTCGGTCCACATCGTTTCCGGCACAGAAAGTTCGGCGGGATGTGTTTTGGAAGAAGGAATTTGGCGAAACCTGACGAATGTAATAACGTCACGAAAACAGTTACTTTCTCCTATAAAGGTGGAATGAGATGGCAGGTCTCCATTCAGACGAGATCGTGAACCGGGTTCGTGCGGCAGTGGATTTGGTTGATGTGGTAAGCGAATACGTCCAGCTGCGGAAGAGCGGACGCTCATTGCTGGGGCTTTGCCCGTTTCATTCCGAAAAAACTCCCTCCTTCAACGTCAACCCAGAGCGTCAATTCTTTCATTGTTTTGGCTGTGGAGCCGGAGGAGACGTGTTCTCCTTCCTCATGAAGATCGAGCAGCTCACTTTTCCGGAAGCGCTGCAGAAGCTGGCCGACCGTGCCGGTATCGCCATCCCGGAGCCGCAGAAAGAGCAGGAATCTCCCAAGCAGACCGCCAGGCAGCTGATGTATGAAGCCCACCGGCTGGTGGCGAAACTATACCATTACGTCCTGACATCCACCCCATACGGAACGGAAGCGAGACGCTATCTGGAGAAGAGGGGCCTTTCCGCCGCCACCATCCAGGAATTCCAGATCGGGTTTGCCCCGGACTCATGGGATTTTGTTACGCAGTTTTTGAAGAAACGGCAATTCCCGCTGGAGCTGATGGTGGAGGCCGGTCTCCTGGCCCAAAACGAGAAAGGGCGAATTTTTGACAGGTTTCGCCGGCGCATCATGTTTCCCATCCAGAATACACAGGGGGAGGTTATCGGCTTCGGCGGCCGTTCGCTGGATGGTTCCCATCCCAAGTATATGAACAGCCCGGAGAGCCCGCTGTTCAACAAGAGCGCCACCATCTTCAACCTGCACCGCGCCCGGTCCTTTATCCGCAAACGGAAGCAGGCGATCCTGTTTGAAGGATACGTGGATGTGATCAGCGCCTGGCAGGCAGGCTTTCAGCAGGGCATCGCCACGCTGGGGACAGCCATCACCGAGCAGCATGCCCGCATGATCCGCAAAAATGTGGAACAGGTGATCGTTTGCTACGATGGGGACACGGCCGGACAGGAAGCCACCGCCAAAGCGATCGAACTGCTGGAGGAAGCCGGCTGTCACGTGCGCGTTGCCCCGCTCCCGCCGGGGATGGATCCTGATGATTACATCCGGAAAAACGGCGCAGACGCTTTCTCCCAGCAGGTCCTGCTGCAGGCGATGCCGATTACCGCATTTCGCCTGCAACATTTGCGCTCCAGGCACGTATTACAAGATAAGACCGATCAAGCCCGATACGTGCAGGAAGCGCTTGCCGTTATTGCCCGGCTGAAAAGCCCGGTGGAAAGGGATATGTACGAGCGGCAGATCGCCGAAGAATTTTCTCTCTCCCTGGATGCGTTAAAGCTGGAGGCAAAGCGGGTATATAAAGAACAAAAAAGTAAGCAGCAAAGGGATAAAGTGGCGGCGGGATGGAATAATAGTATAAATAATGGCAAATTTACGCTCACCAAGACGCTTGCCCCCGCCCACGAAAACGCCGAGCGCATGCTGGTGTACTACATGATGCGCAGCCGCGAGATCGCCGAACGTGTCCGGCAGGAATGCAACGCCAGCTTCCAAAACGACGAATACGGAGCGCTCGCCGCTTATCTCTTTGCCTACTATGCGGAGGGGTATACGGAAGACCCCGGACAATTCATTCATTACGTACCAGATGAAAAGTGTAAGCAATTAGCCTCGGGATTGGCCATGATGGAGTGCAAGGAAGACGTATCGGATCAGGAGATCGGCGACTACATCCGACAAGTAAATAACTACCCGGTGCGTGCCGAGTTGGAACGCCTGCGGGAAGATCAGCGCAAGTTGAATCTGCAGGCGGCCTCCGCGGAAGACGAGGATACGCGCAAGCAACTGGAAATTCAAGCTGCCGTCGTAGGGATGAAGATACTTGAATTGGAAAATGCTTTAAAGGAAGGGTAGGCATCAGATCATTCCCGGGGAAGGAGGGATAGTAGATGAACAAGCAAAACATCACTTCAGATGAAGCCGCATCCATCGAACAGGTGAAGGAACAGCTGGTGGAACTCGGCAAGAAACGCGGCATTCTCACGTATAAGGAAATCATGGAGCGTCTCTCCGGTTTCGAGCAGGATTCGGATCAGATAGACGAATTCTTCGAGTTCCTTGGGGATCAAGGCGTCGAAGTCACCAATGAAAGCGAAGAAGATGTGGATGACCTGATGATGAAAGACGATGATGGCGAGGAATTTGACTTCGACGACCTGTCGGTGCCGCCGGGGATCAAGATCAACGACCCTGTCCGCATGTATTTGAAAGAGATCGGACGGGTGCCGCTGCTTTCGGCTGAAGAAGAGATCAAGCTTGCACAGCGGATCGAGCAGGGGGACGAAGAAGCCAAACGGCGTCTTGCGGAAGCCAACCTTCGCCTGGTTGTCTCCATCGCGAAACGGTATGTCGGCCGCGGCATGCTGTTCCTCGACTTGATCCAGGAAGGAAACATGGGCTTGATCAAGGCCGTGGAGAAATTCGATTACCGCAAAGGTTACAAATTCAGCACCTACGCGACATGGTGGATCCGTCAAGCCATCACCCGCGCCATCGCCGACCAGGCGCGCACGATCCGGATTCCGGTCCATATGGTGGAGACCATCAACAAGCTGATCCGCGTATCGCGCCAACTGCTGCAGGAGTTGGGGCGCGAACCCACCCCGGAAGAGATTGCCGAAAAGATGGATCTGACACCGGAAAAGGTGCGCGAAATCATGAAGATCGCCCAAGAGCCCGTCTCGCTTGAAACGCCGATCGGGGAAGAAGACGATTCCCATCTGGGCGACTTCATTGAGGATCAGGATGCGCTGGCGCCTTCCGATGCCGCTGCCTACGAGCTGTTGAAGGAACAGTTGGAAGATGTGCTGGATACCCTGACGGATCGGGAAGAAAACGTGCTGCGTCTCCGCTTCGGCCTGGACGACGGCCGCACCCGCACCCTGGAAGAAGTGGGAAAAGTATTCGGCGTGACAAGAGAGCGGATTCGCCAGATCGAGGCGAAAGCGCTGCGCAAATTGCGCCACCCCAGCCGCAGCAAACGCTTAAAAGATTTCCTCGAATAGCCGATATAGGGAATAGATGCTTGCCTACGTATGCATGCGTAGGCTTTTCTGTTTGTACGGCCCGCGTATCGGGGCGGTTAGGTCGTGCGTCAAATGGAGGTGGCTCTTCGTGGATGATCTGCGCAAGAAAATCATCATTGCCGAGATCGAAAACTGGCGGAAAAACCATCTGCTGCCCGAACATTACTGCATCTTTTTATTGAATCTGTATTCGTCAGGGGAACATCGGATTAATCCGGTTCCCCCGCGGAAGAACGAAGGGAAGCAGACCGCGGAATCGCATGCTGTGGAAACGGGCGGCGTCAAAACGGACGGTACCCGCAGGTCACCCGGAACCGACTACGCCAGGATGCCGTTCGACGCAGTGGCAGGAAGCAGCGGAGCCGCCGGCCCTGTCTTCTACGGCAATGGCAGGCCGCCGCAGGCCATCTCCTGGCAGATGATGCTTTCCTGGCTGCTGGGAGCGAGTGTAATCGCTGCCATCATCTTGCTTGCTTTTCATTTTAACGGTTTTGGCCCGTTAATGCAAATTGCCATCTTTGCCGGTTTCGCTCTCTTTTTCTATATGTTGGCAGTATGGTTCCGGAAGAAAAACAGCGGGCTTACCCATCTGTTCCTGGCGCTGTCGTTTCTGGTATCAACGGCTGGCGGCATCTACATGCTCAGGAAACTGGAGATGGGGGAAGGGGCGCTCCTTTTCTACGTAACCGTCCTGTGCCTCTTGTGGTGCGGCAATGGATTGGTTTTCCGCTTCTCCTACTATCTGTACTGCGGACTTCTCGGCCTTGGGCTGATCTACGGGTTTGCCACCATCGGCCGCGTCTCCGCAAGCTACAGCTGGTGGCTCGCCGAACTGTACTGGGTGCCGCTGTCGCTTCTGATGATCGGCCTCGGCTTTCTCCTGCACGAGCGCAACCGACAGCTTGCCGGCGCGCTCGCCATTTGCGGCATGGTGCTTTTCTTCGGAGCGGAGATTCAATCGCTGTACATCGCGCGCGCCAAGCATGACGTGATTCAACTGCTGCTGTTCGTGAAGGTGTTCCTCAGCTCGGCCTTCTTTTTCCTGACACGCCGCCAGTGGTTTGCCTGGCTCAAGCTTTAGCCAGGCTCGGTGTATACAAAGTAGGTCATGGGTAATGGTTCCTGCTCGCTCTCTTGACGACCTGCGAAGAAGCTGGCTTTTGTCCGCTCCGAAACGCGACGCGGGCAGGGGGCTCAACATCTGGGTGTTTCGGTGATGTGAGACTCACGCCCCCTGTTTCTCCGCGTCTTACGTTTCTTCGCTGAGTCGGTCGTCAAAGGAGCTCGCTTGGCCCCATCACCCCATGCCTCTTTTTTCTCCCGTCCGGCGTCCATGCTGACGTGCCTGCCGGGGTAAAACCTCATTTCCTGGTTAAGCGGATTTTCCTTGGCGGAGAGATGGTCGGGCCGGATGCGATAGACAGCCACCCCGCTGTGCAGGGAGGAGCGGTACCTGGCGACATGCTGCCTGGAGAGCGGGCTGTCAAAATAGCCGGGAACATACTTGTCCAAGAGCGCCTGCAGCGCACCTGTGGCCTCGTCCAGCTCGACCACCCTCTCCGCCCTGCCAAACAGCATGACGCTCATATAGGACGTATCCGTCAGGGAAGGGACGGGATCGGCGATGGTGCCGTACTCTTCGCTTACGGTAAAGCAGGCGTGCGGATTTTGCTCCATCATGTCGCATTTCCGTCCTTCTTCCGCACCGTGAAAGTAGATGGCTTCCCGCCACCAGACAAAATTGAGGGGAATCACATAAGGCTGCGTGCCTTCGGAGAGTCCGAGATAGCCGACTCTGGCCTGGGCGAGAAAGCGCATGATCTTCTCGCGGTCCGTGCAGTCCCGTTTCCAATAGCGTACCGGATGCATACCCATCACCTCTTGGTCATCATTCTGTCATATGCTCCTTATCTTAGGACACAGCCGGACACTGCCAAAAGGGGCAGGTTGCAAATCGGGAACCGGGTCAGTTTGCGCGAAAAAAATGACAAACAAATCGAAAAATCATGTATAATGGTGGTATCAGAATCTGAACAAGCGCTCAGTCAAAAGAGTAAGACCGGCTATGCACAAGAATGAAAAGGCTTACATGAAAGGGTGTGGCAGCATGTTTTTTGATTTGACGGAAGAACAGCGCATGATCAAGAAGATGATCCGGGAGTTTGCGGACGAGGTCGTTGCACCGGGGGCGGACGAACGGGATAAAACCAAGCGTTTTCCTGTTGAAATTTTCAAACAGATGGCGGAACTGAACCTTCTTGGCCTTCCTTTTCCGGAAGAATATGGCGGGGCCGGCGCCGATACCATCAGCTTTGCGATCGTGGTGGAAGAATTAAGCCGGGTATGCGCGTCAACGGGAATCACCTATTCCGCCCATATCTCCCTCGGCGGGGCGCCGCTGCATCTGTTTGGCACGCCCGAGCAGAAAGAAATGTACCTGACCCGCATCTGTACGGGGGAAAGCATGGGGGCGTTCGGTCTGACGGAGCCGAATGCAGGCTCCGATGCGGGGGGTACCCGGACCACGGCGGTCAAGGAGGGGGACGGCTGGGTAATCAACGGCTCCAAATGCTTTATCACCAATGCGTCGTACGCCAAATTCCTGGCCCTGACGGCGGTCACCGACAAGGAGAAGGGCTCGCGGGGAATTACCGCGTTTATTGTGCCGACCGATGCAGAGGGCTTTACGGTTATCGACAACTATGAAAAGCTGGGTCTGCACAGCTCCAATACAACCGAGCTGGTGTTGGAAAACGTGCGCGTGCCGGATGAAAATATCCTGGGCAAGCAAGGGGATGGCTTCAAGCAGTTCCTGATCACCCTGGACGGCGGACGGATCGGGATCGGCGCGATGGCGGTCGGCATTGCGCAGGCGGCGTATGACAAGGCGCTCCAGTACGCGAAAGAGCGGCAGGCGTTTGGACAGCCGATCTCCAAGTTCCAGGCCATCCAGTTCAAGCTGGCCGATATGGCGATGCAGATCGAGCTTGCCCGCAATATGGTGTACAAGGCGGCCTGGCTGAAAGACAACGGCCGCAAGTTTACCAAAGAGGCCGCCATGGCCAAGCTTTACGCCTCGGAAATTGCCATGTCGGCCACCCATCAAGCCATCCAGATTCACGGCGGTTACGGCTACATGCGCGAGTATCAGGTGGAGCGCTTCTTCCGCGATGCCCGGCTGCTCGAGATCGGGGAAGGAACCTCCGAGATTCTTCGTAATGTCATTGCTCGCGAGATCGGCTGCTAGGAAACGGGTCGAGCGGGGCTGTTTCAGGCTGAAGAGAAACTTCTGTTCGTGGCTTTGGCGTGATATGGCAGCCTATATCGACACACGTAAACAGCCTTCGTCCTGCATGCAGCAGGGCGAAGGCTGTTTCCATTCTTTCCCCGCCGTTTGCCCGCCATGGAAATGGGCAGGCCGGTTCGTCAGGAATAGAGACGCATCACCTCTGCCGCCTGATCCCGGATACGCTGCCGCAGTTCCGTCGGCTGGATCACCTCCGCCTGCAATCCCAGCGCCAAAATGAGACATCGGGCAACTTCTTCACTTTCAAACGACAGCGATACCCTCATCCACCCCGGCCGCAGGGATGTTTGCTGCTGTTCCGCCTGCTGCCTGACAGCCTCCCCCATCACTTGGGAGAGAAGCGGCAGCCCTTCCCGTGCGATTTCCAGCACCACCGGATAACGGACGCGCTGCGATTCCATACGGGCGACCCACTCTTGCCAAAATGACGGCAAATCGAATGCGGCAGGGCGGCGAAACCGCTCTTTCATGATGCGAAACGAACGTATTCTCGACAAGCGAAAAGCTTGCGGCCGGTTTCCCGCTTCGCCGACAAGGAACCAGATCCCCGCTTTTGCAACAAGACCGTAAGGCTTGATCGTCTGTACCATTTCGCGGCCTCTGCGGGTTGTATATGTCATCACCGCCTGCTTTTCTTCCCAGATGGCTTGCTGCGCTTCCTGGATGAACGCTGCTTGTTCCTTATGGGGCCCCCACGCGCCTGTATCGAGATAGACGCGATTCCGGATCCACTCCACGTCCTGCCGATGTTGATGGGGCAGCGCATTGAGCAATTTGAGCATGGCTGTTCGGAGCGATTGGCCGATCCCCAACTGCGGGAAGGGCTGATCGGTGAGATGGAGGAACAGCGCATGAATCTCCGGCGTGGTTAATCCGTCCAGCTTGGTTCGATAATCCGGAGGCAGCGAAAAGCCGCCGCCCACCCCCGCATCCGCATAAATCGGAATGCCGGAGGCGCTCAGCGCATCGATATCGCGATAGATGGTACGTTCAGATACTTCCAGACGCCGCGCGAGTTCCCTGGCGGTTATCCTGCCTTCCGTCTGCAAGATCATGAGGATGGAAATCAGCCGATCTGCACGCATTTCTCGTCCCTCTCGTCCAACGCATCTCTCTCCCATTATCGATCACTGACACAAGATGTCAACAATCGCATGGTACAGTGATGGTAATCGAAATACAGCAAAAAACCGTTTCAAAAAAAAGGTGACAGGATGAAGAAAATCCGGGAATGGCTTGGACCGCACAAAAATGTCCGGCTGCTGCAGCTTGCATCATTCATGCGTCATGTCTGCCAGGGGATCGCCGTTGTGGATGTAAGCCTGTATTTGAAGGATCTGGGGTGGAGCGGGGGCGCAATCGGAGGGGTGTGGGTGGGCACCGGCCTGTTCAGAACCGTGATGGTTTCGTTAGCGGGCCCGCTGCACGCGCGCCTGGGCGCCAAGCATTACATGATCCTCTTTGAAATGATAACAGCCGCCGCCGCGTTGATCATCACGCTGAGCCGCAACGACATCGCGCTGTGTTCCGCCATCATGGCAGCGGGTTTCGGCCGGGGACACGCCGGATCGGGCGGGCCCGTTTCCCCCATTGAACGCGGCTGGCTGGCGGCATATGCGCGAAGATTTGGTCATCACGTGTTTGGCGTCAATTCCTTGCTCGTTTATGCGGGGATGGGGATCGGCTCCATCCTTGCCAGTCTTCCTCCGCTGTGGGAACGATGGCTGCCGGGCGCTCAACAATACCGCCCGTTGTTTGCCCTCATGCTGATCATCACGCTGGTCAACATCCTCGTCGTCCTCAAGGTGAAAAGGGTCAACCCAGATGCGAGGCTGACGGACAGCCCTGGCACCATCCAGCCGACCACAGCCCAACAGGAGGAGCGCACCGGGTTCGTCGATCTGGTAAACGGCATCGCCGTCACGCTGTCAACCACCATGACCTCCTATTGGTTATCCGCGAAATATGCCGCCTCTTCCGGCATGATCGGTCTTGTCATGGCCGTCTCCTATCTCATGGCAGGAGAGGTATCGCTTGCCAATGTCTCCGCAGCCAAACGGTTCGGCTCCGCAACATCCGTCATCTGCATGCAGGCGATCGGCATCGTTTTTGCACTGGCTTTGCCATGGGCCCCCTGGTTTTGGCTGGCAGCCGTATGTAACGTCGGATGCGTCGCATGCAACCTTGGCGCTCGTGGCAATCGTTCGATCGTCATGATGGACAGGCGGAACCGACGCAAACGCACATGGCAGTCACGGACAGTCTCCTTTGTTCTGAGACTGGGGACGGTGTTGTGGCCCGGCGCTTTTGGCCATATGATTGAGGAGGGGCAATTTGCGCTGCCTTTTACGATTGCAGCAGCCATGCAAGCGGGAGCGACTTTTTGGTATGGAAAAGTATATCGCAGCAAAATCAAGGCAGAGCAAGAAGTTCGCAAAAAAAGCTTGTCGGGTTGACGCATGGGCAAACCTCTTCCCGGCCGCCTTCCAGCCAATACAGGATGCGTTTTCGTCCATGTCGGCGTTTGCGTCATCAGGGGCTATCCAATGGGGACAGCCCCGATTTTTCGTCTTTTTTCGCCGTTGGGCTTTTGGACGAGAATGGGTTAGAATAGACACATCGGAAGGTGAATGAACATGACAGCATTGACAATTTCCCGGCGCCTGCGCACGGTAGCGGAGTACTGCCTGCCCGGGGCGAAGGTGGCGGATATCGGTTCCGATCATGCCCTGTTGGCATCATATCTATTGGTACATAACCTCGCTTCGTTCGTGATCGCGGGCGAACTGAACGAAGGGCCGTATCAGGCGGCTTTGCGGCAGATTCATACCCTGCAGGCCAGGGATCGCGCCTCGGTCCGCAAGGGAGACGGGTTGGCGGTTATCGCTCCCGGCGAGGTGGATGTGATCTGCATCGCGGGAATGGGCGGACAGCTGATCACCGCCATTCTGGAGAAGGGAAAAAGCAAGCTGCCGGGGGTGAAACGCCTGGTTCTGCAGCCCAATGTGGGCGAGGAGCTTGTCCGCCGGTGGCTGCTGGAGAACGGCTGGCAGTTGATCGGCGAATCCATTCTGGAGGAGGACGGCATCATCTACGAGATTCTGGTAGCCGAGCCGGGCGATCCGTACGTCCCGTATCAGGGACAGTCCCGGACCCTGGAAGAGTTGATCAGGATCGGCCCCTGTCTCTGGCAGCAGAAGGATCCGGTCCTTGTGCGCAAATGGCAGCGGGAGCAGGAGAAATGGCGCAGCATACTCGCGCAGGTCAAAAGCTCCGGGCGTCCCGAGGCGGCGGCCCGGATCAAGGAAATCCAAACGGAGATCGACTGGATGGAAGAGGTGATCGCATGCTTGCAAGCGGGCAACTGATTGTGCAATACATCGAGCGGCTGGCTCCCAAATCGATCGCCATGCCGGATGACAAAATCGGCCTGCACGTAGGCACGCTGCACAAGCAGGTCAAAAAGGTCATGGTGGCGCTGGACGTGCTGGAAGAGGTTGTGGATGAAGCGATCGCCGAAGGGGTCGACCTGATCGTGGCTCATCATGCCGTTATTTTCCGGCCACTCAAGCATCTGCGCACCGATCTGCCGGCCGGGAAGCTGTATGAAAAGCTGCTGAAGCATGATATCGCGGTCTATACCGCCCATACCAACCTCGATGTGGCCGAGGGCGGCATCAACGACTGGCTGGCTGAAGAAATCGGCCTTACCGATGTCGAGGTGCTGGATGTCCTCCATACCGATCCGTTGAAAAAGCTGGTGGTTTATGTTCCCGTAAGCCACCGGGAGGCAGTCTTCCAGGCTGTCGCCAGCGCCGGAGCCGGCTGGATCGGCAATTACAGCCACTGTTCGTTTCAACTGCAGGGGACCGGCACGTTTCTGCCGGGAGAAGGAACCAGCCCGTTTATCGGTGAACAGGGGCGGATCGAGCGGGTGGAGGAAGTGCGGATCGAGACGGTGCTGCCGGCATCCCGGCAGTCCGCCGTCATCGCGGCGATGAAAGCGGCCCATCCTTATGAAGAGGTGGCCTATGACATCTATCCCCTCGATCTGCCGGGAAAAGGGCTTGGCATCGGCCGGATTGGCAGGCTGCCGCAGCCGATGACGCTGGGGGAACTGGCCGGGCTGGTGAAAGAACGCTTCTCGCTTACCGGCCTGCGGGTGGTCGGATCGCTTGACGACCCGGTGCGGAAAGTGGCGGTGGTGGGAGGAGACGGCAACTCCTTTGTGGGGAAAGCCGCTTCCCGCGGGGCGGATGTCCTGATTACCGGGGATATTTACTACCACGTCGCGCATGACGCGATGGCGGCCGGCCTGCGCCTGATTGACCCCGGCCACAATATCGAGAAAGTGATGAAGGAAAGGCTGGCCCGTTATCTGCGCGGCCTGCTCGAGGCCGACGGGTATGAGACGGAAGTGATCGCATCCATGGTCCATACCGATCCTTTCCAATTCGTTTGATTGTACCGGAGGAATCGTCATGCTGCCAGCAAAACGGTTGCTCGCGTGGCATCAGGCAAAAGAAGCCCTTCGTGCCGCGCGGGAAGAGCAAAAACGCTTGGAAGAGGCGATCGCTGCCGCCGAGCGGAGAGTGGCGGAAAAAGAGGAGCAGCTGCGCCGCCTGCCAGTCCCCGCCAATCCGGACGAGGAAATCGCCCGCATGCTCCTGGAGCAGGAATGGTGGCTCGCCAAAAAAGAGCGCGATGACGCAGCCGCATCGTATGCGGACAGGAACGGGGAGCAGGAGCCGACGATCCAGCAACTGCAGTTTGACATCATGCAGCTGGAAGCCGGGCTGGACCCGGAATTCCTCCGCGCGTATCTCCGTTTGTCGGAAACGAAGGCGCTGCCAATCGCAGAAGTAAGGAACAAGTGCTGCATGGGCTGCTGCCTGCCTCTCTCCCTGCGGAAGCTGGACGAATGGCGCAGAGGGAAAGGGCCGGTTTTTTGTGACGAATGCGACCGGATTCTCGTCTAACCGAGTGAGCGGCTGCGGCCGCCAGAGGAGGAATTTTGTGCGTAATCGAACAATCCGAAACATTTCAGCAGGGCTGCTGCTTGCAGTTCTGCTGCAGCCGACCGGGGCGTTTGCGGACGAGCGGACGCTGCCCTATGTGGATATCGGCAAGCACTGGACGACCAAGGCGGTTGTGAGGGGCGTTGAGGAAGGGCTGTTTGCCCCAAGCAAAGATCTGCGTTTCTATCCGGACCGGTTGATGACCAGGGCCGAATTTTTGGTGATGCTGGATCGGCTGTTCCTGCGCAATCAGCAGCAGCTGCAGCCGCTGACGCTTTTGTCGGAACAGTACTATCTCGGCCGCGATGACGCCTTTGAGGATCCCTATTTGCCATACACGGACGTTGACCGGCTGACCTGGATGTACCAACCGATCCTGCATGCCTCGCTGGTGCTCGATACCCTGTACGGCCCCCGTGCGCTCAACCAGGTGTTTCCCGGGAAAGAACTTCACCCCTCCCGGCCGATCACGCGCGGGGAAGCCGCCCGTCTGCTTCAGGTGTTCACCCTGGCACCGGACGACAAAACCGTCTGGAACGATATCACCTCATGGTCATGGCTGGAGGGGAACGAGTCTGATCCGTTGAAACGGGGGGAAGCAGCGGTTCTGGCCGACAAGGTGATGAGCGCTGTTGACGCCGATGCCTTCCTGCCGATTCTGGATATGGACGGCATGAAGTATCCCGTTGTTCCCGAGATTGACGAGATATTCCCGCTTTTTGCAACTTATGTGGAACATCCGGCCCCCGACGAACAGGCTTATGTGGATGCCGTCCAGGCGATCCGGGATCGTGAGGATGACGAACAAACCTATGAAGCGCTGCACAAACTGGCATCTTCCGAATTTCCCAACAAAATCGGGGTTCATTATTACCTGAGCTGGAATCCGGATACCCCGCTGGAGGAAAACATGGAACATGCCTTTGCGGCGATCGACGCCTACTTTGCCAACAAGATCATTCTTCCCGACAGGCTCCGCCTCCTCTGCGCCAACGTGTACGACATCGCCCTGCAGATGGAAGCGGATGATGAGGAGATATACCAAAAGACGCTGAACCATCTGCAATCCTATGAATCCATCATCCGAAAAGGCACGGAGGAATGGGACAGCCTGGCGATCTATCTCGCGGCGCTGGAAGTGAGAAGCGGCCAAACGGAGAAGGCATTGTCCCGTTACCGGGAGATGGGGCGCAGTGACGAAGCGATGCGGAATACGGTCCATTATCTGGCGCAGCAGGGGAAACTGGATGAGGCCGAAGCGTATCTGCAGGCGATCCAGCCGCGGAAGAACTCGGCTCAGGAAGTGCTGAAGCGGGGGCTGCTGCGGGAGCTTTCCACCCTGCGGCAGCAGGAGAGTGTGAAGAATGACCTGGCGTTTGCGCTGCGCCATTTTCAGCAGCTTTCCGGATATCGGGTGGACGGAAACGCGATTTTGAGCGGCTATCGCTTCAAATATACCCAAACCGTCGACCAAAGACGGCAGACCAGCCACACCGTGGGCTATTACCAGGCGCCTTCCAAGCTGGTCATGGACAAGCTGGAATCCTATGCGGACGAGTCCAATCATGTGGAATATGTACGGGACTTTGACAAGCAGACCTGGAAGAAATCCAGGACAGACTCCTTCGACTACATGCACGAGTGGGTGGAGTCCCGCTCGATAAACGAACGGGTGAAGGATTTGAAAGCCCGCTATCTGCTGCAATCTTTTGGCTCTTATGACATCATTACGGAATGGATTCCCGGTGAAGAGATCCTGAAAAAATCCCGGAACGTGCTGCTTGATGCCGGCCCGCTGAAGGCGGTGCCGATCTACATCAACAAATACTACATCGATCGGGAGTCGGATACGCTGATTGCCCATCAATGGCGATACGAAGAGATATATGCCTCGAAAAAATATCTCGCTTATTCAGGAACGGAACGATATGGCGCGTTTCCGGAGGCCGTCGTTCACATTCCTGCCGAGGTGGTCGAAGGGACGGTCGGGACGCCATGAGAAAATTGCTGAACACCTTCTGTCTGGCGATACTTTTGCAGTGGCCCGTGCATGGTGCGCTGGCCGTAGAGGCAAGCTCTCCATTTGCCGAGATCGAAGAAGTGATGGACAGCCTGATGGAAAACCACATCAACAAACCCACGGAGAGCCAGCTGGTACAAGGGGCTCTCAAGCGGGTCAGCGAGCAGATCGGCAAGCGTGCCAAGGCGACCGTCACGCCATCAGCGGAGGATGATACGCGCTCCGAGATGGAATACCGGCTGCGGGAGTGGCAAACCCGCTACGGGCTGGATGCGGCCGGTTTGAACCGCACGGCGATCGAAGGCATGCTGGCTACGCTGGATGATCCGCATACCATGCTGTTTACGAAGGAAGAGCTGCGGCGTTTTCAATCAAGCGTCGACAACGAATATGTCGGGTTTGGGTTTCGCCTGCGCATGCAGGAGAACCGGCTGATGATCCGCGATATCATTCCCAATTCGCCTGCGGCTGCCGCCGATTTGCGGCCCGGCGATCATCTGCTTGATGTGGATGGCATCAGTCTAACCAATAAAAGCTTTGAGGAAGCCTTTGCGCTGCTAAAGGGTGAAGAAGGCAGCGAAGCGGTGCTGACGATCTACCGCCCGTCTGAAAATCGGACAAAACATCTGAAATTGCGGCGGGCCACGCTGGCCATTCCCGAGGTGTCCGGTATGCCCTTTGACGGAAACATCGGCTACATCCGCCTGGATACGTTCGGCTCGGACTCTGCCGTCCAATTCCGCAACCAGCTGCTGTCATTCATGCAGAAGGGCCAGACCCAACACGGGCTGATCCTCGACCTGAGGGACAACGGCGGCGGTTATCTCAGCGCCGCACGCGATATCGCCAGCCTTTTCATGGAAGAGGGGCTGCTCATGTACATGGTGGACCGCAACGGCGTCGAAATTGAAACATGGGTCCACAACGGGCAGGACGTGGGATTCCCGGTACGGATTCTGGTCAATCAAGGGACGGCATCCGCTTCCGAACTGCTCTCCGGTGCCTTGCGGGATCACGGGATCGCCAAGCTGGTCGGGACCGTCACCTACGGCAAGGGCAGCGCCCAGCAGGTGATCCCCCTGGAGAATGGAGATGCGTTGAAAATCACGCTCCACGAATATTTCACCCCCCGCCATACGGTGGTCAACCATGTGGGGCTTGCGCCGGACATCGCGGTCAAACACGAGATTGCCCAGGTGCTGGAGGCGCTCCGCTCATTGGGAGTGACCCGCTTTGAACTGCGGGAATCGGGGGATGAAGTGACCGTGAACGGCGTGGATTTCCCGGTAGCCGAGCCGATTTTCCATAACGATGCGCACGGCATACAGGTGCATCGTGCCGTACTTGCCAGCCTGCTGCAAGACAGCGCCATCGGTGACACGGGATATGCTTCCCTTTCGTCCATCGGCAAGCCGGTGAAAAATCTGGCTGTTCGCAAGCAGGGACCGGAAACGATTTTGACATACACGCTCCAATAGGCAGGTTCTGTGACGCTCTTTTCCCGAACAGGGGGAAGGGCGTTTTTATCTGCCTGCTGAAAGGACGGAAGTAAGGCGGGGGCCCCCGCCGACACAGCATGATCAGGGGTCCCCAAAAAGTACTCGGATTATGCTTCGAAGGTTAACGTCACTTTTTGGGTGAAGCAAAGCTTAAGTCGGCGGGGTAAATTTACGCATAGAAGCGGGAGAAAGACAAACACTAACGTGTACGGACTTCCATCCCCCCAACCTGAAGGAGGAAAGGACATGAAAAAAATTATCCTGTTCCTCGTCGACTCGATGATGCCGGATGTTCTGGAGAAGTGTGTGGCGGAGAAGAAGGCGCCGGCGCTGCAATTTTTTCTGGAGCACGGTGAGCTGATCCCGGACTGCGTGACGGTATTTCCCACCATGACGGCATCAGTGGACTGTTCGCTGTTAAGCGGTGTTTATCCGGATCAGCATAAGGTGCCCGGCCTTGTTTGGTACGATCCCAAGACCAAGCGCATCATCAATTATGTGAACGGCTTCCAGCCCGTCTACCGGATCGGGATTGGCCAATGTGCCAGCAATGTCCTGTTTGATTTGAACGAGCGCCATTTCAGCCGGAATGTAAAAACCATTCATGAAGAACTGGAAGAGAAGGGGCTGGTGAGCGGCTCCATCAATGTGATTGCTCATCGCGGCCATAAGCAGCATGATGCGAAGATCCCGTTTGTGCTGGATGCGATCACCGGCTTTCAATTGAAGGAAAAGGTGTCCGGCCCGACGATCCTGAGCCTGGGAACGTTGATCCAACCGGATATTTTCAGGCCGATCAATTGGAACTGGTCGCATGCGTTTGCCTCCAGCTACGGCATCAATGATTCCTATGCCATCGATGTGTTGATCGAAGTGATCCGCAGCGGCAAACAACCGGACTTCACCCTGGTTTATCTGCCCGATAATGATCACAAGGTGCATCAGACGCCGGAGCTGGCGGTGGAACACCTGGCGGACGTCGATAAACAGCTGGTCCGTTTTTTGGACAGTTTTGCATCCTGGGAGCAGGCGGTGGAACGGAATGTCATCATGCTGATCAGCGATCACGGCCAAACGGTTATCGGGCAGGAACCGGAAGCCAATATTCCGCTGGATGAGATGCTCTTCCCGTTTCGCGTGCACCGGCTGGGAGCGGACATTACCCCCGACTGGGATGTGGTGGTTTGCAACAATGAGAGAATGAGCTATCTGTATCCGTTGTCCGCTGAACTGCTGCCCAAGGTGGTGGAGGCGGTATCCGGCGACAGCCGCATCGATCTCGTCGCCTGGAAGGAAGGGGAGTGGGCGGTTGTCAGGGCGGGGGGAAGCGATCGGACCTTCCGTTACTGCAAGGGAGGCCCTTTGCGGGACGCATACGGGACGCAGTGGAGTGTGCAGGGGGATGAAGGGGTGCTCGATCTGCGCATCGATGGTCATACCGTCACCTATCAGGCGTATCCTGACGGGATGGCGCGGCTGTATGGAGCGCTTTTCTCGCAGGATATTCCGGTGATTGTCGTAAACGCCGCGCCGGGGTACGAATTCCTTTCTGAATGCTCCCCGACCCATCAAGGGGGTGGCAGCCATGGGTCGCTGCATCAGCGGGACTCGATGATTCCCCTGCTGATTGTCGGGAGTGCCCAACGCTTTCCGCGGCCCGCCCGGCTGATTGACGTGAAGTCCTTTATCCTGCAGGAATTGGCCGTTGCGCCGGTGTTAGCGTAACCAGAACCGGATAGTGATCGGACCAACGGACATGGACCACTTTGTATTCGGCTACCTCCCAGGCCGCCGAAGCAAATACGAAGTCAACGCGTTTGGCGAAGGGAACGAGTGTGGAAAGCTGGTGCCGGTTCGTTTCACGGGCGCAATCCCGCAGATGGGGCGCGAAGGAAACAGCCGGGCTGTTGAAATCGCCCAGCAGAATAAGCGGTTCGTGACAGCGGGGGGAAATAGCGTCTGCCAGGAACCGCCATTGCGAAAACCGACTTTTGCGGTCGAGGCTGCAGTGGGTTACCCAGACATTTACGCGCTTTTCCTCCCATTTCACTGCAGCCCGGAGCAGACTGCGAGGTTCTTTCTTGGATTGCAGCAGCTGCGAACTGCTGTGGATCAACGGCAAGCGTGTCAGCAGCATATTTCCATAGGCGCCCCTGCCGATTTTGACGGAGGGGGCGTAGGCATAATGCGCTTGCAGCCGCTCCGCCAAATAGTCGGCTTGATAGCCAAACCGCTCGTTTTGATGGACTTCCTGCAGACCGATGATATCGGCATCCAATGCAGAGAGGGTTTCCGCCATTTCATCCAGGCGGTTTCGCCAGAACAGATCCTTGCCGCCGTGGATATTGTAGCTGACAACACGAAGCATATTCTCCTCTCCTTTTCGAAGGTTTGTTCAAGTTTAGTATGGTCAAAATTCCCTGTTGTTTTCATGGGGATTATCTGCTATGATGCTGCTCCCGGCCTCGCTGAAAAAAAGTTGTTTTCACCGATAATTTCCTGTTGCATTACAATTTCGTCTATGCTATATTATAAAACGTCGCCTCTGATAAAGGGCGTGCAAAATGAAGCTTTAGCTCCTTGAAAACCGGATAGAACGTGCAATAATGCCTCGATATCTTTCTTGAAGTTCAGATCATTTTCTTTCCTGATTTATTGGAGAGTTTGATCCTGGCTCAGGACGAACGCTGGCGGCGTGCCTAATACATGCAAGTCGAGCGGGGGCCTTCGGGCCCCAGCGGCGGACGGGTGAGTAACACGTAGGCAACCTGCCCGCAAGACCGGGATAACATAGGGAAACTTATGCTAATACCGGATAGGGTGTCTTCTCGCATGAGGGGATACGGAAAGGTGGCGCAAGCTACCACTTGCGGATGGGCCTGCGGCGCATTAGCTAGTTGGTGGGGTAACGGCCTACCAAGGCGACGATGCGTAGCCGACCTGAGAGGGTGACCGGCCACACTGG
>NZ_JAALGD010000032.1 GCF_011059135.1 Brevibacillus sp. SYP-B805 | reverse complement strand
GCGTGCTTACCGCTCCCCGAGGCTTATCGCAGTTCGCTGCGTCCTTCTTCGGCTCCTAGCGCCAAGGCATCCACCGTGTGCCCTTAGTAACTTAACCACATTGGTACATCAGTTAAAACCTTAGCAACACTTGCGTTATCCAGTTTTCAAGGAACAAAAAACTTCAACTATGGACACCTGTTAGGGTGTCCGCCTGGCAACGTCCTACTCTCCCGGTCCCCTTCGGGACAAGTACCATCGGCGCTGGAGGGCTTAACGGCCGTGTTCGGAATGGGAACGGGTGTGTCCCCTCCGCCATCATCACCAGACAGTGTGTTTCAATTCTTGCTTAACAGCGACAAGGAATAATGTATCACATCATCCGCCTCGCCATCAAGCTGTAAATATTGGAAAATTGGTGGAGCTGAACGGGATCGAACCGATGACCTCCTGCTTGCAAGGCAGGCGCTCTCCCAACTGAGCTACAGCCCCGGATGTTACGGATATGGTGGGCCTAGGCTGACTCGAACAGCCGACCTCACGCTTATCAGGCGTGCGCTCTGACCAACTGAGCTATAGGCCCAAACGGTTGTGGCAGAGAACAAGCGCTTCATGCTCTCTCAAAACTGAACAGCGAGCGTTGCGTGAGCAACCAAATCTCCCTAGAAAGGAGGTGATCCATCCGCACCTTCCGGTACGGATACCTTGTTACGACTTCACCCCAATCATCTACCCCACCTTCGGCGGCTGGCTCCTTGCGGTTACC
>NZ_JAALGD010000019.1 GCF_011059135.1 Brevibacillus sp. SYP-B805 | reverse complement strand
CGTCCGCCGCTGGGGCCCGAAGGCCCCCGCTCGACTTGCATGTATTAGGCACGCCGCCAGCGTTCGTCCTGAGCCAGGATCAAACTCTCCAATAAATCGAAAGATATTGATCAAAGCTTCATTCTCATAAAGAATGACTTGGCTCGCTTCACGCGTTCGCTGTTCAGTTTTCAAAGAGCATTTTTAAAACCCGTCGCCCGGAGGCGACTTTTATAATTTATCATGCTTGCCTAGGAAAAGTCAATAGGTTTTACAAAATTTATTTTCAGGTTAAATGCTTTTCTTCCATCTTGCGTCTTCTTGCGTACTTGGACAATTCATTCGGCCCTGCCACACGTGCATACATGCGAAAGAGGATGGAATACCTTTCTTCCATTGCCCGCCTTACAAGGTAATCGATTCGCTTGTCGCTCAAATCCAAGAGCATTTCTTCCAATTCCCTTTTGATAAGGTACGCAAGTTCCTGGCATTCCTTATGATTAAATAAAAACCCCAGCAAAACGGTCCCCTCTCTTCCTGCTCCTCAAGTTTACCTATAGCTTAACCATCGTCATTTTTACCTATTCCGTTTTCATGACAGTAAACGAAAGAAGCCCCGGGTATCCGGGGACCTCCCAATTCGGTATGTTCAAAACTGCAGCTTAAGGCTCTGGGTTCCGATGAAGGATTTAATCAGATACGGGGTAACGGCACTTTCGACCAGAGCAGCCACCAGCAGCACAAACACCACTGTTCCAACAGCCAACGGAAACTGTTTGATGCTGACCAGCCATTCCCGCTTGACGGCCTCCCTCGTATCTGCCCGCCAGCTTGCGCCAATCGAACGCATCACCAATATTCCGTAACGGATGCCAAGGGCTGCCGCAAACACTACCGCCGGCAATTCAAAAATCCCGTGCGGCATGATCCCCACCAGCAAGAAGAAAAGCGCATTCATGCCGGCAGAAGAGATTTTCTGCATCAAATAACCAAGCAAAATGCCATTGGAAAGCAGCCCGAAGATGGGAAAAACCGCAAACAGCAGTCCCAACAGCATCATCGATACGGCACTCGACACATTGTTGAGAAAGATCGCCCAGAAGGTAACCGGGATACTCCCGCCGCTATCCTTGATTCGATCAACGATTCCCTTGATTTGAGCCAGCATCTGTTTGGCCATGGCGTCCACCAGATCGGCCTCTATGTAACCAATCAGGACGCCGGCGATCAGCAGCAATCCCGCTGCATAAAAGTACCTCCTGTTGACAGACCATAACAAAGCCAGGTGTTTCACCATCTCTCACACCTCTTTTCACGTTTACTTTCAACATATGTAGCTTACCCTAAACATACGCTCGCGACAAAGCATATCGTTTTTTCCCCAGCATAAAATGAGAAAGGGGACAAAGGAGGAGGCTGATACCAAATGAAATACATGCTGGTCATTCGTACCAAAAGGCTGAAACAGATGCTGATTATCGCCGCTGCCCTTCTTTTTGCAATGGGTATCGCATACGCCGAGCAGGACACCATCACGGTGTTTACGGAAGGCAGCACGGCCCAAGCCCCACAGGCCATTTTCAAGGTGGACACCCAAGAAAAGAAAGTGGCCCTTACGTTCGACATCAGCTGGGGAGAAACGAGAGCCGTTCCCATCTTGGATATTTTAAAGGAAAAAAAGGTAAGGAAAGCGACATTTTTCCTTTCTTCTCCGTGGAGCCAGCGGCATCCGGACATCGTCAAACGGATCATGGAAGACGGCCATGAGATCGGTTCCCACGGTCACAAGCACGACAACTACAGCAAATATTCGGATGACGAAATCCGCTCCCAAATCGGCAAGGCCCACACGATTCTCACTGAATTAACCGGGAAGAAACCCCATCTGATCCGCTTGCCCAATGGCGATTTCGATAAACGCCTGCTGAAAATCGCCGCCGACATGGGATATACCGTCATCCAGTGGGATACCGACTCCCGGGACTGGACGAATCCCGGCGTGGACGCCATCATCCAGAACGTCGTATCCAAAGCGCATCCGGGCGACATCATCCTGATGCATGCGAGCGACTCCTGCAAGCAGACCCACCTGGCGCTGCCCACGATTATCGACAAGCTGCGGGCAGAGGGCTACGAATTCGTCACCGTTTCCGAATTGATCGCCGGCGCCAAGGCAAACAGCCAGGAAGTAAACTGAGAGCTGATCCCGCAGATGGATCAGCTCTCTTTTTGGGTCACTTTGTGCAGATGCAACACCTGCCAGATATTGCAAAACAAAAGCGGCACAACCATGAAGAAGATGGAGGCGGCGTTCTCCTGCCTGAGCCCTGGCACCCATTCGATTGCCGTCACCACAAACATAAAGAACGTGGTCGGAATCCACGCGCTCCGGTTGGTCACTTTCACCTTCGCATAAGCGGTTATGAGGGCAACGCACAGCAATGCTGCAGGTTCAATCAGGTACGGCAGCAGGGAAGAGCCCCGGGATTGGGTGCCATACCGCAGATAAACCATGTCAAAAAAGGCAAACAGGACCAGGAAGACCTGGAAGCTTTTCCAGAGCGACCCGCTTTTCAGGGTAGTAAGCGCCAGATAGTTGATGGTCATATAAGCGAACAGCCCCATCTGGGCAACGACGCTGATGGTGAGGCCGAAGAGCAGATTCATCAGGGTTCCCATCAGAAAATTGCTGATGGAGCCGGCGACCAACTCTTGCCATCCAATCAGCAAGCCGGCCACGACTCCGCCTATCCCCCCCGCCAGGAGCGTCGTCCCAAAGAGCCAGCCATATTTGCGCAAATTCACTGATTCGTCCCTCCTATCCACATCGCTTATGATTGTACCAACCCAAGCAAGAAAATACTAGCGTAAGAACCGGATCATCTGCACACCCTAACAGCAGGTAGGAAAAAGGAGGGCATCCCATGCAAAAAGCGCGTTCCCCCTTTTGGATGATGCTGCCCGTGATCGTCTTGCTGACAAGCTGCTCGGTCAGCGGATCATCCCAAGGGACAGCCCAGCCGGATTATAAATCGATCAAATCCATGGTTATCGACATCCTGCAAACGGATGAAGCCAAGAAGGCGGTAGCCAAAATGATGAAAGATGAAAAATTCCAGGAAAGCGTCGTTCTCGATCACGACACCGTACGGACCACATTGATCCAAAGCATTGCCAATCCGAATAACCCGCAGATGAAGGAAGCCTTCCGGGATCCCAAGTTTGCGAGCGTCCTGGCTAAAACAATGAAAGACGAGCATAAAAAAGTGATCAAGGATCTCATGAAAGATCCCGAGTACCAAAGGATGCTGATCACGGTCATGAGAGACCCCGAATTTGAACGAAATCTGCTCGCTCTGATGAAAAGCTCGGCCTATCGGCAGCAGACCAAGCAAATCATGATGGAGACGCTCCAAAGCCCGATCTTTCAGGAACAACTGATGACACTGATGACCAGAGCCACCGAGGAAATGTTGAAACCGAAGTCAAAAGGGAAAAAAGGCAATGGCGGAGGCGGCAGCGCTGGCGGAGGAGGCTGATGACCAAAAAAAGGTGGCTCTCATCCTTGGATGGAAGCCACCTTGTTCCTTATCTCGACCGGGATATGCTCGATTTACATTTCGCCTCCACGCGCTCGGCCAGCTCCATGTACAGGGTGCCGATCGGTGAATCCTGTTTGTATACAGAGGGGGTATAGTCAGGCTCCGCCGGGTGGTTTTCCGGTTGACCCAGCGGAATCTGCGCCAGCAGCTCACAGGACAGCTGCTCCGCCAATTTGGCGCCGCCACCGCGTCCGAACACATACTCCTTGGAGCCGTCCTTCGCTTCATACCAGGCCATGTTTTCCACGACCCCCAACACTTCATGCCCGGTGCGGATCGCCATGGCGCCGGCACGGGCCGCCACAAAGGCTGCCGTGGCATGGGGCGTTGTGACGATAATCTCCTTGCTTTGCGGAATCATGGTATGCACGTCCAACGCCATATCCCCGGTTCCCGGCGGCAGATCAAGCAGCAGGTAATCCAGTTCTTCCCCCCAGTGAACCTCCGAGAAGAAATTGCGCAGCATTTTGCCAAGCATGGGGCCGCGCCAGATGACCGGCGAATTGTCCTCTACAAAAAAGCCCATCGACATCACTTTGACGCCAAATTTTTCCACCGGCAGGATCACTTCCCCGATCACGGTCGGCCGCTGTTCAATGTTCATCATATCCGGAACGCTGAAGCCATAAATGTCCGCATCAATGATGCCCACTTTTTTGCCGAGCCGCGCCAAAGAGACGGCCAGGTTAACCGTTACCGTGGATTTTCCCACCCCGCCTTTGCCGGAGGTGATGGCGATGAAGGTGGTGCGGGAATCCGGGGCCAAAATCGGATTCAGCAGCTGCGTTTGTCCCGGAGCCATGTTGTGCGTATGGCTGCCTCGCAGCTGGGCGCTGAGGGCTGCGCGCTCTTCATCGGTCATCGCTCCGAAACGAACCTCCACTTCTTTCGCTCCCAACGCCTTCAATGCCTGTACAACATCTTCCTCGATCTTCACCTTCAGCGGACAGCCGGAAATCGTCAGCACGACCGTCAGGCTGATGCGCTCCCCGTCGATCCGGATGTCGCGGATCATGTTCAGCTCTACCAGGCCGCGGTTGATTTCCGGATCCTTGACGTCCTTCAACGCTTCCAGAACCTGTTCCTTGGTGATCATATCCCCACCCCTGTTCCTTGGTTTTCCGGGTATTATCCTCAATCAATTGCGCGTCCATTATAGCATATACAGAAAGGGAGTTCACGACTCAACCGCCTTCCTACGGGTTTTGAAGCGCACCCGGCTTCTCGCCCGCATAATGGCGCAGAATGCCCTGGTAGATGGCGTTGGCCATCGCCTTCTGATACGAGGCGGATCGCAGCTGCCCCGCTTCCGCCTTATTGGAGAGGAAGCCCACTTCCACCAGCACCGCCGGGCATTGCACCTCCCGGATGAGAAACACGTCATCCGTGATCGCCGGCTTGCGATCCGTATTCTCCAGAACGCGCTTGATCTCGTCCTGAATCAGAGAGGCCAATTCGCCGCTCTCCTTGTAGGCGGGGTAATAAAAGGTTTGCGCGCCGAACCAGCGGGGGGAGGGAAAGGCATTGAGATGAATGCTGACCAGGAAATCCGGTGCGTTGTCATTCACGTACTTGACCCGTTTGCGAATATCCTCCGACTTGCGCGCTTTCAGCTGATGCACTTCCGGGGACGCGAGATCCTTGTCTTCTTCCCGCGTCATGACGACAAAGGCGCCGGCTTGCTGCAGAAAATCGCGCAAATACATGCTGATGGCCAGCGTCACCTCTTTCTCCAAAACCTCGCCGTCTGCACTTACCGCCCCGCCATCAATCCCGCCATGCCCCGCGTCAATCGCAATCACCGTTCCGGCCAACGGGAGCGACCAGGTAGACCAGATGGAGCGTTCGGGCGTCTCATAGGTAAAAATGACGATGAGCAAAAAAAACGCAAGAACCCATCCGATCGCTTTTCTTGTCACCGCAAGATCTCCCCTTTGTCCCAGCTTCTTTTTCATCTTATGGGGAGATGGGACAAATTATGACGCCCGGGTGCTTGCCCCGCAAAAAGGGAAAAACCCCTTGTCTCTGCAGAGGAGACAAGGGGTTGACTGCCGACTGGTTTGCAAGTCGATTAGCGCTTGGAGAACTGCGGAGCGCGACGAGCTGCTTTGAGACCGTATTTCTTACGCTCTTTCATGCGCGGATCGCGCGTCAGGAAGCCAGCGCGCTTCAATGCGCCGCGCAGCTCCGGATCTGCTTTCAGCAGAGCGCGGGAGATGCCGTGACGAATCGCACCTGCTTGACCGGTTGTTCCGCCGCCGGATACATTCACGAGAACGTCATAGCGGCCGAGCGTTTCGGTCAGCTCGAGCGGCTGTTTTACGATCAGTTTCAATGTATTCAAACCACCAAAGTAGGTATCCATATCACGCTTGTTGATCACAATGCGACCCTCGCCTGGAACCAGACGAACACGCGCTACGGAGTGTTTACGACGACCTGTACCGTAGTATTGTACTTGTGCCACGAGTCTTTTCCTCCCTTACAATTAACCGCGGATTTGCCATACTTCTGGCTTTTGCGCTGCATGTGGATGTTCAGAACCTGCATACACTTTCAGCTTCGTGAACATTTGACGACCCAAGCTGTTTTTCGGCAGCATGCCTTTTACAGCGATCTCAAACATACGCTCAGGCTTGTTTTTCAGCATCACGCCTGCCGGAGTCGCTTTCAAACCACCCGGATAAAGGGAGTGGGTATAGTAGATTTTGTCAGTCAGCTTTTTACCGGTCAGCTTGATTTTGTCCGCGTTGATGACGATCACGAAATCACCGGTGTCAACGTGCGGAGTGTATTCCGGTTTCAGTTTGCCGCGCAGGATGGAAGCAACTTCGCTTGCCAGACGGCCAAGGGTTTGGCCCGCTGCGTCTACGATGTACCATTTGCGCTCAACTTCGAGCGGTTTTGCCATATATGTGGTACGCATGTGTGTCCCTCCTAAAGTTTTCCATAGCAAAAAACGTGCTTCACCGTTTACTGGATCGCGGAGAAAGCCGCAACGGTGAGCAACTTTTCCTTGTGTATCACGTTCGTTCTTTTTCAATCCCGGGGCTAGAGTGGGAGCTAGCGGGGTATGAAAAATACCAATGAATATCGTACTACATGGACGTCCCGGAGTCAAGTAAAATTCCCACCCGGGCTATAGCAGTGCTCAACCCCAAAAAGTGACGTTTGCCTTCGAAGCTAATTCCGAGTACTTTTCGGGGACCCCTGAAAAAACTGCCGGGCGGGGCCCCGAACCCTTTCTAAGCAGCGTAACCGGAGTCTCAAACTTATTAGCTCAAAATAACAGGCTTCAATAGAAGACTTCCCACATGGTCAGCCCTTTGGCCGCCGCCGTCTTGCCGGCCGCCTCCCGGTCGCATACCCGCAGGATCCGGGTCATCTCCTCCGGAATCCGCTTTCCTTCGCCAACCTCCACCAAGGTGCCGGCAATAATCCGCACCATGTTGTACAAAAAGCCGTTTCCCCGGCAGATCACCCAGATCAGATCGCCGTCCCTTTCCACCCGGCAGTCATAGAGGGTACGAATCTTATCCTCCACATGCGTTTTGGCCGAGCAGAACGACGTGAAGTCGTGCTCCCCCACCAGAAGCCTGGCGGCGGCGTGCATGCGGTCCGTATCGAGCGGGTGTCGGA
Organism: Brevibacillus sp. SYP-B805; assembly: GCF_011059135.1. Lineage (GTDB taxonomy): Bacteria > Bacillota > Bacilli > Brevibacillales > Brevibacillaceae > Brevibacillus_F. Next base: position 68,999 of record NZ_JAALGD010000019.1, on the reverse strand, counting down.
CATGCTCGGCGTACCGGTGGCGAAAAATATCGGGAACCGGCCCGTTGTCGATGCAGTAGCGGTACTCCTTCACCTTCACGTCAAAGCGGGCATGGAATCTCGCATGTGTCTCCTCCACCGACCGGATGACGATGGAGGCAGGCAGCTGATTGTTGAGGACGAAGCGCCATTTCTCCACCGGAATGGAACTCGCGGTGTCGAAATGAAAAACCTGTCCCCGTGCATGCACGCCCGCATCCGTCCGTCCGGAACCGACGATTTGGATCGATTCGCCCGTGATGCGCTTCAGCGCCGCTTCGATCTCCCCCTGGACCGTCACCTGATCCGGCTGCACCTGAAAACCGCTGTAATCCGTCCCGTCATAGGCAACGACACATTTCAAACGCTTCATGATCTCCACCATCCCAGCAGCAATACCATGACAACCGCCAGGCCGGCCAGCACTCCATCCCTCCAGGAGAAGGCCAGCTGCCGCAGCCTGGTTCTTCCTTCCCCGCCGCGATACCCCCGTGCTTCCATCGCCAACGCCAGCTCTTCGGCCCGGCGAAACGCGCTGATAAACAGCGGGATGACGACGGGGATGATGTTTTTTGCCCGTTTCAGCATGTGGCCTGTTTCCAAATCGGCCCCCCGTGCCATCTGCGCCTTCATGATCTTGTCCGTCTCCTCCAGCAGGGTGGGAATGAAGCGAAGGGCGATGGACAGCATCAAGGCGATCTCATGAACCGGAACCCCCACGCGCTTCAGCGGAGAGAAAAGTCGCTCCATGCCGTCTGTCAAATCAATGGGCGATGTCGTCAGGGTCAACAGCGATCCCCCCAGGACCAACAGCCCCAGACGAAGCGAAACGTAGATGGCCTGCCGTACGCCCTCCTCCTCGATGGACAGCCACCCCCAGCGAAACAGAACGGTTCCTCCCTTGGTCATCAGTAAATGAAGAAGGACGGTAAACAGCAGGATGAACCATACGGGCTTCAGCCCGTTTACGAGAAAGGAGGCCGGAATTTGCGAAGCGGCGACGGCAATCGCCAAAAACAGCAGAAGGATCGCGTACGTCAGCGGATTGTTGGCCAGAAAGACCAGCAGGGCGAAAAACACCACAAACAACAGCTTGCTGCGCGGGTCCAGACGGTGGACAAACGAATCTCCCGGCACATACTGCCCGATGGCCACGTTTTGGACAAAGTTCACCGCCGTGCCTCCTCCCCTCGCTTCAGCCTGTTTGCCAGATAGGCGCGGACATCTTCTTCCCGATAAAGTGAGGCGGGCAGCTGCCGTTCAGGCGGGAGGCAGCGGTTCAAACTGGCCACCAGGGAGACGGCCGCCGGTACGTCCAGGGAAAGGGCCCGCAGCCGGTCTGCCTCCGCAAAAACCGCTGCGGGCGGACCTTGCATGGCGATCCTGCCGTCTGCCATCACGACCAGCAGGTCTGCATAACGGGCCGCTTCCTCCATGCTGTGCGTCACCAACAGAGTGGTCAATTCCTGCTCGCGATGAATCCGGTAAATATTGTCCAGAATCTCTCTTCTCCCCGCCGGATCAAGTCCCGCGGTCGGCTCATCCAGGACCAGCACCCGCGGCTGCATCGCCAGGATCCCGGCGATGGCTACCCGCCTCATCTGGCCGCCGCTCAAATGGAACGGTGAACGCTCCTTCATCTCTTCATAGGAAAGGCCGACAATCTCCAGCGCTTCCCGGACGCGCTGCATGGCCACTTCCCGCGGCAGCCCGAAATTCAGCGGGCCGAACGCCACATCCTTCGCCACGGTCTCTTCAAACAGCTGGTGCTCCGGATATTGAAAGACGAGTCCGACATGCTGTCTGAGGTCAACCGGCACTTTGGTATCCGGCGAAATGGTCCACTCGCCAACCCGGACGATGCCGGCCGTAGGCTTCAGCAGGCCGTTGAGATGCTGGATCAGCGTGGATTTGCCGGAGCCTGTCCGGCCGATGATGCCGACAAAGGCACCGGAGGGGATGGACAGGTTGACCAGCGAGAGGGCCTCTTTGGCAAACGGCGTTCCCTTCCCGTACGTGTAGCTCACGTTTTCAAAAGCAATTTGCATAGCTCCACCACCAATTCTTCCTGGTGCAGCAAGGACGGAAGCACCACACCCTCTTTGGCGAGATCATGCCGCAGGCGCACGGCATACGGCACATCCAGGCCTGCCTCCTGCAGACGCTCCACCTGCGCAAAGACCTCCGCCGGCGAACCGTCCATGTAGACGGCGCCCTGCTTCATCACCACCACCCGATGGGCATCCAGTGCCTCTTCCGGAAAATGGGTGATGTTGATCACCGTCACCCCTTCCTCCCGGTTCAACCGGCGGACCAGCGCGCATACCTCCTGTCTCCCCTGCGGATCCAGCATGGCCGTCGCTTCATCCAGAATGATCACCGACGGGTGCATGGCGATAATGCCGGCGATGGCGATCCGCTGCTTTTGCCCGCCGGATAAACGGTGCGGCTGCCGCTTCTCATAGCCCTGCATCTGCACGGCCTGCAGCGCCTGATCGATCCGCTTCCTCATCTCCCGCGGTTCCAGGCCCAGATTCTCCAACCCGAAGGCGACATCATCCTCTACCGTGGTGCCCACAATCTGATTGTCCGGATTTTGAAAGACCATCCCGACCGTTCTGCGAATCTCCGCGAGCCGGGGAAGCTCCCGGGTGTCGCAGCCGTTGACGAGCACATGTCCCTCGCTTGGCAGAAGCAGCGCATTCATCAGCTTGGCCATCGTTGATTTTCCCGAACCGTTGTGACCCAGGATCGCCACATAGGTGCCCGGGTGGATCTCCAGATTCAACTGCTCCAGGACAGGAACGTTTTCTCCCGCCTCGTTTTGATAGGAAAAGGATACATTCCGAAAGGCGACGATCGGCTTCTCTTCCATGCCACTCACATCCTCACGCCAGCGCCTGTTTCACGGATAAAAAGAAAAAGGGCATGAATCAGATTCGGTTTGCATACCGGAATCCGCCCCCACCCTTTGCTTGATGAATCTTGCTATTAAACTAATTCGATATACGCCATTGGTGCTGCGTCGCCGCGGCGAGGACCAATTTTGAGGATACGGGTGTATCCGCCATTGCGCTCTGCATAACGAGGCGCGATTTCATCGAACAGCTTTTGCACCGCATCGCGGCCTTCTGCTGTTGCGACCTCCTTGCGAACGAATGCAGCTACTTGGCGGCGAGCATGCAGATCGCCACGTTTCGCCAAGGTAATCATATTCTCAGCAATCGAACGCAGTTCTTTCGCTTTCATCTCGGTTGTTTCGATGCGCTCGTTGATGATCAGATCCGTTACCAAGTCACGGAACAGCGCCTTGCGAGCCGCAGTTCGGCGACCCAATTTACGGTAACCCATGTTTCCAACCTCCCTTTGTTACGATGCTAGTCATCCTGACGCAGGGAAAGGCCCAATTCAGCCAGCTTCTCTTGTACTTCTTCCAGAGACTTGCGGCCGAGATTGCGCACTTTCATCATGTCTTCTTCCGACTTCTGCGTCAATTCTTGAACGGTGTTGATACCGGCACGCTTCAAGCAGTTGTAAGAGCGAACGGAAAGATCCAGCTCCTCGATGGTCATCTCGAGCACTTTCTCTTTCTTGTCCTCTTCTTTTTCCACCATGATTTCAGCGTCTTTCGCTTCATCGGTCAAACCGACAAACAGGTTCAGATGCTCGGTCATGATCTTGGCGCCCAAGCTGACCGCTTCTTCCGGACGAATGCTGCCATTTGTCCATACTTCCAGCGTCAACTTGTCATAGTTGGTCATTTGCCCGACACGGGTATTTTCCACTTGATAGTTGACCCGTTTGATCGGTGTATAAATGGAATCGATCGGAATAACACCAATGGGTTGATCCTCGGACTTGTTTCCATCCGCTTGCACGTAACCACGACCGCGTCCTGCTGTCATGCGGATGTGCAGACGACCGCCGTTTGCTAATGTGGCAATATGAAGATCAGGGTTCAGAATCTCCACATCGCTGTCTGCACGAATATCTCCCGCCTTCACTACGCCTTCGCCTTCTGCATCAATCTCGAGAACCTTCTCTTCATCGGAATGGATTTTCAGCGCGAGGCCTTTGATGTTCAGGATGATCTCCGTCACATCCTCGACGACTCCTTCAACGGTTGAGAATTCGTGCAGAACGCCGTCAATTTGAACGGAGCGCACAGCGGCACCCGGCAGGGAAGAGAGGAGAATCCGTCTCAACGAGTTGCCAAGGGTTGTACCGTAACCACGTTCAAGAGGCTCAACGACGAACTTGCCGTACGTGCTGTCGTCGTTAACTTCCACAACCTCGATTTTCGGTTTTTCTATTTCTATCATTAAACAAACCCTCCTTCAAAACGTCGAAATTCGAGGGTGGGCATAAAAGCCACCCCGGAATTTCTTTCGGCGGTTTACCGTTTGCGTGCATGACAAGCAAAGAAAGCAGAATTTACCATACTAGTATGGGCTTCTTCTGAATGGAATAAACCAGTTACACGCGGCGACGTTTTGGCGGACGGCAGCCGTTGTGCGGGATTGGTGTAACATCCTTGATCATGTTAACTTCCAAACCAGCCGCTTGCAAGGAGCGGATCGCAGCTTCGCGACCGGCACCAGGGCCTTTCACCAGTACTTCACAAGAGCGCATGCCATGTTCCATCGCGGTTTTGGCAGCGGTTTCCGCAGCCATTTGCGCCGCGAACGGCGTGCTTTTGCGGGAGCCCTTGAAACCGAGGGCACCGGCGCTGGACCAAGCGATGGCATTGCCATGCGGGTCGGTGATGGTCACAATCGTGTTGTTGAACGTAGAACGGATATGTGCTACGCCGGTCTCAACGTTTTTACGATCACGACGACGGGTACGGGTAGCAGTAGCTTGTTTTCTTTTCGCCATGTCAGTTCACCCTCCTTTACTTCTTCTTGTTCGCTACAGTACGGCGCGGACCTTTGCGCGTACGTGCGTTTGTTTTCGTACGCTGACCACGGACAGGCAAGCCGCGGCGATGGCGGATTCCACGATAGCAGCCGATCTCCATCAGACGCTTGATGTTGAGGGAGACTTCACGGCGCAGGTCGCCTTCCACCTTGAGGTTCTTGTCGATGTAATCCCGAAGCTTGCTTACTTCTTCTTCCGTCAGATCACGCACACGAGTGTCCGGATTGATGCCAGTCGCAGCCAAAATCCGTTGGGACGTGGGACGGCCGATACCAAAAATGTAGGTAAGAGCAATTTCCACGCGTTTTTCGCGAGGCAAGTCAACGCCTGCAATACGTGCCATTCTTCAAAAGCACCTCCTTAAGATTATCCTTGTCTTTGCTTATGCTTCGGATTTTCGCAGATTACCATTACGTTCCCTTTGCGGCGAATCACCTTGCATTTTTCGCAGATCGGTTTTACCGACGGTCTCACTTTCATGGTAATTTACCTCCCTCTTTAGGGGCTTATCATTTATAGCGGTACGTGATGCGACCGCGCGTCAAGTCATAAGGCGACAATTCGACCGTTACTTTATCCCCCGGCAGGATCCGGATGAAGTGCATGCGGATTTTGCCGGATACGTGCGCCAGCACTTTGTGTCCGTTTTCCAATTCCACCCGAAACATCGCATTGGGAAGGGGTTCAATCACTGTACCTTCAACTTCAATAACGTCGTCCTTGGCCATCCGTTACTCTCCTTTCCACTGTCCTTCAGTCAGACCATGAGTGTGGTGTTCCTCGATAAACCTACGCAGCTTCCATCAGCGACCTGCCTACGCGAGACTTTAAGTCAACACGTTGGACGACAATCCTGAACACCCGCGAAGCAGCAATCACTCTTGTCTACGCCTTGGTCAATATCTCATAGCCGTCTTCCGTAATCGCGATGGTGTGTTCAAAATGAGCACATTTTTTTCCATCCACCGTTACGACCGTCCAATTGTCCTCCAATGTGCGGACATAACGCTCACCGGCATTTACCATCGGTTCGATTGCCAACACCATTCCTGGCTTTAAACGTGGTCCCCGTCCGGGAGGTCCGAAGTTGGGTATCTGCGGATCTTCGTGCAAGCTTTGCCCGATCCCATGCCCGACGTATTCCCGTACAATCGAGAAACCGGCTGCTTCAGCATGGATTTGAATCGCATGGGAGATGTCGGTTAACCGCTCTCCCGGGATCGCCTTTTCCAACCCCTTGTACAACGACTCCTCTGTCACTTGCAACAAGCGCTGATCTTCTTCGGAAATCTTACCGACTGCGTACGTCCAAGCGGAGTCTCCATGGTAGCCCTGAAAGCAGGCGCCAACGTCGAGACTGATGATATCTCCTTCTTGCAACGTCCGTTTTCCTGGGATGCCATGTACGAGTTCTTCATTGACTGAAGTACAGATACTACCGGGAAAGCCTCCATAGCCCTTGAACGACGGGAGAGCCCCTTTGCTGCGGATAAACGTTTCGGCCAATTCATCCAGCTCTTTCGTCGTCACACCTGGCTTTATTGCTTTGGACAGCTCTTGATGGGTTAAAGCGACGATGCGTCCTGCTTCGCGCATGACATCCAATTCCATTCTCGATTTTAGAATGATCATTATCGCTTACCCTCGCAATAAAGACGCAATTTCCGCAAACACCACGTCGATGTTTCGCTCGCCATCGATGGTGCGCAGCAGTCCTTGCTTGGAATAGTACTCAATGAGCGGCTGCGTTTGCGCGATATTGACGTCCAAGCGCTGCGCAACCACTTCCGGCTTGTCGTCATCGCGCTGGTACAGCGTGCCGCCGTCTTTATCACAAATGCCTGCCGCTTTCGGCGGGTTAAACAGCGTATGATAACTTGCCCCGCAAACCGGGCAGATCCAACGGCCTGTCAAACGTTCGATCAACACATTCCGCTCTACGTCGATATGGATCACGTGATCAATCTCACGTCCCAGTTCTTTCAACGTCGCGGTCAGCGCTTCCGCCTGCGGTACGGTCCGCGGAAAGCCATCGAGCAGAAAGCCCTTGGCGCAGTCATCCTGCGCCAGGCGTTCGCGCACGATGCCGATGACCACCTCGTCGGGCACCAGCAGGCCCTGATCCATATAAGATTTGGCCTGCAGCCCGAGCGGGGTTTCATTTTTTACGGCAGCGCGAAACATGTCTCCCGTGGAGATATGCGGGATGTGAAACTCCTCGACGATACGCTCCGCCTGCGTGCCTTTGCCTGCACCGGGAAGACCCATCAGAATAACATTCACGCTTATTCCCTCCGTCCCATTCCAACACCCGGGTTAACGAATGAACCCTTGGTAGTGGCGCTTAATCATCTGGCTTTCGATCTGTTTCATCGTGTCGAGGGTTACACCGATCACGATCAAGAGAGACGTTCCTCCAATGTAAATCTGCTGCGGCAGATTTGCCAGCTTGCTGAAGAAGAACGGCAGGATCGAAATTGCCATAAGGAACAGCGCACCGGCCAACGTGAGTCGATTCAACGTACGGGTAATGTAAACCTCGGTGTGTTTGCCAGGGCGGATACCCGGAATATAGCCGCCGTTTTTCTTCATGTTTTCAGCCATTTGCACAGGGTTGATCTGCACAAAGGTGTAAAAATACGTGAACCCGATGATCAGAAATGCGTACAGGGTCATGCCAAGCGGCGCGCTTACCTGGAAGTTCTGATAGATCCAGTTCGCGATGCCTACGCCGGAAGCATCTGCCCAGAACTGCGCGATCGTAGACGGGAAGATGACCAGCGAGATCGCAAAGATCACCGGAATAACCCCGGCAGAGTTAATTTTGAGCGGGATGTGGGTGGATTGCCCCCCGTACATCTTGCGTCCGATGACTCGTTTCGCATACTGCACCGGAATCTTCCGGACGCCCTGCTGCATGAAAATAACTCCCACGATAATCGCAATGATCACCAGAAGCACGATCACCATCTTCACGATGCTGAAGAAGATGTTTTGGTTCGGATCGCTGAACTGTGTCTGGATGATCGTGGTGATACCGCCAGGAATTGCGGCCACGATCCCTGCCACGATGATGATGGAAATTCCGTTTCCGATCCCTTTCTCCGTAATCTGCTCACCCATCCACATCAACAGGGATGTGCCGGCCGTCAGCGTAATGGCGATCAACGCGTAACTGGTCCAGGATGTGTCTGTGAGAAGGCCGGGAGCCATTCGGTTAAATCCGATTGTCATCCCGACGGATTGGATCAAGCTCAGAACAACCGTGAAGTAGCGTGTCACCGTCGCGATCTTGCGCCGTCCCACTTCCCCTTCACGGGCCCACTGCGTAAACTTCGGCACCACTTCCATGGAGAGCAGCTGCATGATGATCGAGGCCGTGATGTAGGGCATAATCCCCATCGCGAAGATCGAGAATTTTTTCAACGCCCCGCCGGAAAAGGTGTTCAGAAATCCCAGCAGCGTGCTGGCATTCTGCTCAAGCAGTTCTACATTGACATTGGGCACCGGAATGAAACTTCCAATTCGGAAGACGACCAGCATCATGAGGGTGAAGAGCACCTTCCGACGCAAGTCGCCTATCTTAAAAATGTTGGACAGGCTGGCCAGCATTAGATCACCTCAGCAGTGCCACCGACTTGAGCGATCTTTTCTGCTGCAGCTTGGGAGAATTTGTGCGCTTTTACGGTCAGCTTCACGTTCAATTCACCGTTCGCCAGCACTTTCACGCCATCGCGGAGCGCGCTGATTACGCCGGATTCCTTCAGCAGTTCCGGAGTAACGACCGTGCCTTCTGCAAAGCGGTTCAACGCATCCAGGCTCACCACCGCGTACTCTTTGCGGTTGATGTTGGTAAAACCGCGCTTCGGCAGACGACGATACAGCGGGTTTTGACCACCCTCGAATCCAGGGCGTACACCGCCGCCGGAACGGGCATTTTGACCTTTATGACCTTTCCCCGATGTTTTGCCGAGCCCGCTGCCGATACCGCGGCCAACGCGTTTGCGCACGTGACGGGATCCTTCTGCAGGTTTCAGTTCATGCAATTTCATACGTTGCACCTCCTAACTGGCAAGATTGATGTTTATGCGTCTACCTCGTTTACCTCAACAAGGTGTTTTACTTTAAAGATCATTCCGCGGATGGCCGGATTATCCGGTTTCACCACAGTTTGGTGGATTTTGCGAAGGCCAAGGGCTTTCACCGTATCCTGCTGGTCTTGCTTGCGACCGATCAGGCTACGTTTGAGGGTGATTTGCAAAGATTTCGCCATGTCCCGTTCCCTCCTTCTTATCCTAACAATTCGTCAACTGTCTTACCGCGGAGCTTCGCGACTTCTTCCGCTGTTTTCAGGCGGCTGAGGCCTTCCAGCGTAGCGTTGACCATATTGATCGGGTTGTTGGAGCCAAGCGACTTGGAAAGAACGTCGCCCACACCGGCCAATTCAAGCACCGCACGAACCGGACCGCCGGCGATAACGCCCGTACCTTCGGAAGCCGGTTTGATCAATACGCGGCCGGAACCGAATTGGCACAGCACTTCATGCGGGATGGTCGTTCCTTTGAGAGGAACCTTGATCAGTTTTTTCTTTGCATCATCAATCGCTTTACGGATGGCATCCGGCACTTCCTGAGCTTTCCCCATACCAGCGCCTACATGTCCGTTGCGGTCACCAACCACAACAAGCGCGCTGAAGCTCATGCGGCGACCACCTTTAACCGTTTTTGCAACCCGGTTAATCGCGACAACTTTTTCTTCTAGCTCCAATTTGCTAGGGTCGATACGCATTCCTTACCCTCCTTGTGTTCGAATCTCGTTCCTAGAATTGCAGACCTGCTTCACGCGCTGCATCGGCAAGTGCTTTCACACGTCCGTGATACAGATAACCGCCACGGTCAAAGATAACTTCGGTAATCCCTTTTTCCTGGGCTCTTTTCGCAATCAGGGCACCCACTGCTGTAGCGGCTTCCACGTTTCCGCCGTAGCTGAGACCCAGCTCTTTGTCCAGCGAGGATGCGGATGCGAGGGTTACGCCCGCAGCATCATCGATCAGTTGTGCATAGATGTGCTTGGAAGAACGGAACACGTTCAGGCGCGGACGAGCCGCAGAACCGACCAAACGTTTGCGGATGCGCAGATGACGTTTTTTCCGTGCTTTATTTTTATCGCCTTTTGTAAACATTACGCGGCCTCCCTTCTCATGAAACTACGAAGCTTACTTACCTTTTTTGCCTTCCTTGCGGCGAACCACTTCATCGCTGTACTTGATCCCTTTGCCTTTGTACGGCTCAGGTTTGCGGATCGAGCGGATCTCGGCAGCCACTTGACCAACGCGCTCCTTGTCGATCCCCTTGATCACCAGCGTGGTTTGGTTCGGAACTTCGATTTCAATGCCCTCTTCCGGCGTGATTTCCACCGGATGGGAGAAACCAAGGGACAGCGTTACGCCTTTGCCGGCTTTCGCAGCACGGTAACCGACACCCACCAGTTCCAGCGTACGGGAGAAACCTTCGGATACACCCGTTACCATGTTTGCCAGCACCGCACGGGTCGTACCGTGCAGGGCACGATGAAGCTTGTTATCGCTCGGACGTTCTACCAGGATTTCATTGTCATTGATGTTGATGGTAATGTCCGGATGAAAGTTACGGACAAGAGTTCCCTTAGGGCCTTTTACCGTCAGTTCCGTACCGTTCTTCGTAACGGTAACGCCTGCAGGGAGCGCTATCGGTTTTCTACCGACACGTGACATATCTTGCACCTCCTAGGCTGAATCAATAATTACCAGACGTACGCGATTACCTCGCCGCCGACACGGGCTTGACGAGCCTGCTTGTCAGTCATAACACCTGCCGAAGTGGAGATGATCGCGATTCCGAGACCACCCAACACACGGGGGATTTCATTATTTTTCGCATAAACGCGCAGCCCCGGTTTGCTGATGCGTTTCAGCCCGGTGATGACACGCTCATTGTTCTGACCATATTTCAAGAACAGGCGGATGATCCCTTGCTTGTTGTCTTCGATAAATTCCGCATCGCGGATGAAGCCTTCTTCTTTCAGGATGCGTGCGATTTCCTTCTTGATCGTGGATGCAGGAATCTCCACTTTCTCGTGGCGAACCATGTTCGCGTTGCGAATGCGAGTAAGCATATCTGCGATTGGATCAGTCATAACCATGAGAAAAACCTCCTTCCCGTCTAAATTACCAGCTTGCTTTTTTCACGCCTGGAATTTGACCTTTATAAGCCAGCTCACGGAAACAAATCCGGCACAGTTTGAATTTCCGCAACACCGCGTGCGGACGTCCGCAGCGTTCGCAACGGGTGTAAGCGCGAACGGCAAACTTCGGTTTCCGCTGTTGCTTGACGATCATTGATTTTTTTGCCACGTTTTTCCCTCCTTACGATAGGGTTATTTCCGGAATGGCATACCCATTTGAGTCAGCAGTTCACGAGCTTCTTCGTCCGTTTTCGCGGAAGTGACGATCACGATGTCCATACCGCGAATCTTGTCGATTTTATCGTACTCGATCTCAGGGAAGATCAGCTGTTCCTTGAGACCCAGCGTGTAGTTTCCACGACCGTCGAACGCTTTGGAAGAAACGCCGCGGAAGTCACGAACGCGCGGAAGCGATACGTTCATCAGCTTGTCGAGGAAGTGGTACATGCGCTCGCCGCGCAGGGTCACTTTCGCGCCGATCGGCATGCCCTCACGCACCTTGAATCCTGCGATGGATTTCTTCGCACGGGTTACCACCGGTTTTTGACCTGCGATGGTTTGCAAATCCTCCAGCGCGGAATCAAGAGCTTTCGCATTTGCTACTGCTTCCCCAACACCCATGTTGATGATTACTTTTTCTACTTTCGGAACCTGCATGATGGAGCTGTATCCAAACTTGCTCATCAGGCTAGGAACGATCTCTTTTTGGTATTTTTCTTTCAATCTTGCTGCCATCTAGGACAACCTCCTTTCCGACCTGACTACTTGTCGATTACTTCGCCAGATTTTTTCGCTACCCGAACTTTTTTGCCGTTTTCCAGTACCTTATACCCAATGCGGGTCGGTTTTCCGGTTTTCGGATCGATCAACGAAACGTTGGATACGTGAATCGGAGCCTCTTGAGTCACAATACCGCCTTGCGGATTGGATTGCGAAGGACGGGTGTGCTTTTTCACCAGGTTGATGCCTTCAACCAGCACTCGTTCCTTTTTGGGATAAGCAGCCAGAACGCGTCCTTTTTTCCCTTTGTCCTTCCCTGCAATCACGATAACCGTATCGCCTTTTTTTACGTGCATCGCTTGGTGCACCTCCTATCGAACAAACTGCCTTGCACGAATTTCCGTTCCGAATTAGAGAACCTCTGGAGCGAGGGAGATAATCTTCATGAAATCTTTGTCACGAAGTTCACGCGCTACCGGTCCGAAGATACGCGTACCACGCGGGGACTTGTCTTCACGGATGATAACCGCTGCGTTCTCATCAAAGCGGATGTAGGAACCGTCGTTACGGCGCACACCGCGTACCGAGCGAACGACAACCGCCTTTACTACTTGCCCTTTCTTGACAACGCCGCCGGGTGTAGCGGATTTTACGGAGCATACGATAACATCGCCGATGTTTGCCGTCTTGCGGCCGGAACCACCCAGAACTTTGATGCACATCAGCTCTTTCGCGCCGGAGTTGTCTGCAACGGCCAGTCTCGTCTGAGCTTGGATCATTTGAAGTTCCTCCTTTCGGTGTTGTTTCCCCGAAATCTAGCTTATAAAATAACAGCTTCTTCCACGATGCGTACCAGACGGAAACGCTTGTCTTTGGAGAGCGGACGGGTTTCCATGATCTCTACGACATCGCCGGTTTTGGCTGTATTGTTCTCGTCATGCGCCTTGAACTTCTTGGAGTATTTCACGCGCTTGCCGTACAACGGGTGCTTTTTGTAGGTCTCCACCAGTACCACGATGGTTTTATCCATTTTGTCGGATACGACGCGACCTACCATGGTTCTACGGTTATTGCGTTGAGCAGTCATCGTTCGAACCTCCTTCCTTTATTAGCCGATTCCCAATTCTCTTTGGCGCAGGATGGTTTTCGCACGAGCGATATCCTTACGCACCTGCTTGATACGAGCGGTGTTTTCCAGCTGACCGGTAGCCAATTGGAAACGAAGGTTGAACAGCTCTTCTTTCAAAGAGGCGATGTTTTGCTCGATTTCGGCAGTGGTCAAATTACGGTACTCATTAGCCTTCATGTGCGTCACCACCCACTTCTTCACGCTTCACGAACTTGCACTTGATCGGCAGTTTGTGCATGGCCAAGCGCATCGCTTCGCGTGCTACTTCTTCAGGAACACCGGCAAGTTCGAACATGATCTTACCCGGTTTTACGACAGCGACCCAGTGTTCAGGAGAACCTTTACCGGAACCCATCCGCACTTCCAACGGCTTTTGGGTAACCGGTTTGTCCGGGAAAATTTTGATCCATACTTTACCGCCACGGCGGATATAACGAGTCATCGCAATACGCGCTGCTTCGATTTGACGGTTGGTAACCCAGGCCGGTTCGAGTGCTTGCAGACCGTATTCACCGAATGCTACAGTCGTACCGCCTTTTGCGTTACCTTTCATTCTGCCGCGCTGTTGTTTGCGGTGTTTCACGCGTTTCGGCATTAACATGTTTACTTGCCTCCTTCCTCATTGGCTTCTTTCTTCTTTGTAGGAAGCACTTCACCACGATAAATCCATACTTTTACGCCGATGCGGCCATAGGTTGTGTGCGCTTCAGCCGTGCCGTAGTCGATATCAGCACGCAGCGTATGAAGCGGAACCGTACCTTCGCTGTAGCCTTCGGAACGGGCGATGTCAGCGCCGCCCAAACGACCGCTCACCAGGGTTTTGATCCCTTTCGCGCCTGCACGCATGGTGCGGGAGATCGTTTGTTTTTGCGCACGGCGGAACGAAATGCGGTTTTCCAGCTGACGAGCGATGTTTTCTGCCACCAGCGTCGCATCCAGATCAGGTTTTTTCACTTCGTTGATGTTGATGTGAACGCGTTTGCCGGTCATTTCGGACAGGGTTTTGCGCAGAACTTCCACTTCGGCACCGCCTTTTCCGATCACCATGCCTGGCTTGGCGGTGTGAATTGTCACGTTTACGCGGTTAGCCGCACGCTCGATTTCGATGGTGGATACGGCTGCATCTTTCAGACGCTCTTTTACATATTTGCGGATACGCAGGTCTTCATGGAGCAGCGTGGCGAAATCCTTGTCAGCGTACCATTTGGATTCCCAGTCGCGGATGATGCCAATGCGAAGACCTACAGGGCTTACCTTTTGACCCACACGTTTTCCCTCCTTATTTCTCGTTTAGAACGACTGTGATATGGCTAGTGCGCTTGTGAATGCGGCTTGCACGACCCATAGCGCGCGGACGGAAGCGTTTCAAGGTAGGACCTTGGTCCACAAACACTTTTCCAACCACCAGGTTGTTCGGATCCATTTCGTAGTTGTGTTCCGCATTGGCAATAGCCGATTTCAACAGTTTTTCCACAACAGGAGAAGCGGCTTTCGGCGTGTGTTTCAGGATCGCCAGCGCTTCACCCACCTGCTTGCCCCGGATCAAGTCAACCACCAGGCGGACTTTGCGAGGAGCGATGCGAATATAGCGAGCAACTGCTTTAGCTTCCATCTGTGTACCTCCTCTCTATGAAGAGAAAATTAACGCTTCTTGGATTTCTTATCGTTGTCGACGTGACCTTTGAAGGTACGAGTCGGCGCGAATTCACCCAACTTATGACCCACCATGTCTTCCGTCACGTACACCGGTACATGCTTGCGACCATCATATACCGCGAACGTGTGTCCAACGAAATCAGGGAAGATCGTAGAGCGACGAGACCAGGTCTTGATCACGCGTTTCTCGTTTTTCTCGTTTAGCTCCAGCACTTTTTTCATCAAGTGGTCGTCCACGAAAGGTCCTTTTTTCAAACTACGTCCCATGTGTGAACCTCCCTTCGCCTAAGGCGTTCGGTTATTTTCTCATCCTGCCTTACTTCTTGCGACGGCGGATGATGTATTGATCGGATTTGTTGCGTTTTTTGCGGGTTTTGAGACCCAGAGTCGGTTTACCCCAAGGAGTAACAGGCGCTTTGCGTCCGATTGGCGCGCGACCTTCACCACCACCGTGCGGGTGATCGTTCGGGTTCATTACGCTACCGCGAACGGTCGGACGTTTGCCCAGCCAGCGGGAGCGGCCTGCTTTCCCGATGTTGATCAGCTCATGATCCAGGTTACCTACTTGACCGATGGTTGCGCGGCACTCGTTGTGAATGCGGCGGATCTCACCGGAGGAGAGGCGAACGATCACGAAGTCGCCGTCACGACCCAGCAGCTGCGCGGAGGAACCAGCGGCACGAACCAGCTGACCACCTTTGCCCGGCTTCAGCTCGATGTTGTGGATCGTGGTACCTACCGGAATCTTTTCCAGCGGCAGTGCGTTACCTACTTTGATATCGGCATCCGGACCGGAAACGATGGTGTCGCCCACTTTCAGGCCGAGCGGAGCGATGATGTAACGCTTTTCGCCATCCACATAGTTGATCAGCGCGATGTTTGCGGAACGGTTCGGATCGTATTCGATCGTGGCAACGCGGCCAGCGATGCCGTCCTTGTTCCGTTTGAAGTCGATGATACGATATTTGCGTTTATGACCGCCACCTTGATGACGAACGGTAATCTTACCTTGGTTGTTACGGCCTGCCTTTTTGGTCAGAGGGGCCAGGAGAGATTTCTCTGGGGTAGAGGTGGTAATCTCTTCGAAAGTAGATACCGTCATTTGGCGACGACCAGGAGAAGTCGGTTTAAACTTTTTGATACCCATTTGCATTACCCTCCTTTACGGTAGTCGTCGTGCTTACACGCCTTCGTAGAATTCCAGCTCTTTGCTGTCAGCTGTCAGTTTTACGATAGCTTTTTTCCACTCGGACGTATATCCGGAGTATTTGCCGTAGCGTTTCGGTTTGGCCGGAACACGCATGGTGTTCACCGCTTCCACTTTCACGCCAAACACCTTTTCAACCGCTTGCTTGATTTCGGTTTTATTGGCTTTGAGCGGCACTTCGAACACGTACTTCTTGTCAGCCATCATGTCAGTGGTGCGCTCCGTAATAACCGGACGACGGATGACATCGTGAAGGTGTTTCATTATGCGAGCACCTCCTCTACTTTGGCAACCGCATCTTTGGTTACGATTACCTTGTCGTGCGCAACGACATCTAGAACGTTAATGCCGGCAGCATCCACGAACTTGGCACCCGGAATGTTGCGGGAAGAGAGCGCTACGTTTTGATCATACTCGGAGGTGACGATCAGCACTTTGCGATCTACTTTCAGGTTGTTCAGCACCTGAACCATTTCCTTCGTTTTGGGAGCCGCAAAATTCAGGGCATCCAGTACGAGCAGTTCATTGTTTTGCACCTTGGAAGAGAGTGCGGATTTCAGAGCCAGACGGCGAACTTTACGATTCAGTTTGTAACCGTATTTGCGCGGAGTCGGTCCGAATACCACGCCACCGCCTTTCCATTGCGGCGCACGGATAGAACCTTGACGAGCGCGGCCGGTACCTTTTTGACGCCATGGCTTGCGGCCACCACCGCGAACTTCGGAGCGGTTCTTGACATCATGGGTACCTTGGCGGCGGGAAGCTTGTTGCATCACAATCGCATCATACAGTACCGCGTTGTTTGGCTCGATGCCAAATACGCTGTCTGCCAATTCGATTTCGCCAACCTGCGCACCAGATTGGTTGTAAAGAGCTACTTTTGGCATGTCAGTTCCTCCTTTCTTTACTTGTTCTTGACAGCCGTTTTTACGACGACGTAGCTATTTTTCGGTCCAGGAACGGAACCTTTCACTAGGATCAGGTTGCGGTCTGCATCCACTTTCACGACCTCGAGGTTTTGGATGGTCACATTGTCGCCACCCATTTGACCCGGAAGCGTTTGACCCTTGAACACGCGGTTCGCTGCAATGGAACCGAGAGAACCCGGCCCACGATGGTAACGGGAACCGTGCGCCATCGGCCCGCGGGATTGGTTGTGACGTTTGATCGCACCTTGGAAGCCTTTCCCTTTGGTTACGCCTGCAACGTCCACCACATCTCCTGCGGCGAAAATGTCTGCTTTCAACTCTTGACCAACCTCGTAATCGGCGAGGTTAACTCCGCGAATCTCGCGAATGAAGCGCTTAGGTGCCGTGTTTGCCTTGGCTGCATGGCCTTTTTCCGGCTTGTTGGCGCGCTGTTCCTTCTTGTCTTCGAAACCGACTTGGATCGCTTCATACCCGTCGTTTTCCAGGTCTTTCTTTTGCAAAACAACGCAAGGACCCGCTTCGATAACCGTTACAGCGATCGCTGTTCCATTCGGACCGAAAACTTGGGTCATGCCCAGTTTCTTCCCTAAGATTCCTTTGGTCATTAGTGCCACCTCCTGTACATGATTCATAAAAAAACAAATGACCAGTTTGTTGTATCAAGTCCCCACCGATGCGCAGGGTTGCTATGTTTTTAAGACAACGCTTGCGTGTGTGTCACACTTGCTACTTACAGTTTGATTTCGATGTCAACACCGGACGGCAGATCGAGACGCATCAGCGCATCTACCGTTTGCGGCGTCGGGTTCAAAATATCGATCAGGCGCTTGTGCGTGCGCATTTCGAACTGCTCGCGGGAATCTTTGTACTTGTGAACCGCACGCAGGATCGTGTATACCGCTTTTTCGGTAGGAAGCGGAATCGGCCCGGACACGTTTGCACCAGAGCGTTTCGCTGTCTCTACGATTTTCTCAGCGGATTGATCGAGGATTTTGTGATCGTACGCCTTCAGACGGATACGAATCTTTTGTTTTGCCATTGTAGTCCCTCCTTCTTCGCCCATTTTATAAACGGACATTTCTCCGTGGAAATATCCTGCACCCCAGCCATGGCAAAGGGGCCGGGTGTGTCAGCAACCTCCCACTTCATCGCAAGTCCATGACCAACATTCACTATTGTACTAAAATCGAATAGGCAGCGCAAGTTTTTTTTGGTGCGCCAAACCGTTGGAATATTTGGGCTGACACGGGTTTGCACACTTTGGGATTGGAGCGCGGCTCCTTTTTTTGATACAGTAGATGGAGACGAAAGGAAAGGGGCTTTGATCCGATGTCACAGCAGCCTTTTGCAACCCAATACGAGCTGATCGGCGGGGCTGAAACCCTGCGGCGCCTGATTGACGTTTTCTACGATCTGGTCAAGGCGCACCCCGATCTCGCGCCGATCTTCCCGGATGACCTGACCGAAACCAAGGAAAAGCAGTATATGTTCCTGACCCAGTTTCTCGGCGGTCCCGGGTTATACAGCGAGCGATACGGCCATCCCATGCTGCGGGCACGCCACATGCGCTTTCCCATCACCCCCAAAAAGGCGCAGGCCTGGCTTTCCTGCATGAGCGAAGCCATGGACAGCATCGGCCTCGAAGGAGAGGTCCGCAAGGCGATTTTCGAGCGGCTGACGCTAACCGCCTATCACATGGTGAATACGGCTGAACAATCCTGAGGCGCTGTCCCCATCGTGAACAGCGCCCGCATTTTGTCCTGATGTTTCCTTATTATAATAGAAGCATCTCATTGCTACGCCTCAAGCTGTTCCAGCCGGCGTGGTTTCGCTGCAGCTCCCTGGGCCCCCAGGAATACCCCCAGCACCACCAGCGCAAAGGCAAGCGCATGGACCCATTTCAACTCTTCCCCCAGCAGGACGGCCGAAAAAATCAAGCTGGCAAGCGGCATGCCATTGAGAAAAACAGCAGTCCGGCTGGCCCCCAATTGTCTGATTCCGTAGTTCCATCCAATCGAGCCGAGTCCGGTGGACACCCCGCCTGATGCGACGATCACCAGCCAGGTAAACGGCCGCGTGTCAATGGCCGCAAAGGTAGTGGCCGGATAGATGATCACGGAGATGAACCACAGCAGCAGGGCGGCCAATGCGTGTGAATAGCCCGTGACGATCAGCACCGGGACGCCTCGTGTTGTCAATTTGCGCACCAGCAGGCCGCCGATGACATACATCAGCATGGAGACAAACATGATAAGATCTCCCCAGCCGTTCAGCTCCACACCGCCGCTGCCGCTCGTCACCACAATCAGCACACCGCCAAAGCCCATCAGCACACCCAGCACTTTCCGGCGTGTCATTTCTTCCCCCAGAAAGATCATGGCCAAAAGCGCGGTGGACAACGGGTTTAAGCCCAGGATCAGCGACCCGGTCCCCGCCGACGTATACTGCAATCCCCACGCCAGCGTGATTTGGTGAAGCGTAATCATGGACAGCGCCACTCCCGCGATCAGCAGCAGATCCTGCCGCCTCACTCTCACGAATCCCTGTTTCCAGAGAATGATCGGCAGCAGGAAAAGTGACCCGATCGTCATCCGGATCGCTGCAAGCAAAACAGGCGGAAAAAAGCTCAGATACTTCACCATGACGACATTCAAGCCCCAAACGGTTACCACCGCGCAGAGGATCATGATGATACGACGTTCTTTACCCAACATCCGGTCGACCTTCTCTCATCCTTGCAATCAGCTATTTTCGTATTGTAGCACAGCCGGCCTCTCTTCCATATTCAATCATTTTCATCATGATGATGAAAATGATTGATGAACGATGTTTACCCGTGTCAGACTGCCGCCTGTCTCCCCGCCGGTACCTTGCGGAGAACACGGCAAAAACCCCCGAAAAGCTTTTCGGGGGTTTTCTGCGGGATTTACTTGCCGCTATTACTCGATGATCGCGGAAACTACGCCGGCGCCTACCGTACGGCCACCTTCGCGGATCGCGAAACGAGTACCTTGCTCCATCGCAACCGGTGCGATCAGTTCAACGGTGAACTCGGTGTTGTCACCAGGCATTACCATTTCAACGCCTTCCGGCAGTTGGATGATACCGGTAACGTCAGTGGTGCGGAAGTAGAATTGCGGACGGTAGTTGGAGAAGAACGGAGTGTGACGGCCGCCCTCTTCTTTGGACAGAACGTAAACTTCCGCTTTAAATTTACGGTAAGGTTTTACGGAACCCGGTTTTGCCAGAACTTGACCGCGCTCGATTTCTTTACGGTCGATACCGCGGAGCAGCGCACCGATGTTGTCACCAGCTTCTGCTTGGTCGAGCAGCTTGCGGAACATCTCTACGCCAGTAACGGTAGTGGATTTGGTTTCTTCAGCCAGACCGATGATTTCTACTTGGTCGCCCACTTTTACTACACCGCGCTCTACGCGACCGGTAGCAACCGTACCGCGACCGGTAATGGTGAATACGTCCTCAACCGGCATCAGGAACGGTTTGTCGGTTGCGCGCTCAGGAGTCGGGATGTAGCTGTCAACAGCTTCCATCAGTTCGAGGATTTTCTTCGCCCATTCGCCAGTCGGGTTGTCAAGCGCTTCTTTTGCGGAACCTTTGATTACCGGGATTTCGTCGCCCGGGAACTCGTATTGGGAGAGCAGGTCGCGAACTTCCATCTCTACCAGTTCCAGCAGCTCTTCGTCGTCAACCATGTCGCACTTGTTGAGGAATACAACAATGTACGGTACGCCTACTTGGCGGGAGAGCAGGATGTGCTCGCGGGTTTGCGGCATCGGACCGTCAGCAGCGGATACTACCAGGATCGCGCCGTCCATTTGAGCTGCACCGGTAATCATGTTTTTCACGTAGTCAGCGTGGCCCGGGCAGTCAACGTGAGCATAGTGACGGTTGTCGGTTTCGTACTCAACGTGAGCGGTGTTGATGGTGATACCGCGCTCTTTTTCTTCCGGAGCAGCGTCGATGCTGTCATAAGCCATTGCTTTTGCTTTACCTTGTTGCGCCAAAACGGTGGTGATGGCAGCAGTCAGGGTCGTTTTACCGTGGTCAACGTGACCGATGGTACCAATGTTTACGTGCGGTTTCGTACGTTCAAATTTTTCTTTTGCCATTGCAAAAAGCCTCCTTAAAGGTGAAGGTTTAATATGGGTCAAGAAAGGCTTACGCTATGCAGGATTTGTCCAAACAATATTGTAAACCTTTCTTGGTTTGAGATAAAGGGTAAAAGCTGGCGCTTGTGAAAATTCTACGCCTCAGATCCCTTGGACTTCTTGATGATCTCATCCGCAATGTTCTTCGGCACTTCTTCATAGTGGTCGAGTACCATCGCGTAGTTGCCGCGGCCTTGCGTACGGGAACGCAGGCTGGTGGAGTAACCAAACATTTCGGAGAGCGGAACCATCGCGCGGATGACCTGCGCGTTGGCACGCGCTTCCATCCCCTCGATGCGTCCACGGCGGGAGTTCAGGTCGCCCATGACGTCGCCCATGTACTCTTCCGGCACGGTTACTTCCACTTTCATGATCGGCTCGAGCAGAACCGCGTTACACTTCTTGGCCGCTTCTTTCAGCGCCAAGGAACCGGCCACTTTGAACGCCATCTCGGAGGAGTCGACATCGTGGTAGCTACCGTCAACCAGCGACGCTTTGATATCGACGAGCGGATAGCCGGCGAGCACACCGTTTTTCATCGCTTCTTCGATACCTGCTTGAACAGCCGGGATGTATTCTTTCGGTACCACGCCACCCACGATCTTGTTCTCGAACTCGAAGCCTTTGCCAGGCTCAAGCGGAGAGAACTCGACCCAAACGTGACCGTATTGACCACGACCACCGGATTGGCGAACAAATTTTCCTTCCACTTTTGCGGAGCCGCGGAATGTTTCGCGGTATGCCACCTGCGGTGCACCCACGTTTGCATCCACCTTGAACTCGCGCTTCAGGCGGTCAACGATGATCTCCAGGTGGAGCTCACCCATACCCGCGATGATGGTTTGACCGGTTTCTTCATCCGTCCAGGTTTTGAACGTTGGATCCTCTTCAGACAGCTTGGAGAGGGCGATACCCATCTTGTCCTGGTCCGCTTTGGATTTCGGTTCGATGGCGACGTTGATAACCGGTTCCGGGAACTGCATGGACTCCAGAATAACCGGAGCCTTCTCATCGCAGAGGGTGTCACCGGTTGTCGTGTCTTTCAGACCGACAGCTGCGGCGATGTCACCCGCATACACGATGGAGATCTCTTCACGGTGGTTCGCGTGCATCTGCAGGATACGGCCGATGCGTTCACGCTTGCCTTTCGTGGAGTTCAGCACGTAAGAACCGGAGCTCAGAGTACCGGAGTATACGCGGAAGAAGGTCAGCTTACCAACGTACGGATCCGTCATGATCTTGAACGCAAGCGCCGAGAACGGAGCGTTGTCGTCGGATTCACGGGTAACCTCTTCTTCGGAGTCCGGAATAACCCCTTTGATCGCCGGGATGTCAACCGGGGACGGCAGGTAGTCGATCACAGCGTCGAGCATGAGCTGAACGCCTTTGTTCCGGTAGGAAGAACCGCACAGAACCGGCACGATTTTCACCGAGATGGTACCTTTGCGCAGCGCAGACTTGATCTCTTCGACCGTCAGCTCTTCGCCTTCCAGGTACTTCATCATCAGTTCTTCGTCTTGCTCCGCTGCAGCCTCAACCAGGTTGTTGCGCAGGGTTTCGCACTTCTCTTTCAGATGATCCGGGATTTCGCCGACCACGATCTCTTTCCCCAAATCATCCTTGTAGAAGTACGCTTTGTTTTCGACGAGATCCACGATCCCTTCGAATGTATCTTCCGCCCCGATCGGATATTGGATCGGAACCGGATTGGCACCGAGGCGCGTCTTGATTTGCTCTACGCACATATCAAAGTTGGCGCCGATGATATCCATCTTGTTGATATAACAGATACGCGGTACGCCGTAACGGTCAGCCTGGCGCCATACCGTTTCGGTTTGCGGCTCTACGCCACCTTTCGCGTCAAACACGGTTACAGAACCATCGAGTACGCGCAGGGAACGTTCCACCTCAACAGTGAAGTCTACGTGGCCCGGCGTGTCGATGATGTTGATGCGATGGCCTTTCCATTGGGCCGTGGTGGCAGCAGACGTGATGGTGATACCGCGCTCTTGTTCTTGCTCCATCCAGTCCATGGTGGCTGCACCTTCGTGCACTTCACCAATCTTATGGACACGACCGGTGTAGAACAGAATACGCTCGGTAGTGGTTGTTTTGCCGGCGTCGATGTGAGCCATAATACCGATATTGCGCGTATTCGGCAGTGAGAACTCGCGAGCCATTTGGTATGCTCCTCCTCATATGTGGATATGGACGGGTATCCAAAGCGGATACCCGCTTTGGATACTACCAGCGATAGTGTGCAAACGCTTTGTTTGCCTCAGCCATCTTGTGCGTGTCTTCACGCTTTTTCACTGCTGCACCGGTATTGTTTGCCGCATCCATGATTTCAGCGGCAAGACGTTGTTCCATGGTTTTCTCACCGCGTTGACGGGAGTAGTTAACCAACCAGCGCAAACCGAGAGTCGTGCGACGCTCAGGCTTTACTTCAACCGGCACTTGATAGTTGGCACCACCGACGCGACGAGCCTTTACTTCGAGTACAGGCATGATGTTTTTCAGCGCTTCCTCGAATACTTCCATCGGGTTGCGGCCTGTACGCTCCTGAATGATATTGAACGCATTGTACAGGATGTTTTGGGCAACACCGCGCTTCCCATCGATCATCAGCTTGTTGATCAGACGAGTTACCAGCTTGCTGTTGTAAATCGGATCAGGCAGTACATCACGACGGGCTACTGGACCTTTACGTGGCATGTGTCCCCCTCCTTACTTTTAAGATATTTTCCATAGCATGATGGGCTCATGCGAGAATCTTACTTTTTGCCGCCAGCTGCTGCTTGGCCCGGTTTCGGACGCTTCGTGCCGTATTTGGAACGACCTTGCTTGCGGTTGTTCACACCGGCAGTGTCAAGCGCACCGCGAACAATGTGGTAACGTACCCCCGGCAAGTCTTTTACACGACCGCCGCGCACAAGGACGACGCTGTGCTCTTGCAGGTTGTGACCGATACCACCGATGTAAGCCGTAACCTCGATCCCGTTCGTCAAACGCACACGCGCGTATTTACGAAGAGCGGAGTTCGGTTTTTTCGGTGTCATGGTACCTACACGAGTACACACACCGCGTTTTTGCGGCGAGCTTTGGTTGGTTTGCTCCTTTTTGAAGGAGTTGTACCCTTTCTGCAGAGCAGGGGATTTGGATTTCACAACCTTCGCCTTGCGTCCTTTGCGGACCAGTTGGTTCATTGTAGGCATGATGGAGACCTCCCTTCTTGATTACCCGTTTTCAAGACCACAGATCCAGGTGAGTCATTTTTGGGGCAAATAGAAAGTTTTTGCGGACATGCTTCCTTTCAGCCTGTCGACAAAAACAGTGTTAACCACTTTTCTTTATCGCGGCCGCAGCCGCGCCCACGTCGATTCCACACGCCTTTCCCAGGCGCCGCATGGAATCTACATAGATGACTGGAACACCCTTCTCTTTACAGAGGAGCGCGATCTTGTTCGTCAAACGCTTGTCGGCATCTTCTGCGATAAACACCTCTTGGACGAGGTTGCTTTCGATCGCCTTCATCGTTTGGTTGATGCCGATCGTCAACTCCTTGGCCCGCTCTACTTTTTCATAAGACATGAGTTTCATATCCTCCAAAGTACCGAGTATCAGGCACACTTGAATATCATAGCAGGTTGTTTGGAAGAAGTCAACGCGGAAATTGAAAGAAACAGCAGCGCTTGAAAGAACCTGCACACGCCGAACAATAAAGCGAAGCCCGTCGCATCGGACGGGCTTCCGCAGCTTATTCTACCGGCACTGCTTCGCGAGCGGCTTGTTCCTGACTGTTTGCCTGCGCCTCGTATTCGGAGCGCGTCAGCACCTTGGTGCCGCGATAGCGGGCCATCCCCGTACCGGCCGGCACCAGCTTCCCGATAATCACGTTCTCTTTCAAGCCGAGCAGACGGTCCACTTTGCCTTTGATCGCCGCATCGGTAAGAACGCGCGTCGTTTCCTGGAAGGAAGCGGCGGACAGGAAAGAATCCGTCTCCAGCGACGCCTTGGTAATCCCGAGGAGAACCGGACGGCCCACCGCCGGATTTTTGCCTTCCAGCAGCACCTTGGCGTTCGCCGCTTCGAACTCGTGCACTTCGACGAAGGAACCCGGCAGGAGATCGGTATCCCCGCTGTCGATGACGCGCAGTTTGCGCAGCATCTGGCGGATCATCACCTCGACGTGCTTGTCGTTGATCTCTACCCCCTGCATCCGGTATACCTTCTGTACCTCTTGCAGGATATAGTTGGATACGCCGCGCTGGCCGCGAACCTTGAGCATCTCTTTCGGGTCGACGGAACCCTCTGTCAGCTCGTCGCCGGCGCTCAGCTTGGTGCCCACCGACACTTTGATGCGGGAACCGTATGGAACGGCGTATACCTTGTTCTCCGCTTCCCCGCGAACTTCGATTTCGCGGCGGTCCTTGCCTTCCCGAATATCGATCACTTCGCCGTCAATCTCGGAGATAACCGCCTGCCCTTTCGGATTGCGCGCTTCAAACAGCTCTTGAATACGCGGCAAACCTTGGGTGATGTCGTCCCCTGCAACCCCACCGGTGTGGAAGGTACGCATCGTCAGCTGCGTTCCCGGCTCCCCGATGGATTGGGCGGCGATGATACCGACCGCTTCGCCGATCTCCACTTCCGCACCTGTCGCCAGGTTGCGGCCGTAGCAGCGTTTGCAGACGCCGTGGCTGGTCCGGCAGGTCAGAACGGTCCGGATATAGACATCCTTGATGCCCAGCTTCTCGATCTTCTCGGCCACTTCATCCGAAATCTCTTCGTTGCGACCCACCAGGATCTCGTTGGTCTCCGGATGGCGGACGGTTTCAAAGCAGGTACGGCCGACGATCCGGTCTGCCAGTTTCTCGATCTCTTCCTTCCCGTCCTTGATGGCCGAGACGCGAATCCCCTTGTCGGTACCGCAATCTTCCTCACGCACGATCACGTCCTGGGCCACGTCAACCAGACGGCGGGTGAGATAACCGGAGTCTGCCGTCCGCAGCGCGGTGTCGGCAAGACCTTTCCGCGCACCGTGCGTGGAGATGAAGTACTCCAATACGGTCAAACCTTCGCGGAAGTTAGATTTAATCGGCAGCTCGATGATCCGGCCGGACGGGTTCGCCATGAGACCGCGCATGCCGGCGAGCTGGGTGATCTGCGATACGTTACCGCGCGCACCGGAGTTGGCCATCATGAAAATCGCGTTAAATTTATCCATCGATTTCATGAGGACATCGGTCACTTCATCCTTGGCTTTGGACCAGATCGAGATGACGCGGTCATAACGCTCGTCGTCGGTGATCAAACCGCGGCGGTATTGCGTCATGACGGTGTTCACCTTCGCTTCAGCCTCTTCCAGGATCTCCCGTTTTTTCTCCGGAACGACGATATCGGAGACCGCGATGGTGATCCCGGCCTTCGTCGAGTAGGCGAAGCCCAGTTCCTTGATCTTGTCGAGAATTTTGGCTGTCTCGGTCGTGCCGAAACGGCGGAAGCATTCGGAAATGATCGTGCCGAGGAACCCTTTCTTCACGGCGCCGTGATCCGGCAGCTTCTTGGCAAATTCCTTCAGATCAACGCCCTTTTCAAAGACAAAGTACTCATCCGGCACTTTGTTCTGCAGGTTGGCCTTGGTCGGAACATTGATATACGGCAGCTCCGGCGGGAAGATCTCGTTGAAGATGATCTTGCCGACCGTGGTAAACAGGAGCGCCTTTTCCTGTTCCGGGGTAAACGAGGTTTTCCCCAGGCTTTTGGCCGGAACGGCGATGCGTGTATGCAGGCTGATATAGCCGTTTTGATAGGCCGCAATCGCATCGTGCGGATCGCGGAAGACGGAGCCCTCGCCCTTGTCGCCTTCCCGCTCCAGGGTCAGGTAGTACGAACCGAGCACCATGTCCTGGGACGGAGTGACGACCGGTTTGCCGTCTTTCGGGTTCAGGATGTTTTGGGCAGCCAGCATCAGGATGCGCGCTTCCGCCTGCGCTTCTGCGGACAGCGGCACGTGAACGGCCATTTGGTCACCGTCGAAGTCCGCGTTGTATGCGGTACATACCAGCGGATGGAGACGGATGGCGCGGCCTTCCACCAGCACCGGCTCGAATGCCTGAATCCCCAGTCTGTGCAGCGTGGGGGCGCGGTTCAACAGGACCGGATGCTCGCGGATCACGTCTTCCAGTACGTCCCACACTTCCGGCTGCACGCGCTCCACTTTCCGCTTCGCGCTCTTGATGTTATGGGCAAGCCCTTTGGCCACCAGCTCTTTCATTACAAATGGCTTGAACAGCTCCAGCGCCATTTCCTTCGGCAGACCGCACTGATACATCTTCAGATTCGGTCCGACGACGATTACGGAACGGCCGGAGTAGTCCACGCGCTTACCCAGCAGGTTTTGACGGAAGCGCCCTTGTTTTCCCTTCAGCATGTGGCTGAGCGACTTGAGCGGACGGTTGCCGGGTCCGGTAACCGGACGGCCGCGGCGGCCGTTGTCGATCAGGGCGTCCACCGCCTCCTGCAGCATGCGCTTCTCGTTTTGGACGATGATGTCCGGCGCGCCCAGTTCGAGGAGACGCTTCAGACGATTGTTCCGGTTGATCACGCGGCGGTACAGGTCGTTCAAGTCGGATGTGGCAAAACGGCCCCCGTCCAATTGCACCATCGGACGCAGCTCCGGCGGAATTACCGGCAGGACGTCCATGACCATCCACTCCGGACGGTTGCCGGAGTTGCGGAACGCCTCCAGCACTTCCAGACGCTTGATCGCACGGTTGCGGCGCTGGCCCTGCGCGGTTTTCAGCTCTTCTTTCAGATGCTCCACTTCTTTGTCCAGATCGATTTCCTGGAGCAGGCGCTTGATCGCTTCAGCCCCCATCATCGCCTGGAAGGCATAGCCGTATTTTTCACGATAGTTGCGGTACTCTTTCTCAGACAGCAGCTGCTTCTTGTCGAGCGGCGTATCGCCCGGATCGGTCACCACATAGGATGCGAAATAGATCACTTCCTCCAGCGAACGGGGGGACATGTCGAGCACAAGCCCCATCCGGCTGGGGATCCCTTTGAAATACCAGATGTGAGAGACAGGGGCAGCCAGTTCAATGTGCCCCATCCGCTCACGACGCACCTTGGCGCGGGTCACTTCCACGCCGCAGCGATCGCACACGACCCCTTTGTAGCGGACGCGCTTGTACTTGCCGCAGTGGCATTCCCAGTCCTTGGTCGGACCGAAGATGCGCTCGCAGAACAGGCCGTCTTTTTCCGGTTTCAGCGTGCGGTAGTTGATCGTTTCCGGTTTTTTCACTTCTCCGAAAGACCAGGAACGGATTTTGTCCGGGGAAGCCAAACCGATCTTCATGTATTCAAAATTGTTAACGTCAATCACAGGGCGTTACCTCCCTTGTACCGGAATCTTACTCTTCGTCCAAGCTTCCACCTTCAAGCACGAGGTTCAGTTTTTCGCCGCTTCCTTCATCCTCGTCCTCGATCTCGCGCATCTCAATCTCACGCTCGTCTTCGGAGAGGATTTTGACATCCATCCCCAAGCTTTGCAGCTCTTTGATCAGTACCTTAAACGATTCGGGAACGCCTGGTTCCGGTACGTTTTCGCCTTTGACAATCGCTTCGTACGTTTTCACGCGGCCCACGACGTCGTCGGATTTGACGGTGAGAATCTCCTGCAAGGTGTAGGCGGCACCATACGCTTCCAGCGCCCAAACCTCCATCTCCCCGAAGCGCTGTCCGCCGAATTGGGCTTTCCCGCCCAGCGGCTGCTGCGTAACGAGGGAGTATGGACCCGTCGAACGGGCATGGATCTTGTCGTCAACCAGGTGAGCCAGCTTCAGCATGTACACGCAGCCCACGGTGACGCGGCGGTCGAACGGTTCACCCGTACGTCCGTCGTACAGGATAGTTTTACCGTCGCGGTCCAAGCCGGCTTCTTCCAGCGTCTTGAACACATCGTCCTGCCGCGCGCCGTCGAATACCGGTGTCGCCACGTGGATGCCAAGCATCTTCGCCGCCATCCCCAGGTGGGTTTCCAATACCTGACCGATGTTCATCCGGGACGGCACGCCCAACGGATTGAGCACGATTTCCACCGGTGTGCCATCCGGCAGGAACGGCATGTCTTCCTCCGGCATGATGCGGGCGATAACCCCTTTGTTTCCGTGGCGGCCCGCCATTTTATCCCCGACGGAGATTTTCCGTTTTTGCGCGATGTAGACGCGTACCAATTGATTGACGCCAGGCGGCAGCTCGTCGCCGTTTTCGCGGGTAAATACCTTCACGTCCACGACAATGCCCGATCCGCCGTGCGGCACACGCAGAGAGGTGTCGCGCACCTCGCGCGCCTTTTCGCCGAAAATGGCATGCAGCAGGCGCTCTTCCGCGGTCAGCTCGGTGACGCCCTTCGGCGTTACTTTTCCGACGAGGATATCGCCGTCTTGAATCTCCGCGCCGACGCGCACGATGCCGCGCTCGTCGAGATTTTTCAGCGCATCTTCACCCACGTTCGGGATGTCGCGCGTGATTTCCTCCGGACCCAGCTTGGTGTCGCGGGCCTCGGATTCGTACTCTTCAATGTGAATCGACGTGTATACATCGTCTTTTACCAGCTTCTCGCTCAGCAGGATGGCGTCTTCGTAGTTGTACCCTTCCCATGTCATGAAGGCGACGATCACGTTGCGGCCAAGCGCCAGTTCCCCTTTTTCGGTGGACGGACCGTCCGCCACGATATCGCCGGCTTCCACCCAGTCGCCTTTCTTGACGATCGGGCGCTGGTTGATGCATGTTCCCTGGTTGGAACGGATAAACTTATGCAGCTTGTATTTGTCCAAATCGCCGGCTACCTTCCTGCCGTCAATCTCTTTATACCGGCGAATCCAGATCTCCCGCGCCGTCACACGCTCAACCTGGCCGGCGTGACGGGCCACGATGACCACCCCGGAATCCTGGGCGGCCTTGTGCTCCATGCCGGTGCCGACGAACGGTGCCTGCGGAACCAGCAGCGGAACCGCCTGCCGCTGCATGTTGGATCCCATCAGCGCACGGTTGGCGTCGTCGTTTTCCAGGAACGGAATCAGCGCGGTGGCCACGGAGACCACCTGTTTCGGCGACACGTCCATGAAATCCACCTTGTCGCGCGGCACGATCAGGTTTTCGCCCTTGCGGCGGCAGATCACGGTCTCGTTGATGAAACGACCCTCTTCATCCAGCGGTTGATCGGACTGGGCCACGTTGTACACATCTTCTTCGTCAGCGGTGAGGTAGACGATCTCGTCCAGCACGCGTCCCGTCTCCGGATCTACCTTGCGGCGCGGGGTTTCAATAAAGCCGTAGTCATTGATCCGCGCATAGGTGGAGAGGGAGTTGATCAGACCGATGTTCGGACCCTCCGGCGTCTCAATCGGACACATCCGGCCATAGTGCGAATGGTGAACGTCGCGCACTTCAAAACCGGCGCGCTCCCGCGTCAGACCGCCGGGACCCAGCGCAGAGAGACGGCGCTTGTGCGTCAGCTCGGCAAGCGGGTTGGTCTGATCCATGAACTGGGACAGCTGGGAGCTGCCGAAGAACTCCTTGATCGCCGCGATGACCGGGCGGATGTTAATCAGCGCTTGCGGCGTGATCTGGTTCTGGTCCTGGATCGACATGCGCTCGCGCACCACGCGCTCCATCCGGGAGAGACCGATGCGGAACTGGTTCTGCAGCAGTTCGCCCACGGAACGGAGGCGACGGTTGCCGAGGTGGTCGATATCGTCCGTATTGCCCACGCCGTGCAGCAGGTTGATAAAGTAGTTAATGGAGGCCACAATATCTGCAGGCGTGATGTGCTTGATCGATTTGTCCACGTTGCCGTTGCCGATCACCTTGATGATCTTGCCGTCTTCATTCGGCGAGAAAATGTTGATCGACTGCAGCCGGATCACATTCTCTTCCAGAATGCCGCCGTGGGTGCGGACATCCATGAAGCCTACGCTCTCTTCCAGCGCCGGCAGAATCCGGTCCATCAGGCGGCGGTCGATGATCTGCCCGGCTTCGGCGATGATTTCACCGGTTCTGGTATCCACCAGGGTTTCCGCCAAACGCTGGTTATACAGGCGGTTTTTGATATGAAGCTTTTTGTTCATTTTATAACGCCCGACAGAAGCCAGGTCGTAGCGCTTCGGATCGAAGAAACGCGAAACGAGCAGGCTCTTCGCATTCTCGATGGTCGGCGGCTCGCCCGGACGCAGACGCTCATAGATTTCGATGAGCGCTTTCTCTGTCGAGTCGGTGTTGTCCTTCTCCAGGGTGTTTTTGATATATTCATCTTCCCCAAGCAAGTTCAGAATCTCCACATCGGAGCTGAAGCCGAGGGCGCGCAGCAGGACGGTCACCGGAATTTTGCGGGTGCGGTCGATGCGGACGTAAATCACATCTTTCGCATCCGTCTCCAGCTCCAGCCAGGCGCCGCGGTTCGGAATGACCGTTGCGGTATAGGTATGTTTGCCGTTTTTGTCGACTTTCTGGTTGTAATACACGCTTGGAGATCGAACGAGCTGACTGACGATGACACGTTCAGCGCCGTTGATGATGAAGGTCCCGGTTTCGGTCATCAGCGGGAAATCGCCCATGAACACTTCCTGTTCCTTCACTTCACCCGTTTCCTTGTTCAAAAGACGCACTTTTACCCGCAGCGGGGCCGCATAGGTAACGTCACGTTCCTTTGACTCATCCACATCGTACTTGGGTTCTCCCAAACTGTAATCAATGAATTCAAGAACGAGATTGCCGGTGAAATCCTGAATGGGAGAAATGTCCTGGAACATTTCCCGCAGGCCTTCGTCCAGGAACCATTGATACGATTTCTGCTGAATCTCGATCAGATTCGGCAGACCCAGTACTTCGTTAATGCGCGAATACGTGCGACGCTGGCGGTGTCGGCCGCATTGAATCACTTTACCTGCCAACTCATTCACCCCTCAGTTTCTGTGCATACACACAAAAATAAAAATGGGTTAAACCAGGAACACCATTTTTAACCCAAAAAACCTCTATTTTAAAAGATTTCCCAACTATTTACACCTGCATTCCTCCTTGTTTATATAAAGAAGAAAAGGGTTGACAAAGCAGGGAATAGCAAAAAATAGCATACATACCCATATTGACATTTTACAATGTTATCACAACCACTTTTTTGCGTCAAGGGCGAATTACATTTCTTCTTTGATGGCGCGGAAGATGTGATATCCTTTGCTCCTCTCCACTTCCTCCACGCGAGCGTAGGTTTCCTCCAGTTTTTTCCGGGCGGAAGGGGCCCCCTGCTTCTTTTGGATCACGACCCACAACTCTCCGCCGGGAACCAGCAGCGCGTGCCCTTCCGTAAAAATCCGGTGAACCGTCTCCTTGCCGGCCCGAATCGGCGGGTTGGTCAAAATCACGTCGAAGGTTTGGTCACTCACTTCGCTGTACAGATCGCTCACCCGAATCTCTACATTGCGGATGGCATTTTGTGCGGCGTTGCGGCGCGCCAGCGATACCGCCCGCTCATTGATGTCGATCATGGTGACGCTGCCTTGATCCGCCAGCTTGGCGGCAACCAACCCGATCGGACCGTATCCGCAGCCCACATCCAGGACCCGTGCGGCACGCGGAATCTGCATGGTCTCGATCAGCAGCACGCTGCCAAAATCGATCCGGTCCCGGGAAAACACGCCGGCATCTGTGACAAAGCGCAGGGAAAAGCCGCGCAGTTCAAACGTAAACTCCTGCTCGTCATGACGGGCGTCTGGATGTTGGGAGAAGTAATGGTTGGTCACGGGTTAATCCCCTTTCATGCTGTCTGCTATGCAAAAACCCCCTGCCATAGGCAAGGGGTTGTTTCCGCCAGCAGTAACTCAACTTACTTGATTTCGACAGTTGCGCCAGCTTCTTCGAGTTTTGCTTTGATGGATTCGGCTTCTTCTTTGGATACGCCTTCTTTGAGCGTTTTCGGAGCGTTGTCTACCAGGTCTTTTGCTTCTTTCAGGCCCAGACCGGTCAGCTCGCGAACAACCTTGATAACGTTGATTTTGGAAGCGCCGCCGCTTACCAGGTTCACGGTGAATTCCGTTTGCTCAGCAGCTGCTTCAGCAGCGCCGCCGCCAGCTACTACCGCTACCGGAGCAGCAGCGGTTACGCCGAATTCTTCCTCGATGGCTTTAACCAGTTCGTTCAGTTCCAGAACGGACATGCTTTTGATCGCTTCCAGGATTTGCTCTTTGCTCATTTTGTTATCCTCCCATCACGAGATTAATTTCATAAGATTGATTACGCGCCTTGGCCTTCTTTTTGCTCTGCCACCGCTTTGACTGCAAGCGCGAAGTTGCGAACCGGTGCTTGCAGCACGCTGAGCAGCATGGAAAGGAGACCTTCGCGGGACGGCAGTGCAGCCAGCGCCTTGATTTGATCAGCGCCCACTACTTTCCCTTCGATTACGCCGCCTTTGATTTCCAGCTTCTCGTTTTTCTTCGCAAACTCAGCCAGAATTTTTGCCGGCGCAATCACATCAGTCGCCGAGAACGCAATCGCGTTCGGACCCGTCAGGTATTGATCCAGCTCGGTCAGGTTTTCCTTCGCTGTCGCCAGACGAGTCAGCGTGTTTTTGTACACTTTGAACTCAACGCCTGCTTCGCGCAGTTGTTTGCGGAGTTCGGTCACTTGCGCCACTGTCAGACCGCGGTAGTCAGCCACAACCGTGGTTTGGCTCTCGCGCAGCTTTGTAGCGATCTCGTTAATCGTTTGAACTTTTTCTTCACGAATAACGGTAGGACGAATTTCTGCCATGATTTACACCTCCCGTGCGTCAAACCTGGTCAAAAAGAAAAGGCCCTCGCAGACATACGAGGGCATAATGTATCACGCATGAAAACAATCGTTTTCACTGTCCATTACACGCCTCGGAGGGATATTAAGCACGGCCTGCAAGCAAGCCGGCACCTTCTGTCTACGGCATGACACGATTCTTTTATCAACAGGCTCTATCGTAACAACTTCACTCAAGGAAGTCAAGTGCAATTATTTTACAGCGACGCGAACGCCAGGACCCATCGTGGAGCTGATGGAAACGTTTTTCATGTAAACGCCCTTGGCCGCTGCCGGTTTCGCGCGGTTCAGCGCTTCGGTCAGGGCAGCCAGGTTCTCAGCCAGCTTCTCGGTATCGAAAGAGACTTTTCCGATCGGCGCGTGGATGTTGCCGGCCTTGTCAACGCGGTACTCGATTTTACCCGCCTTGATCTCGTTGACGGCTTTCGCTACATCGAACGTAACGGTACCGGTTTTCGGGTTCGGCATGAGCCCTTTCGGACCGAGCACACGGCCCAGCTTCCCTACTTCACCCATCATGTCAGGGGTTGCCACCACTACGTCGAAGTCGAACCAACCGCCTTGGATTTTGGCGATCAGATCTGCATCGCCGACATAGTCAGCACCGGCAGCTTCCGCTTCTTTTGCCTTTTCGCCCTTGGCGAAAACGAGGACGCGCTGCACTTTACCGGTACCATGCGGCAGCACAACCGCACCGCGGATTTGCTGGTCGGCACGCTTCGGGTCTACACCCAGACGGAATGCCGCTTCCACGGTCTCGTCGAATTTGGCGGACGCCGCCTTTTTCACGAGCTCGATGGCTTCGGTTACTTCATATACCTTGTTCTTGTCAATCAGCTTTGCAGCCTCTTGATATTTCTTCCCACGTTTTGGCATTGTTTGTCTTTCTCCCTTCATTTGTGGTCGTAGCGGTTTAATCCTCCCACAAACGCGGGGTACAGGTCCTGTACCCCGCGACAGACAGCGATGATTAGTCTTCGATGACGATACCCATGGAACGGGCGGTACCTTCGATCATGCGCATGGCCGCTTCCACGGATGCCGCATTCAGATCAGGCTGCTTCAGCACGGCGATTTCGCGTACCTTGTCGCGTTTCAGCGTAGCAACCTTGGTCTTGTTCGGCACACCGGAACCGGATTCGATACCGGCAGCTTTTTTCAGCAGCACCGCAGCCGGCGGGGTTTTCGTAATGAAAGTGAAGGAACGGTCTTCATAAACGGTAATTTCTACCGGAATGATCATTCCTGCTTCGCTTTCCGTACGAGCGTTGAACTCTTTGCAGAAGCCCATGATGTTCACACCAGCTTGACCGAGAGCCGGACCAACTGGAGGTGCAGGGTTCGCTTTACCTGCCGGGATTTGTAGTTTAATTACGCGGATTACCTTTTTCGCCACGTAAGGACACCTCCTTGCTTCGATTGTGGTTATGCGGGGGAACGCCCCCTCCCACCGATTGTGCGGAAGTCTTCACGTATGTAAGACGTTCCAGATCTATAGTGAGAGTACGGGAAACCGCATCTTCATGAATGATGGTTGGAAAACCAAATTGAAATGTACCACAAGGATGGGGTACTTTTCAATATCAATCCTAATCCAATTTGTGAACTTGGATAAAGTCAAGTTCCACCGGCGTTTCGCGGCCGAAGATATCCACCAGCACGCGCACCTTCTGGCGATCCGGCTGAATCTCGATGATCTCTCCGGAACGGCCCGCAAACGGCCCTTCCGTTACGCGCACCATGTCATGGAGCGCAAAATCGACCCTGACTTTCGGCATTTCAATGCCCATCTGGCGGAGAATGGCGTCCGCTTCTTCCGGGCGCAGCGGGGTCGGCTTGGAACCTGCCCCTGCAGATCCGACAAAGCCCGTTACTCCAGGGGTGTTGCGCACGACATACCACGAGTCGTCGGTCATCACCATTTCAACAAGAACGTAACCGGGAAACACCTTTTTCGTGACGGTGCGTTTTTTGCCGTCCTTCGTTTCTACTTCTTCTTCCGTAGGCACGAGGACGCGGAAAATCTTGTCTTCCATGCCCATCGACTCAACGCGTTTCTCCAGATTCGTCTTCACCTTGTTCTCATACCCGGAGTAGGTATGAACGACATACCAAGCTTTTTCCATATCAACAAGGACGCTAACCCGTCCGTCCCTCCCAGATACCGATTGTCACTACTTCTTCAAGATCAGGTCGATCAGGTAAGAGATCCCCAGATCAATCAACCAGAAAAACACCGATAACAGCAAAACCGTCACCAGCACAACCACCGTATAGGTGGTCAGCTCTTTGCGGTTCGGCCAACGGACTTTTTTCAGCTCGGATATGACGTCGCCGAAAAACTCACCCGTCCGGCGAAACCCTGCTCCGATTCTAGCCAGGAAACCCACTCTGCCACCCCCAGACTTCGTCGCAGCCATGATTATTTCGTCTCGCGGTGAAGGGTATGCTTTTTGTCGCGGGAGCAGTATTTTTTCAGCTCGATGCGTTCCGGGTTGGTACGCTTGTTCTTCGTGGAGATATAGTTACGCTCACCGCATTCGGTGCACGCCAACGTTATATTTACTCGCATCATTGCCACCTCCGTCTCATTTCAAACCTGCATTTTTTCAAAGCAAAATAAAAAAACAGCCGGGAAAAAACCGCTACTTTTTTCCTGAACCATCTCAAAGAAGTAACCATAGAAGAAACTCTATGGCTACCTAGTCAAATTTATCACACCATCCCGTCCATGTCAACAAAACGTCTTGACAACAAACAGGTTGTTTGCTCCCAATCTTTCCCGAAATTTTTTTGACAAGAAAACAGGAATTTCGACACCAACATCGAATAGATCACATCAGGAAGAAAAAAAGAGAGAGATTCCTGCTTTACAGATGAATCTCCCTGCCTTCCAGATAACGTTCCAGTTTGCGTTTGACCCGCTGGAGCGCATTGTCGATCGATTTCACGTGCCGATTCAGCTCCTCGGCGATTTGCTGATACGACCGTCCATCCAGATACAGCATCAGCACCTGACGCTCCAGCTCGCTCAGGATCTCGCTGATCTTGCCCTCGATATCATCGAACTCTTCCCGATTGATAAACAGCTCTTCCGGATCGGTCACTTTCGTGCCGCAGATAACATCCAGCAAGGTACGATCGGAATCTTCGTCATAGATAGGCTTGTCCAACGATACGTAAGAGTTCAACGGTATATGCTTCTGGCGGGTT
This sequence comes from Brevibacillus sp. SYP-B805, assembly GCF_011059135.1. Classification (GTDB taxonomy): domain Bacteria; phylum Bacillota; class Bacilli; order Brevibacillales; family Brevibacillaceae; genus Brevibacillus_F. The sequence goes on along the minus strand of NZ_JAALGD010000019.1, from coordinate 31,967 downwards.
GCCGTCTTGATCGCGGTAATGATCTGACGCGTGATGCACAGCTCGGCAAATGCCTTGAATGACGTCAGCTTGTCCCCCCGAAAATCCCGGATGGACTTGTACAGCCCGATCATGCCTTCCTGCACGATATCTTCCCGGTCCGCTCCGATCAGAAAGTAGGAGCGCGCCTTGGCGCGAACGAAGTTTTTGTATTTGTGGATCAGGTACTCCAAAGCCTCGGCGTCGTCATCTCGTACCAGGTCAACTACTTCTTCATCGGACATCAGTTCATACTGGGTATGTTTCAACTCCTTGAGGTCAACGCTCACGACCATCCCTCCGGCAACTGATTTCCCACGCGATAGAGTTATTATACATGACGCCGTAAAAAAGCGTCAACAAACTCTCTTTTATTCCCTTCTCCATTTTTCGAAAATTTTTGCGATTTCCTCATTCAGCGTAATCCGGGTGGAGAACCGTTCTTCTTGCGTTTTTTTCACCTGCTCTGCGATTTCCTTGCCTACGCTTTCGATGTCTATCAGCAGCTCCCGGGCCGATTTGCGCAGCGCCCCCTGGCCGAAGATCACCCATTGCGAGGTATAATCCGACGTCGCGACATAGATTTGTCGATTTTTTTCATAATAGTCGGCAACGAGCTTCTCGATTTTTTCGTCCGCTGTCTCCTTTTCCGCCGTAAAGTAGATGTCAATCTGGTAATCCTTCATCTGGCGGCCGATCCCCGGAACCGTATACGCGTCAAAGACAACCACCACTTTGATCCCGGAATAGCTTTGGTAATCGGCCAGCCTGGAGATGAGCAGATCGCGCGCTTCGTCCATGCGATCCTGGTCTTTCAAAGCGCGCAGATCGGGCCAGGCCCCGATGATATTGTAGCCGTCCACAATCAACAGCTGTTTCGCTTTCCTGCCTCGAGCAGACATGTTACTTCACCTTAAGCGTCAAGGGATGGCGGGCGCGGAATACCTCATACATCAGCAGCGCTGCGGCTACCGAGGCATTGAGAGAGGTCACGTGCCCCACCATCGGCAGGCGGAACAGAAAGTCGCAGCTTTCGCGTACCAGGCGGCTGATGCCCCTTCCTTCGCTGCCGATGACGAGGGCGAGCGGCATGGTAAAATCCCCTTCACGAAAATCCTGGCGGGCCGACGCGTCCGTCCCCGCAATCCAGACGCCCTGTTCTTTCAGTTCCTCAATTGTCCGCACCAGATTGGTTACCCGCGCTACCGGCACGTATTCCACCGCACCGGCCGAAGCCTTCGCCACCGTCGCGGTCAGATTGACCGAGCGCCGCTTCGGGATAATGACGCCGTGCGCCCCTACGGCATCGGCGGTGCGCAGGATGGAGCCGAGGTTGTGCGGGTCCTCCAGTTCATCGAGGATCAGCAGGAACGGCGCCTGCCCCTTCTCTTTCGCACGCGCGAGCAGATCGTCCACTTCCGCGTAGTCATAGGCTGCCACGGAGGCAATCACCCCCTGGTGATTATCCGTTCCGCTCAGCTGATCCAGTTTTTTGCGGTTGGCCGTGCTGATCACGACGCCCTGTTCCCGGGCCAGCGAAAAGATCGGACCCAGCAGGTTCCGGTTGGCTCCTTCGGCAATCCAGATCTTGTTGATCGTCCGGCCGGAACGCAGCGCTTCGATGACCGGATTCTTGCCTACAATCCATTCTTCACTCATCCGTTCCGTACTCCTTCCACAATGGCAAACGCTTGTTCCACGATCTCGGCCAGCCGGTCCTCATGGCCGTTCAAATAAAGGTACCCGATCAGCGCTTCAAACGCGGTCGCATGCCGGTAGTCGATGATATCCGCATTTTTGGCGACCGAGCCCGACTTGGCATTGCGTCCCCTCCTGACGACCGCCTGCTCCTCTTCCGTGAGGGTGGGCAGGAGGGTGAGCAGGATGTGTGCCTGGGCCTTGGCCGATACGTAGCGGTTGGCTTCCTTGTGCAGCTGGTTGGGTTTCACCAGGCCGCGCGCAATCAGATGGTAGCGGACGCAGTGGGCGTACGTGGCATCGCCCAGAAACGCCAGCACCAGCGGGTTGGTTGATTTTGGATCGCGGGTCAGCTCTTCCCTCTGCATAACGGTTGTTGTGCTCCTTACTTGCGGCGCCAGCGGACGCCCTGCGGAGTATCCTCCAGCACGATGCCTTTGGCGGTCAGGATCTCGCGAATCTCGTCGGCGCGGGCAAAGTTGCGGGCTTTGCGGGCCTCCGTCCGCTCGGCGATCAGCCGTTCAATCTCCTCGTCCAGCAGCTGGTCCTGCCGCTCCATCTCCAGGCCGAGCACCCCGGTCAATTCCCGCAGGAGGCCGAGGTATGCTTCCAGCTGCTTGATTCCCACATTGTCATGACGCAGATAGAGATTGGCTTCCTTTACGACGTCAAACAGGACGGTGATGCCGTTCGCGGTGTTGAGGTCGTCATCCATTTCCGCGATAAACCGCTCGCGCAGCGAACGGATCGTCTCTTCCTGTTCTGCCGCCAGGCCGTTGGGCTCTTCCGCACGGGCCGTGGCCATGCGATGCTTCACGTTGGCACAGGCGGTGGTGATCCGCTCCAAGCCGTTTGCCGCCTGCTCCAGGAGATCGACGCTGAAATTGATCGGCCCCCGGTAATGGCCCGTCAGCAGGAAGAAACGGATCAGCTGACCGCCATAGCGGTTGATGAGGTCGCGGGCCAACAGGAAGTTGCCAAGCGACTTGGACATTTTCTCGTTGTCGATGTTGAGCATCCCGTTGTGCAGCCAATAGCGCGCAAACACCTTGCCCGTGAGGCACTCGGATTGGGCGATCTCATTCTCGTGGTGCGGAAACACAAGGTCGGTCCCGCCCGCATGAATGTCGATGGACTCTCCCAAAAATTTGAGCGCCATGGCGGAGCATTCGATATGCCAGCCCGGACGTCCCGGTCCCCACGGGCTGTCCCAACTGATCTCTCCCGGCTTGGCTGCTTTCCACAAGGCGAAGTCGAGCGGGTTCTCCTTGCGCTCGTTGATCTCCACGCGCGCGCCCGCCTGCAGCTCTGCCAGCGGCTGATGGGAAAGCTTGCCGTACTCGTTGAAACGTCCCGTGCGGAAATAGACATCCCCGTCGCTTTCGTATGCAAAGCCTTTCTCGATCAAGCCTTCCACAAACCGAATGATCTCCGGGATCGTCTGCATGACTCTCGGTTGGATATCGGGGGGCATGACGTTTAAGGCAGCCAGATCCTGGTTGTACGCTTCCGTATAGCGGTCCGCCAGTTCCTGGACGGTGGTGTTCTCTTCGTTGGCGGCCCGAATCAGCTTGTCATCCACGTCGGTGATGTTCTGCACGAACGTCACCTCATAGCCGCGATACCGGAGATAACGGCGCAGCGTATCAAACACAACGGCCGGACGGGCGTTGCCGATATGAATGTAGTTGTAGACCGTCGGGCCGCATACATACATTTTCACTTTTCCCGGTTCGAGGGGGATAAATTCTTCCTTCTGTCTTGTCAGCGTGTTATAGAACTGAATGCTCATTCTGCTTTTGATCCTCCCTTAGGGTGCGAAGCTCATTCACTTCTTTCCGCAACTGCTCGATCTCCCGCTGCAGCTGGCGGATCATGTCCGTCACCGGGTCCGGCAGATTGACGTGATCCAAGTCGCATTTGACGCGCTTGCCGTCCTGAATCACGATTTTTCCCTTGATCCCGACAACGGTTGAGTTGGGCGGCACTTCCTCCAGCACGACCGTGCCCGCCCCGATTTTCGAGTTGTCTCCGATTTTGAACGAGCCGAGCACTTTTGCCCCGGTGGCGATGATCACATTGTTCCCGATGGTGGGGTGGCGCTTTCCTTTCTCTTTCCCCGTTCCACCCAGCGTCACCCCCTGGAAAATGGTAACATCATCGCCGATCTCACAGGTCTCCCCGATGACGACCCCCATCCCGTGGTCGATGAACAGCCGTTTGCCGATCTTGGCGCCCGGATGGATCTCGATGCCGGTGAAAAAGCGGGATATCTGGGAAATGACGCGCGCCAACGTGTACCATTTGGCTTTCCAGAGCCTGTGGGCAATGCGATGCGCCCAAATGGCATGCAGACCGGAATAGGTCAGGATCACTTCAAGCGTGCTGCGCGCCGCCGGATCACGTTCAAAAATCGCCTGAATGTCCTCTTTCATCTCTCTCCACATCGGAAACACCTCCAGATTCCAACGGCCTTGCCACTAAACTTTCCTCTATACCAAAAAAGCCGCCTCGACGCCTTGAATCAAGGCGCAGAGACGGTCTTGCCCGCGGTTCCACTCTGCTTAGGCGATGTCCGTTTTTCCGCAGCAAAACTGACATCTCCTCGCTCTACCCTCGATAACGGGAGGAATCCGATCCATCTTACTTCACGGCCAGGCAGCCGGGTTCAGACGACAGCTCCCAGGTGCATTTCCAGGATGTCAACGCCGGATGGCTCTCACCAGCCCCATCCTCTCTGGGGGCGCCACATTCCTGTACTCTCCTGTTCATTGCCGCTTTGCGCTCTCTTAGGATTTATCTTACCACATCTTCTCGATTTGTCAGCACTCGTTCAGCCCGTTCCAATACTTTTTCCCGGCCCAGCAGATACAGGGTACGGTCCAGATCCCGGCCGTGCACCTGGCCGGTGGTGGCCACCCGGATCGGCATAAACAAGGCCTTGCCTTTTTGGCCCGTCTCTTTCTGCACTTCTTTCAGTGCCGCCTTGATCGTGTCGGGCGTGTAGGTCTCCAAGGCGCCTACGTGCTTGCGGAAAGAGGCCAGCACGTCGGGTACCTGCGGCTCCAGGAGAACGCTCTTGGCTTCTTCATCGTACACGACATCCTCCAGGAAGAACAGGGCGGCCAGCGGCACGATCTGCGCACAGTAAGCCATCTGCTCCTGGTACAGGGCGACGATCTCTTTGACCCACTCTTTCTTTTCGGGGGTCGGCTCTTCTTCCACAAACCCGGCCTTTTGCAGATGCGGCAGGCACATCTCCGCGATGATCTCCAGCGGTTTGTTCTTCAGATAATGGTTGTTCATCCAGTTCATCTTCGTCGAGTCGAAGACGGCCGGGGACTTGCTCACGCGCTCCAGCGAGAACCGCTCGATCAGATCGTCCATGCTGAAAATCTCTTCCTCGCCGCCGGGCGACCAGCCAAGAAGCACCAGGAAGTTGACGATCGCCTCCGGCAGGAAGCCCAGCTCGCGATACTGCTCGATAAACTGGATGATGCTTTCATCCCGCTTGCTCATCTTCTTGCCGTCCTGATTCAAAATCAGGGCAAGATGAGCGAATTTCGGCGGCTCCCAGCCAAACGCTTCGTAGATCATCAACTGCCGGGGCGTGTTGGAAAGATGCTCTTCCCCGCGCACCACATGGGTGATCTTCATCAGATAATCGTCGATCACGACCGCAAAGTTGTAGGTGGGAATCCCGTCGGGCCTGCAGATGACGAAGTCGCCGATCCCGTTCGATTCAAACGTGACTTCCCCGCGAATCAGGTCGTTTACCACATACACCCTGTCATCCGGCACGCGGAAATGGATGGAGGGGACGCGCCCTTCCCTTTCATACTGCTCCCGCTGCTCCGGTGTCACGTTGCGGTGCTTTTCCGAAATCTTCGGCGTCTCCCCGCGGGCGATCTGTTCCTCCCGCTCCGCGTCCAGCTCTTCCTTCGTTGCATAGCAGTAGTAGGCCTTGCCCTCCGCAAGCAGCTGGTCGATATACTTGCGGTAGATGTCCAGCCGCTCCATTTGGCGATAGGGGGCATACGGGCCGCCGATATCCATCCCTTCATCCCACTGCACGCCGAGCCACTTCAGGTTTTCCATCTGCTTTTCCGCCGCGTTCTCCACGTTGCGCGTCTGATCGGTATCTTCCACGCGGACGATGAACTTGCCACCGTGCCGCTTCGCATACAAATAGTTAAACAGCGCCGTACGCGCTCCTCCGATATGTAAATGCCCCGTCGGGCTGGGCGCATAACGCAGTCGGACTTCGTTTGCCATGACGACACCATCCTTCATTCTATCTAAACTCTAATGTTACTACTCCTGCTCCGACTTGACAAGCAAGCAGACCGCCTGGGCCGCGATCCCTTCGCCGCGTCCGGGAAAGCCCAGCTTTTCCGTTGTCGTCGCCTTCACATTGACGTCTGACAGCGCATCCGCTTCCAGCGCCTTGGCGATGATCTCGCGCATCTGCGGGATGTAGGGGGCCATTTTGGGCGCCTGCGCAATGATGGTCGCATCCACATTGCCCAGGCGGTACCCCCGCTTCTTCACCAGGCTCCACACATGCTCCAGCAGCTTCAGGCTGTCCGCATCCTTGAAGGCGGGGTCGGTATCGGGAAAATGGCGCCCGATGTCCCCCTCCCCGATCGCGCCCAGCAGCGCGTCACTGATGGCGTGCAGCAGCACGTCGGCATCGGAATGCCCCAGCAGCCCTTTCTCGTAGGGGATGGCCACCCCGCCGATGATGCAGGGACGTCCCTCCACCAATTGATGTACGTCAAACCCTTGTCCGATTCGCATCATTGCCCGCTCCCTCTCCTTCTGCGCCGCAAGATCTCTTCACCGATCCACAGGTCGTCCGGTGTTGTTATTTTGATGTTTTCATAATTCCCCCGCATGATCCGGACGGGGTGACCCAGCCACTCCACCAGCATGGCATCGTCCGTGCCGATTCTGCCCGCCGCCTGTGCGGCCTTGTGCGCTTCGATCAGCAGGGAAAGACGAAAAGCTTGTGGGGTCTGCACCGCCCACAAGCTCTCCCGTGCCGGCGTCGCTTCTACGGTTCCGGTCGGTCCGACAACTTTGATCGTATCTTTCACCGGAACCGCCATGATGGTCGCCTGATCCTTCCGCACCTGGGCAATGATGGCGCTGATCTCCTCCGCTCTGACGAAAGGGCGGGCGGCATCATGCACAAGAACATAGGTGCAATCCGGTGACAGCGCCATGATGCCCTGCCGCACGCTGTCCTGCCGCTCCGCCCCTCCCAGCGTCACCTTCACCCGGTAGGGCATCTCCCGAATCCAAGCCTGCACCTCGGCGTGATCCTGCTCGCTCACGACCAATACGACCTCCGCAATCTCCGGATGCGTGGCGAACATCTCCACCGCGTAGGCCATGATCGGCTTCCCCCCGAGCGGCAGCCACAGCTTGTTGCGGTTCGCCCCCATGCGTTTGCCCGAACCGGCGGCAACGATCACAACCCCTGTACTCACGTCAAATCCTCTCCACCATTGCGGTGTCCGCCACAGATCACCGCGGCGGACACCCTCTTTGATTGATCTTATAACGCTTTTTCCAGCAGCTTCGGCTTGGCAAAAATCATCCGCCCTGCCGAGGTCTGCAGCACGCTGGTCACCAGCACGTCAACATCATTGCCAATGTACTCGCGGCCGCCCTCGACGACGATCATCGTGCCATCGTCCAGATAAGCGACGCCCTGCCCGTATTCCTTCCCGTCCTTGATCACCTGGACCGTCAGCTCCTCGCCAGGCAGCACCACCGGTTTGACGGCATTGGCCAGATCATTGATATTCAGGATTGGCACGCCCTGCAGCTCGCACACCTTGTTCAGGTTGAAGTCGTTGGTTACCACTTTCCCGTTCAGATGCTTCGCCAGCTTGATCAGCTTGCTGTCCACTTCGGAAACGTCCTCGAAATCGCCTTCCCAAATCTGGACGTTCACCTTCAGCTCTTTCTGGATTTTGTTCAAGATATCCAGCCCGCGGCGGCCCCGGTTGCGCTTCAGCACATCGGAGGAGTCGGCAATATGCTGCAGTTCCTCCAGCACAAAGCTTGGGATAACCAGCTTCCCCTCGATAAAGCCGGTACGGCAGATATCGGCGATCCGCCCGTCAATGATGACGCTGGTATCCAGGATCTTGTGTTCCACGTTGGCGGTAATGTTGCTGCCGTCCCGCTTGGACTTGTCTCTTCGGCCAATCGAAAAAACCGCCATGATCTCGTCCCGTTTGCGAAAGCCCACCTGAAAGCCCAGGTAGCCAAGCAAACCCGATACAAGAAGCGGCAGCAAATCACCAACAACCGGGATCGCAATGCTGCTGAGGGGCAGGTATAATAAAAAACCAACAATAAGTCCACTAATCAACCCCATCGCCCCGAACATCACATCGATGATCGGCAGTTTCAGGAGCATTTCCTCTCCCCAGTGGATCGTGTTCACGATGTAATCAACGAGCCAGCTGCTCACGAAATAGAGGAGCACGGCCCCCAACACCGCTCCGAAATATTCCGGTCCTTGTATCTCTCCGAAATTGAGCAGGGAATTGAGCAGGTCAAAGATGTCCTTGCCGAAATGGAATCCCAGACCCGCGCCGACTACGACAAAGAAAATCCGCAAGATGCGTTTTAACATCCTGTCACCTCCTTATCATTAATATAGACAGAAGCCGCCAAGAAAAACCCTGTCTGCCACGAAAGAATTCGAGTTGTCATCGGCTTTCCCCCACTATAGCAAATGTTTTTTTGTCGTGTCAAATGGCTAAAAATTTTAACATATACGCTAAAATTTCGTCAACATGAATTTCGCATCCGTTTATATTCCCGGTTTGACACGACTGTGCACCAATCCGTATAATTAGCAGTAAGAACTCACAAAAAATTCTGAAGATGTGTTCAGCTTAGAGTAGAGGTGATTCCGAGTGGGAACCATTCATTTGGATGATTTCCAAAAACAGGTGTCTCAACTGTTGATACGCCACCGCAGCGTACTCGACGTCCTTTCGAAATCCCAGGAAGCCAACGCCCGCATCAACCGTTCCATCACCAAAGCCATCACGGAATGCGGCTGTGTGGAAGTTGTCGCCAAGAAGCAGGCCTATGATCCCGAAAAGAGCCTGCATGAAAACCAGCCGCACCTGGAAACCCATTTTCACGGTCCGCTGTGCGAGCACTGCAAAGAGGTATTGACAGCCGAACTGGGCAAGGGATTGTTTTACCTGGCCGCGCTCTGCAATATTACGGAGATCAAGCTGGCCGATGTGATCAAAGCGGAATGCGACAAGCTGAACACGCTGGGCGTCTTCAATTTGTCCTAGCAGCCTACCATTATTACGAAAAAAAACGCGGAAAAGTTTCAATGGAAAAACCCCGCTGATCCATTCGGCGGGGTTTTGATGTGCAGCGCCTTATTCAAACGGTAAGGTTTCCTCTTCGTTCGCCTTCTCTTTTTTCCATCTCTTCGCAAGAATCTCAACGTTTTTTTTTATCCCGTAAAGGGCGTAGATCGCCAGCGGCAGAAAGACGATTTTGGGGAACTGCGCCGGATACTTGATCGCCATCAGCACGACCACTCCGACAATCAGCGGGGTGATCCAGTACGCCGATTTGGGGATTCCCACTTTTTTGAAGTTCGGGTACTTGATCTTGGAAACCATCAAGAAGGAAAGCAGCAGCATGCTGGCCGCCAGCAGCGCGATGTTGAACACCTCATGGTACAGCGCCAGGGTAGCCAACACGCCGCCTGCTGCCGTGATGGGAAGGCCGATGAAATAACCCGGCACGCCCGCCTGTACGTTGAACCGGGCCAGCCGCAGCGCGCCGCAGATCGGGAAGACGGCGGTGATGATGATCCCCAGCACATCCAGCTGCTGCAGGGTTACCACGTACATGATAAAGGCGGGAGCGACCCCAAAAGTAATCACGTCCGACAGCGAATCCAGCTCTTTGCCAAACTCGCTCTGGGCATTCAGCATCCTCGCGACGCGTCCGTCCAGGCCGTCCATCAACATCCCGACGATCACGGTAACCGCCGCATAATCGACATATTGTTTCCCTTGAAAAGCAAGGATAATCGCCACTATCCCTAAAAACAAGTTGCTTACGGTCAGCATGTTCGGCAGTGACTTCACGAACATAGACTACCTCCTGATTCGTTGTGTAAGAAGACCGTACATCCTTGCAGGCAGGGCAGTAATTGTCTCCTTCACAGAATGGAATGACCCATAATGCCTCTATACTATTTTACATCAGATGTGTCTGTCAATGAACACCTGCTCCTGGATTCGTTTCAACCCATCCTTGATCGCTCTGGCCCTGACTTCCCCGATGCCGTCCACCTCATCCAGCTCCTCGATGGTCGCCAGCATGATGCGGGACAAATTGTGAAAATGCTGAACCAGATTGGAAATGATGGGCAGCGGCAGGCGCGGGATCTTATGTAAAATCCGGTACCCTCTCGGCGCCACCGATTCTTCCAGCAGATTGACATGGTTTTGATACCCGAGGAGCCGTAAAAAAGAGCCCATTTCCAATATTTCGTCGGCCGTCAGGTTTTTCATGCCCTGCATAACCTCTTCCGGGTCCGTGCTGTCATCCCGGCAGTAATCGCGGATCAGCATGTACGCCTCTTCCTCAATGTTGGCGACCAGCTCCTCCAGCTGCATGCTGATCAGACGGCCTTCCGTCCCTAATTCATATATATATTTCGTAATTTCCGATCGGATGCGTAAAACCATCTCGATCCTCTGCAAAACCGATGCGATGTCGTACAGGGTGACCAGTTCTTCAAATTCCAGCGCCCCCAGATTGGTCAGCGTTTGATCCAGCACCGATTTGTATTTCTCCAGCGTCGATATCGCCTGGTTGGCCTTGGTCAGAATCACGCCGATGTCGCGCAGCACGTAACGGAAGTTGCCCTGGTACAGCGTAATCACATTGCGCCGTTGGGAAATGGCGATCACCAGATGATTGGTCTGTTTGGCCGTTCGCTCTGCGGTGCGATGGCGTGTTCCCGTCTCGCTGGACGGGATCGACGACGGTGGAAACAACTGGGCGTTTGCGATCAAAATGCGCTTGGCGTCCTCACTAACTATGATCGCCCCGTCCATCTTCGCCAATTCATACAAATGGGCCGGGGTGAAGTCACAATTGATGGAAAAGCCGCCGTCCACAATCTGTTTCATCTCCGGTCCGTATCCTACCACGATCAGGCCGCCCGTTTTTGCCCGAAGCACATTCTCCAGGCCTTCACGCAGCGGGGTGCCGGGAGCCACCAATCGGAGCATGTCATTGATCGTATCTTTCCTCAATAATTCCATCATGACGGCACTACCCCCTCAACACCTCATGCAGCGCTTCTGCGATCGTGCGAACGCCGATCACTTCGATCCCGGGGGGGACTTCCAAACCCCGAATGTTCTTCTCCGGAATGATCACGCGCTTGAATCCCAGCTTCAGCGCTTCCCGAATCCGCTGATCGATACGGGAGACCCCGCGTACCTCGCCGGTCAGTCCAACCTCCCCGATCACCACATCATGCGGGCTGGTCGGCTGATCGCGAAAGCTGCTGGCAATACTTACGGCAATGGCCAGATCTACGGCAGGTTCGTCCAGCCGCACCCCGCCCGCCACATTGACATACGCATCCTGGTTTTGCAGCATGAGGCCGATCCGTTTCTCCAGCACGGCCATGATCATGGCGACGCGCTGATGATCCACCCCGGTTGCCATCCGGCGCGGTGTCACAAAACTGGTAGGGGAGACGAGTGCCTGCAGCTCGACCAGAACCGGCCGCGTCCCTTCCATACTGGCCACGACCGTTGATCCGGCAACGCCAACCGGCCGCTCCGCGAGAAATATTTCCGATGGATTGGACACTTCCTCCAATCCGCGCTCCTTCATTTCAAAAATGCCGATCTCATTGGTAGAGCCAAAGCGATTCTTGACGGCGCGGAGAATCCGGAACGTATTGTGCCGCTCTCCTTCAAAATAAAGCACCGCATCAACCATATGCTCCAGCATGCGCGGCCCGGCGATGGCCCCTTCCTTGGTCACATGACCGACGATAAACGTGGCGATTCCCTTGCCTTTGGCGATGCGCATCAAATGGGCCGTTGTCTCCCGCACCTGGGCGACGCTGCCGGCTGCCGACTGGATCTGCGGATGAAAAACGGTTTGAATGGAGTCAATAATGACGACCTGGGGCTCCACCTGGTTGATGTGCTGCTCGATCAGTTCCAGGTCATTCTCAGCCACGACAAAGAGCGGCGGCGTATCCGGTCCCAGGCGGTCCGCACGCAGCTTGATCTGTTTGACCGACTCCTCGCCGGACACATACAGGATCTTATACCCCTGCCGGGCGAGCGCAAACGAGGATTGCAGCAGCAGGGTGGATTTGCCGATGCCGGGGTCGCCTCCTACCAGAACCAGCGATCCTGGCACCAAGCCGCCTCCCAATACCCGGTTCAACTCGCCCATGGTCGTATCAAAGCGGGGTTCTTCCTCGCTGGCGATCTGCGCCAACGGCAAAGCCCCCTGTCTGCCGCCGTTTCCCGATTCGTGGCGGAAATGGGAAGATTTCGTCGTTATTTCTTCCACCAATGTGTTCCAGCTGTGACAGCCCGGGCATTTTCCCATCCATTTCGGGCTTTCATAGCCACATTCTTGACATGCGTATTTGCTTTTATACTTGGCCATGTATGATGCTCCTGTAATCATTTGGGATTAGATACCTCTTATGATACATGGAGACCGCACAGAAAAAAAGGATATCCCGGCGGGGGGATATCCTTTTCGCTCCTTAGTCAGGTTGTCGACGGTTCCAAACGCTTGACCACGAGCTTGCCGTCTTCCGCATCGATGGAGACGGTATCGCCTTTGCTGATGTTGCCTTTGAGCAGTTCTTCCGACAGGCGGTCTTCGATGTTGCGCTGGATGGCCCGGCGCAGCGGACGGGCGCCGTAAGCCGGATCGAAGCCTTCCTTTGCCAGCACCTTCTTCGCCTCATCGGTGAGCTGGAAGTCGATGTTCTGCTCTTTCAGGCGTTTGCGCAGCTCTTCGGTCATCAAGGTGACGATCTGTTCGATATGCTCCTGCTCCAGCGAGTGGAACACGATCACTTCGTCGATCCGGTTGAGGAACTCCGGACGGAAGCTCTTCTTCAGTTCGTCCATCACCTTGTCTTTCATATCCTGGTATTTCTTCTCCGAATCGCCCACCGTGAAGCCGAGCGAGGTGTTCTTTTTGATCATGTTGGCCCCGACGTTGGAGGTCATGATGACCACCGTGTTGCGGAAATCGACCGTCCGGCCTTTGGAGTCCGTGAGGCGGCCGTCATCCAGCACCTGCAGCAGGATATTGAATACATCGGGATGCGCTTTTTCAATCTCATCGAGCAGGATCACGGAGTACGGTTTGCGGCGCACTTTTTCCGTCAGCTGGCCGCCTTCGTCGTACCCCACATATCCCGGAGGCGCTCCGACCAGCCGTGCCGTGGAATGCTTCTCCATGTATTCCGACATGTCGATCCGGATCATGGCATCTTCATCGCCAAACAGGGCTTCCGCCACGGCACGCGCCAGTTCCGTCTTACCTACACCGGTCGGCCCCAGGAAGATGAACGAACCGATCGGACGTTTCGGATCCTTCAGGCCGGCGCGCGCCCGGCGCACGGCACGGGAGATCGATTTGACCGCTTCGTCCTGGCCGATGACGCGGTCGTGCAGGATCTCTTCCATTTTGAGCAGGCGTTCCGTCTCTTCCTCCTTCAGTTTGACCACCGGAATGCCGGTCCAGCTTGCCACCACATGGGCGATGTCTTCCGGCGTCACTTCCATGTTGAGCTTGCCTTGGCGCTCTTTCCAATCCTTCTTGGTTTTTTCCAGCTCTTCACGCAGCTTTTGTTCCTGATCGCGCAGAGCCGCCGCTTCCTCAAACTCCTGGGATTGAACGGCCGCATCCTTTTCCTTGCGTACCTGCTCGAGGCGCGCCTCCAGATCCTTCAGGTTGGGCGGTACGGTAAAGGACTGCAGGCGAACCTTGGATGCCGCTTCGTCGATCAGGTCGATCGCCTTGTCCGGCAGGAAGCGGTCGGTGATGTAGCGGTCCGAGAGCTTCACGGCCTGTTCGATGGCTTCATCCGTAATTTTGACGCGGTGATGGGCCTCATAGCGGTCACGCAGGCCGTGCAGAATGCGGATCGCATCCTCCACGGTGGGTTCATCGACCTGGATGGGTTGGAAACGGCGTTCCAGCGCGGCGTCCTTCTCGATATACTTGCGGTATTCATCCAGCGTCGTTGCCCCGATGCACTGCAGCTCCCCGCGGGCCAATGCCGGTTTCAGGATGTTGGAGGCATCGATGGCCCCCTCGGCTCCGCCCGCTCCGATCAAGGTGTGCAGTTCGTCGATAAAGAGAATGATATTGCCGGCTTGCCGGATCTCGTCCATGATTTTTTTCAGGCGGTCTTCGAATTCGCCGCGATACTTGGTTCCCGCCACCACGGTCCCCATGTCAAGGGTCATCACGCGTTTGTCGCGCAGGGTTTCGGGAATCTCGTTGTTGACGATCTTTTGCGCGAGACCTTCGGCAATCGCCGTTTTCCCCACGCCCGGTTCGCCGATCAGCACCGGGTTGTTCTTGGTGCGGCGGCTCAATACCTGGATCACGCGCTCGATCTCTTTCTGACGGCCGATCACCGGGTCCAAGCCGCCTTCACGCGCTATGGCGGTCAGGTCGCGGGCCAGGCTGTCCAGCGTCGGGGTGTTGGCCGACGGATTGTTGCCCGACGGCTGATGGGAAGCCATCATTTCGGAGCTGCCCAACAGCTGCAGGACCTGCTGCCGCGCCTTGTTCAGGCTAACCCCCAGGTTGTTCATGATCCGAGCCGCGATCCCTTCGCCTTCACGGATGAGGCCGAGCAGGATATGTTCGGTTCCCACATAGGTATGACCCAGCTTGCGGGCTTCATCCATGGACAATTCAATCACCTTTTTGGCGCGGGGCGTGTAGTTCGGCGTGTAGTTGCCGGTAACGGCCTGTTCCGTGCCGCGTCCGATCAGCGATTCCACTTCGCTCTGGATCTTATCCAGTCCCAGGCCAAGCGACTGAAGCGCCTTGGCGGCAATCCCTTCACCTTCCCGAATCAACCCGAGCAATACGTGCTCTGTGCCGATATCCTTGTGGCCCAAACGCACCGCTTCTTCCAGCGCGAGAGCCAGCACTTTCTGCGCACGTTCGGTAAAACGTCCAAACATCATCATGAATGCACCTCCTGCTTACCTTTTCCATTTATGAAGATTTCTCCGCAGCCAGCCGCTCGCGGATCAACCGCGCCCTGCGTTCATCCCGCTGCTCCGGTGCCAGTTTCTGGCCGGCGTGATGCTGCAGGAATCCCGGCTGCGTCATGACAAGCAATTCATTTAACGCAAAGGCCGACACATTTTTTATGATGCCGATATCGATCCCGAGCCGTACGTCGGATAAACGCTGGGCGGCTTCTTTTGATTCCACCGTCCGGGCGTATTGCAGGATGCCGTAGGAGCGAAAGATGCGGTCTTCCAGGGCGATCCGCGAATGTTCCAACAGATAGCGGCGAGCCGCCCTTTCCTGTTCGATGATCTGGTTGGCGACACTGTACAGATTGGAGAGGATATCGGTCTCCGACATGCCGAGCGTCACCTGGTTGGAGAGCTGGAACAGGTTGCCCAGGGCTTCGCTGCCTTCGCCATAGAGGCCGCGTACCACCAGCCCCACTTGATTGATCGCCTGCAGAATCCGGTTGATCTGCTTGGTCATCACCAGAGCGGGCAGATGAAGCATGACGGATGCCCGGATACCGGTGCCGACGTTGGTCGGGCAGCTTGTTAAATACCCTCTCTTCTCGTCAAAGGCATAATTGAGATGCTTCTCGAACACGTCATCGATCTTCGTGCCGATTTCCCATGCCTCATGGAGCTGAAAACCGGGAAGCAGCACCTGGATCCGGATATGATCTTCTTCGTTTACCATAATGCTGATCGACTCGTCTTCGTTCAGCAGCACGGAGCCTTTGCGGGATTCTTCCGCCAGATTGGGGCTGATCAGGTGTTTTTCCACCAGCACCCTCTTTTCCAGCGGGCTTAGCTGATCCATCGCGATCAGTTCAAATTTGCCGTGCTTTTGCATTGTGGCGCCCAAGGCCACATCCGCTACCTTCTTGACAACTTCCTCAGCCTGGGAATCGGTTGCCAGCAGCGGAAACGGATGCTGACGCAGGTTGCGGGCAATACGCAGACGCGTGCTCACCACGATATCGGCGTCCGGACCGACTCCTTTCATCCAGTTGCTCCAGGGATGCTGCATAAAACGCTGTTGGGACATCATCGCTCACCTCCTCTTCAAGACTGGGTGATCTTTTGTTCCAGCGCCCTGATCCGGTCGCGGATCTCCGCGGCTTTTTCAAACTCTTCCTTGGCAACATACTGCTGCAAGGCCGCCTTCAACTGCTCCAGCTCTTTGCGCACCTTGATTTTCCCGCCGGTCCGCTCCGGCACCTTCCCGATATGCTGGGTGTTGCCGTGGATGCGTCTGAACAGCGGGTCGAGACGGTCGCCAAAGAATTCGTAGCAATCGCTGCAGCCGAAGCGGCCGCTCTTGCTGAATTGGGCGTAGGTCATGCCGCATGTTTCGCAGCGGGCCGCCTTTGTCTGGACCGTGCCTTGCCCTTCCTTGATGCCGACACCCTCTTTTTTGGTCATCGGGTCAAAATTCAACAGACCGGACAGGAGTTGATGAATGCCGAAATCGCCGAATCCGCCAAACCCGCCGAACCCGCTGAACATATCGCCCTTATCCTTTGCACAGTGCTCACAGATATGATATTCCGTTTTCTCGCCGTTGACGATCTTTGTCAGGTGCAAGGTTGCCGGACGTTTTCCGCACTCCTCACAGTTCATGGAAAATCCTCCTTCCCGATATTGGCGTTACCGAAGCAGCACAGAGGCGATCATGTTTTTCAGGATGCTGGCGCGCAGGCGGTCGCGAATCTGGGGCTCCACAATAAGCACCTCCCGCGAGGTCGCCACTTTCATCAAGTCGGATTCCCGGCTGTTCACAATCCCCTCCTCATGCAGGCGATCGATGATGGCAAAACCGACTCCCTGCGTGATGCTTTCGCCAATCAGCTCCTGGGTCAACAGTTCCTGCAGCTTCGACCGGCTGACGATCTGTACTTTCCGAATCCGGATATATCCGCCTCCGCCCCGTTTGCTTTCGACAATGTACCCTTTTTCCACGGTGAAGCGCGTATTGATCACATAATTGATTTGCGAAGGCACGCATTGGAACGTTTCGGCAAGCTCGCTGCGCTGGATCTCCACAGATCCGTCCGGGCTTTCCTGCAGGATGCGCTTGAGATATTGTTCAATAACATCCGAAATGTTTCGCAAGATGCCTCCTCCTTGTTCCAACGTTGGATATTGACTTTGACTATCTTTGACTTTAATTATAATGGTTTTTGGTTTCCTGTGCAAGTGGTCGATGCTTCAGCATTATTTTTGTCAAAAAAGGCGCTGTTGAAACAAAAAGAGAACCACTCCCGTGCAGAGTGGTTCTACCGATGATGCAGCATGGGAAAAGGCAAATGGGCAGCCAGCTCCGAAAATTGCCGGATGATGGCATCCGCCCCCTCCAGTTCGCCCGGCTTGGCGAAACCAAAGTCGCAGGCGATGGTGAAGAGGCCGTTTTTCTTGCCCGCCTCCACGTCGGAATGGCGATCGCCTACCATGACCGCCTGTGCGATCGGGTAATCGGCCAGCAGTTTGGCGACCAGGTCGGTTTTGGATTTGGTGTGGAAGCGGCCGGCGGAGTACAGATCGGTAAAGAGCGGCTTCAATTGAAACTGCTCGCACACCGCGTCAATATATGCTTCCAGACCGTTGCTGGCCACGAACAGCGCGATTCCTTCCGCGTGAAGGAGCTGCAACTGCTCGCGGACGCCGGGATACAGCTCGCATGCTCCTTCTTTCAACAGGTCAATCTCATGCTTGAGCATCCATTCGTTTGCCGTTTCTTTGACGTGCCTGTCGGCTCCCGGGAGCAAGGTATCCCACAGCTGCTGGATGGTCATGCCGAGGACATTGGTGAACTGCTCGTCAGACGGTGTTTCCCCGTCCCACAGCTTGCGGTCGCGCAGATCGGCAAACGTTCGTTTAAAAGCCGGGGTTGCCAGTTGTTCTGTCATCAATAACGTGCCATCCATATCGAACAGCACGGCGTATGGTATCTTCATGATGGGCCACCTTTCTCAGTTCTGCTATGGTTCCATGTCGTTTTTGATAAATTGGGCGATGTGCCGGGCGGCATCCGGTTTGGCCACCCGTTTGGCCATCTGTTTCATGTAAGCCGCCTTTTCCGGGTTTTCGATCATCTCTTCAATGAAGTAGATCAGCTGCTCCGTTACATTGGCATGCTTCGCGCAGGCATTGTTCAGCAGGAAATGGCTGTTCCTCTCCTCCTGCCCGGGCAGCGGGTTATAGATGATCATCGGCACCTGTTTGCTGAGCACTTCCGCCGTGGTTAACCCGCCCGACTTGGTGACGATCAGGTCGGCCACTTCCAGATATTCGTGGAAGTTGTTCACGAACCGGAGCGGCACGACATCATGCCGGTAGGTGCGATTGGACACCTTGCGGAACAGTTTCTCATTGAGGCCGGTCAGGACGAAGGTTTTGAGCGGCGTTTCCACCTCTTCCAGCCCTTCCAGCACCTTTTCCATCGGCCCCAGCCCCAATCCGCCGCCCGACAGAATGATGCATTTCTGTTCGGGCCGGATCTGAAACCGCTCCTGCAGCTCCTCCTTGTCCAGCGGTTCGGTGAATTTCTTGCTGATGGGGATGCCCATGGGCTTGAATTTGGCGTAATCGTGGCGGTAGATATCCACCAGATAGTACAGCTGTTCATGAGCCATAAAATAATAGTTGATATGATGGTTCAGCCACGACGGATGGATGGTGTAATCCGTGATGATCGTGTAGATGGGCTCTTTCCATTCGTTGCGCCCTTTCAATACCGACAGCATGCAGCTGGCAAAGGGATGCGTCGCGATGAACGCATCCGGTTCCACGCTGCTGATCAGCTTTTTCAGTTTGTTCGCCAGGAGCTTGTTGACAAAGACATTCAGGTCAAAGAAGCGCGTTTTTTCCGTATTGTGATAGATTTTCCCCCACATGCGGGGGGAAATTCTCAGCAAATTCATGTATCCTTCCAGCAAGATCTTGTGAAACGTGGGACTGATATACTCCAGGGTATCAATCACCATGGAAGTGTATCCGACATCCGCCAAACTTTCCTGCATCGCCCGCGCCGCCTGATTGTGGCCATTGCCAATCGAAGCAGAAAAGATCAGGATTTTTTTCATTTTGCTTGATTCTCCTTCTTACCCTTTCTCCTGGGTAGCTGGCTTTTCTACTATTTTTATTCATCGTTTTCCATGTTAGTCCAGGTCTTGTCCGATTCGCAAGAGAATATCTGCACCCGTTTGGCCGTTTGGCCTCCCAGCATACTGTTTTCACATGAAAAAAAGCCTTCATACCCAAACGGTACAAAGACTTTTCCCATTGCTACCAGGCCGCGATGCAGCCGTCCGTACGCGGTTCCGTCCCGCCTACCAAGACGCCATGCTCATTTCGCACGATGATTTGTCCGCGGCCAAACCCTCCGGAGCCGAGCGCCCATCTGACATCGTGTCCTTTCTCCGCGAGGGCCAGCGCGATATGCTCGGGGACGGTGCTTTCCAGCTCCACCGTTTTTCCCTTGATCCACTGCCACCTTGGGGCATCCAGCGCCGCCTGCGGATTAAGATGAAAATCAATCAGATTCATGACCACCTGCATGTGGCCCTGCGGCTGCATAAAGCCGCCCATCACGCCAAACGGGCCCACCGGTTGATCATCTTTCGTCAAAAAGCCCGGGATGATCGTATGATACGTTTTCTTGCCCGGCTCCAGGCAGTTGTCATGAGCGGGGTCCAGCGAGAAGTTGTGCCCCCTGTTCTGCAGGCTGATGCCCGTGCCCGGAACGACCAGACCCGAACCGAAGCCCATGTAGTTGCTTTGGATAAAGGATACCATGTTTCCTTCCGCATCAGCCGCCGCCAGATACACGGTGCCCCCTTTGGGAGGCTCCCCGGGAGCCGGCTGCAAGGCCTTGTCGCCAATTAGTTCCCTTCTCGCAGCAGCATACGATTCCGACAGCAGGTCTTCCACCCTGACCTTCATTTTATCCCGCTGGGTGATATAGGCAAGTCCATCGGCAAAGGCCAGTTTGATCGCTTCAATCTGCTTGTGGTAGGTATCCGCCGTATCCCTGGAAGGGAAGTCAAACCCCTTTACGATCTGCAGCGCCAGCAGGGCAACAAGCCCCTGACCGTTGGGCGGAATCTCCCATACATCATATCCGCGATAATTGACGCGGATCGGCTGCACCCATTCCGGCTCGTAGGCCGCCAAGTCTTCCTTTCGCAAAAAGCCGTCGTGCTGCCGCGAAAAGCGGTCGATCTCCTCGGCCAGTTCGCCGCGGTAAAAAGCTTCCGCATGCGTTTCCGCAATCAGCCTGAGGGTACGGGCGTGATCGGGAGAACGCCACATTTCCCCGATTTCGGGCGCTCTGCCATGCGGGGCAAACGTGGCAAACCAATGGCGAAACTCATCGCCTTTCGCCTCCGCCGCATATTTGGCAAACGCAATCTTCCAGTATTTCCCGAGCGTAGGTGAAACGGGGTACCCCTCTTCGGCATACCGGATAGCCGGCTGCAGCACTTCGGCAAACGGCAGTCTCCCGAATCGCTTCGACAGGGCCGCCCAGGCAGACGGGGCGCCTGGTACCGTTACGGGGATCCAGCCGTATTTCGGCATCTCTGCATATCCCCGCTGCTGCACGGCTGCAATGGAGATGCTTCGCGGTGCCGGGCCGCTGGCATTCAGGCCGTGCAGCTCTCCTTTTGTCCATACAAGGGCAAAGGCGTCCCCGCCAATGCCGTTGGACGTGGGTTCTACCACGGTCAGGCAGGCTGCTGTCGCGATGGCGGCATCAATGGCATTGCCCCCTTTTTTCAAGATATCCAGCCCCGCTTGGGCGGCCAGCGGTTGGGATGTGGCCACCATCCCGTTTTTCGCAAAAACGGCATTCCGGCGCGAACCGTATGGGTAATGTAACGGGTTGTACTGCATAGACGACTCCTCCCCTGAGCAGCTTGCGTTAATGGATAAAGATGATGCCATAAACCATGGAAGAAGCGATCACCATGGCCGGATGAGCCTTTTTCCGCTCCAGGAAAAAGTAAGCGGCAGCGGCCAAAATCAGGGTATGCATCCACCCCGCCTGCTCGATGGCACTGAGGAAAAACTGGTAGGTGAGCACGGCGAACAGGACGGCAATGATCGGACGTATCGACTGGGACATCGCTTTTACCTGCGGCGCATTCCGAAAGAGATTCATAAAGCCGATCAATGCGATCATGGCGATGCCGGTGGGAGCGATCGTGGCAAGCAGGGCAACGATGGCGCCCGTCACACCGCCCACCTCATAGCCGATGTATCCGCCCAGTTTGGTTGCGATCGGACTGGGCAGTGCGTTGGCCAACGCAAGAATTTCCCCGAACTGTTCATTGGTGATCCAATGGTAATGATCTACAACCTCCGCCTGAATCAACGGAATCGACGGCGGCCCGCCGCCGTATCCCAAGATGTTGGCGACAAAAAATGCCCAGAATATCTGCAGGTACAACATGGCTTATGCCCCCTTGCTCGTCTCTTTCGCCCGCTGCTTTTTTTGCTGTCTCACGGTTCGGGTGGAAAGCGCAAACGCCCCCAGGAGGGTGACCGCGACAAGTATCCCCGGGTGAATGTCCAACAGCACGATCCCAATAACCGATGCCAGCATCATGCCGAACAGGCCGTTTTTGCGGTCGCCGGCATCTTTCCATCCTTTCTGGATCACTTCAATCGCCATCGCGGCCATCATGACGGCGATGACCGGCTGAATGGCCGTCACCATCCCTTTGACCGCACCCGAGTTTTTGAGGGTATAGACGAGACTGAGCAGCCCCATCATCGCCAGCAGGACGGGCAGGGTAACGGCGCAGTTGGCGATGAATGCCCCTGTCCACCCCTTCACTTTATAGCCGATGTAGCTGGCCATCTTGGTGGCGATCGGTCCGGGCAGCGCGTTTGCAAACCCGACCGTATCGGCAAACTCATCGGCCGAGATCCAGCCGTACTTTTTCACACACTCCACGTGAAAGAGAGGCAGCATGGTAGGTCCCCCGCCGTACCCGAATATGCCGATACGAAAAAACGCCAGAAACAACTGCCAATATATCATGCGAAGCGCCTCCTTCCGCCCTTATTTTCTCAGGAAGAGTGAAAGGGCGATCAACAATAGCGAAACGAGAAATGCGACAAAAATGCCGCCAACGCCGCCCTTGATCCACCACGTGCCGTATCCGGATGCGGCAGCGATCACGGTACTGTACGGAACCAGATTCCCCGTTGGCCGCCGGCTGAATATCACAACCAGCATGGGCAGCATCAGCGCAACCTGAATGACTCCGGCAAAGAGCAGCAGCTGCAGCAGACTTGGGGCAAAAGAAACCGTCAGGAGAAAGGAAAGCAGGGAGACGGCGGCGGCAAACAAATAGCCGGCCCGGAGCAGTTCCCTGTCGCTGGCGGCAGGCTTCCAGGCTTGATACATGTTACGCACGAACAAGCAGACCAATGCATGAAGCTCAGCTCCAAACGACGCGGTCACCATGCTGAACATCCCCAGAATGAACACACCCAGCAAGGCGGGAGTGCTGATGGTATCAATCAGCGCGTACAGCAGGGAATACACATTGGCAAAACTGCCTTTGTGAATGGCGAACAGGGTCAGGGTGGCAACCGCCGGGGGCAGCGTGGACCAGATGAACCCGGACAATCCCAGTATGGAGACCACCTTTTTCTCCTCCATCATAAACAGCCGCTGCCAAAGCGACCGGTCAGACAGCACCTGTCCCACCCCGACAATGACCCCGGCGAGGATCAGGTACCAGCCATCCCGATTGTTCCATACCAGCAAATAGGGGTGATACAGCCGGATGCCGTCATACACCTGCTCGACGCCCTCGCGGACAAAAAAATTCACGGGCAGCAGTATGAGCGTCATAAACAGGAAAACCATTTGGGCCAGTCCAACCCGATTGAGCATCGCCCCCCCGCCGAATCCGGCATACAGCAAGCAGAGCAGAAAAAACAGGAAAACCCCCTGGGACAGAGACAGCCCCGTCAGCTTTTGCAGGAAATATCCCGCCGCCAGGCCGTGAACGAATATGGCATTGACGCTCGTTGCCAGGATGAACCCCAGCATCACCCGATAACCCGCCGGATGCAGCTTCCCCCGCAGATAATCGGCGATCGTCTGCCCCTCCGGCAGCTCCCGTCTGATCCGTTTTCCCAACAAAGCGAACAGAACCAGCGCAATCCCCAATGCCAGACTGAAGCCTATTCCGCCGATCAGCCCATATTTTACCAGCACTTCCGGGGAAGTGACCAGCAAGTTTTGGGAAACCCATCGCGTCAGGACCGCGATAATCCCCATGCCGATCCCCAGCTGTACCGTTCCCATTGCATAATGGCGAAAGGATTCGTTCCGCAAGGTTATTTCTCCTTTTCACGGAATTCTTTCGGTGTGACGCCGACCAGTTTGCGAAAAATCGTGCTGAAGTAGTGAAGGCTGTTAAACCCTGCCTGCTCCGCCACTTGGGAAATGTTCCAATCCGGATGGTCCATCATCATCTCTTTTGCTCGTTCAATCCGGTATTTCATCAGGTATTCGGAAAAGGAGAGCCCTACCTCCTCATGAAACCGCCTGCTGAGGTAAGAGGGGTTTACGTGAATCTGTGCCGCTATGTCAGCCAGATTGATTTTTTCATGAAACTGTTCCCTCAGGATGTGCAGGGCGTCCCGGATGATCCGCGAATGCACGGCCGGTTTGCGGTATCGGGTGAGCACCTCCATCAGCTCGCTTTCGATTACCGGCTTCGTGATGTACTCCATCACGCCCAGCCTGATCGATTGCTTCGCATAATGGAAATCCTGGAACGCCGTCACGATAATGATGGCCAGATCCGACGCATGCCTCCGCAGCGCTTCCGCCAGCTTCAATCCTGATTGGCCCGGCAGATGAATATCCAGAAACGCCAGATCCAGCTTCACTTTTTCCTGGATGGTCAGGGCTTCCTCGCTGTCCATTGCTTTGTACAGGTTCCAGGACGGAAATTCCGGTTTGATCAAAAATTCAAGCTGTTCCAGTTCGAGCGGTTCATCGTCGACCAGCAGTACATTCATCGTCCTCACCACTTTTTCAGGCATGTCAAGCTTTCATGAGCGGCCAGCGCACCTCTGCGACCGTGCCTTTCTCCTCACCGGGTTTCATGGTCAGCACTCCCTGGTTTTCAAACAACAGCGAGAGACGACGCCGGATATTATTCAGCCCATGACCGCTTGTTCCCGTGGAATCCGCAGGCGTGCCAATCCCCCGCGCCGCCCCGTTGTCAATCACCTGCAAAACAGCCGTCTCCCTCTCGGAAAAGAGGCGGATGCGCAGAATCGCCTCCCCTGTCTTTTTCTCCAGCGCATGCTTGAACGCGTTCTCCACCAGCGTCTGAATCAGGAAGGGAAGAATCAGACAGTTCTTTAATTCAGGCTCACACTCGATCGACACCTGTAAGCGCGATCCGAAGCGCAGCTTCTGTATCTCGATGTAATGCTCCGTGTAGGTCAGCTCCTGCTGCAGTAAAATAAGCTGTTCCGTCGTTTGATACTTGAATTTCAACACAGCGGCAAGGTGCTCCAGCGCCCGGACCAGTTCCTCCGTCCGCTTCAGCCTGGCCAGGCTCAGGATCACATTGAGCGCGTTGAACAAGAAATGGGGCTGAATCTGCTGGTTCAACTGGTTGTACAAGCTTTGCTGCAGTTCCTTTTCCAGGGCGATTTTCTTGTTTCGGTTTTCCAGCAGATCGATCCGCTTTTCAAAGCTGAACATGAACAACAGCGTAATCGCCCCAACGATCGGCGCCAGAATAAACATCATGATCAGCGCGGTAAAGGTGTCAAAACCTATCATGGCGATCCCTTTGCATGCATGTAACGATCTAGATCAAATGGCAGGCCACCTGATGCGTTTCTCCCGCGGCCTTCATCTCTGGCGCCTTTTCCTTGCAAAGCGCGACCGCATAGGGGCAGCGCGTATGGAAGCGGCAGCCGGCGGGCGGATGGAGCGGAGACGGCACATCTCCGGAGAGCAGGATGCGTTCCCGTTTCACCCTGCGATCGGGCAGCGGAATGGACGACATCAGCGCCCGGGTGTACGGGTGCTGCGGGTTGGCGAACAAGGATTGCTTGTCGGCAACCTCCACGATTTTTCCCAGGTACATCACGATGACGCGATCGGAGATATGTCGGACGACGCCCAGGTCATGGGAAATAAACAGATAGGCGAGCCGATACTTGCGCTGCAACTCCTTCAACAGATTAAGCACTTGCGCCTGAATCGAAACATCCAGGGCGGAGACGGCTTCATCGCACACGATCAGCTTCGGTTCCACTGCAAGCGCTCTGGCAATGCCGATTCTTTGCCGCTGGCCGCCGCTGAATTCGTGCGGGTAACGATCCATGCTGTCGGGGCGCATCCCGACGTTCGCCAACAATTCCATGATTTTCTCGGTATACTGGCTTTTCGGCACAACCTGTTGGATGGCGAGCGCCTCCCGCAAGATCTCTCCCACTGTCTGTCTGGGATTTAACGACGCGAAGGGATCCTGGAAAATCACCTGCAAATCCTTCCGCATGCGGCGCATCTCCCTTTTGCCCAAGGCCAGCAGGTTGATGCCGTTGAAGCGGATTTCCCCGGCGGTCGGTTCATCCAGCCGCAGGATCGCGCGCCCCGTCGTCGATTTCCCGCATCCCGACTCGCCGACAATGCTGACCGTCTCTCCCGGGTAAATGGTAAAACTGATATCATCCACCGCTTTGACATGCTGGACGACGCGGCCGAAGACGCCTCCTTTTATCGGAAAATACTTTTTCAACCCGGTTACTTCCAACAATGGTTGTTTCGCTGCTTCAGCCACCTGTGGCCACCTCCCTTTCGTCACTCTTTCGCTCCGCGCCCGGCAGGTGATCGCCGTTCCACTCTTCCGTATAGGCCCAGCAGCGAACCAGGCCCGTTCCTGTATCGAATAGTTCGGGAAGCGCGGTATTGCACTTTTCCGTCGCATAGGCGCAGCGCGGGGCGAAGCGGCATCCCGGCGGCATGTGATATGGACTTGGCACACTGCCCGGGATGGCTTGCAGTTCTTCCTCATCCCGATCAAGACGGGGCAGGGAATTGAGCAGGCCGATTGTATACGGGTGCTTGGGCTGTTCGAACAGCGTATCGACATCTGTATATTCTACCACTTTGCCGGCATACATGACCGCCACCGTGTCACATGTTTCGGCAACCACCCCGAGGTCGTGCGTGATCATGATAATGCCCATGCCCATCTCTTGCTGCAGCGATTTCATCAGGTCCAGGATCTGTGCCTGAATCGTCACGTCCAACGCGGTTGTCGGTTCGTCCGCTATCAGCAGTTCCGGATGACAGGCCAGCGCCATGGCAATCATCACCCGCTGCCGCATCCCCCCGCTCAGCTCATGTGGCTCTTGGGCCGCGCGTTTTTCCGGAGAGGGGATGCCGACCAGTCGGAGCATCTCCACCGCTTTCGCCCACGCCTCTCTCCGGCCGAGTCCCTGATGCAGACGAAACGCTTCGGCGATTTGCTCTCCTACCGGGTACACAGGATTTAACGCCGTCATCGGCTCCTGAAAAATCATCGAGATGTCGTTCCCGCGGATGTTTCGCATCTCTTCTTCCGACTTCTTCAGCAAATCTTCTCCTTTAAAGAGAATTTCACCGCCTACGATTTTACCGGGAGGCGAAGCAATCAGCCGCAGGATGGAGAGGGAGGTGATGCTTTTGCCGCAGCCCGACTCACCGACGATGCCGAGCGTCTCCCCTTTGTGAACCGTAAAATCAACGCCATCGACTGCCTTCACGACCCCTTCTTCGGTAAAGAAATGGGTTTGCAGCTGCCGAACTTCCAGGATTTTTTCCCGGTGCTGACTCACGTGAACCACCTTCCCGTCAGTTTAATTCAATGCGTTTGTTCAAGGAACGATATATGATATCAACGGCCAGATTCACCAGCACGAAAATAACCGACACAACCAGTACCGCGCCTTGCACCATCGGCAAATCACGCATGCGGATGGCGTCGACAATCAACCGCCCGAGGCCGTTGATGGCAAAGACCGACTCGGTTAAGACGGTCCCCCCAAGCAGGGAGCCGAACTGGAGACCGACAACGGTGACGACGGGGATCAAGGCATTTTTCAAGGCGTGCTTGTAGACAATGACCCGTTCCTTCACGCCTTTGGCACGTGCGGTCCGGATATAATCCTGCCGAATCACCTCCAGCATGCTGGAACGCGTCATCCTGGCCACGATCGCCGCTCCCGAGGTTCCCAACGTCAGCGCAGGAAGGACCATGTGCATGAAGCTGCCCCAACCGGCAACCGGGAAGAGGTGCAGCTTGACCGAGAAATAGAGAATCAGCATCAAGCCCAGCCAAAAGTTGGGCAGCGATACGCCAAGCAGCGCCACGATCATCAAGGATATATCCGCAACCGTATACTGCTTGGTGGCAGAGACAACCCCCGCAAACACCCCCAGTACAATCGTGATCAGGATGCTGGCTGCCGCCAGTTCAATGGTAACCGGCAGCCGCGTCATGATTTCGCTCAAAACGGGGCGGTTCGTGCGAATGGACTCCCCCAAATCGCCCTGAGCCACATCCTTGACATAATTCAGATATTGCAGGGCCAACGGTTTGTCCAACCCCAGTTGATGCCGCACTTCCGCGATTTTTTCCGGGGTTGCCCCTTCACCCGCCAGCAGCACGGCCGGATCGCCCGGCACCATCTGCATGATCAAGAAGACGACCAGGGTAACCCCCAGCAAGACGGGAATCATTTGCAGAATGCGTCTGATGATAAATACCAGCATGCTCATGTCCTCCTATTTTTTCATACGCGGATCAAGCGCGTCCCTCAGCCCATCGCCGAACAAGTTGAATCCCAACACCAATGTCGAAATGGCGATGCCGGGGAACAGGGCGATATGAGGAGCGCTGAACAAAAAATCCCGGCCATTGCTCAGCATTGCCCCCCACTCCGGAGTGGGCGGCTGCGCCCCAAGCCCGAGGAAGGAGAGCCCCGCCGCTGTCAAAATGGCTGTCGCCACACGCAGCGTGGCCTGGACAATAATCGGCGACATGATATTGGGGAGGATGTGCTTCGCAATGATGATGAAATCGCTGGCGCCGAGTGCCCGCACGGCATCGACGTATTCGAGCTTTTTCACCGCCAGCGTCGACCCTCTTACAATCCGGGCAAACGTTGGAATGGAGAAGATGCCCACCGCCACCATGACGTTCATGAGGCTTGGCCCGAGCGCACTGATGATGGCCAGCGCCAGCAGGATCCCCGGGAAAGCGAGCAATACATCAATCACCCGCATGATGACCGTGTCGATCCACTTCCCGTAATACCCCGCCACTACGCCAAGGACAATTCCAAAAACCATGCCGATCAAAACGGAGACAAACCCGACCGCAAGCGAGAGCTGTGTCCCGTACATCAACCGGCTCAAGATATCCCGGCCTTTGTCGTCCGTTCCCATCCAATGCTCTGCCGACGGAGGAACCAGCTTCTTCTCCAAATGAATCTCCAGTGGATCAAAGGGAGCGAGAACAGGAGCCAACATCGCGACAAGGAGATAAAAAAGGACGATTGCCCCCCCTACCAGGGCGATTTTGTTCCTTTTCAATTTTCGATAAAAACCGTTCCATTTCTGCTTGCTGCGGGAAGCAGTCTGTTTGGGCGAAGTCTGTTGAACATCTGCGTATTCCAGCTTCATATGGATCTCCCTTCCCTTTGTTCGAGCAATACCAATGCCGTTTCCTACAAAAGTAATCAGAAAGGGAGGCAAAGTAAATACAAGCAAGCCAAATAGTAAAATAACTTTAAATTTAGGTAAAAATCATGTAAATAAAATTTTTTGAATGTTACTTATAATACACGTAACGCGTCACATCCTTGAATTGAATCCATGGAAAGGAGGGTATGATCGGTTACAATGAACAGGGAAAACAGACTGCGCAAACTTCGCCATGAGATGAAGGCGAAAGGGCTGGAAGCGGTTTTTGTCCAGTCACCGGAAAACCGTTATTACCTGTCCGGGTTTCGCGGCAGCAGCGGCGCACTCCTGATCACGGAGACCGATGCCCTGCTGTACACAGACTTTCGCTACCTCGATCAAGCTGCGGAAGAAGCACCATTATTTGAAGTGGTGAATCATCAGCAGAACCTGATGACCATGATCTGCACCAGGCTTCAGGATGAAACGCTTCGCCATGTCGGGATCGAGCTCGACAAGCTGCCGACCGCCCAATACCTCGCATTCAACCGTCTCGCTCCCACACTGGAGCTGTCCAATGTGGAACCGATCCTGGATCGCATCCGCATGTACAAGGATGCAGAAGAGATCGCGTATCTGCGCCAGGGAATCGCCATGTGTGACCAGGCCTTCGCGCACATTCTTTCGTATATCAAACCCGGCATAACCGAGAAGGAGATCGGCCTGGAACTGGAATTTTTCATGCGAAAGCTGGGAGCCGAGGGCATCAAAGCCAATCATGTGATTGCCTCTGGCGAACGCTCTTCCCTGCCGCATGGGCAAGCGACCGATCGGGTCATCCGGGTCGGCGATTTCGTGAAAATGGATATCGGTGCCCGTGTGATGGGGTATTACTCCGACTTCACCCGCACCGTGGTGGTCGGACAGCCCAGCGCCAAACAGCTTGAAATCTACCAAATCGTCAAGGAAGCCCAGGAAGCCGCCCTTGCTGCCATCGGGCCGGGCAAAGTCTGCTCCGAAGTGGATGAGGTCGCACGATCCATCATTCGCGCGGCCGGATATGGCGACTGTTTCGGTCACAGCCTGGGCCACTCCATCGGCCTTGCCGTTCACGAAAAGCCAACCATGCGGCATAACGATCAGACCGTACTGGAACCGGGAATGGTCATCACCGTCGAGCCGGGCATTTACATCAAGGGATTTGGCGGTGTGCGCATCGAGGATCTGGTTGTCATCACGGCTGACGGTTACGACAACCTCACCACGGCGACGAAAGAGCTTCAAGTGATCCCCGTGTGATCACCTTGAGACCAAATCAGTAAAGGGGGAAATTCCAAGTGAAAAAGAGACGATTACGCAGCAGTTTACTCGCATTGTCACTTCTCTGCTCATTGGCCTTGACCGGATGTTCGTCTGCGCCGGACAATGCAGGCGGGACACCAAGTGCTCCTGCTGCAGCCAACCCGGGCGGGACATTGGTCATTGCCGAACTGTCCGATGCGACCCAGCTTGATCCGCACAAAGGGACGGACATTCCGTCTGCCAACGTGTATCACGGCAAAATTTACGAAGGGCTGGTCACCCAGGACAAAAACATGGAGATTCAGCCGGCATTGGCGACAGAGTGGAAGAAAATTGACGATGTGACGTGGGAGTTCAAGCTCCGCCAGGGCGTTACCTTCCACGATGGGACACCGTTTACCGCCGATGCGGTGAAAAAGACGTTTGCCCGCGTGCTTGACAAGGAAACGGCTTCTCCCCGCGCCTCCCTTTTTAAGATGATTAAAGAAGTGAAGGTCATCGACGACTATACCGTACAGATCATTACCGAGTATCCATTCTCTCCGCTCTTATCCAATCTGGCTCATTACTCCGCGGGTATTATCAGTCCGAAAGCCATCGAGCAATACGGATTGAAACTGGGTCAGCATCCGGCGGGAACCGGTCCGTTCAAGTTTGAATCATGGACTCCTGGACAGGAAATTGTCCTTGTCAAAAACGAAAATTACTGGGGCAACAAAGCAAAAGTGGATAAAGTGGTCTTTAAAGTTGTTCCGGAAGACGCGACAAGAATGGCCATGATTGAGGCCGGGGAAGCTCATCTGGCTGAACCGGTGCCGGTCAACGATGTCGAGCGCGTCCAATCTTCGCCGAATGCCAAATTGTACCGCAGCGACGCGCTTGGGGTTGACTACATCGGGTTCAACTTGAAGAAGAAACCGTTTGACGATGTGCGCGTCCGTCAGGCAATCAGCTACGCGATTGATGTGGATGCCATCCTGAAGGGTGTCTACAACAATGTTGGTACCAAGGCAACCGGCCCAATGGGACCAGCCGTTTGGGGACACAATCCTAACCTGAAGCCTTACGAATACAATATCAACAAGGCCAAAGAATTGCTGGCCGAAGCGGGATACCCGAATGGCTTCAATACGACCATCTGGACCAACGACAACAAGGAACGGCAAAACCTTGCCGAGGTTGTACAGTCCCAGCTGAAAGGGATCGGGATCAACGTGGAGATTAAGGTTGTGGAATGGGGGGCCTATTTGGAGGGGACGGCAAAAGGAGAGCAGGATATGTACATCCTTGGTTGGTCCAACATGACCGGCGATGCCGACTACAACCAATACTTCCTGTTCCATACGGAAGCCCAAGGAAACCCAGGTAATCGCTCCTTCTACAGCAATCCGGAAGTGGACAAGCTGATTGATGCCGGCCGCCGTGAAACGGATCCGGAAAAACGGAAAGCGATCTATGCAAAAGCACAGGAAATCGAGATGAATGACGCTCCCATGGTCTTTATCCGCAATGACCAGGATCTTGTGGCCGCCGGCAAAAACGTAAACGGGTTCTGGATGCATCCGTCCGGCATTATGATGTTAAACGACGTGACGATCCAATAGGGCTTATGAAAAATGACGCCTCCGAAAAATCGGAGGCGTCAGTTGTTTGTCATCAGTTTGACAATCAAGCACGGTGCAAGCGGCCGACAATAACAAAAACAGCCAACCGGCAGGTAGGCTGCTTTCCTTCGCTTTTGCACCTTCAAAACTGGATACGCAAGATTTTGCTGAAGGCTTGTTGTGGATAAGTCCTCGACCGATTAGTATTCGTCAGCTCCACGCGTTGCCGCGCTTCCACACCGAACCTATCAACCTCATCGTCTATGAGGGGTCTTACCAGCTTGACGCTGT
>NZ_JAALGD010000018.1:72571-82411 GCF_011059135.1 Brevibacillus sp. SYP-B805 | reverse complement strand
GTCAAAAAGAACCAAACGAACGTGACGGGTATCGAAGACCAAATCATTGCCATGTATGCCAAGGGTGTTTCTACCCGCGACATTCAGGATCACCTGCAGCAGCTCTACGGCATCGAGGTTTCTCCTACCCTCATCTCCAACGTGACCAACAAGATCGTCCCGCTGATCAAAGAATGGCAAAACCGTCCCTTGCAGGCGGTATATGCGGTCGTGTTCCTGGATGCTATTCACTTCAAGGTGAAACAAGACGGTGCCATCGTAAACAAGGCCGCCTACATGGCCATTGGCATTGACTTGGAAGGCCACAAAGATGTACTTGGCATCTGGATTGGGGAAAATGAATCGGCAAAGTTCTGGCTTCATGTCTTAAACGAGTTGAAAAACCGGGGTGTGCAAGACATCCTCATTACCTGTGTGGACAATCTTCGCGGCTTCTCCGAGGCCATTTCCGCTTGCTATCCCATCACGGAAATCCAGAAGTGCATCATCCACCAGATTCGCAACTCGATCAAATACGTTTCCTACAAAGACATCAAGAAGATCACGTCGGCCCTGCAGCCGATTTATAAAGCGGCCACGGAAGAGGCCGCCTTGGAAGAACTGAATCAATTCGAGCAGACGTGGGGACAAAAGTACCCCCTTATTGTCCGTTCCTGGCGTACGAACTGGGCGGAAATCTCCACCTTCTTCAAGTACTCACCCGAAATTCGCAAACTGATCTACACAACCAATGTCATTGAGAGCTACCATCGCCAACTCAGAAAGGTCACCAAAGGAAAAGCCATTTTCCCTACAGACGAAGCCCTGCTCAAAATGCTCTACCTGGCAACCATGGATGTGTTACGAAAGTGGACGGGGAGAGTTCAGAACTGGGGCCAAATTCTGTTACAACTGTCCGTTCAGTTTCCGGAGCGAGTTCAACCACATCTCCGCTGAGCCTAACGGCTATTGGAGTTTACACAAAATCATTGACAGACCCCGCTTGGGAGATCCATATGACAATGCCGTGATGGAGAGCTTTTACAAAACGTTAAAACGCGAACTGATGCCGGAAACAAGAAAGTTCACCAATGAAAAGGAAGCACGAAATGCAGTCTTCGAGTACATCGAAATGTTTTATAATACGAAAAGAATGCATTCCGCATTGGGTTATATGAGCCCAGTGGAATATGAAAAACAACATTCATAACAGATTGGTCTTAACTTCGTGTCAAGTAAATTAGGGAAAGTCCATTTTCAAAATCCCCTCTCCTGGAATGTTGTCTGGACAACTTCATTCTAACCGAGGGTTTTTGAAATGGCTCTCTTATTTTAAAGAGACTCCGTTTTTACACAATTATATGGACTCAACTACCCCCTCTTCCAACCGGCGGCTACAAGGACAAAAAGAAACCCCAGACGAGTTACATTTTACTCGTTCGGGGAATCAATTGTTTTATACCAATATACAGTATTTTTTAAATACCCAATACATGAATTACCTCAGAAATCTTATCTCGAATCTCCTCCTCACTGGTATATACATTGGGATATTTCTTTAAGTCATCCTCAAATTCTGAGAATCTAGCAGATAGTCTCGCCAGTTCACCAAAGCATTGAATTTCAACCGCTGAAAATTCGTTTATGTCAGAATCATGGTCATAAGTAATATGGAACTCGTTACAAAATGATGATATATCAATTTTTCCATTTCGTAGTAAATCAATGAGCCAATATAATCTTTGTTTAGGACTCCGCTCTTCCATCTGTACCCCCACACTTCATCTTCCTATTGGTTTATCTGAGTATACAAAGTGTAATACCGTATTTGTTGCTTTATCATATAGCACTTCGATATTGTATGCTTTGGTCTCATAATAAATCCTATACATTTTTTCTTCCGCATCCCATATTTTCCTTTCAACTGTCTTGTACATTACATCATAATACATTTTGGCACTCGTTCCCTGTGGGTCAGGGGCTTCCTTGCCGTATTTGATTACTGCTTGCAATATTTGAACTGGAACGAACCTTCCTGCTGTCTCCATGCGTTTAGCAGTAGTAACAGTGAAATTTAAGCCTTCTTC
Organism: Brevibacillus sp. SYP-B805; assembly: GCF_011059135.1. Taxonomy (GTDB): domain Bacteria; phylum Bacillota; class Bacilli; order Brevibacillales; family Brevibacillaceae; genus Brevibacillus_F. Next base: position 80,345 of record NZ_JAALGD010000018.1, on the reverse strand, counting down.
AAAACCTTTGCCAAGTCTCGAACTGAAAAAGCTAAGGCTTCCAACTACAGCCGCTTCACCAGGATAGTCCATTGCCGCCCCAAACAAATCAGATACAAATGCTGCAAATGGGTGTGCTTCTCTTGCTTGCCTCATAACTTCTTCATGAGAAAGCATAGCATCAGTAGACTGCATGATGTCACTTTCAGAATAACCTGCTTGTCTTAGTTGTGTCCGTATACTCTCTGCATAAGATGACCAGTAATTTTTCTCCCAAAGTGTTGTAGCTTCTGCCCACTTCTGTTTTGCTTCGTTAATAGACCAGTTCGCAGTAACATCCTTGCTCCAATGTCCGCTTGGGTCAATAAATCGCAATGGATTATTAAACCCATACGTATACCGATTCAAACTCAGCGGATTATCCACTTGCCCTTAATACGTATCCTCCGATATTAACCGTCACTCATCCTTTTTCCTGCAAAAAATAAAGAAACCCCAGACGAGCATTGATTACTCGTTTGGGGTTCTTAATAAAGTCTAGAGAATCGTACCTTCAGCCAAAATGTCACCATTTGTCCCGCTCATTAGCTTGAACTTACTTCCTTGTCTTAGCAAATGTTTTGGTGCATCTTCAAAATAAAATTTGATGGAGGTCACAATACACAACGATTCATCTGGTTCTTCTTGACTTACCGCCAAAATAGTCCAATCTTCTTCGGCATCATCAAATTTAGCAGGCCAATGCCAAGGAGTTTTAGGTGGTAGTTCTCTCCCAATCGGTTTTAAATTTAGCCAACAAATTTTAGCTCTTACAATAGTCATTATGGATAGTTCACCCCTTTTATTGAATATATAAGTTTATTAAGCTCATCCACTTCTAAACCATATGCTGGTCCAATCCTGTCAAGCCTTTCCCAATGCATAAATTTCCCAATATCATCAGCGGAGAAAGTTGCTTGTATAATTTTAAAATTACCTGCACCACTCATTTTTGTTCCCCATGTATAAGCATCTTCAGCACTTGTGGCGAAAAATTTAAAACCTAAGCCATTCACACCTGCATCAAATCTACCTGTGGCCATTAACTGGTTATACTCTCCTTCACTAACAGCTCTAAATAGCGTCACAGAACGACCAACAGCCCTTATTTCAATTGAAAGACCCATAGTTGGGATAGCTGATAGGATTTCAGCTGCACCATTAACACTTAAGTCCATGGTATGCTGCATCCTTCTTTCAGCTTCACCTACCATCCCACCATTCAATAGATAGGCATCATATTCCGCTCGAATAGCATCTGCTTGTGCATGGAAGTAATTTTGTAATTCTGTTAATAAAGCAAGTTTTTCGGCTGTATCTTTATTCACTCTTGGAAGGCTTTGTTTAATTTTTTCGGCTTGGTTCCACAAGTCTCCCCAAGGCTTAATCTTATCCTTAACACCGTTATAGTACTTATCATCACCTTCCATCTCGTGACCTGTTGGGTCCTTATATCTCAATGGATTATTAGCTACATACGTATATCGGTTCAAACTGAGCGGATTATCCACTTGCCCTTTATACGTATCCTCCGAGATAAACCGGCCAATACCCGGATCATAGTAACGGGCTCGTAAATAATAGAATCCGCTTTCCTTGTCGTACATCTCCCCCGCATAGGTGAACGGATTGGACATCGTCTCCTTGACTTTGTCTGCAAGCAGATTGCCCCAGATGTCATAGTCGTAGCTGTTGATCACATTGCCGCCAGCATCTTTGATGCTGATGACATCCCCGTGGGTGTTGTAGTAATAGTATCCGTCTTTATTGGAAACGTAATCCTTTCGCCAGATCAGCTTGTTTCCCCAGACGTTCCGCGCTTTTACCTTCCCATCGTAAGTGATTTCTTCAATCACATTGCCGTTGTAGTACACGTACTTGGTCGTCGCACCGGCATTGCCGCTTACTTCCTTGCTGGCACGCAGGCCGTTGGGATAGTACTTATACGTGGTTGTTCCGCTGCTGTCTTTGAATTCCGTCAGCCGATTCCGCACATCATACTTCAGTTCATAACTGCGGGCTACATTGCCGGTTCCATACGCGTAATACTGCCGATTGCCCCGGCCATCATAGGCATAGTACCTCTTTTTCCCCTGGATCGTCTCTTCCTTGATCCGGTCCAGCTTGTCATAGACAAACGCCCCATAGTCAGTGCCCATTCGTTTCCGGTTGATGATATTCCCAAATCCATCGTAGCTGTTGCTCTCCGACCAATTGTCATCGTGCAGCACTTCCGTGATTTCGCCGAATGGGTCGATCTTTTGCCTCATGGTGACGGCAGACTTGTTCGGGTAGGTGACGGAGTCGGTTTCACCGGTACTATCCATCTGGTACTGATAGCTCGTTGTCCCCACACCTGGGATCGTCACGGCGCTCAGTCGGTTTGCGCTGTCATAGTCATAGGTAACCTTCAGGGAAGAAAGCGAGCTGTCATTGGCCGCTGTGCCGGAAGGATAGACCAGTCCATCGATGAGATCGTCGTTATCCGAATATATCAACTGGTATGTTCTGCCCATCATGGTGAACTGGTTCTCTCTTCGGAACGGATCGTATTCATAGCTGATCGAATTCCCGTAGGAGTTGTGCTCACTCTTCAACAGTCCCGAAGCAGGATCAAAACGGTGTTCCTCGTAAAAATTCCCTGCCGTTACCTTGGTCATTTCATAGAAGGGCGTGTAGTTATAGGTAAATACTACCCCGTTTTTGTCCTGGAAGGTCTTAACCGTACCGTTGACATCATAGGTAAATTTTTCGGGGCTTCCCGCCGTTTCCGGATTTTTTTCGGACAGCTTCCACGACAGCAGGTTATAGGTATAGGAGGCGGTTTCGGCACCATTCTCGATCACCTTGGTGAGATTCCCGAGTGCATCATATTGGTACTCGTACTGGTTCTGTTCGGGATCACGGAGAAACACGAGGTTGCCCTGATGATCGTACCGGGATATCCAAACCCTCGACTTGCTACCATCGGTGATCTCTTTCCTGGTGACCTTACCGAAGCGATCCGTTTGGTACGTAGTGGTTCTTAGCTTGCCGCCACTGCCCATCCTCTCTTCCGTGCTGTCCATATTTCCAAAAATATCCTTGTAGGTGGTAACCACGTACCCGTTCGGGGAAACTACTTGCTCGGCCTCACGGGGAAGATACTTGCTTCCGTCTCTGTAGGCATTCGCTCTGATGTGGGTGGTGGTGCCCAGCGGCGTATATTCCTTCTTCACAGAGCCATCCCAGTAGTACTCATAGGTGGTTTGGTTGGCCTGCTTGCCAAAAGGAACCGTGCTGTACAGGAGCCGTCCGCCCTGATCGTATTCGTTGTATACCAGGGGGCGAGAGCTGCCGTTTGTGCCGACTTGCTCCTGATAAACAATGTCCCCGTATGGTGTATAGTAGGTAATCAGTTTGGTGGAATCCGGCAGTGTCTTCTCCACGATTCGCTGGCCGTTATCTTTGTAGGTGTAACGGATGGTGCGGGAGGAGCCTTGGTTCGTAAAGGTTTCATTTTCCTCTCTTCCCAGACCGTCGTAATCATACACAACCTTGCTGCCATCCGGATACGTTCGGCTGATCAACTGCGATTTTTCATCAAAGGTAGCTTCCACTTTCAGCGTGGTGGTACCGTTCCCCAAATCCACACCATAAACGGTGATGGAGGTAGGGAGAATCCCATACAGGTTGTCGTAGGTAAAAGTCTGGGTGCGCGTGGAAGATCCCAGTTTCTCACTAATGGAATACACCATTTTGTTCGTGTATTCATAGTTTCTTTCGATTCTGACGGGTTGACCCGTATAGGCCGTTTCATTGACGGGATAATTGTCTTTGATGATCTCGGTTTTCAGCAGATAGTTTTCGTAAGTATAATTCTCCTCATGGTAATATGGATCCAGGTCGTTATCCGACGATAACTTTTTCATGAACACCAATTGCGAGTAAGTAGGAAAATCTTTCGTGATGGATTGATACTGCCAAGAGGTTCTGTTGCCGTTCGGGTCTATCTGTTTGATGAGATGGCCGTAGTCATCATACTCATAATAGGTTTCCAGAGCGTAATCGTTCAATATCGCGGCATACTTCGATCGCTTGTCAATCTCCGGATTTTTCAGGTAATCCGTGTACACGCTTGTGTTGCTTACGCCGCTTGGTTCCAAAAATTCATACATGTAGGTTGGTTTCAGGTCTCTTCCCGCATAGGCATAACTGACATAGGTGGTTGGATTGTAGCTTAACGGGTATCTGGTGCCCGGAAAGCTGGTTTCCGTGCCTTCCCCTGTTGTCTGAACAAGTTTGAGCACATGTTGGCCGTCCTGATTCACCTGAAACGTTTTGTTCAAAGTATACCTCGATGTGGGCGTGGGCAGTTCCGTGTACGTTATGATGTCACCTTGTCTCCCCGCAACGTTGGCAAGACGAGGTATCTGCCGTTTCTGCGCTTTCCAAATCTCGCGGAAGTTGCTGTTCCCGTATTTTTTTTCGTAAATGTAGGTTTTGCTCCCCGAGGGAGTATTCGCATCATACTTGAACGCAACGGATTCAACCGGATGATATCCGATATACGTGATGGCGTATCTGTCCTGATAAAGCCGAGCAAGCCCATCTGTCAACGGATTATCGGCAGAAAGATTATTTTGTTTGTATTGATAGGAAATCGTCAGTCCCTGCAATGGGTATGTGACATTCTGGATTAATAGATAAGGCAGCTTCTTTCTGGTGCTTTTATCCGTTGCGATATATCGACTTGATTCCAGCAGGTTTTGATCCGTTACCGTCTTATCAATGGTGTACTCTTTGTTCAGATTGAAGTAAGCTTCACGGACTAAGTAGGCATATTGTGCAATCGTCACGGGTGTCCCTTCCGATCCATTTTTAACAGGTATTTCCTGAACCGAAAGCAGTTGTTTACCCGATCTGAGGTATTTTAAATGCTTCAGTAATTTTGACTTGCTTTTATCCTGATAAACATACAGGTCGACTGTTGAGCTTCCATATTCGAAGGTGATATACCGCCCCACGCTGTCCTCTATCCAGGCGGGGGAACCGTCACCATATACCCAATACGTGATTTTATCGCCATAAATATTGGACTTCACGATCAGGTTATCGTTATCCATGAACTCATATTTATAATTATGAATGTACAAGGTCTTGGTGGAGCCATCATCCCTGAACCATGCGTCACGGTAGGGATAATTGACGAATCCGCCAAAGTATTCCAGCGATGTGCCGTCATCCAATTGTATGTAATATCTTGGATCTTCTCTTTTGGCCGCGTAATATTTCTGGGAATTGGGATCGAGCTGTACATCCTTGACCGTTACATACTGTTCCGAGGTAACTTTTTCCATGGTGGGAACGGAAAATTCCCAACCAACGGCAAATTCCGTGTTAATCCGACCGGCGACGTTTTGTTTTTCGTCTTCGTTCCATCCGGGTGTATTCAGTCTGCTGGACAGCGAAGAATAGCGTCTTTGCAGCACCAGATCAAGACCATGCTTGCCTTCTAGAATCACATCATTTTCCACAATATTGGCGGCATGGTAGAATTCATCGACAGGTTGTTCGGTTTTGGAACGTTTGAATAGGAACTCCTGCTGTTTTTCGGTATATTGGATCGGGATTGAATCGTCCTGCAGACCGGTGGATTCCTGGTATTCTTTGATCCAGCGGCATTGATCTTCGACTTGGGGTGTGTAGGTGTGCAAGAGGTTTCGCTGGTCGGTGCCAAGCTGGTCGAAGATGCTGATCGCTTGGGCATCCGTGTAGCCGTATACTTCCACTTTTTCATCGGGTGTAAGGAGTTGGAGAAGGTCTGCGTAGAAGTAGGCCGCGAGCTTGAGTGTCGTCCGGTCGAAGGAATCGTGGATTTGAACGGCTGTGTCTGGAGACAGCTCGTCCCAGCTTAGGGAGCGGATATCGTCGTCGGAGTATTCGGTCGGGTTGATATCGTTTGATGTTTGCGACATCTCTTCCTGTAGCTGATTCTCTTCCATTTCCTCCAGCACCGATTCGGCGGTTGATGAAATATTGTCTCCGGTTTGTTCGATGCTGGCGGGTGGGAACTCTTCTCCGAATGCTGCGATCGGACAGAGTGGGTTCAACAGCATGCTTGTGAGCAATAGAGTTACGAACTGTTTTGATCTTCTTGCTTTCATAATGCCTCCAAAGCATTGGAATAGGGTTCCCCCCTTTTTGAGAAAGGGGGGAGTTAATGTTGTTAGAAATGGTACCAAGATCGCGGATCGTTGGTCTTACACTTCAACTTGAGCTTGAGCAAGACAATATATCCTTCCTATGTGATTCTTAATCACCGTCTCTTGTAATATTGAAAGTGTGGTTTTCACCAAACAGGTGCTGTTGAGGGATTGAGACAATCGAATTATCTAGCTCTATGTTTTTTCTGACTGTCCTATTTCCAACCTCACCCCTCAAAACATGATATACAACAGTATTATCGTTTGAGTTTGAATTCGAATCGGCTACACTTGTCGCTAACCCCTGATCATTCAAAACGGCCGATGCGATGGAAGCGGTGTCTGCAAGGTACTCGATCCTTACTGAGTAAGCGTAATAGTAAGTATAGTATGTTACTGGCGCGCCATATACCGTTCCAGAATAACTTTGTGTGTACTGGTAAACCCGTGTGTCAGGTTTTCTTACAGTTCCAGAGTAGTTTGCTGTTGCTGTTGCAGACCACCAATGATCATCGGCAGAATGGCTCCCATGAACCGTGCAAGGGCCATTTGTTGTACTAACTTTGCTTAACGTGCCAGAAAAACCTTGCGCATCACTGTAGCTAATCGATGATGGGAGGCTATTTCTTGCAATATACTGTGCATTTTCGCAGCTATTATAACTTTCCCCATAGCCGGATCTTGTATCTGTGACAGTTTTACTGGCAGCCGGGCTACCACTAATAAGCTGACTTGTGTAGCTTCCACTTTTACTTAATGTCCCGGAATAGGTGCCATCATTGTAAGAAATGGTACTGGGGAAATTGGTATCACTTCTTGTTACAGATGTTGTTACCGTTTTACTTGGCGTATATGAGCTTGTAGTGTATCTGGTATATGCCCCGTTCGAAACATTGATTGTCACATTGTTACCGCTAACTGAATAAGTCACATTTCCTGTATTAACGGAAACACTGATTATGCTTTTTAGATTCGGGATCGTGATTGTTTTGGATCTGGTTTGTACCGTGGATTCTTCAAACGTGACATATTCGGCTGCTCTCACCTGAACGGAGGCACTGGTGCTCTTGCCAAAGTAACTTATCGTTATCGTGGTAATTCCTGAGCTAGATCCGGTTATCAATCCATTCGCATTAACAGTTACAATGCTTTTGTTAGCTTCAAGGTAAGTAGCTAGGCTCGTCGCATTTTGGGTTGTTCCATCACTAAATGTCGCAGTAACTGTTAGCTGCTGGGTTGCGCCCACTAATAGGCTCACGCTGGCCGGTGTTACCGACAGGCTTTGAACCGCGATGATCTTTGCAGATACACTCGTAGTTCGACCGGCGTATGCGATATTGATTGTCGTGTTTCCTGGAGCGATACCTGTTAGCAGGCCACTTGCATTGACTGTAGCGATATTAGGATCAACCGCCTGATACGTTGCCTGGCTCGTCACGTCCTTCGTCGTGCCATCGCTGTAGGTGGCCGTTACGGTTAGCTGCTGGGTTGCACCCACCAGTAGGCTCACGCTGGCCGGTGTTACCGACAGGCTTTGAACCGCGATGATCTTTGCAGATACACTCGTAGTT
>NZ_JAALGD010000018.1:0-72481 GCF_011059135.1 Brevibacillus sp. SYP-B805 | reverse complement strand
ACGCTGGCCGGTGTTACCGACAGGCTTTGAACCGCGATGATCTTTGCAGATACACTCGTAGTTCGACCGGCGTATGCGATATTGACTGTCGTGTTTCCTGGAGCGATACCTGTTAGCAGGCCACTTGCACTGACTGTAGCGATATTAGGATCAACCGTCTGATACGTTGCTTGGCTTGTTACGTCCTTCGTCGTGCCATCGCTGTAGGTGGCCGTTACGGTTAGCTGCTGGGTTGCACCCACCAGTAGGCTCACGCTGGCCGGTGTTACCGACAGGCTTTGAACCGCGATGATCTTTGCAGATACACTCGTAGTTCGACCGGCGTATGCGATATTGACTGTCGTGTTTCCTGGAGCGATACCTGTTAGCAGGCCACTTGCACTGACTGTAGCGATATTAGGATCAACCGTCTGATACGTTGCTTGGCTTGTTACGTCCTTGGTTGAGCCATCACTATATGCTGCAGTAACAGTTAGCTGCTGGGTTGCGCCTGTTTCCAGAGTTACACTCGTTGGCGTTACCGTCAGGCTTTGGACGGTCGCCTGCGCGGCGGTTACGGTAACCGGTACATTAACTGTTTTCCCGCCAAACGTGATCGTAACGCTCGTGCTTCCTTGGGCAACACCCGTTACCAGGCCACTGCTGCTTACCGTCGCGATGTTGGTGTTTGCCGCCTGATAAGTTGCCTGGTTCGTCACGTCCTTCGTCGTGCCATCGCTGTAGGTGGCCGTTACGGTTAGCTGCTGGGTTGCCCCTGTTGCCACATTCACACTGGATGGCGCTGCCGCCAGGCTTTGGACGGTCGCTGCCGTTACGGTAACCGGCACATTGACGGTTTTGCCGCCAAACGTGATCGTAACGCTCGTGCTTCCTTGCGCAACACCAGTCACCAGGCCGCTGCTGCTTACCGTCGCGATGTTGGTGTTTGCCGCCTGATAGGTTGCCTGGCTCGTCACATTCTGCGTACTTCCATTACTGTAAGCCGCAGTCACGGCCAACTGCTGCGTTGCGCCCATTGCCACGCTCACACTGGATGGAGTTGCGGCAAGGGACACAAGCGTGACGGTCTGGCCTGATACGCTTACGGAAACCGTGGCACTCTGGCCGCCATAACTGACCACAATCTGCGCCGTTCCGGGCGATACGGCTGAAACGATTCCCCCCGTTGATACGGTCGCGACCGTCGGATTGCTGGAGGTATAAGTTGCAGCATCCGTCACGTCCTGCGATTTCCCGTTCGTGTAATAAGCCGTCGTGTAAATCTGCCAGATATCGCCGGTTTGCATGACGAGCTGTGCCGGATTAACCTTGACACTCGATACAGGAGCCCCTTGGACCGTGGCAGTGACGGAATCACTCCGTCCCCCATAACGTACGGAAATGGTCGCGGTTCCAGGTGCTGTCCCCGTGATCACTCCGAGGCTGCTTACCGAGGCAATATTGGGGTTCGATGATTCATAGGTCGCGCTGTTGCTGACATCCTCTTCGGTGCCATCGGAATATCTGGCCGTTACATAAATGCGTTGGGCTTGTCCTTCCATTATGGTTACTGTGCTCTGGCTCACACTGATGGATCTGAGCGTCACATCCTGGCCGCTTACCGTAATGGAAATGGTTTTCGACTGCCCGCCGTACGTCAACGTGACATTCGTCGTTCCGCCATTCACGGCAGTGATGATGCCGTTGGATACGGTGGCGACGGAGGGATTTTCCACAAAATACGCCACTTTCGATGTCACATCGACCGTACTGCCATTCTCCAAGGTCGCCGTTACCGCCAACGTCTTCGTGTCACCCGCGTTGAGATCCACTTGTTCCATATTCACCTGTAAGGCTGAAGCTTTTGGAGCGGGCGCTGTCGATTTTTTCACACTTTGCAGCACATTGCCATTCTTGTCATTCACGAACTCGACGCTTACTTCCCCGTTCTCCTTGATGGCCTTCAAGCGATTGTTGCCATCGTAAACATACTCATAGATCGGTTCCGTACCCGCTGGAGCATACACGGTGAAGATGATGCTGACGTCTTTTCCGGCTTTATTCGTTAACTTGACATAGTACGTACCCGGTGTTACGTCATAGACCACTTCGGATGCGCTCGGCTTTTCCGTGGGTGGAATCGGGTTGACAAACGCGCTGTTGTTGGCTAATACGATCTCCGGATACGGATCCGCTGTGTTTTTCAACTGCGTGACCATGCGATATTTCCCCGGAATCCCCGCGTTGATCAGGTACGTGACGCTTTTCCCCGCCCCGATTGTGAGTTCCTTCGGTTTGTTCAGCTCGATTTGCTCATCGCCGAATTTCGCCAAAATCGTCAAGTATTGGGTAACGGTCGAACTGATTTGGATATAGTATGTTTTTTTCGCTTCAAGCTGAACCGATATCCCATTTTGGATGGCTGTGTATGGAACGGGATCTTTCAGAAGAACATCACGAAATACCGAGACAGTGGCGTTATTGGCTGATCCCGAATCCGGGCTTGCCGTCATCAAATAGGTTCCCGTTGAATTCGGCGTTAGTTTAAAGTATTGCGGTGTATTTGCCGTAAATCGAATACGCGAAGCGACATTCTCCTGCAGCACCGCAAATTGGTTTTCCGATGGTTTTGTCATGACCGTAACGGTGGTTGTGCCCCCTGTTCCAGTCTGGTAGATGGCTTGCAGCGAAATGGCATAAGCCGTTCCTGGCTGCAAACCGGTAATTTTATAACTGGTTGCATTGCCAGTCAGGATTGTCTTTGCCGCATAATCGACCGTGATCTTGTAATCGGTCGCGCCATCGACCCGATTCCACGCAAGCGTAATGGATGTCTGATCCGAATCAATGCTTGTAATGCTCGGGCCATTCAATGACCCTACCACCTCTACGGTACCGCCGTACGTTTGTTTTTGGACACCATTGACATCCACATGGATCGATCTGGCTACGCGGCCGATTCCAATTTCACTGCCTTTCCATGTGAAGGACCAGTATCCGCTCGTGGACGATACGGTTAACGTTTTTTTGGTATTATAAACGGTGGCCGAGAGTATATCGCCGCTTTTTAAATTTTGATAATACCCTTCCAGCGTGAAAGTGTCGTTTGGCCCGATAATACGATTGGCAACCGGTGTCGAGATGACCACCTTCGGCAGAATATTGGGCAGATATTCCGATTGAGGTATCTCATCCGACCATATCCCGCTATCGTTTCTTCCCATTACCGACCAATAAATCACCTTGTCATACATGTCACTGGGAATCACAAAATAGGTATAGCCGTTAACTTGTCGCTTCGGATATTGGATTGCTTTCGTCTCGTCCAGAATATCCGAGCCGTGCGCCGTTCTGCCGATCTTAACACGGTAGTCTGTAACAGTTTCATAGAACTCTTCATCGATCTGCCATTGAATGGTTCCCTGTGTACCGGTTGAATCAACGCTGAGCTTACTTGTTGCAACAGGAGGTTTGTTATTGGCAATCACGGTAAACCTTCTGGAAGCTGGACTCGAAACGACAATGGGAGGTTGGCCGGAAAGGACCAAATCAACTACCGCTATGATCGTATCATTGCTCGTAATGCCGCTCGTATCAAAGTTGTAGGATTTGGTGGTTAGCGTTTTTTCCGGCAACAGGGTGTGGCCTCTGATATTGAGGATTTTCAGCTTGTATTTGGTTACATATTTTGCATATTTGGTATCTGTAAAATCCCACTTCAACGTCACGACACTGCCGCGTTTAAATTCGCTGTTTTCTGCAGGTGACAGCCATTTTGCCTGAAGCACCACTTGCTCAGGTTCTTTCGCTTGAGCCTCGATTCCCAGAATAAAGTCCACGATCGCATCGGTTGACGTATTCCATTTATCGTCCACCGCCCATATCTTCAAGGTGTACAACGCATCTTCATCCAGATTCGTAATCGGCAGCTGATACGAGAAGGCAGTCGGTTGGTCACTCGCAATAAACCGCTCGATTTCCTTTGGTTCCTCCTCACCCAGCTGATACATTACCCGTACCTGATCCCCGATGTTTGAATCCAGTACGGTTCCTGTAATCAGAATGACATTTTGCCCATTAATCTGAGAGATCACTTTCCCTACAGAAGGGCTTGACAAATAGAGACGAGGGGCTTCATTGTCTTTCACATCCGAAGAGATATAGCGAATGCTGGGCGTCCATTTCACCACATCTCCAAGGGAATCTTCCCTGGAGTTTACCTGGAAGGAAATGATATCTCCTTCCTCGACCGTCAGTTCCTGGTTCATCTCCACTCCAACGGCATCATCGAAGGCAATCGTCTGCCAATCGGAAGCGGGCCAAACAAGGGTATCATTCTGCATCACTCTGACGTTTACCCCATCGTCGCCACTCACATCGCTCTTAGCGACCGTCCCTGTGATCTGAATGGTGCCGGACCGCGGTGCCCGCCATCTGAGAACCGGGTCGGAACCATCCGCTTTCAACCACGTGCTGCCTATGGCCGTACCGGTGGTTTGGCTTGTCCAGCTTTGGGTCTCGCTGTCCCACTCCAAATCGTTGAAGCCCGATCCGTCCGCTTCCAGGTAGGACCAATTGTCTTGCCCCTGATCTCCGCTGAAATTGAGCCAGAAGAGATACTCCTGTTGAATGGGTTTGACAACCGTAAAATCCCTTTCCAGCGAGGTTTGCTTTCCGTCTTTCCCGGTTTCCGTGATCGTTAGCGAATGTGAACGTTTGGAAAGCGTGGTCGTATCCAGGACATAGGTAAATCCTGCATTGGGATTTTGATAGCCAGGATATGTGCGGCTGATATCGGGTCGGCTTTTACCATACTCAGCCGAACCCATAAGTTCTCCGTCGATATACACATCGATTTTTTCGACGCCATTTGGATCCAGGAACCAGCCCGAAATGACGTACTGGCCGCTGATTACTGCCTGATCGCCTGGGGAATCGATCTCCCCTCTAGCGATAAGGGCGCCATCGGTTACCGTGACAGGCAGCGTCAAAGTTTGTCCGCCGTAGCTGATCGTCACATTCGTACTCCCTGCGATCACACCCGTCAGCAATCCTGCTTGGATCGTCGCGATCTGGCTGTTTTCCATATCATAGGTGGCTTGGTTCGTTACATCTTGTGAGGTTCCATCCTGGGCATTAAATGTCACGGTGAACGACAAACTCTTACCAGCTTCAACCGTTAACGTTGTCGGATTTACTTCCAAAGGAGCTCTTTCTGCATATTTCCAGCTCATCTCATCGACGTAGAAAGTTCCCGATCCGCCATCCTCCGTTCCACGAAGTACCGCGGAAACTTTGGCGTGTACGGCGTTGGCCGGAACAATGCCCCGGTTCTCCAACAATATATATTGTCCGGACGTTGTTTGTGTGTACTCCTTGACGATGCTTCCCACAGGTTGGGACTGAGCGTCAACATAATCGACCGCCAACTGAACCCTGGCTTTCTCCAGTGCTTCAATGTTGAACTGACCGCTGACCACAAACCCTTTGTTTGACTCCACCTCGATTTCCTGATAAACCATGACGGATTTCCCTGACGGAATTTGGGAACCGGATACTTTTTGCGCTTGATTTCCGGCGTAGACCGGAGCCGTGATGACTTCCAGTTGATCGCTCGCCCCTGGTTCTGTCTCTTTGGCCCAATTGTCGGCCACACCGGTAGAATCGGAATACTCTTCAAATCCCTCGTTTTTCAGCAGATTGCCACCATTTACCGTAACAGGTATGGTAAGGGTTTGGCCGTTAAAGCGTACGATGATCGTCGTGCTGCCTTCCATTAATCCCGTCACGACCCCATCTTTCACAGCAGCGATTTGGGGATTCTGTGATTCCAAGGCGGATTGGTTGGTCACATCCAGCTGTGTGCCGTCCGTGTAATGGGCAGTCACGGTAATCGCCTGTTTTTTTCCTGCCTCAAGGGTTATGGTTTGAGGATCGACCTGGATCGACACGTCGGCATACTTCCAGTTCATGTCATCGATATAGAAGGTACCCGATCCGCCATCCCCTATTGCCCGCAGTACCAAGGAAACTTTCGCGCGAACGGCATTTGCCGGAACCATTCCCTGATTCTCAATCAAGACATATTGGCCGGAGGTTGTTTGCGCATACTCTTTGACACTGCTTCCGACCGTCTGGGATTGGGAATCCAAATAATCAACCACCAACTGAACCGTGGCGTTCTCGAGCGCTTCGATGTTGAACTGTCCGCTCACCAGAAACGGCTTGTTCGGTTCCACTTCGATTTCCTGGTATATCATAATGGCTTTCCCAGACGGAATTTGGGAGCCGGTAACTTTTTGCGCTTGATTCCCGGAGTATGTCGGTGACGAGACCACTTCGAGCTGGTCAGTCGCTCCAGGTTCTGTTTCCTTCTCCCAGCCATCCGCGACTCCGTCATTACCGGTATACGCTTCAAATCCGGCATTGGACAGCAGGTTGTCACCGCGAACCGTTACGGGAATGGTGACGCTCTGCCCATGATACGTAACCGTGATGGTGGTGCTACCTTCCGCCAACCCCGTTACGAGTCCGGTCGGATTCACGCTTGCGATGGTTGGTTGTTCGACAACATAAACCGCTTCCGCCGTTACATCCTTGGTGCTTTGATCTTCCAACATGGCGGTAATGGTTATCTGTTGTGTTTTACCCTTAAAGATCTTAATGCTTGTGGTGTTTGCGACGAGACCGGTGACAGGAATGGCCGGACCTACGATGATGGTTCTTTCTTCGAGCATATGCTGAGTCCCGTCTAGGCCAGTCTCCCGCAGGGTAATGACATGAGAGCCCTCGCTTAAATTGGCCGTATCCAATCGATAACGGAAGCCCGCATTACCGTTTTGATAAGCCGGGTAAGCTGCAGCAATATCCGGACGTGCCTCGCCATACATCGCCTCTCCAACCACAATGCCATCTACGAAAATATCAATCTTTCCGACCCCGCTTGGATCCAAAAACCAGCCTGCAATATCGAAGGGACCGTTTACTGTTGCACCATTCAGCGGGGTATCCACTCCACCACGGGCAATGAGCTGCTCCCCTGCTTTCACTGTCAGTGGAATGGTCAGGGTCTGTCCATCATAGAGAATGATCATATTCGTCGAACCGGCTTCCAGTGCTGTCACCAGACCTGACGCACTCACACTGGCAATCGCCGGGTTTTCAACGATATACGTAGCTTGACCCGTTACGTCTTTGGTGCTCTGATCCAGCAGAATGGCCGTAATGGCTAGCTGCAGGGTCCCGCCTTTCTCCATTTCGATGCTTGTCACGTTTGCGATGAGCCCGCTTGCCGGAATATACGGTTCAACGTTTACCGTTCTTTCATCCAACGAATGCTGCGTCCCGTCCAGACTTGTTTCCCGAACCGAAATGGTGTGAGTACCCTCCGTAATCGTCGTCGCGTCTAACTGAAACCGAAACCCCGCATTCCCGTTTTTATACTCCGGGTAGGCGGCTTCAATGTCAGGACGCGCTTCCCCGTAGACAGCCTCACCGTTTACCTCTCCATCGATCAGGATTTCAATTTTAGCGACACCGCTCGGATCCAAAAACCATCCTTTCACGGTATAATTCCCGCTGATGGTCTCTCCTTCAACCGGGGTATCCAAACCGCCACGGGCAAGCAGGGGTTCCGGTTCTTTCACCGATACCGGAATGGATAAGGTTTGTCCATCGTAGCTGACCGTGACCGTGGTATTTCCGGGGGCTACCCCTGTGACCAGGCCCGAATCATTCACGTTGGCAATGGTCGTGTCCGCAACGGTGTATTGGGCCTCTTCCGTTACCTCTTTCGTGCTTTGATCCTGGAGGATGGCCGTAATGACAAGCTGCTGCGTCTTGCCTTGTACAACCTCAACACTCGATACGTTTGCCGTCAATCCGACCGCTGGGGCAGTCAGCTCCACTTGAAACGTTCTCTCCTCCAATGTCGTCTGGTTCCCGTCATTTCCCGTTTCTCGGACGGATAAGACGTGCGAACCCGTTGTCAAGGCAGTCGTATCCAATTGATATCGAAAACCGGCGTTACCGTTTTTATACTCCGGGTAAGCCGATTCGATATCAGGACGTGTTTCTCCGTAGATGGCTTCGCCTTTTGCGTCTCCATCTACCAGCACTTCAACCTTGGCAACTCCACTCGGATCCAAAACCCATCCCTTAATGGTATAGGTGCCGCTGATCGTTGCCCCGTTTTCGGGCCGATCGATGCCGCCGCGAACGATGAGTGGCTCCGGTTCCTTGACAAGAACGGGAATGGAGAGGGTTTCGCCTTCAAAGGAAGCTGTCACATTGGTTGTTCCTGCTGCCAGACCGGTTACAACCCCGTCTGTACTAACCTCTGCAATGGCCGGATCATCCACCGAATATTCCGCTTCATCTGTAACATCTTTGGTGCTGTTATCCGAATATGTTGCTGTCAATCTGAGTAGTTGGGTATCTCCTATGGCAATTTGAACGCTCGACGGGTCTGACTCAAGAGAAGATATTTTGGGAGGCAACTCCTCATCGAGGTGCAGCGCTTTTTCCAAATTTACGAGACCGTTTCCATAATGACGATGATCGCCTAAGGGCGTGGCGGTTGATTCCAAAATCTCTCTTACACCCTGATTGTCCAAATCTTTGTTTTGGGACCATATTACCGCAGCCGCACCGGTAACATGGGGGACAGCGATGGAAGTTCCGGAGCGTTTTTTGTAGCCGCCATTCAAGGACGTGCTTATGATATCAACCCCTGGTGCAACTAAGTCGATTTCGGAGCCGACACTTGAAAAACTGGCAAGACGATGATCCTCCTTTTCGATTGCGCCAACGGAGATGGTCTCGGGATACCGGGCAGGAAAGATCTCTGTTTCCTCCCCTTCCCCATTGTTTCCGGCGGCTGCCACGATCAGAATGCCTTGTTCATTTGCTCGCTTGATCTCATCATGGAGGGCTTGGCTATCGACGAGACCGCCGGCACTCAAGGAAATGATATTCATATTGTTTTCGATTGCCCATTCGATCCCTTGGATAATGTACGAGTATTTTCCTGTTCCTTCTTTATCCAACACTTTGACGGAATAGATTTTTGCCCCAGGAGCGACACCAACAACGCCGAAGTTATTGTTTTGCGCGGCAATGACACCAGCAACAGCCGTACCGTGCCCGTTCTCGTCATTGATTTCCGGCTCACTCTCTACAAAGGAGACTCCCCCGGCAATTTGCAAGTCGGGATGTTCGGATATACCCGTATCCAAAATGGCAATTTTGATCCCTTCACCCGTATAATTTCGGTCCAATGTTTTATTTGCTCCAATATCTTCAATTCCCCAAGGCATATATTGGGAATCATCGTATTCTACCATCGTGGCATCAGCGTCTTCTTCCACGTAAGCGACGTTGGGATCATCCAGAATTTCCTGGAGCTCTTCCTTTGTCAGTTTTGCGAACATCATTTTGGAACCGATTTTCTTCCATGAAGGATTTCCATTTTTCTTGATCGGTTTTTTGCTGTTTTTCAAACCGATCAGATATCTTTTCGTCTCTTGTTTCGCTGAAACCTGGTGTGGGGCAAACTGAAAGAACAAAGGAAAGATTAATAAGAATACCATGAAAAGATGGAAATAACGCTTCATAAGAATGAATTCTCCCTTAATCCAATAATCAAGACCTTTTGAGTGAGAAATTTACAAAGAACGATTAATCAATAGATAATTTTGGTAGTTTTCACAATCATCCCCTTTCGCGAAATGGGACGGCTTCATTTCTTTGTGGCACTTTAGAATTGTCGAGTTGTAGGTTATTGGGATAATTAATCAAATTTTCGGGTCGAATTTTCACTACATTTGTCCTATTACCGCAAATACAGTTATGATTGTATATATATACCAAAATTGGAACAATAGTTTGTTATCGACAAAATTTTACATATTTCTATCTAAAAAAGTTTTAAGGTATAATATTGCCTATCCTTGCGTTTGTTATCAACCAGAATTTTTACACTTTTTCTTCAAGGAGGCCCACCGTGCTTTACCATTTCAGCGAAGATCCGTCCATCACCCGTTTCGTCCCGCGACTGCATCCGTCCCACCCCGACCAGCCTCCGATGATCTGGGCGGTCGACGCTGATCACTCTCCCTTGTACTTCTTCCCGCGCGACTGTCCGCGCATCGCCTTCTGGCCAGGCGACACAACCTCGGACGAAGACCGCGCCCGCTATCGGCAGGAAACGGCCGCCCGAATGGTGATTGCGGTGGAGAGCCGCTGGCTGGAGCGCATTCAGGAGGCCCGGCTGTATCGGTACCACTTTTCCGCCGAGCCGTTTCATTGCTTTGATCAAGGCGCCGGTTATTATACTTCATACGTAACTGTTACCCCCCTCAAAGTCGAGCCGGTCGATAACCTGCTGCAGCGCTTGATTGACCATCAGGTCGAGCTGCGTGTAACCCCGTCTCTCTTCCCCCTGCGCGATTCCCTGCTGCGCTCGACGCTCCACTTCTCCATGATCCGCATGCGCAACGCCAAATAAAAAGCCCCGCCCCCCAGGGACGGGCATCCACCGGGTCTTGGGCTCACCGTGCAAAGGGCGGCTGTCTCCCCCATTCCGCTCCCTGCTCCCGTGATGATGCATTCCTTCTCTTCCAGACGCGTCAACGCGATTCCTTCCACTATGGGTTTACCGGATGGTTCTACCCCTGTTCGAAATAACGCGCCCGTTCCCAGTCGGTCACGGCCGCATCGAACACCCGCTGCTCCACCCGCGCCATGTTGGCGTAATGGCGGGCCACCTCCTCGCCAAACACCGCTTTGACCGCGGCGCTCTCCTGCCAGAGGGCAAGCGCCTCGTAGAGGGAGTGCGGGACGCGCGGCACCCCTTTGGCCGCATGAGCGTTGCCCTGCCATTCGTCCGGCAGGGGCAGCTTTTGTTCGATGCCGTACAGACCCGCCCCGATCATGGCGGCATACGCCAGGTAAGGATTGATATCCGCCCCGGGAATGCGGGACTCGATGCGCAGGCTTTTGTCCTCACCGACGATGCGGTAGCCGGACGTCCGGTTGTCCCGGCTCCAGACGATATGAACGGGGGCCCGGCTGCCGGTGGCGAAGCGTTTGTATGAATTGACGGTTGGGGCAAAAAACAGCACAAACTCCCGGGTATACGCGAGGACGCCCGCCAGGAAATGGCGCATCAGCTCCGACATCCCGTATGGCTCACCCGCCTGATCGTGGAACAGGTTGCGCTCGCCGTCCGCATCCCACAGGCTGACGTGCAGATGGCCGCTGGAACCCGTCCAATTGCGATGCGGCTTTGCCATGAAGGTGATGGCCGCTCCCCACTGCATGCAGATCTCCTTGGCCCCGTGCTTGAACAGGACGTGCCGGTCGGCGGTCGTCAACGCATCCGCGTATAGCCGTTTGCATAGAGCTCCTCGAACGTCTGCCGGAAGAGGTAAAATTCCAGTTCACTCGCCATCTTGAAGCGGTATCCCCGCGCTTCCGCTTTGTTGAGCTGCTCCTTCAGCACGATTCGCGGGGCGATCGGGATCATCCCACCCGTCTCTTCCTCCACGGCATCCGCCATCACAAGGGCCGTCTTTTCTAGCCAGGGAATGATGCGCAGCGTCGACCAGTCCGGTTGGGCGAGCCAGTCCCCACAGCCAATCTCCCATTCCGTCAGGGCGTAGCCGTCCAGTGTGGTCATCTCTCCATATCGGTCCCGAGCAGATAGGTGCGGAAATGGGTCCCTTTGGAAAATCCGCAGCGCTGGCAGTAGTCGGCGGTCAGGCGTTTGCCCATCAATCTGCCCTGCATGTCGACGATGGCGATGATGAGGGTATCGATCTCTCCCGTGCGCATGAAGTATTCCAGCTCTTCCACCGTGACCAGTCCGGAAGCCGGTTTGTTGTCCATCCTTTCTCCTCCTTTCCCGCTCACCCCCGCGGGGAAAACGTCCAATCTTCTGTCTCGTGGCCGGGTTGATCGCATCGATCGCTTTGCCAAGCGTATGGCGCTCACCGCCAGTCAAGAGATCGTTCCGTGCATCCGATGGCAGACGCCTCAACGCATCATCCCTCCCCCATGCCGTTGATTAGTACATTCTTCGGCAGTCCCTGACAAGCTATGCGAAATTTCGTCATGATCCCTAAGGGGGGGTTTTCCCAAGTACTTCCTCCCGATGACCAAGAAGTTTGCATATCCGTGCCGCGTCGATGGGAACCTAAGCGTGTAATCTGAACGACAGGAGGAGCAGCATGGCGGAACATCAGTTGGCTCAAGCATACCGGGAAGGCTTGGTGGCTTTCGGGCGTGTGATGCCGGAGATATATGATGCCTACACGCAATTTACCAATCTTTGTTTCCAACCCGGGGAACTGTCGGGCAAACAGAAGCACTTGATGGCCTTGGGTATCTCATTGTTTGCCGGGAATGAACACTGTATCGTTTATCACTTGGAGGGGGCGCTCCGGGAAGGCGCATCTGAGAAGGAGATTGCCGAAACCATTGCCGTCGCGGGGGCATTTGGGGGCGGAACCACTTTTTCGCACGGGGTGATCTTGGTCAATGAAGGATTGGAGGAGCACAGACAGCGCATGCAGTAACACAAGAAAGGGAAGGACAGCAGGCTTGGCGGAATCACCGGCCAAGCCTGTTTGCCTGAACAAGGATACACGCCGCCCGGTAGAGGTGCAGCGGGTCTTTTTCAGGAAAAACGACGAAGACGCCTACTCACGGGGAGCGGCGCCTTGCCATACAATACGTTAGTAGGAAGAGGAGGAATCACAACGGCAGCTGCTGCTGAAGGAGTCCCGGAAGCCTCCTGAACTGCTGCTGGTGAAGTCCCTGAATCCGCCTGAGCTGCTGCTGTACATACGATGGGTCGGGTAGCATTTGCTGTGATAATGGTGCGCGTGGTGCTTGTGGTGCAGATAATGCTTGTAATACATCCGGAACTTGCGACGATCGCCGCGATGCTTCTCGCATTTGTGCTTGTAGTATTTCATGCGTTCCAAATGGAAATGATATTTGTAAATATAAATTTCGACTCTTGGCACGCGGGCTGGGGGAATGATCGGCGCTGGCAGCGGCATCTCTTTCTTGGGGATCACAGGTGCCGGCAGGGGCATTGGTAACGGCATTTCCTTTTTCGGGGCGGGGTGCATGGGTGGAGGCGTGAAATGCGGCATCTCCTTCATGAACGGTGGAGCAGCCGGCGGCATCATCGGCATTGGCTGCGGGTGCATCCGATCCGGGCGTTTCTCCATATATGACACACTCCTTTCTGGTTACATGACACAGTACATGGTATGACATTTACCCGCCGTGAGAAACGACAGATGCCTATTTCCGCGAAAATACAGGTGCCCGTTTTTCTGATGCCCGCCTGCTATTGACTTCTCTCTGCATTGCACTACAATGGTAGGTATAGCATGAATGCACGGCACGCTGCCTTGCCGTGCAGCCAGAGCGGAAAGCGGGGACATCATGTATGCGACGGATCGGTCGGCATCGTCACAGGAACCATTCCATAAAGCGTACCAAGGGGTTAGGAAACATTTCCTAACCCCTTTCCTTTTGCTCTCTGTTCTGCTAAAGGAGGAAAATCCATGGAACATACACAGCAAACCATTTCTCTTGATGGCGAATCTCTCACCATTGAACAGGTGGCGGCCATTGCCCGCCACCATGCCCCTGTCGCGCTGACGCCGGAAGCCGTCCGCCGGGTGGAAGCGTCCCGGCAGATGGTGGAGAAGATGGTGGAGGAACAGAAGGTGGTGTATGGCATCACCACCGGTTTCGGCAAATTTTCAGACGTGGTCATCCCTCCCGACGAGGTCAGCCGTCTGCAGGAAAATCTGATCATGAGTCACGCCTGCGGCATGGGAGAGCCTTATCCGGCGGAGGTGGTCCGTGCCATGATGGCGCTGCGCATCAATGCGCTGGCCAAGGGATACTCCGGCATCCGCATGGAAACGCTGCAGCAGTTGATCGAGATGTGCAACCGGGGCGTCCACCCGGTCATCCCCGAGCAAGGCTCGCTCGGTGCAAGCGGCGATCTTGCCCCGTTGGCCCACATGGTGCTGGTCATGATCGGCAAAGGTGAGGCCGAGTACCAGGGAAAACGGATGGCCGGCAAAGATGCCCTTGCCGCGGCAGGTTTATCCCCGATCCAGTTGAAAGCGAAAGAGGGGCTTGCCCTGATCAATGGAACGCAGGCCATGACGGCCCTGCTCTGCCTGGCGCTGTATGACGCCCGTATCCTGCTGGAGAGCGCGGAGGTGATCGCGGCCATGACCGTGGAGGCGCTGCGCGGCATTCCCAAAGCCTATGACCCCCAGCTGCATCAGGTGCGCCCCCATCCCGGTCAACAGGAATCGGCCCGCCGTCTGCTGCAGCACCTTAAGGGCAGTGACAGAACCACCGACCAGGGCCAGCTGCGGGTACAGGATCCATACAGCCTGCGCTGCATCCCGCAGGTGCACGGGGCGACGCGCGATACCCTGGAGTACGTCTGGGCCGCAGTCACGCGCGAGTGCAACAGCGTCACAGACAATCCGGTGCTTTTCGCCGAGACGGGGGACGTCATCTCCGGCGGCAACTTCCATGGGCAGCCGATGGCGTTGGCCGCCGATTTTCTGGCGATTGCCGTCGCCGAGTTGGCCAATATCTCGGAGCGGCGGACAGAGCGGCTGGTTAATCCCCAGCTGAGCGGCCTGCCCGGTTTCCTGACGCCAAACGGCGGACTTCACTCCGGTTTCATGATTACCCAATACGTTGCCGCATCCATCGTCTCGGAAAACAAGGTGCTCTGCCACCCCGCCTCCGTCGACTCCATCCCCTCTTCCGCCAACCAGGAGGACCATGTCAGCATGGGGACGACGGCGGCCCGCAAACTGCGAACGGTGGTGGGCAATGTGCGCAAGGTGCTGGCCATCGAATACCTGGCGGCCGCCCAGGCGATCGACTTCACCGACGGAAAGCTGGGGGAAGGCACGCAGAAGGCCTACGACATCCTGCGCCGGGAGATCCCCCGGCTGGAGGCAGACCGAGAGATGCATTCCGACATGGCAAAAGCGGAAGAACTGCTCGCCAAAGGGCTGTTATGCTGGTAAGTGAGCGGCCGGATGAATGCCTCGATTGTTGCCGTCTGATGGAGGAGCGGTTCCTTTTCTGGTACACTTATGGTGAAGCGGCATCAGCAGAGACTCCTCTTCAGAACCAAGGAGAACAGGAGGGCAGATCATGAACCGGCAGCCCAGCATTCTGTTGTTTGACGGTGTATGCAACCTGTGCCATCAGGCCGTCCAGTTCATCATCCGCCGCGATCCGCATGGCCGCATTCACTTCGCTTCCCTGCAGTCGGAAGCCGGACGGCAGCTCCTGGAGCGCTACCACCTGCCCCAAACCTATCTGGATTCCATCGTGCTGGTTGACGACGGCAAGATATACACCCAATCCACGGCGGCGCTGCGCATCGCCCGCAAACTGCACGGCTGGTGGCCGGCGCTCTATCTGTTGATCCTGGTTCCCCGCTTCATCCGCGACCCCTTCTACAGGTGGGTGGCGCGCAACCGGTATAAATGGTTCGGAAAACGGGAAGCGTGCCTGCTGCCGACGCCAGAGCTGCGCAAACGCTTTTTGGACTGGCGCTGATCCTTCAGGCAGAGTTAGACGGAGTACCCGTTACAAATACAAAAGCTGCAGCGTCCCACCGCTGCAGCTTTTCCTTTCGTGTTCATCAGATCTCTTTTTTGATATTTAACCCGCGGATAAACAGCTCCGTGGCTGCCTTCCGCTCTTTCCGCATCGCTTTGCGCTCGGCGGCTGTTTCCGCGAGAAAACGCTCTTCCTCCGATTCCGGGATAACAGGGGGAACAGGGGTCGGGTGCCCGTCATCGTCCAAGGCGACAAACGTTAGAAAGGATGTGGCCGTCAAGGTCCGCTCCCCGGTTTTTAGGTTCTCGGAAATCACCTTGACAAACACCTCCATGGACGTCCTGCCCGTCGACGCCACATAGGCTTCGATGCAGACGGAATTCCCCATTTTGGCAGGCGAGAGGAAATCGATCGAGTCGATGGAGGCCGTCACCACGGGGCGGCGCGAGTGTCTCATC
The DNA here is from genome assembly GCF_011059135.1 of Brevibacillus sp. SYP-B805. Lineage (GTDB taxonomy): Bacteria > Bacillota > Bacilli > Brevibacillales > Brevibacillaceae > Brevibacillus_F. Next base: position 56,411 of record NZ_JAALGD010000018.1, on the reverse strand, counting down.
GCTGCAATGGCCGCCACCTCGTCGATGTAGGCCATCATCGTCCCGCCAAAAATGGTTCCATGGTTATTCGTGTCGCTCGGCAGGACCAACGAGGCTTGGACCGTTCTGGATTCACTGGCTTTTTTCGGGTTCATCTCCTGATGCTCCTTTGTCGTATGCTTTAACTCTTGATGCTCTCATCATATCATAAAGATACCCGATTTCCCTATCCAACTACAATCCTGCTCCATTTTCCCCGTCAATGATCGCCTCCGCTTCGATTTCCACCAGCAGGCGCGGGTCAATCAGCCCTTTGACTTCCACCATCGTCGCCACGGGGCGAATCTCACCGAAGAACTCCCCATGCGCTTTCCCGATCTCTTCCCAGCGGCTGATATCGGTGACGAACATGCGGGTGCGCACCACATCCGCCATGGTGGCGCCCAATTGGGCTGTGATATTCATGAGAAAAGGCCTGCTTCGGCATCGAAACAGGCCTGAACTGACGTTGGCTCAGCGGACGGCTTGCCCGCAGTAGGCATTGACTGCCCGGGCGAATCGCTCCACACCCAGCATCATGGTTTCCCGGTCGGCATGCGTGAAATTGATGCGGAGCGTGTTGCGTTTGGGCGTGTCGACATAGAACGGCGCTCCCGGAACAAAGGCGACCCCTTCCTTGACGGCATAGGGAAGCAGCTGCTCGGCGTCCACATCCTCGGGAAGCTCCACCCAGAAAAACATGCCGCCTTTGGGCGCATTCCAGGTGATCTCTTCCCACCCCTGCTGGGTCAGGAGATGATGCATCATCTCCTTGCGCTCGCGATACTCTTTCCGGATCTTGGCGATGTGGCTGTCCAGGTCAAAATGGGTAAGCAGCTCATGCAGCCCCATCTGATCCAGCGAGCTGGAATGGAGGTCGACGGCCTGCTTCGCCCGCACCATCGCCTGGATGATGTTCACATCGCCCATCGCCCAACCTGTGCGCACGGCCGGCGCGACGATCTTGGAGAAGGTGCTGGTGTAGACCACGGCCGATCCGTTCGGATGCTCATCCAGGGAGAAAATGGTGGGATAGGCAGCGGACGAGTCGTCAAACCGCAGCTCGCCGTACGGATCGTCTTCGAGAATCAGGACATTGTTCTCCCGGCAAATGCGCAAAAGCCCCAAACGGCGCTCCAGGCTCCACGCCTTCCCGGTCGGATTGGAAAAGGTGGGAACCACATAAACCATTTTGGGTCGGTATGCGGCGATCTTTGCCTGCAGATCGTCGAGATCCATGCCGTCCGCATCCGCCTCGACCCCGATCATGCGGACTCCCCGCGATTGGAACAGCTGAATGGCGGCCAGATAGCTGGGATTCTCCATCAGGACACAGTCGCCCGGATCCAGGTAAACGCGGCTCAGCAGATCGAGCACCTGCTGGGAGCCGGTGGTGAGGATCATGTTGTCCAGACCAACATGCATGTTCTTTTGCTTCATCCGGCCGATAATCCATTCTCTCAGCGGAATGTAGCCGTCAGTCAAGCCATATTGCAGCGCTTTCTTTTCTTGGGAAAAGACGCGATTGAACGCTTCTTTCATTTCCGCGACAGGGAAAAACTCCTCAGCCGGCAGACCGCCCGAAAACGAGATCACGGAACTGCCCTGCGTCAATTTGAGGATTTCGCGCACGGCCGACGATTTCAATGCATCCAAGGATTTCGAGAATGAATACTCCATCTTTCCGAGCCTCCCCCGGTGAACTATTATTCCTGTTGTACCACCTGCCGCATATGAAGTCCAATCTTTTGTAATTATCGCCCCGATAGGTTTCCCCTATAGTGCGGGACTCAAGCCGACAGCCCCACCGGGAAAACGGCTCTATTGAATCATCCCGGGAATCAAAGTATAATTTCAACGGCTGTTCTGCCAGAATGCCGTTTTTTCATCTTGTTTCAGGATGTGAGAGCATTCTCCATGATCGGAAAAATACGCTATCTGCTGTTTCTCTCGGTCTCCTGTGCGATTTTAAGCGAGTGGAAGCTTTCCCCGTTCGAAGATCAATTCCGGTTCAGCTTCGGGGCGGCGGTCTTCTTTTTCTTCCTGCTGTGGAACCGCAGCGTCCATCCGGTTCTGGCGGGGGCGTCGGTCGGCGGCGTGATCGTCCTGTTTCGCACCGGGATCAACTTGCTGGTCGAAAACGTCCATGGACACTTGCTCGATTTGATTCTTCAAAATGTTCCCCCATTCATGTATTATTTTTCGTTTTCCGTCTTTTTCTCTCTGTTCCGCCTTCAACGTTTTGCGGAACGGCCCGTTCTGCTCGGCATGCTCGGCACGCTTGTCGATGTGCTGTCCAACTCCTGTGAACTGCTAGCCCGTTTCCTGATGTACCATAGCATGGTCACCATCTCCAAATTTAATATGATCATCTATATCGCCATCTTCCGCAGCTATTTCGTCGTCGGCTTCCTCACGCTGCTGAATCTGAAGCAAAGCAAGATCGCGGAAGAAAAGATGCGGCAGCGAAACGAGGAGATGCTGCTGTTCATCTCGGATTTGTACGAAGAAACCATTCAGCTGCAGTCCTCGCTGCAGCACATCGAGGAGATTACCCATTCCGCCTATTTGCTGTATGATTATCTCAAGCAGAAGGATGATCGGGCGGAAGAAGCCCTGCGGCTGGTGGGCCAAATCCATGAGATCAAGAAAAACAACCAGCGCATTTACGCGGGCCTCAAAAAGCTGATCGACCAGGAGAAAAACTTCGACTACCTGAATATGAAAGAGCTGAGCGAGCTGGTCGTGCGCTCCAACGAGAAGTATGCCGGCATGCTGGGGAAACGAATTCACTTTGCGCTGGATGTGCAGCCCGACCAGTATGAGGTGCATGCGTTCACCCTGTTGTCGGTGATCAACAATCTGGTGGTCAACGCGGTGGAGGCCATCAAGGAAACCGGCACCATCACCCTGAAGGTGTACCGCCGCGAGGAACAGGTCCATATCTCGGTCATCGATGACGGTCCCGGCATCCCGCCCGCCAAGAAAGCGGTGATTTTCAATCCCGGCTATACCAACAAATTCGATCATTCCGGCAAACCTTCCACCGGCATCGGCCTCACCTATGTCAAACAGCTCGTGGAAAGCCTCGGCGGAATCATCGCGGTGGAATCCAGCGGCAGCAACCAGGGCGCGCAGTTTCTCGTACAGCTGCCCATGAAAACGATTTCAACAAGTGAAGGGAGGGAAGAACAGCGGTGAACATTTTTATTGTGGATGATGATGAAAGCACCCGCTACATGCTGCGGGAAATCATCGAGGACAATGACGTGGGCAGGGTTGTGGGAGAGGCGGACTGCGGCAGCAAAATCAATCATCATCTTCTCCAGTCCCTCAAAACGGATGTGCTGCTGATCGACCTGCTCATGCCCAAGTCGGACGGCATCGAAATCATCCATCAGCTGAAAAACAGCCCGTTCGACGGCATCATTATCATGATTTCACAGGTCAGCTCCAAGGAGATGATCTCCAAGGCATACCTCAGGGGCATCGAGTATTACATACTGAAACCGATCAACCAGATTGAAGTGCTCTCCATCCTGCGGAAGGTTTCCGAAAAGCTGCTGTTAAGGCGAACGGTGGATACCATCCAGCAATCGCTGCGTCTGGTGACCAGCTCCCGGCCGGTCCTGCAGCAGACGGCCGAAAAAGATAGCGCTTTCGTCACCATCGTGAAACATGTGCTGCATGATCTGGGGTTGACGGGGGAACCCGGATACCATGATCTGGTGGAAATCGTCAGCATCATGCGGGAGATGGACAACCATCGAACGCTGCCCCATGAGTCCCCGAAGCTGAAAGAGATCTACGCCTTGCTTGCGCTGCGCAGGCTCGGACTTTCGGAGGTCAACGCGCAGGTGAATCGGGAAATCAAGGCATGCGAGCAGCGGATCAGAAGAAGCATCACCCATTCCATCATCCATATCGCTTCGATCGGGCTCACGGACTTTTCCAACCCGCTGTTCGAAAAGTATGCGCCCAAATTCTTCGACTTCCAGGAAGTCCGCAGGGTGATGAAGGAACTGGAGAAAGACAGCCTGCAGATCAATCACATCTCCGTCAATACCAAAAAATTTATCCAGGCTCTCTATCTGGAGACCATCCTGTAGACAAGCCGCAAAACCCGACTCTGCTGCAACTCCCGGGTCTTGCGGCTTTTTCCCCGCTAGCCGGCGCAGATCTCCCGCACCGCGTCCGCCGTCTGTTCGCCGAAGGCATCCTGAATAAGCCGAAGCCCCCAGAGGTAGGCGGGCCGATACCCCTCGACGGCGAAGAGGTCGTCAGCCAGATGAGCGGCCGCCAGCCTGCGGGGCAAGCTGGCGCAATAGAACTGCTCCAGATAGTCGGTCCCCCAGCGGGAAAAAGTGGCGGTCTGGGCTGTCACCGCCGTGATCAGGACCCGGTCCCCCATCTCGATCATCTCCAACGGATACAGCTGGCAGCTGAGCGGTTTCAGCGCATAGAGATCCTGTCCGGTCGCCTCCGCATGGGCATGCAGGGCGCATCCGCGGCTGCCGTTGATCGCTGTGCAGTAGTAGCAGCTGCCCTCATGGAGCGGGATGCTCCCCAGGCGATTTCCCTGCTCCCAGATGCCGTGCTTTTCCGCTCTGGCGATCCTGCCAGGGTCCAGATAGCCGGTGAGCACCGCGGCGGCTTCCCGATCGATGAACGGGATCTGCCAGGCATCTACCGCATACGGCTGCCCACCCTCGCAGCAGGTCATGCCATGAACCTGCCGGCAGTGGAGGCAGTCCAGATGTAACGGCGTCCGCAGCGCCTCCCGGTCGATCAGGAAGGAACCGTAGCGAACCAGGTCGGCTTTCCGCCGCTTCACATATTTCATGCAGTGGTACGCCTCTTTTTCTCCCATCGGCTCCGGCGTGCCATAGTAGCGGCAGCTTCCCTTTTTCATCGCTCCAGAATCGCCTCTGCCTCCAACCCGAAGATCTGCAGTCGCCCTTCCGCGAATGCGCCCAGATCCGACTCTTCCGCCGGAATCTCCATCAAAATCTCCACTTCGTCTCCGTCCGCTTCGAACAGCAGGAAGAGATCCTTCTCGCCGAATTCGTTATCGGTCAAGCGGATCTCCGTCAACACCGCGCGAAAGGTGGTAACTTCCTCATCCTCGCTCTCCGTATCCCACTGGGTGAAGGTAATGCTCGCCTCCTGCCGGAGATATTCCCGTGTCAGCACATCCAACAGTTCATGATGTGTATTGAGATCCATGCCAGCTCCTCCTTGTCATGGCGGATGTCCATCCCGCCACTCCCATCGTACAGCCTTCCCGGGGAGGATGCAACGTTTCCGCTTCACCGGTTGATTCACGGTGCAAACCGGCATGATCTCCAACTGCCCTGCCAAAAAACAACCACCCCCCGTATGAAACGGGAAGTGGTCGTCCATTACCGGCGAGGACTTCTGTTCGCCTTGTGGATGATTCGGCAAAATTACGATGGATCCACTCGTTTCAAGACGCCCTTTTCCAGACTGTAAACGCCGTTGCCTTCCGTCGCTTCCAGCTGCCCGTTTCGGAAATAGAGACAGGCGTTTTCATCAATGCCATAATTGCTGTGGTTGGGAAATGTGCCGACTGCGCTGCGCAGATGAGCTTCATCATTCCATTGGGTAAAGTGTACCGCAATCAATACGTCAGACAACAGCCCCAATCCCTTTCTTAGCTGAAATTCGCCTTGTGCATTGTCGTTTGGGGAAATGATGCACCATTCAGGAATGATTAACGCCCCTGCCGAAAATCCTGCAATCGGGATGCCTGACTCATAGCTTTCCTTCAATGCATTGGAAATCGGCGTTTCCACAATATAATCAGCATACAAATTCGTATCGCCGCCACCGATGATGATGCCTGAACTGTTTTTTATGGCATCGATCGCTTTCTCCACAGGTGTAGAGGGAAGAGGCAAATAATTGAATGCTCTTAGGCCCCATTCTTCCAATGCTTGTGTATAGAGGGGGATAAATTGTTCCCAACCATCCCGCTCCACGAATAAAAGGACGACAGGCGCCTTTGTTTTTGACGCAGCTTCTACGAACTTTTTTGCCATATGTAAGGTGAACGGAGGAACGCCTCCAAAAAGGAACAGATGCTTATCCATATGCTCCCCCTTCTTTTTTGCAATCGATCGCGTTGGTTTGCATGAAAAAACCGCCTTTCCCGGCGGTCATGCAGACTGGGTCAACTTGTTGACCAGTTGGGCCAGCGCAAAATCCTTGCCGGTCAGCCCCTTCGCTTCTTTTGTCGACAGCGTAAAGGTAATGCTGTGTCCGACGATGCGCATCTCCAGGTGCTGATAATCCTGTTCCAGGTATTCCGCCACCTGGTTGATCAGCCGAATGACGGACCGGAAGTCTTCACATACGAATGTACGGGATAATGCCATTTGCTGATCGTCCAGCTTCCAGCCGGGAATCTTGCCAAGATTAAACTTCACCTGCTCCAGCGTCAGCCTGCTCATGTGAAATACCCCCCTTTGGCAAAGTGAACGGGATGCCTTACCACATCTTATTCACGATCACGGGGGGATAGTCACATGATTCTTGTCCATCCGATGCCTATTCTTTGACGGCAAAGAAAATCATCCGGGGCGATGTCAGCCGATCGTAACCGGCATAGGTGTAGTCACCAAAAAGCTGAATCTGGGAGAATCCGGCCCGTTCCAGCATGGCGGTCATCTCATCCGCTTCATACAGCCGTACCTGTTCCAGGTATTCGCGCGGCTCCGACGCTTCCGCATCCCGGACGCGGATGCGCTTTTTCACGCAGCCGCCCTCGATCCAGCGCGTCTCTTCGATGAAGAGTCCCTCGATCTCCTTGGTGGAGAAGGGAACCAGATGGGTCCTGACATAGGACGGATTCAGGTAGTCGATCACCACTTGGCCGCCCTGCTTCAACGCTTTTGCCATATTGGCCACGACCAGGGCATTCTCGTCATCCGTGGAAAAATAGCCAAAGCTCGTAAACAGGTTGACGACGATGTCAAATTCGTCCTCAAACGGGATGCGGCGCATGTCATGCTGGTAAAACGTGAGGTTGGGGTATGGATTCTGTTCGCTGGCGAGCTGCAGCAGAACGGAGGAAAGATCGACCCCCACCACTTCGTATCCCCGTTTGGCAAAGGCACGCGCGTGTCTCCCGCTGCCGCAGCAGAGGTCGAGGACGCGGCCAGCAGGCTTGATGGGCAGGCGGGCCAGCAGGTTGGCCACCTCTCTGTCGGCCGATTCCTCATCCCGGTGTTTGTAGACAAGCACGTAATCCTCGCGAAAACTGCGTTCAAACCACGCTTCTTCCATGCGGCAGTACTCTCCTTTGTCAAGTTGCTCCACCCATTATACCACAGGTTGTGCGCATGGCTTACGCTTTGAGCCGGTCGCTTACACCTGTGAAGAAGGAGAACAGGGTGTGGCAGGCCGCGCGCACGGAGACGACCGCCTTGCATCGTGAACGGCTCATCGCCCGCACATGCTTGGCGATGCTTGCTTTGGCCAGCTTGACATACGCTTCCGGATGGATATGGAGTTGACCCTGGCAGCGCGTTACCCGTTCCACTCTCTTTCGGGAAAGGGATGAGCCTGAAATCCTTGTTGACAGGGTGGATGCGAAAATGTTAACTTTTAGTCGTAATTCAGTTAACAATTAACGGAGGAATACGTATGCAAAATCAACGTTTGCGAGGACTTATTTTATCCGCCTTATTTGCCGCGGTCACCGCGATCCTGGCACAGGTGACCATTCCGCTGCCGCTTGTTCCCATTACCGGACAAACCCTGGCAGTCGGGCTGACCGCCACCATTCTGGGCAGCCGTCTCGGCACGCTGTCCATGGTGCTGTATGCCTTGCTCGGGGCGATCGGTTTACCGGTGTTTTCGGAAGCGTCCGGGGGCTTTCACGTGATCATCGGACCGACCGGCGGCTACATTCTCGGCTTTATCGTCACCGCCTATATTATCGGCCTGATGCTGGAGAAGACGCGCTTCACCTTCGTCATGGCGATGGCGGCCAATACGGTGGGCATGATCGTCACCCTGCTGATCGGCGTCGTGCAGTTGAAATTCGTGACCGCCATGCCCTGGGACAAGGCGTTTGCGGTCGGAGTCGCCCCCTTCATCGTCGTCGGCCTGATCAAGGCGGCCCTCGCCTCTGTCATCGGGGTGAAGGTGCGCCAGCGTCTGGCCCAGGCCCGCTTGCTGCCCGCAACTGCCGCAGCGGAATAACAACGCTGGGTGATGGTTCCTGCTCGCTCTCTTGACAACCGGCGAAGAGGTTGAACGTGTTCGCTGCGAAACACGACAGCGCGCAGGGGGCAAACATCCGGACAGCAAAACAACGGTTGCTTGAAGCAACCGTTGTTTTTTGTCTGCTCCTTCATGACGTGTTTTCCAACCGCTCTATCAATGCGCGGATCTCCTGAACCACCCGATTCCGCTGCCTGACAAAATAGGTTTTCCTGAACAGGAAGGTTTCGGGGGAAGTGTTGTTCCGATAGGTGTTCTTCACCTGATGCAAGCCGGGGAACGGTCTGAACGGAAACGTATTGTCATGGTCATAAGGGCTTGAATAGGAGAACATGAGCCGATTCAAACTGCCGCCCAGCTTTTTCAGCAGACGATTGTATGCATCCTGCTGTAACGAAAGCTTTTCGTGACGCTCCTGCCACTTTTCGACAAGGGCATCCATGGCCAGAAAGATTGGGCCAAAATCAAATTCTTCATCCGAATGCCGGTCTATTTCCCAGAGGAGCTGTTTTGCCTTTTCCAGAAAACCGACGATCCGGATCGGTAAAACCTCACGCTCGGCAAGGGCATGGATGAGGGCGACATGGAGTTTGGTATCCCGGTGGAGCAAATCCAGATCCACCTTGTCATACAAATCTTCCTCCGTATGCCACCACCATCCACCGGCGCAGCCGGGGCTGCATATCGGTGTGCCTTCCGGCGGTTCGTACTTGATGCCCAGATGAATGGGAATGTCCACACCCCAAAAAGATTGATCGGCTCCTCTTGGCAGATATGCCCATGTTGTCGGTTCCTCGCCGGTAATCCTTACGAAGAGATCCCGCAGAAATTCCGGATCTTCCATGCCGGTCGAGCGGGGCACCATCTTGATCCCGCCCCGTGTGCCGGGGAAGTCGACGTTGATGTGGGCCACGCAGTTTTGGTTAAGGTCTTGCCAATGATGGTCGCAATACCAGGCAGATCCCGCGTATCTGGCATTGGAATGTCCCGGCCACCACGCGATTTTGATCCCCCGCTTCAACTGACGGGAATAGCGGGCAAATACAATGGCAATCTCCAGGCATAAGGCATTGCCGACCGCATTGTCCGTTGCTCCCTTATGCCACGAATCGTAATGGCCGGACAGGAGAATGTACTCGTCTGTTTTACCTGGAATCGTAGCTACCGGCAAGCTTGCCGTTTTGATCCCCGTGCGCACTGCCGTTTTCACCAGGACATTGACCGGATGTTGTTTTACCTGCTCCAGCAGCCTGACGCCATCCTCGTGCGTCACGCCGACCACCGGAATGTTGGGCAGGGTATGCACGTTCTCGGGCGTTGGGGTTCCCCAGATCGGACGACGGTTTCCTCATGGATCAATGCCTCCGGAGTCGGCCAGATATGGATCAAGCCCTTTGCGCCCACCTGTTCCAGCTTCTGTACATAATCCTCGTAGTAGTTCCAGGAAAGGACCACTTTCCCTGCCAGTTTCCGCAGCCATTCTTCCTCTTCCCGCGGATTGAGCCCCTCCCCCCGGCTGTATGGGTCGTAGATGACTTCGCCGCTGATTCCGTCCGGGCAATGCTTGCAAAATGAGCGGGCCTTTGCGCGCAGCGAATATGGTTCGGGCGAGAGTACCTGCACCTCCCCGTGAATGGGGTCGCTGCAATACATCTCCAGCCGATGCCGCTCATGGTCGATCCCGTACGCGGACAGTTCCTCGATAATGGCGTCAACGGCACGTTCGGCTCCACTCTCTCCCGTCAACCGATCCCACTGGCACAATGCCTTCACATGTTTGTCCAACCGTTCGCGATCAACGGCTTGCAGCAGCGATTCCAATCCAGCGTGATCCGCATCCGATTTCCCCATGATTCCTTCACCTTCCTAGCGTCAACGATCTGCCGGTTAATAGGCAATCAGGTTGGCGATGATGACAAAGACGGCGCCGGTAGTCACCCAGACAAGCATGAGCGGCCAGATGAATTTCACCCATTGCTGGTAGGTAATTCCCGATACGGCCAGGCTCCCCATCAATGCAGACGACGTGGGGAGAATCATGTTGGTGAAACCGTCCCCCATCTGGAATGCAAACACAGCGGTTTGCCGGGTGATGCCGAGCAGATCGGCCAGGGGCACCATGATCGGCATCGTGGTGGCAGCCAGTCCCGTACCCGAGGTGATGAAGACGTTCATAATGGTTTGGAAGAAGTACATGCCCAGCACCTGGATCGAACCGGGCAGATGGCCGACTGCATTGGACAAGGTGAAAACGATCGTGTCAATCACGTTTCCCTGTTCCAGCACAATCAGAATGGAACGGGCGATCCCGATGATAAAGGCCCCGAATGTGATGGCGCTCGCCCCTTTGACGAACTCACTGGCAATCCGGCTCGGACCAAAGCCGGCACAAAATCCGGACACCACGCCCATGGTAAGGAACAGGGCGGACAATTCTTCCATCCACCAGTCTTTTTGGGAAACGCCCCAGATCAGGAGCGCAAAGCTGGCGACAATGGTCAACACCGTCAGAATATGCTTGACTTCCAGTCCCGGAAGCTGGGTCAGATCCAATTTCGCTTCGGAGGACTCTCCTTCCAGATTGTGGACGATGCTTTTCGACGGGTCATTTTTCACCTTGCGCGCATAACGGATCAGGTACCAGCTGGTAATCACGAGGAGGACAAGCAGCAGCAGCGCGCGCATCCACATGCCGGAAAACATCGGAACTTCCGCGATCACCTGCGCGATCCCCACGTTAAACGGATTCATCAAGCCGGATGTAAAGCCGATCGAAGCGCCGAGCGACACCATCGCCGTTCCCGTTAACGCATCGTATCCAAGCGATCGGGCAATCGCAATGCCCAACGGTACGAACACCATCACTTCCGACGACATGCCCATCGTGAAACCGCCGATGGAGAACAGGGCCAAAAACACGGGGATAACCAAAATCCCCCGTTTGGAAAAGGCCCGTGCCACTCTGCCCGTGACAGCTTCGATGGTTCCGGTTGCGGTAATCACCTGGAATGCCCCGCCGATGATAAAAATGAAGAAAACGATGTCACTGGAATCAATCAGGCCCTGCACAATCGCTTTCGGGACTTCAACCAGACTGATTGGATCCGCCTCAACCGGATGATAGGAATTCGGTACCACCAGCTTCTTTCCCGAAGCGGGGTCCTTCGCTCTTTCAAATTCGCCGGCAGGCACCAGATAGGTAAGCGCCGTCGCGATGAGGGTCAGAATCACCAACAGGACGAAGGTGTGAGGGATCTTGAAGTATCTCCGCCAAAAGGATGTCGGTTTGTTGGTACCGGCTGCCAAGGGGGTTGGAGAATGTGCATTCATGATACGGCCTCCTCGTCTCTTTTTTTCTTCCAGTCCTCGAATTCTTTCCGAACCTGGTGAAACGCATCCGGGTCGGTGCATAGATCATACGCAGTCATCGCCAGCGCTTTTGCAGCGCGATTCAGCCCGATCAAGCCATTCTCGGAAGCGGCCGCGGCGGTAAACTCCGGCGTATGGGTGCCGGCCTCCGTAATTTTGATGTAGGGATGGATGGTAGCCGTCACCTGGCTCACATTGCCGATATCGGAGGAACCGATTCCCCCCTTGCTCGGCGGTTCGCTGACCTCGATTCCCATGGACTCCAGATTGCGCGCAAACAAAGAGGCAAGCGCTTTGTTGCTGTTTCTTTCCGCGTACACAAGGCCTTCCTTGATTTCCGCCCGCGCCCCTACCGCCTGGGCGGAAAGCATGACCGCCTTGTACACTTTTTCGGTCAGCTCGCGCAGCTCCCGGACGGTGGTCGCCCGGATGATAAATTTGGCCTCGCAGTAGTCCGGAACGATATTGGGCGCATCTCCCCCTTTGGTGATAATCCCGTGAATCCGCACGTCTTCCTTGCAAAACTGGCGCAGAGAATTGATGGCAACAAAGGCATTGATCAACGCATCCAGGGCGCTGATGCCTTTTTCCGGTGCGGAAGACGCATGGGCCTGCTTGCCATAGAAGCTGAAGGTAGCGTCAACGCAAGCCAACGCGCCGCGAAGCACCATCGTTCGATTGTGCGGGTGGCACAGCATGGCCACATCCACGCTGTCGAAAACGCCCTGTTCGCACATGATGATCTTGCCGCCGCCATCCTCCTCGGCCGGTGTGCCAAGTACCACAATCCGACCGGGCAGCTCGGGAACCGCATCTTTTAAGGAGAGAGCCGCCCCCACCGCCGCGGTTCCGATCAAATTATGGCCGCAGGCATGACCGATTTCCGGCAGGGCATCATACTCGGCGAGCAAGGCGATCGTGGGTCCGCCCGCTCTTCCTTCCCAGGTGGCGCGAAAAGCGGTTTCAAGACCGGCAATGCCTCGTTCCACGGCAAATCCAGCCTCCTGAAGGGGGGCCGTCAGCCACTCTGCCGCTTTTTTCTCGTGAAAGCTGAGCTCCGGGTTGGCGTGAATGGCCAGGGCGATCTCGCGCAGTTGGGCGTCACGCTGATCCACGGCCTGCTGAATGCGGAGCTTGTCTGAAGAAATGTGTTCCTTGCTCATGAAAAAGCCTCCTGATGGCACGTCTAAATATTCCAAAAATTACTGATGGCTTCATTGTATGGCTTATGCTTCTATAAGTAAAATTGAAAAATTTTAGCTCTAAACTATAAAATTTTTTATAGGTTTTGTAAAAAAAGTCGCACCCCGAAAAGGTCATCTCCACTCCCTTGTCTTTTGGCACGGGAAGCCGTCTATATCTGAAAATCGCAGCTCTTCATGAACTGCACGAACCGATCCACCACCGTGAACTGCAAGGTTGCCTCCCTGTAAAGCATCCACGTCCTGCGCTTGATCGGTTGACCGTTCTTCAATGTCAGATCGACGGTATGCAAGCCTTCATTCGGTCTGACAAACACGCTTGGGATGATGGTATACCCCAATCCGTACTTCACCATTTCCTTGCAGGTCTCATAGCTATCCACCTGCATGGTGATCGTGGGTGGCTCCCGGTATCTTTCATGCCACCATTGGTCGATAGCGTGGCTCAGCGAAAAGGACATCTGATCCCCCATCTTTAAAGTGAGCTTGGGTGGCCGATAGTTAATCCTCGGCAAGTACGGCAGCGCTTCCAGATCCAGCTCCTCCGACGACACCAGGCAGATATTTTCCTCCTGAATCAAGTGTTTTTGATCCAGCCATTGAAACTCTCCCCGAATAATGCCCACCTGTATCTCATCCTGCAGCAGCAAGTCAAAGATTTCCGAGCTGAAGCCGGTATCCACGTGAATTTGCACTTTGGGATACAGCTTCAGAAAGTTCTTGATCAGCAAAGGAAGTTTGTACTGGCCAAAATAGATGGAAGCCCCGATCCGGAGCGTTCCCTGCACTTCCGTCTGCATATTGACGATATGGTCTTTGATCTCACGCAACTCGGCCAGCATTTTGTAGGCGCAGGTAATGAGGTACTCTCCTTCCGGGGTAAACCGGAAGCCTTTTCCGTTTTTCACGATGAGAGGCACTCCAAACCGTTTCTCCAACTGCTGCAGGCGATAGGTCAGCGCTGGCTGCGTCATGTACATACGCTCCGCCGCTCGCGTCAGGCTCTTTTCCTTGTGGAGTGCTTGCAGCATCAGCCAATCCTTTTCGTCCATTTGTATACCCCTCTTTCCGCGCTTTCATGATGAACAATTTTTTCAGAATAGACTAACAGATGTCGGCCAATGCGTCTACATCCTTATAATTCTACCGTCAAAAAAATGCAGCCTTGCTCAAAGAAAGCAGGCTGCATGTCCTTTTCTTGCAATCAGCGGCGCACCGCGCGCACGAGATGAATTTTTTCCGCGAGGCGGGGAAGGATGATCTCCACCGAGCTTTCATCTTCCACGCAGTCGTATTCGTTGATGTTGATCCGCAGCACCGGGCAGGCCGTAAACGAATTGATCCAGCGCTCATACCGCTGGTAGAGATCCTCCCAGTAGGAGATCGGGGTCTGCTGCTCCATGGGGCGTCCCCGTTCTTTGACCCGCTGGATGATTTCCTCGAAGCTGCCCTCCAGATAGACCAGGACGTCCGGATGCGGGAAATACGGCGTCATCACCATGGCTTCGAACAGCTGGGTATAGGTTTCATAATCCTCATCGCTCATGTGCCCCTGTTCATGCAGCATCTTGGCGAATATGCCGGTATCCTCATAAATGGAGCGATCCTGGACAAAACCGCCCCCATATTCAAACATGCGTTTCTGCTCCTTGAAACGCTCCGCCAGAAAATAGATTTGCAGATGAAAGCTCCAGCGGGAAAAATCGTCATAAAAGCGGCTCAAATACGGGTTGTTGTCCACTTTTTCAATGGAGACCCGAAAGCCCAGCAGGTCGGCCAGCGCACGCGTAAAGGTGGATTTCCCCACGCCAACCGTACCGCCGATGGTAATCACGGCATTGTGCGGAATGCCGTATTTTTCACGAAGATGGCTGTTTTTGAAATCTGTCATGAAACCATTTACCCCTTACCTGTTAACTGAATGTCCACATCTTTCCGTTACTTGCAGGCAGCGTTCGGCAGAAACGGTTCGATCCGGTCCAGCACGAAGCGCAGGTCTTCGGGATGATGCACATAATCAAGATGATCGCAATCAAACATCAAGACGGGCACTTCCGGATGGCGCAGTTGGAATTGGTGCATGAACTCATGGTAATCGGCGATCAGATTCTCCATGTAGCGAACGTCCATGTTGCGTTCGACATCGCGATCGCGCAGCGCGATCCGTTTCATCACGGTATCGATGGAGGCGGTCAGGTAGACGACCAGATTGGCTGGCGGGATGTCGTGGGTCAAGATGTCGTAGATCTGCAAATATTTCGGCAGGTTTTCCTCATCCAGCGTCCGTTTGGCGAAGATCGTATTCTTAAAGATATTATAGTCGGAAACGACGGAGATGCCTTTGGCCAGATACTGTTTGCGGATATCCTGCAGCTGCTTGTAGCGGTTGCACAGGAAAAACATCTCCAGCTGAAAGCTCCATTCCGACATATTCTCATAAAATTTGCCGAGGAACGGGTTCTCGTACACGATCTCCTCCAGCAGCTGCAAGCCGTATGTACGGCTGATCGCGTGCGCCAAGGAGGTTTTCCCGATGCCGATGGGCCCTTCCACGGTGATAAACACAGGCTTCATGGTGATGTGCGATCCTCCCCCAACGATGTAGAGCGAATTTAATTGTAACACGCTTGTACCGGTTTGTCGAAATGATTCGAGGGAAGTCGATCAAAAAGTTTTGCTAAACCGTCAATTCCGATATGGTATAATGGAATAACTGCCAACTTCCTCAGTAAAGGAGCGTTTTGCGTGCGTGTCGTTACTCATATGGGCGAGCTGATCGGGCAGACGCCGGTCGTGCGGCTGCGCCGCCTCGTCACCTCCGAGATGGCCGAGATTTTCGTCAAGTTGGAAAAGTTTAATCCGAGCGGCAGCGTCAAAGACCGGGCCGCCTATCATATGCTCGTGGAAGCGGAAGCCGCCGGGCTGCTGCAGCCGGGTGCCACCATCATCGAACCGACCAGCGGCAATACCGGCATCGGCCTCGCCATGGCCGCCGCCGTGAAGGGATACCGCGCGATCATCATCATGCCGGATACGATGACACGGGAGCGGATACAGCTGTTGAAAGCATATGGCGCCGAAGTCGTCCTGACGCCCGGTGCGGAAAGGATGCCCGGCGCCATCCGCAAGGCAAAGGAACTGCTCGGCCAAATTCCGGGCAGCTTCATGCCGATGCAGTTTGAAAACGAAGCAAACCCCCGGATTCACCGCATGACGACCGCCCAGGAGATCCTGCGGCAGATGGACGGCAAGCTGGACGGATTCGTTGCCACCGCCGGAACAGGCGGCACCATCACCGGTACCGGCGAAGTGCTGCGCCAGCATCTGCCGCATCTGCATATCGCCGTCGTCGAACCGGCCGGCTCCCCCGTTCTGTCGGGCGGTTCCCCCGGCCCGCACAAGGTGGTGGGCACCAGTCCGGGTTTTATTCCGCCCATCCTGAACCGTTCGATCTATGACGAAATCATCCAGATTACCGACGAACAGGCGCTGGAGACCACGAGACAGCTCGCCAGCAAGGAAGGCATCCTGGTGGGGCCTTCCTCCGGGGCGTCCGTCTACGCCGCCCTGCAGGTGGCCCGCAAGCTGGGGCCCCACAAAAAAGTGCTCGCCATGTGCGCGGACAGTGGCGAGCGGTATTTGTCGATGACGGAACTGTTCGGGTCGTGATCAGGCCCTAATGTGTCCGGGTGGTTAAGGTGTCTTCCCCCAGCAGATGCTCCAGATGATGGACATCAAATTCCATCGTCTGCAGCTGGTGTTTCAGCATGGTCTCCGTCGTGAAATCGCCGGCCTGGGCGGCAAGCTGGATCAGATCGCGAAAACGGGCGATGATCTGCTGGTAGGCGCGCATGTCGTTGGTCAGCATCGTGCGCAGGTCCAGCACACCCTCCTCTTCCGGGGAGAACACGCACATCTCCTGCTGCTTGCGCGGGCTTGAAATCGGATAAGCCCCCAACACGGTGATGCGCTCCGCCACCTCATCCGCGATCTTCAACTGCCGGGCGGCGAACTCATCCAGCAGGACATGAAGATCCCGAAAGCTCGGCCCTTCCACGACCCAGTGGTGCTTTTTGAGCTGATGGTACAGCGTATACACACTGCCCAATGCCACATTGAGCGCATCGCTCATTTGTTTTGCGTGCATCCTGTCGAGTCCGACAGGATTTTCCTTTACCTCGCCGATTTTGTGGAGCAGCATCTGCTGCGTGCCCAGCATGCGGTTCACCTCTTTTTTTTCTTGATTCCTGCCTATTATGCGCGCAGGCAAAGGGCTCGATACGCATGAAAAAAAAGCGATCATTCTCCCGGTTGTGACCACAAAAATCCCCCTTGCCGCAGCATTTCCGCAAAGGTCGACGGTCAAGAGGGGAATATGGAGGGGTGGGCAGGCGTTCAGCCGTCACGCAGCTGTTTCTTGCAGCGGGAAAGAAGCGATATCGCCCGTTCCTTCTGCTCTTGGGGAACCTGCAGGGTATAGAGGAAAACGGAGCGTCTCGCCCTGCCGGACAATTTCACGCGAATGCCCTGGTGTTCCAGATATTTGCGGCATTCATGCGCCGCCCTTGGCAATCCGTAAGATTCGTGGATGGTAACCCATTTTGTCCACATGGCTGGTACCGCCTTTACTGCCTTCTTACTTCATACATAAGCAGCAGGTGGGCGTTTGGTTCTTCGTTTCAGGAGGAAATCTCCGCCCAGTGATTGGTGGGCCCGTGCCCGCTTCCCAGCTGCGGAGCCGTTTGGATGGCCGCGACAATGAAGCGCTGCGCCCGCTCCACCGCTTGGAGCAGTGCCGTCCCTTTGGCCAGCTCGGCCGTCAATGCCGCGGAAAACGTGCAGCCGGTGCCGTGTGTGTTTTGGGTGTGGATGCGCCGATGCGGAAACAGGTGGTATTGCTGCCCGTCGTAGAAAAGATCGACAAGGTCATCGCTGTCCAGATGCCCCCCTTTGACCATCACATGCCGGGCCCCCATCGCATGGATCCGTTTGGCTGCTTCCTTCATCTCCGGCAAGCCGGCGATGGTCATGCCCGTCAAGCATTCCGCTTCCGGCAGGTTGGGCGTCACCACCTGGGCAAGGGGCAGCAGGTGCCGCTTGAGGGCCTCGATGGCATCATCGCGCAACAGTTTGGCCCCGCCTTTGGCGACCATCACCGGGTCAACCACCACCTGCGTCACGCGATGGGCCCGTATTTTCTCCGCGACCGTTTCGATGATCTCGGCACTGAACAGCATGCCGGTTTTCAGCGCATCGGTGCCGATATCGCGGAGAACCTCCTCCATCTGGGCAGCGGTCGCCTCGGCCGGCAGCGGGTATACCGCCGCCACCCCCAGCGTATTCTGCGCGGTGATCGCCGTGATGGCGCTCATGCCATAAACGCCGAAGCGGTGGAATGTTTTCAAATCTGCCTGGATGCCTGCGCCGCCGCCGCTGTCCGATCCGGCCACGGTCAGCGCCCGTGCCAATGCTCCCATCCTGTTAGGCTCCTTTCCCATGTCGTTTTGTCACAATCCGGTTACAAGTATAACACCTGTCCGTTCCGTTCGGTATACTAGGAGGTGTGAATGGCTTCCGCAAAGGTTGTGATAACGTTGACATACCGCAAACTTTTTCTCGTCGTGGTTCTTCTTCCCCCGCTCATCATCGGCGGTTTTGAATTTATCCGGCATGACTTCCTGCTGGCATACATGTCCATGGAAACGGGGAACCTCTATATTACCTTGATCGCCTTCCTGCTTTCCTTCCTGTTTGCCAGTTGGGTTTTTGGCATGATCAAGCGGATGAATGCCCGGCTGGTGGAAGAGCAGGCCCGCCTGGCGGTCTACCAGGAACGGGAACGCCTGGCCCGGGAGCTGCATGACGGCATTGCCCAATCCCTCTTCTTCCTCAATGTCAAGCTGCGTCAGGGGCAGCTGGAGGAAGCCCGCGCCGCCGTTTCGGAGATCGACCGGCATGTGCGCCAGGCGATTTTCAACCTGCGCGCGCTGCCGGAGGAAGGCCACTCCTTCACCGCGCGTCTGGAGAAATGGCTCGCCCAGTGGAGCGCCCTTACCGGGGTCGAGGTGGAGCATCAGCTTGATCTCCCGGACGGCCGCTTCACGCCCGCTGAGCAGGTGCAGCTCTTCGGCATTGTGCAGGAGGCGTTTGCCAACATCCGCAAGCATGCCCAGGCCAGGCATGCGCGCATCGTCCTTCAGCAGGAAGGGAAGCAAGGGTGGCGGCTGGCCATCACGGATGATGGCAAAGGATTGGACCCGCAGGCCGGCTGGGAAAACAAATACGGCATGATGATGATGCGTGAGCGGGCCCAGCAGTTGGGGGCCGATTTTGCCTTGCGTACACGGGAGACCGGCGGGACGGAACTGCTGCTTGTCTTTGGCAAGGGAGGGAAAAGCGCGTGACCCATTACCGTGTCCTGATTGCGGATGACCACCCCATGGCCAGACAGGCCATCCGCAGCCTGCTGGAGCAGGATGCATCCTTTCAGATCATTGGAGAGGCGGCGGACGGCGAAGAGGCTTATCGCCAGTGCGGCCGCCTGCTGCCCGACCTCGTGCTGATGGATATCAGCATGCCGGTTTGGGACGGGCTGAAAGCCACCAAGGCGGTCAAGAAAACATACCCGCAGATCAAGGTCGTCATTTTGAGCGTCTCCGACGACGTCGGCGACCTGATCACGGCCATCCAATACGGCGCACAGGGCTACCTGCTGAAGAATCTGGAGCCCGAGGATTGGCTCAGCTACCTGCACGCGCTGCTTGACGAGGATGCCGAAATCCCCCGGGAGATGGCAAGCCGCCTGCTTCACCGCTTCCGCAGCGGACAGGCGGAGAACGAGCCCGCCCCCGATGTGCTGACGCCGCGGGAGAAGGAGATCCTCCTGTGCATAGCCGCCGGGGAGACCAACCGGGAGATCAGCGAGGCGCTTTATATCTCCGAGAATACCGTTAAAAATCACATCAAAAACATCCTGGAAAAACTGCATCTGTCCAATCGGGTCCAGCTTGCCGCCTACGCCGTGCGCCACGGGCTGATTCAGAAGTGATCGGAAAGAGAAGACGCCCTGCGCCAAGGGGCGGGGTGGCAGACAAGAATCGGGATGGCAGAGAACTGCGACCGAAAAAAAGTGGCAAGCCGCTGCTGGCTTGCCACTTTTTTTCGAAATGTCCCTTAGTCTTCCATGGTGGAGAGATCGCCCGTGGGCAGTCCCAGTTCCCATGCCTTCAAGACGCGGCGCATGATTTTGCCGGAACGTGTCTTGGGCAGCTTGTCGCAGAATTCGATCTCGCGGGGCGCCGCATGCGCAGCCAGACCCTGCTTCACAAACTTCTTGATATCCTCCATCAGTTCCTCGCTCGGCTCATAGTCCGCCCGCAGGGAGATGAAGGCCTTGATGATTTCGCCGCGCACCGGATCGGGTTTGCCGATGACCCCCGCTTCCGCGACGGCCGGATGCTCCACCAGCTTGCTCTCCACTTCGAACGGACCGACGCGCTCGCCGGACGTGTTGATCACATCGTCAATCCTGCCCTGGAACCAGAAATAGCCGTCCTCGTCCATATATGCGGAGTCTCCCGATACATACCAGCCGGGGATGCGGAAGTATTCCTCATACTTGGCCGGATTTTTCCAGATCTGCCGCATCATCGACGGCCAGCCCACGCGGATGGCCAGATTCCCCATGCGGTTCGGCGGCAATTCATTGCCGTGGTCATCGATGATTGCCGCATGAATGCCCGGGAACGGTTTCCCCATCGATCCCGGTTTGATCGGCATGCATTTGAAGTTGGTGATCAGCTGGCCGCCCGTCTCCGTCATCCACCAGGTGTCGTGGATGCGCTGGTTGTATACCTTCAAGCCCCAGTATACCACTTCCGGATTCAGCGGCTCTCCCACACTCAGCACATGGCGGAGAGAGGACAGATCGTAACGTTTGACGACATCATCGCCCGCCCCCATCAGCATCCGGAATGAAGTGGGCGCACTGTACCAGACGGTGACCTTGTACTTTTCAATGGTGCTGTACCAGCCGTCCGGGCTGAAGCGGCCGCCGCGTACCACGTTTGTCGCCCCATTGAGCCACGGTGCGAAAATCCCGTAGGAAGTGCCTGTCACCCAGCCGGGGTCCGCCGTGCACCAGTAGATGTCGTCCTCCTGCAGGTCGAGTACCCATTTCCCGGTCTGGTAATGCTGGATCATCGCGTTGTGGACGTGCAGCACCCCTTTTGGCTTGCCGGTCGAGCCGGACGTATAGTGCAGGATCATGCCGTCTTCCCGATCCACCCATTCGATCTCCAATTCGGCGGAAGCTGCCTTCATCGCTTCATGGAAATCTACTACCTCCACATCGGTCTCGCTGTCCTTGCTGCCGACGAGAATGACGTGCTTCAGCGCAGGCAGTTCCTTCACCGGCACCCGCGGCAGCAGCGACGGCGTGGTAACGATGGCGACGGCCTCGCTGTCCTGCAGGCGGTCGCGCACAGCCGCTTCCATGAACGCTTCAAACAGCGGCCCGACGATCGCACCGATTTTCAGCGTTCCTAAAACGCTTACATAAAGCTCCGGCGTACGAGGCATGAAAACGAAAACCCGGTCCCCCTTCCCGATGCCGAGGCTTTTCAGCACATTGCCGAACTTATTGGAGAGTTCGCTCAATTGGGCGAACGTATACGACTCTTCTCTCTCCGCATCGCTGTAAAGAAGCGCGATTTTGTTCTTCCGGTCCGTCAGAAGGTGGCGGTCGATCGCTTCGTATGCCATGTTCACCTTGCCTGTCTCATGCCAACTGAATGCCTTCTCCACGTCAGCCCAACTGAAGTTGGCATAAGCTTTTTCATAATCCTGCAAATTATAATGGCCTTCCACAGGTGGGATCAGTTCCACTTTCATACTTCCACACTCCTCGCCTTCTGCATTTTTCATTTTCTTATATTATTTCTTCCTTTTCTGATAAATTCCTTGTTCCTGCGACAGGAAACTTTCCCGTTTTTCCCAACAACTGCTTGTCCTGTCGACGCATCGAATCACGTATAATGGTTGCGATCATGTGTTTTTCGACGGGGTGAAAGAACGGCAATGATGTGGGGATTCGCGTTGTTTTTTCTTTTCATACTGTTTGCAAAAGCGTATCGCAACACGTTTGACCTGCAAATCTCCTGCGTTCCGGTAGCCATGAAAGCTTCGGAACGGATTCGGACCGATCAGTGGCTGCCGCTGAGAATCCTGCATCTTTCCGACCTGCATATGGAAAATCTTTCCGTGAAAGCGTCCGCCATCGTCGACCATCTGAAGGGAGAGCCGCTCGACCTGATCGCCATCACCGGCGATCTTCTGGATCGCGCCAAAAACATCCCCGCTGCCGTCCAGTACGTGGCAGCGCTGCAGCAGCTGAATCCGCAGCTGGGCACCTATATCGTCTTCGGCAACCATGACTACGTGCTTCCCCCCCACAATCTGGCGCAGTTGAAAACGGAACTGGAGCGGATCGGGTGCCGGGTTCTCCGCAACCAGACCCACACGCTTGATGTTCACGGGCAGAAGCTGCACATCATCGGCATCGATGATTACGCCACCCGCCGCAGCGATCTGGAAAAAAGCTACCGCAGCGTGACGGACGAGGGATTGCGGCTGGTTCTTACCCACGATCCCAACATCGTCCTGCGGATGAAAGATTACGAATACGATTATCTGCTCGCCGGCCATTTCCACGGCGGCCAAATCCACTGGCCCAAACCATATCATCTCATCAAAATGGGCAAGCTGCCGCGCATGAACATCGTGAAGGGGCTGCACTACCGGGAAGGCCGTCCTTTTTACATCAGCGAAGGCCTTGGTCAGACGGGGCTCAATTTCCGTCTGCGTTCCCGCCCGGAAATCACGGTGCACATCCTGCAGCCGCAGCCGCTGCCAGAGCACCAGGCCGTCCGTCTGGAGCAGGCGAAGGCGCAGCCGGAAGCCGCTCCCACATGGGCGCTTGAATAAGCTATAATTAAGGGAAACGAACTGCGTTTCCTTTTTTGATGCGGAAAAACGGATGCGAGGGAGCAAGCGTGGAGAACCAGTGGAAGACCGAAATTGACCGAATTCGCCAAGCGACCGGCCTGCCGATCGGTTTGCATACCTGCGCGGCTCACGCCTGGGAGCGGGAGCGCCGCCGTTTTGAAGCGGAAGGGGGCGAGGTGGTCCGTTGGGCTGCCGACCAGCATGCCGTCTGGTACATCGGCATTCCCCGTGATGCGTGGCCGGAAGCGGCACGGGCGCTGCTGCCCCTGCTTTTGCCCCCGCCGGAACGGGAAATGACGATTCAGCAGCAAGCGATCAACTGGTTGACATCCTTCTGCAGCGGCCGGACCGAACCGCTGCCGGCCGCCCTGGAAGCCGTCTGGCAGTGGCGGGAACCGCGCGCCGTTTTCCTGCTGACACGGGCCCATGCGGACCGTCCGTTGGAGCTGTCCCAGTGGCAGCAGCTGCTGGCCGACTTTTTCCCTTCGCCCTCCGCGCAGCACATCTGGCTGCTGCCGTTATCGGCCGTCCACCTGCTGCTGCTGGTACCGGTCACCGCCCTTCCGGAGACGGAACCGGCGGAAGACGACAGGGCCATGTGGCTCGACTGGGCCTTTGGCCTGCATGATTTGCTGACGACAGAGACGATGGAGAGCGTCATCGTCTGCGTCACGGAACCTGCTGCCCATCCGCGCCAGCTGCCGCAGCTCTTGCAGAAGTGCCTGCTTCTCTCCCGGGCCCTGCAGCGTTTCCGTTTCCGGGAGATGGTGGCGGGCACCTGGCAGTACCCGCTTGAGCAATGGGCAGCCTCCCTGGATGATGCGACCCGGGAGGCCGTGCGCCGCTCTCTCGACCGAATGGGCGCAATGACGCTGTCACCCGATCAAGCGGAGATTCTGGATGCCCTGTTTGCCCACCACCTGAATATCAGCGAAACGGCGCGTCACCTGTATCTTCACCGCAATACCCTGCTGTATCGGCTGGACAAGCTGAAGGATCAAACCAATCTGGATCCGCGCCAGTTTTCCGATGCGATCCTGCTTCGGCTGGCCATGCTCTTTCAGCAAAATGCTTAAACTTTTTGTGCATGTTTGCCATAGTGCGCTTCTTCCCCCCTTGCTTACAATGAAGACAAGCAACTGAAGGAGGAATGAGCATGGCACAGGTACGGCTCAATCACATCTACAAGCGCTATGCAAACAATGTAACAGCCGTGAAAGATTTTCATCTGGATATTGAAGACCGTGAATTTATCGTCCTGGTCGGTCCGTCCGGCTGCGGAAAATCCACCACCCTGCGGATGATCGCCGGACTGGAGGAAATTTCCGAAGGCGACCTCTATATCGGAGACCGCCGGGTAAACGACGTTCCGCCGAAAGACCGGGATATTGCGATGGTGTTCCAAAGCTACGCGCTTTATCCGCACATGAATGTGTATGAAAACATGGCGTTCGGCCTGAAGCTGCGCAAATTCCCCAAAGCGGAGATCGACAAGCGGATTCAGGAAGCCGCCCGCATCCTGGACATCGCCCACCTGCTTGACCGCAAGCCCAAGGCGCTCTCCGGCGGTCAGCGCCAGCGCGTGGCACTGGGCCGTGCGATTGTGCGCGAACCGCAGGTGTTCCTGATGGACGAACCGCTGTCCAACCTGGATGCCAAGCTGCGCGTGCAGATGCGGACGGAGATCTCCAAACTGCATCAGCGGCTGAATACCACCTTTATTTATGTCACGCACGATCAGACGGAAGCCATGACGATGGGCGACCGCATCGTGGTGATGAAGGACGGCGTGATCCAGCAGGTGGCAACCCCCACCGAGATCTACAATCATCCCGTCAATCAGTTCGTGGCAAGCTTTATCGGATCGCCCGGCATGAACTTTGTGAAAGGGCGCGTGAGAGAAGAAGGCGGCAGCGTGCTGTTTGAGACGAAAGGCATGCAGATCCAGTTCCCGGAAGACAAGGCCCATGTCCTGCGCCAGCAAGGCTATGTGGGCAAGGAGGTCACCTTCGGCATCCGCCCGGAAGACATTTATAGCGACAACCAGTTTATGGAAGCCAACCCGTTCAAGTCCACGATCCGCGCGGAAGTGGATGTCGTGGAGAACATGGGGTCTGAGCTGTATGTATACTTCAACAACATCGGCGATACGGAAATGGTGGCGCGGGTCGACGCCCGCGAAGGCTTGAAACCTACCATGGCCGTAACCCTCGCGATGGATCTCTCCAAATGCCATGTGTTCGACAGCACGACGGAAGTCGCCGTATTCTAACAGGCCAATCCCCCGTAGCAGACGTTACGGGGGAATTTTCTATGCGTTACAATCCGTTCCTTTCATCATTTTTCCTTCATAAACACTCCCTTCATGCAGCAGGATAAGCGTAATGAACGTGCAGGGAGTGAGTTGGTTGCGCAGGTTCTCCGCTTTACTGATTGTTGTTCTGTTCCTTGGTCTCGTCCTCATTCCGGTTCAACAATACCGGATGCAAGAGATGCGGGAACCCCATCCGTCCGTCACTTCACTGGATTCCACCATCCCGCGGATCAACTACATGGAACAGGTAAGAGATATTCGGCGCACTCTCGAAAGAAAGCCGCATATCGCCGAAATCCATCACAATGAACGGGACCGCAGTCATTTCGTGGAGCATGAGGTGGTCGTCCGCTTCTCTCCCCGTCCCAGCCAGGCCGCCATTGACGCCATGCTGAAAAAAGCGCATGCGCACGTCAAGCGGGATTACGGCCACGCCATGATCATTAAATCGGAGTCGCTGACCACCAAACAGCTGATGAAGTTGTTTGCGGAGCATCCCGACTCGATCTACGCCGAACCCAACTATCTGCTGCTGCCGAACCGTGTCCCCAATGATATCCTGTACCGGCGCTATCAATGGAATCTCCCCCTGATCGGGATGGAGCAGAGCTGGAATGTCAGCCGGGGCAGCGGCAAGGTGGTCGTCGCCATCGTCGATACGGGCATCGACCTGGATCATCCCGAATTTCGGGGCAAGCTGGCAACAGGCTATAACGTGCTGGAAGACAACCATTATCCCATGGATGACAACGGCCACGGCACCCATGTGGCCGGGATTATTGCGGCCCGGACCAACAATCGGGTAGGGATCGCCGGCATGTCCTGGAACAGCAGGCTGATGCCGGTCAAGGCGATCGGCGCTGACGGCTCGGGGACCGCCTTTGACATTGCGCAAGGCATCCGCTGGGCAGCCGATCATGGGGCGGATGTCATCAATTTGAGCGTGGGCAATTACACCTCTTCGGCCGCCCTGCGCGAAGCATGCCGGTACGCCTACGACAAAAACGTCGTGCTCGTGGCGGCCACCGGCAATGACGCGACGGATCAGCCGGGCTATCCAGCGGCGTACAGGGAAGTGTTTGGCGTCTCGGCCGTTGACCATAACCGCAACCGGGCCGATTTCTCCAATTACGGCGATTATGTCGATGTGGTTGCCCCGGGGGTGGATATCGCCAGCACCTATATCTACAGCGATTATGCCGCTCTTTCCGGCACCTCGATGGCTTGTCCGCATGTGGCTGCGCTTGCTTCCCTGATCCGCTCCGTCAACCCGGACTTGAGCAGCGAGCAGGTGATGAACATCATGCGTTCCACGGCGAGGGACCTGGGCAGGCCGGGAAAAGACCCATTGTACGGCTACGGCCTGATCGATGTCAATGCCGCCGTCCATCAGGCCAAGGCAATGGCAAAACTAAAGCCGAACGAACAGCCGCTGCAGGTGCAGCCCCCCGGCGTCGGCGGGCTGCTGAACAGGTTTCTCCACCGTCTCCGCTTCGGCTTGTAACAACATATGGGAGGGCTATCCATGAAAGCATGCATACTCTTTGCCCAGCCAGGTGAGCAAAGCTTCCACCATGAAATCCTGCACCGCGTGGAGCGCGCCCTGAACCAGGCCGACATCTCCTATACCGTGCGCGATCTGTACAAGATGAACTTTCAACCTGTCCTGAGTGCCGCAGACATGAAAGGCGTCGAACAAGGGCGTGTCAGTGCCGATATCGAAGAAGAGCAGCAGCTGGTTACCGATGCCGATCTGTTGGTGATGGTCTACCCGGTCTGGTGGTGGTCCCAACCCGCTGTGCTGAAGGGATGGATCGATCGTGTCTTTACGCATGGCTTTGCTTTTCGCTATGAGGCGCATGGGCCGGTCGGCCTGCTGACCGAAAAACGAGCGATCGTGTTTACGACCACCCATGAGTCGGAGGAAGAGATACGGGCGAGGGGCTTCGATGATCTGATCACCAAACAGATCGCCGACGGCATCCTCTCCTTTGTCGGCTGCGAGGATGTGGTGCATCGCAACTTTGCCGCCGTCTCCTCTGCGAGCGACCAGCAGCGCAATCAGATGCTGGATGAGGTGGAGACAATCGTCTCCCGGGCTGTCCAGCCGGTTACCGTCTAGGGCAAGCGCCTGCAAAAAGAGCACAGCCACCTGGCTGTGCTCTTTGATTGTCCTTATTTCGCTGTCGGTTCCATCCGTTTTTTGGTCAGGTAGTCCGTCTCGTAGTAATGCAGATCATCGCGCATCTGCTCGAATTCCTTGTACAGGGAAAGCGTCAGTTTCTGCAGTTCGGGAGTGACCGGTTTGCGGAAATGGATCGCGTCCTTCCCTTCGTATGCATAGCGGCCGTCTTCATCGTACACTTCGCCCTTGGGATAAAAAAAGGAATTGATGCACGTATGATACACCTGATACAGCACTTCTTCGGCAAACGCCTCGTCGAAACGCGCCCGGCGCAGGACGACGCCCAGCTTTTCATAAGCGTTTTCCGAATAGACAAGCAGATGGCGCAGATCGGATAGGAACGCACGGTAGTAAGCTTCATACTCTTCCGGGTCTCCGGACGCCTTTACCAGCCCGGCCAGCGTTACCTGATTGAGAAAGCGCTCCAGTTCCTTGCTTACTCGCTTCAGCTTGGTGCAGGTTTCTTCACATAACTGCTTCAAGTGCTTTTCAGACATAGGAACCTCCTCGGCCATCATGGGTCGTATTGTTTTTTACCATTGTAAAAAAAGCTGGAAGGAGACACAAGGATTTTCTTCCTACACGGTTCCCGATGTTTCGGCCGTCCTCACACCGGCTGCGGCCGTTTTCCGCAGATAGATCAGATAGGCGGCAAACAAGCCGAGCAGCGTCATCAGGAGCAGCACGAGGGCGTCCACCCGGACAGCGGAGAGGCCGTGCCCTTTTGTCAAAATCTCGCGGACCGCGTGCAAAAAGTATGTGAGCGGCAGCGATTTGCCGATGGCGGCGATCCCGGCCGGCATGGACGCAAGCGGCCAGGTAAATCCGGACAGCATGAATGACGGCACGGCGATCAGCATCGCGGTTTGGGTCGCCTGCAGCTGATCTTTGGCATAAAACGAGATGGCAAAGCCAATCCCCAGCACGGCGGCATGAAAAAGGGTTCCGACCAGCAGGAGATGCAGCGGATTGCCGTAATACGGCACCGCGAAGCCTTTCAGCAGGATGGCAAAGGTGAATACCAGATTGAACGTGGCGATCAGCAGATACGGCAGCAGCTTCCCTGCCGCCAGCTGCCAGAAGGTATGCGCGGCCAGCGTCTCCTGCCATGTTCCCGCATCCTTCTCCCGGGCAACGGCCAGCGCCACGCCGAGAAACAGCGTTTGTTGCAGGACGGTTCCCCCCAACCCGAACACCATGAACGAAAGGTAGCTGAACGTCGGATTGTAGAGAACGCGGTAACGATAGTCAATGCCGGTGTAGACGTTCTTCCCCTCGTCGCCCCACTGGCCGCTGGCTTCCAGTTTTTTCAGCGTCACGCCGGCCGATACCGACTTGATCACCGTGTTGGCGGCGCGGACGGCCGTATTGGATATCATCAGGTTGCTGCCGTCAATGATCGTCAGCACCTCCGTCTCCCGCCCGGCCTTTACCTGCTGCTCCAGCCCGGCCGGAATCAGGACCGCGACCTGTGCGCCGCCTTCGTCGATCAGCTTGACCGCTTCCGCTTCGGAGCCGACAAGAGCCGTGACGGCAAACGATTGATCGAAGTCAAACGCCCGAATCAATTCCCGGCTCAGTTCTGTCTGATCGCTGTCCACGATCACCGTGGGCAGCTCCATCACTTTTTTCTGTTCATAGAGAAAGCCGAAAAGGGTGAAGTACATAAACGGTACGACCAGCATGACGAGCAGGATCGTTCGGTTGCGAAAAATGGCGCGCCACTCCCGTTCAAACAGCCGGATGGCTTTATTCACGGCGATCCGCCCCTTCCAGCCGCCATTCAACGGAATAACCCGGCCGAAGTTGTGGATCGTGGAGACTCAGCTTCACCTGAAAAGCCCTCACGTCCCGATCCCCCAGCTCCTGGGTCGCTTTCTTCACCGCAAAATCGGCGGCCGGGGCAATGGCGGCGATGGTTCCTTCCACTTCCTTGCCCAGGGCAGGAACATACAGCGTCGCCTTTTGCCCGACGTTCAGCTTGCCGAGCTCATTCTCGTCCAGATAGAACTTGACGAAATGCTCACCTTCTGCCTGGATCGTGGCGACCGTAAAGCCTTGTGCCACTAACTCCCCTTTTTGCACGGCCACGCTTTTCACCACCCCGGCAACCGGTGCCACCAGCCTGGTGTCGTTCAGATAGGCGTCGATTTCAGCCAGCGCTCCTTTTGCCTGCTGCACCGCCGCTTCCGCCTGCTGGACGTCCAGCTGTTTGAGTCCCACCTGGCCGCGCCCGGCAACCGCCTGCTGGTAGGCCGCCTCCGCCTGTTCCCACTGCGCCTTTGCGGCCTCCAACTGCTCGCGGCGGGAGCCGGATTGGGCCATTTTCAACTGTTCTTCCACGGCCGAAAGCTCCGCCTGCGCCTTGTCGAACTGCATCTGCGCTTCTTCCAGCGCGGTTTTGGCCACCGCTCCTTCCTCATAGAGCTTTTTCACCCGATCCAGTGAGGTTTGGGCCACCTGCTTGGCGGTGCGGGCTGCCTGCAGCTTCGCCTCAAGCTGGGCGATCTCTTCGGGGCGCGCCCCGTTTTTGTTGGCTTCGTATTGGGCGCGCGCCGCTTCTACAGCCGCCTGTGTCTGCCGGATTTGCGCGCTGCTCGCGTCATCCGTGACCGAGACGCCTTTTTTGGCCTGCTCCCACTTGGTCAGGGCCAACTGGTAGGCTGCCTGCGCCTGCTGCCGTTTGGCAAGCAGTTCGTCGCTGTCCAGGAGGGCGATCGGCTGCCCCGCCTTCACGGTATCGCCTTCTTTCACCAGCACTTCCTTGATGGAACCGCCCATCTTGAAGGCAAGATCCACTTCGGTTCCCTCCACCACGCCGACATGCCGGTTGGCGAGATCGGCCGCCCCGTTCGCTCCCGGAGACAGCAGATAGCCCCCTACCAGGACAATGCACGCCAGGAAACCAATCACACCGAGCCATGAACGTTTATGCATGCGCGTTCTCCCCTTCCGTCATACGCTTGATTCCGAGCGCACCCTGACACAAGCGGATCAGGGTGCTGCGCGTCTCCTCCGTATAGACCGGCTCCTCCCGAAACATTTTGCGCAGCACCGTAAACCCGACCATCCCGAACAGCGCCGATGCGACGGTGCGCACCTCCAGGTCGGGGGAGATGATACCTTCTTCCTGCAGCTCGCGGAAGTACACCTCCATGGTGGCAAAGTATTCGGAGAGAACCGTTCCGATCAGCCGGTCACGCTGCCAGTCGCCGGAAATGCTGAGAAGCAGCAGGCACAGCTCCCTGTTCTCCGCGAAGAAGCGAAGATGCTCATCCAGTACGTAAAGCATGCGCTCCGAGACAGAGCGGGTACTGTCTTTCATCGCGCCGGTTACGGAATCGATCAGCATCTCCACGCCTTTCTGATTGACATGCAGGAACAGCTCTTCCTTGGTTTTGAAATGATAATACAGCGTTCCCTTGGCGACATTGGCCGCTTCTGCGATCGTATCCATCGTGGTTTCACTGTAGCCGTTTTGCGCAAAGGCGCGCAGGGCTCCCTGTGAAATCTGTTCTTTTTTGGATGCAGCCATCGAATAATGCCTCCTCCCTAAATTGAACTGACTAGTCAGTACAAAAATAATATAGACCTCTTCTCCTCTTTCGTCAAGGATAAAAAGATCCTTTCCGTGAAACCTTAATTGGAAGGAGCCCTAAGAACACCCCGCCGACCTAAGCTAACGCTGCTGTCGGCGGGGGCCCCCCAACCTTTCTTGCTTCGCTTTCGTGCTGTAAAAATATTAAACACGCCCACGCTTGCCGTTGCCGGTAAGGGTGGACGTGATGCTTTTCAGTCAACCAGGTTATATCCTTTGGTCGTATAGCCGATATCATTCATCAGGGATTTCATCTCATCATCCGATATGGGTTGGCCGGTCTGGATGCGCCGGGTCAGCTCCGCCACCCTTTGATACAGGGCGGGATTGGTGGTGACATACAGGAGATTGTAGCGCGTCTCCGCCTGCAGACGGGAGCGGATGGCGGTGACCACCTGATGGTGCAACCCATCCGGACTGTTTTTTACCGTATCGTCCGGCGCAACGGGTGACCCTTTCGTATCGATCCTCGTGTTGACCTGATCCCGTTTCGGCGCACCGCTGGGGAGAACGGCGACAATCATGTTATCCATATACGTCAGGATTTTGGCGTCGGCCACGCCGGGCATTCGCTCCACCCGCCGCTCAATCAGGCCGAACAGGCGCGGCTCCCGCTGCTCACGCCGGGCGACAAAGTACATGGCCGCCGGTCCTTTGTCCCTGCCCCTGTTGTCATCCACAAAATTGATCCCATACGCATCATAGCGATTCTTCCTGCTGCCCGGCCCAAGATCCTCTGCTCCCCGCTGTTTGTCCGGCGTGCAGGCCGCTGATCCAAGCAGGGCAAGCAGCAGCACGATAACGAACGATCCGATCGCGGTTTTCTTCAACGCACCCACCTCCGTTTATCCTTAGGTTGGCTGCAGGAGGGGGTTTTACCCGTGTAAAAGTTTACCGAACGCTCGTCTAACCCCGCCGACTTAAGCTAACGCTGGTGTCGGCGGGGCCCCCAACCTTTCCACCTTCGCTTTAGCGCTTTAAAGAACTTAAAATTTCCGATATACCAAAAAAACAAAGCCAGCGCTCCACACGCGCTGGCTTCGGACGTCTCTTACTGTTCATATTCGCCTTCAAACGTATCCTGTTTGTTGTCTTTCTCCGCTTTCAATGTAAAGGTGGTAATCTCCGGATCCCCGCTCTTCTGGAAGACGAAAGAGCCGTCGTCCTCAACCGGTACTTCATACCATTTGCCATCGAATTCAACGGTCAGTTTGGAACCCGTCTCCACTTTCCCTTCGATGCGGAAGCTGGATACAATCCCGGCCACATTGAACGATTTCGATTTAATGGAGGTCTTGTCGATCAGGTTGGCAGCTGCCGGTTGTTGTCCCTGGTTTTGCGTCGGGTTGGACGGCTGCTCCTGGGTAGGCGCCTGCGCCGCTTCCTTGTCGGTAATCTTCACCGTCTGGGTAACCTGCTCCCAGTCAACCTTGTAATCCAGGGCTTCCGCAATGAAGCGAACCGGAACCACGGTACGTTGGTTCACAATTTGGGCAGGCACATCCAGCGTGATGGTCTGACCGTTGCGCTTCGCGATTTTTTGGCTGACCACCAGGCTTACCGTGTTTTTATTCTTGGTGATGGTAACGGTGCGGGTCGTGTTGTTCCAATCCACCTTGAAGCCCAGCCCTTCCGCGATCGGCCGGATCGGAACCAGGGTGCGGCTGTTCATGATCAGCGGCTTTTGATCAGGAAAGCTGATGGCTTTATTGTTATACGTTACTTTGATTTCGACTTTGGCTGCGGTTGCGGCGAGAGCCGAAGCAGGTACTAGGGCCAGCGCCAAACACAGGGCCGTGATTTTTTTCCACATCGTTTACAATCAACTCCTCTATGTATGATGGTGAACAGCTATTAATCTACTATATTCGACAACCGGTTGCAAGGCACCTTCGTACGGAAAGGGAGAAGAAGCGGTGGTCTATTCGTCCTATCCTATTTTTTCCGTTCCTTTGTTATAATGAGAGGCATGAATCGACAAAGAAAACGAAGGGATAGGAGAACATTGAAAAAGATATGGCTGCTGTTCATGCTGACGGTTTTGCTCGTATCCGGTCCCGCCGCCGTCGGGCAGGCCGAACCGGCCAAGATCAAGCTGGGCAGCGATCTGATTACCACCCAGTTTCATGCGCTGATCCAGGGAAAAAGGGTCGGGTTGGTGACAAACCAGACCGGGGTCAACAGCAACGGCGTCAGCACCATCACGCTCCTGGCACAGGATAAAACCCTCTCGCTGAAGGCCTTGTATGCGCCGGAGCACGGCATCGACGGGAAGGCAAGCGCAGGAGCCTATGTGAAATCCACCATTCATCCGACGCTGCGCATCCCCATCTACAGCTTGTACGGGGAGACGAGAATGCCGACAGCCGACATGCTGAAGGATATCGACGTGCTGCTGTTCGACCTGCAGGATATCGGCTCGCGCACGTACACGTACATGTCGACGCTGAACTACTGCCTCAAGGCAGCGAAGGCAAACAACAAGCCGCTGATCGTTCTCGACCGGCCCAATCCGGTTGGCGGCGAAATCGTGGAAGGCCCCGTCCTGAAAGACCCTTACCTGTCGTTTGTCGGTGTGGACAACCTGCCGATGGCCCATGGCATGACCGCCGGAGAGCTCGCCCTCTTTTTCAACCGCAAAATCGGCGCCAATCTGACGGTAATCCCGATGGCCGGCTATACGCGCAGCATGGTTTATCAAGACACGGGACTTACCTGGATCCCCAGCTCTCCCCGCATCCCCGATCTGGACGCCGTCTTTGGCTACATGGCGACCGGCATCGGCGAAGGAACAGGCATCTTCCAATCCGATTTCAGATGGATCGGCGGCAAGGGGATCGACTCCTATCGATATGCCACACTGTTGAATGCGGCGAATCTGCCGGGCGTCCTGTTTGTCCCGGATCCGAGAGGCAGCAACGGAGGGGTCAAGCTGGTGATCACCGATGTACACGCCTTCAATCCGGCCAAAACCGGCCTCTACGCCCTTGCCTACGCCCATACGCTCACCCCCTTCCCCGTACCGAAAAGCACGGGCAAGAACATTGTGATGTTTGACAAAATTTGGGGAACCAACAAAATTGGCGAATATTTGGAAAAAGGGTATTCCCCGCAGCAAATCGAAGCCGAGTACGCCGAAGAACTGGCCGCTTTTTACGTCCTGCGAAGCCAATACTTGATCTATGGTGATCAGCCGTACCAGCCGACGGCTCCGATCACCAGCCCAACCCGGTAAGCCTGCCTTCCCGGGTTTTTTTCTTTTCACCGGTAAAGGATGAAGACCCGATGCCCTCTGCCGGAGAAAACGGCCATTGGGAAAAAAAGAGACCCGCAGCAGCAGCGGGCCTGTCAAATGGAGGTAGAGAGAGAAACCATGTAATAAATTCTAACATAAAAACACCAATAGTCAACCAATTTTTTCTATATGTCAGATTTTATTACATTGAATTAACAAAAACATTCTCTAAATGTGCGATTCTTGTCAGTAGGGTGTTCCGGAATCGGCTCACTGTCTCCTTTGTAAAAATAAAAAACTGCCACAAAGGGCAGTCATACTACTTCAATAAATGTAAAACACCATTTGGTAACTGATTTGCTTGTGTTAACATGGCTTGTGAAGCTTGCACTAAGATATTTTGTTTTATGAATTCCATCATCTCTTTTGCCATATCTGCATCTCTAATCCGGGATTCTGCCGCTGTAAGGTTTTCTGTGTAGGTGCTTACATTTTCCATGATATGTTCGCAACGGTTTTGGTATGCTCCTAATGCAGAGCGTATTTCTGAAACGCGATTAGTGGCATTATTAATAAATCCGATAGCTTTTGAAGCATCAATTTGAGTATCAACTTTCGCAATATGAATACCTATGGCTACAGTATTCATTGCTGGTATCTTTATATCAAGTTTCTGATTAGCTTGAGATCCAATTTGCAAGGAGATTGTAGTATCACTAAACCCGACGACCACCTTGCCGTTATATCCAACTCCAACGTAACTTTCACCGTTAAAAGCTAATCCGTTAATGTCATCAAAAGTAGAACCAGAATCTGACGTTTCCCATACTGATCCATCTTTCGAAGTGAAAAGTTGTCCGCCCCATGAAACAGCAAGCAGTTGCTGTCCATTATATAGTACATTATAAAAAATGTCGCTTGGATTAGCTACCTGTGTCCAAGATAAACCATCAGGTGATGTTAGAATTACTCCGTTTCCAACAGCCACATATTGATTGTTTGCCCAAATTACAGCATTTATGTCACCTGTTGTGCCTGATGATTGCGATACCCAATTCACGCCGTCTGTTGATCTAAGTATTGTTCCATTCCTTCCAACCACAATGTACTCCTTACCACTAGAAGCTACATCAAGTAATTGTTCTGTTGTTCCAGACACAAGAGGAACCCAATTATTACTTATGGTAGGATCTGTAGTTGTGGCTAACTGCCCATTATCACCAACTGCAAGGTACTTTCCGCCAACATAATCAATGTCAAACCACCTGCCAGTCATACCGGTAATAGAACTAAATCCTATTCGATCTGCTCCATCTGTAGATAAGTAAATATGATCACCTTCACCGATCAAGAAATGCTGTCCATCCCAATTTACCGTGTTAAGATTTACACTGGTCACTGGTGGCGCCGGTTGGTACCAATTTATACCATCTGTTGACGCTAATAAATTCCCTTGAGTGCCCACTGCTAAGAATATATTTCCATTCGTTGCTATTTTCCAATAGTTCCCTGATGACCCACTATCAATAACATTCCAGCTTATACTGTTGCCATCACCACCATCAAATACCTTTATCCCATTAAATTCTGTGTTCTTGGCAATGTTATCAATTTCTTCCTTTAACTCTTCAAATTCCTCTTGAATACGTTTCCTGTCATCGTCGCTATAAGTACCGTTCGCAGCCTGTACAGCCAGCTCATTCATTCTTTGAAGTATATCATGAACAGTTCCTAAAGCACCCTCAGCAGTCTGAATAAGAGATATTCCATCCTGAACATTTCGTTTTGCCTGCTCTAACCCTCTAATCTGTGCCCTCATCTTTTCAGAGATCGCCAATCCAGCAGCATCATCTGCGGCTTTGTTGATCCTTAGGCCAGAGGACAATTTTTCCAAAGCGTTAGTTGACTTTCTATTATTTGATCGCAGTTTGTTATAAGTGTTGAGGGCTGCTAGATTGTGCGAAATAATCATGAAAACCATCCTTACAAAAATAGTTCCGTATACCTATTATATCGGTAACATTTCCCAATTTCGTAAGATATTTTTCTTGTTTTTCAGCGCGGATTACGCTCGGCTGAACCTCCTTCAGAAAAAAGCAAAAAGCAGGTGAATTATCTTCACCTGCATCCCTAACGATCTGGATTAAAAGACGAACTCCATCTATTTTGACTTTTTCACACAATCTGTTTCAAAAGTATCCAAGTCGGTAAAACCCTTGATATGACGAGTATGGCGGAGGGAGAGGGATTCGAACCCCCGTGGGCTTGCACCCTAACGGTTTTCAAGACCGCCCCGTTATGACCACTTCGGTATCCCTCCGTATGATATGACTGCCACATGCAAGTTAAAGTATAGCATACGGATTGTTTGTTATGCAAATCATTTTTTCACGTTCTTTAAAAGAACCACTCTTTTTTCACCTATCCGTGAGACTGGAGCATCCGATGAGACTGAAGCCGATCGGGAGCGTCTTCCGGTGCCGATCGGCTTCAGCCGCAAGTTGACGACTACGCCAAACGGATGCCCAGAAACTTCGGTTCCGTCATTTCTTCCATGGCAGCTTTCACGCCTTCTCTGCCGACACCGCTCAGCTTGACTCCCCCGTACGGATAGTTGTCCTGCCGATAGGTGGAAACCTCGTTGATCCACACCCCGCCCATTTCCAATTGCTCATACAGGCGGAATGCGCGGTGAATATCCGAGGTAAACACCCCTGCCTGCAACCCATAACGGGAATCATTGGCAAGGGCCACTGCCTCTTCTTCGGAATCAAACGGCGCAATCGTCACGATCGGAGCAAACACTTCCTCACAAACCACTTTCATGTCGGGCGTCGTATGGGTCAACACGGTCGGCTGCAGAAGCGTTCCTTCTCGCCGACCGCCTGCTGCGACCACGGCCCCTTGGGCGACGGCCTCGTTGATCCAGCTTTCCGCCCGAATAGCGGCCTCTTCCGTGATCATCGGCCCGACGTCGGTCGTTTCCAGGGATGGATCGCCGACCTGCAGCGCTTTCACCCGCGTCACAAACTGCTCGAGGAAACATTCGTAAATCTCCCGCTGCACATAGATGCGCTGCACGGAAATGCAGGTTTGGCCGGCAAAGGCAAACGCCCCTTTGACCAATCCTTCCACGGCGGCATGGAGATTGGCATCCGCGAAGACAATGTTGGGCGAGTTGGCGCCCAGTTCCAGCGTCACTCGTTTGTTGCCGGCCATCTCCTTGATTTTGTACCCGACTGCACCGCTGCCGGTAAAGGTGACCATCTTGACGAGCGGATGCGTAACCAGATGTTCTCCCACGTCTTGACCGGTGCCCATCACGACGTTCAGCGCCCCTTTGCACAATCCGGCTTCCTCGAGCAGCCGGGCGAGTTTCATGGCCGAAAGCGGGGTTTTCTCCGCCGGCTTCAGGACGACGGTGCAGCCGACCGCCAAGGCGGGGGCCACTTTGTGCAGCACCAGGTTGAGCGGAAAGTTAAACGGAGTAATGGCTGCGACGACGCCGACGGGGAAACGTTTCACCAGGCCGAACCGGTTTTCCCCGCCGATCGCGCTGTCCATCTTCAGCAGCTCTCCGTCGTCCGCCTTGGCCTGCTCGGAAGCGAAGCGCAGCACCTGCACCGCTCTCGCCACTTCCCCCCGCGAGTCCCGGATCGGTTTACCCGCTTCCTGCGTCAACAGCGCAGCAAACTCCTCACTCCGTTCCTCCAGCAGGTCGGCCGCTTTGCGCAGGATGGCGGAACGCCGATGAGCGGGCAGCTGTTTCATCGTTTCCACAAACACCCGATGGGCTGCCTGGATGGCTTCTTCCACATCATTCCGCGTGGCCAAGTCGACCATGCCGACCAGTTCGCCGTTAAATGGATTGCGTACCTCGAACGAGGTTCGTCCGTCTCCCCGTCTTTCTTCCCCGTTAATCAGTGATCCGATATGCAGCATAAGCCGCCCGGCCGCCGCAAGACAGCCGGGACCCACCTCCGTCCTCTACGTTGTCATTGTTTGACCCTGCTGAGAAAATTTCGCGCCCTCTCGCTCCTGGGCTGATGGAAAAACGCTTGCGGCGTCGCTTCTTCCACGATCGTTCCGCCGTCCATGAAGACGATGCGATCGCCGATATCTTCGGCAAATTTCATCTCGTGCGTCACGATCACCATCGTCATTCCTTCCCCCGCCAGTTCGCGCATGACATTCAGCACTTCCCCTACCAGCTCCGGGTCCAGGGCCGAGGTGGCCTCGTCAAACAGCATCACTTTGGGCTCCATCGCGAGTGCGCGGGCAATCGCCACGCGCTGCTGCTGGCCGCCGGACAGCTGGCTGGGGTAATGGTCCATCCGGTCGGCCAGACCTACCTTTTGCAAATATTTTTCTGCCGTCGCCCGGGCTTCCTCCGGTCTCTTTTTCCGCACCGTGATCTGCGCCGCCATCACATTTTCCAGCGCTGTCTTGGTCGGGAAGAGATTGAACCGCTGAAAGACCATGCCCACCTCGGCCCTCAGGGAAGCCACATGTTTTTCGTCGTACTTCTTCCCTTCCTCGCAAAAAGGAACGCCTTCAATCCGGACGCTGCCCGAGGAGGGTTGCTCCAGAAAATTCATGCAGCGGAGCAGCGTTGATTTTCCTGAACCGGAAGGCCCGAGAATGACCACTTTTTCTCCGCGATGGACGATCAGGTCAATCCCTTTGAGAATCTCCATGCTGCCAAACCGCTTGTGCAAGTTTTCCACTTCTATCATCGGTTTAGACGTTTGCATGACGCGATAACCTCCGTTCGAGCAAGCGCACGCCTTGACCGAGCGGAATGCCCATCAGCAAGTAGACCAAAGCGGCGATGGTGTAGGATTCAATGGTCAGGAACGTTTGCGAAGCGTATGCCTGTGTCGTCAAAATAATCTCGCCCAGGGTAATAAACGCGCATAACGACGTATCTTTGGTCATCATGATGAAATAGTTGCCGAGCGGCGGTATGGAGATGCGGAATGACTGGGGAATCACAATGTGCCACATCGCCTGTCTCTGCGTGTATCCCAATGCCAGGGCAGCCTCCATCTGTCCCTTGTCGATGGCCAGGATGGACGAGCGGATCACTTCAGACATGTAACAGCCGTAGTTGATGCCAAGGCCGATGACGCCCGCCGTAAACGCGTTGAAGTTCACATGATAATCGGGAATCCAGATCGCCCCCACCCGGCTGACAATTTCCGGTAGCACATAGTACACATAGAGCAATTGCACCAGCAGCGGGGTACCCCGGACCAGCTCGAGAAAGAGAACCAGGATTCTGTTAAGCCATTGTTTCTTGCCAAGCCGTCCCAGGGCGATCAGCATGCCGATGACGAGCGCCAGGCTGAACGCAATCAGCGTGAGGGAAACGACCGTCCACAGCGCCTCAAGAAGAGACGGCGTCAGTTCCTTGAACGCTGTTCCGAAATCAATGTTGTTCAATCGTCATCTCTCCTGTTACTGAGCCATGTTATCTTCGTTCAGCCCGTACTTTTTCAAGACCTCCAGGACAAAGCCTTCCTCTTTCAGTTTTTTCAGCTCCTGGTTGACGGCCTCCAGCAGGTCTTTGTCCTCTTTGCGCACGGCTGCCGCGATGGTTCCCTCAAAATGCGGAGTGTACGGCGAAACAAGCTTCAAGGCAAGTGTCGGGTCGTGGGCGATGCTGTACGCCGCCGTGGCGCTGTCGGTGATGCAGGCGTCGATTTTTTGGGTGTTGGTGGCAAGCAGGAGTTCCGCCTGGGAACCGAAGATTTTTACTTCCTTGATTTTCCCTTCTTTTTGCAATTGCTGCGCGTACTCCAGGAATGCCATCCCCTTCTGTCCGCCCACCACTTTGTCCTTCAGGTCTTCAATGCCTTTGATGTCCGAATCTTTGCGGACGACCAATCCTTCTCCCTCCCGGTACCAGGGGATCGTGAAGGTGGCGATTTTCTCCCGTTCCGGCTTGATATACATTCCGTCCGTTACCATGTCGATGTTTTTGTTGTTCAATTCGATCAGCAAATTCTCGAATTTGATTTCTTTCATTTCTACTTTGGGAATCCCCAGCCGCTTGGCAATTTCCTTGATGATTTCCGCATCGATGCCGGTAAACTCCTTGGTGTCCTTGTCAATAAAAGCGAACGGGGTGTCGTTGGAGGAACCGACGACCAGGACGCCTCTCTCCTTGATGGTTTGCAGGGTTCCTTTGCTTGTGGAGGAAGTGGCTCCGGAGCCGGCGGATTGGTTGACCGGCGCGCTCTGACCGCCGCAGCCTGCCAGAAGAGCGAGAGAGAATGAGGCGACCGCCACATATTTCAGCCATTTTTTCATCGAAAACCCACCTTTCACCTGAATACCTTGATTTTTTTCAGCCTAGTGGAGCTCTTCTTTCAGCACACTCTCCAGCACCTGGAGGCCTTCTTCCAGCTGCTCGTCCGTGATCACCAGCGGCACGAGCACGCGAATCACGTTTCCGTACAAGCCGGCACTCAGCAGGATCAGCCCTTTTTGCTGGGCATTGTGGATGATTCGCTGTGTCAGCTCTTTATCCGGCGCCTTGCTGACGGGATCCTTTACCAGTTCCATTGCACACATGGCACCGAGCCCCCGCACATCCCCGATCTTTGGATACAGGGTTTGCCATTGGCGAAAACGGCCCATGATCGCTTGTCCGATCTGCTGCGAGCGCGCCACCAGCCCTTCTTCTTCGATGATCTTGATCACTTCGAGCGCGGCTGCGCAGCCCAACGGACTTCCACAGTATGTACCGCCGATCTCGCCCGCTTCCGGTGCGTCCATGATCTCCGCCCGACCGACAACGGCGCTGATCGGAATGCCGGCACCCAACGACTTGGACAGTGTGATCAAATCCGGTACCACCCCGAACTGCTCAATGGCAAACATCGAACCTGTTCTGCCGAATCCGGTCTGAATCTCGTCCGCGATGAACAGGATTCCGAATCTTTCGCAAATTTTCTTTAAACCTTGCATGAACGGCACGGAAGGAACAATAAAGCCTCCTTCCCCCTGCACCGGCTCGATGATCACCGCGGCAATCTCCTCTGCGGGCGCTTCGGCGAGGAAGAATGTTTCCAGACGGTTCAGCAGTTCCCGGTCCAGTTGCTCGGCTGACATTCCTTCGGGTGCGCGGTAGTAATACGGATGGCCGACGCGATACACTTCCGGAGCAAACGGGCCGAACTGGAACTTGTATGGCCTTACCTTGCTGGTCAGCGTCATGGTCAGCAGCGTGCGCCCGTGATATCCCCGTTCAAACGAGATGATGCCTTTGCGCCCCGTATACTTGCGCGCGATTTTGACCGCATTTTCCACGGCTTCCGCGCCGCTGTTGGCCAAAAAGGTTTTCTTCGGGAAGTCCCCCGGCGTAATGCGTGCCAGTTCCTCGGCCAGCCGGATATACGGCTCATACATCATGACGTTAAAGCAGGGGTGGATGTACTGCTCCGCCTGTTTTT
Source organism: Brevibacillus sp. SYP-B805 (assembly GCF_011059135.1). Lineage (GTDB taxonomy): Bacteria > Bacillota > Bacilli > Brevibacillales > Brevibacillaceae > Brevibacillus_F. Next base: position 14,775 of record NZ_JAALGD010000018.1, on the reverse strand, counting down.
TGATCGCCTCGACCACCCTCGGCGGACAATGTCCCACGTTCAGCGTGCCGATCGCGCCGGCAAAATCGATAAACGTGTTGCCGTCGACGTCGGTCAGGAGGGCTCCCTCTCCTTTTTCCGCAAAGGTAAGCACCGTGTTAAACGGCCCCCGTGCGACAACCTGTTGCTTTCTCTTCAGCAATTCCTGGGCTTTCGGTCCCGGAACAGCCGTCTTCATATGAATGTAGCCCACTTCTGTTCCCCCTCAACGATTAATGTGTACAAAAATTGAATACAGAATTGTATACGATTTAAGTCATATTATAAAAAATCGAAAAAACGCTTACAAGTCAGAATATTAGATATATCAACAAAATTAATTTTGCCGAAGCGGAAGCATTTACCGCTTCACGTATCGCGACACCAACTGCTCGATGGACAAACTGTGTTTCACCGCTTTGGAAAAATCGACATCGCCTTTGATCTCATGAATATGGCTGCTGGCCAGCTCCGCAGCCAAGCGGCCATCCCTGTTTTTGATCGCTTCGAGGATCGCCCCGTGTTCATCCATGGAATGCGGCTCTCCTTGGTCCGTCGTGTCATAAAAGGTGAAAATGATGTGGGAAAGCGAGATCAACTGACGCAGGTAGCTGATCAGAAACGGGTTGTGAGACGCCTCGGCCAAGGTGAGATGAAAGTCCGCGATGGCTTTTAACGCCTTGTGATTTTCTTTCTGTCTGTAATATTCTCTTTCCTGATGCAAAAACGTCTCCATCTCCTCCAACTGCTGCGGTGTCGCGTGTTCGGCGGCAAGGCGGGCCGCTTCCCCTTCCAGCAGCGTTCTCAACGAAAAAATCTGTTCCGCTTCGTCGGGTGAAGGACAATAGACGAACGCTCCCCGATTCGGGACAAGCTTGATCAACGATTCGTACTTGAGCCGCTGCAGAACGGCACGAATCGGCGTGCGGCTGACTCCGAACGCTTCCGCCAGCGACGTCTCCACAAGCTGGGTGCCCGGGGAAAGTTCCGCGTTGAAGATCGCCTCTTTCAATACCCTGTAGATTTCTTCTTCTCCAATTCTTTGGCTCACTCTACTTCCCCCTTTGGTACGGTTCCTGCACAGAGGCCTGGGTAATCAAACCTGTTTTACTTAGTTAGGTAAGCACACGCAAGCTGTTTCGTCAAGATGTGTGAAGAAAACCCGGCCGCAAGGGAGTCGACCGGGTCCGCATTCGAATCAGCGTTTGATGGCAACCAGTTTCAATTCCGTCAGTTCCTCGATGGCGTACCTGATGCCTTCGCGGCCCATTCCGCTCTCCTTCACGCCGCCATACGGCATGTGATCGACGCGGAACGTCGGCACGTCGTTGATCATCACGCCGCCGACGTGCAGCTCATCAGCCGCCTGCAGCGCCAGAGACAGGTTGTTGGTATACAGCCCCGCCTGCAGGCCGTACCGGGAGTCGTTGACCAGCGCAATCGCCTCCTCCACCGAGTCTACGGGATTGACCAGGACGACGGGGCCAAACACCTCCTGGCAGGAGACTTTCGCATCGGCGGGAACGCCTGTGAGGATGGTGGGCTGCAGCACGCGACCCTCCACTTCCCCGCCGCATGCCACGCTTGCGCCGCGCTGCTTCGCTTCCTCGATCCAGGCCAGGGCTCGCTCCGTCTCTTTCGGGCTGATCATCGCCGAGTAATCCGTCTCCTCCGACAGTGGATCTCCCCCGCGCAGCTTGCGGGTCTCGGAGACGAATGCCTCCAGGAAGGCCTGATACATCTCCTTCACCACATAGATGCGCTGGACGGAGATGCAGACCTGCCCCGAGTAGGCGAACGCCCCGAATACGCAGCGCGGCACGACAGCGGCCAGATTGACGTCCCGATCCACGATTACCGCCGAGTTGGACCCCAGCTCCAGGGTGACGCGTTTCAAGCCTGCCCGGCTGCGGATGCCGATCCCCACCGCCGGACTGCCGGTGAACGTAATCGCCTTTATCCGCGGGTCCGCCACCAGTTTGTCGCCAACGGTTCCGCCGCTGCCCGTGACCACATTGAGCGCCCCGGGAGGAAGCCCGGCCGCCTCGGCCAGTTCGGCCAGGAAAAATGCGGAGAGCGGTGTCTGGGAGGCGGGTTTCAGCACGACGGCATTGCCCGCAGCCAGCGCAGGCCCCACCTTGTGCGCCACCAGGTTCATCGGGAAGTTAAACGGGGTGATCGCCCCGATGACGCCCAACGGTTCCCGGACGGTATAGGCGACGCGCCCTTCGCCGCCGATCGCCGCATCCAGCGGCACGGTTTCTCCATGGATCCGCTTTGCCTCTTCCGCCGCAAACTTGTAGGTTTGGATCGTGCGGATCACCTCGCCCCGCGCCGTTTTGATCGGCTTCCCCGCTTCCAGCGCGATGATGCGGGCCGCTTCTTCCAGGCGTTCCTCAAACAGGCGGGAGATTTTTTCCAGGATGGCAGCGCGCTGATGGGCAGGCATCCGGCGCATGGCATAAGCCGCCTCCTGGGCGCTGGCGATGGCCTGATCCACCGTTCGTTCGTCCGCCTGCGGGATTTCGGCAATCCGCTCGCCGCTGTAGGGAGCGTGCAAAGGGGCATAAACCGTTCCCTCTCGCCATTCCCCCGCGATATAAAAGGCCTTTTTCACGATTGGTCCCTTCCTCTCTTCTCGGAATACGGTGTGCACCACTCTTCCAATACGCTTTCCTGGACGTTTAATCCTTCCTCCAACTGCGCCTCCGTAATCACCCGTGCGGACAGAGGATGCGGATGACATTGCAAAGGCTTCATGCTTCCTCCTCCGCCAGTCCGCACCATTCCAGGAGGGTAAGCGCGAATATTTCGGCACATTGGAATATGGTGTCCAATTCGATGTACTCGTTGGGATAGTGGGCCACCTGTGTCACCCCTGGACCAAACACAACCGCCGGCGTGTCCGCCAGCTTAGTCAGCAGGCCGCCGTCCGTTCCCCACGGCGAAGCTTCGATCACCGGATCGGTTCCGACGACCGCGCGGTATGTTTCCTGCAGAAGCATCACCAGCGGATGATCCTCCGCCACGGCTCCCGGCACCCAGCGGGCCCCGAACCATTCCAGTTCGACAGGATGCTCGGCAAACCACGGATCCTTGTCGGCCAAGCGGGCCAATGCCTCCGCCATCTCGCGCTTGGCCTCCTCCATCTCCTCGCCCGGTGCAACGCCCATGCGCCCTTCCAGCGTCACCAGGTCGGCGACGGAGGAGGGCCACTTGCCTCCCTGGATTACCCCGATGTTGATGGGAATCGGAATGGGCAGCGTGGCATACAAGGGATCGGTGATGCGCCGGTTGCGCTCCTTCTCCAGTTCGGCTACCGCCTGGACGACCAGCAGGCTTTTCTCGATGGCGCTGACGCCCTCATACCGTGTGCCGCCGTGGGCCGAACGCCCTTTCACCCGCAGCCGGAACCACATGGAGCCTTGCTGCTTGGGAAAAATTTTCATATTGGTCGGCTCCGGCACCAGCGCCGCATCCGCCCGGTATCCGCGCAGAATGGCAGCCAGCGTGCCCGCTCCGCCGCTTTCTTCTTCCACCACGCTCTGGAAGATCACATCCCCTTTCAGGCGGACGCCGAGCGCCTGCAGGGTTTGGATCGCCAGGAGAGCGGCCAGATTGCCCCCCTTCATGTCGGTGGCGCCGCGTCCATACAGCCGGCCGTCGCGGATGACGCCGGAAAACGGGTCATCGTCCCACTGCTTCTCATCGCCTGCGGGAACCACATCCACGTGGCCGTTCAGGATGATGGAGCGCCCTCCCCCCGTTCCTTTCCAGACCCCGACCACATTGGGACTGGCTTCAAACGTCCGGCGTGGAGAGACGAAGTACGGATGCTTCAGGAGCTCATCCCCTTCCATCACCCACAGGTCAACCTCCAGGCCCATCGCAGCCAGCCGGGACGCGATCTTCTCCTGAAGCGGCCGTTCCTGCCCCTGCAGGCTGGGCTCCTTCACCCACTCCTGCAGCAGCCGCGCTGCCGCCTCCCGCTCCTGCTGCAGCTGCGCATGAATCCTTTCCTGCCATTCCTTTCGCACGGTATCACTCCCCTTTATTCAAATACCGTTACTTCCCCGTCGATCTTCAGCTCCGCTTCCGTCGCGCCGATAACGTCGGCCACCGTATAGGGATGCATCACCTCGCGCAGATACAGGCCATCCGCCCGAACCTCCATGACGGCCATGTCCGTGATGATCAGGTCAGCCGCTCCCCTTGCCGTAAGCGGCAGGCTGCATTCCCTGATCACCTTGGAACGGCCGTTTTTATCCAGATGGGTGGTGAGCACCATGACCCGCTTCGCCTTCTGGGCCAGTTCCATGGCTCCTCCCATTCCCGGCACGCGTTTGCCCGGCACGATCCAGTTCGCGATGTCCCCTTTTTCGCTGACCTCCAGCACGCCCAGGATCGTCATGTCCAGCAGGCCCCGGCGGATGATGGCGAAGGCGGTGGCGCTGTCAAAGAAGGAGGCCCCCGGCATCAATGTGACGGGAAACCCGCCGGCGTTGCACAGCATCGGATTCTCTTCCCCTTTGGCCGGACTCGGCCCCGTTCCGAGGATGCCGTTCTCCGCGTGGAAAAATACGCGCTTCTCCCTGGGGATGTAATCTGCCACCAGCGTGGGAATGCCGATCCCCAAATTGATGATCATGCCGTCTTCGATTTCCATGGCCGCTCGGCGGGCGATCCGCTCGCGGTAGCCTTCCGCTTCCCTTACTTCTCCCACGCCCATCGCCAGTTCACCCCTTTGCTCTGTACGATCATGTCGACGAATACCCCGGGCGTCACGATCTCTTCCGGATGCAAATCACCGATCTGCACGATCTCATCCGCTTCGACGATCGTGATGTCGCCGGCCATCGCCACCAGCGGGTTAAAATTGCGCGCGCTGGTGTCATAGACGAGATTGCCGAAGCGGTCCGCTTTTTTGGCATGGACAATCGCCACCTCCGCCGTCAGCGGCGTTTCGAGCAGGTATTCCTTGTCGCCCACCGTGACTTTCGTTTTTCCCTTTTCCGCGATGGTGCCGATGCCGATATCGGAGAGGATGCCGCCCAGGCCAACTCCTCCGGCCCGCACACGCTCCGCCAGGATCCCCTGCGGGCAAAACTCCACTTCCAGTTCCCCGGCCGTCATCTGCGCACCGGCATTGGGATTGGATCCGATATGGGAAGCGATCACCTTCTTCACCCGGCGCTCCGTCACCAGCCTCCCCACGCCGATATGCGGGAAGGCCGTGTCATTGCTGATCAGGGTGATCTCCCTTATTCCCTTTTCCAGGATGCCTTCAATCAGGGTGGGCGGATTGCCCACGCCCCCGAAGCCGCCGACCATGAGGGTCATGCCGCTGTGAAAATAGCTCAAGGCATGCTCCAGGGAGACGACTTTGTCGAATCGATCGCCTGTGTGCGCCATCTTTACACCTCCGCCAACTCAGCCTGCACGTCTTCCAGCGTCGCTTTGAGCAGGGCAAGCAGGTGGTCGATTTCTTCCTTCGCAATCGTCAGCGGGGGGGCGACGATGATGGCATCCCCCGCGACGCCGTCCAGTCCGCCCGCCGCCGGATAGAGGATCAAGCCTTTTTCAAAAGCCTTGCTCAACACTTTCTGCGTCACGCCCAACGACAGCGCAAACGGTTCCTTGGTCTCCTTGTTTTTCACCAGCTCGATCCCGCACAACAGTCCCAGGCCGCGCGCCTCTCCGATGAACGGGCAGTCGGCCGCCAGCTTTTTGAGCTCATTCAATAGATATGCGCCTTGTGACGCCGCTCGCTCTACCAGATGATGTTTTTCCACATAGCGCAGCACCGCCAGGGAAGTCGCCGCCGATTGCGGATTGGCGCTGTAGGTGTGTCCCGCCATGATGGCCCCGCTGCCGCGAGCGATCGTCCCGATAATCTCCTCGGAAGCCATGGCCGCCGCCATCGGGGTATACCCGGCGCTCATCCCTTTGCCCAACGCCATCAGATCGGGTACCACGCCCCAGTGATCGATGCCGAAATGCCTGCCCGTCCGACCGATGCCGGTCATCACTTCATCCGCGATAAACAGCACCTGGTAGCGATCGCAGATTTCCCGGATGCGCTGAAAATACCCGTCCGGCGGCACCACCGCCCCGCCGGAAGCGCCGATCACCGGCTCGGCGATAAACGCCGCCACATGTTCGGGGCCGATGCGCCGGATCGCGGCCTCCAGTTCATCGGCACACTGCCGCGCATACGCTTCTTCGCTGATGCCGTCCGGCCGGCGGTAGGGATACGGCGCGCTCACCATCGGATAGTCGGCCAGCAGCGGGACGAACCGTTTGCGGCGCAACACATGGCCGGACATGGAGAGCGCCCCCATCGTGATGCCGTGATAGCTCATCCAGCGGGAGATGATGCGGTTTTTCTTCTCAAAGCCTTTCTCCTGCCAATATTGGATGGCGATTTTTTGGGCGGTTTCGGTAGCTTCCGAACCGCTGCTGACAAAAAAGCTCCAGTTGAGCTCGCCGGGCGCCCATTTGGCCAATGTGGCCGCCAGCTCTTCCACGGCATCGCTGCTAAAATGGGAGCGATACGCAAACGAGACCCGTTTGGCCTGTTCATGCATGGCATCGGCAATCTCTTCCACACCGTGGCCGATGCTGGCTGTCACGGCGCCGGAGCAGCCGTCCAGATACGCTTTCCCCTGCTTGTCGTACAGATATACGCCTTTGCCGTAAGCGATAAACGGGTATTGTTTGGCCAGTTCCGGCTTAATGACAAAGCTTCTCTCCATGCCTTCCACCTCGTGCATTTTACTTTCCTTCATCGTATCGCAGCCAAGCGACCGCGCCATTCGCCCCGCTGGCAAAAAAAGATTGGTGAAAAAGCAAAATCTTTTGTACATTTTGTATAAGAGACTTGCATCGGAGAGGGGAGCATGCGATGACCATTACCATCCGGGAAGCCCTGCAACTGCCGGACATGGTGCAGACGCGGCTGGTTGCCGGGGCAAACGGCCTGGACAATCAAATCCGCTGGGTCACCATCGTGGAAGTGCTGGAAGACGCCTCGCGGTTGATGGAGGGGGAATTCCTCATCACCACAGGCTTTGGCCTGGAAGGGGATCCCGTAAAACTGAAGCGGTTCATCCCTTCGCTTGCGGAGCGGAAGTTGAGCGGTGTGGCCCTGCATACGGGCTTCTATCTGCGGGAGATCCCGCCGATCCTGATCGAGACGGCCGACCGGTATCACCTGCCGCTGATCGAAATACCGGTGGAAATGAACTTCTCCACCGTGACGAAAGCCATCCTGCAGCCGATCATCAATCGGCAGTTTGAGACGCTTGCCTATTCCGAGGCGATTCACAACCGGATGATCAATGCGGCCTTGTCCAAGGGAGGACTGCCCGCGATTGCCAGGGAGCTCGTTCAGCTGACAGGCGGTGAGGTGGAGATCGCGGATGCGCTCGGCTACGACCTGGTCCGCCTTGCACCGGATACCGCGCCGCCCCCGGCGGGTCAAACGGAGCGGAAAACCCGTCAGGTTCCGATCCGCGCTCACCGGGAAACATACGGCACCCTGACGCTTTGTAAACCGGCCGCAGCCTGGAAAGAGCTGGATGATGTCGCGCTGCAGCATGCAGCCACCTTGTGTGCGCTGGAATATGTGAAGGAACGTGCGGTATCGGCCACGGAATGGCGTTTGAAGGGGGATTTTGCGGAAGAGCTTCTCAGCGGGAGGATCACCGTCGGCGCGGAGGCGGAAGCGCGCAGCCGCATGCTCGGCTATCCGCTCGCCGGCAGCCATCTGATCGCCGGGATGCGCATCGCTGCCGGGCAGCAGGAGGATCTGCCCCTGCTGCACCAGAAGCTGAACACCCTGCTCACCAGGCTGGCCGACCGCAGCGGTCTCCATTACCTCCTGCGCGAACGAGCCGCCTATCTGCTGATGATTTTGCCCGATCAGCGGAGCAGCCATGCGCTTCTCCAGCAGCTAGCCCTCCAGTGGCAAAGGCTGGACCCGGCTCATCCGCTGCAAATCGGCGTCAGCAACCCGCGGGCCCATGTGTCCGAGATACCGGAGGCGGCCCAGGAGGCTCTTTTTGCCCTGCAAGCCTATCCCCTGCTGGCCGATGTCCCGCAGGTTCTTTCCTATGCCGGCATGAAAGGGTATCAATTCCTGTTTCCGTATCATCAGCAGCCGGAGAAGCTGGAGCAGCTGTGGCGGCCGCTGCTCGGCCAACTGGTCGCCCATGACGCCAAACACGGACAGCAGCTCCTCGAGACGCTGGACGCCTATTTTGCCCAAGGCCTCAACGGGCTGCAAACCGCCCAGGCGCTTTACATTCACCGGCATACCCTGAAATACCGGCTGCAGCAGATCGAAAGCAAAACCGGGTGCAGCCTGGAGGATGCAGCCGCCCGCTGGCAGCTGCAGCTGGCGCTGATGGCATACCGCCTGCACCGGCTGCTGTACCCTGCCTGACCGGCTACTCCCACGTTTCTTTCAACGGTTTCACCCAGATATTCATATCTTCATACCCGGAGGAAATACGGCAGTTGTTGATCAGACGGCCCCGGTACGCATACCCCTGCCTGGCCGCCGTGATATTCATGGCCGCCGATTGGGCACGGGTCAGGGTGTACAAATAATAGATCCCTTTCGCTTTCATCTTCTCTTCCAGGGCCGCAAACAGCGGCTGCAGCAGTCCCCTGCCCGCATGCGCGGGATGGGTGGCGCAATCCGTCATCTCCGCCGAGCCGAAGCGTGCGCTGATCTCGGCCGATGCCGCGCAGGCGATACCATCGTCCGTTTCCGCCACGACATAACAGGTTCCCTCCCGCATCGTCTTGCGGATATAAGCGGCGTCATCCATCGGCGTCGGATAGACGGGGAATACCTGTCGATACAACGCGGCCAAAGCGTCGGCATCACCCTCGTCCGCATCCCGCAGCCGGTAGCCGTCCGGCAGCTCCCTGCGTTCCGCCCGCCCCTTTGCCAGGCTCAGGCGCAGATTCTCCTCCGCCAGCGCAGGGGCGGTGGACGCCGCCCGTTCCGGCGTCAGGAAGTAAGAGAGCATCTGCGCGTTCTCGCCCCGGAAAAAACCGTCGATCTTTCCTTCCTGCCGGTACCCGAGCTCGAGCAGGGCGGGGACGTCCGCTTTTTTTGCATACATGATGATCTTGTGCAGGTCATTCTGTTGGCCTTCCCGCAGCAGCGCGGCATGCAGCCGGGGAATGGCTGCCGCTTCATAGGAAAGAACCCGGATGCGCTGGTTATGCGGATCCACCACGATATCGCCATTGTCAGCCAGTTGGGCGATCTCCATCTTCTCCCTCCCTGTTCTCCGGTTTTTTACCATTGTAGCACCTGCGCATGGGGCGTCATCCGTCAAATTGTACAATTTTCATGCGCCTATTCCGCCTGCCATGCATAGGATAATGGCAAAAACGGATGGAAGGAGAGATACGCGTTGAGTTCGTCAGACTTTTTGTTCAATCAGGAATTTCGTATCGTGCTGGTCCTGTTTATCTTGCTGGTGATCCTCTTCCTCATTGTGGAGAACTGATCGCCAGCCGACTTCACCCCCGCGTGACCGCGGGAGTTTTTATGTGGGCGCCCGCGCATATGGATTACTAGGTGCGGATTACACGGGAAGGAGGAAGCGCGGATGGCACCTTTGATTTACGCTCACCGTGGAGCCTCGGCCCATTGTCCGGAGAACACGATGGAGGCTTTCCGGCTGGCCAGAAAACAGCGGGCAGACGGCATTGAACTGGATGTGCAGCTGACAAGGGACGGGGAACCGGTGGTGATCCATGATCACACCCTCAACCGGACAACCGACGGCTCCGGACCCGTCAGTGAATATACATGCCGGGAGCTGCAGCGCTTTAGCGCCGGCGCCTGGTTCCATCCGCTCTTTCAACAGGCTCGCATTCCCACCTTGGAGGAGGTTTGCGCTTACCTCGCCCCCACCTCCATGCGCCTGATTGTGGAGTTGAAAAACTTTTTCCTGCCCCAAGCCGATCTGGAGGAAAAAGTGGTGGAGCTTCTTCGCGCGTATGGGCTGTCCGAGCGCACCATCATCTCCTCCTTTAACTTCGATAGTCTGCTGCGGATCAAAGAGCTGGACGACCGGCTGGCAACGGCTCTCCTCTATGTGGGAAACCTGCAGGACCCCTGGGAGATTGCCAGCCGTTACCAGGCGCAGGAACTGCATGCGCCGAGAGAGGCCGTCACGTCTTCCCTGATCAAAAAGGCACATCGCCGCGGATTTCCTGTTGTTGCCTGGACCGTCAACGCCGCTCCGCATTTGCGGGAGGTGTTTGCGATGAAGGTGGACGGCGTGATCACGAACTATCCGCTGCGCGCCAGAAAAATCCGGGAGAAAAAGCGAAAAGGATGAGCACAGACAGCAAAAGGGAGCCTTTGTTCGTTGCACAAGGCTCCCTTTTGCCATGGGCTGTATCAGGTGGTGGGGGTCCAATATTTCCCCTGCCACGAGTTTCTTCTGAGCAGTTCGGCGTCGATGCCGTTTAATACTTCCCATTTCTTCCGGCTCCACATCGGACCGATCAGCAGATCAGGCGGGCCGTCGCCGGTGACGCGATGGACAATCATGTCCGGGGGAAGGATCTCCAGGGTGTCCACCACCAGCTTGGTGTATTCCTCCTGTGTCAGGAACTGCAGCAATCCCTGTTCATACTGCTTCACCATCGGGGTTTTGCGCAGCAAATGGAGCAGGTGGATCTTGATCCCCTGTACATCAAGACCGGCCACCGCTCTCGCCGTTTCCATCATCTCCTCGTGGGTTTCCTGCGGCAAGCCGAAAATGATATGGGAGCATACGCGGATATTGTGCTTCCGCAGTTTGGCCACCCCATCCAGATAGCATTGATAATCGTGGGCCCGGTTGATCAGCCGGGCGGTTTTTTCATGGATGGTTTGCAGCCCCAACTCAACCCACAGGTAAGTGCGTTCATTCAGCTCGGCGAGATATTCCACCACGTCGTCGGGCAGGCAGTCCGGCCGCGTCGCGATGGAGAGGCCGACAACGCCCTCCTGCTTGAGGATCACCTCGTACATCTCCCGCAGCTCTTCCACCGGCGCGTACGTATTGCTAAAGGCCTGGAAAAATCCGATGTACTTGGCTTGCGGCCATTTTTCATGCATGCGGCTTTTGACATCGTGAAACTGCCGCTCGAGATCCATGCGTCGATCCCCGGCAAAATCGCCCGAGCCTCGCGCACTGCAGAACGTGCACCCGCCGATGGCTGCCGTCCCGTCGCGGTTGGGACAAGTAAAGCCGCCATCCAGGGGAACTTTGAACACTTTATCCTGAAACATCTGACGCAGATGATAATTCCATGTATGATAACGTTTGTCGCCCCAACACAACGGCTGGGCGTCCACGATCGGTTTCGCCGTTTGCTTCATCGTTCAGGCTCCTTTCTCTTTGCCTCCATCCCTTTATTATAACAGGTTTTGCCGCAGTCCGCGAAAAGCAATTCCTGCAAGGTATAAGGGCTATCCCTCTGTCCCATCCTAACCATTGTGCCGGACGGGCACGCGAGTTGAACATCGTGAAGGGGGATGCAGCATGCCGAATCAACGTTTTGCGCCGCATGAATGCCTGGAAGTGCATGAATTGGTCGCAGCCAAGGCGATTTGTGTGGAAAAGGCCCAAGCGTATCTGTCCCAGGTGACCAATCCCCAGCTGAAAGCGCTCATCCAGCAGGATATCGGCACCGCCCGGCAGCACATTCAGCAGCTGCAGCAGGTTTTCGGCCGGTAACGCTTGCCATCCACCATTTCCCTGAAGGAGGATAACGCATGACCATCGCCGCTCCTGTGAAGACCCTTTCGGAAAAAGCCATCGCGCTGGATATGCTCCTCGGAGCCAAACAGCTTGTCGGTTCTTACAGCCGCGCGCTGAACGAATCCCAAGATCAGCAGCTGCGCTCCGTGCTGGAAACCCAGCTGCGCGATGCGATCCATTTCCAGGAAAGTGTGGCGCAATTTGCGATTCAACAAGGCTATTATGCACCGCAGCTCCCGCCCCAACAACTCGTCCAGCAGGATATCCAGGAAGCCATGCGCGTGATCGGACAGGCCAACCAATCGATGTGAGGCTTCCTCCGGCGCGCGCAATCGCTTCAAAGGAAAAACCACAGGGTCGTGCCTCTGTGGTTTTTCCCATGCTATTGCATTTCCTCAATGCGGATCGCCCGCGTGTGAACCGTATGGCTCCATTCTTGATTGTTCTTGGTAAAGAACGCGTAGAAGAAAATGGGCAGCCAGGTTAGGAAGAAAATCGGCAGCAGCAGCAAGCCCAGATACGCTTTTAGCGGCACCTTCTCCAAATACAGCGCCAGGATGGGCAGCAGGTAGAACAGGGCGGTCGACCCGTAAACCAGCCATTCCGGCAGCACGGTTGCCATCGGCATGCTGTCCCAGTCGAAGAGGCGGCCGACAAACAACAGCGACATCAGCGTGACAATCAGCACATACATCGGTTGAAAGAGATAGAAAGCGGCATCGAGCATGCCTAAACGGCGCGCCTTCAGGCCATTTTTGATCACGCTGCCGATGTAGCGTCCGGCCACGTCGTAGTGCCCCTGCATCCAGCGAAGGCGCTGGCGCATGGACGCCTTCAGATCAATCGGCTTCTCGTCATATACCTTGGTATCGTGGCACCATGTGGGGTAAATCCCCCGCTCGATGCATCGGGTGGCAAACTCCAGGTCCTCCGTCAGGCTGGTTGCCCCCCATCCCATTTCCTTCAACAGGTTGCTTTCGATGCACAACCCCGTCCCGCCCAATGTATTGGGCAGACCAAGGTTGTGGCGGGCCAACTGCCACATCCGGTTGGTAAACCAGTACGTCACGGCGTAGGAGAGGGTAATCCACGAGTCAAACGGGTTTTTGGAGTCCAAAAACGCCTGAATAACCCGCTCCCCCTTGCAGAGACGATCGTTCATGGCCAGCAGGAAATTCTTTTCCACCAGATTGTCGGCGTCGAACATTACGACGGCATCATACTGGCGCGGCATCGCCCAAAGATTCTCCAGCATCCATTCGATTCCGTACCCTTTGCCGCGCTTGGTGCTGTCAAACCGTTCGCAGGCATAAGCGCCGTGCGCGCGCACGATCTCGGCGGTGTTATCGGTACAGTTATCGCAAATGACAAAGATATCGTACATTTCTTTGGGATAATCCAGTTGCTTCAGGTTTTCAATCAACGGCCCGATGACGGCGCTTTCGTTATGCGCGGCGACAAGCACCGCAAATGTTTTTTCCGGTTGGTGCGTGATCGCTTCCTTCTTCCGGAACAAGCCCGCACAGGATACCAAGGTCTGGTAGGTGCTGACGACACCAACCGTAGTGCTGAATCCGATGAAAAGCCCCTCAATGATCTCTTTTATTGTACTCATTTTTTTCTTCTCCTCGACCTATGCCATAAAGTCTCTATGGGTAATAGGCAGTGATCAATCATTGTTTCTCTCTAAACCCTCAATTGAGTTTACATGAAACGGTACCATGCTGCAATCGGACGAAAGTGGCAAAATCCTTGATTTTCCACGAAATCACAGGGTTTTTCTCCATTTCGTCACCCTACCGCCTGATAAAGCACTGCTATCACCTTTCCCACGATCGGGGAGTTCTATTCTCACTGCTCGACCTAAAATGTATTTGTACGCAGAAAAAAAAGCCTTTATGCTGAAAGGCTTCGCTGACAAGGAAGAAAATCTGGAAAGTGGTGACCCGTAGGGGATTCGAACCCCTGCATGACAGCGTGAAAGGCTGCTGTGTTAAACCGCTTCACCAACGGGCCGCTAACAAAATATGTATGGTGCGGTCGGCGAGACTCGAACTCGCACGGGTCGCCCCGCCACCCCCTCAAGATGGTGTGTCTGCCAATTCCACCACGACCGCATGATCTTACGTTGTTCCCTTTGTTGACCTGCTTGTGTCAACCCAGGAAATGAGAGAAGGTAAGGATGGTGAGCCTACCAGGACTCGAACCTGGGCACCTGGTTCCGGAGACCAGTGCTCTATCCTCTGAGCTATAGGCTCATCGCGTCTGTTGAAAAAATGGCGTCCCAGGAGAGATTCGAACTCCCGACCGACGGCTTAGAAGGCCGTTGCTCTATCCAGCTGAGCTACTGGGACATCTTGGAGGGAGTACCCGGATTCGAACCGGGGCATAAGAGTTTTGCAGACTCGTGCCTTACCACTTGGCTATACTCCCGTTGAAATGGGGCGATCGATGGGATTCGAACCCACGAATGCCGGAGCCACAATCCGGTGCGTTAACCCCTTCGCCACGACCGCCATCATCGGAAAGAAATAATATTGTTGCTGGCAGGGGCAGTAGGAATCGAACCCACGCCAAAGGTTTTGGAGACCTTCGTTCTACCGTTAAACTATGCCCCTGTGGTAGCGGTGGAGGGGATCGAACCCCCGACCTTTCGGGTATGAACCGAACGCTCTAGCCAGCTGAGCTACACCGCCACGATGATGAAGTTAAGTGGAGGAAATGGCGGAGAGTGAGGGATTCGAACCCTCGCTACGCTTGCGCATACTAACGGTTTAGCAAACCGTCCCCTTCGGCCTCTTGGGTAACTCTCCGTAAGTTTACACCTTCAAAACTGGATACGCAAGATTTTGCTGAAGGCTTGCTGTGGATAAGTCCTCGACCGATTAGTATTCGTCAGCTCCACGCGTTGCCGCGCTTCCACACCGAACCTATCAACCTCATCGTCTATGAGGGGTCTTACCAGCTTGACGCT
>NZ_JAALGD010000017.1 GCF_011059135.1 Brevibacillus sp. SYP-B805 | reverse complement strand
TCAGCAAGAATCTTGCGTATCCAGTTTTGAAGGGGCAAACCTTCACGTATTCCTCGGTAGCTCAGTCGGTAGAGCAATCGGCTGTTAACCGATCGGTCGGGGGTTCGAGTCCCTCCCGAGGAGCCATATAGCGGAGAGTTACCCAAGAGGCCGAAGGGGACGGTTTGCTAAACCGTTAGTATGCGCAAGCGTAGCGAGGGTTCGAATCCCTCACTCTCCGCCATTACCTCCATTTAACTTCATCATCGTGGCGGTGTAGCTCAGCTGGCTAGAGCGTTCGGTTCATACCCGAAAGGTCGGGGGTTCGATCCCCTCCACCGCTACCAAACTGACTTGCGGTCGTGGTGGAATTGGCAGACACACCATCTTGAGGGGGTGGCGGGGCGACCCGTGCGAGTTCGAGTCTCGCCGACCGCACCATTATGTCTGAAAAAATGGCCCGTTGGTGAAGTGGTTTAACACAGCAGCCTTTCACGCTGTCATACAGGGGTTCGAATCCCCTACGGGTCACCATCTCATGAATCGCATTCCCCACAAAGGAATCGAATGCGCTTCGAAGGGCTTTGTGGGGTTTCGTATGGAGGCTTAGCTCAGCTGGGAGAGCATCTGCCTTACAAGCAGAGGGTCGGCGGTTCGATCCCGTCAGCCTCCACCATGTTACAATTTGCCGGGATGGACAGCTGAAAGCAGTGTCATCCATGGCGGTCGGTAAAGCGCCAGCGTCCTGTTGGCAGCGCCGACACTTGTCCGTGCATGGACATCGTCGCGGGATGGAGCAGTCCGGTAGCTCGTCGGGCTCATAACCCGAAGGTCGCAGGTTCAAATCCTGCTCCCGCAACCAAATCTGGAGCTGTGGTGAAGCTGGAGTTCACGCCGGTCTGTCACACCGGAGGTCGCGGGTTCGAGTCCCGTCAGCTCCGCCATTTTGGTTCGGTAGCTCAGTCGGTAGAGCAGAGGACTGAAAATCCTCGTGTCGGCGGTTCGATTCCGTCCCGAACCACCATGCATCTGTATGAAACAGCTGCCGGTGTAGCTCAATTGGTAGAGCACCTGACTTGTAATCAGGGGGTTGTGGGTTCGATTCCTATCGCCGGCACCATGAACTTGGGGCATAGCCAAGCGGTAAGGCAACGGACTTTGACTCCGTCATTCCTAGGTTCGAATCCTAGTGCCCCAGCCATTTTCAGGATGAGCCATTAGCTCAGTTGGTAGAGCATCTGACTTTTAATCAGAGGGTCGAAGGTTCGAGTCCTTCATGGCTCACCATTTTTTTATATTTGCGGGTGTGGCGGAATTGGCAGACGCACCAGATTTAGGTTCTGGCGGGCAACCGTGGGGGTTCAAGTCCCTTCACCCGCACCATAGCGAGTCGGATGTGTGGGGAGGTTTGCTCAGCAGTGGCAGACCTTTTGTATTTGACGGACCGCAGCCCGCTGTTGATCGCGTAACCGTCACATGTGCCCTTAGCTCAGCCGGATAGAGCGTTTGACTACGAATCAAAAGGTCGGGAGTTCGAATCTCTCAGGGCACGCCATCACAGACAGAGAGCAGGGAATTCCCTGCTCTTTTTGACATACGCGCGGTTTTTTGCCACAATGAGACTGCGGGTCGAAATCCCCTCCTTAAAATTTCACAAATATTAACAATTTTTTCTTGTCACTGTTCAAACGTTTCCGGTAAGGTAGCTTATAGAGCTAATCATGATAATAATGGTAAGTTTCCATGAAAAGGTGTCAGAAGACCGAAGAAAGGGTCACACTGGAACAGGAGATGGATAAAGATGAATGTCATTAAACTGGACCATCCGCATCAAGCCATCGAGAAACTGATCGGCAATATGGAAAAAGTGCTCGTCGGGAAAAAGCAGACCATCGATTTAAGCATCGTTGCCCTGTTGGCCAGGGGACATGTCCTGTTGGAAGATGTCCCGGGGGTGGGGAAAACGCTGCTTGTCCGTTCATTGGCGCGTTCGATCGGCGGCAGCTTCAAACGCCTGCAGTTTACCCCGGACTTGCTGCCGACCGATGTGACCGGCGTGTCGATATTCAACCAGAAAACCATGGAATTTGAATTCCGGCCGGGGCCGATTTTTGCCAATGTGATCCTGGCGGACGAGATTAACCGCACCTCGCCCAAGACGCAGTCCGCCCTGTTGGAGGCGATGGAAGAGCATTCCGTGACGGTGGACGGGGTGACGTATCGCTTGAACGAACCGTTCTTTGTCATGGCCACGCAAAACCCGCTCGAGTATGAAGGCACATTCCCGCTGCCGGAGGCGCAGTTGGACCGGTTTTTGCTGCAACTGCACCTGGGCTATCCGACCCTGGAAGAGGAGATGAAGATTCTCACCCGTTTTACGAGCGACAATCCGCTCGACAAGCTCGAGCCGGTGATTACGGCGGAAGAGCTGTACGCCCTGCAGCACCAGGTGGCGGCGGTCAAAGTAAGCGAAAGCATCAAGGAATATATCGTCCGCCTGTGCCAAAAAACAAGGGAGCATCTCAACGTCTACCTGGGCGTCTCCCCGCGGGGCGCGCTCGCCCTGTACCGGGCGGCTCAGGCGTTGGCGTTCGTCAGAGGCAGGGATTTCGTCATCCCGGATGATGTGAAGGAGCTCGTTCCGGTCACCTTCCAGCACCGGATTATCCTGAAGCCGGAGGCGCGGTTGGAGGGAGCAACCATCGAGCGCCTGGTGGCCGGCGTATTGGCGGAAACACGCGTCCCGATCGGCTAAGGCGGTGTCCCCATCATGAAACAGCAAAAATACGGAAAAACGAAAATCATGGGGCTGCTGGTCATCACCTACCTGTTCGCCAAGTTCCAGGGCGGGTTTGCCAGCTGGTTCCTGTTTTACAGCAGCCTGGTCTTTTTCTGCTACCAGGCGCTTGCCTATTGGCTGATGTTTGCCACGCTGCAGGTTTCCCGGGAGATCGACAGAGACCGCCTGCGAGACGGGGAAGACCTGATCGTGACCCTGCGGCTGCGCCGGACAATCTGGTTTCCGCTGGGATGGAACATGGTGGTGGAACCCCTGCCGGACAAGATTGCGGGATACTATCATCCGCACCGGCAGATCATCTATCCCTGGTTCAAGCGGGAAGTGGAGATCAAGTATCTCATCCCTTCCCTGCCGCGGGGATATTACGAGTTGAAGGACTGCGTCGTCAGCGGCGGGGATTTTTTCGGATTTTTCCAGCTCTCCAAAACCTTCCCGCTGCATAACGGATTTCTGGTCTATCCCTCCTACCGGCAGATTACCCACTGGCCGACAGGGGACGGCAACATGAGCGGCAACATTCAGGTTGCCCACCGGCGTTCCGACGATGTGGCGGCCGTGCGGGGCGTACGGGATTACCATCGGGGAGACCGCCTCAGCCAGATCCACTGGCGTGCATCCGCGCGGGGGCAGGGACTGAAGACCAAGGAATTCGAGCATCAGGCGATGAACCAGGTGATCTTTTTTCTTGACCTGGAAAAAAGCCATTACCAACCGGAAGATGCCCAGCTCTTTGAGATGGCGGTCAGCCTGACGGCAAGCCTGGTGAATTATGCCAATCAGCGCAGCTACCATTACGGATTGATCACGCGCCAAAAAGAGCGCATTCATATACCGCCGGCCCATTCGCACGCCCATTTTTTCCGGGTATTTGACCAGTTGGCGCGGGTGATGCCGGAAGGGGAGGAGCCCTTCTCCCGGCTGCTGGGACGGGAGGCATTGGAGTACTCGCAAGGAACGACGCTGACTGTCATCACGCCGTCCCTGCAAACACAGGTGGTGAAGCGGCTTCTGGAGCTGGCCCATTCCGGGCGCAGCGTCCATCTCTTTTATGTCCACGCCGCTCCATCCCTGCCGGCAGAAGTAAAACAGACGCTGCACATGCTGGCGGTGCACAAGGTCGTGTGCAAATCCGTGCATCCGGCGGAGTACGAAGAGTTGAGACGGATCGGAGGTGCCTGAAGAAGCATGGCGATACGATTTTTGCGGCAAACCAAGGTGCTGGATTGGGTGGCCGCTTTGTTTCTTTTTCTGCTCCTGCGCGAGTGGCTGCTGCCGTTGACGGCGCTGACGGACACCTCCGATCTGACGCCGTTTATGATCATCGTGGGCGGCGTCCTGCTGCTTGATTTGCTGGGGCGTTGGCGGCTGCTCACGTTTCTGGTCAAACTGGCCGGCGTCCTGTGGCTGTTGCACGCCCATTACTTTGTCACGCCGTTTTGGGACATCGAATGGCTGAAGGAAGTATACGTGCGGATTCAGCACGATATTCCCCTGATGCAACAGCAAAACTGGGTGGAGATGTCGCCGGTTTCCCGCAATGCGCTGTTTTATCTGATGCTGTTGGTCCTGGTTTCGCTGCTGTCGTATCTGGTGCTGGAGCAGCGGCAGGGGCTGTGGTTCGTTTTCCTGAGCGAAGTGTATCTGGCCACGCTGGATACCTTCCTGCCGTATGAAGCGGACGGTGCCATTATCCGCACGCTTGCCGTCGGTTTTTTGCTGCTGGCCGTCCTCCATATGTCCGCGCTGGAAAAATGGATGTCCGCCTCCAACCGCAGCCGCCTCTCCTACGGGAATTCGCTGCTGGCCCCCGTGATGATCATCACGCTCACGGTGGGGGTGGCGTACGCGGCACCCAAGCAGGACGCCAGCTGGCCGGATCCGATCGCCTTTCTGACCAGCAAGAATGCCGTAGGGACTGGATACCCGAAAAAAGTGGGGTACGATAACAACGACAGCCGCCTCGGGGGGCCGTTCATCCAGGACGACCACCTGGTATTCATCGCGATCACCAATGAAAAAACATATTGGCGGGGCGATGCCAAGGACATTTATACCGGCGAGGGCTGGCAAAAGGGGGATCGGGAGCATGAACCGATCCTGGAGCCCAAGGAGTACACCTGGAGCGAGCAGCAGTTTCACGGGCTGGAGACCAAGGACGTGACGGCTGTCCTGCAGTTCAGAGGGGAGCAGTTCCCGATCGTCTTTTATCCCGGCCAGATCAAGCGTCTCTTACAGTATGAACCGGAGAACGCCACGCTGATGTACGACCGGGAGTTTGGCAATCTGGAGGTGCGCGGCGGCAAGATCCAGATGTTCCCGTCGACCCCGTCGGAGCGCACGCGGCAGCCCTATCTGGTGCCGAACACGCAGCTGATGAAATTGCATCATTACGTGGTCCAGGCAGAAGTGCCGATTCTGAGCGAGAAGAAGATGGTGAGTGCGGGCACGGATTATCCGGAAGAGATCAAGCGCCGTTACCTGCAGCTTCCGGCCAACCTGCCGCCCCGCATCAAACAGCTGACCGAGAAGGTGACCAAAGACGCCAAGTCGCCGTACGAAAAAGCGCGGGCAGTCGAAAGCTTCCTGCGAAACGGCGACTACAAATACGAGACGGAAGACGTGCCGATCCCGGAAAATGGGCAGGATTTCGTAGACCAGTTTCTGTTTGAAAGCTACCGGGGATATTGCGACCATTTCTCCTCGGCGATGGCGGTCATGCTGCGGACGATCGGGATTCCGACACGGTGGGTAAAAGGCTTCGCCAGCGGCCATGACGTCGGCGAAGATCCGCAGGGACACATGATTATGGAAGTCCGCAACAAGGATGCCCATTCGTGGGTGGAGGTGTATTTCCCCGGCTACGGCTGGATTCCGTTTGAACCCACCAGTTCCTTCCCGTCCCCTGTCCGTGTGAACTACGATCTGTCTACCCAACAGCAGCAGATGCCTGATCTCCAGACGCCGGCTGCCCAAACGCCCATCGACCGCGGAGACGGCCGGTTGGAAGAGCTGGAGGCGGAGCGTTTCAACACAGGGGAGAGCGGCGGGATTTCTTGGCAGGCGGTTGCCATCTTCCTGTTGATTCCGGCGGTGGGAGCGCTTGCCGCCTGGCGAAAACGGCGCCAGCTGTTTATCTGGTGGCTGCGGCGGAAGATGTCCACCTATCAGGAACAGCAGTTCCCGCAAAAATATCAGGTGCTGCTGACGCTGTTTGAAAAGACAGTGGCCCCCCGCAAGCCCGGGGAGACGCTGCGCGAGTATGTGAGACGGCTTACCATTCCCAGCGACAAACGGCAGGATCTGTTCTACCTGACACAATTGTTTGAGCGTGTGCATTATGGCTACAAAGAGATCGAAGAGAAGGCGCGCGGCATCGCCAACAAACTGATGGAACAGCTGTCCCAGCAACTGAAACCTTGAACATTTCGCCGCACTCTGCTAGAATGTCCATCAATGGATCTTATCGCTCGTATAATCTCAGGGATACGGCCTGAAAGTTTCTACCGCCCGACCGTAAATCGGGCGACTACGAGGAGAAGACTGCGGATGTGTACGCACCGTACAAAAAACGGGGTCTCTGTCTCCACGTGCATTTATGAGGGGACAGTCCCTTTTTTTTATGAGCATGGCGTACGCGCATAGTGAGGAGGATACGCATGGACAAGCCGATGGAAATGGTTGTCGTATTGGATTTCGGTGGACAGTACAATCAACTGATCGCGCGCCGCGTACGGGATTTGGGCGTTTACAGCGAGCTTTTGCCCTACAATACCCCTGTCGCCAAGCTGAAGGAGCTTGCGCCAAAGGGGATCATCTTTTCCGGCGGGCCTGCCAGCGTGTATGAAGAGGGAGCGCCGCAGGTTGACCCGGCGGTGTTCGAGCTGGGCGTGCCGATCTTGGGCATTTGCTACGGCATGCAGCTGATGACGCATCTGCTGAAGGGAAAAGTGGAACGCGCCGGGGTGCGCGAATACGGCAAGGCGGAGATTCGCCTGCAGCGGAAGCATCCCTTGTATGAAAACTGGGAGGAGAACGAAGTGGTCTGGATGAGCCACTCCGATAAAGTGGTGGAGCTGCCGGAAGGGTTCCGCGTCGATGCGGTGAGCGATGCGTGTCCGGTGGCGGCCATCAGCCATCCGGAGCGCCACTGGTACGGCGTACAGTTTCATCCGGAAGTGCGCCATACGGTGAAAGGCAACGAGTTTCTCGCCAACTTTCTCTTCCAGATTTGTGGCTGCAAGGGCGAATGGAGCATGAGCACCTTCATCGAGGATGAGATCGCCCGCATCCGTGAAACCGTCGGTGACAAGAAGGTGCTGTGCGCCTTGAGCGGCGGAGTGGACTCCTCCGTGGTGGCGGCCTTGATTCACCGCGCCATCGGCGATCAGCTGACCTGCATGTTCGTGGATCACGGGCTTCTGCGCAAAGGGGAAGCGGAGAGCGTCATGGAGACGTTTGCCAACAAGTTCGCCATGCGCGTGATCAAAATCGATGCGCGCCAGCGGTTCCTGGACAAGCTGCGCGGCGTCTCCGATCCGGAGCGTAAGCGGAAAATCATCGGCAACGAGTTCATCTATGTGTTTGACGAAGAGGCGGCCAAATTGACGGATGTCGATTTTCTCGCCCAGGGGACGCTCTATACCGATATCGTGGAAAGCGGCACGGCTACGGCCCATACCATCAAGTCGCACCACAACGTAGGGGGGCTGCCGGAAGACATGCGGTTCAAACTGATCGAGCCGCTCAAAACCTTGTTCAAAGACGAGGTGCGCAAGCTGGGAACCGAGCTCGGACTGCCGGATGAAATCGTGTGGCGTCAGCCGTTCCCCGGCCCGGGCCTGGCGATTCGGGTGCTGGGCGAGGTAACGGAAGAGAAGCTGCACATTGTGCGGGAATCCGATGCCATCCTGCGTGAAGAGATCGCCAAGGCCGGACTTGACCGGGAGATCTGGCAGTACTTTACCGCGCTGCCGGACATGAAGAGCGTAGGCGTGATGGGGGATGTGCGCACCTACTCGTACACGGTGGGCATCCGCGCCGTTACTTCCATTGACGGCATGACCGCCGATTGGGCACGCATACCGTGGGAAGTTTTGGAGAAAATATCGACCAGAATCGTCAACGAGGTGGAGAATGTGAATCGCGTCGTGTACGACATCACATCAAAGCCGCCCGCGACGATTGAATGGGAATAAAATTTCCGGATAATTTTTGATAACATATTTATAACGTTCGGATTTTCGTTGACAGCCTAGCCAAATCTTGCTACACTTCTCCATGTAACCAACCGAGAGAAAAGTGTTCGTATAATCCCGGGAATATGGCTCGGGAGTCTCTACAGGGTTACCGCAAATGACCCGGCTACGAACGGAACGGTACAGGGGAAGTGTCAGGCACTTTTCTGTGATTATTCGTGTATTCCCGAACGTTCTTGTTGGAGTCGAGGCAGTTGTACACCCTCGACCTTTTCTTTTCGGAAAGAACATGCTGGAGGGAATTACGGTGCGAAATTATTTCGAGTTTGACAAGCTTGGCACCAACTACCGCCGCGAAATCATCGCGGGCATCACCACTTTTTTGGCTATGGCGTATATCCTGGCGGTCAATCCGTTCATGCTGAGCGGCGCCGATCTGCCGGCCGATGTGAAGGCCGGTCACTATCCGCCGTTTGACGCCGTCTTTACGGCAACCGCCCTGGCAGCAGCCATCGGTACGCTGGTGATGGCTTTCGTGGGCCGTCTGCCGATTGCGCAGGCGCCTGGGATGGGATTGAATGCCTTCTTCACCTTTACCGTCGTGCTGACGATGGGGATTCCGTGGCAGCAAGCGCTGGCCGGTGTCTTCGTCTCTTGTTCGATCTTCCTGATCCTGTCGCTCACCGGCGTGCGCGAGGCGATCGTCAACTCCATTCCGCAAGGCTTGAAATACGCGACATCCGCCGGTATCGGTCTGTTTATCGCGTTTATCGGGTTGAAAAATGCGGGGATCATCGTTGCCAACCCGGCTACCTTTGTCGGGCTGGGTCATCTCAGCTTCCATGAAGGCATGAAGCCGGAAGAGATTTTGGCTGCGAAAAATGCCCTGCTCGCTGTATTCGGTCTTGTCGTGACCGCGATCCTGATGTCCCGGAAAGTGAATGCCGCCATCTTCTTCGGCATGGTGATCACGGCTGTGGTGGGGATGATCTTTGGATTGGTCAACCTGCCGACCCAAATCTTCTCGCTGCCGCCGAGCCTGGCTCCCACCTTTGGGGCAGCATTCCCGTACCTGACCGATTTCTCGACGCTGTTCAGCATGAAAATGCTGATCGTGATCTTTACCTTCCTGTTCGTTGACTTCTTCGATGCAACCGGCACGCTGCTGGGCGTGGCGAACCAGGCCGGTCTGCTGAAAGACGGCAAACTGCCGCGTCCCGGCAGTGCGCTGGCGTCGGATGCGATCGCCGGTCTGTGCGGGTCCATCCTCGGTACATCGACCACCACCAGCTACATCGAATCGGCGGCGGGCGTGGCGGCGGGCGGCCGTTCCGGCTTCGCTTCCGTTGTCACGGGCATTCTCTTCCTGCTGTCCCTGTTTATCTCGCCGATCCTGTCGATCGTGACGCCGGCGGTAACCGCCCCCGCGCTGATCATCGTCGGCGTGCTGATGGCCGCCCATATGAAAAACGTGGCCTGGGACCAGATGGAAGAAGCGCTGCCGGCATTCCTTACGGTTCTGATGATGCCGCTCACCTTCAGCATCGCGTCCGGCATCGCGGCGGGGTTCATCGTCTACCCGATCACCAAGCTGTTCAAAGGTCAGGGCCGCGATGTTCATCCGGTGATGTACGTGTTGTTCTTCGTTTTCCTGGCTTACTTCATCTGGCTGCGCGAATAGGATCAAGAAAACGCTGGCGAACTAGAAGCTGCCCTCATCCGGGGCAGCTTTTTTGCTTGAACGAAGGCCCTGATGCGCCAAGATGCGGCTGCCGTTCGGGGGTTGGAGATGGTAAACTGTAAGAAATTGAAAATCGGGAGGCTGACATGCCGGTTTCCCATGAAATTCTATCCGAACCGATGCGTAATGGTATGGTAAATACTCTTTCCGGGGAGAGGAAAGCATGTTGTTTGAATGGGCCAGATATATGCATATCGCGGCGGGTTTTACGGCATTGCTCATTTTCTGGATTCCCATCGTGACCAAAAAAGGGAGCCCCCTTCACACGCGGGTGGGGTGGGTCTACATCTGGGCCATGGCCGTTGTGGCCGTCTCCGCTTGGGTGATGGGAACGTACCGCATCTTTTTCGACCCGCAGGCTGACGCCGAACGGCAGGATTTCTCCCTGTTCCTGATCTTCATCGCCATCCTGAGCGCCGCTTCCGCGTGGTACGGGATTCGGGTCCTGCGTTACAAAACGAGAACGGGGATCCATACCCGCAAGCTTGACCTGTTCTTTTCCCTTCTTCTTTTCGGGGGTGGAATCGCCGTTTCCGCTTACGGGTTTGTCCGCCATTTCCCTTTGATCGCCTGGTTTCCGCTGATCGGGGTCGGCCTGGGCTTCAACCAGTTGCGCTACTGGCTGACTCCGCCCAAGACGAAGATGGGCTGGTTTTTTGAACATCTGTCAAGCATGATGGGGTGCTGCATTGCGACCATCACAGCCTTTGCTGTCTTCGGGGCGCCCCGCCTGCTGGACGTCTCGTCCGTTCACCCGCTGCTGTGGTTTTTGCCGACCGTGGTCATCGTTCCGCTGATCATCGGCTTCAACTGGTATTACCGAAAGAAGTTTCGCATGGGGTGATTTTCAAGAGCGATGGATCGGTAGAATCGAAGAGCGGCCGGCTTTCTTGCGGAGAAGGAGTTTGCATCCCCTTATCGAAAGCATAGAAGTAAATTTTGGAAACATACTCATTAACAGAACGATTGCGGAGGCATGCGGATGAAGCGGATGTTGACGGCTGCCGGTTTGGCGGTGGTGCTTTTTCTGGGAATGACCCTGACCCATGAAGGGATGCCTGTGAACGCTCCGGGCAAAACGGCGAATGGAGCCGTACAGCAGCGAATGTTGCCTGTCACCTATACGGCAGACGTCGAGCTTGATCCCAAGAATCATCGGGTGAGGGGCACCGTCAGCGTCCGCTTTGTGCCGCCGGACAGGGAGAAAGCCTATTTCCACCTTTATCCCAATGTGTTTCAGGATGACGCCAGGCTGAAGGGAGAGAACTGGGTGTATCTGCTGGGCAAGGATCGGCAGCCGGGGAATATCGCCATCCGGGATGTGAAGGTGGACGGACATAAGGTACCGTTGATGCATGGGGGAGAAGACGGGACGATTCTGGAAGTGCCGCTGGGGAGGCCGGTTTCCCGGGATGGCGCCAGCACGGTGGAGATGACGTTCGAGCTGACCGTGCCGCACAACAACGGGCGCCTCTCCTACAATGATCACGCCATGTGGTTGGGCAACTGGCTGCCGATCCTGGCTGTGAAAGAAGCGAACGGCTGGCGTCTTGATCCCTATTATCCAGTAGGAGATCCATTCTACAGCGACGTGGCGGAATACCATCTGAAGGCAGCGGTGCCTGCCGGGTATCAGCTGGCTACCACCGGCACGGAAAGCCGGGCGGTGGTGACGCAGACGCAGCCCCAGGGCGTGAAGCGGTATGAGATCGATGCGAGCAATGTTCGGGATTTTGCTCTGGTGGTGATGGACGAGACCTATCGGGTTCAATCCTCCAGGGCGGGAAACGTGCTGGTGAGAACCTGGTGGCAGCAAGGCGATCCCGAGGAGCAGGTGAAGCGTCTGCACGAAACAGCCGTGCAGGCAATCCGCTACTACAGCGGGGAATTCGGCGACTACCCCTATGCGGAGTATGATGTTGTGAAGACGGGCGGCTTTTTCGGAGGCATGGAATACCCGAGCATTGTCTTTGTTCAGGAGAACTTCTTTGAAGAACAGGTGGAACAGGCTTCCGTCGTGGTGGCCCATGAGACGGCGCACCAGTGGTTTTACGGCCTGGTGGGGAGCGACGAGGTGCGCGAGGCATGGGTGGATGAAGGCTTGACCGATTACGCAACGATGGCCTTTCTGAACAGCTACGATCCTGAGCTGGGCGGCAGCTATGTCCGGTTTCGCAAGGCAAGAGCCCTGGGGGCTGACAAATACATCGGCAAGGGAATCTCGGCGTGGCAGCCGCTGGAGCGTTTCCCCGATTGGGCCAGCTACGGCGATCTGGTCTATGCGCGGCCCGCGACGATGCTGTGGAACCTGCGGGAAGCGTGGGGGGAGAGACGGCTCCACCAGGCGCTCAGGCAGTATGTGCTGAGCCATATGTACGGGCAGGGAAGCGGGAAGGCTGTGGTCAACGCGCTGACCGCAGCGGCCGGGGCGGATGCCTCGCCGTATGTTGACTTCTGGCTGAAGCTGCGGTCGGAGAAGGAAGCGGAGGCAAATGCCTGGCTGGAAAAAGGAAAGGAGCATGCGATTTTCTTTCCTTACTAGCAAAATACGAATATTAAAAATAAGAAAATGAACTAATGTTCGTCTTTTTGTTGACAGTGAAACTCCCCCCTGTTACACTGAGTATGCAAACAAGGTACAAGGGGGAAAAACAATGTCAGCACCCTTGGTCGGGGTCATCATGGGAAGCACGTCCGATTGGGAAACCATGAAAGAAGCGTGTCTCATCCTGGACGAGCTGCAGATCCCTTATGAAAAGAAGGTTGTGTCGGCGCATCGGACGCCTGACTTGATGTTTCAATATGCAGAGACAGCGAAGGCAAGAGGGCTGGAAGTGATTATCGCCGGCGCGGGTGGAGCGGCTCACCTGCCCGGCATGGTGGCGGCCAAGACGGAGCTGCCGGTGATCGGCGTTCCGGTGAAATCATCCTCGCTGAACGGCCTGGACTCGCTGTTGTCAATCGTGCAGATGCCGGGGGGTGTTCCCGTGGCGACCGTCGCCATCGGCAGGGCGGGAGCGATCAATGCAGGCCTCCTTGCCGCCCAAATCCTCGGCATCAAATACCCGGACATTCAGGAGCGTTTTGTCGCGAGACGCGATGCCATTCGGGAAAACGTGCTGAAGGACAGTGACCTGGCATGAGAAGCGAACAGGTGGTAAAGCCGGGTGCGACGATCGGAATCCTCGGCGGCGGCCAGTTGGGCCGGATGATCGCATTGGCCGGCCGGGCGATGGGGTATCGCTTCGTGACGATGGACCCTACCCCGGATTCCCCTTGTGGCCAAGCGGCGGACAAGCAGATCACGGCCGGGTATGATGATGTGGCGGGAGCCCTGCAGCTCGCCGCCGAGAGCGATGTCATCACCTATGAATTCGAAAATGTGGATGCCGCCGTGGCGGAGGTGCTGGAGACGAAATCGTTTGTGCCGCAGGGAAGCCGGCTGCTGCGCATCACGCAGCACCGCATCCGGGAAAAAACGGCCATCCGGGATCTTGGCATCCCCGTTGCGCCATTTCGCGCGGTCGAAAGCTTGGCCGATCTGGAACAGGCGATCGAAGAGCTCGGCCTGCCCGCCGTCATGAAAACGGCGACCGGCGGCTACGACGGCAAGGGACAGCGGGTGCTGCGCCGCCGGGAAGAGCTGGGAGATGCGTATGCGGAGCTGTCCCAAACGGGAGCGGAATTGATCGTGGAGAAATACATTCCGTTTGTGAAGGAGCTCTCCGTGATCGCCGCCCGCAGCCTCTCCGGAGAGCTGATGACCTTCCCCGCGGCGGAAAACGTGCATGTGGACAATATCCTGAACCTGTCCATCGTGCCGGCGCGCATCGGGGAGGCGGTTCGGGCGAAGGCGGGAGAGATGGCGGCGCGGATCGCCGAGAAACTGGGCGTCGTCGGGCTGATCGCCGTCGAGATGTTTCTGACGGCGGACGGAGAGCTCTACGTGAATGAACTGGCTCCCCGGCCGCACAATTCGGGACACTATACGATGGAGGCATGCGTCACCTCCCAGTTTGAGCAGCATGTGCGGGCGATCTGCAACCTGCCACTCGGCTCCACGCGGCTCCTTTCGCCGGTCGTGATGGTGAACATCCTGGGCGAGCATCTGGAGCCGGTCCTGGCAAAGGCGGGGGAACTGCCGCCCACGGCCAAGCTGCATCTGTACGGAAAGCACGAAAGCAAGACGAAGCGGAAAATGGGCCATCTGAACGTGCTGGCCGATACGGTGGAAGAAGCGCTGGCCCTGATTGACAGCCTGCAAATCTGGAACATAGCGGAGGGAAACCAACGATGATCGAACGTTATTCGCGGCCGGAGATGCGCGCCATCTGGACGGAAGAAAACAAGTTCAAAGCCTGGCTGGAAGTGGAGCTTCTCGCCTGTGAAGCATGGTCCAAGCTCGGGGTCATCCCGGAGGAGGATGTGCGGAAGCTGCGGGAGCGCGCAGGCTTTGACATCAAGCGTATCTATGAGATCGAAGAAGAGACGCGGCACGATGTCGTGGCGTTCACCCGGGCGGTCTCCGAGACGCTGGGGGAAGAGAAAAAATGGGTGCATTACGGCCTCACATCCACCGATGTGGTGGATACGGCGCTCTCCTATCTGCTGCGCCAGGCCAATGAGATCCTGGAGAAGGACCTGGAGGATTTTCTGGAGATTCTCGCGGAAAAAGCCCGGGAACACAAGGATACCGTAATGATGGGCCGGACGCACGGCGTTCACGCGGAACCGACCACGTTCGGCCTGAAGCTTGCCCTCTGGTACGAAGAAATGAAGCGCAACCTGGAGCGTTTCCGCGACGCCAAGAAACAGGTGGCCGTCGGCAAAATCTCCGGGGCGGTCGGGACATACGCCAACATTGACCCGTTTGTGGAAGCGTACGTGTGCGAAAAGCTGGGGCTGACTCCTGCGCCAATCTCCACGCAGACGCTGCAGCGCGATCGCCACGCTCACTACATGGCGACGCTGGCCCTGATCGCCACATCGCTCGACAAGTTCGCGACGGAAATTCGCGCCCTGCAAAAAAGTGAGATGCGCGAAGTGGAAGAGCCGTTTGCCAAAGGGCAGAAAGGGTCGTCCGCCATGCCGCACAAACGGAATCCGATCGGCTGCGAGAATATCTCCGGCCTCTCCCGCGTGATTCGCGGCCATATGCTGTCCGCCTACGAAAACGTGCCGCTTTGGCATGAGCGCGATATCTCCCACTCCTCCGTGGAGCGGGTGATCCTGCCCGATGCGACCCAGCTTTTGAACTACATGCTGCGCCGCTTCATGAACATCGTGAAGAACCTGACGGTGTTCCCGGAAAACATGAAGCGCAACATGGACCGGACGTTCGGGCTGATCTACTCGCAGCAGGTGCTGCTGAAGCTGATCGATAAAGGCCTGAGCCGCGAAAAGGCGTACGACACCGTACAGCCCCGCGCGATGCAGGCGTGGGAGGAACAGCGCTCCTTCCGTGAGATCATCGGGGAGGACGAAACGGTGAAGTCGCTGCTGACGCCGGCAGAGCTGGATGAGTGCTTCGATTACCGCTATCACTTGAAGCATGTGGATACGATTTTCAAACGGTTGGGGCTGCTGTAATTCGCAAAGAGCACATCTTTTCAGACTGAAGACAAACTTCTGTTTGGGGCATGGAGGAATGGGGCCAGGCGAGCTCCTTTGACGACCGACTCAGCGGAGAAACAAAGACGCGGGGTCACAGGGGGCGTGAGTCTCACTTCGCTGAGACGCCCGGATGTTGAGCCCCCTGCCCGCGTCGCGTTTCGGAGCGGACAAAAGCCCACTTCCTCGCGGGTCGTCAAGAGAGCGAGCAGGAACCATT
This sequence comes from Brevibacillus sp. SYP-B805, assembly GCF_011059135.1. Lineage (GTDB taxonomy): Bacteria > Bacillota > Bacilli > Brevibacillales > Brevibacillaceae > Brevibacillus_F. The sequence continues at coordinate 67,144 of NZ_JAALGD010000017.1, read as the reverse complement.
ACCCATGATCGACCGACTTTGTCGGCACACTGCAAAGAGCACATATCCTGTGCTCTTTTTTGCATTTCGGAAAGTTCTTAATAGCGCTTGAGTGACGAAGAAAGGCTGAGGGTCCTTGCTGGTGTCGGCGGGGCTCTCTTGCAAAAAGGCAAAAATGAGCAAATATTCCTCGATGACATCTGGGCGGCAAATGGTTTACAATGTATGATAAAAATGGAAAATATATGGGAGAAGAGAATGAACGCCGTACGGACGTATGATCAAATCTATCGGGAATACGCCGCAAAGATCATGAATTACTTCCGCAACCGCATGGGCAATGCCTGGGATGTGGAGGATCTGACCACGACCGTTTTTGTCAAAGCATTCTCCAAGTTGGAACAATACAACGGCGCCTATCCGTTCGGCGCCTGGCTGTACGCGATCGCCCGCAACACGCTGGTCGATTACCTACGCAAACAACGGGAGATTCCGGCGGAGACAGAGCGGCTCCTCTCGTTTGCCGTACAGGAAGGAGAGTGTCCGGAAACCCGGTTGATGCGAAAAGAGGAGCACGGGACGGTGTGGCGGCATGTGAAAAACCTGACGCCGGATCAGTACAGGGTGATCGTTCTGCGCTATCTGTCCGACATGAGCATGCTGGAGATCGCCGCAGAGATGGGCAAGTCGGAAGCGGCTGTCAAAATCATTCATTTCCGGGCGATCCAGGTGCTGCGGCAGCGGATGAAAAAACAGGCGGGAAGAAATGGTCTCCCTTCTGGCTGTCGATAAAATCGGCAGCTTTTTTTCAAAGCGTTTGCTGCTGCTCACTCTGATACCCAACCTGCAAGATCGCAATTATTGTCCGCTCCGGGACGATTCACCGGGCGAGGGCTCAACATCGGGTGTTTCCGTGTAATTGCTGTGGCTAGGAAGGAAGAAACAGAGAGAAAAGGTGCTTTTTTCCTAATTGTTGGATTCCAAAAGAACGCAAACAAAAGAAAATCATACAATGTGACTATCGTGCGACAGACGATCTGTATCGACAGAACCATTTTTGGCAAAATCTGTTTACACAAGTTCAACAAGTTGGTAATTTTGAATCGTTCAAGGATAAATTTTCCTCCCCCCAACATATCCCCCTCATCATTTTACTTCATAATCCCAACACGAATGTCAGACAGCTTGAAGAGCAAGAGCATTAGGATGAATGTTGGATGAGCTTTCATGGGCAGCAGTGAAAAACCGTTGCGCACCATGGAGCATGGCGTCAGAGGTACGGCGGTTACCTTTTGAAGGAATGCATGGCATGACTGATCAACCGCTTTATTGGTTTCCGGCTGCACCTGCCTCCCATTCTGGAAAGGCGGCAAGGGGGGAATTGGTTTGTTTTCCGTATTTGTGGCCATCCCGTTTTTCCTCGTCATGGCGGTTGCCGTGTACACCGACCTTCGCCGCCGCCTGATCCACGATTGGCTCACACTGCCGGGGATTGCCTACTTTCTCTTGGTTCACGCCATCGCCCAGCCGGAGCAATGGTTCGGGTATGCGCTGGGCGCGATCGTCACAGGGGGACTGGCTCTGCTCATGGCGGTGGCAAGCAGGGGGCAGCTGGGCGGAGGAGACGTCAAGCTGTTCGCGCTGGTAGGTGCCGCCGTCGGTTGGCAGGCGGGGTTGTACGTCATGCTGTTCACCTATCTGCTGGCAGGCCTGTTCGCCATCCCCGTGTGGCTCGCGAGCAGATTGACGCGGGGGAAGGGAAGCGGGATCGAGGTTCCCATGGCTCCATTCATCGCCGGGGGAGCAACTCTGTTGTTTTACTATCAGAATTTATTAAATTTTTAAGGATGATAGTACAAGTGCAACTACGGCTCTGCCATCGCCAGAGGCTCGGCAATCACCGAGTTTTCTATGCTGTTCGTTTTTCTGGGGAGGTAACCATTTCAAGCGTGGAGAGGGAATCATCTGATGCTGGAATCGAAGAGAAGAGCAATCATCTTTCTTGCCTTATCCTTTCTGCTTGCCGTTACGGCCGGCTTCCTGGTGCTGCAAAAGATCAGGGATGTGAACGCCCAGCTGGGCGAGATGGTGGACATCTACGTGGCAAACACGGATATCCCGTCCCGCTCGCTGATTCAGCCCGACCAGGTACGCGCGAAGCAGATTCCGAAAAAATTCGTTGATCAATCGTACATCACCGACAAGATGAGCTTGCAGAACCAGGTGACGGTCGTCCCGTTGTCGGCGGGGGACATCATCACCAAAAACATGATCAAGCCGGCGACGATCGTCAGGGATCAGAATCACCGCCTCGTCACGGTGTTCGCCTCGGGAAACGTCAGGTTTGACCAGGAACTGGAGGCGCTTGACCGTGTGGACATCATCGTTTCGCACGAAGTGAACGGGCAGCCGGTAACCGAAGTGTTCATGAAAGACGTCCCCGTCGCGATGGTGGCCAGGTCCGGCGACGAGTTTAAAGGCGTGGCGCTGGAACTGCCGTTTGAAGAGGTGCCCAAGTTCATTCACCAGCAGCATTACGCCGACATTATTCGCATCCTGAAGGCGAACGTAGGCAAGGGAGAGCTTGGCATTCCCGAGCCGTTCAAGGAGACGGAACGGGAAGAAACGGGAGCGCCTGCCGACCGATCCGCCAACGGCAGCGGGTCAGCCGGGCAAACCGTCCCGAAGGCCAAGCCGGACAACCAGCCGGCCAGACCGCCTTCCCCGGCCAAACCCCCGGCTCAATCCCAAGGCGCCCCACAGCAATCAGGCACGGAGGGCAAACGATAGCATGGAGACCAAAATACTCGTTGTCGCCGATTACGAATCCGTAAAGGAACTGCTGCAGCCATCGCTCGCCCATTACGAGCATGTACGGTTCACCACGTCGCGTGAAGTGAAGAAGGAGATCGACCGGATTGCCCCGGATGTCGTCCTGCTCCTGCAGCCCGAAGACGGTTCCGGCGTGGAACTGGTGCAATACATTCAAAACGAGCTGCCAGAGGGCATCATCATCTTTTTGACGGAGAAGCAGGATTTTGTCCTGCTGAGAGACGTTGTCCGGGCGGGGGCCGTTGAGTACATCCTGATGCCCGACGAGCTTGCCCTGCTCAGCGACCGTCTGGAGAAAATAGCGGAGCTGATGCACCAGCAGCAGCGCAGAAAGGGAACCGCCGTCTCCGGTCAGGCCTTTGTGCGCGGAAGGGGAAAAGTCTATTCCTTTTACAGCGGAAAGGGAGGAAGCGGTCGCACGCAGCTGGCGACCGGTTTTGCGCAAGCCTTGAAGCTGGAATCAACCGCGCGCGTGCTGCTGATTGACCTGAATCTGCAGTATGGCGGCGTGGAAACCTTTTTATCGCTCGACCACAACCGGACGCTGGCCGATCTTTTGCCCGTCATGCATGAGATGAACGAAAACCACATCCGCAACGTCGTGCAGCGCGAGATTCATTCCAAGCTGGAAGTGCTGCTCAGTCCGCGCGACGCGGAGACGGCCGAAACCATCTCCGAAGAGTTTGTCAGCCGGTTGATCCGGGCCAGCCGCCGCAGCTATGACTTTGTGATCGTGGATTTGCCGACGCATATGAACGAGCTTACCTATACGGCCCTGGAAGAATCGGACCTGATTTACTATGTGATGAATCTGGATACGCCGTCGGTGCAGATCTACCGGCTGGTGGAAAATTTGTTCCGGCGGCTGCGCATCGACACGACCGGGCGGCTGGAGGTGGTGATCAATCAGGTGGACCGGGAGAGCGAATTGTCGGCTGCCGACATCAAGGGATTGATCGCGGTGCCCATCGCGGCCGAGATCTGCCGGGACCGCCGGGGCGTCCAGGCTGCCGTCAATCAAGGGATGCCGCTGCAAAAGGAAGCAAACGAAAAGAAACTGGCCCCCGCCGCGAAGGATATCCGCAAATGGGTGCTCGCAAAATTGACCTAGGAGGAAAGAACGATGGCCTTATTTCGGCACAAGCAAGCAGGCAACGCCAACCCGGAGCCCGGTCCCCGCGCGCTGGCAGCCCCCTCCTATCTCAATCCGTATATTGACGAACTGGCGGAGCATTACAAGGCCAGACTGCTCCGGGAGACCAATCTGGAGCGGCTGACCAGTCTGTCCGCCGGAGAAATGCGCCAGGCGATCGAACGGCTGGTGTCCCAATATATGTCGGAAGAGAAGGTCGTCATCCCGCGAAACGAAAAGGAGATGCTCCTCACCCGCCTGATCAATGAGTCCGTGGGGCTGGGGCCCCTGGAGCCGCTGCTGAACGATCCGGAGATTACGGAGATTTCCATCAACGGGCACAAGGAAGTGTACATCGAGAAAAACGGCCGTCTGGAACTGACGGACTTGAAGTTTCGCGATGAAGAGCATCTGCGCCATATCGTGGACAGGATCGTCGCGCCGTTGGGCCGGCGGATCGACGAAAGCTCCCCGATGGTCGATGCCCGCTTGAAAGACGGCAGCCGCGTCAACGCGGTCATTCCGCCGATCAGCTTGAACGGGACGCTGGTCTCCATCCGCAAATTCCGCAAAGATCCCTACACCATGGAAGACCTGATGCGGTTCGGATCGTTCAACGAGCCAATGTCCCGCTTCCTGCAGGCGGTCGTCGAAGCGAAGCTGAACGTGCTCATTTCGGGCGGCACCGGCAGCGGGAAGACGACGCTGCTCAATGCCGTAGCCCGGGCCATTCCGCATTACGAGCGGGTGATCACGATCGAAGACTCGGCGGAGCTGAAGCTGGACCGCCCCAACTGTGTCGGCTTGGAAGCACGCCCGCCCAACATGGAAGGCAAAGGGGAGATCACCATCCGCCAGCTGGTGAAAAACTCCCTCCGGATGCGGCCCGACCGCATCATCGTCGGGGAGGTGCGGGGCGCCGAAGCGTTCGATATGCTGCAGGCGATGAACACAGGGCATGAGGGTTCCATAACCACCGTTCACGCCAACTCCCCCCAGGATGCGTTCAACCGGTTGGAGGGGATGGTCGTGATGGCCGGGATGGACCTGCCGTCTTCGGTCATCCGCGAATATATCGTCAGCGCCCTTGATGTCATCGTGCAGGTGATGCGCCTTTCCGACGGGACGCGCAAAATGGTCTCCATCTCCGAAGTGGTGACGACCAAGCACAAACAGGTGGAGGTCAACGAGATCTTCCGCTTCCAGCGCACCGGCATCGGCAAGCGGGGAGAAGTGCTGGGGTACTTTACGTCGACCGGCGTTGTCCCGCAATGCCTGGAGCGCTTGCGGGTGTTCGGAATCGATATCGACGAATCGATGTTTCAGGTGGATGAGGTGAAGAGACATGAGCATCTCCATACTGTTTAGCCTGGCGGTGCTGTTTTTCATCTGGGGCGTTTATGAATATCTGGGGTATCGGGCGAAAAAGAACGAGTGGAAAAAGAAAGCGGAAGAGTGGTACGACGTCAAATCCACGCGGAAAAGCTTCATCATCGTGTGGGGGGATCGGTTTGACCGGACGCCGCATGCGAAGGAACTGCAGCGCGCGCTGAAAAAGGTGAACATTCCGCTGGCGCCCTCTGAATTTTACGGCGCGATGATTGTGGGAGCGATGGGCATCGCCTTCTTTTTGAACAATGTCGTTGGCCTGGCTTTTCCCTACAATCTTTCCGGCGGGCTTCTGACGATCTACGTCATCCAGAAGATCCTGTTCTTTGTCAGGCGCAACAAATACCAGGAGAGGCTGAATGATCAGCTGTCCGAGGTGTGCCGGATGCTGGCCAACTCCCTGCGGGCCGGGCTGACGCTGACACAGGGCATCGAACTGGTCGCCAGAGAGATGGACGATCCGGCCAAAGAGGAGTTCAGCCGCATGGCCCGCGAGCTGCAGCTGGGCGTCAGCTTCGACCGGGCGCTGGCCGATATGGAGAGGCGCATTCCGTCCCGGGATTTCCGCATATTCGCGGCTACGCTGCTGATTCAGCGGCGCGCCGGCGGGAATTTGAGCGAAGTGCTGCAGGAGATGGCGGAGACGCTGGAGGAACGTCGGCTTGTTATGCAGGAAATCAAGACGATGACGGCCGAACAGCGCTATGTGGCCATCCTCGTCCCGATCATGCCGATCGCCCTGGTGCTGATGATGAACATGATGAACAAGGGGTTTATCGATCCGCTGTTTACGCCGGTGGGATTCATCCTGTTGGGGTTGTTTGCGGCGGGGACGCTTCTGTCGTACGTGCTGGTAAAGAAAGTGACCAATATAAAGGTGTGAAACCATGGATGCCTTGATCATCACGTGCCTGTTCCTGTTTCTGCTGTTATTTTCCATTTTTTTAAAGGAATGGTATCGCTATACGGTTGAGAAACAGAAGCTGATCGCCCATCTGCATGACGTGACCGGATACCGCACCTACCATGTGCGAAAGCCGGAAACCCCTACGGAGCGCCTGGTCAAGCGGATTCTGAAATACGGGGACGACTATGCGGCAGTAGGCCAGCGCATCAACTTCTTCAGCGAATCGCACGAAGTGGAAGACTGGCTGCTGAAGGCCGGCCGCCCGCTCGATCTGACCGTCGCCCGTTTTCAGGGGGTAAAAATCGTGTTGGCCCTGCTCGGTTTTTTCGTCGGCGCCTTCTTGTTCGTGCTGGGGTTTCCCTTCTCGCAGTTTGGGTTGGTGGCGTGGCCGATGGTGGGCTACTTTCTCCCGATCCTGCTGTTGAAGAAAAAGGCGCGGGAACGGCAGCAGCAGATTCGCTACGATCTGCCGGAATTTCTGGACACGGTGAGCGTCACCCTGCAGGCGGGGGGCAGCCTCGATCAGTCTCTGCGGGAGGTGGTCCGGTATTTTGACGGACCGCTGCGCGAAGAGTTTTCCCGGTTCATCCAGGAGATCGATCTCGGCGTTCCGCGGGAAAAGGCGTATGAAGAGCTGCTGAAGCGCAACGACAATCCTGAATTTCAACTGCTGATCAAGGCCTTGATTCAGGGAATGCGGCTGGGGGTGCCGATTGCCGTCACGTTCAAGCTGCAGGCGGAGAATATGAGAAGAATGCGGAAAGAACTGGTGAAGGAAAAGGCAGCGAAAGCATCGCCGAAAGTAACCTTGATCACGACGTTTGTCGTAGCGCCGACGGCTGTGTTGATGATTGGCGGGCTGATGGTGCTGAACATGATGAAAGACACGAAAATCTTCACGGATATGTGGAAGTAAGCAGAGCTTGCCTTTTGGGGAGGTGATGCCCGTCAGATTGAGGAGGGAGCGGGAACGTTGTTTGTGCGTAAGAATCAACATTTTACATGAGGGGAGTGAAGAAAAAATGACAAGCTGGATGCAGAAGATGTATGTGAAGGTGACCAGTCCCTTGCACAATGAGAAAGGGGCGCAGGCGATCGAGTGGATCGCGCTGGCTGGTGTTGTGATGGCGATATTAGGCGCGGTTTCAACCTTATTAAGTAAAGATGAACTCGTTGGGAACGCTGTAGCGAACACGTTAAAGAAGATCATTGAAAAAATCGGTAATGCCCTTTCTGGCAGTTGAGGAAACGTTAGCTATGGAGGAGGTAGTGGTGAAGATTCGTTTTCACCACTACCTGCCGAATTACAGTCCGAACATGACGGGGGTACGAACCGATGAAGATTATCCAGACGCTTTTGCTGGCTTTTCTCCTGATGATACTGATACTGTTAAATGCTTGTTCCAACGAGGAAGAACCATCCAAGGAGCAGGCAAGGGAAAAGCCAGCCGAAGCTGTTCAAACACCTGCAGCACCCACCCAGGCCCCGGCAGCGCAGGAACCGTCCAGGGAAGAGAAGATCAAGGCGTTAAAGGCGTTGATTCCCCCGGGGGTCGCAAAGAGGCCGGAAACGGCGGAAGAGTTTGCCGCGTTTCCGCCCGGACGTTTTGCGAATCTTCGATATGTTGATCACGAAGAGGAGATTCTCCCCATTTTGCAGCAGTTCCCCAAAGTGGAACAGCCGGATCAGGAAATCCTTGACTTGTATTACCTTGCCTTGTTGGGGTTGTTTGCCGAGGATTATCCGGATCCCCAGCAATTGATGGACGAGATCAAGATGGCTTCTTTTGGCGACCCGAACATCGAAGACCCCCGTTTTCAGTTTAAAGAGCGGTACAATGTGGAGATCATTCTGGACGCGAGCGGGAGCATGGCGGAAAAAATGGATGGCAAGACAAGGATGGAGGCCGCGAAAGAAGCGATCAGGGAGTTTGCCGCATCCTTGCCCAAAGAAGCACATGTCGCCCTGCGGGTTTACGGCCACAAAGGCAGCGGCAAGGAGTCCGACAAGGCGCTCTCCTGCGGGAGCAGCGAATTGGTATACGGCATGCAGCCCTATGATGCCCAAAAGCTGCAAAACGCGCTGGACCGGTTCCAGCCGACGGGATATACCCCGATCGCTTATTCGCTGCAGGAAGCGCTGAAAGATTTTACCGGCCTTTCCGGGGACAAAAACAACAATATGATCTATCTGGTCAGTGACGGCATCGAAACCTGCGACGGCAACCCCGTTGAGGCGGGGAAGCAGTTGGCCAAATCCAACATAGCGCCCATCGTTAATGTCATCGGCTTTGGCGTGGACGGGGAGGGGCAGCGACAGCTGAAGGAAGTGGCTCAGGCCGCCGGGGGCCGCTATCTGTTGATCCGCAACCAGAATGAGCTGAAGAAAGAGTTTCAGCAGGCAAGGGAGATCGCCTACAAATGGTCGCAGTGGCGTCGGCATGCATCATTTGTTGAGACGCTGAACCGAAACAAACGAATGATGGATATACACGCTTACCATTATGATTGGGTAACGGCAGCGCGGGAAGAAAAGTATAACCTTTTCTTTGTCATTCGTGCCTTGGGCAACCGGGACATCCTGTCGAAAGACGCAGAGAAAGCCCTCAATGACATTAGAGAGAAACAATTCGATGTGGCCTATAAAAGAGGAGACGAACTAGAGAGCTTTTTGAGATCTCTAACGGAAAAGAGCTATAAGGAAGCCATTGACGAGATCAATAAAAAGTATGGCGAGCATGTGACGGGCAATTAAACGATGATGGACCGGGGAACATGCCAAATACAATCCGAACATGACGGGGGTACGAACCGATGAAGATTATCCAGACGCTTTTGCTGGCTTTTCTCCTGCTGATTGTGCTAAATGCTTGCTCCAACGAGGAAAAAGAACCCTCCAGGGAGCAGGCAGGAGAAAAACCGGTCGAAACCGTTCAAACACCTGCAGCACCCACCCAGACCCCGGCAGCGCAGGAACCGTCCAGGGAGGAGAAGATCAAGGCGCTGAAGGCGTGGATTCCCCCGGGGGTCACAAAGAAGCCGGAAACGGCGGAAGAGTTTGCCGCGTTTCCGCCCGGACGTTTTGCGAATCTTCGCTATATCCACCACGTAGAGGAATTTTCGCCCATTTTGCAGCAGTTCCCCAAAGTGGAACAGCCGGATCAGGAAATCATCGACTTGTATTACCTTGCCTTATTGGGGTTGTTTGCCGAGGATTATCCGGATCCCCAGCAGTTGATTGACGAGATCAAGCTGGCTTCTTTTGGCGACCCGGACATCGAAGATCCCCGTTATCAGTTTAAAGAACAGTACAATGTGGAGATCATTCTGGACGCGAGCGGGAGCATGGCGGAACAAATGGATGGCAAGACAAGGATGGAGGCTGCGAAAGAAGCGATCAGGGAGTTTGCCGCATCCTTGCCAAAAGAAGCGCATGTCGCCCTGCGGGTATACGGCCACAAAGGCAGCGGCAAGGAGTCCGACAAGGCCCTTTCCTGCGGGAGCAGCGAATTGGTATACGGCATGCAGCCCTATGATGCCCAGAAGCTGCAAAATGCGCTGTCCCGGTTCCAGCCGACGGGCTATACCCCGATCGCCTATTCGCTGCAGGAAGCGCTGAAAGATTTTACCGGCCTACCCGGGGACAAAAACAACAATATGATCTATCTGGTTAGTGACGGCATCGAAACGTGCGACGGCAACCCCGTTGAGGCAGCGAAGCAGTTGGCCCAATCCAACATAGCGCCCATCGTCAATGTCATCGGCTTTGGCGTGGACGGGGAGGGGCAGCGACAGTTGAAGGAGGTGGCTCAGGCTGCTGGCGGCCGCTATTTATTGATCCACAATCAGGATGAGCTGCAAAAAGAGTTTCGGCAGGCAAGAGAAATCGCCAACAAATGGTCGCAATGGCGTCGGCATGCATCATATGTTGAGACGATGACCCGAAACAGACGATTGAAAAATATACACGCTTACCACTTTGATTGGAAAACTGCAGCGAGGCAAGAAAGGTATAACCTTGTCTTTTTCATTCGTTCCTTGGGCAACCGGGACATCCTATCGAGCGACGCAGAGAAAGCTCTTAATGACATCATGGAGAAGCAGTCCGATTTGGCCTATAAAAGAGGAGAAGAACTAGAGAGCTTTTTGAGTTCTTTGGCGGAAAAGAGCTATAAGGAAGCCATTGACGAGATCAATCAAAAGTATGGCGAGCATGTGACGGGCAATTAAACGATGATGGCATCTGGTATCATGCCAAGAACAGTCCGAACATGACGGGGGTACGAACCGATGAAGATTATCCAGACGCTTTTGCTGGCTTTTCTCCTGCTGATTGTGCTAAATGCTTGCTCCAACGAGGAGAAAGAACCCTCCAGGGAGCAGGCAGGAGAAAAGCCGGCCGAAGCCGTTCAAACACCTGCAGCACCCACCCAGGCTCCGGCAGCACAGGAACCGTCCAGGGAGGAAAAGATCAAGGCGCTGAAGGCGTGGATTCCCCCAGGGGTCACAAAGAGGCCGGAAACGGCGGAAGAGTTTGCCGCATTACCGCCCGGACGTTTTGCGAATCTAAAATATTACGATCATGAGAAGGAAATGCTGCCCATTTTGGAGCAGTTCCCCAAGATCGAACAGCCGGATCAGGAAATCCTTGACTTGTATTACCTTGCCTTGTTGGGGTTGTTTGCCGAGGATTATCCGGATCCCCAGCAATTGATGGACGAGATCAAGATGGCTTCTTTTGGCGATCCGAACATCGAAGATCCCCGTTATCAGTTTAAAGAGCGGTACAATGTGGAGATCATTCTGGATGCGAGCGGGAGCATGGCGGAGAAAATGGATGGCAAGACGAGGATGGAGGCCGCGAAAGAGGCGATCAGGGAGTTTGCCGCATCCTTGCCCAAAGAAGCGCATGTCGCCCTGCGGGTTTACGGCCACAAAGGGAGCGGGAAAGAGTCCGACAAGGCGCTCTCCTGCGGGAGCAGCGAATTGGTATACGGCATGCAGCCCTATGATGCCCAGAAGCTGCAAAATGCGCTGTCCCGATTCCAGCCGACGGGATATACCCCGATCGCCTATTCGCTGCAGGAAGCGCTGAAGGATTTTACCGGGCTACCCGGGGACAAAAACAACAATATGATCTATCTGGTTAGTGACGGCATCGAAACGTGCGACGGCAACCCCGTTGAGGCAGCGAAGCAGTTGGCCCAATCCAACATAGCGCCCATCGTCAATGTCATCGGCTTTGGCGTGGACGGGGAGGGGCAGCGACAGTTGAAGGAAGTAGCTCAGGCCGCTGGCGGCCGCTATTTGTTGATCCGCAATCAGGATGAGCTGAAAAAAGAGTTTCAGCAGGCACAGGATATCGCCAAGAAATGGTGGGAATGGCAGCATCAAGCAACAATTGCTGTGTCGAAGAAGCTGGACAGACGACTGGTAGATACATTCAATTTCTATTCGGATTGGATAATAGCAGCGGGGGAGGAAATGGATAATATTTCCAATTTCATTCATTCCCTAGGCAACCGGGGCATCATATCGAGTGACACAAGGAACGCTCTCATCAACATCATGCTGCAGCAAAACAATTTAGCCGGTATAAGAGCAGCAGAACTTCAGAACTTATTGTTTTCTCTAACGGAAAAAAGCTATAAGGAAGCCATTGACGAGATCAATAAAAAGTACGGCGAGCATATGACGGGCAATTAAACGACTGTGGGAAAAGGGAAGAACGGCTCCGTGTTGGATATGGAAATGAAGAGGGGCGGTAAAAAGATGAGGAGGTTGTTCAGAAGTTCCGCAGTTGCCGGAATATTTGCGTTTCTGATTCTTTTGATGAACGTGTTCCCTTATGCTGCCATCGCTGCAGCGGAAGGGCTTCAACCGGGGAACATGGCCCCCGGAAATATGGCCCCAGGTAACATGGCACCTGGAAATATGGCCCCCGGGAACATGCAGCCGGGCAAACTGCAGCCTGGAGATTTACATTGGGATACGTCTCAATATCAGCCAGGCAGTATGCAGCCCGGGGATTTGAGTCCCGGCGATTTGCGTCCAGAAGATATGCGGCCTGGCGACATGCAGCCGGGAATTTTGAGACCCGGTGATTTGCAGCCAGGCCGCTTGCAACCTGGAAATTTGCGTCCCGGCAACATGCAGCCCGGTGATGTTAAGCCGGGTGAGATACGTCCGGGTAGCACCGAGCTAGGTAATCTGCAGCCAGGAGATCTGCATCCCGGGAATTTGCAGCCACCGAAACAGAATGGTCGATCGGCTTACGAAGGCATAAAGTATTCGGTCAAAGATATCATGGGCGGAACACTGGGCTACACCGCAGGTCTGATAGAACTTGGTGAAGTCGATTTGAAAACGGCTTTGAAAGGCAAGGGGTTGCTTTTAGGTGGTTTTTTTGTAAAAGGGATGGATCTGGTGTTCAAAGATACGCCCTTTATGAAAGAGATTACGGGTCTCGGTATTGATTCCTTGGATGGATGGTCACTTTATGAGAACTACAAATTTGTCATGAATTCAAATGCTATTACCAAATTTGGGGATAAAATCCAATCCCTTCCCCATATAAAAGAAATGGGATTACCCGGCATTGCCAAGGGACTAAATGTCGGAGCGGCGGCCATCAGTTTCGGATTCGACATGTATGATACCTTTGACAATTTTAAGCAGGCACAAGATTTAAGTAAAAGTGAAGAAGAGCGGAAGGAAAAGTTTGTCGATGGCGTTGGGAATCTCGGAAGCGCGATGATGGATGCCGGCGTTATTGCGTCCGTTATACCCATACCATTCGTGCAAGCTGTTGGAACCGTTTTGTTCGTTGCGGGTGCCATTCTGTGGGGAGCAAGCCGGATCGTGAAATACTATGACAAGATAAAAAATGGGGTCACTGCAGCTGTTGGCTGGGTAAAATCCATATTTGCGTAACGGAGGATCTTTTCGATGAAAGTAGTTCAATCCGGGCCAGTTCGCACGCAGATTCAAAAATTCAAACGGTTTTTGGAAAAGGCCGTCATGTTTCCTTTTGCAGCGAAGATGAACGACCGATTTTACTACAAAGTGCAGTATTGGAAATGGGGGAGGAACGAGGTGGTCGGGTACCTGATCATGCGGCCGGACGGTGAGTTGGTCCCGCGTAATGAAGCGGCCCCCGTGTTGAAGCTGTTCGAGGGATATAACGTAGGTGCACACAAATGGAGAAGGGAGGTTGCGATGGAAAAGAACAAGCCAGTCGGGATGTACAAGGAGAAGCTGGAATATCTTCAAGCTTTGCGGCCCTATTACGACGATCGGATGGACAATACCCTCAAGCAGGACATGGAGAAGATGATCGATATGTGCCGCTACATGGCGGGAAGCCGAGAGAGGATCAGCGTCATTTATGAGAAAGGGTCACAAAACATTAATCAGATGTTGGCCAGAGGCTATCTCACTCCTGAAGATTACCAAACCTTATCTAACTTGCTGAATGAAGTGAACTTTATCAACTATCAGGGATTGCGCAAACAAGCAGCGACATGGGATTCGGTGGACCGTTTGGCTGAATTGTTTGCGCGGCAGGACGTCGCCCTGGACGTTGAGCTTCATAAAAAGCGGAAAAGATTGAATAAACTTCTCCAAACGTATACGCGGGGGAAGCTAAGGAAAATGGCGGAAGACTCCATCCGGACATACGAAACCTACACACCTGATAAGCATGCTGTTTTCCATTCCGTTGACGAACTGATCGATGCATTTGACCGGCAAGACGAAATCAATTTTCAGAAAGTCAACATGCCCTTATTACGAAACCCCTAGACAACGGACAGGTGAGAGATTTCAAACAGTCGGTTGGGGAAATCCATATTTGCATAACGGGGGATTTATCTTGTGAAAGTAGAACTAACCGCATCAGTGAAAGCGCAGATGGACAAATACAAGCGCTTCTTGGAAAAACCGGTCCTCGCGAATCATGCGGTGCAGTTAAATAACCAATTTTACTATGGGGTTCTTTACTGGAGTCTGATCCGAAACAGGTCGGTCGGATATATCATTATGAGCCCAAATGGAGACTTGGTGCCGCGTGCGGATGCAATTCCGGTGCTGAAGTTGTTATTGGCGCATAATACGTCGGTGCATATGTTCCTGGGAAAGTTCGCGATTGATAAAGAGAAGCCTGTGACGGTCTTTGAGCAAATACGGGATTTTCTTCAAGGCCTGCTCCCCTGCTACGAAAATCGCATGAACGAAATCACTCGTCAGAAAGCGCAAGCGTTGATAGATGTTTGTGTACACATGGTAAATAGTCAAGACCAGCTGCGCAAGATTTATGATAGGGGGATTGAAAAGCATCATCAAATGCTTGCCCGTGGCTACTTCGTGGAGGAGGACTTAACCAACCTGCTCGATTTCTTTCGTCATACTGATAGCACTTCTAATAGAGAACTTGAGCAAAAAAGAAAGAAACTGATTCAATTGCTAGGCACATACAACCGTCATAAGTTGAAAGAGATTACAGAGAAATCAATCGAAAGCTTTGAAAGTGACATAGACGGGAAAAGAACCGAGTTTCATTCTGCACAACACCTGAAGGAAATCTACCAAAAGAATAATGAAATCGAATTTGAGAAAAATATCGTACCCAAATTGCGCAACCCCTAATCCAGAAACACGGGAGGGAGAAGCGATGCATCCGCTGAAAGAAAGCATCCGTTTTTACGCGCGTAACATCGAATCGCTGCTGCTCATTTCCGCCATTGTTGTATTTCCGTTTTTACTCGTGCACAACTTCATCATGAACTACCTCAATCTCATCACCACGATTACCGGCGTTACAATCGTCTCCGGCTTTTTCCATCTCTTTTTGCTCCTGCTCTTCATGATGGTGATCCAGATCCCGTTCGCCCAGTTTGTTCAAAGCGAAATGGACGGAGAAGATCGTCCGATCCGTCGAGCATTTCACACCTTGGCTGAATACGGCTTTTCCGTGTTTGCTTTCGGCATCGTGTACAGCCTGGCGGTTACCGCAGGGATGCTTCTCTTCCTCTTACCCGGATTGGTCATCTTGATCCTGTTTTATCTGACGCCATTCCTCGTGGGGATCAAAAGGCGCTCCGCCTGGCAGTGCTGGAGATCTGCCTTCACCCTGGGGAAGAAACATTTTATGCAGATTCTGGGTTTGGTGATGCTTGCAAGCGTGGTGGAGTGGGCGATCAGCCTGCTCGGCTTCTTTTCCGTTACCACTATCACCACAAGCTTCGGGGCCGTTTTTTTCACGGAGCTGCTACTGAACGTGATCGTCTACCCGTTTCTCGCGGTTCTGTTTACGATGTATACCCGGAAGTGGAACAACGAGACATCGATCATGGAAAGTGCAGGAGAACTGGCAGAAGGCATTTGATCCAAGATGGGAGCTGAAATCCGCCATGGCGGGAAAAGCACGGTTTGCAAAAGGCGAGGACGGTTTGGTTACCATCGAATTCCTCTGCTCTGGTCTGATCAGGAAGAAAATGAAGAGGGGCGGTTAGAAAGATGAGGAGGTTGTTCAGAAGTTCCGCATTTGCCGGAATATTTGCGTTTCTGATTCTGTTGATGAACGTGTTCCCTTATGCTGCCATCGCTGCAGCGGAAGGGCTTCAACCGGGGAACATGGCCCCCGGAAATATGGCCCCAGGTAACATGGCGCCTGGAAATATGGCTCCGGGGAACATGCAGCCGGGCAAGCTGCAACCTGGAGATTTACATTGGGATACGTCTCAATATCAACCAGGCGACATGCGGCCCGGAGATTTGGGGCCGGGCGACATGCGGCCCGGAGATTTGGGGCCGGGCGACATGCAGCCCGGAGATTTGGGACCGGGCGACATGCGGCCCGGGGATTTGGGGCCGGGCGACATGCAGCCCGGGGATTTGGGGCCGGGCGACATGCAGCCCGGGGATTTGGGGCCGGGCGACATGCAGCCCGGCGATGTGCGGCCAGGTGATATGCAGCCCGGTGATGTAAAGCCGGGTGAGATACGTCCGGGGAGCACCGAACCAGGTAATCTGCAGCCAAATCTGGAGCCCCCGAAACAGTATGATCAATTTGCCTACGATGCATTTAAATTGTCCTTCAAGGAAGTGGTGGGCGGAACACTGGGGTATACGGCGAGTCTCATTGACTCCGGAGAGGTAGACTATAAGGCCTTGCTGAAAGGAAAGGGCTTGTTTTTTGCAGGATTGGGTCTCAAGACAATGGAGACCGTTTTTAAAGATACTGACTATGAAACATACGCTGGTCTGGGAGTCACTGGATTTGATGCAAAGGCCGCGTGGGACAGTTACAAATTTATTCTGCAGCAAAATCCCAATTCCAATTTTGCCAGAATGAATTTTAATCAACCCTTTTTAGGCAATGGTTTAGAAACGATCAGAATGCCAGGCATTGTGAAAGGGTTAAACGTTGGAGCGGCAGGCATCAGTCTCCTTTTTGACGGATATGATACATGGGACAACTTTGATCAAGCATTTAATAATCCCAGGCTGAGCGAATCGGAGCAGAACGAAAAGTTTGTTGAAGGGGTGGGGAGTGCCGGCAGTTCACTCATGGATTTGGGGGTTATCGTGTCTGTCATACCTGGAGCACAGGCTGCAGGAGCTGTGATCTTTGCTGTTGGGGCTGGGCTGTGGGTAGTAAGCAAGCTTGTCAAATACAGCGACAAACTCGCGGGAGGCGCGATTACCCGAGGCATTCGAAATGGTGTAAGCAAAGCTGTCGGTTGGGTAAAATCCATTTTTGCATAAGAGATTTAGGAAAGAAAAGAGGTTTTTTCAAACATGAAAGTGATACCAACCGAACAAGTTCGAGCGCAGATCGAAAAATACAGACGCTTTTTGGAAAAACCCGAATTATTTAACCATGCTGCCAAAATAAACGAACAATATTACTACGTGGTACAGTATCGGAGATGGGAATGGGCCGAGGCAGGAGGGTTTCTGGTGCTGCGGCCGGATGGAGAGGTGGTTTCCCGTGCCGAATCGATCCCTGTACTGCGCGTAGTGCTTCCCCATAATCATGCAGCCATCCGATTCACGAGGAATCTTGCAATCGATAAAGAAAAGCCGGTCTGGATGTATGAACAGAAGCGGGATTTACTCTTGGATTTGCTTCCGTATTTGGAATCGCATATGGACAGTCTGATTCGCCAGGATATCCAACAATTGTTGGAGGTTTGTGATACCGTCGTGAAAAGTCAGGCTCTCTTGAGAGCGATTTACGAGGATGGAATGGTCAAAATCAATCAGTTTATCAAGAGGAATTATGTAACGCCAGAGGATGAAGCCGAGCTGCTCGAGCTGCTTTATGAAACGGATTATATCCTGTATGATCGCTTGCGCATACAGGCATCCATAAGAGACGCAGTGGGTCGGATCGTTGCGTTCTTTGACAAGGCGGACATTGTTCTTGACAAAGAACGTGCAAAAAACCAAAAAAAATTAGTCAAATTGCTAACCAAGTATAATCGCCCGAAATATACAAACATCATGGATCAATCCATAAAAAGTTTTGAAACGTGGACAACGGGCGTGCCCACGGCTTTCCAATCGGTACAGCATTTTAAAGAAGTCTACAAACAGCGAAACGAAAAGTTTTTTCAAGAAGAAGTGATACCTTTCGTACGGAACCCTTAAACCGGATAAAGGGGAGGGGGAAGCGATATTTGATCCAAGAGGGGAGCTGAATTCCGCCATGGCGGGAAAAGCACGGTTTCCAAACGACGAAAACGGTTCGGTCACCATCGAATTCCTCGGCATACTGCCCTTGGTCTTTTTCATCATGCTGATCTGCTGGCAGTTTCTCGTCGGGGTGTATGCCGTCATCACGGCCCAGGCGGCTGCCAATGAAGCGGCCAAAGTATATGCGGTGACGCGCGATACGCAGGCCGCGATGGATGCGGCCGAAAACGTCGTGGCCGCGGCGGGAGGGGGCATCGGGTTCGCCTCGGGGAATATTGCCGAGGTGGGCAGCTATTTTACAGCCGAAGTGAGTGTCACGGTCGATCTGGTCTTCCTCCCCGATATGATCAGGGACAACATGAAGCCGGAAGACAGGGTGATCTCCTTTCAACGGGCAATGACAAGCCGGGTGATTCGGTAAATGAAGCAGATGATCAGGCGGTTGTCGGATGAGCGGGGCAACATGTTGATTTTTGTGCTGTCGATTTTCACCTTTATCCTCCTGGTGCTGTTTACCGCGCTGTTTAATTTCTCCACTGTCTTTGTAGCCAAGGAGCAGGCGGCCAACTGCGCGCAGCAGGCCAGCCTGGCTGCGACCAAAGACATTTACGAAGCGATGGAGGATGCGATAATTCGCTACGACACCTCCCCCGCCCGCCTGTTGGATCCGGTGTTCATCACGCCTGATCTCGAGCGGGAGGAGAGGGAACTTAAGAAAAACCATCCTGATTGGGCAAGCGTGGAAATCCGCTATACCGCCATTGACCATGTGCTGAGCGCCTGGCTGCCCGGAAATGCGGAATTGCAGGGATATGTCCGGGATGGATTATCCCGTGCGCAGGGGCAGATCGTCGATGTGGTCTCCACCATATTGGAAGAGAACCATGCGACGCTGGAGGGCTCCTCCATCCAGCTGTTCAACAGGGACGACCGGATCGAAGTAAACACTTCCGTCAGGTTTACCACCGAACCCCTCGGGTTTGATTTCATCCCTCGTGATTCCGCTCAGGTGTACCAGACGGGGCAGAGCAGGCGGATCGGCTTTCTGGACGAAGTGGTCGGATGGAGTTCGCACACGATCCCGTTGTGACCGGGCAGCTGCCCCCACGAAGGTACCGTTGAAGGAGGCAATACGGAATGGGTATCAATCATCGAGGACCGCTGATCCTGCTGCATAGTGTGGTGATTCTCTTTCTCTGCGGCTGTTCCCTGCGCGTTTCAGGCATCGGTTCGCCGCCCCCGGAGCCAGAGATGCCGCAGACGACGCAGAGCCTGATCGCCGCGGAGCCGGGGCCGCTTGCTGGCACGCAGTTTTACCTGGCCCAGTATCCGTATCGGCAGGAGATTATCAAGATTCTGGAGAGGCTGCCCAACCTGGTGGACGGCATGGACGAAGCGGTGCTGCGGGCCTATTGGGCGAAGCTGGCCATGCTGTTTGCCGAAGATTATCTCAGCCCCCGGATGGTGGTGGATCGCTGGCGGGTGGCCTCCTTTGGCAGTCCTGACATTGAAGATGTCCGCCTGCAATTCCGGGAGCACTTCAACGTGGAGATCGTGCTGGACGCCAGCGGGAGCATGAGCGGAAAGATCGGCGAGAAGACCAAGATGCAGCTGGCGAAGGAAGCGATCAAGGAATTTGCCGCCCACCTGCCCGAGGGGGCGCGGGTCTCCCTGCGTGTCTACGGGCATAAAGGCAGCAACGCGGAGCAGGACAAGCAGCTCTCCTGCAGCAGCAGCCAATTGGTTTATCCGCTGCAATCCTACGATGCGGGGAAGCTGGACGAAGCGCTGCGCCAATTTGAGCCGACCGGCTGGACCTCGATCGCCCGTTCCCTGGAGCTGGCAAAGGAGGATCTGGCGGCATTCAGCGCGGACCAGAATACCAATATCATTTATCTGGTGAGCGACGGGATCGAGACGTGTGACGGCGATCCGGTCGCTGTAGCCAAAGAGCTCTCCCAGTCGCAGGTGATGCCGCTTTTGAATGTGATCGGGTTCGACGTGAATGCGGAGGGGCAGAAACAATTAAAGGAAATCGCCAAGGCATCGGAAGGGCTGTACGCCAACGTCACCAACCAGGAGCAGTTCAGGCAGGAGCTGGAAAGGGCCCGGGAGATCGCGGAAAAATGGGAAAAGTGGAAGCGGGACGCCCTGACGGAAGCGGAAGCGGTCCGGATCGACCGGCATAAATGGATCGACCAGTACGACCGCGACTGGTATGAAAAGAACTGGCGGGAAAGCTTGAATCTGGGAGCGGCGATCGAGTACCTGGCCGCCACCGGCAAAATCGGGAATCAGGCCAAGACGTATTTTGAGCGGCAGCGAGAAGCCAGAGAAGCGTTCGTGACCCGATCCAAGGAAGAATTAACCCGCTTTCTGCTGAATCAGACAGAGAAGTCCTATCAAGCCATGAGAGAGGAGATCGAGCAGAAATACGCGGGAAATTAGCAGGGGACAGTCAGGATGCGAGGTGCGTGTATCAGCAGCAGCGTCCTGCCGTTCATCCACACTTCGGCGCGCATCGAACCAACCATCGCGTACAATGGTGACGACGCGAGCAATGATGCCGAAGGAGGATGCGCCAATGAAAACGGAGTACGTGCAGCACCAGGCCCAACTTGTCCAGCCCAAAATCCTGTATTACGGCACACCGGTGATCCTGCTCACCACGTGGAACGAAGACGGCACGAGCAACATCAGCCCGCTCTCTTCCTCCTGGGCGCTGGGGAACCGGATCGTCCTGGGGATGGGCCTGCAGGGGAAAGCATTGGAAAATCTGCAGCGCCATCCTGAATGCGTGGTCAACATTCCGGGGCCGTCCCGCGGAATGTCCGCTGCAAATCGAGGCAACCGTTCAGCAGATCCGCCTCTCGGAATCCGCAGTTCCCTTTGCCATCGTGGAAGTGGAAGCGGTCAACGTCTGGGCACACCGGGAGATCATCCTGGATGAAAGCCGCATCGATCCGGCAAAATGGAGTCCGCTGATTTACAATTTCCGTCACTATTTCGGCCTGGGGGAGGAGTTGGGAAAAACATTCCGGGCGGAAACCTGACGCAGCGAAGGAACAAGAGGAAAGAAAAACGCATGGCAGAAGATGGGGCCCCCGCCTGGTAAGGCGAGGGCCCCCGATCGGAAAAGCATTGGCTTGCGCCGGGTGAGTAGAGCGTTCGCTAAAGTCGGCGGGGTTATTTTACGCCAGGTTTTCCGGATTGAGTCCTTCCAGCTCCGGCAGCACGAAGCGGCCGTCTTTGCGGATCAGCACATCATCAAACCAGATTTCGCCGCCACCCCATTCCGGACGCTGGATCTGCACCATATCCCAGTGGATGGAGGAACGGTTGCCGTTATCGGCGATGTCGTAGGCGTTGCCCGGCGTGAAATGGAAGCTGCCGGCAATTTTCTCGTCGAACAGGATGTCGAGCATCGGATTCAGGATGTGCGGGTTGAAGCCGATGGCAAACTCGCCGATGTAGCGGGCGCCTTCATCGGTATCGAGGATATCGTTCAGCGCCTTCGTGTTGCTGCTGGTGGCCTCGACGATTTTTCCCTGGGAGAACGTCAGCTGCACATCGGTGAAGGTGGTGCCATGATAGATGGTCGGCGCATTGAAGAAGATCGTGCCTTCCACGGAATCGCGGACAGGAGCGGTGTACACTTCACCATCCGGAATATTCCGTTTGCCGGCGCATTTGATGGCGGGAATCCCCTTGATGGAGAAGCGCAGGTCTGTTTTCGGCCCCACAATGCGAACCCGGTCGGTGCGTTCCATCAGCTCGGCGAGCGGGTCCATCGCTTTGGACATTTTTTCGTAATCCAGGTTGCAGACGGAGAAATAGAAGTCTTCGAAAGCTTCCAGGCTCATGTTGGACAACTGGGCCATCGATTTGTTCGGGTAACGGAGCACGACCCAGCGTTTGTTCGGAATGCGTTCGCCAAAGTGGACTTTGTTGTAGTAGACGCGGGAATAATAGCCCAACTGCTCTTCCGGCACATCCGCCAGCTCATTGATGTTGGCGTAGGAGCGGACCGCGATATAGGCGTCCATATCCTGCATGAGGGCGAGTTCGTGCTTGGCGATAAGCTCCATATGCTCCTCGCTGGTGCCTTGCAGGAGCGCGCGCTGGATTTCCATGTCCTTGATCATGACCACCGGATAGGCACCGACGGCATACGCTTCCCGTACCAGGGCGCGGACGAGCGGCACCTGCACGTCGAAGTTTTCGATCAGCACCTTTTCGCCTTTTTTCAGTTCGACGGAATAGCGGATCAGGTTGCGGGCCAACTGGTCAATACGAGGGTCTTTCATGACGTCACCTCATTCATAGGATTGTGGTGATAGAATTTTTTTGAACGTTAAGTCAAGTTTAATAGCAAGCTTGATAGAGTGCAAGGATATCGTTTGGATAGAGCGCCCGGCTGCTGCTCAGATGGTCGGCGCCGCGTCCGCCGATGCGAACGGCTTCTTCGGCCAGTTGCGGCAGCTGGTCGCGGCCGATGCCGAAATCGGAGAGCCGCTGGGTGATGCCCATGCGCGTAAACCAGGCGCGGACGGCTTCAATCGTGGCTTCCGCCGCTGCGCGGTCATCCAGCTCCGTGACGCCAAAGCATGCCCGTCCCATCCGGGCCAGCCGTTCCGGCCTGTCCGGGGCGATCACCTGCCGGAAGTACGGGACGGTCAGGATCGCCAAACCGCGTCCGTGGGGAATGTCAAAGAACCCGCTCAGCGGATGCTCCGCCCCATGCAGGGGATAGCCGGCGCCGCGTCCCGCCAGAGTAAACGGGCTGATTGCGAGCGTGCTGGCCCAGAGCAGGGTGGAGCGGGCCTCCTCGTCAGCCGGCCGTTCCATGGCCACCGTGGAGTATTGGACCACCAGACGAATGAGTGTTTCCGTGAAGCCGTCCTGGACATGGGTGCCGTCCTCGCTGATCAGATACGCTTCGAACAGATGGGAGAAAATATCGGCGCAGGCCTCTGCCGTAACGTGCGCCGGTACGGTGTAGGTAAGCGACGGGTCAAGAATGGCCGTTCGCGGAAACAACCCCGGTCCGTTGATTGACGATTTTTCGTGGGTCTCCCAGTGGGTCAATACGCTGATGCCGTTGGCTTCCGATCCGGTGGCGGCCACGGTGGGGACGGCGAGGATCGGAAGCGCTTCCTGAATCGGCTGCAGCTCCTTCCACAAGCCTGCCGGATTGCCGCGCATGTAATCATAGATCGGACGGCCCGCATGAGCGGCCACCGCCATCGCCTTGGCCGCATCCATCACGGAGCCGCCGCCTAGTGCAATGATGTGATCGCAGCCCTGCTCGCGCGCAACGGCCGCCCCCGCATCCACGGTGGTGGTGCGAGGATTCGGTTCCACGCGGTCGAACAATACATAGGGCAGCGCCTCCGCTTCCAGCAAGGCGCATACCCGCTCAAGCAAACCGGTTGCTTTCGATGATTTACCGCCGGTGACCAGCAGCGCTTTTTTTCCCAGTTTCTTCGCTTCCCCGCCGAGGCGGGCAAGCTCGCCGACACCGAAGATCACTCTGGTGGGAAAAAGTACGTCGAATGGTAGCATATGTTACACTCGCCCTCTTTTCCTGTTTTTTCGCGCCGTGCAGGCGCGCTGAATGGGGATTTTTTTCTTGCATGATATCGTTTCGCTACATTGCTTAGTTTATCATATCGTGAAGGGAAAGCGGCGAAAGGTCCCCATCATTTGGCTGCCGCAGGGCAGATCAAGAATGATAACGAGGGAAAGACTCGCCAAGGGCCGCGCAGGCAGGTTATAATGATAAAAATTTTCGCAAAAAGGAGTGCCGGACATGCGCCGTACCTTGTTTGAAAACGATGTTCCCGCCGTTCGTTCCTGACCCGGGGCGGGGATGAACGATGCTTCATGCTCCGTCCGGGGGGATCCACCCTAACTGAAAAGGACGGAGGAATGAACCATGACTCGAACGATTTGGGGGATGCTCTGCCTGTCTCTGGCGGCGAGCATTTGGGGCGGGATGTATGTGGCAAGCAAGTATGTGCTCGACTATCTCCCGCCGTTTACGCTGTTGTGGCTGCGCTATGCGATCGCCGTGCTGGTGCTTGGCGTCACGATGATCGCCACGAAACGGCACAGGGTGGAGAAGGGCGACTGGCGGCTGTTTGCGGGAATTGGGTTCGTCGGCTATTTTCTGTCGGTGGGGACGCAATTTATCGGAACGAAGCTGTCGGACGCCCACACCGGCTCGCTGATCACCGCGACGACGCCGGTCTTCGTGCTGCTGTTCGCCCGCTTGTGGCTGAAGGAAGCGCTGACGGTGCGCAAGCTGGTGGCGCTTGTCGTCGCGTTCATCGGGATCGTGATCGTGATCGGCCGGGATGCGCAGGGAGAGAGCAGTCTCGCTGGCAGCCTGTTTCTGGTGGTGGCCGCTGCCACGTGGGCGCTGTTGTCGGTGTTGGCGAAGCGAGGAGCCGATCGTTATCCGCCGCTGACCATCACGACGTATGCCCTGCTGTGGGCGGTCCTGTTTACCCTGCCCGCCATGCTGTGGGAACTGTCCGTCGCTGCGGTTAGTCCGACTGTTTGGACGAATCCCTACATTCTCTGGGGCGTGCTGTACCTGGGGCTGGTCTCCACCGCCGCCGCCTTTTTCCTGTGGAATAAAGGGATGGCGTTGATGGATGCGGGAACGGGGGCGTTTTTCCTGTTCCTGCAGCCGGTGGTTGGGTCGTTCCTGGGCTGGCTGCTGCTCGGCGAAAGCCTCACGCTCCCCTTTTTTCTGGGGGGATTGCTGATCGCGGCCGGTGTGTTGATTGTGGGGACCGCCCGGTAAAAACCCGCCTGCGCCGGGCGGGGCCCCATATGCTTTCTGACATGAATGGAAAAAGCCGCTTGGTTCCTGTGGGAACAGGCGGCTTTTTCCGTTGAGAACTCGCCGGAACGCAAGGCGTCCGCGCATGGGAGGCTCATCATTCACTGGATGTAGGTCTGAAACGGTACTGTTGCATGCTGGCCCCGCACCCATCCGCATATCGCAGATACAGGGTGCCGTTGGTGTAGGCCCATACTTCCCCATCCCCGGTTGGCAGATGCAGGGCCTCTTTCATTTTTGGCGCGTACGTGGCGTACAGGAAGTCGTTTAATTTGCTTGCAAGATCCTGCAGCGCCTTTTCTTCGGCGGTGGGCGTCTTCTCCTCATCGCCAAGTTCGACGGATTCGTGATGGCCGGTTTCCAGCAAAAACGCCTTGGTCTCCCCCTTTTTCACCAGATAGAAAAGGCTGCCTTTCCATGTCCCGATCACGTCTTTCCCGTTAGACAGGACGATGGTGAAGTCGTGGGCGAACGTTTTCAGATCCGCCTGTTTTCGTTCCTCCTGCGAAAGCCCAAGCTGATCCAGGTACTGGTCAGCCGACACCTGGTTGATCAGCACCTTTACATGCCCGCCTTCGAAGGCTTTTGCCTTTGCCTCCAGATCCTTGAGGAGACTCTCCAGATTTTGCGCACCCTCGACAGGAGAGAACGCTTGCTTCATCTTCGGAATATCCTGCGGCTCCGGTTGATAGACATAAACCTCTTCCGGCTTCGCTTTCCACAGAATCCTGCCGGTGCGATCGATATAGGCAGGGGTATCGAAAATCGGATTTTTCAACTCCACCTGTGCGACCCCGTCGTGAAAATCCTCCACGGCTTGGAAGAGAGGGGAGGCGATCACGGTTTTGCCGGTCGGATCGATGTAGCTGTAGGCGAGTATACCGGTATCGCTCTCCGTAACGACCCATGCCAGTCCTTCCGAAAAGCTGCCGGCACTGTGAAATTGAGGGGCGATCACCACCTTGCCTTCATGGTTGATATAGCCATAATGGTTGCCGATCTCGACGGCAGCCAGGCCTTCGGAGAAATCGTTGGCATACGAAAAAGCAAGGGGAATGACTTCCTTCCCGTTCAGATCGATGAAGCCGTATTTTCTGCCGTCCTTTCCATCCTTGACAACCCGCGCCAACCCTTCAAGAAACGGGCCAACCTCGTCATACTGCGGGCTGATCACCACTTTCCCGTCTCGATTAATAAAACCGTACTTGTCTCCTTGCTGAATCGGGAGCAGGACCTGCCCGGACGGTGCGTTTTCAGCCGACGTCAGCATCGGTGCTGCCAGATCGTGGGCACTTGCGACCCCGATCGCAGAGGAGAGCAGGGCAGCGAAAAGGATGAGGGTAAGAACTTTCTTCATGATGATTCCTTCCTTCCAAAAATGAGGGTGAAATTACCACATTTGACGCATGATCGTTCCAAATGTTTCTAAGATGGGCCATAAATTTTTCGTAAATATTGGGAAACGAATAAAAAACCGAACATTTGTCGAGATGAATTCCAGATTCATTCGTTGTAATAAGCGTATATTTATGTTTTAATTAGGATGTAATGTTCGTAAAATACGGCGATCCATGGACCTTATTGCGCAGAGAGGAGTCGTTTGTGGTGGAAAAGCTGGAACAGCTCTACGAAGGAAAGGCGAAAAAGATCTTTCGTACTTCGGAACCGGGAATCTACTGGGTGGAGTACAAGGATGATGCTACGGCGTTCAACGGAGAGAAGAAGGGAACCATCGTCGGCAAAGGGGAACTGAACAACCGGATTACGGCCATTTTCTTCGAACTGCTGAAAGAGAACGGCATCGACAATCACTTCGTCAAGCTTCTCTCTCCGCGGGAACAGGCGGTCCGGCAGGTGAAGATCATCCCGCTTGAGGTGGTGGTGCGCAATGTCGCCGCCGGTTCGCTGGCCAAACGGTTGGGCTGGGCGGAAGGAACCGCGCTGCCGCAGCCGGTCGTGGAGTTTTACTACAAGGACGACGCGCTGGGCGATCCGCTGGTGAACCACTCTCACATCAAGGTTCTGGGGATTGCAAGTGATGCCGACCTGGCGAAGCTGGAAGAGCTGGGTCTGCGGATCAATCAGGTGCTGCAAGCCTATTTGGCCAAACGGGACGTCAATCTGATCGATTTCAAGCTGGAATTCGGCCATACGCCGGATGGAGAGATCCTGCTGGCTGACGAGATCTCGCCGGATACCTGCCGTTTCTGGGATGCCCGGACCGGGGAAAAACTGGACAAGGACCGTTTCCGCCGCGATCTGGGCCATGTGGAAGAAGCATACCGCGAAATGCTGCGACGTATAGGAGGAGAGAATCATGTATAAAGCGATCGTTTTTGTCACCCTGCGCGAAAGCGTGCTGGACCCGCAAGGCAATGCCGTCAAGGAAGCGCTGCACACGCTCGGCTACGATGAGGTAAACGAGGTGCGCATCGGCAAATACATGGAGGTTGCCCTCGATACCGCCGACCGCAGCCAGGCGGAAGAGCGCGTCAAGGAGATGTGCGAAAAGCTGCTGGCCAATACCGTCATCGAAGACTACCGCTTCGAGATCGTGGAGGGGTAAGGCGATGAAAGTGGGAGTAATCGTTTTTCCGGGTTCCAATGCGGACGTCGACATGCGGTACGCCGTGGAAGACATCATGGCTGTACCTGTTGATTATGTGTGGCACAGCACGACCGACCTTTCGGGCTACGATGTGATTCTGCTGCCGGGAGGCTTCTCCTATGGGGATTACCTGCGCTGCGGCGCGGTGGCCCGTTTTTCCCCGGTGATGGAGCAGGTTGTCAAGGCGGCCGCGGAAGGCAAGCTTGTGATGGGCGTCTGCAACGGTTTCCAGATTCTCCTGGAAGCCGGGCTTCTGCCGGGAGCCATGCTGCGCAACAAGACGCTGAAATATCGCTGCAAGCTCTCCAGGCTGCGGGTGGTGAACAATGAA
This sequence comes from Brevibacillus sp. SYP-B805, assembly GCF_011059135.1. Classification (GTDB taxonomy): domain Bacteria; phylum Bacillota; class Bacilli; order Brevibacillales; family Brevibacillaceae; genus Brevibacillus_F. The sequence goes on along the minus strand of NZ_JAALGD010000017.1, from coordinate 39,413 downwards.
ACGCCGTTTACCCGCGATTACGCGGCGGGCGAGGTGATCGACATCCCGATCGCCCACGGCGAAGGCAACTACTACTGCGATGAGGCCACCCTGGCGAAGCTGAAGGCGAACAATCAGATCGTGTTCCGCTATGAGGGAGAGAATCCGAACGGGTCGATCGATGATATCGCCGGAATCTGCAACGAACGCGGAAACGTGCTGGGGATGATGCCACACCCCGAGCGGGCCGTGCACACATGGATGACCTCGGACGACGGCAAGCGCGTCTTTACTTCGATTCTTCACACATGGAGGGAAAAGAACGGTGTCACAGCTCAGGCATAAAGAACCGACTCCGGCGCAAATCGCCGAACAACGTCTCTACGCGGAAATCGGATTGACGGACGAAGAGTATGCCCGTGTCGTGGAACTCCTGGGCCGCCAGCCCAACTGGACAGAAACGGGGCTTTACAGCGTCATGTGGTCCGAGCACTGCTCCTACAAAAACTCCAAGCCCGTGCTGCGCCGTTTCCCGACCGAAGGACCGCGCGTCCTGCAGGGGCCCGGCGAGGGGGCGGGCATTGTCGACATCGGCGACAAGCAGGCGGTGGTGTTCAAGATCGAAAGCCACAACCACCCGTCGGCCATCGAACCTTATCAAGGGGCGGCCACGGGCGTCGGCGGCATTATCCGCGACGTGTTTTCCATGGGCGCGCGGCCGATTGCCCTGCTGAACTCGCTCCGCTTCGGCGAGCTGACCAAACCGCGCGTCAAATATCTGTTCGAGCATGTGGTGGCGGGGATCGCGGGCTACGGCAACTGTATCGGCATCCCGACCGTAGGCGGCGAGGTCAACTTCGATCCGACCTACGAGGGCAATCCGCTGGTGAATGCCATGTGCGTCGGCCTGATCGACCACGACAAGATTCAAAAAGGCGTGGCGAGCGGCATCGGCAACCCCGTCATTTACGTAGGGGCCAGCACCGGGCGCGACGGGATTCACGGGGCGACCTTTGCCTCCGAAGAATTGAGCGAGGAATCGGAGAAAAAGCGCCCGGCCGTGCAGGTGGGCGATCCGTTCATGGAAAAACTGCTGCTGGAAGCGTGCCTGGAACTGATCGACACAGGCTGCGTCGTCGGCATTCAGGATATGGGCGCGGCGGGCCTCACCTGCTCCAGCGCCGAGATGGCGTCCAAGGCGGGGAACGGGATTGAGCTGAACCTCGACCTTGTGCCGCAGCGGGAGGCGGGCATGTCCGCCTACGAGATGATGCTGTCCGAATCGCAGGAGCGCATGCTGCTGGTGGTGGAGAAAGGGCGCGAAGCGGAAGCCATCGCCATTTTTGACAAATGGGGGCTGCACGCTGCCATCGTGGGCCGCGTGACGGACGATGGGCTGCTGCGCCTGCTCCACAAGGGCGAAGTGGTGGCGGAGGTGCCGGTGGACAGCCTGGCGGAAGAAGCGCCGGTCTACCATAAACCGTCCAGGATTCCGGCATACTATGAAGCGAACGCGGCGGTGGACCCGCTGGCACAGATCGCGGAACCGGCCGATCTGACCAGCACGCTGAAAGAGATCCTGTCCCAGCCCACCATCGCCAGCAAGGCGTGGGTCTATGAGCAATACGACCATATTGTTCGCGCCTCCACTGCGGTAACACCGGGCTCTGACGCCGCGGTCGTGATGATTCGCGGCACCCGCAAGGCCCTGGCGATGAGCACAGACTGCAACGGCCGCTACGTCTATCTCGATCCGGAAGTGGGCGGCGCGATCGCGGTGGCGGAAGCGGCGCGCAACGTGGTCTGCTCCGGGGCGGAACCGCTCGCCATCACGGACTGCCTCAACTTCGGCAGCCCGGACAAGCCGGAAGTGTTCTGGCAGTTTGAAAAAGCGGTGGATGGCATGAGCAAGGCGTGTCTGGCGCTGCATACGCCGGTCATCGGGGGCAACGTCTCCTTCTACAACGAGCGGAGCGGCGATGCGATCTACCCGACGCCGACCGTCGGCATGGTTGGCCTGATCACCGACGTTGACCATATTACCACCCAGGACTTCAAGGAAGCGGGCGACATGATCCTGCTGCTGGGCGACACCCATGCGGAGCTGGGCGGCAGCGAGTATCAGAAGCTTGTAACCGGCGGCATCTCCGGCCGTCCGCCGCAGCTTGATCTCGCGAGGGAAGCGGCACTGCAGCAGCTGGTGCTGACGGCCATTCGCCGGGGATGGGTGAAGTCCGCCCACGACCTGTCCGAGGGCGGCCTGGGTGTGGCCGTCGCGGAAAGCTGTTTCGGGAAGGGCATCGGCGCGACCATCGGCATCAACACGGAACTGCGCGCGGATGTGGCGCTGTTCAGTGAATCGCAATCGCGTGTCCTGATCAGCGCATCGCCTGAACATGTGGATGCAATCCGAGGCCTGGCAAAAGAGCTGGACGTACCGGTACAAAAGATCGGCAAAACGGGCGGCGATCGCCTGGTGGTGACCATCAACGGCAGGGAAGCGGTGAACGCGCCGCTTCATGAGCTGCATGCAGCCTGGAAGGATGCGATTCCATGTTTGATCGGATAATCTGGGACAAGTTAAACGAAGAGTGCGGCGTCTTCGGCATCTACGACCATCCGGAAGCGCCGCAGCTGACCTATCTGGGGCTGCACGCCCTGCAGCATCGCGGGCAGGAAAGCGCGGGGATGTGCGCCTCTGATGGGGAGAAGTGGTACAAGCACCGGGGGATGGGTCTGGTTTCCGAAGCGTTCGGCAAAGGGGATCTGGAGAAGTTTCGCGGCCACATCGCCATCGGCCATACGCGCTACACCACGGCCGGCGCAAGCAAGATCGAAAATGCGCAGCCGCTCTTTTTCCGCTATGCGCACGGCGCCATGGCGGTGGCGCACAACGGCAATCTGGTGAACGCCATGGCGCTGCGCCGGGAGCTGGAAGCGAAAGGCTCCATCTTTCAGACCACCAGCGATACCGAAGTGATCGCCCACCTGATCGCCCGGGCGAAAAGCAGGGAGCTGCCGGAAGCGGTCAGGGAAGCGCTGCAGCATATCAAGGGAGCGTATGCCCTCCTGGTCATGAACGAACGGCAGCTGGTGATTGCGCTGGACCCCAACGGACTGCGCCCGCTTTCCCTGGGCCGGATCGGCAAGGGGATCGTGGTGGCTTCCGAGACCTGCGCCTTCGACATCATCGGGGCGGAGTTCTGGCGCGACGTGCAGCCCGGCGAGCTGATCGTGGTGGATGACAGCGGAGTGCACACCAGCACGTTCGCCGCCAAGACGCAAAAATCGATCTGTACCTTTGAATACATCTACTTTGCCCGTCCTGACAGCGACATCGACGGGATCAACGTGCACATGGCCCGCAAACGCCTGGGCAAGCAGCTGGCCCTCGAAGCCCCGATCGAAGCCGATGTGGTTACGGGGGTGCCCGATTCCAGCATTTCGGCGGCGATCGGCTTTGCGGAAGCGACCGGCATCCCGTACGAGTTGGGCCTGATTAAAAACCGGTACGTCGGACGCACATTTATCCAGCCGACCCAGGAGATGCGGGAACGGGGCGTCTACATGAAGCTCTCCGCGGTGCGCAAGGTGGTGGAAGGCAAGCGGGTCGTCATGATCGACGATTCCATCGTGCGCGGCACCACCAGCGGCCGCATCGTGCGCATGCTGCGGGAAGCGGGGGCGACGGAAGTGCATGTGCGCATCAGCTCCCCCCCGGTGATGAATCCGTGCTTCTACGGCATCGATACCTCGACGCGGGATGAACTGATCGCCTCCTCCCAATCGGTGGAAGAGATCCGGCGGTTTATCGGGGCCGATACGCTGTCGTTCCTGTCCGTGGAAGGGATGCTGTCGGCGATCGGCCGCGCAGACGAGGGCGCGCCCAACCGGGGCCATTGTCTGGCGTGCTTTACCGGCCAGTATCCGACAGAGATCGAATTCGAGGCGGCGCTGCCCGCAGATAAATGCGATTGAGAGGGAAGAAACCATGAGTGATGCTTACAAACAAGCCGGTGTGGACATCGCGGCGGGCAATGAAGCCGTGGAACGGATGAAAAAGCATGTCAAGCGCACGTTCCGCCCGGAGGTGCTGACCGATCTGGGCGGCTTCGGCGCGCTGTTCCGGCTGGATACGAGCAAATACGAAAAACCCGTGCTGGTCTCCGGTACGGATGGGGTCGGGACCAAGCTGAAGATCGCGTTTGCCATGGACAAGCACGACACCATCGGGATCGACGCGGTCGCCATGTGCGTCAATGACGTGGTGGTGCAGGGAGCGGAACCGCTCTTTTTCCTCGACTATCTCGCCTGCGACAAGGTGATCCCGGCCAAAATCGAAGCGATCGTCAAGGGAATCGCGGATGGTTGCGCGCAGGCGGGCTGTGCGCTGATCGGCGGAGAAACGGCGGAGATGCCGGGGATGTATGCGGAGGGCGAGTACGATATCGCCGGCTTTACCGTGGGCGTGGTGGACGAAAGCAGGCTGATCGACGGCCGCGCTGTCGTACCCGGCGACGTGCTGATCGGCATCGCCTCGAGCGGCGTCCACAGCAACGGCTTCTCCCTGGTGCGCAAGGTGCTGCTGGCCGATCAGGGCATGAGCCTCGACCAGCATGTCGAGATTCTCGGCAAAACGCTGGGCGAAGAGCTGCTCACCCCCACCCGGATCTATGTCAAACCGGTGTTGGCGCTTCTGAAGCAATATGAGATCAAAGCGATGGCCCATATCACGGGGGGCGGCTTTACGGAAAACATTCCGCGCGTGCTGCCGGACGGAACGCAGGCGGAGATTGACTTCGGCTCCTGGCCGATCCTGCCTGTTTTCACATTGGTGGAGGAACGGGGCCGCATCGGCAAGGCGGACATGTTCCGCACCTTTAACATGGGCATCGGCATGGTGCTGGCAGTGCGTGAACAGGACGCGGATGGCATCGTCCGCGCGCTGAAGGAGATGGGGGAAGCGGCGTATGTGATCGGCCGCATCGCCGCCGGAGAGAAAAGCGTGGTCTACAATGGGGTGGCGCTGTGAAACGGCTGGCCGTTTTTGCCTCCGGGAGCGGTTCCAACTTCGAAGCGGTGATGCGGGCCCTGCAGGAAGGGCGTCTCACCGGTGCCCAAGTGGCGCTGCTCGTCTGCGACAAGCCCGGAGCGTATGTGCTGGAGCGTGCGGAGCGGTTTGGCGTGCCCGTCCTGCTGTTTGATCCGAAAACGTATCCGGACAAGGCGGCGTACGAGACGGAAATCGTCGGGCGGCTGCAGGCACTGGGCGTCGAGCTGATCGTACTGGCGGGCTACATGCGGCTGGTCGGTCCGGTTCTCCTGCACCACTATGAAGGACGCATCATCAACCTGCATCCCTCCCTCCTGCCGGCGTTTCCGGGGAAAGATGCCATCGGGCAGGCGCTGGCCTACGGGGTGAAGGTGACGGGGGTGACCGTCCACTTCGTCGACGCCGGCATGGATACCGGCCCTATTATCGCCCAGCACCCCGTTCGCGTGGAGCCGGCTGACACCGCCGAGACCCTGGCCGCCCGCATCCACGAGGTGGAACACCGCCTGCTCGTTCAGGTGATCCAGGCGCTGGTGGATCAGCGCGTCGCGATGGACGGGCGGCTCGTGACGATCACGGAACCATAGACCCAGCTGCGCATGCGAGGGCGGCTGGGTGCTGTTCTCGTAGGCAAAACCTTTCGTCGGCTCCCGACATATCATAAAGGAGCTTGAACGGAGGGGGGCTGGCATTGAACGGGAATTTTGTCCAAGACTTGCTGGAGAAGCTGAAGCAAAAGACGGGGCGCGAATGGAGCATGGCCGATCTGATGCGGCTTGCGCAGAAGCTGCCCGAATTGAACGGGAACAATGTGGAAGCCGTATTGACGGAACTGCAGGAGATGGGGCTTGAACTGCCGGAAGAGATAAAGGAAAAGGTAAGGGGGAAGCTGGCGGAGGACGGTTACGACCAGCGGCAGGCAGCCCAAGCGATCCAGGAACTGGCGGATGAAACGAAGAAAAGCTCGTCGAAAAAACGAAGGGCGACCGGAAAGAAGAGCCGGAAAAAATAACAATGGAAGAAACCGCCAAACAGCCGAACATGCGCAGGCATGACGGCTCTTTTTTTTCAGGCATCAACCTTGAATTTTACGTACAATTATGTTTAAATTACAATATAATGTTCGTGTTTTTCTGCCAAAATGAAACTAAGTCAGGAGGTTTCATTCGTGACTATCAAAAAAGCGCTGATCAGTGTTTCCGACAAGACAGGGTTGGTCCCGTTTGCCCGTCAACTGGCCGAGCTGGGGATTGAGATCATTTCCACCGGCGGCACCGCTTCCCTGTTGAAGGCGGAAGGCATTCCGGTGACCGGCATCTCGGAAGTGACCGGCTTCCCGGAAATTCTGGACGGTCGGGTAAAAACACTGCATCCGGCGATACACGGCGGCCTGTTGGCGGTCCGCACCAATCCGCACCACCAGCAGCAGCTGGCCGAACAGGAGATTGAGCCGATTGATTTGGTTGTCGTAAACCTTTATCCTTTTAAGCAGACGATAGCGAAGCCCGATGTGGCGTTTGCGGACGCCATTGAAAACATCGACATCGGCGGCCCGTCGATGCTGCGTTCGGCTGCCAAAAACCACGCGTTTGTTACGGTGGTTGTGGATGCGGCCGATTACGAGACGGTTCTCGGCGAGCTGAAGGCATCCGGCGATACCACGCTTGCGACACGCAGCCGGCTGGCAGCCAAGGCGTTCCGCCACACCGCCGCTTATGATGCCCTGATTTCCCAATATTTAAGCGCCCACACCGGTGAATTCATGCCGGAGAGCTATACCGTCACCTATGAGAAGGTGCAGGATCTGCGGTATGGAGAGAACCCGCACCAGCAGGCCGCTTTCTACCGGCAGCCCCTGGCGGCGGGCGGCAGCATCGCCACGGCGGAACAGCTCCATGGCAAGGAATTGTCTTACAACAATATCAACGATGCGGATGCGGCGCTTGCGATCGTGCGCGAATTCGATGTACCGGCCGTCGTAGCCGTCAAGCATACCAATCCGTGCGGCGTCGGCATCGGGGCAACCATCGCGGAAGCCTGCCGCAAGGCCTATGAGGCGGATCCCGTCTCCATCTTCGGCGGCATCGTTGCAGCCAACCGGCCGATTGACAAAGAGACCGCACTGCTGCTGAAGGAGATCTTCCTGGAAATCGTCCTGGCACCTGATTTTACACCGGAGGCGCTGGCCATCCTGCAGGAGAAGAAGAATCTCCGCCTCCTTCGCCTCGAAGTGGGCGCGCTTGCGGGCCAGCCGAAACAGGCCAATCTGCGGATCGCCCCGGTTGCCGGCGGCGCCCTGGTGCAGGAATACGACGAGAAGCAGCTGGTTCCGGAAGAGCTTACGGTGGTGACTGAGCGCAGCCCGAGCAAAGAAGAGCTTGAGCAGCTGCTGTTTGCCTGGAAGGTGGTTAAACATGTGAAATCCAACGCCATCGTGCTGGCGCGGGATAACATGACGATCGGCGTCGGTGCCGGTCAAATGAACCGCGTGGGGGCCGCCCGCATCGCCATCGAGCAGGCGGGAGACAAGGCGCGGGGAGCCGTTCTTGCTTCCGATGCGTTCTTCCCCATGCCGGATACGGTGGAAGCCGCGGCCCAAGCGGGAATTGCGACCATCATCCAGCCGGGCGGCTCGATTCGCGATCAAGAGTCCATCGATGCGTGCAACCGTCATGGCATTGCCATGGTATTTACTGGCGTGCGCCATTTTAAGCACTAAGCGCAGCGGGGGAAGAGGGGAATCCCCTTTCAGATTGATGACTAACTTCTGTAAGTGTCATGGAGTGATGGGGCCAAGCGAGCTCCTTTGACGACCGCCTCAGCGGAGAAACGAAGACGCGGGGTCACAGGGGGCGTGAGTCTCACATCCCTGAGACGCCCAGATGTTGAGCCCCCTGCCCGCGTCGCGTTTCGGAGCGGACACGGCCAACTTCTTCGCTGGGCGTCAAGAGAGCGAGCGGGAACCATCATCCTTGACGGCTGGATTTTGTCTACATGCTGGAAGGGGGAATCCCCCATTCCCGATTGTTGGCATGCTTGCCAGAAAGAAGCCGGTCTCCGCGTGCGAGCAGCAGGAGACCCTATCGGCTGAAGTGGCGGGACTTTTCAAGGAGGGTACCCATATGAACGTGTTGGTGGTCGGCGGCGGCGGCCGGGAGCATGCCATCGCCTGGAAGCTTGCGCAAAGCCCGAAAGTGAACAAGATATACTGTGCGCCCGGCAATGGCGGCACGGCAGAATTCGCCCGCAATGTCCCGATCTCTGTCAACGATTTTGCCGCGCTTGCCCAGTTTGTCAAGGATGAGGGGATTGACCTGACGATCGTCGGGCCGGAAGATCCGCTTTTCGGCGGGATCGTGGAATTTTTTGAGCAGCGCAGCCTTCCCATCTTTGGCCCGACGTCCGAAGCGGCCAAAATCGAAGGCAGCAAATCGTTTGCCAAAAAATTGATGACCAAATACGGGATTCCAACAGCCCGTTACGAATCGTTTCTTGATTACCAATCGGCCCTGGCCTACGTGCGGGAACAGGGAGCGCCCATCGTCGTCAAAGCCGACGGTCTGGCGGCAGGAAAAGGCGTCGTGGTGGCGCATACCCTGGCGGAGGCGGAAGAGGCGCTGTTCCAGATCATGCAGGAAGGCGCTTTCGGACAGGCGGGCTCCCGGGTCGTGATCGAAGAGTTCATGAGCGGGGAAGAGCTGACGCTGCTCTCGTTCGTTGACGGTGAAACCGTGAAGCCGATGATCACCTCCCAGGATCACAAGCAGGTTTTCGATGGCGATAAAGGGCCCAACACCGGCGGGATGGGCACCTATGCCCCGGTTCCGCAGGTATCGCCGGAGCTGGTGGAGAGCATCGTGGAAACGATTGTCAAGCCGATGGCCAAGGGGATGGTGCAGGAAGGCATTCCCTTCAAAGGGGTGCTCTACACCGGCCTGATGCTGACGGCGGAAGGGCCGAAGGTGGTGGAGTTTAACGCCCGTTTCGGCGATCCGGAAACCCAGGTGATCCTGCCGCTGCTGGAGACGGATCTGCTGGAGATTATCCTCGCCACCATCAACGGGGAGCTCTCCGCCATCGATGTCACATGGAAAACAGGCAGCGCCGTCTGCGTCGTGATGGCAGCGCCGGGCTACCCGGGGGATTATCCCAAAGGGGCCCTGATCGAAGGGCTTGACCAAACGCAGCAGAATCGGGTGGTCTTTCACGCCGGCACGAAACGGACGGAGGCGGGCATCGTCACCAACGGAGGCCGCGTGCTGGGGGTCACCGGCCTGGGGCGGACGCTGACGGAAGCGCGGGACGCCGCTTATGAAGGCGTGGCCGCCATCCGGTTCGAAGGGGCCCATTACCGGACGGATATCGCAGGCAAAGCGCTGCAGCGGAAGTAAAAAATTGATCAAACGTAGAGGTAGAGCGAGCGGGAACCATTCCTCCATGATAGGACGGACTTTGTCTGCATGCGAAGAGGAAGATCCGCTACTGGCGGTATCTTCCTTTTTTGCTGCCCGCTTGATACAGAAAGTAACCGACGGCTGCAATGGCGCCGATAATGAAAACGAATACAAACAGGTTGTGCTGTATCCATTCGTAAAGCGGAGGTCCCACGGTCATGGCGCAACCACCTCCTAAGAAGAGTGGGAATAGCTTCGTTCATCCATGCTGGATGTTTCAGCGGAGGGCTGGCCGGCTCCCGGCGGGGTACTGCCCGTTTGTTCCGTCACATAATCCTTGATGGCATGCTCAAGCTGCAGGTCGGACGGGGATGTTGGCTGAGCCGCGCTGTTGCTTTCGTGACCCGCCGTCCGTCTGGTGCCGGTGGCTCCGGCGACGAATTTGCCCGCTTCCCTGATCTGTCCCCAGACGCCTTTCATTCCGTTTCCCTTGAGGGTGTTGGCTCTCATGGCATACAACATCGGGCAAAAACGGGTCATCCCTTCGGCGATCTTCATGGCGGACAGCGCCATCAAGAGCCACGGGGCGCGGTATGGACGGCGGCTCATCCGGCCAATGCCGTAGGCGAGGCCCAGAAATCCCAGCGTAATCCGGACGGTGGCATCGATTGTGCCGACGTTTTTGCGCATGTCCTGTCTCCTCCTTTGGTTGTACCTGCATATCGCTGGTTCTAGTGTGCGCGGCAGGAGAGAAATAAGACGAGGAAAATCCTGCAAAGCGCATCGACCGCTTTTCAAGAGCGGGATTCCGGCGTATAGTGAAGGTATCACACTGAAACTGAGCGGTTGCTCAGAAGGAAGAGAACGGAAAGGAGTGGCATTCCCTTGCGCGTACGCCCTTTGTCCAAAGAAGCTCATCTGCAATTGATTCGGACCGCCAGAAGACAGGCCCCCGCCACCATGTGGCTGAAAGGGGGGCATGTGCTGAACGTGTACACCAGGGAATGGCAGCAGGTGCATGTCGTGACAGCCGGCGAGCGCATTGCCTATGTCGGCGAAAGCGAGCCGCTTGTCGACGATGACACCCAGGTGATCGACGCATCCGGCCGCTGGCTTGTCCCCGGTTACATCGAGCCGCATGCGCATCCCTTCCAATGGTACACCCCGTCCGCTTTAAGCGATTTCGCCCTGCAGACAGGCACGACAACCCTTGTCTCCGATACGCTGGTGCTCGCCTCTCTGCTGCCGCTTGCCGAAATGGAAGAGCTCATGGAAGCGCTGTCATCCCATCCGGTCAAACAGTTTTTCTGGGCCCGCCTGGACTCCCAGAGCCGCAAACGGGACCAGGAAGCGTTCAGAAAGGAAGGCATCGAGCGATTGCTCGCCCATCCGCTGGTTATTCAGGGGGGCGAACTGACCGATTGGGGCGGAGTCCTCACAGAAGACGAGATCATCCTGGACGGACTGAAGCGGACGGGTGACATCGGGAAACGGATGGAAGGCCATCATCCGGGGGCTTCGGTTGACACCCTGAACATCGCGGCGGCAGCCGGGATCACCGCCTGCCACGAAAGCATCACCGCCGAAGATGTCCTCCACCGCCTCCGTCTGGGGCTGTACGCGACGCTGCGCCACTCTTCCATCCGGCCCGATCTGCCGGAGCTTGTGGCGGGGTTGAAGCGGCTGGGCATTCCCTGGCAGTCCCGGCTCATGCTGACCTCGGACGGCTCCACGCCCCCGATGATGCGGCACGGTTTCATGGATTACACGCTGCGGGTTGCCATCGAAGCGGGAATGCCGGCGATCGACGCGTATGTGCTGGCCACATTGAATCCGGCCGTCTATTATGGGCTGGACGGGGAGATCGGCGGCATAGCGCCCGGCCGAATCGCGGATATGCTGCTCCTTGCCGATCCGGCTGATCCGACCCCGCAGCTTGTCATTGCAAACGGACGGCGCGTCGCGGAGGAAGGCAGGCTGCTCTCCCCTTCTCCTGCGTTTCCCTGGGAGCGCTACCGCTTCCCTGCCGTGAAGCGATGGGGAGATGACATCAACACGGAATGGTTTGAGATGCGCATCCAGGAAGAAGCGGCTCCCGTGCTGCAGATGGTCAATGCCGTGATCACGCGGCTGTCGTGGGAAGCGCTTCCAAAAGACGAGCGGGGAGCGGTCTCTCTCGCGGATGATCCGGAACTGGCGGTGATCGCGCTGCTCGATCCGGCGAGCAACACGCTCACCCGTGCCCTCGTCCGCGGATTCGGCAGCGGAATAGAAGCGCTGGCCAGCACCTACACCGCGTCCGCCGGCTGTCTGGTGATCGGCCGCGACCCGAAGACCATGGCGGAAGCGCTCAGGCGCGTGGGAGAGATCGGCGGCGGCGTGGTGATGATCCGGCAGGGGAACATTGTGTATGAATGCGCGCTGCCCCTAGGCGGCAGGATGACGGATCTCCCGATGGCGGAACTGATCGACAAGGCCGAAGCCTTCGACAGGTTGATGCGCAGCCATGGGTATTCCCATATCGATCCGATCTACTCGCTCCTCTTTTTTACGGCGACCCATCTGCCGTTTGTGAGACTGACAACAGCGGGGTTGTATGACGTGAAGCAGGGGCGCATACTCGTTCCTTCCACGCGGCTGGAATAAGTGGTTGATAAACCAGATTGTGGAATTTTGTGCAAGTTTTTTCGCTGGTGGAGATTCTCTTTGCCCATCCTGAAAATATAATGGATAAACAAAATGCTTTAGCGAAGAAAACGATTGATATACTTGATTGATTTCAATTCTACTTTTATCAAAAGCATTGATTGTTCCATTCGAAAATATCGATAAAAATATTTTTTTCTCTTGTAAATTTTCTTATTTATTCTACAATAAAAAAGAACCAGGCCGCATCTGCCTTTGCTGAACTCATGTAAGAAACCCTCACGCGCAATGTAACGGACCAAAGAGGCGGATTGATTGGTCGGTACACAGAATCAAAAGAATCAAAAGGGGGATTCAATTCAGGATGAAAAAGAGAACTCCACTCAGCTTACTGTCCGTTGCATTGGTAGCGAGCGTTTCCCTTGCAGGTTGCGCCGGAACCAAGGATTCCGGCGGCGCAGCAGGCGGCAGCAGCCAGCCAAGCGGCAACACCCAGCAAGGCAGCGCTTCCGGCGGAGCGACCGACGGCGGCAAGATCCTCATCGCGACGCAGACCCCGCTTTCCGGGAACCAATCCTCCTTGGGCGATGCGATCAAGACCGGTGCGGAATACGCGCTGAACCTGCGTAAGGAAGAGTTCAAGAAACTGGGCTTCGATCTCCAGCTGTTCCCGCAGGATGACCAGGCTGACCCGAAAATCGGGGTTGCCAATGCGGAAATGCTCATCTCCAATCCTGATGTCCTCGGCGTAGTCGGCCACCTCAACTCCGGTGTGGCCATCCCGTCTTCAGTGAAGTACGAAGAAGGGAAGCTGGTCATGGTGTCACCGGCCAACACGGCGGTCAAGCTGACCGAAGAAGGCAAGAAAACCGTTCACCGCATCTGCGCGCGCGACGACGCCCAAGGTCCGAAAGCTGCCATCTATGCGAAGAACTCGCTCGGCGTGAAAACAGCGTTTCTGATTCATGATAAAACAGCGTATGGTCAAGGGCTGGCCGACCAGGTGAAAGCGCAGTTCGAAAAGGATGGCGTACAGGTGCTCGGCTATGAAGGAATCACGCAGGGAGAAAAAGATTACAGCGCCGTGCTGAACCAGGCGGTTGCGAAGAGCCCCGACATCATTTTCTTCGGCGGTTTGTATCCGGAGGGCGGCATCCTGGTCAAGCAGGCCCGTGAAAAAGGATATAAGGGATATTTTATGGGTGGCGACGGGCTGGACTCTTCTGATATGATTAAAATTGCAGGCGATGCTGTTGACGGGGTGGTCTTTACCTCCGTTGCCGGTGACGTCACCCAAACCGAAGAGGGCAAGAAGTGGGCGGAAGAATACAAGAAAGCGACCAACAAGCCGCTTGAAACCTATTCCGTCTACGGCTATGATTCGATGAACGTAATCCTGAACGGGGTGCTCGAAGCCATCAAGGCAAACGGCGGCAAAAAGCCGACCCGTGAGCAGGTGCTGGAAGCCGTGCACAAGACCAAGGATTTCCAAGGTCAATTCACCAAGGTTACCTTTGACGACAAAGGTGACAACATCAGCGCGGACGTATTCATCTACAAGTACGAAAAAGGCAAAGACAGATCTACTTTTGTCGGCAAAGCAGAATAAGTCACACTATTACACCATGAGTCAATCATCACAGCCCAACCGACAGCGCAGGGGCGGCACGCAGGTGTGCGCCCCTTGCTTTTGGGTAAAACAGAATCGCCACTAAGAAAAAAAACAGAAAAGAGGGATCTGAAACGTGCTGCTGAGTATTTTACCACAAGTACTGGTAGACGGACTCACGCTTGGCTTTATGTATGCGGTCGTGGCTTTGGGTTACACGATGGTATACGGTATTCTGGAATTTATCAACTTTGCCCACGGTGAAATCTTCATGGTCGGCGCATTCGTCGGAACGGAAGTTCTGCTGATTGCGGATGCGATGGGATCCTTGAAAGGGATGAATCCCTACATCGCGCTTGTATTGATGCTGGTGATTGGCATGCTTGTCACCGGTGCGCTTGGCGTGGGGATCGAGCGGATTGCGTACCGCCCGCTGCGCAACGCCCCGCGTCTGGTGCCGCTGATTTCGGCGATCGGTGTCTCCTTCCTGCTGCAAGACCTTGTCCGTTTTACGGAAGCGGTTGCGCGTAATGAGTTTTACCTGAACAGTCCGATTCTCTTTAACAATTCGATTAATTTGGGATTTGCCTCTATTCCGCAAAAAGCCCTCATCGTGATCGTGATCGCCATCATCATGATGGTAGCCTTGACGCTTTTCGTGAACAAAACCAAATGGGGAATCGCCATGCGTGCGGTGGCACAGGATCAGACCACCGCGTCGCTGATGACTATAAACGTTGACAAAGTAATCATGCTGACCTTCCTGATCGGCTCCAGCCTCGGGGGAGCCACGGGCGTATTGTTTGCGCAAAACTACGGAACGATCGATCCGTATATCGGCTTCATCCTCGGGCTGAAAGCCTTTACAGCCGCCGTTCTGGGCGGGATCGGCAATCTGCGCGGCGCGATGGTGGGCGGCATCATTCTCGGCCTGCTGGAATCGCTGGCGGGCGCCTACATGGGACCGCTGACCGGCGGTGCGTTTGGTGCCGAGTACAAGGACGTGTTTGCCTTCAGTATCTTGATTCTTGTGCTTCTGTTCAAACCGGAAGGACTGTTTGGCGAAGCAGTAAAAGAGAAAGTGTAGGTGAGAGCAAGTGGCAAATAAACGGTTGGCGTCATTCAAAGGGATTCCGCTTCTCTTAACCATTGTGTGGATTGCCGGCTTTTCGGCGGCGCTGTTCTTTCTGGAGAAATCCGTCCTGGCGTTTATCGGTGTGCTCTTCTCGATTATCGGGATCTACTATACGAACACCTCCAAAACGATCAAGCTGATCCTGGGAGCCTTGGTGCTGCTGGTGATCATACCCGGGATCGCCGGGGACAACCGCTATTACATGGAGGTTGCGTCCCAGGTAGGCATTTACGTAGCCATGGCGCTCGGTCTGAACATCGTCGTGGGCTTCGCGGGTCTGCTTGACCTTGGATATGTGGCGTTCTTCGCGGCGGGGGCGTATGCCTATGCGATTTTTGCGACGTCCCAGGCGAATGAATTCATTCCCGGCAACCTGTTTCCGCTCTCCGGCGAATGGTTCTGGCCGTTTTTGATCGTCGGTCTGGTTGTGGCGGCGATCTTCGGGATTCTGCTCGGTTTGCCCGTGCTGCGGGTGAAAGGGGACTATCTGGCTATCGTAACGCTCGGCTTCGGGGAGATTATCCGCATCATTTTCAACAACCTGGACAAGCCGATCAACATTACGAACGGACCGCAGGGGTTGACCCCCATCGCCTCTCCGGAACTGTTCGGCATCAAGATGAATACGCCGTTTTACTTCTATTTCATCGTCCTTTTGGTCATTGCGTTCATCGTGCTGGCCAACATCCGGTTTGAACATTCCCGCCTGGGTCGAGCCTGGATCGCCATCAGAGAGGACGAGCTGGCTGCCCAATCGATGGGGATCTCGCTGCTGAAAACCAAGCTGACGGCCTTCGCTATCGGCGCCTCCTTTGCGGGGGTGGTCGGGGTTATCTTTGCCGCCAAGCAGACCTTCGTTGACCCCACCTCGTTTACCCTGATGGAATCCATCGGTATTCTCGTCATGGTAATTCTCGGCGGCAGCGGCAGCATCCCGGGCGTGGTGCTGGGGGCCGCATTTATCACGGTTCTGCAGGTACAACTGCTGAAGGAATTCTCCAACTTCCTGCATTCCCTGCAGTCGGCCGGTATCATCAACCTGCCGAACCAGTTGGATCCTTCCAAATTCCAACGCTTCGTCTTCGGGATTCTGCTGATTCTGGTTGCCCTTTATCGTCCGAACGGGCTTATTCCGGCCAAGCGGAAGAAGAACGACATCGACGCGATCAAAAACAGTCCCCATGCGAATGAAAAGCTGGGTATTCTAGCCAGACTGACGGGCAAATAGACCTGCAAGAAGGAGGGAACGAAGAAATGGCATTGTTGGAAGCTAACGGCTTGACGAAGCGCTTTGGCGGTCTGGTCGCCAATCAGGACGTGACGGTAAAAATCGAGAAAGGCACCATTACCGCGGTAATCGGCCCGAACGGTGCGGGAAAAACAACCTTCTTCAACATGATCACCGGCTTTTACGAACCGGATGAAGGCGATATCCTGCTGAACGGCCAAAGCATCAAGGGCTTGCGTCCCGATCAGATCGCGGAACGCGGCATTACCCGGACATTCCAGAACATCCGGCTGTTCAAAGAGATGACTGCGCTGGAAAACGTCATGGTCGGCCTGCACAGCCGCTTGTCCGCCGGTCTGCTGGGCATCCTGTTCAATTCGAAAAAAGTGCGTGAAGAAGAAGAGCGGGCGCGTGTGGAAGCCTACAAGCTGCTGCAGTATGTGGGCATTGAGGAGATTGCCAATGAAGCGGCCGGCAGCCTGCCGTACGGGCTGCAGCGCCGATTGGAGATCGCGCGTGCGCTGGCGACCAATCCGCAGATCATCCTGCTGGATGAACCGGCCGCCGGGATGAACCCGCGCGAAACGGTTGAAATGACGGACTTTATCCGCCGCTTGAAACGTGAGCTGGATTTGACCATCATCTTGATTGAACACGATATGAAGCTGGTCATGGGCTTGAGCGAATATATCCACGTGCTCGATTACGGACGCAAGATCGCGGAGGGAACGCCGGAAGAGATCCGCAACAATCCGACGGTGATCGAGGCGTACCTCGGCAAAAGCGCGACGGAAGCGTCGTAAGAGGGAGGAGAGTACTATGGCGCTGTTAGAACTGCAAAACATTCACACCTATTACGGCGGGATTCATGCGCTGAAGGGGCTGTCCATCGAAGTCGAGCAGGGAGAAGTCGTTACCCTGATCGGGTCAAACGGGGCCGGGAAATCGACCACCCTCAAGACGATCTGCGGACAGACGCGGGCGCGCGAAGGGAAAGTCTTTTTCAACGGCACCGATATTACCAATATGCGCACCCATGAGATCGCCCAGCTGGGAATTGCGCATGTGCCGGAAGGACGCCGCATCTTCCCCAAGCTGACGGTGCGGGAAAACCTGGAGATGGGTGCCTTTTCGGTCACTGACAAGAAACAGATTGAGGAAGGCATCGAGCGGGCATTCCACTATTTCCCCCGCTTGAAGGAACGGATCAATCAAAAAGGCGGTACCATGTCCGGCGGTGAGCAGCAGATGCTGGCGATTGCACGCGGACTGATGATGAAGCCGAAGATTCTCATGCTGGACGAGCCCTCCATGGGGCTGGCCCCGATTCTGGTGGAACAGATCTTTGAGATCATTACCGAATTGAACCGGGAAGGCATGACCATTCTCCTGGTCGAGCAGAACGCCAACCAGGCGCTCACCGTAGCCAGCCGCGGCTATGTGATCCAGACCGGGGAGATCATCCTGCAGGACAAGGCGGAAAACCTGCTGGCCAACCCGCAGGTGCGGGAAGCCTATCTGGCATAAGGAAGACAAACCGATGGACGTTACGGTCCATCGGTTTTCTTTTGGAGGGCCCACTGTTTCTGGCGGAATCGATAGAGAAAGTAAGCGGCGCTTATCAACACGGGAACGAACACATACAGCCCGAAAAACGGGAGGCTGACCAGACAGAGGCAAAGCGACACCAGGGAAGCCCACCAGGGTAGGGAACGGCGCTGGAACAATTTCAACCCGGCTGCCATGGACAGCAGATAAACGGTCAACCCCAGGGAATTGGGAATGAAAAGCAGGGTGTCAAACGGGATGTCATACGCTACGCTCGCGACGATTCCCAATGTCGAGGCGGTCACGAACAGGCCGATGGACCGGACGGGTGTCTGCCTGACCGGATGAAGCTGTGACAGCCAATGGGGGAGAGCGCCGTCTCTGCTCAAGGCAAAGCCCAACTGTCCGGTGCTCGCCACATAGGCATTCACCGTGCTCAGGCAGATCAGAAAGGCCAGGCAGGCGGTCGCCGCCTGGGCGCCGATGCCCCATGCCTGATACATCATCATGCCGACAGGGGAAAGATTGCTGTCGGTGCTGCCGTATGTCTTCGTCCCGATGGTAACGAAGCTGAGCAGCAAAAAGATCAAGCCAATGATGACAGCGCTGATCATCGAGCTTCTCACCAGATCGGTTTCCGGCCGTTTGAAACGGTCCGCGAGACTGCAGATGGCTTCCCATCCAAAGAACGACCATAAGATCATCGCCATGGCGGTGCCGATGGGATACATGCCATGCGGAAAGAACGGGCTAAAGTGGCTCCATGCGATGCGGGGAAGCGACAGCAGAATGACGGTGAGCAGCAGGCTGATAAGCAGACTGCTCAACACAAGCGAAATCTTTCCGCTCAACCGCAGGCCGTAAGCATTGGCGGCGCCGCCAGCCGCGATGATAAACAGCGCCACGCTGAGCGTGCCCGCTTTGGACAGATGGAAGGCCGTGCTTACATAGTAGGCGCCTGTCAGGGAGACGATCATTTGTCCGACGGCTGCCGCGAAATAATAGAACCAGCCCACCAGCGCGCCGGCATGCGGCCCGAAGGCCATTTTGACGAAGGTGGCCGCACCGCCGGCATCGGGATGGAGGCGTGACATCGCCGCGAACGCATAGGCCAGCGGAAAACTCAGCAGGATGATGACGGCCCATGCAAGCAAGGAGGCCGGGCCCGCAACATGGGCGGTTGTCCCCGACATGAAGAGGACGCCGGAACCAAGAATGGCGGCAATATACAAGGCACAGGCCTGCGGCAGATTGATCGATTTCATCTCCATGACACATTCTCCTGTTCGCTCTGTTTGTTTACCAATCTATCAAGATGGCTGTTGTCTTTCTTTCCGTTTCTTGCTCTGCTATTATGAAGATTACAAAAACACTGACCTTTTCAAAAGGGTCAGTATTCGATTTTTCGATCGGGTCAGGAGGGAGGAGCATGCTGGATATTTTGCCGCGCCTGCACGGAGAGAGCGCTGTGCCTCTTTACATGCAGCTGTATCATCATTTTCGGGAAGAGATCCAGGCGAACCGGATCGCGGCCGGCACAAAGCTCCCGTCCGTCCGCCGCTTGTCCGCCCACCTGCAGATCAGCAAGACGACGGTGGAGATGGCCTACCACCAACTGCTTGCCGAGGGGTATGTCGAGAGCAGGGACAGAAGCGGTTTTTATGTCGTGGAGATCGAGGGGGGCTTGTCGGGCGACCAGGCCGTGCCGCCAGCCGCGGCGGTATCAAGGCTTCCTGGCGCCGAGAAACCTGTCAGCTACGATTTCCATATGGCCCGGATCGATGCGGAACACTTTCCGTTCGCGGTCTGGCGCCGGTTGTCCAATCAGTGCATCCGCCCGGAAGCCAAGGAACTGCTTCATTATGGGGATCGGCAGGGCGAGTATGGCCTGCGCACCCAGATCGCCCATTACCTCCGGCAGTCCCGGGGGGTACGCTGTACGCCGGAACAAGTGGTGATTGCCGCCGGAACCCAGATCGCCATCCTGCTGATCTGCCAACTGCTCGGGATGGACGGCAGGGCGGTGGCCATGGAGGAGCCGGGATATCAGGACGTCCGGGCTGTTTTTGCGAAGCTTGGCTTCACGATGAAACCCATTCCGCTGGAGGAAGACGGCCTAAATATACAAGCCCTGCGGGAAAGCGGGGCCAGGGTGGTCTACATCACGCCATCCCATCAGGACCCCTCCGGCACCGTCATGCCGGTAGCCAAGCGCATGAAGCTGCTGCAGTGGGCGGATGAAGTCGGGGGGGTGATTTTGGAAGACGACTATGACAGCGAATTTCGCTATCGCGGCAAACCGATTCCGTCCCTGCAAGGATTGGATGCAAGAGGCAGCGTGATCTATCTGGGGACATTCTCGAAGGCGCTGCTGCCTGCGATTCGCGTCAGCTATCTGGTCCTGCCGCAGGCGCTGCTGGAGCGGTACCGGGAGCAGTGCTGCCACTTCGATCAAACGGTGTCGCGGCTGCACCAGAAAACGCTAGAGCTGTTCATGCAAAGCGGCGAATGGGAGCGGCACATCCGCAAGATGCGGGTGATTTATCAAAAAAAGCATGCCGCCCTGCTGCAGGCGGTCAAAGCGATCTTTCAGGACAACGTTCGCGTGATGGGGCAGGATGCGGGGCTCTCGGTCATGCTGGAGGTGCAAAGCGAAAAGAGCGCGGAAGAACTGGAGAAGATCGCGGAGGAAGCGGGGATCAAAGTATACAGCACGACCCGAAAGTGGATGAACAGGCCGCAGGGGCTTGTACCTTCTTTTCAGTTGGGGTTTGGCGGCCTGTCCGTCGAAGAGATCTGGCGGGGAATCGAGCGGCTGCATGCGTGCTGGAAGCCTTATTTGCGGGAAAACCGACGAGAATGACCCGCCGGTTTTTCCCGGGACGATCCTTTCCGCCTGCCCCATGCGATCCGGTTATCTGTTGGCAAAGCGGATCGTCTGCGCGATTGATTGGATGTGGCCGCTGTCGGCGATGACGATCCCCCTTTTCCAGTGGCCGGAGAACTGCAGGCGGCTGCCGTATGTTTAGTTTTCGTTAGGAGGTTCTTCGAACGGATCGGGAACAAAATCGCTTTTCTTGATATAGCCGGAAATGCCGCCCGGCGCGATAATCTGGTACATCTCCGCTCTTTCGCCAATGATCCGGACGGGAAAATCGCGATGGCTCTCGTTAACGGGAGCGCCGTTCTCATCATACCGGACAGCGTCCCGGCGCAGCCGCCCTTCCCTGGCCAAGGCGGGATCGTAGGCGGTCAAGTGCTCTTTTGCGATCCATTTCTCTCCGACCATGGGCTCGGCATACATGGTAATGTCTGCTTGAACCCAGTCCCCGAATGCGCCGGTCACCCTCACGACCGTACCCGGCTCCAGCACGTATCCCGCTGGGGCATCGTGGGCGGGGAACCGAAAAAAGGCTGCAGGTTCTTTCACAAGCATCTTTTCAGGTGGAAGCGCTGTAACCTTTTCTTCGTTGTGCGCCAGGTACCAGGCAGGAATCCATCCGGTTCGACCGGCGTCAGAGATCTGCACAAAAGGCGCCTGGACGGCGGTAACGGTATAGGAGCCTCCCGCATCCGCCGTAAAGACGGGTTCTTCGGCGGAATACGCTTCCGGCCTGCTGACAACGCTGACGCTGCCTTTCAGCGGGTAGCTTTTGCCGATCTTTGTCTGCTGGCTGCTTGTTTCGGGCTGTCCGGCCGGTTGGGCGGTGCCGGCAGCCCCGGTGCCGCATCCGTATAAAGCCAGGGCAAGCAGCAGCGGAGCTCCCCATTTGATGGTCATGCTTCATTCCTCCCCTTCTCTGTCTCCCCAAGGGATGTTCGCGGGTCAGTATCATCCGGCCGATGGATGGCGATGCCGCGCAATCGGTAAGCGGTCGTACTGTTGGAGAATCGACTTTTCCCTGCCGATAAGACGCGGCGAAGCCAGATGGCGTTTCAGCGGGGCTGGCCCTGGCAGCGCAAAAACCATTGACAGGTGGAATCTGGATGGGTAGAGTAATGGACATGCCATTCGGGGAGGGAAGGAATCGGTGCAGTGGGGATTGTTTCGCCAGGGAATGCGGCAGATCGTACCGGTGGCGGCGGCGGGCATCATTGACGGCATGGTGTTCGGCATCCTGGCCCGTCAGGCGGGTCTTGGCGTGGCGGAAGCGATGCTGCTGTCGCTGCTGGTAAATGCCGGTTCTTCCCAATTTGCGGCGGTGGGGTTTATCGCCCAGGGGGTGGTCGGGTGGCCGATCCTTGTTTCTACCGCCCTGCTGAATGCCCGGCAGATGCTGTACGGCATGTCGCTGGGACCATCGTTTCGCGGCGTATCGCCCTGGAAGCTGGCCGTCATGGCGGGCCTGCTCAATGATGAGACCTACGCCTTGAAAGCCACCTATCTGGCTGGCGGGAGAGGTGCCAGTCTGTCGTATTTCTTCGGGGCCGGGTTGGTGGATTATGCGATCTGGAATATCAGTACATTCAGCGGGGCCGTATTTGGGTCGCTGATCACTCATCCGGAGCAGTACGGGCTTGATTTTGCGTTTGTGGGGACGTTTCTCGGCTTTCTGGCGGTTAATCTGCTTTCCCGGTTTCACGTCCTGGCGGCGGCCTGCTCCGGGGCTGCCGCCTGCCTGGGCTATTGGCTGCACGGCACGGCTGCTGCGGTGATTGTGGGAACCTTTACGGCTGTCGCGATGGGGGTGGTGGCTCGTGAACGGTAATGTGCTGGTGATCATCGGGCTGATGGCGGTGATTACCTATTTGACGCGCTTTCCGATGCTGTTGATCAGCTCCCGCATGACCATGCCGGACTGGCTGCGGCGGGGCCTTCGGATGGTGCCGGTGGGAGTGTTCAGTTCCCTGACCCTGCCGCCGCTGCTCTTTCACATGCGGGAGGGGAGCTGGAATGCCGAATATCTGGTGGCGGGGGTAGTCTCCCTTGCCGTCGGACTCTGGAAGCGGCAGATCGTGCTTTCCCTGCTGGCGGGAGTTGCGGCGGTTGTGCTCTACCGGAGTGTCGGATAGGGCATGCGATCTTTGCGCGTCCAACCTGTCCAACGAAAGAAGCACCTATCACGCGGATAGGTGCTTCTAGCTCTGCTCGTTACTTGCCAGCCTCGCCGACCAGTTCGGCTTTCTCTTTTCCGTAACGATAGATATATACTTGCGAGTACTTGTTGTCGCCTTTCTCGTCGAAGGAGACTTGCGTAAACTCCCCTTTGAAATCGGTGGTGCCGCGGATGGCAGCCGCCGCCTGCTCACGGGACGGCTTCTTGTTGCCGTTTTCCTTGATGGCTTTTTCGATGCCGTTCAGCGCCACGAGGGCCGCATCGTAAGCGAATGCGGAGAAGGCGCCCGGGTCTTTGCCGAACGTGGATTTATAACGCTCCACCCACTTCTTCCCTTCTTCCTGGGAACGGATGTCGCCGACGACGGTCGCATAGATGATGCCTTCAGCCGCGTCGCCTGCAATTTTATACATATCGGTCGATTCGAGGCCCTCACCGCCCATCAGTTTGCCGGTGAAGCCTTTTTCTTTTGCTTGTTTTGCGATGATCCCGGCTTCCGCGTACATGCCGCCGAAGAAGATCAGATCCGGTTTTTTCGCAACCACGACGTTTACAATCGAGCTGTAATCCTTCTCGCCTGCAGTTACGCCCTCGTATCCCAGCTCTTGCACGCCGAGATCCTTGAACGCTTTGCGCACCTCATCCGCCAGACCTTGTCCATAGGAGGTCTTGTCATGGATGATGAAGACCGACTTGATCCCCAGCTGATCTTTCGCATATTTGGCAGCAGCCGGAGCGATTTGGTCGTTGCGCGCTACCAGGCGGTTAACTGTTTTCTTTCCTTCTTCCGTCAGCTGGACGCCGGTATTGGCAGGCGATACCATGGCAAGCTGCGCTTCTTCGTATTTGACGGAGGACGGAATGGCGACGCCGGTATTGTAATGGCCGATCACCGCCAGTACATCGGGATCAGAGATAAGCATTTCCGCGTTGGCTACGCCGATTTTCGGATCGGCCTGATCGTCTTGCGGGTAGAGCTGCAGGTCAAAGCCAAGCTTTTTGAAATCTTCTGCGCGATCTTTGACCGCCAGTTCGGCTCCCAGCTTGATGCCTTCCCCTTCCAGCGACTGCGGGCCGGAGAGAGGGCTTTGGGTGGCAATCTTGATGACATTGGAGCCGCCGCCTGCATTGCCGGATGAACTGCTGTCGGCACTGCTGCCAGTACCGCCGCCGCATCCAGCCACTACGGAGCCCATCATGATTGCGGAGATCAGCAAACTAATAAACTTGCCAGTTTTTTGCATATTTATGCAACCCCCGATGTATGTTGATTTTTCTTTCTTCTCATAAACATAGCAATTGTAAGCGGTTTCGTCAACAGAAAGTATATCCAATGTGGAATATATATACAATTTGGCGAATTATTAATGTTGCGAATTGATTGACATATAAAGAAAAGGCCCGCAGCTTTGCGCTGGGCTGGAGTAAAGTGACAAGGAAAACTTGACAGGACACCAACTGGTGTCCTATGATGATTTGGACACCAGTTGGTGTCGTTTTAGCGATGGAGATTAATCGGTAACATTTTAGGCGATGATGATTAGGGGGGAGGGATTTTGAACGAGAAAAGTCAAATGCGGGATGTTTATGACGCCGTTGCCGATCCAACTCGGCGCAAACTGCTTCGTCTGTTGGCAGATGTGGAAGAATTGCCTCTCCATGAGTTAACGGTTCAGTTTCAAATGGGCCGTACAGCGGTTTCCAAGCATTTGGCGATCCTTAAAGATGCCGGTCTCGTAACGAGCCGAAGAGTCGGCAGGGAAACGCGGTATCGGCTGAATGCCGCTCCGTTGAGAGAAATTCAAGATTGGGTATCTTTTTACGAGAAATTCTGGAAAGATAAAATGCTCCTTTTAAATCATTTATTACAGGAGGAACA
This sequence comes from Brevibacillus sp. SYP-B805, assembly GCF_011059135.1. Lineage (GTDB taxonomy): Bacteria > Bacillota > Bacilli > Brevibacillales > Brevibacillaceae > Brevibacillus_F. The sequence continues at coordinate 14,885 of NZ_JAALGD010000017.1, read as the reverse complement.
AAAAATGAAGCCGGTCGTTTCACTAGATTTTTATTTTACGAGTTCAATCGAGCAGGTGTGGTTTGCCTTAACAGATTCGACTACTCTTGCGAAATGGATCATGGATAATGATTTTAAACCGGTCGTTGGACATAAATTTCAGTTTCGGACCGAGCCGACACAATGGTGGAATGGAATTGTAGATTGCGAAGTACTCGAAGTGGATGAACCTCATAAGTTATCTTATACTTGGGTAAGCGGTTCGGAAAGCACTACGGTTACATGGACTTTGAAAAAAGCTCCGGACGGAACCACCCATCTGCATCTCGAACAAACCGGATTCAAAGAGGAAGGTCAAGCGATCAACGGAGCGAGATATGGTTGGGAGAAAATGCTTAACCAGCTCGAAAAAGTGTTGGTAGAACTGTAACACGAATTTTATACGTTAAACCAAGGATGATGTCATAGATCCCCGACAAGGCTAATCTTGTTGGGGGTCTGTGTTTTTAGTGAAAAAATTAAGAAGCCCTTCGTAAAGGGCTACTTAGAAAGCGAGCGGGAACCATCGCGCATGACAGGACGGACTTTGTGTACAAAAAAAAGAGCGTTTTAACCGCTCTGAGACTTTAAAAAAGTAAGGGAACTGATGTAAGGGGTTTCCTGTCTGTGATGTTTTTACATGCTGGACATGTTAAAATTTGGGTAACTGCCCACCACGCATGATGTTCAAAGTGCCGGTGATGATCATCACCCGCATGGCCGCATCGAGTATTAGTCGATACATGGCACTCACATGCGAAAAGGCCTGACCTGTAGTCAAGCTGTAGGAATTTTCAGGACGATAATTAAAACGATAATCAAGATCAAAATTATGATGAGGTCACTCATGGACACTTCATCCCCCGCCCGAAGAAATCTTTTCAATTTCCAATCTATGTACTGTTTCTTATAAATATTCCACAAATTCCACCACGCATAGTTCAAAAAATAAGGATTTGGAGGACAACCCTATGCCTGTAAGAAGCTTCAAAGTAAAACTGGTTACCCGCAGCGGTGACGCGGAACATATGCTCCAACTGCGACGGGGGCTCTGGAAGACGCACGAAATCGTCAACCAGGGAATCGCCTATTACATGAACAAGCTCGCGCTGATGCGCCAGGAACCATACGCAGGGAAAAGCAGGGAGGTCGTGCGTCTTGAACTACTTCATTCCCTGCGTGCACAGCAAAAACGAAACAACTGGACCGGGGATGCTGGTACCGATGATGAGATTCTGAACCTGTCCCGACGGCTGTATGAACTGCTGGTTCCCTCCGCGATCGGTGAAAAAGGGGATGCCCAGATGTTAAGCCGCAAGTTTCTAAGTCCGCTGGTCGATCCCAACAGCGAGGGAGGAAAAGGAACGGCCAAATCAGGCAGAAAACCGCGCTGGATGAAGATGAGAGAAGAAGGGCACCCCGATTGGGAGGCGGAGAGAGAAAAGGATCGGGCCAAAAAGGCGGCAGATCCCACTGCGTCCATTCTGAATGATCTGGAAGCGTTTGGATTGCGACCGTTGTTCCCGTTGTTTACCGACGAGCAGAAGGGGATTCAGTGGCTGCCCAAGCAAAAGCGGCAATTTGTCCGTACCTTCGACAGGGACATGTTCCAACAAGCGCTGGAGCGCATGCTTTCCTGGGAGTCATGGAACCGGCGGGTGGCGGAAGAATACCAGAAGCTGCAAGCGCAGAGAGACGAGCTGTACGCCAAATATCTCGCCGATGGCGGAGCGTGGCTGGAAGCTCTGCAGTCGTTCGAGAAACAGCGGGAGGTGGAACTGGCGGAAGAATCGTTTGCTGCCAAGAGCGAATACCTGATTACGCGCAGGCAGATCAGAGGATGGAAGCAGGTGTATGAGAAATGGAGCCAGCTGCCGGAACACGCGGCACAGGAACAGTTCTGGCAGGTGGTCGCGGATGTGCAGACATCGCTGCCCGGCGCCTTTGGCGATCCCAAGGTGTACCAATTTTTGTCCCAACCGGAACATCACCATATTTGGAGAGGGTACCCCAATCGGTTGTTTCACTATTCGGACTATAATGGGGTCAGGAAAAAGCTGCAGCGAGCTAGACATGACGCCACCTTTACCCTGCCCGATCCTGTCGAGCATCCGCTGTGGATTCGTTTTGACGCCCGGGGAGGCAATATTCACGACTACGAAATCAGCCAGAACGGAAAACAGTACCAGGTCACCTTCAGCCGTCTTCTCTGGCCGGAAAATGAAACGTGGGTAGAGCGGGAGAATGTCACCGTCGCGATCGGGGCCTCCCAACAGTTAAAGAGACAAATCAGGCTGGACGGATATGCTGACAAAAAACAAAAGGTCAGGTATCGCGATTACAGCTCCGGCATCGAACTCACCGGGGTGTTGGGAGGGGCGAAGATTCAGTTTGACCGGAGACATTTGCGCAAAGCCTCCAATCGACTGGCAGACGGAGAAACAGGGCCGGTCTATCTCAACGTGGTGGTCGACATAGAGCCGTTTTTGGCAATGAGAAACGGCCGGCTGCAGACGCCTATCGGGCAAGTTTTGCAAGTAAACACGAAGGACTGGCCCAAGGTCACCGGCTACAAGCCGGCCGAGCTGATTTCATGGATACAAAACAGCCCGCTGGCAGTCGGGACGGGAGTGAACACGATCGAAGCGGGAATGCGGGTGATGAGCGTTGATTTGGGGCAGCGCTCTGCGGCGGCTGTCAGCATTTTTGAAGTGATGCGGCAAAAACCGGCCGAGCAGGAAACAAAGCTGTTCTACCCGATTGCGGTAACCGGCTTGTACGCTGTCCATCGCCGCAGTCTGCTGCTAAGACTACCGGGTGAGAAGATTTCCGACGAGATAGAACAACAGCGGAAAATACGGGCTCATGCCCGCTCTCTCGTCCGTTATCAGATACGCCTGTTGGCTGATGTGCTGCGTCTGCACACCCGGGGAACGGCTGAGCAAAGGAGAGCCAAGCTGGATGAACTGCTGGCAACCTTGCAGACGAAACAAGAACTGGACCAGAAGCTGTGGCAGACAGAGTTGGAAAAACTGTTTGACTATATCCACGAGCCTGCGGAGAGGTGGCAGCAGGCTTTGGTTGCCGCTCACCGAACGCTGGAGCCGGTCATTGGACAAGCCGTGCGCCATTGGCGAAAATCGCTAAGAATCGATCGGAAAGGGCTCGCCGGCATGTCCATGTGGAATATCGAGGAGTTGGAAGAGACGCGAAAACTGCTGATCGCCTGGAGCAAGCACAGCCGGGTACCCGGCGAACCCAACCGGTTGGATAAGGAGGAAACGTTTGCTCCGCAGCAGCTGCAGCATATCCAGAACGTGAAGGATGATCGTCTCAAGCAGATGGCCAATCTGCTCGTCATGACCGCTCTGGGGTATAAGTACGATGAGGCTGAAAAACAATGGAAGGAAGCGTATCCGGCCTGCCAGATGATCCTGTTCGAAGATCTGAGTCGCTACCGCTTCGCGCTCGATCGACCCCGACGGGAAAACAACCGGTTGATGAAATGGGCCCATCGGAGCATCCCCCGGCTGGTTTATCTCCAGGGGGAGCTGTTCGGGATCCAGGTTGGAGACGTGTACTCCGCCTATACGTCCCGCTTTCACGCCAAGACGGGGGCTCCGGGCATCCGCTGTCACGCGCTGAAGGAAGAGGACCTGCAGCCGAATTCCTACGTGGTCAAGCAGCTTATCAAGGATGGCTTTATTCGGGAAGATCAGACAGGCAGTCTGAAACCCGGACAGATTGTGCCGTGGTCAGGCGGCGAGCTGTTCGTTACGTTGGCGGATCGATCCGGTTCCAGGCTGGCCGTGATACATGCCGACATAAACGCTGCGCAAAATCTGCAGAAACGCTTCTGGCAGCAGAACACGGAAATCTTTCGCGTTCCTTGCAAGGTGACGACAAGCGGCCTGATCCCCGCTTATGACAAGATGAAGAAGCTGTTTGGCAAAGGGTATTTTGCAAAAATCAATCAGACAGATACGAGTGAGGTATATGTGTGGGAACATTCTGCCAAAATGAAAGGTAAAACCACACCTGCTGACCCGGCCGAAGAAGGGGTATTCGACGAATCGTTGACCGACGAGATGGAAGAGTTGGAAGACAGCCAGGAAGGGTACAAAACCTTGTTTCGGGACCCGAGCGGTTTTTTCTGGTCGTCCGACCGATGGCTTCCCCAGAAAGAATTCTGGTTCTGGGTAAAGAGACGCATTGAGAAAAAGCTGCGAGAGCAACTTCAGTAACGTCGGCAGGTGGGAACAAGGGAGGTTCTCGCCATCTATGCCGCCGATTCCGGTTCGCATGTTGAATGAAGTTCAGTATTGTGAGCGCCTGTTTCATATCATGCATGTCCAGGGGTTATTTGAAGAGAATCCGGATACGATCGAAGGGGCCGCCCAGCATCGACGGGCAGAGGAACGCCGCCGCAAGGGAGACATGGCTCCCGAGGAGATGTGGGGAGCGGCTCCGCTCAGTCTGTATCTGGGGGATGATACCCTCCAACTGGTCGGCAAACTGGACACCGTTACCCTGGAAAACGGGATGTGGGCTCCCGTGGAAGGAAAGCACGCCTCTGCTCCTGAAGGCTCGCCATCCTTTCATGTGGGAGCGTATGAACTAATCGGGACCGCATGGCCGAACGACCAGATCCAGCTGTGTGCGCAGGGATTGCTGCTGCGGGCGAACGGGTATGCATCCGATTACGGCTATCTCTATTATCGGGGCAATCGCAAACGGGTCAAAGTGGACTTCACCGATTCCCTGATCGAAGCGACCAAAGCTTGCATTCACCGGGCCCGGGAAATCGAGCAGGGGGAGATGCCCAGACCTCTGAAAGATTCCAACAAGTGCTTTCGCTGCTCCATGAATTATGTCTGTCTCCCGGACGAGACCAATTATTTGCTCGGTGTCAGCACAAACATCCGAAAAATTGTACCCAGTCGGGCGGATGGAGGAGTCCTCTATGTGGCAGAGCCTGGGGCCAGGCTTGGCAAGGAGGGGGAAAGCCTGACGATTTCCTACAAGGACGACCGATACGATCAGGTACCGATCAAGGACATCGTACATATCTCGCTGATGGGCCATGTACAATGCTCCACCCAGCTTATCCATACCTTGATGGCGTGCGGGGTCTCCATCAGTTATCTCAGCACGCATGGCACATTGATCGGCGTCACGACCCCGCTCACCACGAAAAACATTCACTTGCGGCAAAAGCAATTCATTCGCTTCCAGCATCCGGACGTAGCTCTTCGTCTCGCCCGTTGGGTTATCCACGCCAAGATTGCCAACCAACGAACCCTGCTGCGGCGTAACGGCTCCGTCTCCCGCCAGGTGCTGAAAGAGTTAAAAGACCTGCGAGACCGCGCCCTGGAAGCAGATAGTCTGGAGAGTTTACGGGGATACGAGGGAAGAGCGGGCAGGCTGTACATGGAATCCTTTCCTGCCATGTTAAAACAACCCCAATTTGATGGACAGCTTGTCATGCAAGGGCGGAACCGCAGACCGCCCAAAGACCCGGTGAATGCTCTTCTTTCCCTGGGGTATACCTTGCTCGTCCGGGATATGATCGCCGCGTGCGTGCGAGTGGGGTTGGACCCATTGTTTGGCTTTTTTCACCGCATCGAGCCCGGCAGACCATCTCTGGCCCTGGATCTGATGGAGCCGTTTCGTCCCCTCATCGCGGACAGCGTGGTCTTGCGGGTACTGAATACGGGAGAGATTGAGATTGACGATTTCTATTGGGGACAGGACAGCTGCCAGTTAAAGAAGCAGGGGCGGCATACATTTTTTGCTGCGTATGAACGTCGGCTGCATGACGAGTTGACTCACCCCAGCTTTGATTACAAGATCAGCTATCGCCGAACGCTGGACCTGGAGGCGCGACTGCTCGCCCGTCATCTCGAAGGGGAACTGCCCGAGTATCGTCCCCTCACCACCCGGTAGAAAGGAGGAGGGGGATGAGACAATACGTGCTGGTGAGTTACGATATAACCCAACCCAAGCGATGGCGCAAGGTCTACAAGGTGATGAAAGGCTACGGGGAGCATGTTCAATATTCCGTTTTCATCTGCCAACTGACGGATCTGCAGGAAGCCGAGTTGAAGGTAAAGCTGGACGAGATCATTCACCATCTCGAGGATCAAGTCATGTTTGTACATATTGGACCCGTTACCCGCGATCAATTGGCCAAACGGATTTCAACGGTGGGAAGAGAATATCTGCCGAGAGATCTCACCAAGCTGATCTATTAACAAATATTTCAAGATAAAGTTGAAAGTGGTTGGAAAAACTAGATATAATGAAGGTGGTTAGCTACAGGCTGACCAGTGCAGTTGTGTCATGTGCTACGGTGACCTAACACGTCACTCAGTCACAACGGCTATCTATATTTCCACTAACCTGCAAAGTCAGGGAGTTGCGGACCTCCCGGCGGCTGTCGAGCACCTCCTCCGGTCAAAAAGCCTGGGAGGTGCTCGAACCCTTTGTGGCTCTAAGCAGGATTCGATCATGATGGAGGCGATCCCGATGCAAAAAGGCATAATAAACAATACGATGTTGTCCTTTCTCGAAAAAGGGCTTCAAAATTCAACAGCCTCACGGGATTGAGCGAGCAGCGGTCCGTTTCGTTAGTGGAAATGTAGATGGTTAGCACAATATCTTGTCGCGAATCCAGCGTCGGCAGACAAAGGGGTCCGTTTCGTTAGTGGAAATGTAGATGGTTAGCACAGACCGGTTGGTATCTCTCACTGGAGAAGTAGCTACGTCCGTTTCGTTAGTGGAAATGTAGATGGTTAGCACTACTAAATTCCCATCCATTTATCGGAAACCGAAAGTGTCCGTTTCGTTAGTGGAAATGTAGATGGTTAGCACTTGTAGGGGGAGGTTTTGTCCGACTTGTTCATGGCGTGTCCGTTTCGTTAGTGGAAATGTAGATGGTTAGCACCTATCTTGGGCATCTTGATCGGTGTTGCTCTGATCCCGTCCGTTTCGTTAGTGGAAATGTAGATGGTTAGCACGGTGGCTTTTTTTGACGGTGACGATCCGGAATGTTCCCGGTGTCCGTTTCGTTAGTGGAAATGTAGATGGTTAGCACGTGTTAAACCGTTGCGGCTCTAGGCTTCTGCGTGTGTCCGTTTCGTTAGTGGAAATGTAGATGGTTAGCACCGTATACGCCGCTTGCTCATGTCGGTTCCCTCCCCCGTCCGTTTCGTTAGTGGAAATGTAGATGGTTAGCACGGATCGTTCGAGACATCCAACACGCGGGCATCCATCGTCCGTTTCGTTAGTGGAAATGTAGATGGTTAGCACTTGATCTTCTTGGCCGCAGCCCTCGTCTGCTGGCTGAGTCCGTTTCGTTAGTGGAAATGTAGATGGTTAGCACCTCGGAAAAGGAAGGGTATGTGATGACGGAAGAGCAGGGTCCGTTTCGTTAGTGGAAATGTAGATGGTTAGCACCATCTGAAGGTCTCCTTTCGTTCCCAGGCCTCCAGCGTCCGTTTCGTTAGTGGAAATGTAGATGGTTAGCACGAAGACGCGTAGCAGGGAGTTGGCGGCGTCGATGTGCGTCCGTTTCGTTAGTGGAAATGTAGATGGTTAGCACCTTCCGAACACATAAATGGCCGTACTGTCGAAATACCGTCCGTTTCGTTAGTGGAAATGTAGATGGTTAGCACTCGGCGTGGTATTCGACCGTGGCGAGCACTTTGTCGTCCGTTTCGTTAATGGAAATGTAGATGGTTAGCACGGATTCGCAAGGAAAGATTTTTTCGTTTCTTGATTCGTCCGTTTCGTTAGTGGAAATGCAGATGGTTAGCTTGTACCGGTTGCGAGAGAAAGGACTGGCAAAACAACAGGCTGCACTTGGCGCTGAAAGATGCATGGACACCGCCGGCACAAGAAACAAAAAAAGATTGTCCATACAGGCAGTAGGGGGGATACGCAATGTGGAAAATGGCGAAGACCTACTGGGTTTGGACAGAGCTGACCGAGAGCCTTCACCCTAATCGGAAAGCAGGGACCCCCGTTTGGGAGATGTACAGGGAGTGTGTCCCAATCTCTTGGGTAGAAAAAGGGTTTGTTCGGGAAGCTGACGGTCAAGTCATACAGATGACCATCTATGATGTGATTTAACACAATTGTGTAATAGGTAAAACCCTGTTTTCCTCAATACTCGTATAATCAGCAGATGTGCATGAATATCATTCTGAAGCTGCACTAGTGTTGTTCAACAAATGTAAACATGCACCGCTTCAAATCATCAAATTTACAATGAAGATTATCTCTAGTTAAATTGTTTGTACAAAAAAGCTGCCAAGATCTTTGGCAGCCGTTTTGTACACATGGATGTTGTAAAAAGATTGTTAATTACTTTGAAATGATAATGATCAACTCTTTTTCCCAATTTTGTTCGTAATGTACCATGCAATGAAAAGCTTCGGCTACGATGCGAAGTGGAACCATGAACGTAGTGTTGTTTTGAAGTCTAGCTTTACCGGGAGATGTCATTATTTGGTCATTTAGATAATAGCGATTACTATCGACAAATAACCGCAATGTAGACTTGTCCTTCGTGACCGTTACACTTTGTGATGGTTCGTCCCAGGAGATTTCGGCGCCTAGTGCTTCAGATAGGGCTCGTATGGGCACATAAGTTATTCCATTTTCAATCAGCGCCTGTGTACTTACTCTTTGATTATTAACCATTAATAGAAATTGGGAATCCTGAAACGGTGCAACGCTATCATACTGAAGAGGCAGTTCTATACCAAGATCATTTGGGTCCGGAATCGGGATACTTGGATCAACATTGGAGATTTCAAAGGATGCACGTACATACTGCCCGGGACCAAGTACTAACGATTGATTGATATTGGGATGCTTTTTTTGGGGAAGATCTAACAGATGGCTTTCATCTGGCCAAACAACGTAACCGGTCCAGTCTTTCCAATGAAAATTAGTAGCGGTGGCTTCTCCGTAATTTACAATGATCGTATCCAAATGAAAAGTTGATCCTTTATAATATGCTGCGATAATTTGGGGCTTAACCTTAGCGACTGGTGCTGCCTTTTTCCCGATTACAAACGTATAGGTGGGCTTTACATAAGCACCTTCTAGATCAACTTGATTGGATATGCTGGGTACTAGGGCAAAACTCATACCCACTCCACTCGAGGTGTCACCAGGTGTCAAACTAGCACCCGGTAACAAATCATCATCTTCAAATTTTACTGGAGAGATACTGATTTTCTGTCCCTTTTTATTATAAAGGTCAATGGTTGCGTGGATATTGTGGACTTCATATTTTGATGTGTTCTGTAAGTACACCAGCCCATGGGCTATAGGAGAGCCATATGCATCGAAATGGAACACGATATTACTAATTCCTGCTTTTATCGGATCTTTTGTATCGGTTGGGCCGACCGCATACCCAGAGGATGAAAATAACGAAATAAAAAAAATCATCATGAGGAATATTGTCGTTAACCGTATTGCTTTCATGATATTAATCACTCCTGACTATATGTAGGCTGTAAAACGCAGATCTGTAAAAAAATTTCAACACCATTTTACAAAAATCCTTTAATGAATTAGGCAAGTTTCCCTATCTTATTTATGACTTAGGTGTGATTCTACTAAACTCAAAAATAGAGATAAGGGGCCACTGGGCGCCCGGAAGTTTTTGACAACATGCTGGCAGACATTGAGAAGGGAAAGGGGCTGCCCTATAAGCCGCCGCGAAACCTCAAGGTCATGAAGAAGCCAAAACCGCGCTTGGAGTACTGGTGCGTGTCGCCGACCTACGCCATGTCCGAGATCCAACAGGAGGAATTGGCAACATAATCATGCAGCTTTACATCCAGAAAATGGACCAGTGTTGCTGCCTTGACCCAAAAAAAGAACTAACCGCCTCTGAGCTTGGGCAAGCACTAGGCGGTTAGTCTGTCCTTGAATGTTTGCAATTGAGCCGTCCCCTGAAGGGAACGTCTATGTTACTAGAGATCGGGGTGCTGCAACACCCTGATCTCTTTATCTATTGTACGCAAAAGGATAGAAAATATGATACTCGATGAACCAAAAAATATGAGTATAATTCATATTTGCTTTTATCTTACCAACTTTTATTATGAAATGTGTTCGAAAAGAGCAAGACAAACAAGCGGTCTCAGTAGACGGCAACGATCAATTAAACAATCAGATCGTGAATATGAAAACAGGTTATTCAAAAAGGGAGAGCGCTTTTGACGTGCTCTCCCTTTACAACTCGCTCTCCGGGTTGATCGGCAGCGTAACGATAAACATGGGGCCGATCGCCTCGTTGCGAACCTGAATCGTGCCGCCGTGCGCTTCGAATACCGCGCGGGCGATGGCCAGGCCGAGTCCGTGCTTGCCTGATTTGCCTTTGCGGAAGCGCTGGAAGAGATAAGGCAGGAGCGCTTCCTCGATGGGGGGACCATCGTTGGAGAGGCGGATCTCCACCTGCTTGTCGGTCTGGCTGCTCGTGATGATCAAACGGCTTTTGGCATAGCGCAGCTGGTTTTCCAAAATATTGAGGAAGGCGACGCTCAGCTGTTCGCCATCGGCCGTAATCGGCAGGACGGGCGGGAGCGTGACGTCCCACTGAATCTCCGGGTTCAAAACGGACAGGCGCTGTTGAATGAAATGGAACAGTTCGCTCAGGTCGACGCGGCCGAGCTGCAGCATTTGCGAGACGGATTCGATCTTGGTCAGATACAGGAGCTGCTCCACCACTTTTTCCAGCCGTTTGCTTTCTTCCATGATGATGCGCAGCCCTTTTTCCGCCTGGGGCCCTTGGAACACCCCTTCCATCAGCCCATGGGCGTACCCCTGGATGGCCATGATCGGCGTTTTCAGCTCGTGGGAGATGTTCTGGACGAAGTGCCGCTGGGATTCGTCATATTCCTGCAGCTGGTTTTTCATGGCGGCAAACGAGCGGGCCAGCTGCCCGATTTCATCCTCCCTGTCCACGGTGAGCGGAATATCGAACTGACGGCGGGCGATGCGCTGGCACGACTCTTCCAGCCTGCGCAGCGGATTGGTGAGGTAGCGGCTGAACCAGACCGCCAACAGCCAACTGACGGCCAGAATCACCACAAACACCAGGATGAACTGCCGGGTTAACAGCGAGTTGATCTGATTGATTTCCCGTTCTTTGGAAAACAATACCAGGTAGTACGGGAAACCCTGGTAATCCATTCGCTTGCTCACGAACAGATAGGTTTCCCTGCCGAAATCCAGCGAGCCGTGCTGCAGGCGATTCCGGGGGTATTCCGCTGACAGGCGGAAAAGCTCGGCATAGGCCTGGTTCGGAAGCGGCTCCGTCAACCGTCTGCCCAGCAGGTTTCCATCCGCGTCAAACACGAGGACATCAAACGAGAACGCGTAATTGGAAAGGAGAAGCTGCAAAAAATACGGGGCAGAGGAAGGAAAAGGAAGGAGCACATGGTTTTCCGTAAAGGAAATGTGGCCGGACAGCGTATTGAACTCCTCTTCCAGCAAGGTATACGTGCTGCTGACGAGCGACTGCTTCACCGCCAGCGGATAAAGGATGCCGACGCTTACCCCCAGGACGGTGGTAAGGAGCATGAACAGGATCAGGATCTGCCGGGAGAGCGGCAGGTTTTTCAGCTTCCAGCCGTTCATGACGCGGTCATCCGGTAGCCGAAGCCGTATACCGTCTCCAGGGGGAACTTCGGCAGTTTTTTGCGGATCCGTTTGACCAGATCATCGACGGCCCGGTCGGAGCCGATATAATCCTCTCCCCAGATGGCGGACAAGATCTGCTCCCGGTGCAGGGCCCGCCCTTGATTGCGCAGGAGAAACAGGATCAGGTCAAACTCCTTGGTGGTCAGTTCGATGGGGCTCTCTCCCTCTTTCACCATCCGCCCTGCTTCCGAAATCAGGTAAGGGCCGACGCCCACCCAGTCCTGAAACTGCTGGGGATGGGGCTGGGAGGCGGCAGCCGCCGGTACGCTCTTTTCATAGGTGCGCTGCAGGAGCTTCTGGGCGCGAATCACCAGCTCGCGCGGCAGAAACGGCTTGGCCAGGTAGTCGTCGCTGCCCAGCTCCAACCCGATGATTTTGTCCATGTCCTGATCGCGGGCGGAGATGAAGATGATCGGCACGTCGGACTTGCTGCGGATCAGGCGCAGCAGTTCGTAGCCGTCAATGTCCGGCAGCATGATATCCAGCACCCAGAGGTGGGGCTGCGGCTTGTCCTCCGCCAGCATCGGCAGCACCTCTGCGCCGCTCTGAAACGCTTTTACATGAAAACCTGCATTTTGCAGGTAGGATTGCAGCAGTTCCAGCAGATTGGTTTCATCGTCTACCAGATAGATCAGATAAGGTCGGTTCATACACCCATCCCTCGTTTCTTCCTGAAGGTATCGGTGCCTTCATTGTAGCACAGGAACGAACGCGATGTGTGGCAGTGGCATAGCAGGAATGTGGGAATCTTGTGTAAGCAGGATTCGCCCGGACGGATGCCGAACATGTGAGAAACCCGAGAGAATCCGGAAAGGAGCGGTTCGATGGCCCCACGTTGGAAACCGGCGCTTTTTGCCAGCGCGCTGTGCGCGATCCTGACTGCCTGCAGCCAGGAGGCCGAGCCGCCGAAGCCTGCCCAACCCAAGATTCCGGTCAATCAGCCGGTACAATCCCAGCCGGCGCCGGAGCCGGTCTATGCCTATACGGCTCCCTTCACCGGCATGGGAACAAACGAGCGCCTGGACGGCCGGCCGATCATGGTGATGATCAACAACCACCCGTCCGCCAGACCCCAATCCGGACTGGACAAGGCGGACATCGTATATGAAGTGCTGGCCGAGGGGGAGATCACCCGTTTTCTGGCGATTTTCCACAGCCAACAGCCGGAAGTGATCGGTCCGGTGCGAAGCATCCGTCCCTATTTTATCAAGATCGGGGCGGGATTCGACGCCGTGCTTGTTCATGCCGGCGGCAGTCCCGAAGCGCTGGAGACGCTGGCGCGCGGCGATTACGGCAATATCAACGAAATCGCCAACGGCGCCTATTTTTGGCGCGTCCAATTCCGCAAGATGCCGCATAATCTGTATACCGATCTGACCCGAATCACCCAGGCGATCCGGGATAAGAAGATGCGGGTCACCACCACGCATCCTCATCTGCCGTTTCTGCCGGCCGACGCGGTGATCAGCCAGGGCGAGACGGCCCGCACCATCGATGTGACCTACCACCGGCTGTATCAGGTTTCCTACCGGTACGACGACCAGACGAAACGTTACCTGCGCTTCACCGAGGGCAACCCGCACATGGATCTGACCACCAACAAACAGCTGTCCGTGACCAACCTGCTTGTCATCGCCGCCCGCCACCGGGTGCTGGACAAGGAGGGGCGGAGAGATGTGGATGTGGTGGGACCTGGGGACGGCTATCTCTTTCAGCAGGGAAAAGCGCGGAAAATCAAGTGGAAACGCAGCGACGGCGTGATCCGCGCCTATGCGGACGCCGGCCTGACCCAGGAACTGCCGCTCCTGCCGGGGAACACCTGGATCAACATCATTCCCGACACGCCGGGCCTTGCCAGCGCCGTAAAATTCCAATAACCCCTTGTGAATCCGTTTTAGATCCAATAAGATAGTTGTGGGGCTTTAATGCGGAAAAATTTTAAAGAGAAAAAAGCTCATCATGCCTGTGGGGTGATGTTATGCAGTTGGAGAAGCTGAAGGGCAAGGGTATTGAACAGCTGTTCGAAGCGATCCTGTCGCTGGAGTCGATCGAGGAATGCTATCGGTTCTTTGACGACCTCTGCACGGTCAATGAAATGCAGTCGCTTGCGCAGCGTCTGGAAGTGGCCCGCATGCTGCGCAAAGGGTATACCTACAACCAGATCGAGGCGGAAACCGGGGCGAGCACGGCAACCATTTCCCGGGTGAAACGCTGCCTGAACTACGGCAACGACGGCTATTCGATGGCGTTGGAGCGGATCGGCAAGTAGAGTGGAGGAGCTTACGTGATTGAGATTGGTGGCTGGCGCCATGTATTCAAACTGGACCCCGACAAACATCTGACGGACGACGAGCTGGAAGCCATCTGCGAATCGGGAACCGATGCGGTCATCGTTGGCGGCACACAGGGCATTACCTATGACAACACACTGGAGTTGATGGCCCGCCTTCGCCGATATGCCGTGCCCGCCGTCCTGGAGGTCTCCAATCTGCAGGCGGTTGTTCCCGGCTTTGATGCCTATTTCCTGCCGCTGGTGCTGAATGCGGGCGATCCCGACTGGATCTTTGCGCCGCATGTAGCCGGTCTCTCCGCTTATGGTGCGTATATTCGCTGGGAAGAGATATTTGCGGAAGGGTATATCATCCTGAATGAGGATTCGGCAGCGGCCAAAGTGACCAAGGCACGGCCGGTCGCGAGCAGGGAAGAGGCCAAGGCTTACGCGAACGTCGCCGCCCATGTCTGCCGATTGCCGATCGTCTATGTGGAATACAGCGGCAGGTACGGCGATCCGGACATGGTCCGGGCATGCAGAGCCGGAGCGGGGGAAGCCCGTCTTTTTTACGGCGGCGGCATCCGCAGCGCCGAGCAGGCGCAGGAGATGGCAAGCATTGCCGATACCATCGTGGTCGGCAACGTGATTTACGAGGATTTGTCAGCAGCCCTTGCTACGGTGGAAGCGGTAAGACGGCTGCAAGGATAGCAAAAGCGCGCAGCGGCATACAGGCCGGCTGCGTTTTTGTATACGAAAACCCCCAGTTAGACTGGGGGTTCGGGAAAGCTTACAGCTATGAGTAGCCATCCTTTGAACCCGGTGATAAGATGGGAGCCGGTCTGCCAACCGCTCAAACTTATCACAGGAG
>NZ_JAALGD010000016.1 GCF_011059135.1 Brevibacillus sp. SYP-B805 | reverse complement strand
TCCCCCGGCTACCGCCATTCTACACCTTTACTCATGAAAAAAGGTCAATCAGATGTTACTCTGATTGACCTCATAATACGGAAACACCCAGATGTTGAGCCCCCTGCCCGCGTCGCGTTTCGGAGCGAACAAAAGCCAGCTTCTTCGCGGGTCGTCAAGAGAGCGAGCAGGAACCATTCCCCATGCTAAAAAGGACTTTGTCTACACGCTGAGCGGTCCCTATTGGCAGGAACCGATTTGGATGCCCCAGCAGCACAATCCTTTTCAAGCAAAGAAGCGTTATGGTTGAAAGAGATTGTACTCCTGCATTTTGCGATAGAGCGTATTGCGGCTGATCTGCAGCATTCTGGCTGCCTTGCTGATGTTCCAGCGGGTCATTTGCAGCGATTGCTGAATCGCCTCTTTTTCCAGAACAGGCAGGGACGGAACCTTTCGTGGAGGCTCCTCAGTCCTTTCTTCGCATTCAAACGGAAGATGTTCGGGTTCAATCTGATTTCCTTCCGCCAAGAAGGCGGCCTGGTTGAGCACACTGTACAATTCCCGTACATTTCCCGGCCACGCATACGACAGCAGTTTCGTTTTGGCTGCCGGGGAGAGCGTCGTCGTCGAAGAGACGTTCAACGTCCGCAGGATGTGTTCCGCCAGCTCAATGAGGTCGCTTCGTTTGCGCAGCGGCGGAAGGGTAATCTGAATTCCTTTCAAGCGGTAGTACAGGTCGGATCGGAAACGATTCGCTTTAATCTCTTCCCGCAGGTCCTTGTTGGTCGCCGCGATGATGCGAACATCAACCGGCTTGCTTTTCACGCTGCCCACCGGGGTAATCACTTTCTCCTGCAGGACACGGAGCAGCGCCGCCTGGGCACGGAGGGACATATCCCCGATCTCGTCCAAAAACAGCGTGCCCTGATGTGCGGCTTCGAATTTTCCGATATTGCCTTCCCCTTTTGCGCCCGTGAAGGCACCCCCTTCGTATCCGAACAGCTCGCTTTCAATGATGTTTTCCGGAATGGCGCTGCAGTTGACGGCAATGAATGGGTGCCCCGCCCGCGAGCTGGCCGAATGGATGGACTGCGCAAACAGCTCTTTCCCCGTTCCGGTCTCCCCGATTAGCAGAACTGCCAGATCCGTTTCCGCCACTTTTTGCGCCAATGCCTTGACGTTTTGCATACTGGCACACGAACCCACGATCTGGTCGAATGTGTACAAGGGCTGCTGTTTCGACTCCTTCGCGACCACCGCCACAGACCGCCATCTTTTTCTCCGATTGTCCGCGATGGTTTCGATCACGAACCTCTTGTTCTCCTTCCATTCCTTTCCGATGCAGTCCTTTCCCAGGATGCGCCGTGCCGCCTGATTGGCACGGATGATGCGGTTGTCTTCGTCGAGGGTTAAGAGCGGGGCATGAAATTGATTGGACATGTGCTCCAGCTCTTTCAGGGTGACGAGGTGTTCTTCCTTCGCCTGTTCGAGCAGCAGCCGATTTTGTACGGCTTCCGCCAGAAAACATACCAGCGAGGAAACAAAGGGATGATAATGTTCCATTCTTGCACTGATGTTGATCACGCCCGCAAGCTCGCCGGTCCCGGTGAAGATGGGGGACGCGGCGCATGTAAGAAACCGGTTCTGCAGAAAGAAATGCTGCTCACCGTGAATCCTGACGGGCTTTTCCTCCTGCAAGGCGACTCCCATCGCGTTTGTCCCCATCTTTTGCTCATGCCAATTCGCCCCTACGCGCAGGTGCAGTTTTTTGGCCTGCATGTCAAAGTCGGGATCGCTTCGGGTATGAAGCACGTATCCATGGGGATCGACAAGAAGCGCGATCTGTCCGCTTTTCCTGAGAAAAGGGGCCAACTTCTCCAATACCGGGGTAACGTGATGCAGAAGATCGTGATTTTCCTGCCGCAATTCTTTTACCTGCTGCTCGGTAAGCAGATCATCAGGTACGGCATCCATCGGTTTGAATCCAAACGAATAACACCGGTTCCACGAGCGCCGGATCATGCCCTGCTCTTCCAAAGGAGTAAGAGATGACAAGAGAATCACCTCCAACACAAACGACGGATGGACTGCACCCCCAGTATATCACAGAATATTCATAAATTTTTCACGAACTTCCGACTTGTTCCATTTTTGCGCAAATTGTTGCCACAAATTTGAGCAGTTCGCCTCGCCCCGTTTTGAAAACGCTGTCATGACAACCCCTTCCGGACTGGCACGCCTTTTGCTTTCTTCCTCTTGCACAGTAATGAACAAAGGAGGAATCGTCATGGCAAGCAACCGGGGAGTCGTCTACATGGGACCGGGGAAAGTAGAGGTGCAGGACATTTCGTTTCCGGAACTGGTATTGCGGGACGGACCGGGCGTCAATCCGCTCAATGTCGGCCGCAAATGTGAACACGGCGTGATCCTGAAAGTGGTGACAACCAACATTTGCGGCAGCGACCAGCACATGGTACGCGGGCGGACAACCGCGCCGGCCGGCCTCGTCCTGGGCCACGAGATTACCGGAGAGGTGATTGAGGTTGGACGCGATGTGGAATTCATCAAAAAAGGGGATCTCGTGTCGGTACCGTTCAACATCGCCTGCGGAAGATGCCGCAACTGCAAGGAACAAAACACCCATGTCTGCCTGAATGTCAACCCGGATCGTCCGGGATCTGCCTATGGCTATGTCGATATGGGCGGTTGGGTAGGCGGTCAATCGGAATATGTGATGGTTCCGTACGCGGACTTTCAGCTGCTGAAGTTCCCCGACAAGGATCAGGCGATGGAAAAAATTCTGGATCTGACCATGCTTTCGGATATTTTCCCGACAGGCTACCACGGTGCCGTGAGTGCCGGCGTTCGTCCCGGCTCCACCGTCTATGTCGCCGGAGCTGGGCCCGTGGGACTTGCCGCTGCCCATTCTGCTCAACTGTTGGGGGCATCCGTGGTGATCGTCGGCGATCTGAATCCCGCACGGCTTGATCAAGCGAGAAGCTTTGGATGTGAAACCATTAACCTGAGTGAACATGACAACCTCGCTGAACAAATCGAACAAATTCTCGGCGTGCCGGAAGTGGATTGCGCGATCGACTGCGTGGGATTCGAAGCACACGGACACGGCCGCGACCACACCGAGGCCCCCGCTACCGTTCTCAACTCCATCATGGAAATCACCAGAGCCGCAGGCCGGCTCGGCATCCCTGGCCTTTACGTGACGGGTGATCCCGGGGCTGTGGACGAGGAGGCAAAGGTGGGGACATTGAAAATCCGCATCGGCCTGGGATGGGCCAAAGCCCATACCTTTGTCACCGGTCAGACCCCGGTCATGAGGTACCATCGCGATTTGATGATGGCGATCCTGAATGACAAGGTGCAGATCGCCAAAGCGGTCAATGCGACAAAAATTTCCCTGGATGAAGCCCCGCAAGCCTACAGCGATTTTGACAAAGGGGCTGCGCGGAAATATGTCATCGATCCGCATGGCCTGGTGAAATAAGGACATGCGTGAGGTCTCCCTCTGGTTTGCAGACAAATTCCGTCCTGTCATGGGGGAGGGTTCCTGCTTGTTCTCTTGACGACCGGACGGATGACAAACTCCCTCTGCCGCTCGCGGCAACGAGGGAGTTTGTTTTGTGCTTAACGACATACATGTTTTTCCCCATAAACGGGTTCATGCAGTGGTGGCAAGGGATCGACGGTGATGCGGCAGGAAGATAACCGCCACCAGGGTGATGACGGCGCCCGCCATGACATACCAGGCAGGAGCGAAGGTGTTGCCCGTGTTCTGGGTAAGCCAGGTCAAGATGGCCGGTGCGAACCCACCGAAAATGGTTACCGCGATGTTGTAGGACAGAGACATTCCGGTTGAGCGAACGCGGGTCGGGAAAATCTCGGACAAGGCCGAGGGCGCTACCCCGACAAACATCGCTACCATCAAGCAAAAGACCGTCTGCACCACTACCAGGGTAACCGTGGAGTGGGACGCCTCCACCCATCCCAACAGGGGATAGACTCCCACCAGCATGAACAGCGCGCTTAATGCAAGCACCCGGCGTCGGCCGAAAATGTCGGAGAGCGTTCCAGAGAAGACGCACCCCACGACCATGAAGATATTGCCGATCAGCGAGGCGAGAAAGGCCTGCGAGCTGTCAAAGTGGAGCGTTTTCTGCACATAGGTCGGCATAAAGATGATCAACGAGTAGACGCAGACCACCCACAGGATCGATAAGCTTGTGCCGATCAGCAGTTCCCGCGGATGTTCGCGGATCACCTGCAGCAGCGGAGTTTTCTTTTGCTCTGCCTCTTGCCGCCCGCGTTCCACTTCCTGTTGAAAATGGGGCGTCTCATCCAGCGTCTTGCGCAGATACAGCCCGACCGGCGCAATCAGCAGGCCAAAAATGAACGGAATGCGCCATCCCCAGTCGCCCACCTGTTCGCGGGTGAGCAGCAGCGTGACCAGCGTGCCCACGAGCGCTCCCAGGATGTTGGAGATCGCCATGCTGGCCTGCAGCCACGAAGCATACCTGCCTTTCTTGTTTTCTGGAGCGTGCTCCACCAGAAAGGCAGCGGCACTGCCAAACTCTCCGCCTGCAGAAAAGCCTTGCAGAATGCGGCCCAACACGATCAGCAGCGGCGCCGCCACACCGATGGCGGAATAAGTAGGTGCCACCGCAATGATCAGCGTGCCTGCCGCCATGGTCAAGATGGTCAGCGTAAGCGCCGCCTTGCGTCCCGCCTTGTCTCCGTATACGCCCATCACCAGTGCGCCGAGAGGACGGACGACGAAGCCCAGCGCGAACACCAGAAATGCATTCAGCAGCTGCACCGTGCTGTCCGAATTGACGAAAAAATTCTCCGAGATGTAGACAGCGAAGAACGCATACACCGAGAAATCATACCACTCCAGCGCATTGCCGATAGAGGCGGCGGCAACCGCTCTGCCGCCGCTCCCCTTGCCTGCCTTGTAATCTACTTCCCCATTGCTAGCTAACCTGTCCATCTGCTTTCTCCTCCCTAATTCGATTAACCTGTGTCATGAATGGTCCGGCATAAAAAAAAGCCTTGTATTCCCGATTGGAAAACAAGACTTCCTGCCGTCAGGTCAGTCAGTTAAAATCATTGATTCCATTGCATTGCGCCAACCTCATTGCGGCAAGATGAGGTTCGGCCGTTCTCTTAATTTTTATTACTATGTGATAATTTCTTATTTTATATTATTAATCGACCAGGTCTTTGTCAACAATAATTTCTACTTTTTCTATCGGAATTTAATAAAAAAAGAACGAGTATCCTTCCTGCAGCTGGGCATGGAATGGATACCCGTTCTTTTCTATAAAATCCAGTAATGCCAATGGTTTAACCTAATCCCACGCGAACCGCTGTTCTTTCCACGGGTCGCCGTACATGTGATAGCCGTTCTTCTCCCAGAAGCCCGGCTTATCCTTTTCCAGAAATTCCACGCCGCGCACCCACTTGGCGCTCTTCCAGAAGTACAGATGCGGAATCACGAAGCGCAGCGGATAACCGTGATCGGGCGTGAGGGGTTCGCCGTTGTGCTTGAAGGCAAACAAGTTGCCCGGTCTCAGGAAATCTTCCAGCGGCATGTTGGCCGTCCAGCCATGCTCGGCATGCAGGAGGACATACCTGGCCTCCGGCTTCACGCCAGCCAGCTTCACCACTTCCTCCACCGGAATGCCTTCCCAGACGTTGTCCAGCTTGCTCCAACCGGTCACGCAGTGAATATCGTTGGTCACCTGCGTGGTTGGCAGCGCCAGCATCTCCTCATAAGAAAGGGTTACTTCCTTCTCGACCAGTCCAAAAATGCGAAAGTTCCACTGGGTCGCCAGATCGGTGTACTGTGGCACTTCTCCGTAATGCAGCACGGGAAATCCGGTCGTTACCTTCTGGTTGGGTGGAACGCGATCGTGTGCCTTATCGCCTGTCTTTTGAAAGAACATATGGTCTCGCTCCTTTCCGCGTATTCACCT
The DNA here is from genome assembly GCF_011059135.1 of Brevibacillus sp. SYP-B805. Taxonomy (GTDB): domain Bacteria; phylum Bacillota; class Bacilli; order Brevibacillales; family Brevibacillaceae; genus Brevibacillus_F. The sequence goes on along the minus strand of NZ_JAALGD010000016.1, from coordinate 78,038 downwards.
CATCATGCTTACAACCTTCTTACCACAACCCGCCTCCGTGTGCAAGCCTGGATAACCCGGCAAAACGCTGTAAGGTTCGCGGCTGCCCGTATGCCGATTGGGCGACAACCTTCCGTCAGGCTGGGGGGATGGGGGGCTATACGGTAAACTTCTGCAGTTCCCGATCGAGACGCTCCGCTGCGTCCCGCAGCTGTTGGGCAGCCGCTTCCAGCACCGCGAACGACTTCAGGCGTTCATCGGTGGTCGCCGCCACTTCTTCGGCGCTTGCCGCCGTTTGTTGGCTGACGTTGGCGATGCTTTCCATGCTGCCCACCATCTCGGACTGCTTCAGATCGATCTGTTCCATGAAGGCAGCCAATTGCTGGGTCTGTGCCTGAATCTTGTTCACAAACGCGGTGATCTCCCGGAACTGTGCCTGCACGCGGCCGAATGCATGGGTCTGGTGCTCGATGGCTCCCTGCATGCCGTTCATCGTCTCCACCGACAGGTCGATATCCGCGCTGATGTCCTGCAAGAGGGCCGTGATCTCTTCGGTCGAATGCCTGGATTGCTCGGCCAGCTTGCGCACTTCATCGGCCACGACGGCAAACCCCCGTCCATGCTCTCCTGCTCTCGCCGCCTCAATCGCCGCATTCAGGGCAAGCAGATTGGTTTGGCTGGCGATATGGTTGATCAGACCGATCATGTCGCTGACACGCAGCGATTTCTGCTGCAGACTGCGGATCGTCCCAACGACCTGCGTGACCGCCCGTTCGCATTCCCCGACGGTGTGATCCATCTCCTGCATCTGCACGAGACCGGTCTCGCTCGCACCGTGGGCTCGCATGCTGACCTCGCGCATCTGGGCAATGCTGGCCGTCATCACATCCGTCATCTCTTTCACATCGCCGACCAGCGCGACGCTTTTCTCGATCTGCTCCGCCTGCATCGCGGCACCGTTGGCGATTTCGTTTACGGCCCGCACCCCTTCCTCCATCTGCTGCACGTTCAAACGGGTATGGTGGGTAACCTGATCCGAGCTCTCATGCAGCTGGGCAACCGCCTTCTGCAGCTGCGCCAGGAGTCCGCGGACGCTGTGGACCATATGGTTGAAACTGTCGGAGACCTCCGCCATTTCGTCCCTGCCTGTGACGTTCAGTTCCGCCGTGTAGTCCCCGGCCGCCACCTGCTCCAGTCCAGCCTGCATCTGCTTGATCCGGCGGGTCAGGCGGGTGGTAAAGAGCAAGGCGGCCGCCATGCCGACAAGAATCGCAGCCGCCGTAATCATCAAGGTGTTGGTGGCAATCCCCTGCCGCGCGGCGATGGCCATCGCCCGCAAATTCACATCAAACCCGACGACCCCAAGCATGTTCCCCTGCTCATCCAGCACCGGACGGGCCACCGTGATGGTGTTCATCCCGGAGGAGACATCGAACCGCGGAAAGGACCAGACGGTTTGTTTCTTTTCCACCGCCTGCCTGTACCAGCCCTCCTCCTTCGGGTTGAAGATGGAAAAATTCTCATGGGGCGCAATGGGCGCGATGTAATAGGCTCCTTCATCCGTCGCCAGAAAGACGTGTTCCACGAAATCGTGTTGGTGCGCCACTTTTGAAAAGTAATCCACAAAATATTGATTGAATTCCGGACGGTTGACAGCAGGCAGGTTGGGATACTTGTCCCACACGACGCCCGGCTTGATCTTGTCAATCCGAACATCCGGAGAGGCTGCGAGCTTCTCCAGCGCTGCCTCAAAGGAGGCAAACTGCCGGGCCAGATCGGGAGACTGCGCCGACAATGCCTCCTTTGTCCCCATGAACACCATGGTCTCCATGATCTGGGTGTTGGAGTAACTCACCAAGCCAAGCGTCGACAAGGGAAGGATAATCAAGAGCGCAAACATCCACAAAAGTTTTCCGCGAATACCAAGTTGCAAGCTGTGTTTCATCGCCAATCTCCCTGCTGGTTAGATTGTAATCATTTCATTTATTTTACACTATTGAAATAGGGGCCACAATTGTTCAAGAATATTAAATTTTCCTTAACCAGCAAAAACTGCCGCGCGGGGCGGCAGTTGGTTTCGTCTGTTATCGTTGACGGGATACGTACAGGGCGTGATCCACCTTGATGCATTGATCCATCACGGCTTCGATGCCGTGTCGGGCAACCAGCTCGGCCGCCTCCTCGTTGTAGATGCCCTGCTGCAGCCAGAACACCTTTGGCTTGATTTTCACGGCATCCTCCGCTATCGGCATAACCTCTTCGCTGCGGCGGAACACATTGACGATGTCGACCGGCTCGGTGATGTCGGTCAGCGAAGCGACCGCCTTCTCCCCCAGAACCGTCTCCCCGGCAATGACCGGATTTACCGGGATGATGCGATACCCCGCACGCTGCATCGCCTCCGCTACCATGTAGCTGGTTCGTTCCGGCTTGTTGGACAGCCCCACCACCGCGATGGTCTTGGCCTCTTCCAGGATTTGGCGTCGTCTGTCCGGACTCGGATTTTGAAATGGCATGACAAGCACTCCTTCCATCTTTTATGGTAAGATAGGACATAGCGGCGCCGATCACGCTTCCATCAGCTGCAGCCGCATCCTCGGAAACGGAATCTCCGCCGCTCGTTCATAGGGGATGGAATCGACTTCCGGCAAGGCGGCCAGACAAGCATCCAGATAGGCGATCACCCGCTCCACATCCAGATCCCAGCACACCGGCACGTACCGGGAGAGGTATTTGCGGGCGTTGCCGAACATCCAGCGGGCTCCCTTGATATTGCCGCACTCGAAGTGGTACAGCCCGACCGCCATCTGCAGCAAGCCCTGGAGAAATTTGTTGGTTTTCTCCTCCATCCAGATCTCTTCCAGAAGATCGTGGCACTCGTAATATTCCCCGTCATTAAATTTTTGCAGAAACAGATAATATTGATCCGGGTATTTCTTGCTCATGCGCAGATCCCTCTCCGGCTTCTCTCCTTCCATTATAAGAAAGCCGGACCGATTTTCCTAACGAAATCTTTACGGCAAACTTCGCAGCCGTTTTGATACAATAGGCTTACAGCATACCGAGAAAGGAACGAATAGAGAGCATGACAGCTTTGTGGAACAACTTCCCGTTATGGGCTGCATTGGTTGCCATCGCTGTTGCCCAGTTCATCAAGATACCGCTTCATTACATCGCCACACGCACGTGGCAATGGTCGCTTCTGTTCAGCACGGGAGGAATGCCCAGCTCCCACTCATCCGCGGTGACGGCTTTGTCCACCGCTGTGGGAATCCGGGAGGGCTTCGGCACCAGTGCTTTTGCGATATCCGCGATTATCGGCATCATCGTGATGTTTGATGCGGCAGGTGTACGCCGCCACGCCGGCATGCAGGCGGTTGTCCTGAACAAGCTGGTCGACGAGGTCAACCATCTGATCGAAGGAATGAAAACCTTCAAGGCGCGTCACAGCCAGGAAAAGGCCAAAAAGCTGAAGGAACTGCTTGGCCACCAGCCGATTGAAGTGCTGATCGGCGGCTGGATGGGGATATTGGTCGCCATCCTGCTTCAGCAATACTACCAGTAAGCATGTGCAAAGGGGGGAAACGTATGCGCATCGTTTCCATCTGCCCAAGCAATACGGAGATTTTGTACTACTTGGGGCTGGGGGATTGCGTGGTCGGCTTGGATGACCACTCCGACTGGCCTCCCGAGTGGCAGCATCTCCCCCGCGTCGGACCGGATTTGAGCATTGATATGGACAAAGTGGAAGCGCTGCAGCCTGATCTGGTGATCGCCTCGCTGAGCGTGCCGGGGATGGAAAAAAACGTGGATGCCCTGGTTGAGCGGAAGCTGCCTCATCTGGTGCTCAATCCCACCCGCCTCAGCCAGATTCCCGAGGATATCCGGCTCGTCGGCCGAGCTACCGGCTTTGAAGAGCGGGCGGAGCGGCTTGCCCGGGAATTCACCGCGAAATTGGAAGCTTTCCGCCAGGCAACGGCGCAGGTGGCCGAGCGGCCCAGGCTGTACTGGGAATGGTGGCCGAATCCGATTTATACGCCGGGGCGGGACAACTGGCTGACCGACGTCAGCGAACTCGCCGGTGCCCGCAACATCTTTGCCGATGTTCCCACCGACAACGTCAAGGCTACCCGCGACATGGTGCTGGAGCGCGAGCCGGACCATATCTGCGTCGTCTGGTGCGGCATCGAGCTGAAACGCATCAAGCCTGCCATGATTACGGAGCGGCCGGAGTGGCGGGAGATGCCTGCCATCAAGAAGGGCCAGGTGCATCTGTTGGAGGAAGGATTGTTCTGCCGGCCGTCTCCCCGCATACTTGACGGATTGGCCCAGCTGATCGGGCTGATTCATCCGGAACTTTCGCACGCAATTTACCCCGCCGACTTAAGCTAACGCTGGTGTCGGCGGGGGCCCCCAGCCTTTTCACGTTCGCTTTATCGCTTTAAAGAACTTAAACTTCCTTCTCAAAGTGCAAAAGGATTTGCCACCGCCCTGTCGGCGGAGTGACAAATCCTTTTGTTCTTAAGTCGGCGGTTTTTTGCCTAGTTCAACGGCTGGGCAATGGCAGCCAGACCTTTTTCGTTCAACTGGTTCAGCATCGTCTCCGTCACCTTGCCGTTCCCTCGGTGGACCACATAAACATCCAGCGTCTTTTTCCCCCATTCATCGTACACATCCTGCTTCGTCCGGAAATAGAGGTCGATCTTGTTGCCGCGGATGGCGCCGCCTTTGTCGGCGACTACCCCATATCCATAGCCCGGTATGTAGAGCACGGTGCCCAACGGAAAAACACGCAGGTCGGCAGCGATGGTGGAATATTGATCGCGGCGCACCTTTACCCCGGAATAGGTGATCCCGTAGGAAGGATGGGACGGATTTTTTCCTGTCGATTCAATGCCGGCGTAATAGCCGGTCGCGACGACCCTCACCTTCGGATATCCGGCAAGGGCTATGTCAACTTCTTCCTTATCGTTTGCTCGGGTCAGGGAACTGGCGGACACCACCCGTTTTTTGATGACCTTCATCCCTTCCCGCTTCTCCTGCACGCCGAATGTGATGCGTTCGGCAGTGGTTCCTGCCAGATTGTAGGAGAAGCCGTAGGTTCCAAAGCTGGTGAGAGCCAAGATACTCATCGCAACGATGCTGAGCAAAAGCCTCCACTTCATTCTTTGTATAACCTCCTCTCGTTTCTAGTAATGTCCCGAAAGCGAGAGGGATATACATGATTTGCTAGATTTGTGGAAATATTTGGGTATCATTTGGAAAAAATTGTGTTTGGGATGCGTCTGTTTACGGCAAACTAATACTAATTCCTGATGAAAAGGAGATGAATGACATGGAACTTTCCTTAAGTTCGGAACAGGTGCGGCAGCGCATCCGCCAACTTCGCCAGCAAGGCGGCAATCTCTCCAAGAAGTCGGTCAAGGCAGCGGATCCTGAATTGATGCGCCACGCCCTGTTTTATTTCCCCTCGTGGGAAAGCGCATTGAAGGCGGCAGAGGAATAGGGAAGGGGTGCCGGGCGGGGCCCTGAACCCAATCCAACGTGCGAATCCAGCCGTCGGATTCCGGTCATACAAACAGGGGGAGGCACCATGCGGCACCTCCCCCCTTTGCTAAAACATCCGGTATCCTTTTTTCCGGAGGACGTGAATCGTCCATCCCCCTCCGACCGTCCCGAGCAGCCCGCAGGTCAGGATGACCACGTCGAACACATTGGGCACGATCCGGTTGTAGACGAGGGTTCCCACGATGACGCCAAGCGCGATGACGACGGGAAGCCACGTCGTGCGCAGCACCATGTTTATGATAAAGCCGATACCGAACCCAAGCACGGCGAACAGGACGATGGAAACGGCAAACTGCAGCACATTCATATTCATGGAAAAAACCTCCAGCAGAAAAACATGGCATCGTGATAAATGCACCTCTCTTAGTGTAGCGAAAAGGGGAAGGAGGGTCAATCATTCCCAAACGAACAAGCCGGCGGGCCATCCTGAGGCTCCCCGGCATGTCAGGTGTCATGCGTTTGTTGGCACATGGTCTTACTGTTTGCTCCCGGCCGAAACCGCGTCCTTCTCCACGAGGGAAGTGCCCATGCCTTCACAATTCGGGCAGTTCTCCGTTCCTCCGAGAAGCAGTTGGAAATACCCCTCGCCTTGGCAGTATGGACAAACCTCTTGATGTTTCATGCTGCTCTCTCCCTCCTTGCCAGAAATAACCTGTAATTTACCGTATTTTCTGAATTTTTATACGGTATGAATGATACTATAACAGAGGTCATCGGTTTCATAAAATCGCAAATTACGGGGAATTTGGACGAAAAATCATCAAGAAAGCGGAATCATCCCATGATATCTTTCCGATTCGAACGTTTTCTTTCAATTTTCTTCAATAGAAAAGCTGCCGGATTGCTCCGGCAGCGCTTTCGGCCAATAAAGCATTTTCAGCGGAATGATTCCACTCGCTTCACGTAGTTTTGACTGTGGACAATAAACTCTGCGGCCACCGGAGACACGCACTGACAGTCACGAACGGCAAGCACCAGCTCCCGTCTGATGGCAGGGCGCAGGGGGATCGCCGTCACTTTTGGCAATACCTTTGGAACATACAGTTCGGGCAGGATGGTGACGCCGACCCATTCCTGCACCATGGAGAGGATCGTGGCCGGGTCACTCACCTCAAAGGTCGTATTCGGCACAATCCCGTGTTCCTGCAGCAGCTTCTTGAAGCAGCCATCTTTAGCCATGATAAAGCATTTGTCCTTGATTTGGTCGAAGGTGAGAAACGGTTCGTCTTTCAGCGGATGATCGTCCGGCACGAACACCAGCATTTGATCCTGGAGCAGGGGAAACGCGTGCAGTTCTTTGCCGGGCATGGTGGTAAAGCCCACATCCACTACGGAGCCGGAAAGCCAACTCTGAATCTCCTCGTAGCCCCCCTCAAACAAGACAATCTCGATTTGCGGAAACAGCTTGCGGAACGACCCGATCAAACCGGGAAGCACTTTGGCGGACACGCTGGGAATAGCGCCGATGCGAAGCGTTCCCGCTTCCAGCCCCAGGGAAGCAGACGCTTCCTCTCTCATGCAGGAGGTGATACGCAAAATCTCGCGCGCGTGCTGAATCATCCGTTCACCGATGCGGGTCGGGGAGATACCGCCCCGGCTGCGGTGAAACAGCGAGATGCCCAATTCCTTCTCCAGATTGTTGATCATCTGGGAAACGGCCGACTGCGTAAATCCCAGCGCAACTGCCGCTCTGGTAAAACTTTTTTCCTCCGCCACCGCTACCAGGACTTGCAACTGCGTCAGCGTCATGTTCCACCTCAATCATAAGAAATTGCTAATGAATGATATTATAAACCATAATTTTACTAATGGCATAGTGCGGCGTATACTCTTCCTTGAAAGCAGAGAATCACCGACAGAAAAGAGGAGGAGTTTTCCATGCATCCGGAGTGGCAGAGAATCTGCAACGAATTTATTCAGGCAACATCCTACGCGGTCGGCGATTTGGAAAAAGGGTGGGCGGCGAAGTATGATTTTTCCAAAAGGCCGCCCACATACTTGCGATATGAAGACGCCGTTGTGCGCATCCCGTTGGGGAGTCCGGACTTTCCGGCAGCACCCGGTCTCTGGGAACTGCTGAAAAACCGCCGTACCATGCGTAATTTCACCAATGTGCCGCTTTCCTTGAACGAATTAAACATCCTGCTCTGGGGAACCCAGGGAATCACGGCGGATTTGGGGGAGTATCAACTGCGGACGACGCCTTCCGCCGGGGCCTTGTACCCGATTGAAACCTACCTGCTGGTGAACAACGTGGAGGGACTGGAAAAAGGGCTGTATCACCTGGATGTGGAACAGTGGACCCTGGAAGGATTAAAACTGGAGGACGTCTCCGAGGTCGCCTATCGTTTGACGGAGGAACAGGAGATGACTCGCCGGTCTGCCGTGAACTTTGTCTGGACCGCAGTAGTGGAACGTACAAAGGACAAATACAACGAACGGGCGTACCGGTACATTTGGTGGGATGCGGGCCATGTCGCACAAAATCTTCACATCGTCGGGAACGGATTGGGACTGGGGGTCGCCACCATCGGCCACTGGTTCGACATCAACATGAACGAGTTTCTGGGCATTGATGGCATCAACCATCTCTCCGTGTTGATGGCATCCGTCGGCAAAGTAACGGGAAAAGGCTGGCTGCATGACAGGCGGCCGGCATAAGCAGCGAAAGGAGAGGGAGATCCTCTCCTTTCAGCTTCTGCCGGACTGCTCCGGCAGCCGGGTTAGCGCAGGATGGAGGCGGCCATTCGCACATAAGTATGGCGCTTGCCCCTGATGACGATGGAGTACTGCATGATGTTTTCCGGAATGGCCATGCCGGCGACACCGGCATCGCCGATATGGTACATGTCCGCCCCTGCCATTTTGCTGAAAAGGGCGATTTGCCGGATGGTCGCTTCATCCGCCCCTTCCTGGCTCGTTCCGGTGGCCAGGAGGGAGAGCGCTCCGTGTTTGCGCACGAGATTGACCAGCCGTTTGCTTGCTTCAAGCGTGATCCCGGGGATCGTGCCGGGTGAGGGCAGCAGGATGACATCGGCGCCGGCCTCGATGAACCGGACGATGTCGCTTTCCCCCACGATCTCCTCCCCGGCTTCCCCTTCCACACCGGCTCCATGCATCTTGCCCGCGATGATCAGCGTCTCCTCGCCCATGGATTGACGCGCGGTCCGGATCGCTTTGGCGATCTCCGCGTTCGTCACGCCGGTTTTGGGGTTGCCGGTGAGGCAGACGAAGTCGAACCCGAGCCGCTTCGCTTCGCGGAACGTCGCTTCCGAGGCGATGCGGCCCTGCGGCAGGGTGACCAGCTCTTCCGCCTGTTTCGCCTGCAGGTCGACCGGCTCCAGATTCAGGCCGATCGGACGGCCGGTGTACGCCTTCAGGGTGGTGACAACCTGGTCAGGGTCTTCGACGGACAGCCCCTCCACGGCGGGATGAAAAACATCGAAAAAGTTAAGCAGAATCAGATCGGCACCGAATGCAGCCGCCATCTCCGCATTGGTAACGGCGGGATAGAGCGGCGTGCAGGCGCTGATCACCTCCGCCAAAAGAACGCGGCCCTCCGCCGCTTTGATCGACTGCTTCAGCTCTTTGCCCGTCATGTTTCGAAAATCGGAGGCTGTACAATCCAGCAAGCGTTTCATCTCCACCGCCATCCTTTCCAAAAGAATCCCCGGCGCAAGCCAAGCTTGTGCCGGGCGGGAGCTGCAACCGTTGTTACAGTTTTTTGATCTCGTCTTTCAACAGTTCGGACTGCGTGCCGAATACCACCTGCACGCTGCCTTGGCCCAGCTTCATCACGCCGGCCGCGCCAATGGCTTTCAGCCCTTTTTCATCCACCACGGTATCGTCCTTGAGGACCAGGCGCAGGCGGGTGATGCAGGCATCGATGCTGGTGATGTTCTCTTTTCCGCCGATCAGCGCCAGCACCTTCTCGGCTTTGTCGCGCAGGCTGGAAGCGCCGGCTGCTCCGGTTTCACCGGCAAACTCGTCTTCTTCCCGTCCCGGGGTCATCAGATTCAGCTTGACGATCATGATGCGGAACAGGAAGTAGTAGACCACGGCGAATACCAGGCCGATCGGAATAAGCAGGAGCGGCTTCGTCGCCAGCGGATAGTTCACCACGTAGTCAATGAACCCCGCAGAGAAGCCAAAGCCGTGTTTGATGCCCATCGCGGTTACCAGATAACCGGATACCCCCGTCAAAACGGCATGCACGACATAAAGCGCCGGGGCAACGAACATGAAGGCGAATTCAATCGGTTCCGTGATACCGGTGAGGAAAGAGGTCAGGGCGGTCCCCAAAAAGACCGAGGCGATCGCTTTGCGCTTCTCCGGTTTCGCGGTATGAATGATGGCGAGTGCCGCACCCGGCAGCGCGAACATCATGATCGGGAAGAAACCGGTCATGAACATGCCCGCATTCTTGTCGCCATGGAAGAAACGGTTAAGGTCTCCGTGCCACACCTGGCCAGCCGCGTCGGTGAAGTCACCGATCTGGAACCAGGCGATGGCGTTGATGACGTGGTGCAGCCCAAACGGAATGAGAATCCGGTTGAAGAACATGAACACGCCGGCGCCGACAGCCCCCAGGTTGACTACCCATTCCCCGAACGCATGCAGGGCATCCTGGATCGGTCCCCAGATCAAGCCAAACAGCAGCGCGATGATCACCATGCTGACAGACGTCACAATCGGCACAAAGCGTTTGCCGCCGAAGAAACCAAGCCAATCAGGAAGCTTGATGTCGTGGTACTTGTTGTAGAAATAAGCGGCCACACCGCCGGCGAGAATACCGCCGAGCACCCCCATGTTCAGCTTCGCGTCGTCCGGAATGAATGCGAACGCCGCCGGGACTTTGCCCAATACGGTCACCAGCACCTGATAGGCGATGACGGCCGCAAGCGCAGCCACCGCGTCTCCGGCAAGACCAATCGCGACCCCGATGGCGAAAATCAGCGATAAATTATCAAAAATTGCAGAGCCGCCAGCGAGAAGGAATGGAGCCACGTACTGGTTCAAAAAGCCCCCGACCGTCGCCCCCATGTGGAACTCCGTTTCGTAGTTGATCGCGCCGAAACGGAGCAGCAGGGCGGCTGCCGGCAGCGTGGCGACCGGCAGCATCAACGATCTGCCAATCTTTTGCAAAAAAGCTAACATACAAAAACCTCCTTTAAATAATGATGACATCTATTTCAGAAAGCTCCTCTTGGCGCCGCAGCAAAGAGGAACTTGTCTGACACTGGGAATGATTCAGCATACTTCCGCCATTCGACTGCAAGGGCAGCAGCGATGGCAGCGCTTTCAATGCCATGCTCCCCAGGTTGGAGGGCGGGACGCGCGCGCAGTCCCCCCTCCGTTTCCACGGTTACCTGGAATGGGACCATGCTGCTTCTCCTTTCATTTCAATCAACCGGGCGGCTTCCCGGTCGACAAGCAGGGTAACGTGCGGATGAAGCTGCAGGATGGAGGCGGGCACCTTCGGATCGACCACACCCGTGCAGATGTGGCTGACCGCTTCCGCCTTGCTTTTGCCATTGGCCAGCAGCAGGATGGATCTGGCGTTCATGATGCTTTTCACGCCCATCGTAATCGCCCTGCGCGGGACCTCTGCCTTGTCGTGGAAGAAACGGGCGTTGGCCTCGATGGTCTCCTCCGCCAGCTCCACCACATGGGTAGCCAGGGTATAGGTTTCATCCGGTTCGTTAAACCCGATATGCCCATTGGTGCCGATCCCGAGGATTTGCAGATCGATCCCGCCCGCCTCGGCGATCTCTTCTTCATACCGGCTGCAGACCGCTTCCGCATCAGTAAAAATCCCGGGAGGAAAATGAATCCGTTCGTTTTGCACATTAATCTTGGAAAACAGATTCTCCCACATGAAGCGGTAATAGCTTTGCGGATGTTCTCTCGACAAGCCCACGTATTCATCGAGATTAAAGGTGGTGATCCGGCTGAAATCGAGCTCCCCTCTGTCGTACATGCCGATCAGCTCCGCGTACAAGCCGAGGGGCGTGCTTCCGGTGGCGAAGCCGATTACGGCATCGGGCTTGTTTCTGATTTGGTCAGCGACGATCTGTGCCGCCTTCTGGCTCATTTCCCGATAATCTTCCGTCACGATAAGCTGGATCATGTGCCTCATCCCTCCCCGGACGCTACAGCTGTCACGTTCGCTTTCATTGCTTCAGATGGACCTCCATGACCGTACCGGTTCCCGCTTTCACCTCGGCCCCCGCCGTAAAGGTGATCTCTTCCACCCTATCCCGATTGGTCACGAGAATGGGAGTAATCGGTGAAAACCCGGCGTTCACAATGGCCGCCAAATCGAACTGGATCAGCTTGTCTCCCGCTTTCACTTCGTCACCGACGCTGACAAACGGCTTGAACCCCTCGCCGTTCAGCTTCACCGTGTCGATGCCGATGTGGATCAGGATTTCCAAGCCGCTGTCACTCACCAGACTGATGGCATGGTGGGTGGGAAACAGGAATGCCACCTTGCCGGCAACCGGCGCGACCAGCAAGCCTTCGGACGGCTCGATCGCCACGCCATCTCCGGCCATCTTTTGGGCGAAGACGGGGTCCGGCACTTCTTCGAGCGGCAGCACCTTCCCGCTGATCGGAGTAAGGAAACCGGCGGCAGCCTCCTGTTTTTTCTTGGAAAACCATTTCTGGAACATGGTAGCCCTCCCTTGGTGTACTTCCTTTTTAGCGTTTCCAGGTGCAGCAAAAAAGGCATGAGACAATGAGAAGAAAGGACCACCGTCCTTACTCTCCCATTGGCTCATGCCTGGTCGTACCAGTAACACGCCGCACGGATTATTCTTCTTTGGCTTCCAACTGCTGCAGCAGCCGGAACAAATGCATCGCGATATAGCCGACCTCGTCTTCCGGCACCACAACGTCCAGCTTCTCGGAAATCAATGCGCCCAGTTCCGCTGCCAACTCGTACGCCTGGGGCAGGGTGGTTTTGATCCGGTCCATCAGCGGATGGAGGATCGGCTTCCCCTGCCGGATGCGCTCGATGGCGTAGCGCAGGTGGGTGATTAACCGGGCATAATCCATGCTTTGCTTGTCGATGCGGGTGCCCGTGGCCTGCTCGATCCTTGCCACCAGCTCCGCCAGCACATTGGTGAACTGCACGGCTTTGGTCACAGGGATATAGCTGACGGCCGAGTGAATATGAAGGGCCAAAAAGCCCGACTCGCTTTCCGGCACCTTGATGTGAAACCGCTCCTCCATCATGCGGGCGGCCCGCTCCGCCAAGGCGTATTCCCTGGCGTACAGCGTCCGTATTTCAAACAGGAACGGATTGACGATTTCCAGGCCGTTGCGCAGCCGATGGATGGCAAAGTGGATATGATCCGGCAGCGCCACATGGATATGTTCATTGAGATCCGGCGAGATTTCCTTCGCCACCAGGCTGATGATCTCTTCCGCAATATCAATCACCGTCTGGTCGACCTGGTTGATGAGCGACTGATACTGGCGGAGATGCTGCTCCTGCTCCAGCCTGAACTTCTTCTCGATCCGCGCATCGCTGCGGTCCAGTTCGCTACCGACCTTCTGTCCAAACCCGATGCCCTTGCCGAGCAGAATGACTTCTTGATTGTCGGGCGGCTCATGGACCAGAACGATATTGTTGTTAAAAATACGGCCGATCACATATTTGCGTTCATCTGCCATCAGGAATCACCATCAACCTATTGTCGCGCATGCGGGAACAAGCAAAGCCGGAATAAAAAAAGCCAGAAAAAGACCTCGATGCGTTCCAAGAAATCTTTCTCTGGCTCATGCCTGTCGACCAGTAACACGCCATGAATAGTAGCGTTTTATTCATTTCATATTTATTGTATGGCAGCAAAACAACTCTTGTCAATCCACAATTCCGCGCAGCAGGAACCCGCCCGGCAGCCGCAAGCCTGCTGCCAGGCGGATTCCCCAAGATTGATTCGCTGTCACGCCGGCTTCCCCGTCACGCCAGCCGAATCAGCGGTGTTTCTCGGTCTCGGCAACCAACACGTCCACCTCATGTTGTTTCAGCGCTTCGGCCAGCTCCCCCTGAGGTTCCCGGTCAGTCACCAGCATATCGATCTGATCCCATCCGGCCACTTTGACGAACTGCTGAACATCAAACTTGGAGTGATCCGCCAGGACGATCACCTGATCCGCCCGCTTCATCATTTCCTTAAGCAGATGGCTCTCCTCTTCCGAAGGATTGGTCAGGCCGTTCCGCGCAATGCCCCCCGCTCCGATCAGCAGTTTATCCGCATGATACTCCGCCATCATCTCGATGGCCCGCTGGCCATACACAAAGCGATGCGCAGGATGGAAACAGCCTCCCAAAAGATACACCTTCGCCTGCTCCTTGCGCCCCACGATGGCGGCGATATCGATGGAATTGGTCACCACGACATTGTTCTTCGTCGTCAGGCACTCTGCGGCAAACAGGACGGTCGTGGATGCATCCATGATCAGGTAATCGTTGTCTTTGATCAACGACGCCGCCAGCAAGGCGATCCGGTGTTTTTCGCCGGATTCCATCTGCAGCCGCTCGGCGTAATTGTGGAATCGTTTCGAAAGCGTAGGCAGGATCGCCCCGCCCCGGGTACGTAAAATCAGCCCCTGCTCCTCCAGCTTTACGATATCCCGGCGGGCCGTATCGCGCGACACCCCGAACCGCTCGCAAATCTCCTGCACGCTCACCCGCTTGTGTTCCTGCAAATAGGCCATGATGGCATCCAGCCGTTCTTCCTGGTACATGCTTCGCCCTGCCATTCTGGAAGTATTTGCAATCATTATAAGCAATATCAAGTAATTTATCAAGCGTTATTAAGTGATAATAAGTAATTGCAAGGCATAAGAAGATCCTCCTTCCGGTCGAAAGGAGGATCCCCGTTCATGCTTCTTTATTCGTCATTCGTCGTCTTCGTCTTTATCCAGCAGGCCGTGATCGATCATGTAGCGGAGATTTTCCCGATCCCGCTCACGTCCCTTTTCCTTCAACCGCTCAATGGCCGGCAGGATCAGGATGTCAATCTCGCTCTGGACGATGCGGGCCAAATCATGGCGGTTCTGTTCCTCGAGAAAGCGGCCGACTTCCATCAGCGCATTGTAGCGCTCCAGTTCCTCTTTGGTCAGCAGCCCTCTCACCTGCACACTGGCATGCCGCATGTTTTTCCCTCTTTACAGTTTGACTTTGCTCAGCGCAAGGCCAACCCCGCCGATTTTATACAGATAGCGCAGGTCGCTCGCTTTCTTCATGAGAGCGGCGCTGGTGCCGAACAGCTTCTTGCCGCCCATGATGATCCCCATGCCTTCGCCTTTGCCCAGCGACGCCAGCGTCCCTTGCAGATTCGGCACAAACGGCTTCAGATGATCGCCGCGCACCAGGGCGACCAGGTTTTCGCCGCAGTTCTCGCCTTCCTGAACGGCGATCTGGGCTGTCGGCGGATACGGACGTCCTTCCGCGTTGAAGATCAGCGCGCAGTCCCCCACCACGAACACGTTCTCATAACCCGGGGCCCGGAGGTACTCATCCACTTTCACGCGGCCGCGCATCACTTCGAAACCGGACTTCTCCACGACGCTGTTGCCGCGCACGCCGCCGGTCCAGACCACGGTGCCCGCCTTGATCTCTTCGCCGGTCGCCAGCACAACCCCTTCCGGCGTGCACTGCTTGATCGGCGTATTGATGCGGAACTGGATGCCTTTGCGGGTCAGCACGTCCATCGCATAATCCACCAGTTCCTTGTCGAAGCCCGGCAGAGCGGTCGGAGCGGCCTCGATGTTGTAGATTTTGACCAGTTCGGGATCCACGTCAAATTCCTTGCACAGCTCCGGCACCCGATCCGCCAGCTCGCCGCAGAACTCGATGCCGGTAAAGCCCGCGCCCCCCACCACGAACGTGAGATAGTCGGTGCGGCTCGGTTCGTTTTTGTATTTGGCGAACATGTATTCAATATGCTCCCGGATCTGGCGGACAGCGTTGATGCTGCGGATGCTGAACGCATGCTCCCTGAGGCCCTCGATGCCGAATGTTTCCGGTTCGCTGCCCAATCCGATCACCAGGTAGTCATAGCGCAAAACGTCACCATTTTCCAACGTGACCGACTGTTCGGCTGGATCGATCGATTGCACCACGCCTTTGACGAAATGGATCTTCTTCATGTCAATGATGCGGTCCAGATCGACGCGCGCATGATCGGCGCTGGCGGTCCCTGCCGCCGGCTCATGCAGCCAGGTCGTGATGTAGTGATAGCTGTGCTTGTTGACGAGCGTCACTTCCGCTTCGTTGTAGTTCAGCTTCTTCTGCAGCTGCAGCGTTGTCAGCAGCCCGCCATACCCCGCTCCAAGAATGACGATTTTGGGTGTGCTCATGGTTGATCCCTTCCATTCCTATCTGTTTTTTGGGTGCCCGCCTGCAGTGCGTTCCTCCGCCGCAGCGGATCAGCCGTGTCATGGAACCGTCTGGAAGTTTGTGCCATTTTTCACGTAGGTAGGTATCTTTAAGGTGCCCAAAAAGAAAGGAAAATTGCGTGATCCGTATGAGTGCCAACAACCCATCTGTGAAAAAAAGCACAATCGAGTTCACAAACTGTTCACAATCAACTTCATATTAGCAGGAAACCGCTTCTTCTTGCAAGAGATAATTCGCAGGGAATCAGCAGGGAAACGCTCACTTTTTCTCCGCTTTTTTTCTGGTGGCAGGATGTTTATAATAGGAAAGTGTGCTCAGAATTCTGACATCTTTCTGGAGGTGCTTGGTTTGAGTTTGTTGCAAAGGGACGAGCAGATCTACGACATCACCGTTGTCGGTGGAGGCCCCGCCGGCCTGTTTACCGCGTTTTACGGGGGAATGCGTCAGGCCAGCGTCAAGATTATTGAAAGCATGCCCCAACTGGGTGGACAGCTTGCCGCTTTATATCCGGAAAAATATATCTATGACGTAGCCGGCTTTCCGAAAGTGCTTGCCCAGGATTTGGTCGACGGGTTGAAACAGCAGATTGCCCACTTTAACCCCACCATCTGCCTGGAAGAAAAAGTGGAAAACGTCGTCAAAAGAGACGATCAGGTTTTCGAACTGACGACGGACAAAGGCATCCACTACTCCCGCGCGGTCATCATCACGGCCGGTGTCGGCGCTTTCGAACCGCGCAGGCTGGAACACCCGGATGCCGCGAAATATGAAAAGTCGAACCTGCACTACTTCGTGACCGACCTGAATTCCTTTAAAGGACAGCGCGTGGCCGTCTTTGGCGGCGGCGACTCCGCCGTTGACTGGGCCCTGATGCTGGAGCCGATCGCGCAGGAAGTTCACCTGATTCACCGCCGCGACAAATTCCGTGCACACGAACACAGTGTCGAGACGCTGATGGCCTCCAAGGTAAACGTACTGACCCCTTACGAACTCACCCAGCTCCATGGCGGCGAGCGCATCGAACGTATTACCATCCAGAACAACAGCACCAAGGAAGAGAAACAGATCGACGTGGACGCGGTGATTGTCAACTTCGGCTTCATCTCTTCGCTCGGCCCGATCAAAAACTGGGGGCTGCAGCTGGAGAAAGGCGCCATCGTGGTCAACTCCAAAATGGAGACCAACATCCCCGGCATCTATGCTGCGGGTGACATCGCCACCTATCCCGGCAAGGTGAAGCTGATCGCCGTCGGTTTCGGCGAAGCGCCCACCGCCGTCAACAATGCGATGGCCTACATCAACCCGGATGCCAAAGTGCAGCCGCACCACTCTTCCAGCATGGAAGGCTTCAAGTAAGCGCAGCTCCCCTGTCTACAGACAGGGGAGCTTTTTTGGGGTTCCGACCGGCGCATCGCGGTGGGCGGCATCTTCGGTGCATATCCCTTCAAGCGGCTGCGCACAGTAGAGACAGGGGGTGCCTCACGTGAACCATCTCTGTCCCGTGTGCAACGGTTTGGCCGGACTCTATGCCGGCTGCCCGGACTGCGGCCGCAGCATGGAAGATGCCGGCCGCCTGTACGATTACTACGGCGATTACAGCCCGTACATGCCCATCGACGAGAGCAAGCTGTCCAACGGCCTGCCCGATCGGCAGCAGCACCTCTGCGTACATGTCGCCTGGTGTCCGTCCTGCCGCCGGGAGCAGCGGCTGGCGATCCCCGAGTGGACGGCTGCCGATCTCCAGACGGGGCTGTTTTCCTGAAAGAACTCTAGCTCTTCTTTTGCTCCAGCTTGGCCGCCAAGTGCCGGTTGACGGTCTTCACTTCGTCCAGCAGCTTTGGCAGCACGGCCCGGATGGCAGCCGCATCCTGCGACTTGATCGCGGCGTCGAACTCCTCGTGGACCTGCTTGAACGGCTGCAGGGCTTCCCGCAGCCCCTTCCTGTCTTTCCCTCCGTGTTCTTCCCGCCATTGGGCCAGTTGTTCCTTCATCTGTTCTTTCGTCAGCTCGCCTTTCGCCACCTTGGCTTTCAGCTCCTGCGCCAATTTGGTGAACTGCTCCCTGCGCGCCTGTCTTTCTGCATCGGAGGGTTGTTCTGTCGCTTTGCGCGCCTTCCACTCCGCTACCAGCCGTTCCCGCTCGGCAAATGCCGCTTTCCACTCCGCCACGCTGCCCGGGGTGTATTTCTCCGCCAGCAGGGTCAGGTACATTTTGCGGTGCGCCCCCAGAAACAGCGCATGGCGGCCGCGATGCTGTTTATGCGCCGGCTGATGCCCCTCCCATTGATGCTGGATGGTTTGCTTGAGCTGCCCGGGGATGGGGGCTCCCGGGTTCGTCCCTTCTTCCGCCCGCACGACAAACGGCACGGCGAGCGCACCGGCCAGCGCGGATGCCAGCAAGACTTGCTTCCAATGCTTCATGGTAGTCTGTCACTCCTTTTCGGTTTCAGGGCTTGATTACGGCCATAAAGGGGAAAAACGACAAGACATGGGAAACGGTGAGAAGGCTGCCGTCCCCCCTCCATGGCCGGCTGGAAATCTTTTGCCGATATTATAGTTAGTGCGCCGAAGAAGGGAGGATTATTCCCATGCCGCAAAGAAAGCTTTCGCCGCCAGCCTTATTTCCTCTTGACGCTGTCCCTGATCTCCGTCAGCAGCGCGATGATCTCCGCCTGCCTTTTGGAGTGGTTGTCCAGCTGCTTGATCAGGACATGCAGGCTGGACAGGGTCAGCATCGCAAACACGACTGCTCCGGCCAAAACCAAACCGTCCATTCCCATTCCCTCTTTTCCTTCACGAATTTCTGCTGTCGCAGCCCCGAACACCAATGAGGACAGCGCAATAAAACCCCGCCGACTTAAGCGCACGCTCCCCCCCAAAGGGTGAAAGTGCAAGAAAACCTTCCCGGCAATCTGGGATGGCATCCGCAGCGCCTGGGAAGGTTATCCTGATCAGTCTGTTGGTTGCTGTCCACTCACTCGTCGCACTTCTCCGCTTTCCCTTCGTCCGTCGCCGTGCGGAAGGAAGACCCGCAGCCGCAGGAAGCGATGGCGTTGGGATTGTGAATGGAGAAGCCTCCGCCCATCAACGACTCCTTGTAGTCGATCTCCGTACCTTTGATATATGCATAGCTGTCCTTGTCGACAACAATTTTGATGCCGTTCTGCTCGAAGGTTTGGTCGCCTTCCTTCATCTCCTGATCCCAACCCATGCCGTAGGTAAAGCCGCTGCAGCCCCCCGGGCGCACGCCGACGCGCAGAAACAGGTTGGGATTGTTTTCCGCCTGCAGCATCTCCTTCACTTTTTGGCTCGCTTGTTCCGTGAGCGTGATCATCATGATCCCTCCTTTGCAGCCATTGATCCATGAGGCAGGCCTAACGTGTGCACCGCCTCCCTTTCAGTATACCGAGAAAGCCGGCCGGGAACAAGGTTCCGCTGCCAACCTGGCCAAGCCCTGCCGGCCCAAACGCACAAAAGAGGGGGCACCCCCTCTTCATCAAGCGAAATTGGCTCTGTTTTCCAACAGGTAAAAGCGGTAAGGTTTTTTCTTTCGATCTGCCTTGGGCAGTCCATGATCCAGCCCCATCAGCTCATTGTGAAGTTCATCGATCTGTTTGCTGTATTTCAAAACGTCCGGATGATCCAAACCGTACTCTACACCGATCTTTACCATTTGCTGTCGAAGGAGTTCGATTTTCTCGAGCAATTTATCCTGCACCTTAATCTCCTCCATCACGCCTTAATGCCTATCATTTTACAGGAACAAATTGTAAATCGCAAATATATTTTCCTAGGACATTTGTCTTGGAAAGCCATTTTTTGTAAATTTTTGTATCTTACTGGATCTTTCCTTTCCTGACATACTTCTTGTATTGTTCCCCGCTGGAAAGAGATTTATAATAGATATGCTTTGAGAGGAATATCGGATGGCGAATGCCTGTCGCATGATGATCGAGCAGCACGCATATTTAACGAATGATGAAAAGGATGTGAGCCTTGTGGCAATTGAGACGCTTTCGACCCAGGACAAAGCATTGGCCGGGGTGGCGGAAAAGGTGATCAACGGAGAACGACTCACCCTCCAGGACGGACTGGCTCTCTATGAATCCGGAGACCTGCTGACGATCGGGCAGCTGGCCAATCTGGTCAACCAGCGCAAAAACGGGGATCGCGTTTACTTTATTCAGAACATGTACATCAATCCGACCAACGTCTGTGAGGCCCACTGCAAGTTCTGTGGCTTCCGTCGGGATCAGGGGGAAGAGGGCGCCTACACGATGAGCATGGATGAACTGCTCCATTACGTGGGCACCCGCTACCATGACGGCATCCGCGAGTTCCACATCGTCGGCGGCCACAACCAGCATGTCGGCTTCGATTACTATCTGGACACGATCCGGACGTTGAAAAAGGCGTATCCGCATGTGACGATCAAAGCGTATACAGGCGCGGAAATCGAATTCTTTTCGCGCATCGCGGGCCTGTCGTTCCGCGAAGTGATTGAGGAACTGATCAAGGCCGGCCTTGACACCCTGCCGGGCGGCGGCGCGGAGATCCTGACGGAGCGTTACCGGGAGAAGATGAGCCCGGAGAAAGCCAGCACCGATCAATGGCTGGAAGTCCATCGCACCGCCCATCAGCTGGGCCTGCGCACCCATGCCACCATGCTGTACGGCTCCATCGAGACGCGGGAAGAACGCCTGATCCACATGCTGCGGATCCGCGAACTGCAGGATGAGACCAACGGCTTCATGGTATTCATTCCGCTGGCCGTGCAGCCGAAGAAAGTGACCGCCGGGATCAAGCTGCGCACTTCCGCCATCGATGACCTGAAGACATTGGCGATCAGCCGCTTGATGCTGGATAACGTGCAGCATATCAAGGCTTACTTCATCAATATCGGCACGCAACTGACACAGGTATCCCTGACGATGGGAACCTCCGACGTCCACGGCACGCTGATTGAAGAGCGCATCAGCCATGCGGTGGGCGCCCTCACCCAACAGGCCTTGACCGTGGATGAGCTGGTCTGGCTGATTCGGGGGGCCGGCAAAAAAGCCGTTGAACGGGATACATTCTATCAAGTGATTAAGGAATACTAGTACATGAAGAAGGACCTTCCTAGAAAGGAAAGTCCTTCTCCCATTTATCCTGGTCTTCCTGTACTTTTTGTTTGATGCGCGCCAGCAGCTCTTCCGGCGAATCCGCCTCGACGTAATCCCCGTTGACCAGCGCAAACGGCTTCATGTAGCATTCACCGCAGTGGCCGAGACATCCGTATTCCATCACGTCCACATCCAAATCCGGAGCATTCTCCAACGCTTCCATGACCGGCTTGGTATAGGATGATACATTGCTGGAGCAAAATTCAACCAATGCTTTCATGTTTGTCACCTGTCTTTCTCATCCCTTATTGTACCTCGTTCCCGGGAAAAATCCAGCATTCACGCGATGGGAAAAAGATTCTTCTTGCATTTTTGTGGCAGTCGGACAAAAATAGAATGGGTACATTTTTCATGGTTTTTATTCGGTGAAGAAAGGAACAGACCTCGTATGAAGCAAATAGTCATCCTTGGGGGCGGCTACGGCGGACTGCGCATTCTGGAACGCCTGCTGGCCGCCGACTTGCCTGACGATGTAGGGATTACCTTGGTTGACCGAATGTCGTTTCACGGTTTGAAAACCGAGTATTACGCACTCGCGGCCGGAACGGAGCCTGAGCATGCGATTCGCGTTCCCTTTCCCAGCAACCCGCGCTTGCAGGTGAAGCTTGGCGAAGTGGTACGCGTCGATCTGGATACACAGCATGTTGTGTTTGCCGATGGCGATATGCTGCCCTACACCTGGCTGGTGATCGGGCTTGGCTGTGAAGATCGCTACCACGACATTCCGGGCGCAGACCTTTACACGTATTCGATTCAGACACTGAGCGCCACACGCACCACCTATGCCGCTCTCAACAACCTGAACCCGTACGACCAGGTAACCATCGTCGGGGGCGGCTTGAGCGGGGTGGAACTGGCTTCGGAACTGCGGGAGAGCCGTCCGGATCTGAATATCCGCATCCTCGACCGCGGGGAAAGCATCCTCAGCCCGTTTCCCCAAAAGCTGCGGCAGTACGCGTCCCAGTGGTTTATTGAACACGATGTGCAGTTGATTTCAAAGGCCAATGTCAACCGGGTGGAACCGGGCATCGTGTTCAACCACAATCAGCCGCTGGAGAGCCATGCGATCGTCTGGACAGCGGGCATTCAAGCCAACCGCATCGCCCGTGAGCTGCCGGTGGAACAGGACGGCATCGGACGGATTGTCCTGAACAGCTACCATCAGATTCCCACCCACCCCAACGTCTATGTGGTGGGAGACTGTGCGAGCCTGCCGCATGCACCGAGCGCCCAACTGGCCGAGGTGCAGGGCGAGCAGATCGCCATGCTGCTGGTGCGGGACACCAAAGGCGAAACCTATCCCCCCAGCCTGCCGCCGATCAAGCTAAAAGGGGTCCTCGGTTCCCTTGGCAAAAAAGAAGGCTTCGGCGTGATGGGGAAAGTTTCCCTCGTCGGTCAAATGCCGCGTGTCATGAAAAGCGGCGTCCTCTGGATGTACAAAAAACATCTCGGATAGCGTGTAAAAATCCCCCGGTTAACGGGGGATTTAGACTGATGACAAACTTCTGCTTGGGGTATGGAGTAATGGGGCCAGGTGAGCTCCTTTGACGACCGGCTCAGTGGAGAAACAAAGACGCGGGGTCTCAGGGGGCGTGAGTCTCACATCCCTGAGACGCCCAGATGTTGAGCCCCCTGCCCGCGTCGCGTTTCGGAGCGGACACGCCCCACTTCCTCGCGGGTCGTCAAGAGAGCGAGCAGGAACCATTACCCATGATCGACCAACGTTGTCTGCACATTGAATCCCCCGGTTAACGGGGGATTTTGGTTTTACCACTCATGTTTTTTGCACCTTTATCACGGGAATCTGCCTCACCACATAGGTTCCCTGCAGAATCTCGTCACTGATCACATTCAACTTCAGCAGCCCGTTGATTTTTCCTGCATCGGCCTTTGACACCAGCCGCCAGATCTCCTTGTCAGGCAGCGCCTTGTACAGGAGATTGTCATCATACTCCTTCCGTTCCTGGTAAGAAATAATGCACTTGTATGGACCGCTCTCCGCCGTGTACGGTCCCGGATACAGCTCCAGGATCTGTTTGCGCAGCGTCTCCACCTCCTCCTCGATCTCTTTTTGCAGCTGCTTCAATTCATAATATCGGGCAAAAATCTGCTCCATGCCGCCACCGCTCCTTTGTCCGAATTTCCCTACAGCCAGCCTATGCGGAGGCGGGGCGGCGAAGAACGAAAAAAGCTGCCGGTATAAAACCGGACAGCCTAATCTCTGTCAATTCCACACACGTCACCGGTGGAAGCAACGTCGATATGGATGGTTTCGGATGTGCTTGCGTTTGTAAAAGATACCCGTGCAAAGGTTTGTTGGACGGGACCTTTCGGCGTGTTATGCGTGTGTGTGTTGGCGCTGACTCCGGTCAGTCGATAGCCGGCTGCCGTTTCACCCAGATAGCTTTTCAAAAAGTCGGCCGCTTTCCGTTTTGCCGCTTCGTCAGCGGCCGGTTTGTTCAGGCTCGGATCAACGATCAGGAAGTTAAGGATCTCTCCCTTCTCATCAAACTTCATATAAATGCCCGGATACGGATTCGCCTTATCTTTTTGCAGATAGATTTTCGCTGTGCCGTCATCCCCTGCAATAATCCTTTCGACAGGATAATTCCGCATCAGAGGGAAAAGTGTCCGCATTTTTTCCAGCGTCCTTGCCGCATCCTCCGACAGGACGTCATTGGGCCTGACCCGTTTGTCCAGTTCCGCGCCGTACCAGGAATCGTAAGCAACGGGCAAGGTTTTCCTGCTGTATTCCAGGAAATCGCCGTTGTTCAGGAGCGTGATCTCCACATAGTCGGCCTTACCTGAATCTCCGCCAACAGGGGCTTTATAGTTGATCTGGGAATACAGCCGTTTTTTCTGCCCCAGTTCAAATGTCTCTATAGGCCAAACCGAGACCTTGTGATACATCTCTGCCTGTTTCCCCAAAAGGGCCTGCAGATACTCCTTCGACTTGGCGATCACTTCCTCAACAGGGATTTCTGTTGAAGACGGCCGTTTGCCCATCATGGTGATGCGCTGGACTTCCCCTGTTGTCAAGTCCAGTTCCAGTATGGCAAGTCCTGTCAGATCGTGTACGACTCCGTTCGGATCGACCGTTGCCGCATTCGGGTCCCGTTTAAGCAGGCCCACTGTCACCTTGTTCCGGACAAGGTCATTCACATCGATCTTGTCATACGATTTCAACTGTGGGAATGTTTGTCCCAAGCGCTCGATGGATTCAAACACGGCTTTGGGCAATTCGTCCGCCTTCGGCAATTTCTTGACCGGTTGAGCCGGTATCTTTGGTTGCGGTTCGGCCCACGCCGGAGAAATCGCCAGCAGGCTGACCGCCAGCAGCGCGCTTACCAGTTTGTTCATCTTCATCATACATCCTCTCCTACTCGCCAGATTGTGGAATGGTTTCCTCTATTAGTGCCGCCTTTCGCCAAAAGGTTACAAATCCACCCAATTTTTCAATTGCGTTTTCCTGTTCGGGCGTCAAATACCACGGGCTCCCGGGATAAGTCCGGCAGCGAATAGATGAAATCGGGCGCTGCCGTTGCGGTGCTTCCCGGTGTGCAGACCAACGCGGGCGGGGACTGCGCAAAGTATTGTCCGATGACCGCAGTTCCCGTCATGATGTTGGTCTGCTCCGGCCGACCATGAGGGATGCTGGCAAAATCGCCGGAGAAGCCGATGATCCGTCCATCCGTCATATCCATTGTGACGATGTACGGGTGCTCCAGAACCGGAATCTTGTCAAGGGCGGGGTGGAAACGGAATTCGAGGATGGAATCTTCGGCCCGCCGGTTGACATCCCCTACATAGAGCGAAGTGACTGGCAAAGGGAGATGCCGGGCCAGGAAACGAACGGCGATATCGCGTGCGTCTGCCTCGGATATCCTGATCATCTTCCGGCGGCCGGTAAGGGTCTGGGCCGCATCCGTGAAGGAAAAATGCGTGATCCGTCCGTCGCCGGCTGTTTCAACGCTCACGGTCGCAGCCTGCCCTTGTTTCCAGACATACCGGGAACCGCCATTCACCTTCTGCACCCCCGCGAACGACAGGCCGCTTACATCTATTCCCGTCTGTGTCCGCAGCAGATCGCTTGCCTCTTGCGGATTTGCCGCCGCAAACATCTGCTGCTGCGGTTCCACCTTCAGCAGAAAGGGATGCGGATAACGGGAAGAGGTAGGATCTTCCAACCCGTTAAAATGGCCTGATCGCGCATCCAGGTCGGCCAGCTTTGGCAGCACGTAAACAACGGACGATGATTTTTCGCTGTAGTACAAGCGAAGGCGGCTGGCTACCATGTTGGTCAGCTGGTCATGCGTGATCAGGCTGCGCGCTTGAGCAATCGCCTGCTGATCGATGGGATGGGCCGCGATCAATCGCTTCACCGTTCCCATGCTGTCGACCGTGACCACCATCTTGCTGCCAGATACCGGGACGCCGTTAACGAAGCGGCTGAAGCTCACGTCAAACAGGGAAGGCTGCCGGGGGGAAACCGCCGTGGCCCGATACTCTTCCACATTCCTCTCCCCCACCAGGTCGCCAAGGAACTGTCTGGCGCTTGTCACAATCCGCTGATCCCCGATGGCCTGACTCACGTCCGGAGTGACACTTTCTCCCTGTGTGCTTGTGCCATTCGCCTGAGCTGTCGGGGAGGGGGGGAGGTTGCCGGTATCTTCCTGCTGTCCCACCGTTGACGGGGGATGCTGCTCGTTGCCTGGCTCCTGGGACCATTCGCGTGTGGAAGAGCGCTCAGCCTGCTGCTGCATCAGGGAGTGAAGGGGGGACTGGATCACCTTTTGCCCGGACGCTGAAAACAACCACACCAGCAAAAAAAGGCAGACCGCAGCTGCGGTGCTTCGACTGGCGATTCGCCACATCTGACGCTTGTGCTGCATGCTCCTTATTTTTTCCAAACATGCCATCTCCAACTTTTTCACAAAGGCTTTGTCCGGCTCGAAACCATCAAGCTGTTCCATCATTCGTCGCAGCTGCTGCTCATTTAGCCAGTCCATTTGCCCACTCTCCTATTCTTGACGGGTGTAACCTTTCCTGAAGCATCTTGCAAGCGCGATGGTAATCCACCTTTACCTTTGCTTCCGAACACCCCAAGATTTCCGATGTTTCTTTGATACTGCATTCCTTGAGGCAGCGAAGGATGAATACCATCCGGTACTGTGTCTTCAAGCCCTGCAGGGCACTGATGAGCTCCCGGACCCCTTCTTTGCTGTCCAATTCCGCTTCCGGCAGCCCTTCCTTCGTCCGGAGACTTTGCAGCAGGGTATCTGAAAAAAAGGTGGTCAGCCGTTTTTTGCGGTACCAGTACCTTGCCTTGTTCTTGGCAATGCCCAGAATCCAGGTTTTCAAATGGGAGCGCCCTTCAAAGGTGTCAAGAACCTTCACGACCGTCAGGAATACTTCCTGTGTCAAGTCCTCCGCATCGCTTTTATGACCCGTAAAACAAAAGAGAAACTGATAAACGTCCCGATAATATTGTTGGTACAGCGCTGAAAATCTCTGCTCCGTCGTTTGATTGTGATCCAAATCGATCGCTCCTTGCCAGACCAAACGAAAATGGAAATCTTTTTATGCTTTGGTAACATTCCCCCTTCAAAAGGTTACAAATTTTTTCCGGTGAGGCAACATTTTTCTTTCGGAGGATTACTATTCGCAGCGGACACGGCCAACTTCACATGCTGATTCTCAAGAAAGCAATCGGTCCCCCATGACAGGACGTACATTGTCGAAATACAAAAAGACGGGATTGCTCCCGTCTTCTCGTGTGTAAACAAATTCCTTTTTTGTATGGGGAATGGTTCCTGCTCGCTCTCTTGACGACCCGCGAGGAAGTGGACCGTGTCCGCTCCGAAACGCGACGCGGGCAGGGGGCTCAACATCTGGGCGTCTCAGCGAAGTGAGACTCACGCCCCCTGGGATCCCGCGTCTTTGTTTATCCGCTGAGTCGGTCGTCAAAGGAGCTCGCTTGACCCGATTCCTCCATGCCTCCAACAGTAGTTTGTCTTCAGTCTGGAGGACGGGATTGCTCCCGTCTTCCGATGGCGTCGTCTATTCATCCGCCGCTGGCAGCGGCTTTACCCCCAACGCTTCCAGCCTGGCGTAAATATCTTTCAATTTCGGGTTACCTTCACCGACAATTTCCCCGGAAATTATGACAAGCGGATACCAGAGATCTTCATTGACGATCCGGTCCGCCCAGTTTTTGTCTTCTGCTGTCTCCGGATGCTGAAAATCGCTGTATGTGACAATTACCGCATCATTTCCGTATTTGCGCGAAACGGCTGCCGTCAGCCATTCAGCCGTCTCTTTGGCAGAGGGAAGGTTTACGCAGCTGGCACAGAGCTGTTCCGTGCCGTATACTTTGATCTCGACAGCCATGGGCCTCCCCCTCCTTACGACAAGGCTTGTTCCAAATCCTCGATCAGATCCTCTACATCCTCAATCCCTACGGAGATGCGAATCAGCCCGTCGGTGATGCCAAGCTCCGCGCGCCGTTCCGGCGGGATCGAAGCATGTGTCATCCGTGCCGGCACGCTGATCAGGCTTTCCACCGCTCCCAGCGATTCCGCCAGCGTGAACCATTTCACCTTGGACAGCACTTCTTCCGCACGGCTGGCGCTGCCCACATCGAAGGAGATCATGCCGCCGAAGCCGCGCGCCTGTTTTTGGATCAGGGTGTGGCCCGGGTGGCTCTCCAGCCCCGGATAAATGACGCGCTGGATGTCGCCGCGCTCGGCAAGCCACTTGGCTAGCGCGCGTGCATTGGCCTCATGCTCTTCCATCCGGACGCCCAATGTTTTCATCCCGCGCAGCAGCAGCCACGAATCCTGCGGCCCGAGAACGCCGCCGATCGCATTTTGCAGGAAGTGAAGCTCTTCTCCCAGCATCGCATCCTTCGTTACCGCCAGACCGGCCACCACGTCGCTGTGGCCGCCGAGATACTTGGTGGCGCTGTGGAAGACGATGTCGGCCCCCAGGTCCAGCGGATTCTGCCAGTATGGCGTCATAAAGGTATTGTCGACAATCAGCAGAATGCCTTTCGATTTGGCAATTCCTGCCAGTGACGCAATATCGCTTACCTTCAGCAGCGGATTGGTAGGCGTTTCCATCAGGATCGCCTTCGTCTCGGGCCGGATCGCCGCTTCAACGGCAGCCAGATTGCTGGTGTCGACATACGTCGCCTCCAGGCCAAGACGGGTGAAGACGCGCGTCACGACCCGATAGGTACCGCCGTATACATCGTCCCCGACAACGAGGTGGTCTCCCTTGTTAAACAGCGACAGGATGGTGGAGAGGGCGGCCATCCCCGAACCGAATGCAAGGCCGCGCGCTCCTCCCTCCAGCTCGGCGATGTATGTCTCCAGCGCATGGCGGGTCGGATTGCCGGTTCGTGAGTATTCAAAGCCTTTGTGCTTGCCGATGGCTTCCTGCTTGTAGGTGCTCACCTGATAAATCGGCACCGAAACGGCGCCGGTATGCGGGTCGCCGTCGATGCCGCCGTGAATCAATCGTGTTTTCAACCGCATGGGTCAAATTCCCCCTTGGTAGATTTTCTTGCTCAAATAGCGTTCGCTGCCATCCGGGAAAATCGTGACGATATGGGTTCCGGGCTTCGCCTCCTTGGCTTCCCGAAGCGATGCCGCCATCGCCGCCCCGGACGAACTGCCCACCAGCAGGCCTTCCTTGGCCGCCAGCTGTTTGACCAGCTCAAAAGCCTCTACATCCTCAATCGTGTGAATGGCATCAAAGTAGCTGGTGTCCATAAACGGGGGAAGAAATTCCATGCCGATCCCTTCCGTCTTGTGCGGCCCCGGCTGGCCGCCGTTCAGGATGGAGCCCTCGGGTTCCACAATGACGGTCTTGACAGCGGGATTCTTCTCCTTCAGGTAACGGGCAACGCCCATAAATGTCCCGCCGGAACCGGCTCCCGCCACGAACACATCCACCCGGCCGTCCATCTGTTCCCAGATTTCCGGTCCGGTGGTTTTGTAATGGGCTTCCGGATTGGCCGGATTGGCGAACTGCTGCGGCACGAATGAACCCGGAATGGATGCGGCCAGCTCCTGCGCCTTGGCGATGGCTCCCCGGATCCCTTCTTCGGTCGGGGTGTTGACCACCTCCGCCCCCAGCGCCCGCATCAGCTCCTGCTTTTCCTCGGAAAACTTGGCCGGTACGCAGAAGATCACCCTGTAACCGCTTCCTACCGCTGCCAGTGCGATTCCGATGCCGGTATTGCCGGCAGTCGGCTCGATGATGGTGCCGCCCGGCTTCAGCTGGCCGCTGGCTTCCGCTGCGCGGATCAGTTCCACGCCGAGGCGGTCCTTCACGCTTCCTCCCGGATTGTAGAATTCCAGCTTGGCAAAAAGACGCACCCCTTCAGGCAGGGCAAATTGCGTAATTTCGACAATCGGCGTGTTGCCGATCAATTCCTTGACGTTGTGGTATACCTTCACGCAAGTATCCCTCATTTCGTTTTTCTACCTGCTCCATTATAGCATGACCAGGGAGAAGGGTCATGACCCGAAGTGTCGAAACGCGAAGAGGGAGAACTTCGAATGTTCTGGCAGCGTGCACCTTTCCAGCATGATGGTCATGGATTTCTCTCGGCCGGAGGATTATAATAAAGGGGAGGATGGAAAGGAGTGAACAAGCCATGGAATTGTTTGATCAAGTACAGGAAGTTTTAGATAAACTTCGTCCATATCTGCAGCGCGACGGCGGCGACGTGCAGCTGGTCGACGTGGAGGATGGCATTGTCAAACTGCGCCTGATGGGAGCATGCGGCAGCTGCCCGTCCTCGACGATCACCCTGAAGGCAGGGATTGAGCGCGCCCTGTTTGAAGAAGTTCCGGGCATCAAAGAAGTTCAGCAGGTATTCTAAGCCTCACAGACAGCAAGCCCCCTACAGCGGTAGGGGGTTTTTTGCCGTCTGCCGCAAAAAGGCGAGCACCCTTTCCGCATACTCTTCCGGCCGCTGTGCATAGCTGCGGACATGCCCGGCCCCGGGCACCAGCCACAGCGCGGTATCGGGATGAAGGGCGTGCTGTACCAGGCGCTGGCTGTTCTCGCAGGGAACGGTCTGATCCCCCGTCCCGTGGATCAGCAGAATCGGACGCTGCCCGATCTGCTCCACGGCCCGGCAGGGGGAGACTTCCCGCGGATCGGCCCGCAGCACCAGCGGAACGAGCGTCATGATCAGGGCATTGAACGGAAAACGGGGCAGGCCGGTCCAGACGGGCAAATTTTCCTGCAAATATTCGTCCAGGGAATAAAACGGCGAATCGGCCACCACGGCCTGCACGCGTTCATCCTGGGCAGCCGCGAGCAGGGAGGTGACTGCCCCCATCGAGAAGCCGATCAGGCCGATTCTCTGCCCCGGGCGGCGGCTGGCGGCATAATCGATGGCTCCCAGCAGGTCCCGCTGTTCCAGATACCCGACCGTGGTGAACCTTCCTCCGGACATGCCCGCATTGCGGAAATCAAACATCAGCACATCGTAGCCTTCCCGCAGCAGGCGGGCGGCCAGGGAGAGTGCCGGCAGATGCGGTTCGAGACGGTTCTGGCCGTAGCCGTGGGCAAAGATCAGGGTCATGCCGTTCTCCCGGCAGCCATTGGCGGCAGCTGACAGATACCACCCGCTCAGCGTGACCCTCGTCTCCCTGCTGGGAAAGGTGACCTCTTCATACCGGGCGATGCCGAATTCCTCCGGCTTCATGCCCACTTTCTTGCGCGGCGGATGAAGCAGTTTCCAGCCCACATAAAGGGAGAACCCGCATACGCCAAGGAATCCGACGATGACGATGGCGACGATGACGGCAAGGGCACTCCACCACCCGTTCATACCGGTGTAATCGGCTCCTTTCCGGACAGGACGGCGATGAGATTCTCCGCCGCGAGCCGCGCCATCCGGTCCCGGGTCTCATACGTGGCGCTGCCGATATGCGGGAGGGCCACCACGTTGGGAAGCGACAGCAGCGGATGATCGACGGGAACGGGCTCCTGCGCAAACACGTCCAGTCCCGCCGCCCAGATCCGCTTCTCCTTCAGCGCCCGATACAGCGCCTCTTCATCAACGGTGCCGCCGCGGGACACGTTGAGGAACACCGCGGTTGGCTTCATCAGGGAGAGTTCCCGCTCCCCGATCAATCCGCGGGTCTCGGGGGTTAAGGGCGTCAGCAGCAGGACATAATCGGATGTCCGCAACAACTCGTCCAACTCGCAGAAACGTACACCCAGCGTCTGCTCCGCGATGGGGCGGGGACGCCGGTTGTGATACAGCACGTTCATGTCAAAGCCTTTTGCCCGCCTGGCAACCGCCTCCCCGATGCGTCCCATGCCGATGATGCCGAGCGTGGCCCCGTAGACGCTCTGGCCGGCCATCAGATAGGGACTCCATGTCTGCCAGCCGCCGCTGTGCAGAAAGCGGTTGGCTTCGATCAGACGGCGGCCGGTTGCCATCAGCAGGGCAAACGCCAGATCGGCCGTCGCCTCCGTCAGCACGTCCGGCGTATTGGTGACGATGACGCCCTTCTGCTTCGCCGCCCGCACATCGATATTGTCATAGCCGACCGCCATATTGGCCACGATGCGCAGCCGCTTCGCCCGGTTCAGCAATTCCTCGTCGATGGTATCGGTCAGCAGGACGAAGAGGCCGTCCGCCTGCTCCGCTTTTTGCAGCAGCACCTCCCGGGGTACCGGCCGATCCTCCGGCCATACCTCCACCTCCGCCACCTCTTCCAGGGCGGCTACAATCTCAACCGCTACTTGCCTCGTCATGTACACGAACGGTTTTGTCATCGAAAGACCTCCACAACCAATGGATTTCGGGAATGTGTACGCCGTATCTGGTTGCTATCAATCGGGGATAGTCGCGGAGCGCCCGCTCCATCTCCTGCAGCTCGCCGTCAAGCATGTCGCGCCAATCCGCAAAATCCACCCCTTCCAGTTCTTCCGCCGGAACATTGCGATACCCTTCCACCATTTTCAGAAAACGCCCCGGATACAGCAGCAGCGCGTAAATGCAGGCGTATTCTTCCTTCAGGAGCGGGGAGATGCTGTTGTAGCCGTCCAGAAACCGCTCCACCCGGTCCCGGTTCCAGCCATCCCGCCGGATCTCCGCCTTGATCCACTGGCCGATGTCACGGGCGCGCATGTCAATCACCCAGCTCCATTCCCCGGCCAGATACCGGCTGCCATCATCGGCGACCAGCAGATAGCCGTCGTCAAAATTTTGATAGGCCACTTTCCCCAGGCCGGCCGTCTCCTTGATCACCTTGCTGTATCCCGCATCCTTCAGATACTGCACGGCGGTGTCCCCGATATGGTGGATGTACGTATACGTGGTAAGCAAATATTCGTCGAAGGGGGTAATAATCCCTCTCTCCTGCTCCAGTTCATCCCGGTAGGCAGCATACTGGCGCAGCTTTTTCAACCACATACCCGGCCATCCGGCGAGGGAGCGGTACGGCAGAAAGAGCTTCTCCCCCGTAAACGAGCCGGTCGACCGATGAAACCTGGCCAACGCCTCGCCCAGCGCAAAGGCAGGTTCCGGAAGCGATGCTTCCCGCACGCCCTCCTGCAGAAAATAAAGCTCATTCTCCTGGGTGACATACGACTGTCCCTTTACGGTTTTCACCAGCGGCAGCACGCCGCAGTCGCCATGCTTCAGCAGGTGTCGCTGCACCATCTCCACGAATTTTCGCTTGAACCGATAGACGGCCGGGCAGCTATACAAGTAATAAAGCCCCCGATCGGTAAACACTTCCGTGCGGCTTCCCGCTTCCCGGACGCCGAGCACCGTCAAGCCGTAATGGTCCCCGATCAGCTTCCTGATCTCTTCCACGCTTCATGCCTCCTCCCATACATCTCCCTGCGTTATTTTATGTAAGGTGGGCGGGATAGGTGCCTAGGGCGCGGCACATACTACAAAAATCCCGCCCGACGGCGGCAAGCTTTCGGGTCGGGCGGGTCCGCATGCAGGGGAAACGCGCGCTGGGAGGAAGAGTATGCAGCCACGTTCGCAAGAGATGCATCAAACCGTCATCCGCCTGCTGGAAAAACGCGGCGTGCCTGTAGAGGAGATCGCCCGCATCGTGATGTTTTTGCAGCAGGATTATATTCCCGCCTTAACCCTGGAGGCCTGCCTGGAAAGCGTGCATGCCGTCCTGTGCAAGCGGGAGGTGCAGAACGCCCTCCTGACCGGGATACAGCTGGATATGCTGGCGGAGGAAGGACGGCTGATCGCCCCGCTGCAGGAGTTGATCGCTTCGGATGAGTCTTTGTACGGCATCGACGAGGTCCTCTCCCTGGCGATCGTCAATCTGTACGGAAGCATCGGCTTTACCAATTACGGCTACGTCGACAAGCTGAAGCACGGCATTCTGGCCTGGCTCAACGACAAGCGCAACGGCGTCCACACGTTCCTGGACGATCTGGTGGGCGCAATCGCGGCCGCCGCTTCCAGCCGGCTGGCCCATCGGGCGCGGCAGGCCGAAGAAGAGAAGGAACCATGCGGGAAGCATACAACCGGAGCGTGAAGTGACGGCGGTTGGCTATCGGTTCCCGCCCGCAAGCTTTTCGTACCAGGCCATCAGATGGTCGGCCACATACGTCGGCTGCCACGGGGAGACGGCCGCATCGGCGGCGCTGGAATAACCGGTCAGGACGAGCAGGCTGTCCATGCCGCTGTTGACACCGGCCGCAATGTCGGTCATCAGATTGTCGCCGACGATCAGCGTCTCTTCCTTCGGGGTACCCAGACGCTTCAGCGCATAATTGACAATGATGCTCTCCGGTTTGCCGATCACGATCGGCTGCGTGCCGCCCGCCGCCGCCACGGCCGCCACCAGGGCCCCGTTGCCGGGCATCAACCCGTTTTCCGTGGGGAGGGCGGGATCGCGATTGGTGGCGATCAGCGTGGCTCCGCTGCGGATGGCACGTGCCGCTGCGGCCAGTTTCGCGTAGCTGAACGACCGGTCGATCCCCACCACCACATAGTCTGCCTCCTGATCGGTGAGGGTGCACCCGGCCTGTGCCAGTGCCATGTGGAGCCCTTCTTCTCCAATCACATGGACGCGGGTCCCCTGCGGATGTTTTTCCGCCAGATAGGCCGCCGTCGCCATGCTGGAGGTATACACTTCCTCGGGAGACGCTTCAATCCCCATGGCCTGAAGCTTCTTCGCCACCGCCTCGGGCGGGGCGGACGAGTTATTGGTCAGGTACAGGTAGGGAATCCCCTCCTCCCGCAAGGCGCGGATAAAATGTACCGCCTCCGGAATCACCTCGTTCCCCCGGTAAACGGTCCCGTCCAGATCCAACAAATATCCCTTGTATGCTTTCACGCTGTTTCACCCCTGTAAAAACGAAAAGAATCCACTCGCTCGGGAGTGGATGTTATCCGCCATTTGCCGCTTTTTTGATCTGAAACACGCACTTGTCGCCGCCTCTCGCCATGCAGGAGGTTTGCTCCACATCCGCTTCCAGCACCCGGCGGAACAAGGAGAGCTCGCAGTTGCAGGCTTGCTTGAACTCGCGCGCGATCTGCGCGATCGGACAGTTGAATTCCTTGATATAGTAGCTGCCGGTGGCTTCGTCTTTTTCCCATTCCACCATGTAGCCTTTCTCGTTCTGCAATCTCGCCAGGGTCGCCACCCGCTCTTCCAATTTCCCCGTTACCAGCGGACGGTATGCTTCTTCCAGGCGGTTCTCCCGGCGGCGGAACAGCAGTTCCACCTTTTCCGGCCCGTCCAGTTCATGCAGATCACGCAGGAAATCAAGGGTAAAATGCGAATAATTGCGCGGGAACAGTTCGTCGGCTTCTTCGGAAAGCGAATACACGTTGGTCGGACGCCCCATGGCCTGCCGAACCAAGGTGGACGTGATCAGATTGTCCCGCTCCAGGGTATTCAGATGGCGGCGCACGGCCATTTCGGTAATGCCCAGCTCCAGCGCCATGTCGCTGACGGAAAGGGAGCCTTTCGTCTTCAGCATGTGCAGGATCTGGTCACGCGTGGAAGTATGCTCATTCGACACGATTATCACCGCCCTTCATACTGTTATTGTAACGAAAAACACAGCTTTAGTAAACTAAAGAAAAAGTTTTGTATCAAAAATCAACGCGGCCGGTTAAAACAGCTCCTGCTGAATATAGGTGCGAACGGCAGGGGCGAACGTTTCGAGCCACTCCACCGATTCCCGAACCAGCCGGATCATGTCGGCAACCGGCACGCTGGTATATTCATTGACGAGCGATTTCCGGAAAGCGACAACCGCCCCCAACCGCTCCGCCTGACGGTCATCGATCACCTTCTCGTCCCGCAAAATCTCCACAATATCCGCATAGCTGCCCGGGTCGCGCATGATGAATCCGTCGATCAGCGCGTTGCCGACATCGGCGATCCCCTCGATGCAGAGGTGGAGCGCCCGTTCCATCGCGGCGACCGCGATTGCGTCCGCGGCAATCTCGCCGTCGCTTCGCGCACTCACTGCGCGCAGCACCTGCAGCATGCGGTCCATATGAGCCAGAACTTCTTCGATTCTGCCAGTATTCACATCATACATCGCTGATCCCTGCCTATTGATCATTCTCTTTTCTGCGTTTTTTGGATGCCCGTTTTGCATAAAGGATGGTCCCGACAAAGGTTAGCACGAGCATCAAGATCACGAGTTCGCTTTCCGCGAGATACGAATTGTGTTCCATTGACGTCACTCCTTACCCACCAGTATACCAGAATTGGCCTTGCTGTCACGAATCACGAATGAACGGGAAACGCCGCGTGAAACGATTCCCGTTCCCTGTCGTCATTATGGATATACCTGACAGAAACAAAGAGGGGGGTTTTCTTGTGTATGGCCGAATGAAGAAAAGGTGGATCGCGCTGATCTTGCTGGGGCTGCTGCTCCTGGTCAGCGGATGCGGCGCCTCCCGGGAAGAGGAACAGTCGGCCGGTGCATCCCGGTCGATGGCAGTGGTAACAGAAAGCAAAGACGTAAGCCAGGAACAGGAAGCGCCGGCACCCGCTGCTGCCAACGCCGCCGGGGAGCAGCCCGCTGGGTTCGTCCCGAATGTTGCCGCGCAAAACCGGAAAATGATCTATCGGGCGGACGTCACCATGGAGGTGGAAAGCCTCGCCCAAACCCGCAAGCAGCTGGATCAGCTCCTCGTCAAGTACCAGGGGTATGTCCTCTCCTCCTCCGAGCAGGAAGGGGACGGGACCAGGCAAGGCTATCTGGAACTGCGCATTCCGCAGGGTGGGTTCCAGGCGTTCATGAATGAGCTGGACCGGCTGGCCGTCCGCATTCCCGTGCGCTCGGTGCGCGGAGAAGATGTGACGGAGGAGTATGTGGACCTCTCCTCCCGCCTGAAAGCCCAGCAGGCCGTGGAAGCCCGTCTTCTGCAGTTCATGGGCCAGGCACAGAAAACGGAAGACCTGCTCAAAATCTCGGCCGATCTGGCCAAAGTGCAGGAAGAGATTGAACGGATCAAAGGCCGGATGCGCTACCTGGATGAGAACGTACGCTATTCGACGCTATCGCTGACGCTCCTGGAGAAAAAGGCGACCGCTCGTTTGGGCGAAGTGGCGGACGAAAGCACCTGGAAGCAGGCCTGGCTTTCCATGAACCGCTCCGCCTTGGCGGTGCTGCATTTCCTGAACGGCACCATCATCGTGCTTGCCGGAGCGCTGCCGATCCTGCTGCTGCTCGCCATCGTGGCGATTCCGATTTTTCTTTACCTGCGGAAACGGCACAAACCGCGCCCGCCTGCCGAACCGCCCACGCTTTCGTAAGCCCCATAAAGCGCCAAAACCCAACCGGCAGAACCGGTTGGGTTTTTCATCAAATACCGAACGCAAAACCGTCCTTCTGCTTGGCCACCCAGTTGTCTTTAATCTCCGGAAAGGGCTCAAGCGGCAGGGAGAAAAAGAACCCTTGGGCACAATCCACCTTTTTGGAAAGCAGCACCTTGGCTTCCTCCTCCGTCTCGATCCCTTCCGCCACCACATGGGAACCGATCTTTCTGGCTACCATCATGATGGCATCCAGCACGGCATCCTTCACTTCATGCCGGTCGATGTCGTGGATGATGGAGCGATCGATCTTGATGACATCCGGCAGGAGTTCGGAAATCACGTGCAGGCTGGCGTATCCTGCTCCCGTGTCATCCACCGCCAGCTTGAAGCCCGCCTTTCGGAGAATCCCCAGCGAGCGGGAAAATGCAGCAAGGTCATCGATCGGATGGCGCTCCGTGATTTCAAACACGATCTGCTGCGGATCGATTTCAGGAAACTGCGTCAGCAGCTTGGTCAGGCTCTGAAAGAAGTAGGGATTTTTGAGACTGGGTACGGTTACATTGAGAAAAACCGGACGCGTTGTGTTTTGCTGGCGGATCACCATAAACGCTTTTTTGACCACCAGCAGTTCCAAATGAACCAGCAAGTCCGTCTGGTAGGCATAGTGAAACAATTGATCCGGCATGGCGAAAGGGGTATTCTCAGGCCCTCTCGTCAGCACCTCCCATCCGGTGATGTGGCCGGTATCAAGAGAGACGATGGGCTGTGCCAGCACGCGGATCTGCTCCTCCTCGAGCACCTGGCGAAGA
The DNA here is from genome assembly GCF_011059135.1 of Brevibacillus sp. SYP-B805. Lineage (GTDB taxonomy): Bacteria > Bacillota > Bacilli > Brevibacillales > Brevibacillaceae > Brevibacillus_F. Next base: position 40,304 of record NZ_JAALGD010000016.1, on the reverse strand, counting down.
GCCGCGCGAAGGTGGCCGATATTGGCGGGAAGGTGCCTTTTCGCAATGGAACGGGCATCCTGCAGAGCATGATGGACGGCTTCAAAGGCGTCCTCCCCCTGCCTGATCCATGAAAAGGCGGTATGAAACGCAATGGGGAAATCAAAGAAAGAAGACGTGCGGGCCGCAATCTCCGCTTCGAGCTTTTGCTGCACATGCGTCAGCCGTTCCGCCAGCCGGCTGTCGTCCTGACCGGCGTGGCGGAGAATCACCACATAATCGTCATCATAATACTTTTGCATCGCAAGCACATGCTCCGGAGCAAACCACTCCGGGACAACCAGCTGAAAAACACGTTCAATCGTGTCTTCGATTTGCTGCATGACATGGACGGGATAGAGAGCTTTCATCTCTGCATGCTGTTTCACATCGAACAGTAGCAGCATGCACCGGTTCCCGCTCCGAAGAGCCCTGTCCACCTGCTCGATCACGACATCCCGCATGATAAAATGTGGAGGAAACTGATGTAGGCAACGGGCAGGGTACATCAATTTCATCCACATTCTGAATCGTTCCCAACCCTTGTATGTCTTTTGGTACATGTTGGCCCTCCGCGTGCAGATGGCAGGATATGTATTCTAAGATTATAGTAGACGAAAAAATAGCGGCCAGCAAGAAGAATCATTGACTTTGCCCGGCGAAGGGATACAATGGGTTGAGGATAAGTGAACGACAGCGCGGAAAGGAGCAGACGGATGGACAGGGAGTTGGCACTGGAAGTGGTACGCGTCACGGAGGTAGCGGCACTTGCTTCCGCCCAGTGGCTGGGGCGCGGGAAAAAGAACGAAGCGGACGGCGCCGCAACCAGCGCGATGCGGGCGATGTTTGATACGATTGCGATGCGCGGAACCGTCGTGATCGGGGAAGGTGAACTGGATGAGGCGCCCATGCTTTATATCGGGGAAAAACTGGGCAACGGGGCGGCGGATGCCCCCGAGGTGGATGTGGCTGTCGATCCGCTGGAGGGAACGACGATCGTAGCCAAAGGGCACAGCAACGCATTGTCGGTACTGGCTATCGGCGATCGCGGCACGCTGCTGCACGCGCCGGACATGTACATGATGAAGATGGCCGTTGGAGCGCGCGCGGCCGGCCTCATCCATCTGGACGATCCGGTGGAGAAAATGATCGAGGTAGTCGCCCAGGCCCATCACAAACGGGTGCAGGACGTCACCGTCATCATCCAGGAGCGCGAGCGGCATCAGGCCCTGATCGAGGCGGTGCGGGAAACGGGCGCGCGGGTCAAGCTGTTCGGCGACGGGGATGTGGGCGCAGCCATCGCGGCCTGCATGCCTCAAACGGGGATCGACCTGTTTCTGGGCATCGGCGGAGCGCCCGAAGGCGTCATCAGCGCCGCAGCCATCAAGTGTTTGGGCGGCGATATGCAGGCGCGGCTGAAACCGCAGAACGAGGCCGAACGGGAGCGATGCCGGGCGATGGGGCTGCGCGACCCGGAGCAGCTGCTGACGCTGGAAGATCTGGTAAGCGGCGATGATGCCATCTTTGCCGCCACCGGCGTCTCTGACGGAGAACTGCTGCAGGGCGTGCGCTATCTGGGGGACAATCTCGCAGAGACCCATTCCATCGTAATGCGGGCCAAGACGAAAACCATCCGCTTCATTCGCACTTTGCACAATCTGGATTATAAACCCAATCTTGTCTGGGGGTGAGCCGACCGATGACGAACGAACTTTTTTACCTGTACGATGAAACGGAAGAGACCAGCACCCGCTTTGTCAGTTTCATGGGAAAAGCCAACCGCTTTGATCTTGCCATTACGACGACCAACCGCTTTTACGGGAAAAAGCTGGTGATCAATATCCAGAATGGCCGCAGCGCCATTATCGGGGAAGACGATCTGGACGAGGAAGGATACCTGGAATATGCTTTCCAGCTTTCCGCAGAAGACGCGGAAGACCTGCGATCGTTTTTGCATACGGTGGTGTAGGAAAACCCCGCCGACTTTAGCTAACGCTGGTGTCGGCGGGGGCCCCCAACCTTTCTCACTTCGCTTTATCGCTTTAAAGAGTCTAAACTTTCTGATATACGAGCAAAAGACCCGGGCAAACGAAAAGAAGCGTTGCCCGGGTCTTTTTTCATGATGCCCGTATCCGCTGCGGGGGGCGGGCATTGGTTGATCGCCCCAACGCTGTTCCTGCTTGCGGGCGTTCGCCCATTTCGGGCTGGACAATTCGCCTATTCTTGGCGGGCGCGTATACTGCTGGTGTAAAAATAATCTATGCCATGTGAGGAGTGCGAACGAGTATGCAACCGTATGACCATGATCAACAGGAAAAACGGAAGCCGGTTCCCGTCGGTTTTCCCCGGCGTAGACGCAAACAGGATTGCGACAGTTTCGAAGACTTTATCCCATTCCCGCCGCCCTTCCCCCCTACACCGTTCTTCTTTCCACAGCCCTTACCGTTTCCGTATCCGTATCCCATTCCCTATCAGCAGACACCCTTCTTTCAGCAGGCGCCTTTCTATCTGTCGACTCCCTTCTTTGCGCAGCAACCTTTCTTTGGGCAGCAACCTTTCTTTGGGCAGGCGCCCTTTTTTGGGCAGACTCCCTTCTTCGGATCCCCTTTCTCCCCGTGGGCGGACCCCTTTGGATTTCGTCCGGTTTATGGGCAGGCGATCGATGATGACGGATCCGACGAGGAACGTGATTAACGCGCAGCCATCGTGGTGCATCGAAAAACGCCTCATCCGCAACCAGGTGCGGATGAGGCGCTCTTTCTTATATAAAGGTTGGGGGCCCCCGCCGACATGTTCAGGGGTCCCCAAAAAGTACTCGGACTATGCTTCGAAGGTCAACGTCACTTTTTGGGGTTAAACAAAGCTCAAGTCGGCGGGGGTTCTTACGGGCGATTCTCATTGTTTGCCGAATTGGTGGATACTTTCTCCCGGTTGGGGCGGTATTGATTCATTCCCCGTCTCTCTTTGGACGGGCGCTCCCCTTTTCCCTTGTCGCGGCCGGGCTGCTCCTGCCGCGGCTTGCCAAGCCGTTCCGTGCGGTCGGAACGGGCTTGCCCCTGTTTCCCCTGCTGGCCTGCCGACTGCCGGTCTTCCCGATCCCCCCGCGGGCCTGACGGACGTCCCGGTCGTTCCCTTCTGTCGCCATTGCCGGACTGCCGCTCGTAACGTTCGGGACGTTCGTAGCGCGTGAACCGTTCCTGACGCTCCTGTGCGGATTCCTCCGCTTCCGTTGGGGATCCCGCCCCCTCCGGCAGTCGGGCCCCCTTGACCCGGTGCAGGACGAAGTACGGGCAGCCGAAGTTGCAGAATTCCTGCAGGTACTCGTCCAGATAGTCAATTCTTTGTTCAAACGGCACTTTGCGGTTCATGCTGTCGTAAAAGCCGCGCAGCCGCAGCTGCCCGTATCCCCAGTCGCCCACGACATAGTCATACTTATCCAATATATCGCTGTAGCGCTCCTTGAACGCTTCCTGATTCCAACCGCCCCGGTATTCCTCTACCAGTTCAAAGACCCCTGCCTGCGTGCGGATCAAGGCGCTTCCTCCCCTTCGTGGCCATACTTCGGACTCATTTCCCCCATCTTACCACATTTTTTGGGTTTGGACATAAAATTCCCACGAAAACGGGAGGTTCCGAGGGGGCACGCTAGATGCAGGGGGTGTAACCATGAAAAAAAGTTGGCTGATTGGCGCGATTGCTGGCCTGACACTGATGGCAACAGCTTGTGCGAACAATGCTGCGCCCAACTATACGAACCGTTACGATGGCGCAGCGGTTCGAAACCAGGCCGCTCCCGTGTACCCGCGTACCGGAACAACCGGCATCACCGCCTATGACGGCTATGGAGCCGCTTACGGCACGCCCGCCTATGGCACAACCGACGGTGCTCTCGGCTGGAATACCGGACGCTGGGGCGCGTATGGCACCGGCGCGGACAACACTGCATTCGGCTTGAACCGGACCGATGGGTATTACGGCATGACAAGCAACAATACCGGTTTCCGCGGTCTTGGGAACTTTCCTGGCTTTGACGGGACGGCGGGCACGCGCGGCAGGGTCCATGGGCCATTGTCGATCTATCGCGACAGGGGCATGGGCACTCTCGGTACGCAGGCGAATCCGCACATCGGCTATGCCACCGTCCACCGGAACAGCCTGCGATCCAATGCCGTTCCCAACATCCACGTAGACCGCGATGCTCTTGCCCGCGCAGTCGGCAACGTTACGGCAAGCTGCCCCGGCGTTGTCACCTCTACCGTGCTCGTGACGGATGAAGAAGTGTTTGTCGGGCTGCATACGCGCGGTACCGACAGCCGTACGGCCAAATCCCAGGCCCGGATGAACGCCATGTCCGTATCTCCGCGCTACTACAAGGTGTATGTCACCGATAATCCGCAGATGATCAACGAAATGACGCGCATCGCCAGCCAATCCTCCCGCCTGAATGCCAACGCCACGCAGGAAGAGCGTCACATTGACGCGCTGATCCGCAGCTTTGGCGGCCTTGTTGACGGGGATGAGATGCGCAGCAAAGGCTCCAACCGTACCACGCAAATGGGCGGCATGACCGGCAAAGGAACAACAGGAAGGTAACAAAAACATTCCCCTATGCACAACCATAGGGGAATGTTTGCGTGAGAGGCCGTTAAGTTGCCTGGGCAATCGCATCCCTGGCCGCATGGGCCTGCTCATGGGCATGGTAGGAGCTGCGCACCAGCGGCCCCGCCTCCACGTGGCTGAAACCGCGCTTCATGCCTTCCTCTTTCAGCGCCTTGAACTCGTCGGGATGATAATATTTCTCCACCGGGAGATGCTTCTTCGTCGGCTGCAGGTATTGGCCGATCGTCATGATGTTGACGTCGACGGCACGCAAATCGTCCATCGTTTCCAGGATTTCCTCGAACGTCTCCCCCACGCCGATCATCAGGCTTGACTTCGTCGGAATGTCCGGCTGCATCTCCTTGGCTCTTTTCAGCAGTTCAAGCGTTCGGTCGTACTTGGCCCGGGCACGGACGCGATCGGACAGGCGGCGCACCGCTTCAATATTGTGGTTCAGCACGTCCGGACGGGCATCCATCACCGTTTTCAGAGCATCCCAGTTGCCTTGAAAATCGGGGATCAGCACTTCCACCGCAGCCAGCGGCAGGCGCTTGCGGATCGCTTTGATGGTGGCCGCGAAAACGGACGCTCCGCCATCGGCCAAGTCGTCTCGGGCGACGGATGTCACGACGACATGCTTCAGCCCCATCTGTTCCGCCGCCTCGGCCACGCGTTCCGGTTCGGCCAGATCAAGCTCGGTCGGCAAGCCCGTCTTGACCGCGCAAAAACGGCACGCGCGCGTGCATATATCACCTAAAATCATGAATGTAGCCGTACGATTTGCCCAGCATTCATGGATATTGGGACATTTCGCTTCTTCACATACCGTGTGCAGCGTTTTGCTGCGCATGGTATGTTTCAACTCTTTGAAAGCTGCCAGTTCTTCGCCAGACACCAGATTGATCTTGAGCCACTCCGGTTTGCGCTGTATCATACGGCCCATTCACTCCTCGCTGCTTCAGTGGTCTCTCCTATTATAGAGGAATGGCCTCCTTCGGGGCAACACCGCCCGGAGAGTTGCCGACTGCATAAACATCCATTTTGCCGCAACTACTTGGATCGAACTGGGACAGCATATATAGTATTGGTAGGATACAGTGAGCGCTCAGATTAGGAGGAACCGCAACATGGAGCAGGTCATTGAAGTGCGCGGCCACATCATCCGCGACAACATTTTGAAGCAGATCGACGCTTCTGTGGAGCAGTACAACGGGAAATACCGCGTGCTGCAGCTGAGCGTCGGCGATCAGGTCGATGATGAATCGGTAGCCAAAATCGCCCTGGATTTGCCGGAGGACAAGATCGAGCTGATCCTGAACGAGCTGATCAATCTCGGCTGTACCATCCCGCGCGCGGAGGAGACGGTAACCATCAAACCGGCAGAAAAAGACAAGGTGGTGCCGGACGATTTCTACTCCACCACCAACCATGCCACCGAAGTATTCCTCAATGGCACCTGGGTCCGGGCCAAGTATCAACGGATGGACGCCTGTCTGGTGGTAAAGGGAAATGAGGTGCATTGCGTCAAACTGCGTGACATCAAAAAAGGGGACCTGATCGTTTGCGGCAGCAGTGGCGTCCGCCTCGTCCTGCCGCAAGCCGAAGAGACCGGCACCGAATTCTCCTTCATGTCCAACGAAGTAAGTTCGGAACGCCGGGTGGAGGTTATCGTCAAGAAACTGGCGGAAGAGATGAAGCAGATCCGTGCGCGCCAAGGCAGGATTGTCTTTGTGGCAGGGCCCGTCGTGATCCATACGGGCGGTCAGGAAGCGTTCCAAAACCTGATTCGCAAAGGCTATGTGAACGCCCTGCTGTCAGGCAACGCGCTGGCGGTCCACGATATCGAGCGGGCCTTGTTCGGCACCTCGCTTGGGGTCAACCTGGATACCGGTTCCGTGGTCAGGGGCGGCCACAAGAACCACATGCGCGCCATCAACGCGATCAATCGTTCCGGCTCCATCGCCGCAGCGGTGGCGGACGGCACGCTCACGAGCGGGATCATGTACGAATGCGTCAAACATCAGGTGCCGTTCGTACTGGCGGGCTCCATCCGCGACGATGGTCCGCTGCCGGACACCATGATGGACCTGATCGAAGCGCAGGCCGCCTATGCGGAACAGGTGGCGGATGCCGACATGGTGATCATGCTCTCCACCATGCTGCACGCGATCGGCACCGGCAACATGATGCCAAGCTGGATCAAGACGGTCTGCGTGGATATCAACCCGGCGGTGGTCACCAAGCTGATGGACCGCGGCTCCTCCCAAACGGTGGGGGTCGTGACGGATGTCGGCTTGTTCCTGACGATGCTGGAAAAGGAATTGTAAATAACCCGCCGACTTGAGCGAACGTTCCACCCACTCGGCAGCGCCGGGTGGGTGCGATTGTCGCGGCGGTTTTGGCGTTGTGGAAAAAGGAGTGAAACCTATGCGGATCGCTTATCTGGACTGCTTCTCCGGGATCAGCGGAGACATGACGCTGGCGGCATTGGTCGACGCCGGAGCCGACCGCGTCCGGATCGAAGAGGAATTGCGCAAATTGCCGCTGGGCGCCTTTCGCCTCGAGTGGCGGCAGGTGGTCAAAAACGGCGTAAGCGCCTTGAAGGTGGAGGTAATCGACGAGGAACATGCCCGTCAGCAGGATGGCCATCGCAAGGAACTGCGGGTGCTCTCCCACGGTCATCACCACCACCATCACAGCGATGGGGATCACCATCATCACCACCATCATCACGGTGACGGGGGGCACCACCACCACGAGCATCGCCGCTACAAGGAGATCGTGCAGATGATTGAACAGGCCAACCTGCACCCGCGGGTCACGGCCCGGGCCCTCGCTGTTTTTGCGAAAATCGGCGAGGCGGAAGCCAAGATCCATAACATCCCGGTGGAGACGGTTCATTTCCACGAAGTCGGCGCCATCGATTCCATCGTGGATGTGGTCGGAATCGCCCTGGCGCTGGAAGATCTCGGCATCGACCAGCTGTACTGCGGACCCGTCCCGACCGGCAACGGCTATGTCCGCTGCGACCACGGCCTTTATCCGGTCCCCGCGCCGGCGACGATGGAGATGTTGAAAGGGATTCCGCTGCGCAGCACAGCCATCCAGAAGGAATTGACGACGCCGACAGGGGCGGGGCTTGCCGCTGCCCTGGTGAAACAATTCGGGCCGGTTCCCTCCATGACCGTCGATGCGGTCGGCTATGGCGCGGGAACACGCGACCTGCCGGATCAGCCCAATGTGCTGCGCGTGCTTGTCGGCCGTGCATAATCATGCATCCATTTCCTGGGCAAGTCGGCGCGCCTCTTCATAAACGGTCTGCAGGGGCACGCCCGCTTCCTTGGCCAGTCGGGCGCACATCTCATACTCCGGCGACACCTGCACCCTCTCCCCGCGATGGAAGCCGATCTTTACCCGCACGTCGCCCCACCGGGTGGCAACCGTGGCAAAACGGCGGCCAAGGCGATGAACGGCGACCGGAAAATAGCGGAGCCCAAACGTCGTCGTCTCGGTGAACACAATGCTTTTCATCATCTCGAGGTCACTCTGGTAACAAAGCACCTGCAGGAGCATGCCGGGCCTGCTTTTTTTCATGGTCATGGGCAAAAACGACACGTCGTTGGCCCCGGCGGCAAGCAGCCGTTCCATCGCGTACGCCATCCATTCCGGGCTGGCGTCGTCCAGATTGGCCTGGATCATCACCATGCCTTCGTCGATATGCTCCTCCCCGTGCCGCCGTTCTTCCCGGACACGGGGCACCGCGCCCTCATGCCCGATCTCGAGTACCGCTATCCCCTCCCCCGCAGCCACCCGGCGAACTACGCCCGGCGGAACCGCTGGAAGAAAGCGGACGCCCATCGCTTTCAGCCAGAGCAGGGCCAGGGGAGACAGCGCCCTCTCCGCCGCTTGGCCGCAGCCGCTGCCAACGGCCATCCCTTCCAGCAGCGGAAGCAGGCGAACCGGCAGTCCTGCTGGCACCACGAGCGGGCTTGCAAAGACGTCCCCTTTCAGGATGCTGCGCGACGCGGCCAGTTCCCTGAGGGCTTCCTCCTCCCGCGTCCAGACGGTGTCCGCCATTCCCTCCCGAAAGCGTTGGGCCTCGGCAAGCAAACGCTCGGCCCATTCCCTGTTCGCCGGCTCTTCTCCCCGGGGCTGTCCCAGAATCTCCCGCCAGGGTTTCCGCAGCGCCTCCAGCGTGAGCGGCCTGTCGCTCTGGATGTAGATCGTCATCGTCATCTCCCTCGCTCCCCTTGATTTCCTTTTTTGATCATACAACAATCCCGCCCGTTTCCCTGCCAGGGATGGTAAAAAGTATCGCGATTAATTCCGACCTGCTGGCAGAAACTACAAAGGAGACTCTCGGCTGAAGGGAGACGGTTGCGTTCCATGCGCCCCTATGTTGCAATCAGCATGCTGCTCGTCTTATGCCTGCTTCCGTTCGATTTTGCCGCGTCAGCCGCCAAAATCCCCGCCAGGCCGCCGGAAAAGCAGCAAGCGGCGGACAAGACCTTGCAGAATCGGCTTGCCCTTTTTCAGCAAATGGAGGGCCTGTACGGGATCCCCTGGGTTTATCTGGCCGCCATCGACCAATATGAGCGCTCGATGCAAAAACGGAAAAAGGGAGAAGCCCCGTCGGACCGCTTAACGGCGATTACGATTCCTCCGTTCGTCTGGTCTGGCTATCTGAATCCGGACGAGCAGGACACAGATGAATCGTCCATCTCCTTCTTCGGCGGCATCGGCGTGGACGGCAACGGGGATGGCAGAGCCGATCAGCATGACGACATCGATGTATTAACCAGCATCATCCGATTCCTGAGCGAATACGGCTATGCCCGCGAAGATTTTCGCATCGGTTTGTGGATGTATTACAAACGGGATCGCGCGGTGAAGACGATCGACCAGTTCGCGACCATTTACGACAAATATCAGACGCTCGATCTGGGACGGCATGTATTCCCCATTCCGCGGCGTTATGAATGCAGCTACAACAACACCTGGGGAGACGCGCGCGGGTGGGGGGGCCGGCGAATCCATGAAGGGACCGATATTTTTGCCGACTATGGCACCCCGGTGCTCAGCACCTCCTACGGCATGATCGAAGTGATTGGCTGGAACCGCTTCGGCGGCTGGCGAATCGGCATGCGCGACATGGACAACGTGTATCATTACTTCGCCCATTTGTCCGCCTTTAAAAAAGGGTTGAAGGTGGGAGATATTGTCGAGCCCGGACAGGTGATCGGTTATGTGGGCAGCTCCGGTTACGGCAAACCGGGCACGTCCGGCAAGTTTCCTCCGCATCTTCATTACGGGATGTACCGGGACATGGGCGATGCCGAATGGGCCTTTGACCCTTATCCGTATCTAAAGAGATGGGAAAGACAGATGCGCAGCAAGAAAAAATGGTGATACCGCCCGCGGGTACGGGAACGATCGGCGAGACCATCATCCGTGACATGACGGGTCTTTTCAGCACAAACCGGGAGCTGTCACGCTCCCGGTTTCTTTCGCGTTATTCCATTGCCGGTTCGGCTGCCTGTGGCAACCGGACCACGCAGACGCCTGCCATGCCGAGTCTGCTTACCATTTGAATATTTGAAGGGCGTCTTGCAATTCGTTTGCCATATTGGCAAGATTTTGGGCAGAGCTGGATATTTCCTCCATGGTAGCGTTCTGTTCTTCCGTTGAGGCGGCTGCATGCTGCGTATTCACGGCAGCCTCCTTGGAAATATGAGCAAGCTGTTGGGACAAGGACATCATCGTCGCTGTGCTTGCATGAATCTGCTCAACGGCCGAGCTCACTTCACGGGATTGTTCCGATACTGCAAAGACGGCAGTCAAAATCTCCCTGAACGAACTGCCGGCGTTATCGACCATCAAGATGCCTTTATGCACGGCAACGGCACCATCGTTCATCGAAGCGACCGCTTTCTCGATCTCCTGCTGAATATCGCTGATCAATTCGTTAATCTGGCTTGCGGCCTCTCCTGACTGTTCCGCCAGCTTGCGCACCTCATCGGCAACCACCGCGAATCCTTTGCCGTATTCCCCGGCTCTTGCCGATTCAATGGCTGCGTTTAATGCAAGCAGGTTGGTTTGCGCCGCTATGGAAGTGATCAACGAGGTAATCTGGTTGATCTCTTGGGATTTGGCATGCAGAATGTTGATTGCTTCCGAACATGCTTTTACTTTTTGATCAATGAAATTCATCTGATGAATGGAGCCCTCGACGACTTCGTTTCCGTTATTGGCGATATCAGAAGCCTTTTGCGCCGTTTCGGCAACCATCTGTGTACGGGAGGCGATCTGATCCATCCCGTTCGTAATCTCAGCTACAACCTGCACAGCGCGATCGCTGATCGACATCTGTTCATCAGCACCCACTGCAATCGTTTGAACGGCGTGGGTAATCTGTTCGGTCGCCTTGCTGTTCTCTTCGACGATGGCGGCCAATTGTTCCGAGGTCGCCGCCACCTGTTGGGAATGAAGAGAAACTTTCTCGATGATCGAACGGAGCTGTTCCCCCATTTTATTGAGTTGACTGCCCATCTGGGCGAATTCATCCGTTCCGTTCACCGGAATGGTACAGGAAAAATCCCCCTGCGCCATGGCAGACACAACTTCGTTGACCTGACGGATGTTTCTGTTGATGTAGCGGCTGTTATACAGAATGCTCAGGACAACCAGCAAGATGGCAATCACCATGACCGGAGCAACCGCCCATGTCATCTCATTGATCGGCTGGTAAACCTCGGTTTCGTTCAAGACAAAGGCCAGTTTCCAGCCGGTGCCTGGCACCGTCTTATAGTAGACGTGATAGACGTCTCTCCCCTCCTTGAACGAGGTCGCCCCGTTTTCCTTGCTCATGATTTCCTTCCCCAGGGAAGCAACGGCCTGGTTTTGTTCCTCTGTAATTTTTACCTTCATCAACTTTTCCGATTCACGCGCCGCCAGATAGGTACCGTTTTGGTCGAGAAGGAAAGCATAACCTGTGCGGCCCACTTTCAGTTCGGAGACCATTTTTTGCAGGCTGGTCAAATCGATATCTCCGGTGGCCACACCCAGGAACTTCTTTTGTCCGTCATAGAAAGGCGCTGTCGATGTGACCATCGCCACATTGGTGTTCTCATCAAAATAAGGATCAGACCAGACGACCGGCTGTGACGTATTGATCGCGATTTTGTACCAATCCCAATGCGGATAGTCGTATTCCGGCGTGCTCAGATCGTCCGTGTATGTAATTTCACCGTTTTTGCTGTAATCCTTATATACATATGGGCCGAAATACTTGAGATCTCCCTTGTATTTGAAAGGCTCATAAAAGATACCCGCCCCAAACGTCTCGCGATTCTGGGAAACGGCGTTTTTCAACAATGCCGCAAAGTCATCCTTGTTCAGTGTGTGACCGACCGATTCCACGCTTCTCGCCAACGTTACGGCAATCCGGCTGTGTGCAGTCAATTTGGTTTCAATCTCATGCACCGTTGCATCCAACTGATTTTCCATTTTCTCGTTAATCAATGTTTGAGACAGCTGGTAGCTTCGGAAAAAGATGAACCCCATTGCAATGGCGATACCGAGAATAATTACCGGCAGCACAAAAAACATCGTTCTCCTGTTGATCGTCTTAAACTGAAGCAACCTCACGTTGCCTGCCTCCTTATTTTGAATAGTATTCCTTTCTCCTTATCTACCCCATCTTCTCCCAAATAAAACATTAAATTCAAAATTTTCCTTATGTAAATTTTTGGGCGATAGCTGGGGTAACGCGGCCGCTTCCAGATCCAGAACAGGCTAAAGGAATGGGAGGAGGAGAAGAGGGAACAGACGATCCCTTCAGACCGCTTGCGGGAGAAGCACACCTGTCCGGCTGCCGTGTCTCAGGATGAACCGAGCACCGCCATGACCGCACGCACGGATGCTGCCGACTTGTCCAGCGCGGCTTTTTCTTCTGCGGTCAGCTCCAATTCGATCACTTTTTCCAACCCCTTGCCGCCCAAGAGCGTCGGTACGCCGAGACACAGGTCGCGATAGCCATACTCCCCTTGCAAATAGGCGATGGCGGGCAAAATGCGTTTCTTGTCCTTCAGGATGGCTTCGACCATCTGGACGAGCGACGCTGCAGGTGCATAGTAGGCCGACCCGTTGCCCAGCAAATTGACGATTTCTCCGCCGCCTTTGCGCGTCCGTTCGACGATCGCATCCAGACGATCTTTGGGGATCAGCTTCTCCAACGGGATTCCCCCGGCATAGGAATAGCGGATGAGCGGAACCATGTCGTCGCCGTGGCCGCCCAGCACAAAGCCGGACACATCCTCGACGGAGACGCCCAATTCCATCGCTACAAAGGTGCGGAAACGAGCGGTATCCAGCACGCCGGATTGGCCGATCACCCGTTCTTTCGGGAAGCCGGACGTCTTGTAGAAGGTATAGGTCATCGCATCAACCGGATTGGACAGGATGATGACAATGGAATGGGGGGCGTGCGTTTTCACCTGTTCGGCAACGGACCGCATGATGCTGGCATTGGTATTGACCAGATCATCCCGCGACATGCCCGGTTTGCGCGCAATCCCCGCGGTGATGATGACGATGTCGGCGTTGCGGATATCCGCATAATCGGAGGTGCCTGTCAGGTTCGCATCAAAGCCCAAGACGGGAGAGGACTCCAACATGTCGAGCGCTTTTCCTTTTGTGGGATTCTCCAGTTGGGGAATGTCCACCATGACGATATCCCCCAACTCTTTTTGAGCCAGCAGAAAAGCCGTTGTCGCACCGGTAAAACCGCTGCCGATAACCGCAATCTTTTTTCGGGTAAATGCCATGTTCTCTTCCTCCAGACCTGATCAGATGATGAGATGCACACCGCTCGCTTTTTGTTCCAGCATCTTGCTCAGAATCGTTCCGATATGCGCCCCCGCTTCGATGGGGGGTGTGCCGCCCTTGTGGATATTGGAAATCACCGTCCGCTCCGACTCCACCATCCCTTTGCGCGGGCGATAGCACATGTAGGCGCTCATCGAGTTGGCCGACACCAGACCGGGCCGCTCGCCGATCAGCAGCACCATCACTTCCGGCTGCAGGATCTCCCCGATGTGATCCATGCAGGCCACGCGTCCGCCTTTGATAAAAAACGGGGTGCCCCAGCTCAACCCGTAAGAGCGAAGCGAATCCAGCAAAGCCGGAAAGACATCGCGCAGATTGGCTTCAATCGCGTTGGCGCTCAAGCCGTCGGACACCACGATCTGCACCTGCGGCTTCGGTTTGCATTTTTCCTTGATCGTTTTTACACCCTGCTCCGTGATGATGCGCCCCAGATCCGGCCGTTTCAAATAGATTTCCGTATTTTCGAACCGGGTCTCCACCGTAAACAAATCAAACTCCCGCAAGAGCGCATCGCTGACTTCGCCGTAGACGGCGTCCACGGCAGCCGCATGGTCACGGCGCAGCTGCAGCATGGTTTTGGTCATCGGCCGGGTTCCTGCGCGCCACACGCCGATCCGTGCCGGGGTGCTGGCAATCAGCTCCGCCAATCCCTCTTGCCATTTCGGCGAGGGAATCAACGAGCGGGGTTCATCCGTTTTTTCATCCTCGGCGTGCATGTTCGCCGCGTGGATCACCGCCTCTGTCGCCTGCTCTTTCGACAGGGACGTTCCTTCCCTGCCCAGCTTTTTCTCCAGTTCCGCCATGACCTTTTCCAGCAACGTCTCCAATTGGATCTCTTCTCTCATCGATGCCACCTCCTTTTACATAAAAATGGTGGGATCTCCGGCATGCGGCGTTAATTTGCCGTTTTCCATCAGCCCCATTTTTTCCAACCACTTTTCAAAGGCAGGCGCCGGACGAAGGCCGAGCAGTTCCCGCAGGGTCGCAATATCATGGTAGCTGGTCGATTGATAGTTGAGCATGCAGTCATCCGCCATGGGCACGCCGATCAGGTAATTCACCCCAGCGGATGCCAGCAGAACCGCCAGATTATCCATATCATTCTGGTCCGCTTTCATGTGGTTGGTGTAGCAAACGTCCACGCCCATCGGCAGGCCCTGCAGTTTGCCCATGAAATGGTCTTCCAATCCAGCCCGGATCACCTGTTTGCTGTCGTAGAGATATTCGGGGCCGATAAAGCCAACCACGGTATTGACGATAAAGGGGTTGAACCTACGCGCCAAGCCGTAGCAGCGTGATTCCAGCGTGACCTGGTCGATCCCGAAATGCGCCTCCGCCGACAGCTCGGACCCCTGGCCGGTTTCGAAATACCAGAGGTTTGGACCGGTGCCGGTTCCCTGGGTGCGAATCAGCTCGTCCGCTTCCTGCAGCAGCTCCACATTGATGCCGAACGCCTTGTTGCCCAATTCGGTACCCGCCAGGCTTTGGAAGATCAGATCAGCGGGCGCCCCCTGCCTGATCGCCCGCATCTGGGTGGTGACGTGGGCCAGCACGCAGTTTTGCGTCGGGATCTCCCATTTGGTCATCACTTCTTTGGTCATCAGCAGAATATCCTTCACGCTGTCCGTCGTATCAATCACGGGGTTCACCCCGATCACCGCGTCCCCGATCCCGTAACTCAACGCCTCATACAAGGATGCTTTGATGCCTTGCAGATTGTCGGTGGGATGGTTGGGCTGCGCCCTTCCCGCCAAAACCCCCTTTTGGCCGATCGTGATGTTGCAGTGGGTGGGATTTTCCATTTTTTTCGCCGCTTGAATCAAATCCAGATTGGACATCAGCTTGGCCACGGCGGCCACCATCTCG
The DNA here is from genome assembly GCF_011059135.1 of Brevibacillus sp. SYP-B805. Taxonomy (GTDB): domain Bacteria; phylum Bacillota; class Bacilli; order Brevibacillales; family Brevibacillaceae; genus Brevibacillus_F. Next base: position 24,935 of record NZ_JAALGD010000016.1, on the reverse strand, counting down.
CTGGTCAACCCGCGGCTTATCCGTTTCAGCTCATCCGATCCCGTGTCATGGCTCAAGATGTATTCGCGCAGCTCGGCTACGCTCCAATTCTTGATGCTCTCGTAGATTTTCTCATTGACGCCTTCCTCGATGACACGCGAAACCTCATCTTCTTCCGGAGGCAAAAGGGGATTGTTGCGGATGTCGCTCAAGGTCAGATCCGCCAGAATCTGTTTGGCCGCCACGCGTTCTCTGGCATCGGCTGCCGCGATACCGGCCAACTGGTCTCCCGACTTTTCCTCATTCGCTTTCGCCATGATTTCTTTCAAATCCCGAAACTGATACGTTTGCCCCAAGAGCGTAATTTTGGTTTTCATTGTGTCACCCCAAACGAGCTTTCATGAAATGCCAGCGTTTTGACTATGACGGGAATCATGGCATGAGAGATCGGCTCTCCCAGATCAATGTAATCGCCATGCTCCACTTTCACCTGGTCAATGCAGATCACCTGCGGCTGATCTTTGCAGCGGATCGATAACGATTGCCCCAGCGCTTTGGCCATATCGTTTTCGCAAATGACCACCATCAGCCCGCTTGATGGAAAATGCGCGCGAAAAGCGTTGGACAACTCTTCGGCGATCAGCTGCAGGGCGCTGTAGGAACAGTAGGAGATGCCGGTCATCGCGATGGCAAAGGGAGGAGAAGCCGTGGGATCAAACAGCGTTTTTCCCAACTGCATCAGGCGGTTGATCTCCTCCTGCAGCACAGCCGGATCGGACAGATGGCGATCCGTGATCTCCACCTTCAAGACGGGGATATTTTTTAGCGGCAGCAGCTGCGGCTTCAAAAATACCGTTGATCCGCTGATCTCGGTGCTTTGCATGCCCGCCCCGATCACCGTTGCCCGCACCGTTTGCTCCGCCGCCACCAGCCGGAACGGATAGGATTGCGCTTCTGCCTTGATGACAGGACCAAGCAGCGGCCCCATGTCTCCGTACACCGCAACCTCGGCCAGACTGTGCGGATGCGGCTGCGTCATCAGATGCCCGACGCCTCCCGAGATCATCACTTCCTCGATGGCGGGGATCTCCTGCGGGATGGTTCCCAAGATGAGCAGATGCGCATGGTACTGCTCTCCCTGACCAAGCAGCCAGGAAAACATGCTTCTCGCCAGGAGCCGGGTAATCTTCTCCAGCGTTTGGTAATCGATGGTCTGCTTTTCCTGCAGGTGAAACCCGTTCTGCTGCAGCCATGGCTGAATCGCCGGGGAAAGATAGTGGATAAGGCCGTGTTGATCCAGCCGAATCAGACGGCCGCCCACGTGAAACGTAACCGTCCCGATCGCCTTCCCCCGGTGAAAGAAAGCGACGTTGGCCGTTCCTCCCCCGATATCGATGTTGGCGATCACGCCCTGGATCTGCCTGGAACGTGCTTCCGCCCCGGAGCCTTTGCCCGCCAGCACCCCCTCCAGGTCGGCGCCCGCTGTGGCGACAACGAAATCCCCGGAACGATCCGCCAACAAATGGACGATCTGCTGCGCATTCCGTTTGGTCGCCGTTTCCCCGGTGATAATGACCGCTCCTGATTTGATGTCGGATTGCTTGATTTGGGCTTTTTCATACTCCTCGCGCAGAATGCGGGAAACCTGCTCGACGTCGATCTCCTCTTTGTTTTTCAACGGAGTGGAATAAATCGGGCTGGCGTAGACCAGTTTTCGCTCGACGATTTGAAACCGCGGCAGCGAAAAGGCGCTGGACATTCTCCCCAAACGCAGCCGGCTCACGATAAATTTGGTCGTGCTGGTTCCCAAATCGATTCCGACGCTGGTGATCCATTGTTCTTCCATTTCAACACCCGCTTCCTGTGAGGCCCTGTTCCTTTCAGTGCGAAGCCCTGTAAAAAAAGGCGCCGAAACAAAGTCAATGCTCCCATTGACCCGTCCCAAAGCGCCTTTGCTTTGCCAACAATCTATGAACTTATAAGGTCAGCTTGCTCAAATCGGTTTGCAAAAGTTGTTCGGCCAGCTTCGACATTGCGACCCGCTGCTTCATGCTTTCATTGCGCATCCAGCGGAACGCTTCCTCCTCGGGCAGCGAAAAGTGGCTCATCAATCTGCCCTTTGCCTTTTCCACCAGCTTCCGCTCTTCCATCTTTTGCTTCATCTGCTGCACATCTTGTTTCAGCGAAAGCATTTTTTCCCGTTGGCTTAACGCGATCTCGACAGCCGGAATCAAATCTTCCTCCGAAACGGGTTTGACCAGATACGCCGTCACTCCCGCCCCCTTCGCCTCCTGCACCAGTTCCTTTTGGCTGTAGGCGGTAAGCAGCATGATCGACGTGTCGGAGAACTTTCTGATGATTTCGGAAGCCTTGATTCCATCCATCACAGGCATCTTGACATCCATGATGATCATGTCGGGTTTGTGCTTGTAAGCCAGCTCGACGGCTTCCTCGCCGTTTTTCCCTTCCGCGATCACATGGTAGTTTTCCGCTTCCAGCATTTCTTTAATGTCCATCCGGATGATCGGCTCGTCGTCGACCACCACGATTTTGGGCGGTGTCATCATACTTCCAATCCTTTCGTCGGAAATGTGATGGTGATTTCCGTGCCATGGCCGGTATCTTCAAATTCAAGAACGCCTTCCAAATCCTCTCTGACCAACGTCTCTACAATTTTCAAGCCAAGATGGCCGTTTTTGAGCGTGCTGCCGACAAAGCCGATGCCCACGCCATCATCGATGATCTGGATGCTGGCGATTTGGTCATATTTCCCCAACACAATGGCAATGCTGCCGTTCGTTCTTTCCCGGAAAGCGTGAATGATGCAGTTCTGGATCAGCTCATTCACAATCAGGGCCAGCGTTGTCGCCTTGTCCGACGGGAGGAGCATGCCTTCTCCCGTGATCGTCACATGAATGGTCTGCTCCGGTCTGGCCATGGAGGACACGATCGTTTTGGACAGCCGTTCGATAATCTCTTTGAAGTCGATCATCTCCAGGCCGCCTTGCGCCAAAAATTCATGAATCACCGCAATGCTGTTGATGCGGTTGATACTTTCCCGATATACCTTTTCCAACTCGGGCGAATTGGAGCGTCTCATCTGCAGGCGAAGCAGGCTTGCAATCGTTTGCAGATTGTTCTTGACCCGATGATGAATCTCTTTAATCACAGCCGATTTGATCATTAACTGTTTCTCTTTTTCCTTCAATTCAGAAATATCCCGCAGCAGGATCACGCCGCCCACCACATTTTGATCCCGAAAGATCGAGACCGCTTTTACCTGCAAACACATGTTTCCAAACTGGATATCTTCAAAAATCATGCCGCCGTGCTGTTCAAAATTTTCCTTGGCAAATTTGCCGAAGAAAAAACGGTCGATCAATTGGCCCTTGACGGGATACTCGTATCCGATAAGCTTTAACAGCTCATACGCTCTCGCATTGGCGTAGGTGATCACTCTGCGATAATCAAAGAGGATAAACCCCTCATGCATTAAAGACGGAATCTGACTTTCTGACATCGCTACCTGCATCAGCGTTTCACTGAGATGCTCCGTGGTTTCGATCAGCATCTCCACATTTTTTTCCTGTTCCACCTGCTCGGAAGAATCTTTTTCAACGATGAGCACCCCGATCGTCTCACCGGCAGGATTTTTGATCGGGACGACATTTTGCTGCATCACCACATTTTCCTGTGAGACTCCCCGCGAGCCCATGACCGGTTTTCCCGACAACAGGCTGAAAAGAACGGCCGGTTCATTGTTCACGTGGGCAAACTGCCCGACCAGCGATTTGTTGTACAGCGATTTCGCCGTGCTGGGGTGCGCCTGGGCAACGATCAGCGCAACGCTCTTGTCCATGCAGGGACAGTCGATAAACACGTCCGCCTGCGAGATGTCTGCGAACAGCTGAAGATAGGCAGCCAAATCCTCAATGCGGCGGATATCTTCCGTGGAGATTGTGGAATACTTTCGACAAAGCTGCTCAATGGAGGTCATGACACACCTCATTTACCAGAAAATATCTGCTGTTATTTATTCTTCCACATTCTCTCTCCTGTGCAAAGAGGGATGATTCAACGGCCTTGCATCAGCCTTGCGCGCAGCTCTTCGATCCCGTATTTCGATACGGAGGAGGTTAAAAAAATCTCCCCCTCCGGCAGGGATTCCCGCAGCAGGGAAACCGCCTTTTCCACGTTCGCCGCCGGATGGTCAATCTTCGTGATCACCCCGATGGGCGTGATGGGAAAGCCGTGGGCGAAACCGGGGGGAAAATAGTTCCTGTCGCGCGTGGCATCCTGCACCATGATCAGCGTGCCCGCCTCCAGCGCGGTAGCCATCAGGGAGCGGTAGTACATCGGGTTCTCGCTGTATTCGCCCGGCGTGTCGATGATCCAGTCGTGATATTCCAGCGTCTGCGTTTTTCTGGCAGGCTGATCGTCCTGGCACAGCGCCCTGACCAACGAGGATTTGCCGGCTTCGATCGCGCCAATGATCATTACCTTTCGCATCGTCATGACCTCGTCAGTACCGCGGGCGAGAATCGCAGCTTTTCCCCCAGAAATCTGTTGATTGCTTCAATGGCCATCTCCACGGCGGCCACTTCCCCCACCAAAACCAGCGAGCCGGTGAAGCGATCGAGAAACCCCAGCTCCACGTCCGCTGCCTTAGTCGCAATGTCTGCCGCGATGATCGATGTTTCCGTCGGAGTGAGGGTTAAAATCCCGATGGCTCCCGCCTCTTTAATGCCCAATTTCGTATAGAGAACCGGATCAGGATTGGCAATCACATGGGCAAGCGTCACCTGTTTGCCGGGGACGTACTCCTGAATGACCCTTTGTCGTTCCTGGTCCACGCAATCCTCTCCTTTTTGCTCACTCGCTTACTTCAAAAGAATCGACAATCCCGACGATGACGGCATCGATCGGCGTGCTCTTGTTATCAAAAAGGATGCGGGCAGGAGTTCCGCGGGAAACAATCACACGTTCCCCCACTCCTGCGCCAATGCGATCAGCAGCAATGACCGGCTGCCCGGTTTCCCTTTCCTGCAAATCGATCGGCTGCACGATCAGCAGCTTCAGATTTTCCATGCCCGCTTCTTTTTGGGTCGCCCAGACGCTTCCCACCACTTTTCCGATAAACATCTCCTTATCGTCTCCCCGTGTATCGGATTTGGATGCCTTTTTCCTTCAATACATCAAGGGCCAGGGGAGAAAGGATCGTTCCCTGCCGGACGTGCAGGATGTTTTCCGAAAAGTTTTGCCGTTTGACCCAATCGGCTGTCAGCAGCTTTCCGGTAAAGGTGCTTGTTTCTTCCGGGGTGGGGGCCGGAGAATGTTCCGGGGCGCGTCTCGCCGCATTCAGCTTGCGAATGACAAACTCCGCGATGTTTTTTTGCGGAACGGTATCGATTCCCAACTCTCTCAGCTCGTTCATGTACCGCTGGAACAGCTTCTGATACGCCGGCGGCAGGGCAACCGTCTTCAACGTGCGCCGGTCGGCACGCTTCAACCCGGGAACATCTTCGCCAATGATGACGGGTTTATTCAACACGAGGGCGGAAAAAATGACCTCCGCCTTGATCGTCCCTTTCAGTCCGGCCACCACCCTGGCCGCGTTGTCCAGATCGATCTCCGGCACGATAATGGCATCGTACTCCTTCGGAAGCTCCAGCGGGGCCGGGGCGTACTCGTCCGCCGCAATCACCTTGCCGGAGCCGGCGCATTCTACCCGGCTCATTCCCAGCCAGGATGAGGTCTCTCCGTCCAAAAACAGGAGGTCGTGACAGATACCGTGGTTTTGCAGCAGGATAAACTGATCGGCAAACGGTTCATGCGCCGTGCTGTCGCAAAAAATGAACAACACCCTGGGAGAGGAGGCGTTTTCCTTTTTCCATGTGCTTACAATTTCACGGGCAATCGATTCAATCATGGCCTTCAGATCGGCATCCATGCCATCACCTTCCCGTACGGGTCAGCAGCTGACCGTTTTTCCCCGTCATGTAAACGTAATCGCCCGTCCGCAGGTTGGCTGCATTGCCTTCATCGAGGTCCACGTGAAAATCGAGGACAAATCGGTCAGAGACCCGAACCACCACATCGGGATAGATAATCGGTCGATCTCCGGGCGTCTGCAGGATGATGGTGTCGCCGTTTTTCACCTGGAATCGTTCCGCATCGGCAGGTGACATATGAACATGCCGTTTGGCAACGATCACCCCCTGCTTGAGAACGACGCAGCCGTTTGGTCCAATGAGGGTGATCCCCGGTGTTCCCTCGATATCCCCGGATAAACGGACGGGCGCATGGACCCCAAGGTGGAACCCGTCTGTGCGGGAAATCTCCACCTGGGTAGCGCCGCGTGCCGGACCAAGAATACGTACTCCCTGAATGAATCCTTTCGGCCCAAGCAGCGTGACCTTCTCCTTGGCTGCGAACTGTCCCGGTTGGGACAATTCGCGGTCAGGAACCAGCGAATAACCTGGGCCAAACAGAATCTCCACATCCTCAGGTGACAAATGAACGTGTCGATTGGATACACCAACCGGAATGGTGTACTGCTCCGCTTGCCATTCCGGCTGTTCGGAAAGGTTGGTTATTTCTACAGGCTTCAAAACGATACCTCTCCCTTTTAGAAAATCTGCTGCTGCAGGGGTAATTTTGTCTCCTGCACGGAGCGGAAACGGATTGGGTATGCCCTTTGGGAGCAAGGTCCGTAAATAGGATTCCGTGATCAGACCCATACGTTAGCCGTTATCCTTCCAGCTTCGGGAGAATCAGTTCAATATCGGAGTGCGGGCGCGGGATGACGTGTACGGAAACCAGTTCTCCCACTTTTTCAGCAGCAGCAGCCCCTGCGTCCGTCGATGCCTTTACCGCGCCGACATCGCCGCGTACCATGACCGTTACCAAACCGCCTCCGACATGCACCTTGCCGATCAGCTTCACGTTTGCCGCCTTCACCATGGCGTCCGCTGCCTCAACAGCGCCTACCAACCCTTTTGTTTCCACCATTCCCAGTGCTGACATTTCTCCTGCCATGTAAAATCCTCCTTTGCATCATTCCATCGTGATTATTTCATTTCAGCCAAAACGCTTTTAATGATTTCCAATACTTCCTCCCGACGAATCGGGAAGCTGCCTGCTGTCGAAGCCTGTTCCACCCTTGTTTCCTCTCTCACCCCCTCATCGGGACCAACCTCTCTGATCCCAAAGGCAACGCGTTTGATATTGAGCAAATGCTGCGGCCCGATATTGTCAGAGGTGATGTTGTTGCCAAACGAGCCGCAGCCGAGGGTAAGCGAAGGGAAAATGCCGGTGGACAGGCCGATTCCGCCAAACGTGGTTCCAGCGTTGACGACAATGCGGGAGGCCGGTTTCTCCAGGCCGAACGCTTCAATGACCGATTCGTCTTCACAGTGAATGCCCAGCGTATGTCCCAAGCCGCCCAGTTCCAGCAGCTTCATGGATATGTCGCAGCCTTCTTGCCAGTTTTGGACGGTGTAGAAAGCCAGGATGGGCGACAGCTTTTCAATCGAGAACGGATATTCCTTGCCGATGTGCTGCTCTTCGGCAATCAGCACTTTTGTTTCGGCCGGAATCCGGATGCCGGCCATTTCCGCCAGCTTCTGGGCAGACCGTCCCACGATTTTGGGGTTCAATCCCTGCCCTTCCATGATGATCGCGGCCACTTTCTCTTTCTCCTGCTGGTTGAGGAAGTAGGCCCCCTGCTTTTTCAGCTCGGCGATCAGGATCTCCTTGATGCTTTGGTCGGCCACAATCGCCTGTTCGGATGCGCAAATCGTCCCGTTGTCAAACGTTTTGCTCTGCACAATCAGTCTGGCTGCCCGCTGCAGATTGGCGCTGGCATGCACATAGACGGGCACATTACCGGGGCCTACCCCGAAGGCCGGTTTTCCCGAGCTGTAGGCCGCCTTCACCATGCCAATCCCGCCGGTCGCCAGGATCACGTCCGTCAGCTTGTGCGTCATTAATTCCTGGGTGGCGGCCAGCGTCGGAGCGGTAATACAGTGAATCAATCCTTGCGGGGCGCCTGCCCGTTCTGCCGCTTCCCTGACGATGCGCGCCGCTTCCTGCGTGCATTTCGCCGCAGACGGATGAGGGCTGAAGATAATGGCATTGCGTGACTTGATGGCGATTAACGCTTTGAAAATGGTGGTGGAAGTCGGGTTGGTTGACGGAACGATCCCGGCAACGATGCCCATCGGCTGGGCCACTTCCCACACCCGATTGGCTTCATCTCTCCGGATGATGCCAACCGTCTTCATATCCTTAATCGCCGCATAAATGTGCTGGGCGGCGAACAAGTTCTTGATTCGCTTGTCCTCCACCTTGCCGAACCCCGTCTCTTCCACGGCCATTTCGGCAAGCCGCGCTGCTTCCGCTTCCGCTGCCTTGGCCATGCTGTGGACGATGGCGTCTATCTGCGCCTGGCTCATTTTCTCCAGTTGCTTCTGCGCCTGCTTCGCCTCGTGGAGAAAATTCCTTACTTCCTGAATGGACTGCAGATCCTGATCCAGCTTCATTTGTCTTGTTCACTCCCTTCTTTCTTCAGCGTTTGGATATGCCGGATCAACTCATCTTTTTTCGCCAAGGTAATCTCCTGGGGAGAAAGCGGGAAGTTGGGAATGGTTCTGGCGATTTTTCTGATTTCCGCAATGGACTTCTGTTCCAGTTCCTGATCGTCACTGCCTTTCGCCTGCGTGCTGCCACGTGTGTTCAAGAGCTTCCGGATCAACCGATGGACGCTTTCATCCGGGCCGGGGATCACATGGAAATGGCGCAATTGCCCCACCTGTCTGGCCACTGCCGCCCCGGCCGCAACGGCCGCCTGTACGGAAGAGACGTCGCCGATCACATACACCGTGACAATCCCGGCATCAACGCCTTCGTACCTGACAACCTTCACATCGGCGGCTTTGGCGGCGGCGTCTGCGGCAGCGATCAGGCCCGGCAGTCCGACGGTTTCAATCATGCCCAATGCAAGGCTTTTTTCCACTTGCGCTCATCTTCCTTCCTTTGCTACCTTTTGAGCGGGTTCTCCGCAATGCTTCTGACCGCATCGGCAAAGGCCCTGGCAGCTGCCGTACAAGCGGATTGACTGCCTGTCAGCAGACCGCCGCCGAAGTTCGTCTCAGTCGGCGGACCGTAAAATTGTCGAATCGTCACATCCGCTGCTTTCAACGCCGCGTCCAGCCCATAAACCGCTTCCAGCGGCGGTGCGATCAGGTAGGCCAATGGCTCGCCTTCGCGGATGCCTGCCACTTTGGACAGGTAGGAACCGGTGCGGGAAATGACATGCGCGTAGTAGGCATGCGTCCCTTCCTCGTTCAATGCATAGAAGCACGCCCCGTCTTCCATCAGGGCGATCGCGGCATCCAGACCGGTGATCACTTCCGACGGCGTTTCTCCTCCCAAAATGCCGATAAATTCCCCGGAATACGGTCCGGAGGCATGGGCGGCTCCGGCATAAAACGACTTGGCATAAACCACTTCCACGGCAGCCTTTTTGGTTGCTTCATCGAGCGCGGTATACCCGACGTCGTCGATGGTGGAAGTGAAGAGGCCAAGACTCCGGATATGGGCGGGCAGGTTAAGCTTTTTGGCCAAGCCCTCGTCCACATTGGGAATCACCCGCGTGGCGAGAGGTACGGCACGAATCGGTTTTTCCGTCACATTCTCACCTCGTTTCGTTGCCTGCCCTGCTAAGGCGTTTGCCGCCTCGGGCAGGAACACAACCTATCAACATATAAAAAAGTGCCCTGGTACGGGATATCCCGTAACCAAGGCACCGTTGCCTCTCATGCATTCACTTGTACTTGGATGATGTTCGCAAATTATATTCTAAATATATATTCTTTTCAGGTAAAATGCAACCGTTTTCTTGCAGGAAGGACGGGCATTGTCGCCGGGCGAAGCCGCTAGCCTCGGGACGCAGCGAACTTGACCCCGCTCGCTTTGAAGGCAAGGATATCCTTGATCAATTCGGCCAGGTAAGCCCCGGCTTCAATCGGCGGAGTTCCGCCGCGATGGATGTTGGAGACAACCGTTCGATCCGCCTCCACGGTCTGTGGCGTGGGCCGGTATACCATATAGGCGCTTAAACTTTCCGCCGTCGCCAATCCGGGTCTTTCCCCGATCAGCGAAATGACGACGTCGCAGTCAACCAACTGGGCCACCTGATCCTGCACCCATACACGGCTTCGCTTGATAAAAACGGGCTTGCCGTATGTGATGTGATTCATCTCCAACCCCTGAATCAGCGCCGGCAGCAGGTCGGGAATGTTGGCTTCCACCGCGCTTGAACTTAAGCCGTCGGAAACGATGATCTGCACCTGTTTCCCGGTGGGACAGTTGTTCCGGATCCATTCCACCGACGCGTCATCCAGCTTTCGCCCGGCGTCCAGATCCATCAGATACTTTTCCAGCGTGTCTGCTTGTGTATGCAGGATGGGCAGTCCCAGGCGGTGGATAAACTCGTCCGAAACCCCTCGCAAAACCGCATCCTGCGCCGCTGCATGGTCAATCCGGAAGCGAAGCAGGCTGTGTGTTTTCATACGGGTGCCCGCCCTGCCGATCCCGATTCTGGCGGGCGTGATGGCTTGAGCGGCTTCAATCACCCTGGCATTTTTCGGATGGTCCACCATCACTTTTTTCTCCATGCTGAAGATGATGGGGTCATCCTCCCGTTTTTCCTGGGCGGCGGAGCGATTGCGCAGTCTTTCCTCCAACTTCTCCAGCACACGGCTGGCAATGTGATCAATATCATGCAAGTCCACACTGATCCTCTCCTATCCCTCGCCAAAAATGGACAGATCGCCTGCATCCGGTGTCAAGCGCCCGTTTTCCATGATGCCCATTTTCTCCAGCCATTGTTCAAATTCCCGCAGCGGACGCAGCCCAAGCATCTCCCGCAGGCTGGCATCGTCGTGGTAACTGGTATCCTGATAGCTCAGCATCACGTCGTCGCCGCCAGGCACCCCCATGTAGAAGTTGGCACCGGCCAGGGCGGTGAGCATGCCGGCAATCTCCTGATCGTTCTGGTCCGCCCTCATATGGTTGGTATAGGTGGGAGCGATGCCCATCGGCAGACCGTGAAGCTTGCCCATGAACAAGTCCTCCAGATCGGCGCGGATCACCTGCCGCCCGTCATACAGCGTTTCCGGACCGATAAAGCCGGAGACGTTGTTTACCATGAAGGGCTTCCAGTGGCGGGCGTATCCGTAGGTGCGGGCTTCCAGTGTCTGCATGTCGACGCCATGATCGCTGTTCAAGGAAACCTCGGAGCCCTGCCCGGTTTCGAAATACATCACATTGGGCCCGGTCGATGTTCCCTCTGTCAGCATCAGGTGATACGCTTCATCCAGGATTTCCTTGTTCACCCCGAACGCCTCGTTTGCCTTTTGCGTGCCGGCCAGACTTTGGAACATCAGCGCAATGGGCGCCCCCTTCCGCAATGCCTGCATTTGGGTGGTAATATGGGCCAGCACGCAGTTTTGGGTGGGGATCTGCCATTTCTGCATGAAGTCGTGCGTCATATGCAGCAGGCGGGATACGGATTCGACGGAATCGTTATTGGGATTGATCCCGATCACCGCATCGCCCGATCCGTACGACAGCCCCTCTTTGATGGAGGCCAGAATGCCCTCCGGGTCATCGATCGGGTGGTTGGGCTGGCAGCGGAACGCCAATCGGCCCGGTTCGCCAATCGTCGTGTTGCAGTGCGCCTGAAACTTCATTTTTTGCGAGGCAATCACCAGATCGATGCTGGACATCAGCTTCGCAACCGCGGAAATCATCTCGCTGGTCAAGCCGCGGCTAAGGCGGGCCAATTGCGGCTGTCCCGTTTCGTGGCGGAGAATCATCTCCCGCAGTTCGCCGACCGTCATGCCGCAGATTTCCCTGTAAATCTGCTGGTTGATATCGTCGTAAATGATTCTGGTCACTTCGTCTGTTTCATAGGGAATGACCGGATTTTCATAGATGTCTTTCAACTGTATTTCGCTGAGGACAACCTTGGCCGCCGCCCTTTCCAGGGCCGATTCCGCCGCGATGCCTGCCAGCTTGTCGCCTGATTTTTCTTCACTCGCCTTTGCCAGCACCTCTTTCAGGGAAGAAAATTGAAAATGCTGGTTTCGGATCACGCAGGACAGCTTCATCTTGTTCCTCCTTTCAACAAAAGTGGAAAAACGCCACCTGCCCCCATGAAACAGGGGCAAATGGCGCCATTGCCATCATGCACACCAGGACAGCGGCTTGCCCATGCGGGATTCACGCCGTCTGCCTGATGCGTTCGTTCACTTCTTTGTACGCGCCGAGATGAGGACCCTCGAAATGTTTGCGTACTTTCACCGTATAGGTGATCACCAGCAGGATCAGCACCGTAAGGAAGGTTTTCCCTGTGGCATACGTCAGGGTGAAATTGTCCGTAATCTGCACTTCGCTCGGTGCCAGGAGCAGGTCAATGCTGATGAACACAATCCAGATCACCGCCACCACATTGACAAAGATGCTCCAGTTACCCAAGGACCAGGGACCGTTGTCCGCCACGGTCCACACCCCTTTGTACTGGGCGCGCAGCTTCAGCACAAGCGGGATCATGTAAGAGATATGCAGCCCGATTACGCTCAGCGAGGTAACCACCGCGTACACGTTGTCCAGAATGGCACAGAGGAAGGCCAAGGTAGCGGTGAGCCAGATCGCATTTGCCGGTGTCCGGAAACTGTCGGAAACCTTGCTCCAGATGTTGGACAGCGGCAATCCCTTGTCACGGGAGAACGCATAGATCATCCGAGACGCGGAAGTTATACTGGAAAGACCGCAGAACCACATGGCGAATGTCACCATCCACAGCATCGCCTTCCCGAACACGCCGCCCATCGCCTGCTCGATGACCACGATGAACGCGTTGCTGCCGCCTGCGGCTACGGCATTTGGATCCTTGATGGACAGGGTGACAAGCGCGAGCATGATAAACCCGAAGAATCCGGATAAGGCGACGGACATATAGACGCCCCACGGCGCGCGTACTCTCGCTTCAATGGTCTCTTCGCTGGTGTGGGCTGAGGCGTCGTAACCGGTAATCGTCCACTGCGCCTGCAGCAGCCCGACCAGAAACGCGATCCAGTACGGCGTGCCGTCCGAGGTGGCGGTGGAGAAGCTGGTATCAAACAGATAGCTTACATCCTGGCTGGGCCCGAAATAGATGAGGGCGGCGATCAGCAGACCGGCGCCGACCAGATGATAGACGGCGGAAACGTCATTCAGCTTTGCCACGATACGAATGCCCACGTGATTCAGAATCGCATGGCTGATCAAGATCACGGCATAAACGGAGAGCAGCTGCAGCTTGGTGGGTTCGGCAAACAGCAGCGAGGCCGCAAAGGTGGCGCAGCCAAAATCGATGCCCGCTACAACCGTGACTTGACCAATCATGTTAAACCATGCGGCAAACCATCCCCACCCCGGACTGCCCAGAATGGACGCCCAGTGATAGATCGCACCGGATGTCGGAATCGCGGAGGTCAGCTCAGCCAGGGAGGCGGACAGAAACAGCACAAACAGGGTAACCAGCGGCCATCCGATCCCCATCACGGCCGGACCGCCCTGATTAAACCCAAATCCATACAGCGTGACCGCCCCGGTCAAAATGGAAATGATCGAAAACGAGATGGCGAAGTTGGAGAAGCCCCCCATATCGCGCAGCAGTTCCTGCTTGTACCCAAACGCATTCAAATCGTCGCCAATCCCTCCCTTTTGGCGGGCGGCCCGAACGCCCTGATTCGCTTTTACAAAAATGGAGATCATCACGAAAAGTGTGAGTGCAAGCAAACCGACCCCAAATAGTACCATGGCAATCCTCCTTAAGCCTTTAAAATATCCCGATGAATCAAATGAGAACGGAAGTGAAGATCGTTGAAATGAGCCCCCTTCCCCATGAAAATGGAACCGCTTACGAAATGAGGGGAAAATAAAAAGACACCATTCCCCCAGATAACCTACGTATTGGGACCAAGGCGTCTTTGCCTTTGCGACTATTCACTTGTTAAATATCTGAATCTTTGTCCTATTCAAAAGAGTAGTTGATCAGCTGGATTTTTTCAAGCTTTTTTTACTTTCCCTTCCAAAGAAAGAAGGCCTTCGCTTGGTGAAGGCCTTCGTGTGAAGAGACCATCCGCCCTGCCATGGGTGATGGGTCATTGTGTCGTTTGTGTCATTTGTTCGTTCGCCCGCGGCACATCCGGCTTCCCTTCCGGATTGTTGTACCAGTACTGCGGCACCTGGCCGATTACCAGGGAATGGGTAATCGGAATCTTCGTTGTCACGGTCTGGAGATCGGTGGCAAACGGGATGATGATCCGCAGGTCCACTTCGACGTAAATATAGACGGTTACCAGCACCATGTTGATGCCGGCCTCTGACATATCTGTATCGAGACGGGTGCGGACAGAGCCGATCGGGACGAAGGTAACCGGCAGATCGGGCCCCATCTGGGCAAGAAAACTGCTGCCCGTCGCCAGGCCCAAAGGGATGGTCCGTTCCACCTTCTCCTCCTCAAACTCCTTCAGCTTGTTCTGGACCCGGGAAGTGGTCTCGCCCACGATCCTCGAATACTCCTTGTAATTAAACTCCATCGCCTGGATTCTGCCGTCCTTGTCCTTCTCCATCTTGACGATGGCGTTGAAGTCGACGCCCTGCTGGGTGATCCGTTTGGTAACGGCATCGGTGATCGCCTCCTTGGCCAGCTGTTCCGCCTTTTGCGAGGCGATGATGAGCAGCGTCGGTTCCAGCCGTTTCTCGACAAAGACAAAGAATTGGATCAGCAGGACAAAAAAGAGAACCAACGCGATAAAAAATGCCTTCGTGCGCGAAAGCGGATTTCTCCATCGCCGACGGGGTCGAAAAACGGCCACTTCCGCCACCTCCCATTCGGTACATCCTATGCGTCGAACAAGGGTTTATGCCAGTTGGGGGGAGGGGCGCAGCAACGCTTGGCCGGCTGAATGTTCCGGCCGCGCTTTCTGCCGGGAACAACCAAACCGTGCTTGTGATTACACGCTACAGCCGAGCAGCCGCGCGAAAGAAGCGATGTTTTGGGTAAGTACGTCGATATTTTTCAAGGACGAGTGTTCTGCCCGCTCTTTCATCTCGGTTGCAAATGTCTCCATGTCTATCGTATTGACACCTTCAAAGCGATTGTCAATTTTGGTGTTTCGCAAGTCCGTCATGAGACGATCTTGCTCTTGTCGATACTCCCGAACCCATTCCGGATGCTGCCGCAGCTTTTTGGCAAATTCAATGAGGATTCCTCCCACATTGCCTCCCGTGGCGACGGCCGATTGCAAGCTGGCATAGGCTTTTGGGTCATACCGCTGCATCACTTTTTGGATATTGACATAATCGCTGGGAGCTCCTTGGGGCTTTTGAGGCAGCTCAATGTAAGTGACATTACCTGTAGCAGGATCCACTTTTCTGGTTTTGGCCACCGCCCCCAGCAGGTTGATGGTGGCGAGAAATTCGGAAGCCTCATCGTCAGTCATGTAGTGATCAGCCAGATATTTTGCCTGGGACAATCCTGCTTCCAATAATGCAGCTCTTTCATCGTCACTCAAGTCACGATTGGTGGCGAACAGATTAAACTCAATAATGCCATACGCTGCTTTCTTGACCTCCGGAGCCTTCTCAGCCAGAATTTTGTCCAGGGAAGCGTTGATTTCGGAGTTAAAGAAAAATTTCGGCGTTTCGTGCTGAATAACGCCATCCGGTAACTGTCTGGGTACTGCTGAACGAAGTTCCACCGTGTCCTGGTGTGCGAGCTCCGGAATGCTGCCGGCCACCATTTCCGTCTCTTTCCTTGCCTGAGCGTACAGGTTTAGCGAAATGTATCCTTTATCGGTCTGAATTTGCATTCTTGTATCTCCTCGTTTCCAAATAAGATTCAAACAGATCCGTTTCAAATTCATTCATCTATCTTACTTATCGGTTTTGCCAAATTTTTATTTACCTGTAAATATTTTATTAAAAGGGTTGATTTTATGGAAATAATCGTTTCTGTGATCATAATGGTTATCTTCTTAATCATTGAATGGCTGTTTCTTGCCAAAAGACCCAAGAGATCCAGCAGAAGAAACATTTATTGGATTATGATTTGCATTGGCTTATCCATCTTGTTCATTTCCATACTGGATGAGATGACGTTGCCAATCAGTCAGAAGATGACAAATGGCAATCCCGGATATCTCCTGTGGATCCCCACTGCTGTCGTACTGGAATTATTATGTTACTTGATAAAAGAAACGGTCAGGCATATGACAAAAGGAATATCGTCTTTCTATCGAAAAATAATGGCGACCGTTAGTTTGTCTATTTTCGTGACAAGCAGCGTTTATCAAGTGATGACAATCGCTACGCATATGAAAAATGCCATTCAACATCAGGTTCTGGATACGGCTCACATGAACGGTGTCATGTTTAACTTTTCAGTTTTAATAGTGATAATAAGTGCTGGGATTGTATGGGGATGTCAAAAGTGAGATTTTAAACGTAATTGGAGATTTCCACCAGATTGTGATCCGGATCCCGCAGATAGACGGACCTGATTTTCCCTACCGCTCCCGTGCGTTCGACCGGTCCCTCGATGATGGTAACCCCCCGCGATGTGAGGTGTTGGATCACGTCAGAAAGGGGCGTCTCTGTAATGAAGCAGATGTCCGCCGAGCCGGGAGTTGGACACAGGGCTTTCGGTTCAAACTCTTTTCCGGCCTCATGCAGATTGATCTTTTGGCTGCCAAACTTTAACGCCTTTCTGCCGCCGCCAAAAGTCACCACCTCCATGCCGAGCACTTCCGCATAGAACCGGCACGTGGCTTCCAGATCCTTCACGGTAAGCACAAAATGATCAAGATGGCTGATTTTCACGGACATTTTCCTCCTCTCGGCAGGTCGCAACCCCCAAATTTGCCTTCCAGTCTATCCGTTTCATACCGCCAATTCCATACTCTCCCTCTATTCTCTCATCGGCTTTCTGCTGATGACTTTTTACTCCGGTTATTTCAACGCCCGTGTGATACATAAGAAAACGAGCAGCTCAACAAAGCTGCTCGCAGTGTGCGGACAAAGTCTGTCGATCATGGGGAATGGTTCCTGCTCGCCCATTCCGCCATGCCTCAACCGGTAGTTTGGCATGGTTTTGCTTCCCCAAACCTTACACAAATGACAGGATATGTTGGTATATATGAGGCAGAGAAACTTGTCGATCAGCATAACCCGCCTCGTAAACCGCTTTCGGCATCCCATACACGATACACGATTCTTCGGATTCCACGATCACATGGCCCCGCTGCCGCTTCACCTCACCGCAGCCGATTAACCCATCTGTCCCCATGCCCGTAAGAATCACGACCAATAAACGATCGCGATAAATCGAAGCTGCGGACTGCAGCGACACATCAATGGATGGCTTGTACAATTTGCTGTCGTCCGCCACGATTCTAAGCGCGATCTTTCCGTCATTTGTCCGTTGAAACAGGGTTTGGTATCCTGCAGGAGCGACATAAATGATCCCCGGCATTACGACATCGCCATCTTCCGCTTCTTTCACTTTCAAGCTGCACATGTTATTGAAGCGGTCTGCCAACGGTTTGGTAAAACCGGGCGGCATATGCTGAAGCACCACAATTCCTGCAGGAAAGTCGGCAGGAAACCGGGGAAGAATGGATTGGATGGCCGACGGTCCGCCAGTGGAGCACCCGATAATGAGCAGTTCAACGGGAGAGGATTCCTCCCTCTTTGTTTCCTCCACTGTTTCTTTTCCAGAACCAACACTGCTTCTCATAGGCAATTTCGCACTGGCGGCAGCCTTTACCCTCAGCAGAAAATCGTCTATCATTTTAGGATCTACCGGATCCTTTATTAATAAACTTTTTGGAAAGAAATCTACCGCCCCCAACTGCAATGCCGTCAGCGTTGCTTCAGCTCCTACGCTTGTTTGCATGCTCAGCATCACGACGGCTACCGGATGATCTTTCATGATTTGTTCCAAGGCGGTTATTCCGTCCATTTCCGGCATTTCCACATCCATCGTCACGACATCCGGTTTGAACCGCTCGATCTTTTCGATGGCTTCGAGGCCGTTGCGGGCGACACCCACAATAAAAAAATCCGGCTCCTTCTCGAATATGAGGCTGATGGCCCTCCTCATGAAGGCAGAATCATCAACGATGAGCACACCATACCGACCCAATTGGCGTTGCCTCCTTGTGAAAAAAAAGTTTCGTCAAAATGACGAACTTACGAATCAGCATTTCTTTTTCGGTAATAAAATGTCGCTTGACCATTTATTGTCTCGAAATTGGTGTTCATGCCGGTTATCGTTTCAGCATGTCCCAGGAATAAATATCCGCCCGGATTTAATCGGTCATAAAACTTCGAGATGACCCGACGCGTTGTCCCGGAGTTGAAATAAATCAGCACATTTCGGCAAAAAATGACATCGAATGGTTCGTCCGCCGCCATCTCCTCATCCTGCAGGAGATTCGAAAGCCGGAATTCAACCCTGTCCTTGATATCGCTCTTGATTTGAAATCCTTCCTCTTGCGGAAAAAAATACTTCGCTAACATCTCCTCGGGAGTCCGGCGGAAGCATAACGAATTTTTATGATACCACCCGCGATTGGCGATGTGCAGAACCTTACCATTAATGTCGGTTGCGATGATATGGATGGATTCCAGCGGTACAATTCCTGATTCTGCGATTGTCATCGCCAGGCTGTATGGTTCTTCTCCCGTGGAGCAGGCGGCACTCCAGATCCGAATCCTGCTTTTGTGGCGAAACTGTGGAAGAATCACGCTGCATAATTCATTGAGCTGACTCTCTTCACGAAAAAAATAGGTTTCGTTGTTGGTAATGAGTTCAACGAGATGATTCCATTCTTGCGGGTTCCTTGCCAAGAATTCGGTGTACGCTTCCAACGTCATGTTCAGAGTGGATAGTCTATTCGAGACCTTCGAGGCGAGCAAAGAAAGATTATCCAGGTAATACAGTCCGCAAAAGTCAGCAATCATTTGTCCCAACTGCTGCAAGCACGCATCATCATGTTGAATATCGTTGAATAACTCTGTTGTCATGGTGTTACATCTCCCAATTCAGCAGCGCATTGAAAAGTTCGTAGATTTGACCCACGTTGGAAAATCTTCAAGAGCTGATCCGCTTTTTTCGGACCAACACTAGGATTTCAGCATTTGAAGCGAATGTTTTATGGTTGCAGAACGGTCTGCCAACACGCGCATCACCGAAACCGTCTTTTCCACATCCTGCACATTCTGGTGGAGTGCGCTGCCCGTATCGGAAATCGCCTGTTCGAGTTTATCCATTTCATTTGTCTGAAATTTTGTCGCTTCCGTAATCTCGGCAGCCTGTTTGGTTACATGTTCGACGGCTTTGACAATATCCTTTCCGTGTTTTGCCTGTTCCACGGTAGCCGCAGTAATTTGTCGCATCTGCTCACGAGCGTTCACGACACCCTTGATGATTTCTTCCACGCCGACGGCCTGCTCCTTCGTCGCCTGCGTCACCATGGCGGCCTGTTTCGTTACATTTTCTCCCGCCCGCGCGATATTATCGCCCTGCTTGGCCTGTTCAACCGTCGCTACGGTGATTTGACGCACCTGCTCACGGGCGTTCACGACACCCTTGATGATTTCTTCCACGCCGGCGGCCTGCTCCTTCACTGCCTGCGTTACCATGGCGGCCTGTTTCGTTACGTTTTCTACCGCCCGCGCGATATTCTCGCCCTGCTTGGCCTGTTCAACCGTCGCTACGGTGATTTGACGCACCTGCTCACGGGCGTTCACGACCCCTTTGATGATTTCTTCCACGCCGGCGGCCTGCTCCTTCGTCGCCTGCGTCACCATGGCGGCTTGTTTCGCTACATTTTCTATCTCCATTGCGATATTCTCGCCTTGCTTGGCCTGTTCAACCGTCGCTATGGTGATCTGGCGCACCTGCTCACGGGCATTTACGACACCCTTGATGATTTCCTGTACGCCGGCAGCCTGTTCCTTCGTCGCCTGCGTCATCATCTCCGCCTGGTTGGTCAATACGCCGACGGCTTTCACAATCTGTTCGCTTCCCTTGGCCTGTTCGACGGTAGCAGACGTGATCTGTCTGATCTCATTCGTGATCTTTTCCACTCCGGTCACGATTTTTTCGATGGCTGCACCTGTTTCATCCGCCAGTTTGTTTCCTTGCTCGACTTTTACCATTCCGATCTCAATCGCTTTGATGGCATCGGTCGTTTCACTTTGAATCCCTTTGATCAATTGGGCGATTTCTTTGGTAGCCTTTGCGCTTCGTTCGGCCAGCTTCCTTACTTCATCGGCAACAACCGCGAACCCTTTGCCGTGTTCGCCCGCCCTTGCAGCTTCGATCGCGGCGTTCAGCGCCAAAAGGTTGGTTTGCTCGGCAATATCGTCGATCACTTCAATAATGCTTCCGATTTCCTCCGAGCGTTTCCCCAGATTGGTGATGACGCCGGAGGCCTGTGTTACGACATCCGCTATCTCTTTCATGCCGGTAAGGGACTGACCCACCGCTTTTTGTCCATCTTTGGCATCCTCTTGAACTTGATCGGTAAGTGAATTCACATTTTGCGCATTTTGGGCAACCTGTTCAATCGATGCCGCAATCTGTTGAATCGAGGCAGAGGTATCGTCGGCGATTCTCTGCAGCTGGTCTGCATTGGCAGCAATTCCGCGAATCGATTTTCCCATCTGCTCAATGGATGCGGAGATTTGTTCAACCGAACTGGCCGTGCTTTCCGCGTTTCCGGCTACCTGTTGAATGGACGCCACCATCTCCTGGACCGCATTCGCCGTTTCTTCCGTCGAAGCGGTCAGGCTCGCCGCATTATCGGCCACGCCTTTGATCGATTGGCCCATCTCTTCGATGGATACGGAGATTTGCTCAACCGAACCGGCTGTGCTTTCCGCATTGCCGGCTACCTGTTGAATGGAAGCCACCATCTCCTGGATCGCATCCGCCGTTTCTTCCGCCGAGGCGGTCAGGCTCGCTGCATTATCGGCTACGCCTTTGATCGATTGCCCCATCTCTTCGATGGATACGGAGATTTGTTCTACCGAACCGGCTGTGCTTTCCGCATTGCCGGCTACCTGTTGAATGGAAGCCACCATCTCCTGGATCGCATTCGCCGTTTCTTCCGCCGAAGCGGTCAGGTTCAGCGCATTATCGGCCACGCCTTTGATCGATTGGCCCATCTCTTCAATGGTAGCGGAAATCTGCTCCACGGAACTTGCCGTACTCTCGCTGTTTCCGGCAACCTGTTGAACCGTAATCACCATTTCCTGGATGGATTCCGCGATTTCATTGGCGGAAGCATGCAGCCGACTGGAATGATGGCTTACTCCTTCAATGGAATTGGAGATTTCCGCCAACATTTCGGATGTGGATGCAATGGCTGATGACTGTTGTCGGGCCCCGAGCGAAATTTGTTCCGTAATGACGGCCAGATCCTTGAGATTTTGCTCCAACTGTTCCGCATCGAACAAAACCGCTTCAACCGTTTCGGAAACCCCTGCGACTTTCATAAATTTGTAAGCAATGTTTTTTTTCAACGTGCTCATCGAACGTTTTCCTCCCTATGATCAGCTTCTTTGATGATGGAATTCTGTCAGCTTGTTGCCAAACGATTCAGTTGGAGTTATTCGCCATTTTGAATAATCCGGTTACATCCAGGATCAGCGCTACGCTTCCGTCACCCAAGATCGTGGCCCCTGAAACGCCTTCGATCTTTCCGATATAGGAACCGATGGATTTTACGACGATTTCCTGATTGCCGATCAATTCATCGACAACCAGACCGAGTCTTTTTTCCGCCAGCCCCACCACCACGATATATACATTTTGGGTATTCATGCCGCCGGAAGGCATGTTAAAGTAATCGTGAAGCCTGATGAGAGGAAAAATCTTGTCCCTGATTTTGACAACAGCTTGTCCCTTGATGGAGCGTATCTCTTGTTTGGACAGGCGGACGATTTCGATCACGCTGCTCATGGGCAGGGCATAAATGGTTTCTTTTAACCGGATCAGAAGCCCCCGAAGAATCGCCAACGTAAGCGGCAGTTTAATCGTAAACTTCGTTCCCGCTCCCAAGCGGGTTTCTACCTCGATCAATCCGTTTAATTTCTCGATATGATTGCGGACAATATCCATTCCGACTCCGCGTCCCGAAATATCGTTGACGGACGAAGCCGTGGAAAAACCAGGAAGAAATATAAGCTGAATCAGTTCCTGTTCTGACATCATCTCGGCATTTTGGGCAGGAATCAGCTGCTTGCGAATGGCGGATTCCTTTACTTTCTGTACGTGAATGCCTGCCCCGTCATCCTCTACCGTCAGCACCACCTGATTTTCCTGATGGGCTGCCTTGATCCTTATGGTTCCCTTGGGGGATTTTCCCCGTTTTTTTCTGACTTCCGCTTCTTCGATGCCATGGTCGATGGCATTTCGGATCAGGTGAATCAGCGGATCCCCGATTTCCTCGATGACAGTCCGGTCCAGTTCTGTCTCTTTCCCCTCAAGCAGCAGATTCACTTCCTTGTTTAACGTCCGGGACAAATCCCGTACCATGCGTGGGAACCGGCTGAACAATTGCTCGATGGGAAGCATTCGCGTTTTCATGACGGATCCTTGCAGTTCTCCGATAATGCGGCTGAAATGATTGGAGATTTGCTCCAGATCGTCAATGGTTTCGTCCGAGGAATAACGGTCGCGCATCAGATTGCCCACCTGGGCGATTCTTGTCTGGTCGATGACCAGTTCGCCAACCAAATTCATGATGTTCTCCAAGAGATCGACACCCACGCGAACCGTTTGCCCGATTTTCTTCCCTTCCTTTTCGCTCCTGATGAGGGGGGGGTTCTCCTGTTCCACGTCCTTTCCGGCTTCTGTCACTGACACAGAACGCTCATCCAACAACGGCACCACTTTGACATCCTCCACATCTAGAAGCTCGCCCAAGCGGTATTGGAAGGTTTCCGGCTCCAACCCGGTCGCGATGTAATAGGAGATTTCCTGAATGGCTGCGTCTTCAGAGATGCTGTTCAAGTCCGGTTCCGTCGCAATAACAGACGCCCAATTTTTTATATGGTTGAATACAATGTAGGCACGAGCTATTTTCATCTCGCACTGATCGGATAAGCGGACTTTGCAGATCCACTTCTTTACCGGTTGTCCTGCAACGGCAGACAACCTGCCTTCCGATCCAACATTCTCTACCAGCCTGTTGTCCAACTGCTGCAATTGGTGCACAATGGCATCCACATTCGTTCTGGTTGCGCCTTCCAGTTCAATCTCCCTTTTCAAGCCGGATAACTGATCCAGACATTGAAACAGGACATCCACAACCTGCTGCGTCACCGGCAGACGCTGATTGCGAATCTTGTCCAAAATATTTTCCATTTCATGGGTTAAACGTTTCATCTCCTCGAAATCCATCGCCGCCGATGAACCTTTTAACGTGTGAGCGGCCCGAAAAATACTTTGTATGATTGCCGGAGACTCGCCTTGCAGTTCCAGATTCAGAATTTCCCGTTCCAGCAATTGAAGTTGTTCTTCCACTTCGGAGAGGAAGACTCCCATCATTTCCAATCGATCCATGTTTGTCTCCTTACCCTGCAAGAACCTGTTCTAAATTTAAGATGCCGATAAGTCCATCTTCCGACTGGCCGATCTCCTGAACAAAACTTCCGTCCACTCCCGATACAATGTCTGCGGAGGATTGGATCTTGGAAAATCTGGTGACTTGATTCACCCCATCCACCACGATGCCGATCAGTTCTTCGTGATAATTCACCACCACGATTTTTGTTTGATGAATTTCGGGCCTCTCTTCCAATTGAAATCTTTTGCGCAAACTGATCACGGGGACGATATTGCCCCGGATATTTGTGACGCCTTCCAAAAAGGTCTTGCTGTTCGGGACAGCGGTAACTTTTTGCATTTTGAGGATTTCATAAACCTCAGAAATCTTTAGCGCATATTTGTCCACACCCACCTCAATGACGATGTATTGGTCCTGCTGTGAAGCTTCCACGGTTTCACCCCCATCGGATATGCTCTCCACTCTTGTGATACAATTCACAAAAGTACGATTCATTTATCTGCAAAAAGATGGTCAAATACTCCGTGTCAAATTGTTTGTCCCGGTTTTTCCACAGCTCGATTTTGGCATCCGCGAACGAAATGCCTTTTCGGTAGGGGCGGTGCGAAACCATGGAATCAAACGCATCCAAGATGGAACATATTCTGGCGCAGCTTGGAATGTCGCTGTCATCCAGACCATAGGGGTAACCCGCTCCATCCAGACGTTCATGATGATAGAGAACGATATGGGCAATATCCGGGTTGGTAATGCCCTCTTTCTGTAATAAATCGTTCCCCCAGATGGGATGCTGTTTCATCAATTCCCATTCACTTTGGGTCAGTGCGGAACTCTTTCTTAATATGGATATTGGAACAAAAATTTTACCGATATCGTGCAGGATACATCCCAGGACAAGACTTTGGGCTTGCTCTTGATTCAAATGCAAGGCAGCTGCCATTTGTCTTGCCAAACATCCAACGCGCATACAGTGATGATATGTACCGTAATCGTGCAACCACAATCTGGACATCCAACTTGCGAGCTGTTGAATCAAAGAGGTATCTCTCCATTTCGCTTGATGAATTGGAAAGGGCACATGATAAAATATTTTTCCGTTTGCACTGGGTTCTGCAGACAACGTACAATTTCGTACAACTGAACTTGTGCGACAACAGGAGGGTCATAGATGCAGCAAGGGAACGAATACTTGGATCTAATTGAGAAACAGCAAGAGGATTTGACAGATGAAGAAATTGTCAGCATGTTTTTGGCAACGTA